>JAEPNK010000009.1 GCA_017643495.1 Rhizobiaceae bacterium | reverse complement strand
ACTATCGGTCATGTAGGAGTACTTAGGCTTGGAGGATGGTCCCCCCATGTTCAGACAGGATTTCACGTGTCCCGCCCTACTCAAGTCTCTTATCTTTCCTACCTCTACGGGGCTGTCACCCACTCCGGCCCAACTTTCCAGATGGTTCGAGTTCGATTGATAAGAGCACTGGCCTGATCCGCGTTCGCTCGCCACTACTAACGGAGTCTCAATTGATGTCCTTTCCTCCGGGTACTTAGATGTTTCAGTTCCCCGGGTTTGCTTCTAATCCCTATGTATTCAGAATTAGATACCTCCTACAAACTCTGGTGATCGATTAACCGGTAAACCGGCTAAGCGACCGCCAGGGTTCGTAAAGGTGGGTTTCCCCATTCGGAAATTCTCGGATCAAAACCTGCTCGCGGTTCCCCGAGACTTATCGCAGCGTGCTACGTCCTTCATCGCCTCTACATGCCTAGGCATCCACTAAACGCCCTTCTGACACTTGATTTCAAAATTGATGCTCATGCGCGGTGAACGCTTCGTCACTCAATACCGGCCGTGCAGATCGGTACGATCGCGACGAAACCCGCATAATGCATGAGCCTCGGTCAGGATGTCTTTTCGATCCAACCTCAAGCGGCTGAACCCTCGTCAACTATGTCAAATATCCACCCAAGGCCGAAGCCAGGGCGAAACGTGTGTCTTTCTATACCGCGTTGGTGGAGCCTAGGAGGATCGAACTCCTGACCTCCTGAATGCAAATCAGGCGCTCTCCCATCTGAGCTAAGGCCCCGTAGAAACGCGGTTATCGCGTTTGCGTCGGACCTGAGAAGCGATGGTGCGCCAGGGTAGATTTGAACTACCGACCTCACGCTTATCAGGCGTGCGCTCTAACCAACTGAGCTACAGGCGCTTAGATCGCAGATCGTTGCCTTAACGAAAACGCGGCGACCACATCCGGTGATGTGATCTAGAATGGAAAGAGAAACGAAGACGGCGGCGACTGCCTGTTTTGCCAGTGATCATCCGAAGATGTCCCAGCTATAAGTTCCAAGAGATTAGAGACAGCGGACAGGCAGAGCCTGGCGCCGTAAATAATCTTCCTTAGAAAGGAGGTGATCCAGCCGCAGGTTCCCCTACGGCTACCTTGTTACGACTTCACCCCAGTCGCTGATCCTACCGTGGCCGCTTGCCTCCCGAAGGTTAGCGCAGCGTCGTCGGGTAATACCAACTCCCATGGTGTGACGGGCGGTGTGTACAAGGCCCGGGAACGTATTCACCGCGGCATGCTGATCCGCGATTACTAGCGATTCCAACTTCAT
>JAEPNK010000008.1 GCA_017643495.1 Rhizobiaceae bacterium | reverse complement strand
CAATTGTTGCTAGGTCCTATGTGTGCCCTGAGTCCAGCTTGACGACAAGAACAAAATGTGAACATACAGCTGGCGCTGCTTTTTCATGCCGAAGGCGGGGGAATTCTCATCGCGACGGGCGACACGCCGCCTCGGGAAGAGTAAAAGCAGATTCGAATCGAAAGCGAAACAGATCGGAGCGGAGTTGGAACCATGGCAGGATCAGTTAACAAGGTCATTCTTGTCGGCAATGTCGGACAGGACCCGGAGGTCCGCCAGTTCCAGAATGGCGGTCAGGTCGCCAGCTTCTCGCTGGCCACATCGGAGACCTGGAAGGACCGCAATACGGGCGAGCGCAAGGAAAAGACCGAATGGCACCGCATCTCGGTGTTCAGCGAGGGGCTTGTCCGCGTGGTGCAGAATTACGTCAAGAAGGGCTCCAAACTCTATATCGAAGGCCAGCTTGAAACCCGGAAGTGGCAGGACAAGGACGGCCAGGACCGGTACACGACTGAAGTCGTGTTGCGGGGCTTCAATTCCACCCTGACCATGCTGGACAGCCGCAATGAGGGCGGTGGCCGCTCGATGGGCAATGATTTTGGCGGATACCAGGGCCAGAGCGGCGGCGCGCGCCAGATGAGCGGCCCGCAGGAGAGCTTCAGCCAGGACCTGGATGACGAGATCCCGTTCTAAGCAATCGCTTAATGATAGTGCTTTAGAATCCCTCCGAAACGCTGGTTGTTTTGGGGGGATTTGTTTTTGTGAGATTGTTCGTGCAGCCATCCCGAAGCGTCCATCACAAAATCACTTGAAGTTGGACTACAAGACTATAACCAAGCGATAAAACCTGATTTAAGAACGAAAACTCGGGCAATCGCGAAACAAGGAAGACCTGTTGACCGGTCCAATATTTGGAACCCCGCGTGTGGGGCAAAGCTATAACGTACAGGACTGTGTCTATGCCGTGATCAAACGCGAAAACGGCGACGTTGCCGTTGCGCGCACCCCCAAAGGTATTGTTCTTCTTGGCGGCGGTGTTGAAAACGGTGAAAGCGAACAGGACGCGCTTTGTCGTGAAGCCTATGAAGAATCGGGTTATCGGGCGCGCATCATCTCGCGGCTCGGTTTTGCGTCACAGTATGTCAATAACCCGGCCAAGGATCGATACCGCCTTAAGCGCGCAACCTTTTTCCTGTGCGAGTTAACTGAAAAGCTTGGCCCGCCAGTCGATCAGGATCACGAACTGGTCTGGATGCCATATAAAGAAGCCCATGAAAGCTTACTTCGGCCATTTCATCAGTGGGCACTGGAATTTGTGGGCTAGCCGCAGCATTTTTTGAATTTTTTGCCCGATCCACACGGGCAGGGATCATTTCGACCGGCTTTGACGGGTGACGCGTTGATTTGGCTCACGCCCGGGAATATCCCGTCAACATAGAACCACTTGCCATCACGACGTTCGAAATTGGATCGCTCGTGCAGTCGGTGTTGTTTGCCGTTCTCATCAAAATGGGCAACGAATTCAACAATCCCGGTTTGATCAAGAATACCGCCAGCAACGCATTCAATGATGTCCAATCCAGTCCAGCGCGTTGTGTCCTGCGCAATACTTTCTGCATCAAAGCCGGAACGATTTTCCTCTGCCAGCGTTGATAATAGGTAGTGCCCATTGCGCAGCACGAAGGCAGAGTAGCGTGATCGCATCAATTTTTCGGCCGTTTCGGCACTTGCAATCCCGGAATGATACTTCCCACAGCAGACGCCGTAATCTTTCAGGCTGCCACAGGGGCATAAAGTGTCTGCTGGCAAGGCTGGCATGATGAACTCCGGTCAAATGGCATTTTGAAG
>JAEPNK010000007.1 GCA_017643495.1 Rhizobiaceae bacterium | reverse complement strand
ACATAGGGCGCGATCGTCACCTTGAAAGACTATCCCGGCGAGACGTTCGCCGGGATACTCGACAATCTCGATCTTGCTGCCGATATGGTCGTGACCAATTCATTCACGCCCGGTGACAGGATTGAGGCACTGCAAAAGATTCAGCGTGTTGCGCGGCAAATGGCGGCAGCGGAAGATGCGGCCCGATCTTTGCAAAACCAGTTAGAAGAAGCGGCTGACGATCAAGCCTCTGGACGCGTGGCCTTTGGCAATCACCATTGCACAATCTGCCTTTATGCTGACAGCGAGGCTGAGCTTGATGATACACTCGGACATATAACGCGTGCGATCACCAGCATTGGTGGTTCGATGATCCGCGAGAGTTTTGCAGCACGCGCCGCCTTTTTTGCACAGCAGCCCGGCAACTATTCCTATCGTACCCGGGCTAGCATGATCTCCTCCCAAAACTTCGCAGAACTCGGAGCACTTCATGGTGCCGCTAGGGGCCGAAGCAAAACCCTTTCACCTTGGAAAGAAGCCATCACCATTTTGCCGACGGGGAACGGAGAACCCTACAGATTTAACTTCCATCTTCAGGGGCGCGCAGACGAACGTACGGTTGGACACTCTCTTGTATTGGGTCAGACCGGTTCGGGAAAAACGCTTGGCACTGCCTTCCTTCTGGCACAGGCCACGCGCCTTAATCCGCGCATCATCGTCTTTGACAAGGACCAGGGCTTTGAGATGCCCATCCGGGCTCTGGGTGGTGATTACACGCCGGTCAAGATGGGTGAGAACACCGGTTTTAATCCCTTTGAAGCGGAAAGCGATGAACGTGGGTCTGCCTGGCTGACCGATTGGCTTGAAGCCATGCTGAAGCCGAACGATGGCGAGCTGACACCTGTCCAGATTGAGGCCCTCGCCAAGGCATGTCGTGACAATGCAAAGGCCGCCAAGAACCTTCAAACCATCAGCCATTTCCGTTCGCAGCTGCGCGCAATTGATGACGGTAAGGATCTGCACACACGGATCGGCCGTTGGGACAAAGGTGGCCAGTTTGAGTGGCTGTTCAACGGTGAGGGAAAAGACAGCCTCAATTTTGATAACGACATTGTTGCCTTCGATCTCTCCGAGATATTCGACAATGACGATGTCCGCACAGCCTGGCTGTCCTATGTGTTCCGCCGCATTGAGCGCATTGTTGAAGATGAGCGCCCGACTCTTCTTGTGATGGATGAAGCCTGGAAGCTCCTCGACGATCCCTATTTCCAGTCGCGTCTCAAAGACTGGATGCTCACCATGAGAAAGAAGAATGTCGCGGTCATACTGCTCACGCAGCGGGTCTCTCACATATCTGAAAGTGCTGCCGGCGGCGCTATTCTCGAAAGCGTTGTGACGCGCCTGATCTATCCGTCTAACCGGAATACGAGTGAAGAGCTGGCGCCTCTCAATCTCACCGACCGGGAACGTGAATTCCTGATGCAATCCAATGTCGGTCACAGACTGGCTCTGATGCAGTCCGGTGACGACAGCACAATTATCGACATGGACCTCCATGCCTTGGGCCCCCTGCTCCCCATTCTCGGCGGCGGCAAAGGACAAGCCGCGCCCGATGGCTGGAGAGGAAACGAAGACTTTTGGAAGGACATGATCAATTGAAAAAGAAACTCACCCTAGTGCTATTGCCAGTCCTAATTCTGAGTGGCTGCGCATCACTGCCAATACCAACCGAATACAAAAGCCCGTGCGCCTGTGACTACGAGCGCATCAACGTCCCTGTCGATCCAGATGAACCAGAAAAGGCAATCGCATGAAGAAATTCTTACGAAACTCCGCACTTGTCGTCGGCCTCTTTCTGCTGCCGGCAGGGCCTGCCATCCCGCAAGGGATTCCTGTCATAGACACGTCCCAGATCGCCCAGGTGATTGCGCAGCTGCAGCAGCAGCTGAAGGACTATGAGGAACAGATAAAGCAGCTGACGACGATGCAAGAGCAGCTGACCAATATGCAGCAGCGCCTTGAGGCAATAACCGGTGCCAAGGGCATTTCCAGCATTTTGAACTCCACATCGGATAAGAATGCAAGATTGGCCGCGACTGATCTTCAATCCATCGTGTCTGGTGCGATCGGCGGAATCAACATCACCGGCAATGTAGGTAATATGAACTCCGTCATTTCTGATCTGACATCGCGGTTTGATCTCGGCGACTTGGGTGATTTCAACAGCTCAGATATTCCCGCCGACAAAGCGATCGCGTCCCTTGCCGGGTCCGGCATGGCTGCGGTGGCCACGGCGGAAGACAGCTATGACAGAGCCAATGCGGCTGTCACCCGGATAAATACTCTGGTTGATCAGATCGATAGTACTGCAGACCTCAAGGCAAGCGTTGATTTCAATACGCGGGTCAATGCCGAAGTTGCAGTCCTTCTTCTGGAAATCTTGCGCGTACAATCTGCACAAACGAATGCTACGGGCATGCAGGCCCTGCAAATCGCCAGAGATGGACAGGCCTCCCGTAACTTTATGAAGACAGGAGACGACAATTGACCAAATCAATCTCAATTTCACTCGCGACGGCGCTTTTGATATCCGCCACCCAGCCGGTCTGGGCTGACCATGGTGAGAACTTCCATTGCGATCGCATGCCCTTCTTGAGTGATCAGGCAAAGGCTGCGATGAACCAGCTTGCCCATAACAATGGGATGCGAAAGATCGTCTCATTTTATGCCTGGCAATGGGAAAATGAGGAAATGCGCCGTATTTGCGATGCGGGCGCTGCAGGTGAGAATGTAGATACATCTTGCCTTGAAGGCCGCCGGGATTGGGACGCAATCGCAGCCAAAATTCCTGAAGGGTTAGCTGGCCAAAGCAACAAAGAACTTCGACCACATATGCTCGAACTCACCGAACGCGGCTATCATACGACCGACCGCAAGGAAGTGATGAGCTACTGCGCCAAGCTTGGCGTCGTCGACAGCGTCTTCGAGTAGGAGATGCGGACGGGATGGCAACTTATATTGCAGACACATTGAATGCGATTGATGCAGCGATCACTGGATACGCTCAATCTGTGTTTTCTGGGTTTGCTGGTCCCGTTACGACGATGATTCAAGCGGGTGGTTTGGTCGGACTTGCTCTTGTTGCGGCCAATGCCCTCTTTCAATTCGTCCCTGTTAGAATGTCGAGCTACGTCACCTGGGGCATTCGCTATGTGATGGTATTGTCGGTCGCAACTACGTGGTCGCAGTTTGAACCGATCTACAATGTCCTGACCAATGTACCAGGAAATATTGGCGCGGAACTGATCTCAGCCACAAGCGCTCCTAATCTCAACACGGCTCTCGATGACATGGTTTCCGAGATTTTCAATTTCTCGGATCGCGCCAATGAAGAAAGCGGATGGCTTGGGATCAGTCTGACGGCTGTGGTGCTGATTGTCTTGGGCGCTCTTATGGCTTGCGTCGCGATCCTCGTCTCTGCTCTGGCCAAAGTCGGGCTCGCGATGTCGATATCCTTTGCGCCTGTTTTCATTGCCTGTTTGTTGTTTTCTGCAACGCGGTCTCTGTTTGAATCCTGGACACGGTTCACCATTGGCTTTGCACTTATCCCACTCGTCCTCGCGGGCGTGATGGGCGCCGTGATCGGTGTTGGTCAGGGCCTCGTTAGTGGCGT
>JAEPNK010000006.1 GCA_017643495.1 Rhizobiaceae bacterium | reverse complement strand
TGTTGATATCGTTGGATGTGATAGGTCGCTTGAGGCCTGGGATAGGAACCGAACCCCGTGTGGGGGCACCACTTTTCACTGATATTCCAATTATTTGTATTTTGCCCGTTTTACTTGTCCGGGTGTTGCAGCGGTTTATACGTCGGTGCTTGTTATTATGGTATCCAGCCTCCCGATTGCCCGCATTTGTGAATGCTCTTCAAACAACATATCCCCAACTTCCATCTTGCCTGTTTATCAAAAAATGGCGAACATGAATGCCTGCACATCACAGGGCTGGAGTGTATGCAGGAGTACAGGGCTGGGTTTGATGAGGGAGGTAGAGACCATGACAGGTGCAAAACCCCGGATAACAACCGGGATGCTTGTAAAATGGCAACGCGTGGTCGACCTGATTTCCGAACTCGCTGATGTTCCGGCGGCCCTGATCATGCGCACGAATGTACCGGACCATTCCGTTGCAGTTTCAAGCGAAGGTGATGACAATCCCTACAGCCCGGGACAGAACTACCACCTTCATGAGAAACTCTATTGTTTCGGCGTGATCAGTAATGATGGTGAACTGGTGGTGGAAGATGCCAAGTGCGATCCGGCATGGCATGACAACGAAGACCTTGAGTTCGGCATGACGTTTTACGTCGGGTACCCGTTGAAATGGCCGGATGGAGAACTCTTCGGAACGATCTGTGTGCTGGACCGGAAAAGAAACAAGCGGGCCATGATGTTTCGGAAAGGCTTGCAGGAATTTGGTCGCGTTGTTGAAGATGATTTGGCCATGCTGCAGGAAGTGGAAACCCGCAAGCTTGCCCAATCCGAACTTCGCAAGACCGTTGAAAACCGGGAAACTACCATCAAAGAACGAACCCAGGCCCTTGAGGACGCCAATACGGCTCTGCGAATTCTTCTTGAGAATGTCGAAACATCAAAAAATGAAGTTGAAAAACGCATTCTGGGTCAGATTAGGGGACTGGTGCTTCCACATATCAGCAAGCTGCGGCACCTTGATGCAGACCAGCAATTGCAAAGCTCCTATCTGGAACTCGTGGAAAGAAACCTGAAAGACATCACTTCGTCGCTGTCGTCACGAATGGCGGAGGCGATGGAAAGGCTTACCCCCACCGAAGCGGAAGTGATGCAAATGATACTGCATGGCCGGACAACGAAGGAAATTGCCTCAACCCTGTCGCGGGGGACCAGCACGGTTGATTTCCACCGTAACAATATTCGCAGGAAGCTTGGGTTGCGAAACCGGAAGACCAACCTCAGGCAACACCTGACATCCCTGAACTGATATGGGGAAATACCCCATGTTTCCCCCGTATTCTTCTAGGGGCTAAGTTCGCCCGTTTTTCCCATACCCTGTATGTGCCGCAATCACGCGGGTAATCAAGAGGGAGAAGGAAAATGGAAAAGAAGGATTTAAAACCGGTCAGGCTGGACGGCAAGGTTGACGAACTTGCCCCGGGCTTGTCGCGTCGGTCATTCTTCATGGCGGCAGGAGCTGCCGGTGTTGGCACGGCAACCTCATTGTTGGGGACAACGGATGCAAAGGCGCAGTCAACCGATTGGACGCAACCCGGCAACAACAACCATGTCATTGAGTTGCAGAACAAGACTGCATTTTCAGAAGGGGCAGTAGGCATTGATTACTACGGACACTGTGCCTTCAAGATCACCTCGCCGGGTGGCGCATCGATCATGGTTGATCCCTGGCGTGATGACCCTTCCGGAGCCTGGGGGTTGTGGTTCAAGCAGAAGTTTGCCGAGACACCTGTTGATATCACCATGTCAACGCACACCCATTTTGACCATGATGCGATTGATCGCCCCGTATCGACAATGGTGCTCGACCGGATGGTTGGCACGTTTGAATTTGCCGACCTCAAGATTACGGGATTTGCAGACAAACATGCCTGTGTTGCACCGGGCTGGTACAACTGGACAAATGCCCTGAAGGAATTCGGGGTTGAAGCATGTGCTCCAAACAATGTGGGGCATATGGACATGGTGGTATATGTGATTGAAACCGGAGGCATCAGAACACTGATATGGGGTGACAACCGTCCTGATCCTGCTCCTGAATTCTGGGATGCCATCGGCCAGATTGATGTGCTGACAATACCGGTTGATGGTTCGCAACACATCCTGTCATACGAACAGGCGGATGCAATCGTTGACAAGCTGAAGCCCAAGGTCGTTATTCCCACCCACTATCTCAATGAAACCACCACTTATACGCTGTCAACGCTTGCGCCTGCTGATGAATGGGTGAAGGCGCAGAAAAGCTACAAGATGCTGGACAGTGCCAACATGCAACTGGATACAGCCGAAATTTCCGGCATGAACAAGGAATTCATGTATTTTGGCCACAATGCCCAAACCACGTGATCCATTTGTTGCGAAAGGCCTTTAGTGGGCCTTTCGCATTCGGGTACCTGGTACCTGGTAGCTGGTAATGCTTTTTGATCAGATGCCGAAACGGTCGCGGAACCTGTAAACCAGAACAGATGGCGCCAGAAACCAGGGGTTTCCGTAATAAAGCGGACGGGTAGGGTAAGGGATACGTTCAAAGGCCGAGGCCGTCTTTTCCCTGCCGGCAGCCTTCTGCCCGATCCTCATGCCCAGATAGCTCGCCATGCCAACCCCTGAACCGCAATAACCGCCGGCAAAATAGAGCCCCTTGTCTTCGCCGCTGTGAGCGAGCGTGTCGAACGTATATCCGACAAAGCCCATCCAGCCATGACTGATTTTGGTAGCCCCCAGTTCCGGAAACAGCGCTACCAGGTCACGATGGAGTTTCAGTGCACTGTTTCGCGGATCGGTTTCATTGAGGGAGACGCGCCCGCCGAACAGTACACGTTTGCGGTCGGGAGTCAGGCGATAATAATATACCAGCTTTCGGGTGTCTGACAGAACCCGGTCTGTAGGGAAGAGCCGGTCAACAAGCTTTCGCGGCAATTCCTCGGTTGCGATCACATAGGAGCCGATCGGAATTATACGTCTCTGGTGCCATGGGGACAGCGCACCTGAATATCCGTTGGTGGCAAGGATTATCTTTCCGGCCTTGACCTGTCCCTGTGTCGTCAAGACCGTGAAACCTACCGCATTGCGTTCAATGCTCACAACCTTGCAGTTTCCCTTTACGGCGGCGCCATAATCAAGAACCGTTTTGAGCAGGGAAGGCAGGTATTTGGCAACGTCTATGCTGCAATGGTGCGGATATACAATGCCGCCATGATAGGCGTCGGTATCCAGTTCACCAGCCATTTCGGATTTGGGAACCATGAAGCAGTCAGTGTTCCAGACCGGATGCCCTTCTTCACATTCCTTTGCCAGCCTGTTGTAAAGATGGGGCTTGTGCACTCCGTGAAAGCGTCCGGTTTCACGCAAGCCGAGCTCGAGGCCATCCTGTTTTGCAAGATCGTGCATATAGTCAAGCGAGGCTTGTCCTTCCAGACATAGCTGGGTCGCGAGTTCCTCGCCATACCGGCGTACAAGTTGGGAATGGGAAGGTTTGAGGCTTGTTGAAAGTTGGCCACCATTGCGCATGCTGCATCCCCAGCCCGGATGTTCGGCGTCAAGCACGAGCGTTCCCAAACCTTCCCGTGCTGTCTGCAATGCCGCATTGAGGCCGGTATATCCGCCACCAATGACAAGAATGTCGGTTTCTTCCGGTAACGGTGTATCGGGAAGTTCAACCCTTGGTGCGATGTCCTGCCAATAGGGTGTGGTTTTGAAATCGCCGGAAAAACGTGTCTCTTGCATTCTTTGCCTCACGTGTTCCTGTTGTCTTCGAGAACCATGTCAGATCCCTTTTCTCCAACCATGATTGTTGGTGCATTGGTATTTCCCGAAGTGACAGTCGGGAAGATTGAAGCATCGATCACCCGTAATCCCTCAACGCCGTATACACGCAAACGGTTGTCTACAACATTGTGCTCCGGGTCCTGTCCCATTCGGCATGTGCTGACGGGATGAAACACTGTTGAACAGCGGTTGCGGGCGTCATCCAGCATTTCTTCATCTGACTGTACGGTTTTGCCCGGTCTTATCTCTTCTTCGATTACCGTCTTCATCGCTGGGCTGCTGGCAATCAGGCGCATCAGTTTGCTGCCCTCAATCATTTCTTTCTGGTCGAGGCTCGTACTGAGCGAGTTAGGATGGATTTCCGGTGTGTCGAGCGGATCGGCTGAACGAAGAGTGATGCAGCCGCGGCTGGTCGGTCTGGTGGGCTGGAAGCCAAGCAGAAACCCGGGAAATGGGTCAGGGTTCATTAGTGGTCGCTTGCCCTTCGGGGCCTTGGTGTAGCTGACCGGTGAAAAATACAACTGCATGTTGGGGCGTTCACAGTCCGGCCTGCTTTTGACAAAACCGCCACCCTGGTTGACGCTGAGGGAGAGGGGGCCACGCCGGGTCATCACATATCGAAATCCGTGCAACAGCTTGCCCCACCAGGGATACAATTGCTGATTCAGGGTCGGGACTTTCGATCTGTAGAGATAGTCGAGCCCCAGATGATCCTGAAGGTTCTGCCCAACTGCCGGTGAATGGTGCATTGTTGCAATGCCCTTTTCCTGGAGGGCGGTACCATCCCCGATGCCTGAGAGCATCAGGATTTGCGGGGAATTGACTGCTCCTGCACTGAGTATGACCTCACGTCGGGCAGATACGGTTTTTTCAGTGTCACCTTGCAGGTATGAGACGCCAGTTGCCCGGCCATCCTTGAGCATAATGCGCGATACGTGGGCATGGGTCCTGACGGTTACATTCTTGCGCCGTTTGGCTCGCGAGAGATAGGCCCGGGCCGTGGACATTCTGAAGCCGTTTCTGGCTGTAATCTGGTACAGGCCCACACCTTCCTGGCTTTGCCCGTTGAAGTCCGAATTTCTGTTGAACCCTGCTTCCTCGCAACCGGAGATGAAATTCTCGCACAGCGGATGTACATCCCGATCCATCGAGAAGACATGCAGGGGGCCATCGCCACCCCGGTATGCATCTGCACCATTGCAGTTGGTTTCCGATTGCTTGAAGAACGGGAGAACATCGTCCCATCCCCAACCCGGGTTTCCCATTGCTTTCCAGTCTTCGAAATCCTGCTGCTGGCCGCGAATGTAAACCATGGCATTGATCGAGCTTGAGCCGCCAAGAACCTTCCCGCGAGGCCAGTAACCTGTCCGGTTGTTGAGGCCGGGATCGGCTTCTGTGTGATACATCCAGTTGATGCGTTTGTTGTAGAAAGCCTTGCCGTAACCGATTGGCATCCAGATCCAGAAATTGAGATCGGAACCTCCGGCTTCCAGCAGGCAGACTGTGTAACGGCCATTTTCAGAGAGCCGGTCGGCCAGAACCGCGCCCGCAGAGCCGGCACCGACTATGACGAAGTCAAACTCGGACATGCACCCTCCTACTGGGTAGTCTTGTCTCGCTGGATAAGTATGGAAAGAAGCGCAAGCAGGCCGGAACCAACCATAAGGAAGAATGATACCGCGTTGAGTACCGGGGTAGAGCCTACCTTGGCCATGCGGTCATACATGGTGATGGTCAGCGGTGCCTCCGAACCGACAAGGAACAGTGTGGTGTTGAAGTTCTCAAACGAGACCAGAAACGCCACGATACCTGCAGCAATCATGGCCGGGCGCAGGAATGGCAACGTGATTGTGCGAAGTACGCGGGCCCGTGTAGCGCCAAGGTTGAATGCAGCTTCTTCCATGGTCGAGTCGAATTTCTTGAGTCTGGCCGTAATCACCAGTGAGGTAATGGTGGTGATGAAGGAGAACTGGCCGAATACAACCAGGATTATGCCCGGTCTCAGAAACTCAAGCTCCAGATCATATCGGTTCTCAAGCAAATTTGCCGTGTCACTGGCCAGAACCAGAATGGAGATGCCGAGGATCACGCCAGGTATCACCAAGGGCAGTACCATCAGGATGTAGAAGAAGTTTTTGCCTGGAAATTCTCCCCGTACAAACAGGAATGCATTGGTCGTGCCAACGAAAACCGACAGGCTAGCAACAAAGATGGCAATCACGAATGAATAGTACAAACCCTGCAGCAGTCGCCGGTCATGGAACATGCCGAGTTTTGGTTCTGTATCGCTGAAAAACCAGTCCAGTGTGAAACCTTGCCAAGGCAAGGCAGGAAACAGGCTGTCATTGAATGCAAAAGCACCTGCGGATATGAGCGGTGCGGCAAGAAACACGAAAAAGGCCGTGACATAGAGCCGGTATCCGAAGAGGAAGGGGGAGGGTTTGTTTTGCGAAAGCATGGTTTACCTCCTCAACTCTTGGCTACGGTATTGGCAAGTGTCTGGCCGCTCAGTTTGAGACCGAGCCAAACAACAAGCGATGTGAAGAACAGCAGCAACATGCCGAATGCAGCGCCACCTTCCCAGTTGAAGCGGGTTATGAACTGGTTGTAGATCTGTTCTGTGAACCAGCTTGAATTCTTCCCGCCAAGCAGAATGGGGGTGAGGTAAGAACCTGCCGTCAGCATGAAGGTTACAATGCAGCCCGCCACGATGCCGGGCATGGCATAGGGTATGATGATGCGGCGCAGGACAGTAAAGCTGTTGCCGCCAAGATTGTATCCGGCCTCGATCATCGAATTGTCCATGCCGTCCAGAGTGGACACCAGGGGAACGATCATGAACAGGATAACCGTGTAAACGAGACCAACGATGACGGCCGCATCATTGTAAAGAAACTCGATTGGCTGTCCGGTCAGCCCTGTCCACATCAGGAAGTTGGAAATCACACCTGTTTCGCGAAGCAGCAATATCCAGCCGAAGGCGCGAATAAGATCGCTGACCCAAAGCGGAATAAGACACAGGAGAAACAGCCCGCCGCGAGCGCGCGGACCGGCAATCTTGGCGATGTAATAGGCAATCGGGAACCCAATCAGCAATGCCAGTGCCGTTACCAGCAGGGACATTGAACCGGTTCTCAGCAGGGTATTCCAGTATATCGGTTCATTCAGGAAATCGAGATAATTCGCGAAGCTGTATTCATAGACACGCGGCGCAATTTTTTCCCGCAATGACAGAAGCACCATACCGATATGTGGAAGGATGATCAGCAATAGAATCCACAGTGCGAAAGGCGCAAACAGCAGGATCAGGGAAAGTCTTTTTATATCCTTGTTCTGCACTAGGCCTGCTCCCCGCGGGAAAAACACATGGCCTGGCGGGAAGACCAGACCATGCTGACTTCTTCGCCCGGTTTCAGGTCGTTGTCTCCGGTTAGCACAACATCGGATTCGACGAGCTCGCCACTTTCTGTTCGTACCAGCACACGACTGTTTGCCCCATTGAACAGCAGGCTGTCGATCGTGCCGTCCATCTGGTTGTCTGTTCCGGCGGTCTTGGCCTTCGACTTTGTTCTGCGTACGGTCTTGATGAATTCGGGCCGCACGAAAATGTCGACCTTGTCACCATCACGGATGGTCTGGCCTTTGCCCGTCGAAAAACTCATCATCAGACCCTGGTCGGTTTCCACCTTTCCTCCGGTCTTGTCACCGGATCTAACGGTGCCGGACCAGCGATTGCTGTCGCCCACGAAGCTTGCCACAAATGCCGTTTGCGGGCGGTGGTAGAGGTCCTGCGGAGTACCGATCTGCTCGAACTTTCCCTGATTCATGATGGCGACATTGTCGGACATTACCAGCGCTTCCGACTGGTCATGCGTGATGTATATGAAGGTGGTATTGAACTGGTGTTGCAGCAATTTGAGTTCGATCTTCATTGCCTCGCGCAGTTTCAGGTCCAGTGCGCCCAACGGCTCGTCCAGCAGCAAGACATCCGGATCAAGAACCATGCACCGGGCGATGGCGATGCGTTGCTTCTGGCCACCGGAAAGCTGGTGTATTTCACGCTCTGCAACATCGGGCAGGGCAATACGCTCAAGAACATCATGCACCTTGCGGTTGATGTGATCCTTGTCAAAGCCTGCGCATCGCAGGCCGTAGGCTATGTTTTCGTAAACATTCATCATCGGGAACAGCGCGAGATGTTGGAAAACCATTTTGACATTTCGCCTGTTCGGCGGAACGCCAAGGACTGATTTGCCCTTGATTTTTATCTCACCCGCTGTCGGGTCTTCAAAGCCGGCAATCATGCGCATCAAGGTGGTCTTGCCACAGCCGGATGGCCCGAGAATTGAGAAAAAGGATCCGCTTGGTATTTCAAATGAAACATCCTTTACGGCACGAACAGGGCCGAAATTCTTGGCCAGGTCGAAACATTCAAGGTCATAGGTTTCAGAAGTTTGTTTCATGAACGCACGCCAATCGGAAATGTCAGAAAAGAGGGTGGCAATCAGCAGGCTGTGTTCCCTTTGCACCCCGGGAAAGCAGGTGGATAAGAAAAACCACCGGGATCGTTTGATCCCGGTGGTCTGTGGGTCCGGTATTAGCCGCCGGTTGCAGCCTTGATTTTCTCAAGGGTTTTGCCTTCCATGTCTTCCACGCCGGGAGGAATGTTTGCAAAAAACTTGAGATTATCAATGTCGGCATCGGTGAATGCGGCATTGACTGCTTTTTTCTTGTCTTCAGGAAGCAGGTCCTTGCCACCTTTGACTGCTGCAATGGCACCAGTGCTTGAAGACATCAACGTCACGTTTTCAGGACGCAGCACAAAATTGATCCACTTGTATGCTGCATCATCAGCCTTTGCCTTGCGGGGCAGGGCGAAGGTATCAATCCATGCAAGTGCCCCTTCCTTTGGCGGAACGAACACGATGTCGGAGTTCTGGTCGAACAGCTTGTAGGCAGTTGAATCCCAGGTTTCCGAAGCGACGATTTCACCGGAAAGCATCATGGCAGACAGGTCATCGCCACCTTTCCAGTAGGCCTTGATGTTGTCCTTGCACTCGATCAACTTGTCGGCGACCTTGTCCAGAATGCCCTGGTACTTGTCGAGGTCAGAGTAAGCTGCAAACGGGTCTTCTCCCATGGAAAACGCGGTTCCAAGCAGGATAGTCCGTTTCAGGCGCATGGATGTCTTGCCCTTGTAAGCAGGGTCACAGAGATCGGCCCAGCTTTTGAAATCAGATGCCTGACTCTTGTTTGCCATAAGGCCTGATGTGCCCCATTGGTGTGGTACTGCGTATACTTCACCATCAATGGTGGTATTGGCCTTCACACCATCAAGCAACTTGGCTTCCATCACGCTTGTGTCGATCTTGGAAAGGTCAAGCGGCTTGTAGATGTCATATTCCAGCTGTGCGGCATAGATACGGTCATGGCTGGGTTGGGCAAGGTCAAATCCTGCTCCACCGGTAGCCCGCAGTTTCGCAATCATTTCCTCATTGTTGGAAAATGTTACTTCAACGTCGATATCCGGATATTCTTCTTCAAACTTCTGCACCAGTTCCTCGGGTGCATATGAGCCCCATGTCAGCAGGCGCAGTGTTTCCGCATGGGCGGTTCCTGCACTTGCAAGCATTGTCGCTGCCATAAGACCGGCAAGCCTTGTTTTCAGTTGCATGATTTTCTCCCTATTTACACGCAGTAAACAATCCGCAGAAAGCGTAGGTTGGAATTGGCCTGCCAAATATATCCATTACAGATAATTTTGCAGTCCAATTATTGTCGGCTTCCTGTGTTGTTCAGCATTCAGGCACAATGGATTTCAGCACCCTTACGCCCTTGATGATATCATCTGTTGCGCAACTACCGAACCCCAAAACGATCCCGCGACGGGTTATTTTTCCCAGTGAGTATCGTGAGAGAGGTGCCGTGATTATTCCCTGTTTTTCAGCAGCGGAAACAAGCCTGTTCTCATCCAGGTTGGCAGACAAGCGTGCAACAGCATGGAACCCGCTGCTGGTTGGTTGCAGGTCGATATCACCGGCCAGGCTAGCCGCCGTTTCAATCAGCGTATCGTGTCGGTGCTTGTAAAGCTGGCGCATCGTGCGGATGTGGGTGGCAAACATGCCTTCATCCATGAATTCCGCCACGATGGCCTGTGTTACCGTGGGTATTCCCGCAAGCCATGTGAGACACACCCGCTCGAAACTTTCCACGAGCCCGTCGGGAACGAGTGCAAAGCCAAGCCTGAGAGCCGGAAACAGGGATTTTGAAAAAGTGCCGACATAGATGACCCGCCCTTGTGTGTCGATGCTCTTGAGGGTGGGAGGCGGCTGGTTGCCATAATAAAATTCGCCATCATAATCATCCTCGACAATCATGGCATTGGCTTCATTGGCGGCCTTGAGGAGGGCAAGCCTTCTGGACAGGCTCATGACATGCCCCAGTGGTTGTTGGTGAGAGGGGGTGACAAAGGCCAGACGGAAATGTGGCGCCTTGGCCAGTCCGTCTTCAACACTCAAACCTTCTTCATCAACTTCGACAGGCACCGGTCGCGCCCCGATTGCCACAAATGCGTTGCGGGCACCAATGGCTCCCGGGTTTTCAAACCAGATTGGTTCACCGGGGTTTACCAGCATTCCGCCGATCAGGGAGAATGCCCGTTGCGCCCCGTTCGTGATGAATATCTGCTCCGGATGACAACGGATCCCCCTTGAGGCATTGAGTTGCCGCGCAATTGCCCTTCGCAAAGGCATGTAACCATATGGTTCCCCGTAGCCTGCAATATGGTCCCGGTCCTTACGCCAGTGCCTTGCAGAAAGCTTTGCCCATTGAGCCATGGGAAAGGCATCAAGGGCGGGCAGGGCCGTGACAAAGGCCTGCGAGTTGTGCGGCAGTCTTGAGCGTGGTGCAAAGTCGGGGATTGCATGGCTTGTCGCATGTGACAGGCGGGGCGGCGGTGCTGTCTCGTCTTTTGCATTTGCCGGTGATTTTGGTACCAGTCTTTCATTCAGTGCGTCGCTTACAAATGTGCCAGCGCCAACCCGTGCCACCAGAACACCTTCCGATATCAACCTGTCGATCGCGTCAATTACCGTCGTACGCGAAACACCGATTTCCCGCGCAAGGGTGCGCGTGGCCGGTAAACGGTCACCCGGAGTAAGCGCGCCCGTGAGCAGCAGGTCTCGCAGTGCCATGTACAATTGTATGGAAATCTTTTTTTCGGCCGTTTTGTCGATCTTGATCGACGACAGCATGGCCCCGGCATGTCGTTTCATCGCAGTCTCCAAATTGGTATGAGAGTTTGCGCAAAACGGACCTGTTATCAAGTCCAATTGTGACTAGTTTCAATTTGATGATCCCAAAAACTGTTCGCGGGCCAGTCCCGCTCGGACCTGAAAACAACATGAAAATCCAGTCAATCGAAACCTTCACCAATGAATTCGTCTGTTTTGTTCGCGTCACCGCTGATGACGGCTCCACAGGCTGGGGGCAAGTAGCTCCTTATTATGCCGACATAACCGCTGAAGTGGTGCATCGTCAGGTCGCTCCCTATGCCCTTGGTGAGGATGCAACCGATGTTGAATATCTTATGGATATTATCCCGGATCGTGAGCACAAGTTTCCCGGTTCATATCTGCGAAGGGCAATGGGCGGCCTTGATACAGCCCTGTTTGACCTGCGGGGCAAGCTGGAAGGCAAACCGGTATGCGAACTGTTGGGGGGAACACCCGGAAAGGTGCGCGCCTATGGCTCGTCGATGAAACGGGACATTACGCCGTCTGATGAGGCCGATCGCTTGAAAAAACAGCAGGACATGCATGGCTTTGACGCGTTCAAGTTCAGGGTGGGAAGTGAGTGCGGACGCGACCGGGATGAATGGCCGGGACGCACTGAAGAGATCGTGACGACGATGAGAAAGGCATTTTCGGACGATACTGCACTTCTGGTTGATGCCAATTCGTGCTTTTCCCCGGCCAAGGCCATTGAGGTGGGCCACATGTTGGAGGCAAATGGTATTTCCCATTACGAGGAACCTTGTCCGTACTGGCATTATGACCAGACAAAACAGGTTGCCGATGCCCTGGACATTGATGTTACCGGCGGTGAACAGGATTGTTCGCTGGTGGATTGGCAGCGCATGATCGATGGCCGTGTCGTGGACATCATCCAGCCTGATGTCTGTTATCTCGGCGGCATGGTGCGTACCATGAAAGTTGCGCAGATGGCGCATGATGCAGGCATTCCGTGCACGCCCCATGCTGCCAACCTGTCGCTTGTGACCCTATTCACCATGCATCTGTTGCGGGCAATTCCCAATGCCGGGAAATATCTCGAATTCTCGATAGAGGAGACCGACTATTACCCTTGGCAGTACGGCCTGTATTCCAAGTCGCCATACGATGTTTTTGACGGACACGTAACGGTTACGGATGAGCCGGGATGGGGCGTCGAGATCAATCCGGAATGGCTGGCAAAATCCACCTACAAGATCAGTTCACGGGAAGCCTGAATCATGTCGAGATCAGACGACTTGATCGCAGAATATAAAAAGACAGGCAGTCTTGGGCTTTTGCCATCCGGCCATTTTATTGATGGCGCTTACGTAACCCCATCGCATGGCAGCAGAATGGACAGCCTTGATCCGGGCAAGGGAGAAGCCTTTGCAGGCTTTGCAGCAGGGAATGCTGATGATGTGGATCGGGCTGTACAATCATCCAGAAAGGCGTTTGATACGGTCTGGCGTGATACCACGCCCGCAGAACGCTCCCGTATCCTCTGGAAAACGTCGCAGCTTGTCATCGACAATCTGGATCTTCTGGCTGTTACAGAAACACTGGACAGCGGCAAACCCCTTCAGGAATCCATGGGTGATGTGAGGGGTGCTGCACGGGCGTTTGAATATTATGCCGGTGCCTGCGACAAGCTTGAAGGGGACAGCTTCCCGCTAGGCCCGCACTATCTCGGATATTCAATCCACGAGCCGGTTGGTGTGACTGCTCACATTATTCCCTGGAACTTCCCGATATCAACAGCTGCACGTGGTCTGGCGCCGGCACTCGCCGCTGGCTGCACGGTTGTGGCAAAGCCTGCCGAACAAACGCCCTTCACCGCACTTCTTCTCGCCCGTCTCCTGAGCGAGGCCGGATTGCCGGACGGAGTGTGCAATGTAATTACCGGCACAGGACTGGATGCAGGAGCGCCGTTAGTTTCCCACCCACTGGTCGATCACATTACCTTCACCGGCTCTGTACAGACAGGCAAGACCGTGATGAAAACGGCTGCCGACGAGATTACCCGTGTTGTTCTTGAACTGGGTGGTAAGTCACCTGTTGTGGTGTTGTCTGATTGTGACCATGAACAGGCAATTACCGGAGTCCTCGGGGCAATCTACGAGAATGCCGGCCAGATTTGTTCTGCCGGATCGCGACTGGTTATCGAGAAAGACATTGGCGAGGCATTTGTTGATGAACTGGTGAAGCGCACAGCCAAACTGAAACTCGGACACGGGCTGGACAAACCGGACCTTGGTCCGGTCAATTCACTGGAACACCTCAACAAGATAAACGGCTTTGTGGAACGTGCCAGGTCAAGGGGCGCAAACATCGTTACCGGCGGATCTGTTGCGAGTGATCCTGCAACCGGCAAGGGGTGGTTCTTCGAACCGACTATTGTCTTTGACGTGCCTGGTGATGACGAACTGGCAAAAGAGGAAATTTTCGGGCCGGTGCTCACTGTACAACTCGCAGACAACCCTGAGCATGCACTCGCTCTGGCCAATGACTGCCAGTATGGCCTGGTGGCAGGAATATACACCTCTGATTTTTCGACAGCCCATCAAATGGCCAGGCAGATAGATGCAGGCCAGGTTTATATAAACGAGTATTTCGCGGGCGGTATCGAGGTGCCGTTTGGCGGAAACCGAAAATCCGGGTTCGGTCGCGAGAAGGGGCTCGAGGGCCTCAAGAGTTACTGCAAGACCAAGAGCGTCGCTGCAAGAATTACCTGAAAGTAATCCTTCAAGAACCTCCCAAAACAGGTCGGTCCGGAATCCGGGGCGGCCTGTTTTCATTTCTGCGGCAAGGAACATGCGCAGGCAGGTCTTGAGCAAGCCAGACATCATTTAAACACAAGCTGTTGTGTGCCACACAACAATGGCCAGACCCGTAGGACATTTCTGTCAGCTTTCATTTTCAATGCTGAAATCACATTCGACAGTTTTGAACAATAAATGCGCTAAGTGGTACATAATTTCACTTTACGGAATTAATTGCTTGTTTTAGTCTCCCCATCAAACAAATTGGAGGCTCCCATGAAAACCAACGAAGGTGTAATCAAGACATTCATTGAGGCAGGCATTACCCGCGGGTTCACGCTTCCGGGTCTTGGCATTACCTGGTCACTGCCAGCATTCTTTGACAAGAAGGACGAGTTCGAACTCGTTCTCGCCCGCAGCGAGCAATCTGCTTCTGTCATGGCACAGGTTGCAGGCAAACTGACCGGAAAGCCCGGTCTTCTAATGGCGCAGGGGCCTTTCGCGACCAGCACCGGAGCCTTTGGTATCCTGGAAGCCTATTTTTCCTCTTCGCCAATGGTCATCATGACGGACACGTCCTGCTATGACGGATTTGCCCAGCATGGCGTCTATCAGACAATGACTGGCGATTACGGAGCCGGTGACGCTTTCGCTGTTCTGAAAAGCATGACCAAATATGCAACCTATGCGACCACGCCGGCAGAAGCGATTTACGGCACCCAGTTGGCGATCAAGCATGCCATGACCCCCAGACAGGGACCGGCAGCCATGCTGATGCGTACAAACATCATCAAGCAAGAAGTGCCTGATGATTGTCGGGCAACACTGTATCCGACAGAAGGTTATCTAAGGCACACGCCGATGAAGCCGGACAGGGCGGCTCTTGAGCAGATTGCAGAAGCGCTACGGAAAGCAAAGACGCCCGTGATCATTGCAGGCAATGGCATTTACATGAGCAAATCCGGTGAAAAGCTCCAACAGCTTGCAGAGCGGGATGGCATCGCCGTCACATCCAGTTATCACGGCAAGGGCACGATTGATGAAACCAGCCCGGTTGCTGTTGGCATGATGGGTAATTGGGCCTCGGCAGCGGCCAACAGGATGGTCCAGTCCGCAGACACGATTCTGGTGCTCGGTTGCAGCCTTGGTCCTGAATACACCCGTTTCCGGGATGCCAAAATGATGCGGCCCGGTGAGCAAACCATCATCCAGGTCGATATCGATCCGCTCAATGCGGGTTGGGTTCTGCCTGTTGATCAGGCTGTTACTGCTGATGTCTCGGATGTTCTGGATTACCTTCTGGGCGCTGAGACTTCTCCGGCCTCCGGGCAGGTTGAAACGCGTATCCGGCATATCGCATCATTGAAATCAGAAAATGATTATGGCGTGCTTCCCGAATTCGGCACCCGTCCGGGAACAGTGCATTATGCAGACATCATGCGGGCCATGGGGGAGTTCTTGGGGCCGGATGACTTGCTCACGCTGGATGCGGGGACCAACCGGATCTGGGCAACTTCGCGATTGCCGCTCCGCACTCCCCACCAACTTATTGCGCCCGGAGGAATTGGCGGGATGGGATGGAGTACACCAGCTGCAACAGGTGCCAAGGTTACCTGTCCTGAAAAACGGGTTACCGGCGTGATTGGCGATGGCGGTTTTGTGATGACGATGGATGCTGTTGCAACTGCAGCGGAACACAATCTGGATGTGGTTTATGTCGTTGCCAACAATGCTGGTCTTGGCATGGTGCGGGACAATCTGGGCAATCAGGCGATCGGTGTTGATTTCAATGATCATGATTTCACCAAGGTTGCTGAAGGTCTTGGCGGTGCAGGGCTGCGTGTGACGGAAAAGGACCAGATGGGAGATGCCCTTCGTGAAGCCCACAAGATCGGTGGTCCTGTTGTCATTGATGTCAAGGTCGACCCGGCCGCCAGCCACCGGGACTGTTCTGACTATGCAGATCTCGATGACCCTTCTGCACTGAAGTAACAACAAACTTGCGTACAGGATTGATTGTCGAAAGACATATGGTTCTGTATCGTTTATGTTTGTGACATGAATGAAAAAACAAAAGATGCTCCGGTCGCGCAAAGGCGCGGTCGGCCACGTCAGGATATAGGCAATGCGGCCCTTAACGAGGGCAGGCCGTTTGTAACGTCACTGGCAAGGGGACTTTCCATTCTTCGGGCATTCCGTGCCGAAGACATGGTTTTGGGTACCCAGGCGATTTCCGAAAGAACAGGGCTGCACAAGACAACGGTTTCCCGGCTGCTGGGAACGCTGACCAAGCTCGGTTACCTGCGTTACATGCCTGAATACGGAAAATATGCAGTGTCTAACCAGGTGCTGACCTTGGGGTTTGCCGCAATTGGCCGTTTCGGCTTCTCCGAAGTTGTACGCGGACATCTGGAAGACATGGCCAGTGGTGGCGACTGCGTTGTCGCACTCAGCGTCAGGGACGGCATCGACATGATGTTCGTCGAGCTTATCCGCAAGCCTACTGCAATTGCCTTGAACCTCAATGTGGGTTCGAGAATACCGCTGGCCCTTTCTGCGCCTGGCAGGGCTTATCTGGCTGCAACAGATCAGGTGGAGCGCGAAAGCCTGTTCGAACGCCTTGCCGAACACTATGGCAGTGAGTGGAAGACCCGGCGCCCTGAGCTTGAGGCTGCAATCGAGCGGGTGGGCAAACAGGGTTATTCAGACAGTTTTGGCGAGTGGAATCCCGATCATAATGCGATAGGCATGGCGGTGCGTGATCCGCTAACCGGAGATTTGTACACCATCAGCCTGGGAGGCAATGCATCCAAATTGCCACCCGAGACCATCAAGGAAAAACATCTCGAAAAGTTGCTGAAATCTGCTCAGGCCATTACGGCATTGGGGGCAGGTGGCTTGTAGCTCACGCTTTCCCGGCACCTGGTATCGCGTGCATGGACTTGCCAAGTGTCTTCCCGGACCGGATCAGGCAATGCCGGCTTCACGCAGTGAATTGATTGTTCGGGAAACTCCTTCATTCAATGGTACGGCTTGCCAATTGCCGAGCAATTCCCTCAATGGGCTGTTGTCTATGCCGTCAGGGGCCGCCCGCTGTACCGGGGCCGAGGTAATGCGGGCTTCCGGAACCGTTTCACGAATTGCCGTAACGACTTCATCAATGCTGTTGATTTCTGTAGTCAGGTCACTGACAACCGGCACTTCCGGATTTGCCTGCAGGCAACGGATGAATATTTCCACCACCTCGTCCACGTGCTGGAAGCACATCCTGCCTGAAAACGGAATTTCATAGCGTTCATTCCTGATGGCAGCCCGCATCGCCAGACTTATTGCAGCCGTTTCACCGTCTGTCCGTTCAGGCCCGTAAACAACGTTCGGTCTCAGGCCTACTGTGGCGAGTCCGTGATCAAGAAAATAGACCTTTGAAATATCTTCGCAGGCTGACTTGTATATGCCGTAGAGATTGGCGGGGCTCTTCAGCGGGCCGCGCGGTCGTGCTGCCAGGGAACTCGTATAAACAAACCGGTTGATACCGAGCTTGAGGGCCGTATCCAGCGCGTTCAGGTGGCCGATAATGTTGACTTCGGCGCCGAGGACAGGATTGGAGCGGCATGACGGGATGACAAGCGCTGCAAGATGCACAATGGATTGAACGCCGTTCTCCGTCGCTGTCTGGAGAAGGTCTTCAGCATTGCGGATATCGCCCTTGGCATAGACAACGCCATCGACTTGTTCACAGACCGGGGGGAGGGTCTTGTCGAAGACAACGACTTTCTCACCAAGGCCGGTGAGGGCATTTGCCAGAGCCTTGCCAAGAAACCCTGATCCACCGGTAATGAGTGTCGGGCCAACAGGGGTATTGTCCATTTCAGTTTTCACGATCATGAGCACATTCCCTGTCCGCCGTTCACATCAAGTAATTGTCCTGTCAGAAACCCTGCCTCGTCAGCAGCAAAAAACGCCACAGCAGACGCGACATCCTCAACACGGCCAGCGCGTCGAACCGGTATTGAATTGAGTACATTTTGCTGCTCTTCAGCGCTCATGCGCTGATTGAGAAGACTGATGACCCTTGGCGTGTGTATTGCTCCGGGACAAACGGCATTGCAGGTAATGCCGTGCGGGCCGAATTCTTGTGCCAGTTGCAGGGTCATGGATTGCATCGCACCTTTGGCAGCTACATAATTGCAACCGGTAAACAGGCTGCCATACCGGCCTGCCTTTGAACCAAGATTGATGACACGGCCATATTTGCGTTCAACCATTCCCGGAAGAATGACTTGCATGGTCTGAACGGCTGCGGTCACATTCAAGCCCATCACGCGGGCCCAGTCTTCATCGCTTTCTTCAAAAAAATCACGCGGTGTGTGAAGGGAGCCGCCCGCATTGTTGACGAGAATGTCAAAGGCAAACCTGTCTTTAGAAACAAGCGTATCAAGGATTTCCCTCAATTCTGCGGCATTCATCATGTCGACCTGCCTGCAGGTGATCTCGGGCAATTCCCTGTTCATTGTGGCAATGGCGTTTTCATCACGGTCCATGATCACGACTTTGGCGCCCTCTGCCAGCAAGCGGGTCGCTATCGCCTTGCCCAGGCCCTCGGCTGCACCGGTAACCAGTGCAGTCTTTCCATCCATGCGTTTCATGTGTCCTCCAGGGGTTTTTCACAGCCATTCAAAAGAGTCTTGTATATTTCCAATATATAAAACATAATCCCGCTATGAAAAACTAGTCTTTTGGAGGAAGCGATGAAATTTCTTGAAAACGGATATGTCAAAGGGGTTGCTGTTGCAGCTGCGGCAACGCTTTCCATGATGGCCGGGAGTGCGTTTGCGCAATCCAACCGGCCGGTCACGGTTGTTGTTCCGTTTGCAGCGGGTGGAGGTACGGATATCACCACTCGTGCAATGCAGCAGGGTCTGTCAGAAGCCCTTGATGCAAATATTGTTGTCAAGAATACTGCCGGAGCTGGAGGCACCCTTGGCGTAGGTGAAGTTGCGCGTGCAAGAGCGGATGGACGAACGCTGGGTATGGCGCCCGTTGGTCCGCTGACAACGCAACCTCACCTGCGCAAGCTACCTTATGATGTCGACAGTTTTGAATATGTATGTCTTGCCTACTCCGCGCCCACGGTTATTGCCGTTTCAAAAGACAGCGGGTTCAATTCCCTTGAAGATCTGGTGGCCAAGGCCAAAGAGGACCCGAAAGGGGTAACGTTTGCCGTACAGGCTGTCGGCTCAATTCCCCATATTGCCGGTCTTGCGCTATCGGATGCGGCCGGGATTGAGATGACCTATCTGCCCGTGAATGGTGATGGCCCGGCATTGAAGGCATTGCTCGATGGGACTGCTGACGTTTTCATCCCGCATGTGTCTTTCTTTACAAGCAATTCCGACCAGCTCAAGTCGCTGGCTTTGCTTAAGTCAGAGCGTCTGGACGAACAGCCTGATCTTCTAACCGCGGCAGAGCAGGGCTATGAGCTTGACTTCCCGATCTGGGGCGGCATGGTTGCACCCAAGGGGACGTCTGCAGAAGACGTTGCAAGGTTTGAAACTGGCTGCAAGGCAGCGGTGGAATCCGGACCGTTCAAGGAACGCATGAAAGCCGTGAAACAGCCGACTGCCTATATGGGAGCCGGGGAGTTTGAAACCTTCGTGCGTGACAAGTACGAAACCAATAGAAAATTGCTCGACAAGGCAGGTTTGCTCTCGAAGTAATGTTGTTGCACCGCTATGCTGGGAGCATGGCGGTGCACATGATTTCTGGGAGGTATCATGCAAAAGTCAAACGCTTATGTCGGGCTTCTTGGCGAGAGGATTGTCGCTGTCGTAATCGTTGTCACGACAGGCTTTTTTCTCTCGAAGACATTTGGTGAAGTCAGTGCGTTTGCGAGCCAGAGTGCCGGGCGCGGTCCGTTCTTTTTTCCCCGCATCGTCCTGACCGGCCTTCTGTTTGCTGAATGTTTTCTGCTCTGGTCGGTATTCAATCCGGCTGGTCTGGAGGAAAAACGCAAACCCAACTGGAAACTTGCTTTTCTGGTTCTGGCGACCGGGCTGTATTGTGCCTTCATCCCCATGCTGGGCTTTTTGATCTCGAGTGCACTTTTCGCTTTTGCCGTACCCTTGTTGCTGGGTCGGAGAGACCTGATCATGATCGCCATTGTCAGTATCATTTACAGTATTTCACTCTGGCTGTTGTTTGAACGCGTATTCCTGATCATTCTTCCGGACAGCCCGTTTGACGTCGGCTTCTGAGCACGGCAAGGACCTTACCTATGGATATTCTTCTGGCTGCAATCGAACAGATTGCCACACCGATGTCGCTGCTCTGCATCGTTCTTGGTACGCTTTTCGGTGTGGTGATCGGTGTTTTGCCCGGCCTTGGTTCCGTAATCGGCCTTACCATGGTTCTGCCGTTTACTTTCTCGCTTGACCAGTTTCCTGCAATCGCCCTCATGCTCGGCGTTTACTGCGGGTCTGTCTATGGCGGATCAATCACGGCCATCATTCTCAATACTCCCGGCACACCGCAAGCAGCAGCCACTGCCATGGAAGGGTTTCCCATGGCCAAAAAGGGCAATGCCGACCTGGCGATTGGCTGGGTAACCACGGCTTCAACCCTGGGGGGGCTTTTTTCGGTTTTTGTCTTTGTACTGGCAGGCCCTTCACTGGCGCGTTTTTCGCTCCAGTTTACGCCGATCGAATATTTTGCTCTCGGCATATTCGCCATGACCTGCATAGCGGGCGTCTCATCCGGACAGCTGGTCAAGGGACTGGTTGCCGGTGGCATTGGTCTGATGCTGGCAACCATTGGTGTTGACCCGGTGACCGGTGACATGCGGTTCACATTTGACAGTTTCCAGCTTACAGCAGGGATCGGGCTTATCCCTGTTATCATTGGCCTGTTTGCCTATTCCGAAATGTTCTTGCGTGTGCTCGAGATCAACGACCGCAAACCGGAAGCGTCACATTTCAGTGTGGGTTTCCGCATGCCACCCTGGCGTGAATGGAAAACAAGACTGGGTATGCTGTTGCGAGGTTCTGTTCTGGGTTCCTTTATCGGCGCACTGCCGGGCACAGGTGCTGCTACGGCTGCATTTATCTCCTATTCGGAAGCGTACCGAACTTCCTCAAGGCGCCAGAATTTCGGCAAGGGAGAGCCAGACGGACTGGTTGCTTGTGAAAGCGCAAACAATGCCGTTACCGGAAGCGCCCTTGTGCCCACGCTGGCATTGGGGATACCGGGAGACCCGGTCACCGCTGTCATGCTCGGTGCGCTGGTTATTCAGGGCGTGGCTCCAGGGCCTCAACTGTTTAACCAGAATCTTGATCTGATCTATGCGATCTTCCTGTGCCTGATTGTTGTAAACATGGTGGTATTTGCAGCTGGCGCTCTGGGGGCTTCGGTATTCACCCGGGTGTTGAGAATTCCCGAACCAATTCTCATCGCCCTGATCCTCGTCATCTCGACTGTGGGTGCATACGGCGTAAATGGCAGTGCGTTTGATATCTGGATAGCATTTGCTGCAGGTGTCATCGGAGCTATTCTCAGATACTTCAGCTACCCGTTGGCACCCGTTGTGATCGGGATGGTGCTTGGACCAACCATTGAAATGTCATTGCGACAGGGGCTGATTTTGACAGACGGAAATGCTCTTGCTTTCTTCCAGAGGCCGATTGCTTCTGTCCTGTTTGCGCTTACTTTCATGCTTTTGATATGGCCATTGGTGAGAAAATTGCGCGGTACAAGAAAGACACAGGATTCCTGACCAAGAACGGTTTGCTCGGGTCTGCATTCCTGATTTTGTGCTCAGACTTCCGTCACGGGCATATCTGGAATTTCAGACCGGCATGACTGAATTAAGTGCTGTCACGTAATCTCCACACCGCAAACTAGCCTTGCACCAAAGCCTGAATAAAATTTTTCCTACCGTTTCCGTTCTTGTTGTTTATTATCCTTCAACAGGATAGCGCGAAAATACAGACGGAAGAGAGTGCGAATGCTCCGGTTTGGAATTGTTCTGGCAAGTTGTTTTTTGCTTGCTTCATGTCAGCAAGAGGAAGAAGCAGCAAGTGCAGAGCCGCCCCTGCGTAGCCTGAAAACCATAGAAATCCGCGCAACCGAGGAAACCACCGCTCGCCGCTACCCCAGTGTATTGCAGCCCAGTTCGATATCGACCCTTTCGTTTGAGGTTGCCGGACGTCTGGAGCAGGTAAGCCTGGATGTCGGACAGCGGGTAAAGGAGGGCGATCTGCTGGCAAAGCTGGATACGCGGTCACTTGAATTGCAGGTTGAAACAGCCAGGGCCGCGCTCGCTGAAGCTGAATCTCTTGCAAAAAACGCCAAGGCGGATCTGGAGAGAAAAGAGCAACTGCTTCAGAAGAAGATCATCTCTCAGGCTGTCGCGGATGAATCACGAACAAATGCTGAAACTGCTGAAGCCCGGGTAATACAGGCAGAGCGCAGTCTGGATGACGCCAGGGAAAACCTCGACAAAGCCGATCTTCGTGCGCCTTTTGACGGGATTATCAACTCTGTGGAAGTTGAATCCTTTACCAATGTTTCAGCCGGCAGTCCCGTAGCCACCATTTATGCAAGTGACCAGTTTGAAACGAGTTTTTCTGTAAGTTTCGATGTGGTCAACCGCATTACGGTCGGAAAGCAGGTTGACGTAAGGCTTGCCGACAATCCCGGGATCGTGCTTCCCGGTCACATCAGCGAGTTGGGCGCCCGGGCTGATACAGTCTCCTCATTTCCGATCGTGGCGAAACTGGATCAAACCGACCCCTCGATCAAGGCCGGCATGGCCGTCGAGATCAGTATGGAATTCACGGTCCCCCAGGGACAGGGTTACAGGCTTCCGCTAAGCGTTCTCCCTTTTGATGGCAAGCTTGAGCCGCCACAAAACCCATCAGATCCGGGAAGAACCCAGGTCTTTGTATATGATGAAGAGAACGGCACTGTTCACCGCCGTGATGTGACGGTAGCCGGGGTAAGGGAAAACTCGATCATCGTGATAGACGGTCTGGAACTTGGTGACCGCGTGGCCTCCGCCGGTGTGTCCTTTCTGAGGGACGGCCAGAAAGTCAAGCTTCTGGAAACTGCGGAATAGAGACCAAATACGATGAATTCTCTGACTGCACTCGGTTTGAACAAGGCAAGACTGACCATTCTCGTGATGATCGGACTGGTTGTCCAGGGGCTGATCACCTACGTCCAGATGCCGAAACGGGAAAATCCGGCAATCACGATCCGGAGCGCATTGGTCTCGGCGCAATTTCCAGGCATGTCGCCGGAACGCATGGAAGACCTTGTTGTTGTTCCGATTGAACGGAAAATTCGCGAAATTGGTGAAGTAGAGGATATCAAGTCACTCATTACAACGGGTAGTGCTGTCATCACAATCGTGGTCTACGACAATGTTCCGAAAGAAAACCTTGAAAGTGTATTCCAGGACTTGCGCAACCGGATGGAGGAGGTGGAACAAGACCTGCCTGACGGTACAAGCGGTCCGTTTGTAAATACCAATTACGGGGATGTTTCGATTGCAACAATCGGGGTCACGGGAGAGGGGTTTTCCCATGCCGAGATAGAGGATGCAGCGGATGACTTGCGGACCAGCCTGTACACGGTGGAGGGTATCTCCAAGGTATCCCTGTTTGGCGTGCAGGAAGAGCGGATATGGCTGGAAATAGACTCCCGCAAACTGGCTGCGGTAGGGGTGCAGTTGAATCAGGTGCTTCAGGACCTTCAGGCCCAGAACGTTGTGCTTCCTGCCGGTGAACTGAATGCTGATGGCGTAAAGCTCATTCTTGAAGCCAATGGTGATCTCAAATCCGTTGACGAGATAGGCAACATTCTTACAAAAGTGGAAGGATTGTCAGGTTTTGTACGGTTGAAAGACTTGATGACCGTCCGGCGTGGCTATGTTGATCCGCCACAAAAACCGGTCTTCTACAAAGGCCAACCGGCCATCATTGCCAGCGTTGAAATGGCAGATACCGAAGACGTCCAGAAAATCGGTGCCCGGCTTGAAAAAGCTGTCGCTGAATTCGAGACGGACCAGCCAATCGGCATCCAGTACGAGTTTTCAACCTTCCAGGAAACAAACGTAACGGTATCCATCAACAATGCCCTCAGCAATGTGGCGCAGACCTTTGCCGTGGTTGTGCTGGTGATGCTTGTTTTTCTCGGTATCCGGCCGGCACTGATCATAGCCTGCATTGTACCGTTTACCGTCATGTTTGCCCTGTTGGGAATGTCGTATCTCGGTATCGAATTGCAGCAGATTTCAATCGCAGCCGCCATTATATCCCTTGGCTTGCTGGTTGATAACGGACTGGTCGTTGTCGAGGATATCCAGAAGCAGATATCCCGAGGCGAGGACCCGAATGCGGCAGCTCTGAAAGCAGGGAAGCAATTCTTCACACCTCTGGGCGTCGCATCAATCACTACCGTATCGGCCTTTGTTCCAATGCTTATCCTTGATGGTGTGGAAGGTGAATTTGCCTTCTCCCTCGGCGCTGTTGTCGGCGTGATGCTTCTGGGGTCCTGGCTGACGGCCATCTACATCTTGCCAGCGCTTTGCGTATGGTTTGCCAAACGCAACAAGCCGGATAAGCAAACAACAGGCGAGGGCTTGCTTGTTCGAACATACGGGCGCGTCATAAATCTAAGCCTTGTCTTTGCACCCCTGATCATAATCGGCTCCTATCTCGCGGTCGTGTCGGCAGGCAGCCTGTTTTCCTTTACAAAGTCAGAAATGTTCCCGCTTGCCGAGCGTGCCGAATACCTGATCTATCTCGACATGCCCAAGGGAACCGCAATTTCCCGCACAACACAGGAAGCCAGACAGGTTGAAGACTGGTTGCTGGACAAGCAGGAAAACCCCGAGGTTCGTGATACCACTGTTTTTGTCGGCGATGGCGGCCCCAGATTCTATCTGGCGCTTAATCCCGCCGATACTGATCCTGCAAGTGCTTTCATTCTGGTGAACACCAACAGTTTTGAAGGCGCAGTCAGCGCCGTTGCCAGGGCTCAGGATTATCTGCTTGCCAATCATCCGGCCGCGCGTTTCAAGGTGAAAAGGCTTTCCATGGGAGGAGGGGAGTCCGGTATTGTGGAAATCAATATTACCGGGCCTGATGCAGAAAAACTCATCGCTCTGGCTGATCAGGTGGAGGTTGCCTTCTCCAAGGTGCCCGGAATAGTCCAGAACGAAAATGACTGGGGCAACAAGACGCTGAAAATGGTGATCAACATCGCCCAGGACAAGGCACGCGAGCTTGGCGTGACTTCCGAAGACATTTCCAATGTGATGGACACATTCTTTTCCGGAACAGCCTACTCAACGTACCGCGAGGGAACGGATGCAATACCCATTGTGGTACGGGCCAATGAGAATTTCCGGGACAGCCTTGAAGATTTGGCAAACCTGTCCATTCCGGCGAATGGCCAACTGATCTCCCTTGACCAGGTCGCGTCATTCAAGCCGGTGCTTGAATACTCGCAACTGCGCCGTGAAAACCAGGAACGCCAGATCATGATATCCGGCAAGAGTGAAACCCTGGCGGCAAATGAAGTGGTCGAACTGCTCCGGCCTTCATTGTCGGAACTCGATCTGGGGCCGGACTATGAATTGACCGTGGGAGGTGAAACGGAAAACTCAGCCGAGGTGAATGAATTGCTTCTTGCCGGTATGCCTGCAGCACTCACGATCATGTTGATCGCTCTTGTTTTCCAGTTCAACTCGGCAAGACGCGTGTTCCTCACCTTCATGACAATACCGCTCGTGCTGATTGGTGCACCTGTCGCATTGATAATCACGGGACAGCCCCTTTCTTTCTTCGCCATTCTCGGCATGATTTCGCTGGCAGGCATCATCATCAACAATGCCATCGTCTTGATTGACCAGATCGATATTGACCGCCAGTCCATGGAATTGCGTGAGGCTGTGGTAGAGGCTTCCAAGAAACGGGTCACCCCGATACTGCTCACATCACTGACGACCATTCTGGGTTTGATGCCAATGGCAATTGCAGGCGGTGCATTGTTCGAACCAATGGCAACGCTGATGATTGGCGGCCTGACCTTTTCCTCAATATTGACGCTGTTCTTTGTCCCCGGAGGATATTTCCTGCTGTTTGGCGGCTTTCGAAAACGGCAGGTGGCAGCAGGTTGAGCAAAGCCTATAAGCCGGCTTTTCTGCGGAAGGCCATTGGCGAAAGACCTGTCCGGTGTTTGAAAAAGCGGCTGAAATACGCAACGTCATTGAAGCCAAGTTCTTCGGATATGTAGCTTACAGGATATTGCGTGAATTCAAGCTGCCGCTTTGCTTCAAGCAGTTTCCGTGCGGCAAGGGTCTCGAGTGGCGTCCGTTTCAGTATTTCCCTGCACAAGCGGGTCAGTTGTACCTTTGATATGCCGACTTCCCGCGCATAAAAGTCGAGGCCGTAATCGGTTCTGAAATTGTCTTCAACAAGCAGACAGAACCGTCTCACATGTTGCTCCTGCCGGGTGAGCAGTTCACTGCTTTTCTGGTGGCGCTGTGCTTCAAGCGATCTTGCAAAGCACAGCAGCAATCCTGCTGTTTCATTCGCCATGGCTTCGTTTCGGTGCGTTTCCATGGAGCGGTAATCAAGGCTTATGGCCGCAAACTTTTCCTTGAAGCGTCGAAAATGAGGGCTTTCTTCCCCGATCCATCCGACAGCATCAAATGCCGTCCGTGTAAGATTATTTGCCTCGATCAAGGGAAAAAGCCGGGACATTTCAACGCTGATAACCCCGCCCTTGATGTTTTTGGGAAAATGGAAGCCGTGGCTGATCATGGGAGGAATGAACAGGCCTGCCATGCTGTCTGTTGTTACTCTCCGGTTCGCAATTTCAACATGAACACCGGCGGTATGAAACAGGAAGATCTGGGCCAGTTTGTCATGCCGGTGCGCCCGGATGGTCCAGTCATGATGCTGGCTACGTTCATAGATCCGTTCAAAATGCAGGAAATTGGAATCTATGGCCGAAATCGATTCGCCATACAGTGCGTATATCGGAGCCCGTTCCATCGTTGCAAACTAGCTGGCTGATTAAAATTTTCAACAAATGATCGGATAGTCCAAGTATTTCTTCGTAATATCCATTAATTGCGCTTCAGAAATTCGCTTTAATGCAAAAATAGGCTGAGGCATGGAGTGTGGAGTTGGTGAAAAGTATCAAGACGCAAGTTTGCATAATCGGATCGGGGCCATCCGGCTTGCTGCTGTCTCAACTCCTCCATAACGCCGGCATCGAATCCGTGGTTCTCGATCGCCAGTCAAGAGCACATATCGAAAGCAGGATTCGGGCCGGCGTACTTGAACATGGTTCAGTCGAGACACTGTTGGAAGCTGGCGTCGGTGAGCGGATGTTGTCTGAGGGCATCCTTCACGACGGTTTCGATGTGGGGTTTGATGGCGAGCGGTTCCGCATAGACCTCAAGGCACTGACCGGAAAATCGGTGATGATTTACGGGCAGACAGAACTAACCAGGGACCTGATTGCGACACGTCTGGATCAGGGTGGGAGCATCGTGTTTTCTGCAGACAATGTCACTCCGTCAGACTTGGAGTCCGGCAATCCCGTCGTGCGATATGAAAAAGAGGGTGAGCAGTACGAGGTGCATTGCCAGTTCGTTGCCGGATGTGACGGGTTTCGTGGTGTATCACGCGAATCCATACCGCAAGACCGCCGAAAGTATTTTGAGCGGGTGTATCCGTTCGGATGGCTTGGGTTGTTGAGTGATACGAAACCGGTCGCCGATGAGCTGATTTATGCCAATCATGAGCGCGGTTTTGCACTGTGTTCGATGCGGTCAAATACCCGCAGCCGGTACTATATTCAGTGCCCTGCCGATGAAGATGTAAACAAGTGGTCTGATGATGCATTTTTCGACGAGCTTTCCTTGCGGATAGGCGAAGAAACTGCTGCCGGTCTTGAGCGTGGGCCGTCATTGGAAAAAAGCATTGCGCCACTGAGATCTTTTGTTTGTGAACCCATGCGCTTCGGCAACCTCTTTCTGGCAGGCGATGCAGCACATATTGTGCCGCCAACAGGTGCCAAAGGCCTCAATCTGGCAATCTCGGATGTCCATTATCTGGCACGAGCCATGGTGGAGCATTTCAAATCCGGAAATTCCGTGCATCTCGATGCGTACTCGCAAATATGTCTAACACGGGTTTGGAAGGTCGAACGCTTTTCCTGGTACATGTCCAGCATGCTTCACCAGTTTCCTGACCACTCTCCATTTGAGAAAAGAATGCAGCGTGCTGAATATGACTATGTCACGCGTTCGCACGCCGGGGCTATGGCTATCGCAGAAAATTATGTAGGGCTTCCCTACGACTGACAGGCCCGCTACAACCGTTCCAAACATTTCACCGATCAACGGAAGCAAGTATGACGAAATTCATGCCGCTGGCAGACGCCGTGTCCGCAAATATCAAAAGCGGCGACACGGCTGCCTTCGAAGGCTTTACCCATCTCATTCCCCATGCAGCAGCGCATGAGGTGATAAGACAGGAAATAAGGGACCTGACCCTGGTACGGATGACCCCGGATGTTGTTTATGACCAGATGATAGGACAGGGTTGTGTACGAAAACTGGTATTTTCGTATGCGGGAAATCCCGGTGTTGGTCTGCTTCGCCGGCTTCGGGACGCGGTGGAAAATGGCTGGCCCAACAAGATTGAACTTGAAGAGCATTCACATGCAGCCATGGCCAATGCCTATGAAGCTGGCGCGGCTGGCCTGCCCATGGCGGTTTTCAGGGGATATCTTGGCGCGGGATTGCCTAGCGTAAATCCGAACATCAAATCGGTGACATGTCCATTTACCGGAGAAGAACTGGCCGCAATTCCGGCCCTGCGGCCCGACGTGACGTTTATTCATGCTCAGAAGGCAACCAGAAGGGGAGACATTCTGGTCGAGGGGATTATCGGCATACAAAAGGAAGCTGTCCTTGCAGCAAAGCGTGCAGTGGTTACCGTCGAGGAAGTGGTGGACGATTTTGATGATATCCATCCGAATGCAACCATCCTTCCCTACTGGGCAGTGGATGCGGTGAGTGTTGTTCCCGGCGGGGCACACCCATCCTATGCGCACGGTTATTATGATCGTGACAACTCCGCTTACCTTGAATGGGACAAAATAGCCGCCGACCGCGAGCTGTTTGCGCAATGGATGAAGGAGAACGTACTCGATGCAAAACCGGAAGACTTTGCCGGTCGCGTGTCAAACCTGAGGAAAGCGCATGTCTGACTTTACGCCAAATGAAATGATGACGATTGCCGCTTCGCGCGCGCTCGGCAATGACGATGTCTGTTTTGTCGGTATCGGCGCCCCTTCGGCAGCATGCAATGTTGCCCGCCTGACCCACGCGCCCGACATTACACTCATCTATGAAAGTGGTACCCTGGGAACCGCCCCCGATGTGCTGCCGCTTTCCATCGGGGATGGCGAGCTTTGTGAAACAGCGCTGACAACTGTGAGCGTGCCCGAAATGTTTCGCTACTGGTTGCAGGGTGGCCATGTTACCGTTGGCTTCCTGGGGGCTGCGCAACTCGACAGGTTCGGCAACATCAACACCACTGTGATTGGTGATTACGATAATCCGCAAACCCGTTTGCCGGGTGGTGGTGGCGCACCGGAGATCGCATCCTCGTCTCAACAGGTTTACATCACCATGAAGCAGAGTACGCGCGGCATGGTCGAAAAGATCGATTTCTACACCAGCTTTGGGCATGGCGAAGGCGGCGACCATCGCCAGCGTCTCGGTATCAAGACGAAAGGGCCAAACCTGCTGATAACCGACATGGCGGTTTGGCGCCCAAATCCGGAAACGAAGGAATTCGAGGTTCATTCACTCCATCCCGGTGTCACGCGTGAGATGGTACAGGAAACGTGTGGCTGGCAGGTGACATACGCCGAACACGTGGAAGAAACGCCGCCGCCTACCGAACTTGAATTGACAACGCTGCGCGACTTGAACAAACGTACCGCCAAAGCGCATGCCAGTGGAGTAACATCATGACCGAAGCCTTTATCTGCGATTATGTCCGTACCCCGATCGGACGGTTTGGAGGAGCGCTGGCGCACGTTCGGGCAGATGACCTTGCCGCAATACCGCTGAAGGCTCTCAAGGAAAGAAACCCGTCAATGGACTGGGGTGCCGTTGATGACCTGATCATGGGGTGTGCCAATCAGGCTGGCGAAGACAATCGCAATGTTGGCCGCATGGCTGCCTTGTTGGCAGGGTTGCCCGACACCCTTACCGGGGCAACTGTGAACCGTCTTTGTGGTTCGGGCATGAATGCTGTGATTGATGCAGCACGAGCGATCCGTGCAGACGAAGCGGACCTGATGATTGCAGCCGGTGTAGAAAGCATGTCCCGTGCTCCGTTTGTAATGCCAAAAGCATCGAGCGCATTTTCCCGGAATGCTGAAATTTACGACACTACAATCGGTTGGCGGTTTGTGAATCCGGTACTCAAAAAACAGTATGGTGTGGATTCGATGCCGGAGACCGGTGAAAATGTTGCTGCGGATTACAACATATCCCGGGAAGACCAGGATGCTTTTGCGCTGCGTTCACAGGCAAAGGCTGCAGCCGCAATAAAGAGCGGCAGGTTGGCGAAGGAAATAACCCCGGTAACCATTCCCCAGCGCAAGGGCGATCCGGTTGTTGTGAACCAGGACGAGCATCCGCGGGAAACAACGCTGGAGAAGCTTGCCTCCCTGCCGACACCGTTTCGTGAGGGTGGCAGTGTCACAGCCGGAAACGCTTCCGGTGTGAATGATGGCGCGGCAGCGCTGGTTATTGCTTCGGAGGAAGCCGCCAAACGTCATGGACTTACGCCTGTTGCCCGTATTCTGGGGGGCGCAACAGCTGGTGTGCCACCACGCATCATGGGGATCGGCCCTGCGCCTTCGACGAAGAAACTGTGCAAGCGCCTGGGGCTGTCGCCAACGGACTTTGATGTTGTCGAACTGAATGAAGCATTTGCAGCGCAGGGGCTTGCTGTTCTTCGCGAACTTGGCCTAGACGAAACCGCAGAGCACATAAATCCCAATGGTGGTGCGATTGCTCTTGGTCACCCACTTGGCATGTCTGGTGCCCGGATTACCGGTACCGCCGCGCTTCAGCTTGGCGAAACGGGTGGCAAACTCGCTCTGGCTACCATGTGCATTGGCGTCGGACAGGGGATTTCGATTGCAATGGAAGCTGTGTAAACCTTCATGATGGCGATACATCATCGTCCATGAAGACAAAGGAAAGGCGGGTCTTGGCTCATGTTCGTTAACCGGATAACGACCGACGACAAGACTGCGGAACTTTTCACGCGGGAAGCCGACATTCAGGCGATGTTGCGTTTTGAACTCGCACTTGCCGAAGCTCAGGCTGAGGAAGGTGTCATATCTGCGGATGCGCTTGGGCATCTTGAAACGAAAATTGCTGCTTTCAAGCCTGATTACGAAGCCCTGGACGCGGCATTTGAAATTGACGGACTTGTTGTACCCGAGCTTGTGCGTCAACTGCGGGCAACCCTGTCAGATGAATTCTCCCGGGCATTGCACTTGGGAAGTACCAGTCAGGATGTGCTTGACAGCAGCCTGATGGTGAGGCTTTGCGAGAGCGAAAAGATCGCCGTTTCACGACTTGGGAACTTGCTGGCCCGGATAGCGGCCATGACTGAGGGAAGGGAACAGGCCGGTCTGATGGCCCACACCCGCATGCAGGCCGCGTTGCCCATCACGCTCCAACAAAAAACGAACAACTGGATACGTGGACTGGAAGCGGCGAAAGCCAGTGCTGTCGGCAGTTATCCGGTGCAGATTGGCGGGCCGGTCGGTATATGGAACGATCTTGATCCGCGCAATCCGGCGGTTGGAAAACGCGTTGCAAAAAAACTCGGGCTCTGCTGGCCGGGTCACGCCTGGCACACGGATCGTGCCATCATATTGCAAATTGCCCATTGGTATGGGCAGGTGGCAGCTGCTGTCGCAAAAATTGCCCGGGACTTGCTGTTGATGGCCCAGAACGAGGTGGCCGAAGCGGAAGCACTTGCCGGTGGAACATCCTCAGCCATGGCCCACAAGAAGAACCCGGTCGTTTGCGAGTTTGTTCTGGCCCAGGCAGCACATGTACAAACGCTTTGTGCAGGCCTGCAACACAACATGGTCCACGAGAACGAACGTTCAGGAGAAAAATGGACACTTGAATGGATTTTGTTGCCCGGCATCGTGATGGCGACCGGCAGCACGCTTCTGCTTGGCGAGAAAATGCTGGCCGGCATGAAAATCAAATCCGGCCAGTAGCCGGTTAGCCGTTTTTCCCGGACTTGAGTTCTGCAACCTCCTGCCGCAGGGCGCGAACTTCATTCAGGATCATTTCTGTCTCACTCATCATGCGTTCGCGCTCACCACGTGCTTCCGCTTCGTGTTCCGATTGCATGGCATCTACAATCACACCAATGAACAGATTGAGCACGGTAAATGCTGTCATGATGATGAATGGCACGAACAACAGCCAGGCATATGGGTATTGTTCCATCACCGGACGAACAATTCCCATTGACCAGCTTTCAAGCGTCATGATCTGGAAAAGCGTGTAGGCAGATTCACCAAGCGTACCGAACCAGTCCGGAAAGCTGTTGCCGAACAGCTTGGTGCTGATAACTGCGAAAACATAAAAAATCAGGCCGAGCAGCAAAACAATTGATCCCATGCCGGGCAGGGCGGAAAGCAATCCGGTCACCACACGCCGCATTGCCTTGACGGTGGAAACAAGTCGTAAAACGCGCAGAATGCGGAAGGCCCGCAGCACAGAAAAAGCGCCGGTTGACGGGATTACGGCAACGCCAACCACCACCAGGTCGAAAATTCTCCACGGGTTTCTCCAAAAGCCCCTGAAATCGGCCACAAGTCTGAGGAACAACTCAATGACGAAAACTGCCAGTATGGCCGTATCAATAGCCATGAGCGCCGGCCCGACGCTGTTCATCACAGCAGGGCTGGTTTCAAGACCCAGTACAACTGCATTGATGATGATCAACGCCAGTATCACGGTTTCGAAATAGGGGTGGTCTACAAAGGATTTCAGCTTGTTCTGGAGCATGGGATTTTCTGCAGGAATGTGTTTGAGATTAGCTGGCATGCAGAAGGGCGCTTTTCAAGACGGGCGTGTGGTCAAAATGACGCTGGACTGCCCAAGGTTAACCATGTGGGGCATTTGTCGTGTTTGCGAGGGCTGACTGCCTTGCCCGCTACGCGTCTGAACCCTATCCTTAAAGACAGATGCGGCCAGCGGCGAAAGAAAAATGCGTCGTTCCTGTTTTGAGTAGTTCCGGGCGAGGAAAAACCGGACAAATCGTCCGTTTCGGCGGACAGGAGTTGGTCATGACCATGAAACCACAATTTACATTCCGCCTGCCGATGCTGTTGTTGGCGGCGTTGATGACCTCGGCCATGCTTGTTGCCTCGACTGCAAGCGGAGAGGCGCGCAACGGTTCCTATGGCGCAAAAGTCTCCGGCGGATTGAAAAAACAACACTACAGTGCACACAAGCGCTTCCACGGAAAGAAATTCCGTCACAAGGGACGTTTTGCCGTGGACAGCCGTCGTTCAGGCGTTCGCCTCGGGCGGAGCAGCGGAAAAGTCTATTCGCGCCACTATGGAAAACGCTACCGCAAGCACCATTATCACCGGAAACATGCCCACCGGCCAATTCGCCAGTATGTAAAACCGGGCTATCGTTACAATCTTCCACGTCACAAGCTTCGTGATGGTGTCACGACATACAGCAAGCGGATTTTGAGTGGTAATGATTTTTATTATCCGCTGCCGGTGGATGACGGCCGTGACGGTATTTATTACACGGAAGTGATTCCCGCAGGACCGCCAGTTGTTACAGAGTGTCCTGCCGGATTTAATTGCGGGTATCGCCTTTATGAAAACGGCACCGGTCCGCGGATCATAACACCGGGTGTTTCGGGTAAACACCTTCCTCCGCAAGACGGTATTTCCGGACCGCACATCATACGGCTGGGTGACTGACCGGTCAGTCAGGCTTTCTGGAGTATTTGCCTGCTCAGGTACAATGACAACGCTGCTGCGTTTGAAACATTGAGGGACTTGATTTCGCCAGGCATGTCCAGTCTTGCAAGAATGGAACAGGTCTTGCGCGTCTTTTCGCGCAAGCCTTTGCCTTCAGCACCCAGAACAAGCGCGATGCGTTTCTGGCCTTCCACATTTTCAAAGGGAATCGCTTCTTCACTGTCGAGACCGATCGTCGTGAAATCGTCTTTCATCAGGTCTTCCAGCGTTTCCGCGAGGTTGCGCACTTCTATGTGGTCGATCAGGTCGAGCGCACCGGAGGCGGATTTTGCCAATACACCGCTTTCAACAGGCGAATAGCGGCTGGTTGTGATGATCGCGCCTGCATTCATTGCAACGGCAGATCGCATGATTGCACCAACATTATGCGGATCGGTTACCTGATCGAGTAGTAGCACGAGGTTCGTTTCTGCAAGCTCTTCCAGTGGTTTGGTGGCAACCGGTTCCGCATGCAGAACAACCCCCTGGTGAACCGCTTCCGAGCCAACCAGTGCATCAAGTTCACGGGGAAGTTTTTCTTCAACCTCGATAGAGTCCAGTAAATTTGCGTCCAACTCAAGCCGTTGCAGGCCGTTCAGGGTTGTGTACAAGCGGTTCTTCTGTCTTGCAGGGTTGAGAATTGCCTGTCGGACGGTATGCAGGCCGTACAGATAAAGGGTGTCCGTGTCCTGGCGGTCTACCTGTTTGCGTTTTGGCCATGTTTTGCCGCCACTTTTGCCTTTGCCCTTGGCCGCATCCCTTCGCGCACGACGGCGTTCGGCATGAAAGGCGTTGTGTTCGTCACTCATCTGTTTCGGCGGGTTTTTAGAGCTCATGCAAGCGGGGTACTCCCTGTCCTGGGCCGTGGTCAACATGCTTGTGCAAGAAAGCTTGCATTTGTCGACCCTGATTTGTTATCGGATGTTGACAGTCAACCTCCATGTCGGCATAACGCGCGTCAGATTGGCGATGCTTCAGTGTTGCTGGTTTTTTCCCGGTTGAAATTAAACGTCAAGAAGGGAAACTGGTCAGACCTCGCCAAGAATGGAGGAGTGTCCGAGTGGTTAAAGGAGACGGATTGTAAATCCGTTCGCTATGCGTACGCTGGTTCGAATCCAGCCTCCTCCACCAAACTCGGCAGGTTTGGCTCATACTGGCAGGGGTTTTTGTAACCCGGGTTGGTATTGCGGGTATAGCACAATGGTAGTGCAGCAGCCTTCCAAGCTGAATATGCGGGTTCGATTCCCGCTACCCGCTCCAAAATTTCCCTTCGCATATTTCCGTTTTGCCACCTGCTTCATCCTTGCGGATGAACGGAACCCGGTTTTTGTTTTCTTTCGCATTTTTGATTTGCCCAAGGACGAAAACAGGAGCTGGAAAATCTTATGATGCTGTTTACCTTGTTCCGGCTATTTCAGGACATTCCGCTTGTATTTCCGGTATTTTAAGGGTGCCGCCCTAGGTTTCGCCTGAATGACATTCTTGAAAGAACTGGGAATTCCATGCCGGAAATCATGATTGCCGACAATCACGAACAGGTTTACCCGATATGGGAAAGCCGGAACTTGCAAGGCATCAGCCTTACGCACCTGGACTTTCATTGTGACATGCGCGGCATCATGATTGATCGCCCGGCAGGCAAGGCTTTTTTCACAAGCGAACGGGAAAAGCAGTTCATCGACCGGGGTAACTTTCTGGCTCATGCCATCATGAACGGTATCGTGAGTGACCTGCGATGGATACATGGCCCGCGGGGTGGGCGGAAGTTCGATATCGGGCCGGTTGTCAGCTATGAGACAGATTTCAAGGCGCCCTTGCATCGCCGTTTTCACAGACAATCCGGTGGACGGGAAGTTTCATTCAGGTTTTCAGAAAAGTTGCTGGCCGATTGGCAGGGCCCGCAGGAAAATGAATATCTTGATCTCGACTGGGATGCTTTTGCTTCGGTTGAATATGATGCGAAGCACCGAGATGAGCTCGTTGGCCAGTTCTTTGAGCGTGACTTCAGCCACATTCCGGAACTCACCACTCTGATTTACTCACCGGGCTATTCCGATCCTGACCGAAGCCTTTTCAAAAGCTTTGCCGAGAGATTGGGCGACCGTTTCAATGCTAACCTTGTCTGGGTGCCACCAGCGCCATTGAACACACAGGGAGAAAGCAGAAACCCGGTTAAAAAACTTCTCAAGAAAGTTGCCCCACCCCAAATTAGGGCAGCCAAGCGCATGGTTTCACGCACGTACAGAAAGATCGAAAGCGCCCGGGATCTTGAGGCTGTCTGAGCAGTTTTCCATCTTAGCAAGAGCCTGGCGGGGCCAATCCTGCCAACGATGAACTATGATCCTTGGGAGCCGGCAACAAGACGTGCAAATTCCTCGATATTCTGTTCCGACAAGGGCTTGTTACAGTAATCCTTTACCATCTGGTATCTGCTTGCCCGGTCAATGTCCTTTGGATCCATTGAGGTCGTCAACATGATGATGATGGGCTTGGTAAATTCGTCTCCCAGCATTTCGCGGACTTCTTCGAGAAAATCAAAACCACTCATGCCCGGCATGTTGATATCCAGCAGGATCAGGTCGATTTTTTCATGGTTCTTGGCGAGGTAGGTGAGGGCCTCTCGCGCATCCAGCATGGAAACCAGTTCTTCAACCAGCCCGGTTCGTTCAATCAGAAAACGGTATAGTGTATGATCGAGTATGTTGTCATCGATCATCATCAGCTTGCGTATGGTTTTCTTTTTTTCCATTATTTCCCGTACTAGTCCTGACCGGGCAGGCGAAGTGTGAACGTGCTTCCTTCGCCTTCTACTGATTCCACATCAATGTCGCCACCATGGTTATGTGCGACACGTTTGCAGATCGTCAGGCCAAGCCCCGTGCCCGCAATTTCATCGTAGCGATGCAAGCGCTCAAACATTTCAAATATCCGGGATTTCTGCTCTTGGGGGATGCCCATTCCGTTGTCGTTTACATTCAGCTCGATTTCATTTTTTGCTGATCGTCTGTTTTCAATTGTGATCACGGGGGCGCGCTCAGCGTGTCGATACTTGATGGCATTTGTAAGGAGATTCTGGAAGAGAATTCCGATCTGGCTTTCGTTGCCCAGTATCTTGCCCAAATCCTTTTTGACGATTGAAGTTTGGCTTGAGTCAATTTCGGTTTGCATGCCGGTCATGATTTCATCCAGCAATGCGTCAAGGTCGATTTCAGCTTCATTCAGTTCTTCGCCAATCAGGCGGGTATAGGCCAGCAATTCCTCAATAAGGGTACGCATCCGCTCAACGGTTTTGATACCCATGCCAAGCAACATCTTCTGCTTGTCGGAAAGGTCGTCCGCATCATTGTTGATTTCAGCCAGAATCATTGCCAGCGTATTGGCCGGGGATTTCAGGTCATGTGAGACGCCATATGCAAAGGCCCGGAGTTCATGGTTGGACTCCTCGACTTCGCGGTTTGCCGTATCAAGTTCCCCAATTTGCTGATTTGCCTTTTCTTCGGAGAGCTTGAGTGCAGTTACGTCATTGTGGGCGCCCAGCATGCGTACCGGTTTTCCATCTTCGTTCCGAATGGCAATGCCGCGACAGCGCACCCAAACGGTCGAGCCGTTTTTGTGTCTGTAACGTACGATTTGGTCGTAAGGATGTGAGGGATCAGCGCAATGCTTGTGAAAATTGTCGAGTGCGTGTTCAAGGTCTTCTTTGAAGATCATCTCCTGCCATTCAGCCGGATCATGGCGCTTGCTGACCGGATCATGACCGAACAGGGCCCAGAATTCGGGACTCATCCACTCATTTTCAGGATTTTCAAGATCCCAGTACCATACGCCGTCCAGTGATCCGGCGCAGATGAAATTCCACATGGTGGCGTCCCGGGTTACCAGGTTCTCAAGCTCACTGTGCAAATAATGCTTTTCAGCCATGCGTTATCCAGTTCTTGCATATGTGTTGCATTGTTCGGTCACACATGATTTCACAAACCATGTTGTGAGTGTCAGGAAACCCTCATGCCCGGCCCGTTTGGCCAACCATGTCAGGTTCCGGTCATGTTGCCGGAATTTGGATATGCAAAACTGATTCCACCCAGTTTGCAGGATAAACACAGATACAATTTTCGAAAACAGTGGTTTTTTCCAAATTTTTCCGTCAGGGGTAATCTTTGCCCGAAACAACGGGCTTTCTGGATTGTGCCCAACCTCACGCCAGTCTCGAACCTTCCGTGATGCTCTGTTTGTCAGTGGGCCCGTTTCCGGATTTGGACCGGGTTCAATCGTATGCGGTGCTGTGGATATTTCCCTTGAAAACTCTTGGCTGTATCTGTATCAGAACCGCATTCTGACCTTCTGCAAACATTGGATTTTGAAATGGCAAAAGAAAAGTTTGAACGCAACAAGCCGCACTGCAACATTGGCACGATTGGCCATGTTGACCATGGCAAGAC
>JAEPNK010000005.1 GCA_017643495.1 Rhizobiaceae bacterium | reverse complement strand
TGAAGACCACAGACAAAACAGACGGAAGGCCTTCAACAAGGACCCCGCATGTTTGCCCCCCAACACCGCCCGAAAGGCTCCGGTGAACAATCCCGCACGCCACGGAGAAACTGCTCTCCATGATCAACAAAACCTGGCGGGTCATCACATCTGATGATTGTTCCGGCCAGAAACTGCCTCACACTTGCTTCACCGGAAACAACCAATGATCGGAGCATGACATGAACACTGGAAAAACATGCGCAACCGCGGCACTGGGCCTCGTTCTCATTGCGCTTCCCCTTCTGCCTGCCAGCGAAATCAGTGGCTATACTGCCGCCAGTGCGACAGTCGGAGCCGGTGCTGATGCTGGCCAGAGTGGCGATGGCGGTCATGAGGGCGGGCTTCAATCCCTGACGATCCGCAAACTGGACCATATGGGCAAAAGGGAGGTCAAGAATGACTATACGCTGCTACAGCGCCACCGGCTCAGTTTCGGAGCAATCCACCACACGCTTGCCCGCAACATGATCATTCTTTACCGGGAAGACCGGGATACACTGGTCAGGCTTGTCAGGCACATGCAAACGCTTACCAGCACAAAGGCACGCAAGGCTTATCTGGACAAGGAATTGAGCCGGGCAAGAAACAAGCAGGACGACATCGTGGATACAATTCGCGCATCGAAAACAGCGTTTGACAAGCGATACAGGAGAAGCGCGTTGAGTGCGGCCAGCCTTGTGATGTTTCGCGAAACTGTCCTGAGGCTGACAAATACGCACCACCTCAAAAACCGGTATTACCACGAAAGTGACAAGGCCGGGTCGGATTATGGAGACCGTTTGTCAGCTGCTCGTGCCTACGAGGCTTTCGTCACCGAATGGCTCAGAAAGCCGGACACCAGGCTTGAATAGGTGAAAGACAACTTCCCGGAGGTCTGCCGGCGCGCTACAATGGAAGCATGATTGTTGCCGAAATTTCCTCCCCTTACGGACCGCTTGGCGTCAGCGAGGCTGAAGGTGCCATCGTGGCAGTGACCTGGCAAAAGCCGGATATGCCGGGCACTTCACCCCTGCTCAGGGAGTGCGCACAACAGATGGCGGAATATTTCGACGGCAAGCGCCAGACCTTCGACCTGCCGCTGCGGCCAAGGGGAGACGAATTCCAGCAGGCAGTGTGCAATGCCATGCTGGAAATTCCCTATGGCGAGACCACTACCTACGGGGCGATTGCAGAGAGGCTTGGAACCTATGGCCAACCGGTCGGCAAGGCATGTGGCGGCAATTCGATCCCGATCATCATTCCCTGCCACCGGGTGCTCGCGGCAGACGGCATTGGCGGATATTCAGGGGATGGCGGGGTTGAGCGCAAGATCGCGCTGCTGAAACTTGAGGGCGGGTTTCCGTTCCTGCTTTGAAGCTTCCGGTGTGACCAGTTAAGGCGCATGCTGCAATTCAAGGCTCCGGTTTAACGGAAAGTTGGTTTTTTTTGTTCATGCTGTTCCCTGTTTTTGAACAAAGGCAGGATTTGGCGCATGAAACGGTGGTTGGACGCAAAACGGTTTCTGAACGATACCAGCGGCAATATTGCCATGACCACGGCACTGCTGATCGTGCCGCTGATGATGGCAGGTGGCGTGGCCCTTGATTACAGCCGCGTGACGCAGCAGGATTCGCGCATGCAGAATGCCGTCGACGGTGCCGTTCTGGTTGCGGCCCGCGCAATTATGGACGGCAAGGACACCAAGCAAGCCAAGGCGGATGCCCGAACATACCTGAAGGCCAATCTCACCGCCGCGCAGCTTGGAGAATTGCAGAAGATACAGGTCAAATACGACAGGAAAGCCGAACGGGTAACCGTGACTGCATTCGGGGAAACCCCGACTTCGATCATGAAAATTGCAGGGATCAGCAAGCTGGACTATTCACCCTACGCTTCGGTCAACCTGCCGAATGGCAATGTCGAAATCGTCATGGTGCTCGATACCACCTATTCGATGTCTCAGGATGGCAAGATCGGTGCACTCAAGTCTGCCGCCACCGATTTTGTCGACGACATGCTGGCTCTGAACAGGTCGCAGACACGGGTCAAGATCGGCATCGTACCTTTCGCCCGTTATGTGAATGTCGGTCTCGACAATCGCAACGCGAAGTGGATTGATGTACCCGATGACACATCTGAACAGGTCACCGAAACACGCACCTGGAAATCCGATCCGTCAACCTGCCGGAAATACACCTATTACAAGGACGGGGTAGAGAGAACCGGAACCCGTTGCGATTCCAAGAAGGTGGAACCATACGAAGTAACCTATACCCGCAAAAAGACCTGGCGCGGATGTGTGGGCTCGCGCCAGTATCCACTTAACCTGGAAGACCGCAAGTACAACAAGAAGGTGCCCGGCCTGCTCAATGTCGGATGCCCGAACCGGATCACCGAACTGACCGACAGCAAAACCAAGCTTCACAGCGAAATCAAGGCGCTCCATCCCAACGACACGACCTATATTCCGACCGGCCTTGTCTGGGGTTTGAGAACCATTTCTCCCAAGGAGCCGTTTGATGATGGTATCAGCTACTTTGCGGCAGCAAAAAACAATACGCAGAAAGTCATCATCCTGATGTCTGATGGTGAGAACCAGATTTCGGCAAACCTTCCCGGCTGGGCTGGGCACAACAAGAAGAATCTTGATCAGGCCAACGACTGGACGGATGAAGCGTGCACCAATATCAAGAATGAAAACATCAAGCTTTTCACGATTGGATTTGGCAAATCTATCGCTGCGGAAACCAGCAAGCTGCTGACCAAATGCTCAACAGATGGCGAAAACTATCTGCGTGCATCCGACAGTGCAGCCCTGAGCGCAAGTTTTTCGGATATCGCGGCGCGGATCAGCCAGCTTTATCTCTCGCGCTAATGACGACAGGCCCGGATGTATTCAGTATTCTGAGCAAGCCGCGGCCGAAGATTTTGTTGCAAGTGTCGCAGGATTGTTATTCACACCCGGCATGACCCCTGTATAAGGGGAATATGGAAGAAAATCTGCAAGATACCCAGCCCGAACTTACACCGGATGAAGCCGATGCAAGCCTATTTTATACCGAGGACGGTCATGTCGTCGGGGAATTGGTCTCGCATGTTGGCGAACTGATCGAGGATTCCAACGGCGATGCCCTTGCAGAGCTGATTGAGCCTCTTCATGAATCGGAACTGGGTGATTTGCTGGAGGCGCTTCCCCCGCAATATCGCAGCGGTTTGATCAGGTTGACCGGAGACCGGTTTGACTTCAGCTCGCTTACCGAAATTGACGAGGCAATGCGCCTTGAAATCGTCAACGAATTGCCCAATGAGCAGATCGCTGATGTGGTTGCGGAACTCGAGTCTGACGATGCTGTATACATTCTGGAGGACATGGAAGAGTCGGACAGGGATGAAATCCTGTCCATGGTGCCGTTTGAAGAGCAGACACGCCTTCGCCGCTCCCTCGAATATCCGGAAGAGACTGCCGGTCGGCGCATGCAGACCGAGTTCATTGCCGTTCCTCCATTCTGGAGTGTGGGGCAAACCATAGATTTCCTGCGAGAGGATGACGACCTTCCCGAACGGTTCCATGAAGTTTTTGTCGTTGACCCTTCCTACAAGCTGATGGGGCATGTTGCACTTGACAGGATCCTTCGGACACAGCGCAAAACCAAGATAGCCAGTATTCAGGAAAAATCCGTTCATCCGGTAGATGCCAACCTTGACCAGGAGGAAGCAGCGCGGATTCTTGAACAATATGACCTTGTGTCTGCGGCTGTTGTCGATGAACACCAGCGTCTGGTCGGGGTTCTGACCATTGATGATGTCGTTGACGTGATCCAGCAAGAAGCGGATGAGGACATCAAACGGCTGGCAGGGGTTGGCGACGAGGAATTGTCAGACAATGTGCTTTCAATTACCCGGTCACGTTTCACCTGGCTTTTCCTGAACCTGATTACCGCAATCCTAGCCTCTCTTGTGATCGGCTTGTTTGACGCGACCATCCAGCAAATGGTTGCCCTCGCCATTCTCATGCCGATTGTGGCGTCGATGGGCGGCAATGCGGGTACCCAGTCCATGACCGTTACAGTCCGGGCGCTCGCAACCCGTGATATCGGCACTTACAACATGTTCAGAACCATTCGCAGGGAATTTCTTGTTGGTTTATTGAACGGCTGTTCTTTTGCCATATTGATTGGAGTCGTTTCCGCGATCTGGTTTTCCAATACAAACCTGGGTGTAATCATCGGCATAGCCATGATCATCAATATGCTCTGTGCTGCCTTGTCAGGCATTCTGATTCCCATAGCGCTAGACCGCATGAAGGTGGACCCGGCCATCGCATCAAGCGTTTTTGTAACAACCGTTACAGATGTCGTTGGTTTTTTTGCCTTTTTGGGACTCGCTGCATGGTGGTTCGGAATCTGAGCATCAAATGATGCCTGGAAATACGTCAAAAGATGCAAGTCCCTATTGCCTGCATGGCGACGGTGTGCAAATTTCCTGTTACTTTTACGTAAATCTTTTTTGCATGCTTTGTCGGGAAATACATTGAAACAGACCGATACCACAGATTTTTATTCAATTACCGACCTGACAAGGGAATTCGGCATATCAACCCGCACAATCCGTTTTTACGAAGACGAAGGCTTGATTGCGCCCGTGCGACGTGGCCGGACCCGCCTTTTCCGGCCATCAGACCGCCGTTTGCTTATGTTGATACTTCGCGGCAAAAGACTTGGCTTCTCCATAGCCGAGATCCGCGAGATCATATCAATGTACAAGGAACCGCCGGGCGAAGCCGGTCAACTCGACCTGCTTATTCAACGTGTCAGCGAAAAGCGGGACCAGTTGATACAAAAGAAACGTGACATTGATGAAACCATTGCCGAACTTGACCAGGTTGAAGAGCAAAGCCTGGCAAGACTGGCTGAACTTGGCGTAGGAACCTGAACATGCCTGATGTGAGACGTTTGAAACCGGAAGATCGCGAACAATGGCAAGTCTTGTGGAAAGGCTACCAGGATTTCTACAAGACCAATCTTGATGCCGGTACCGATGAATTGTGGCAAAGACTGCTGAGTGAACCGGATGACGGTCCCATTGGGCTGGTATTTGAAGAGAACGGAAATTTGCTGGGGTTGGTCCATTACCTGTTTCACGGCACAACGTGGTCGGCCAAGCAGCGTATCTACCTGAATGATCTTTACACGCTGCCGGCCGCTCGGGGAAAAGGCGTTGGCCGGGCGCTGATTGAGGCCGTCTATGAGGAAGGTCGCAACCACGATTGTGATCAGGTTTACTGGATGACGCAGGATTTCAACGAGCCCGGGCGAAAGCTTTATGACAAGGTTGCCGATGTCACACCTTTCATAAAATACATGAAAGGCATGTCCTGAGTGGACACCTTGGTCAGGTAAAAACAATCCAGCCCATAATCCATGAAATTCCAATCATGAGGGCAAGCATCACAGGTTGATGCAACAGGTAGAAAACCAGGCTGTGCCGACCGATAAATTTCAATGGCTTATAGAGTACTGCATCCGCTTTCGGGCGGGCTAGTATCGTCAACCAGTCGCGTTTCGCCGCGAGTTTTGCGAACGCTATGCCAAGAAGAGGAGCCGAGAACCACGGGAAGACCGGCACATAGTCACTGGAAACCGGGCGTATGCCCGACAACCCTGTCCAGTACAGGAAAGGCATGTTGAGGGCATCGGTTCTTCCATATTGGCCCAGGAGGAACACGACAACTGCCAACAGAACAAGGATGGCCCAGTGCCATCTCAGGAAAAGAAGGCCAGCCAAACTGGCGAAGCCGATCTGGTGCAAGATACCGAAGAAAATGTACTGATCGGGAGTGGCGAAATAGGTAGCGATCGTGATCAACATGGCCGCGGCCAAAATTTTGGCCATCCGCATGCGCCACGCCTGCCATCGAATTGCCCGGGCATGTGCAAGATAGAGTCCGAAACCGGCCAGAAACAAAAAACTTGAGGCGATCACCCGTGCAAAATACTTCCAGTGGGGCTGGTTTATGTAACCCGGCTCCCGGAACCCAAGCAGTTCAAGATCAAAGCCAAAATGAAAAACGGTCATGGCAATCAGTGCCACGCCCCGGGCAAGATCCAGCAGTTCTATGCGCCCCTGCTTCATACCCCCTCCTGAGGTTTCGTGAATTTGGGACTTCCCAGGCGTGCAACCAGCAGGCCACCGATAACCAGGGAAAGCGCAATCATGGTCTCAATCGTAACGGCTTCGCCCAGGAAGACAGAACCAAAAATGATACCGAAAACAGGGATTGTATTCATGGCAAGTGCAAAGGTACCCACCCCAACCTTTTTTACCAGATAGAACCTTAGCAGATAGGTAAAACCTGTTGGAAACACGCCAAGCCACAACAAGGCCAGCATGATTCTGTTTGCTGGTAACTGGTCAGGGACACCTTCCATGACCAAGGCGGACAAAATCAGCATCACCGAACCCGCGCCAAGCGCAATCACTGTAAAATCAAGCGGTTTCATATCAACCCGCCGCATGATGAAGCCGGCAATAACGTAACACCATGCACCGCAAATGATGGCAACCTGCGAAGAAAACTTGGCAGAACCCAAGCCGAGAACCATGCTGGGGCCGACGACAACAAGAATACCGCACAGCCCCAGAATTACCCCGAAGACCTTGTACAGGTTTATTTTCTCATCGCTGGTAAAGAAGTGGCCGAGCACCATTGCCATAAATGGTGTTGTTCCCATCAGCAGCGCGGCAATACCTGATTCCACTTCCTGCAATCCCCAGGAAATGAGAGCAAAAGGAATCACCATGTTCAGTGCAGCAATGACCACAATCATGGTCCAGGGAGAACGTGCCGCTGGCCACTGGATGCCTTTCCACATCGCAATCGGCAAAAGCGCCATAAAGCCTATGGTTACACGCAAGGCAGCCGTCCAGACCGGCCCGACATCGTAAACAGCCACCTTGATTGCCGAAAATGCAGACGCCCAGATAATTGCGGCAAGGGCGAGCAAGGCCAAGTCTGCTCCGCCCGGACGGGAAATTGTGGATATTGAAGACACGAGGGAAAGGTCCTGAAGAAATTATTCTGGTTTCACAAGATCATAGCGGTAGTCAAATTCAAAGGGTGAATTTTGACCTGTTGCCATGTTGGGGATGCATGGCTGATATTCGAAAATCAACGTGGCGAAAGGTTGATTAAACTGCGGCAAAATTCTATCTACGCGCCACGATGGCTTACAAATCAGATGAGTCACACAAAAATCAAAACAGGGTAGCCTATTCATGGATGAAAAAGCGGAACCGTCCGTCTGGTACATTGCGAGTCTTGCGATTTGCATTTTTGTTGGTGTCATGCTTGTCGCCGGCATACTTGGCGGAACCGATGCTTCAGCAGTGACCGTGGCGGCAAAATAAACCGCCACAAGGTCGCAATCAAAAAGAGGCTGGTCGTTGGACCAGCCTTTTTTGTTGCCTCTATAAGCAATAAATCAGACAGTCAGAAAGAGAACACAAACAGGAATTCACCGTTGTTCATATCCGCACTAGAGCTTTTCAAGATCGGAATAGGCCCATCTTCTTCCCATACGATGGGACCGATGGTGGCGGCCGAAATGTTTCTGGATGAAATCCTCAACGGGGAATGGCCCCGCCGCCCGGGTGATGTGGTGCACCATATCAGGGTTTCCCTTCACGGCTCGCTGGCCTTTACCGGCAAGGGGCATGCAACGGACAGGGCCGTAATCCTTGGGCTGTCTGGTGAAAAACCATCCAAAATCAGGCCTGATGATGTGGATAGCATACTTGAGCAAGTCAATCGCGAACGTTGTGTTTCACCCCCGAGCCATCCCGAGTACAGGTTTGACCCGGATGAGGATGTGATTTTCAATTATGACGAAATGCTGCCCCTGCATACAAACGGAATGACATTTGAAGCATATTCAAGGGCTGAAGAATTATTGCTCAAACGGCGTTATTATTCGATCGGTGGCGGCTTTGTGATGGAGGAAGAGCAATTCAAGGCCGCAGAATCTTCTCTTGAACCATCAGGCAAACAGGTCCCCTACCCGTTCAACACCGCTGCAAGCATGCTTGAGATGGCAAAAAAGTCCGGTCTCACAATTGCAGAGATGCAAAGACATAACGAACATACTGTCTTGTCCGAGGACAAACTGGAAACCAGTCTCGCAGATATCTGGAAAACCATGGAAGATTGTGTTTCTCGCGGGTTGGCACAAGACGGGATATTACCCGGCGGCCTTAACGTCAAAAGACGGGCGCCTTCCATTGCACGGCAGCTTCAGGAGGAATGGGGTATCAACCGCATCAATCCGATGGCTGCCAATGAATGGCTCCAAGTCTACGCCATGGCTGTTAACGAGGAAAATGCAGCGGGCGGAAAAATCGTGACGGCACCAACCAACGGTGCTGCAGGGGTTATTCCTGCCGTTTTGAGTTATCTGCTGAAATTTTACCCCGAAACGAGTACGGACCATATAGCACGGTTTTTGCTGACCGCGGCAGCAATCGGGGGCATCATCAAGCATAATGCATCCATTTCGGGCGCAGAGGTGGGCTGCCAGGGTGAAGTGGGCTCGGCCTCCGCAATGGCTGCAGCAGGAATGGCTGCCATGCTTGGAGGCAGTCCTGAACAGATTGAGAACGCTGCTGAAATAGCGCTTGAACATCATCTGGGCATGACGTGTGACCCGGTTGCCGGATTGGTACAGGTGCCCTGTATCGAACGTAATGGCCTTGGGGCAATCAAGGCAGTGTCTGCTGCCTCGCTTGCCCTGCGCGGTGACGGAACGCATCTCGTATCCCTTGATGCCTGCATCAAGACCATGCTTGAAACAGGCAAGGACATGGATAGCCGCTACAAGGAAACAAGCCAGGGGGGACTGGCTGTAAACGTTGTGGAATGTTGACACCAGAAACTGGCGGACAGGACTGGCAAGCCCTAGTTTAAGTCCATGGCCCTTAACCTGCTCAAATTATGCGTCGGTGTGACCGCAGTTGAAGAACTGCAGGCGTGGATTGACTACCGTCTAGAGGAAAAACGCAGGCGCGGCATCGAAGCGGTGCAAACGCACACTACCCGCATGATACCCAAGCGCATGGATGAATTGCTTGATGGCGGTTCTCTTTACTGGGTTATCAAGGGAAACATACAGGTGCGCCAGAAACTTGCTGATATCCGGCCCTTTACCGATGATCAGGGAATACGGCGCTGTGACCTTGTTCTGGCACCTCCCCTCATCCTGACGGAATGGCAACCACGTCGGGCTTTCCAGGGATGGCGCTACCTCAAACAGTCGGACGCGCCAGGCGACATGGCTTCAGGAAAAGAAGGCTTGCAAGCCTTGCCGCCCGAGCTCCGGCTTGAGCTTTCAAACCTCGGCTTGTTGTAAAATCTCACATTGGGGAATGTGACTCCCATTAACCCTGCATGTTCACCTAAACCGCAGTTTCCGGCGCTTCGGCCACCATGTTGCTTGCCTTCACAAGCCCCCTGTTCAATAATCAGGCACAAGGGGAGCGGGTAGGGAAACCGTAGTATGAACGTCACCGGCATCAAGCCCAAGGGCGCCTATGTTATCGTGTGTGGTAACGAAAAAGGCGGATCGGGCAAGACCACAACCATTGTACATCTGAGCGTGGCCTTGATGAATGCCGGCTATCGCGTGGCAACGATTGATCTAGACAGCAGGCAGAAAAGTTTCACACGATACCTCAACAACCGCCGGGACTGGTCAAAGAGGCGCCATCTCAAGCTTCCATTGCCCGACCATTTTGTGATCAACCAGTCTGATGCAGATTACATTTACGACCGTGAGCAAGCAGAGATTGCCGAGTTCTCGGAAGTGATAGCACAGGTTGAAAAGTCACATGATTTCATTCTCATAGACACGCCGGGACATGACGGGCACCTGATGAGGCTGGCCCATTCCATGGCTGATACTTTGGTTACGCCACTCAACGACTCATTTATCGACTTCGATGTGCTCGGTCATGTTTCTCCTGATACCGGTGAAATTCTGAGGCTTTCCCACTATGCGCAAACGGTGCGGGAAGCACGGCGCTACCGGAACAGAGCAGACAATGGCTTGCTTGACTGGGTCGTCGTACGGAACCGCCTGACACAACTTCACTCCCGTAACAAGGAAGCTATGTTGCGCAGTCTCAAACAGCTTTCCATGGAACTCGGTTGCAGGCTTGCAGAAGGAATTTCCGAGCGCATGATATTCCGGGAGCTCTTCCCAATGGGACTGACTGCGCTTGATGAACTCGATGAAGGCAGCCTTGGGCGCAAGCCTTCCCTTGCCGTTCTGCCGGCAAGACAGGAAGTACGCGCCCTTATCGCTTCGCTTCGCTTGCCAATTGATGAACTTGGCATGCAGCGTGCGCGGGCCAGGCAGCAATGGCTGGAGAAAGCGTTCAAGCCGATTGATACGGCAGGAATCCTGGCCGAATAATTTTCTGAGGGGCCGTCCCGGCTGTTTTTCAAGCTGTCCGTTCAGGCAACAAAATCTATCTCACTTGTGAGCGGCATTGTCCGGATGCGCTTGCCGGTTGCAGAAAATATGGCATTTACCAGTGCCGGTACTGACGGTGGTGTGCCCGGCTCTCCTGCCCCGCCCATCTTGTGATATGTTTCCAGAATCTCAATATGGAATGCGGGACATTGTCTCATCCGCATTCCATCAAACTCATCGAAATTGCCTTCCACGACTTCGCCATCTTCAAATGTGATTTCCTGCCCCATAGCCGAGGAAAGACCGAATATCGCTGCAGACATGACCTGGGCCTTGATGTTTTCCGGATCAAGCGCACGACCGATTTCACATGCTGCCCATACATTCTCAATCCTGATTTCTTCATCAACCACAGCGACTTCCACGACCATCGCAACCCACGTCCCAAACGACAGCGTATGCGCCAGTCCGAGCCCACGTCCTGCCGGCAGTTCCCTGCCCCATCCTGACATGTCCGCAACTTTCCTGAGCACTCCGAGCGCTGCCGGATGAGCCTTCATCAGTTCAAGCCGCAGCGCCAGCGGATCCTTTCCTGTCATGTGCGCAATTTCATCAATGAAACTCTCGTGAAACCATGCATTGCAGGAGTTACCCACGGAACGCCAGAAACCCACCGGGACAGGAAGATCAACCGCACTACCCGACACCCTGTAATTATCAATGCTGTATGGCTGGTTGAATGCACCATCCACGAGACTTTTGTCCGGGCCACTCGGGGGTACGGAAGGGAATGTCCGTGCCAGTACACTTGCAATCACGGACTGCCCTGCCAGGTGCATGTCGACGGCTACCGGCATGCCATCGTTATCAATCCTGGCACGCATTCGGGCCAACATGGCAGGCCTGTACGTATCATGGCGCATATCCTCCTCACGGGTCCACGTCACTTTTACGGGTCTGCCATTTGTCTGTTTGGCAAGTTCAACGGCGTAGAGCGCAAAATCAACCTCGCCCCGCCGGCCAAATCCACCGCCGAGCATGGTTGCATGTACGCGCACATCTTCCGAATTGACACCAACCAGACCAGCACAAGTCATTTGCAGAACTGTTGGTGCTTGTGTTGGTGCCCATATGTCCAGAACGCCGTCCTTCCACCGGGCAGTTGCATTCATCGGCTCCATGCACGCATGGGCAAGGTATGGAACCCGATAGTCTGCCTCCAGTAACTTGTCCCTTGGTGCATCAGCAAAGGCCTGATCAACATCGCCGTCATCGCGCATTGAAAAGTCGGCGGGTGAATCAAGCCGCTTTGCGATTGCACTGTACAAAGCGTCACTCGATTTGGGGTATGTTGCTTCACCCCATTCAATTTCAAGAGCTTCTGCTCCCTTGAAGGCAGCCCAGGTGTTTTCGGCAATCACCCCATAACCCGAACCGGTAGTCGTTTGAACAGGGACCACCTTTTCAACGCCTTTTACGGCAAGCGCAGCTGTATCATCCATGCTTACTGATTCAGCACCAAATCTTGGTGATATGCGCACGGTTGCATGGACCATATCAGGCAGATCGATATCGATACCATAGACAGCGCGACCATCCACCTTGGAAGGAATATCAACACGGTCGGGAGAAGTACCGAGTATCCGCCAGTTTTCACGAGCTTTGAGTTTCAATTCCCCGGGAAGGTCAATTCTGGCAGCAGCAGTTGCCAGACTTCCATAAGACAGTTTTTCTCCAGTGACCGTATTGATGAGAAACTTGTTGGCCGTATCAATCTCTTTCGCAGATACATTCCATTGTTTCGCTGCCGCAGAAACCAGCATATGTCGGGCTGCGCACCCTGCCTGACGCATCTTGTCATAAGCATCAATCATGGATGACGAACCGCCAGTGACCTGCAAACCCAGAACCTTTCCTATCGGCCTCATGAATGTACGTGTAGCTTCGGCCAAAAAACTTTCGTCAAAGAATGCAAACGGCGCACCTTCTTCAAGCATTGCACCATTAAAGTAGGCAAAATCTCCCGGACCATGCTCAACCTCAATGTCGTCCAGTCCGACTTCCAGTTCTTCAGCCACCAGCGCAGCCAGGGTATTGTGCACACCCTGGCCCATCTCGGCACGGGGTGTGATAACCGTTATCGTGTTATCCTGACCAATCTTCACATACGGATTGAAGGCCGCCTCTCCTTCGCCCAGGTATTCCTCGAGCGGATTGGCATAAGGCTTGCGGACGTAATAATATCCTACAGCAACACCACCGGCGACAGTTGCAGCGCCTATCAGAAACGTCCTTCTGGCGATCTTTGCGACATTCATCTTACGCCTCCTGGCCAAGCGAAACCGCCCGCTTGATGGCTGCACGTATCTTAGGATACGTGCCGCACCTGCACAGGTTTGTCATGGCATCATCAATATCCTGGTCGGTGGGGTTTGGTATTTCGTCCAGCAACGCGATTGCCGCCATGATCTGCCCGGACTGACAGTACCCGCATTGCGGCACCTGTTCCCTGATCCAGGCTTGCTGAACGATGTGAAGTTGTTCGGCCGAACCAACACCCTCAATTGTGGTTACCGGGCCATCCACACTGCCAACAGGAATCTGGCAGGAGCGCACAGGATAGCCGTCAACATGGACTGTACAGGCACCGCAGGCCGCGATGCCGCAACCGAACTTCGTACCCTTGACGCCGACAATATCCCTTAGTGCCCACAGCAATGGCATATCCGGATCATCCCCGACATTCTGCATCTGACCGTTTATTTCCAGTTCCATGACGTCTCCAGATTTCGCGCCCCAGTGTGCCAGCTACCAGACTCAATACAAAGTGACAATATAAGTCTATTTGTCCAAATTGACAATTGGACAAAATATGTCAAAAACCGGTATGGACGAAAAAGAACGCAAAATTCTGACAGCAGCCGTCGAGGCATTCTCACAATATGGGGTCAAGCGCACCACCATGCGTGATATTGCAGAAAGTGCCGGTGTGGCCCGGCAAACCCTGTACAACTTTTTCCCCAGCAAAGACGTGATACTTCGCAGTATCATACGGCTTCATGCTCACGAGACTCATGCAGCCGTAAGCGCCTATCTGGAGAGCGGGAAACCGGTTGAGGAAGGTCTGGATATTGTCTTCGAATGCATTGCAGTGAGGCCGTTTGAAATCTTGCGTAGTACGCCTCATGGCAACGAAATCCTTGATGGTGTGAACAAGGCAGCAAACGAGGAATTACAGGAAACCTATCGCGGATTTCGCAAGCTTGTTTCAAACATAGTTGAAAAACATCGTGAACAGATTGAGCAACAAGGCACAAAGCTGGATGTCTTTGGCGACATGCTCGTTACCGCGCTGGTCAGCTTCAAGAAAAATGCCCGTGACCGGGAGCACCTGCAACAGCTTTATGAAGCGTTCAAAACACCACTACTTCAAATGCTGGGAGAGAAGCCCGGATACGGGCCCCAATCCTGAACAGGCAAATCAACCGGCGGCAGCCTGGGCAGCCCGCATCTGGCGTTTGCGCTCGATCGGATCAAGAACACGCTTGCGTAACCGGATATTTTTCGGCGTAACCTCAACAAGTTCTTCATCCGTGATGTAGGCGAGTGACTTTTCCAGAGTCATTTTGAGAGGTGGTGTCAGCTTGACAGCCTCATCCTTGCCGGACGACCGGATATTGGTCAGCTGCTTGCCTTTCAGCACATTGACCTCAAGATCATTTCCACGGGTATGCTCTCCCACAATCATGCCCTGGTAGACCTTGTCTCCGGGATGGATCATCATAGGACCACGATCTTCCAGGTTGAACATCGCATAGGCAACGGCCTCACCATCACCATTGGCGATAAGCGCTCCGGTATGACGCTGTGCGATGTCGCCCCTGTAAGGCTGATACTCAAGGAAGGTACGATTGAAGATCGCGGTTCCTCTCGTATCAGTCATCAATTCGGAAAGATAACCGATCAAGCCACGGGTTGGAGCGTGGAAAACGAGACGTACCCGGCCACCACCGGACGGCTTCATCTCTATGAGTTCGGCACGTCGCTGACTGAGTTTCTCGACAACAGCGCCCGAAAATTCCTCATCGACGTCCACAACCGCTTCTTCAACGGGTTCGACCATGGTGCCTGTTTCGTCTTTCTGCATGAGTACCCGAGGACGACCCACAGTCAGTTCAAACCCCTCACGGCGCATGGTTTCGATCAGGATTGCAAGCTGCAATTCTCCACGGCCAGCCACCTCATATGCATCTGCACCTTCGGCCTGGGTAACCTTGAGAGCAACATTGCCTTCAGCTTCCTTCATCAACCGGTCGCGAATAACCCGGCTTTGAACCTTGTCTCCCTCGCGCCCGGCAAGAGGACCGTCATTCACCCGGAAAGTCATGGAAAGGGTTGGTGGATCAATCGGTTGCGCAGCTATCGGCTCTTTTACACCCGGCGCCACCAATGTATCAGCAACAGTTGCTTTCGCCAGACCCGCAATCGATACAATATCCCCGGCTTCAGCCATGTCGACGGGTTTTTGATCAAGTCCCTCAAATGAAAGGACCTGCGTAATGCGACCCTGTTCTATAACCTTGCCGTCCTGGTCAAGCGCATGAACAGACTGGTTTGGTGCAACGCTGCCCGAGGTAATCTTGCCAGTCAGAATTCGGCCAAGATAGGGATTTGCCTGAATGGTGGTAGCCAGCATCCGGAATTCGCCAGTTTCTGTGGCAGGCTCGGAAACATGATCCAGCACCAGATCGAGAAGCGGTGCCATGTCTTCTTTCGGCCCTTCCGGCTCCATTGCCATCCAGCCCTCTTTGGCTGAACCGTAAAGTGTATGGAAATCCAGCTGTTCCTCGTTTGCATCAAGCGTGCCGAACAGGTCAAACACCTCATCAAGCACCCAGTCCGGGCGACCGTCCGGTTTGTCGATCTTGTTGATTGCGACGATTGGCTTGAGACCAAGCTTGAGGGCCTTGGCAAGAACGAACTTGGTTTGCGGCATCGGGCCTTCTGCCGCATCCACAAGAAGGATAACCCCGTCAACCATGTTGAGGATGCGTTCAACCTCACCGCCAAAGTCTGCGTGACCCGGCGTGTCAACGATGTTGATACGGGTATCTTTCCAGCGAATTGAAGTAACCTTGGCAAGGATGGTGATCCCACGCTCTTTTTCCAGATCGTTGGAATCCATCGCCCGCTCTTCCACCTGCTGGTTTTCCCGGAAGGTGCCTGATTGTTTCAGCAAGACGTCAATCAGTGTTGTCTTGCCATGGTCAACGTGAGCGATGATCGCAATATTGCGCAGTTTCATGGGATGTCTGAACCCGAAATTTGAGGAAATGGACAATCCGCACCGAAAATATTCAGAAAGTGCGGAATTTTGCTTGCTCTTACGTGTTTTGAGCTTGCTTTACAAGTGCCCATTGCCAATAGCAGGCATGCAGAATTGGCAGAACGGCTATCAACAAATGTCAGGCTTCTGATCTCTTGAAAGCCTGGTGTTCATCTTCAATCATGCCAATTTTCCAGTAGCCGGAAATATAGGTATTGGCCCGGTCCACACCCTTCTCGTTGTTCACGAAATCGCGCAAGCTCCGTATCAGGCCGCTTTCACCGGCAATACAGGTCTGGACCACACCATCAGGCCATTGCAGTCCGCGGATCAATTCCTCCTGCTTTCCGGAGGGATGGTAAGGGTCTGGTGACACAATCCAGCGCATCTCAATGCCCTTTGGAGTAATCATTTCCTGCCTGTCCTCTCCGGACAGGATTTCGAATATGGCGACACCTTTTGCATCTTCCGGCATGGCCTCCAGGGTGGCAGCTGCCACCGGTAAAGCCGACATGTCTGCTGCGACCAAATACCAATCCGCATGAAACTCAGAAATCTTGACCGGCCCGGGTCCTGCAAACCCGCAAAAATCACCCTTTTTTGCATTCATCGCCCATCGCGATGCCGGCCCATTGTCACCGTGAGCGACAAAATCGATGTCCATTTCCAAGGGCAGTTTGCGGATGGCCCGAACCGTATAGGTTCTTGTTACAGGCTTCGGACCTTCATTGAGGCGTGTTTCAAATTCAATTTTGTCCTGCCCCTCCTCCGGCAACATGATCTTGCAATTGGCACCAGCACAATCATGCGGAATGCCCAGAAGCACATCCCCGGCGAAAGTGATGCGTATCATGTTCGGAGTGATATATGCCGCGCGTTCTACCGTGAGCAGCCTCGGCGCCCGCTTGTCCGATTTCTTCTTCAATCTCGGGCTTTGTAATGTCATGATCTTTCCCAAAACATTAGCGATAACAGATGACTTGCCTGAAAGTTTTCGACCGGGTCTGTATCGTTGTGGCCCAGAAACCCAAACTAGCGTGTTCTATAAGCAACGGCACTACATAACTTAACTTAATTAGTCAACTATATGCGGATAACGAGAGCATGTCAGCCACGTTCATGAGATGACGTCAGCAAACGGGGGCGGACGAATTCTCAATCATGGTACAGGAAAGGTCTGGCCGAACTCTTGGCCACAGCGAAGCAAAAACAATTGAGATTTACACCCGTTGGGCTAATCGCTGGAGACCATCTGCAACAGGTAAGAATGTCCCAAGTGTGGTTTTGATATGGGACACTTTGCGTTATAAATATATGAAATATAGGGATAAAAATATGATTTATGGTGCGGCCAAGAAGACTCGAACTTCCACGGGTTTTACCCCACAGCGACCTCAACGCTGCGCGTCTACCAATTCCGCCATGGCCGCGAGAAATGGTGTGCCGAAGGTATCAGCTGGCGCGATGTACCAAATCATGATCACCATAACAAGAGAAAGCTGAAAATTAATTGTACTCCGGCCATCTTCCAATTGCTTGTTTTCAGGCATGGTTTGGTGCAAACAGCGCAGATGACCACCAGTGCCAGACTTGACCGTGACAGCCTGAAGACAGGCATGCTCCCAACTGGAGACAATTCTCCGGTTATATGGGAGATTTCAGACACCCCTGTCGCATATGACGATGCGGTTGAGCGCATGGAACGTATTGTCGGAGAAATCAGGCGCGGGGAAGCCGCCGAACGCGTTTGGCTGGTGGAACACCCTGCCCTCTATACCGCCGGCACCAGCGCCAAGCCCTCGGATTTGCTGCGCGCCGAGTTCCCCGTCTTCAAAACCGGCCGTGGTGGCGAATATACCTATCATGGACCGGGACAGCGGGTTTGCTATGTCATGCTGGATCTTAATCGGCGGGATCCGGATGTCCGAAGTTTTGTCGCCACGCTCGAACGCTGGATCATTGATACACTGGCATCTTTCAACATACGCGGAGAAACCCGGGAAGACCGTGTGGGCGTATGGGTCTCAAGGCCGGAAAAGCCCAAACTTCCTGATGGCTCCACAAGGGAAGACAAGATAGCGGCAATAGGAATCCGGCTTCGCAAATGGGTTACGTTTCATGGCATTGCCATCAATCTTGAACCCGAGCTGGATCACTATGACGGCATCGTGCCCTGCGGCGTTAAAGGACACGGAGTAACGAGCTTTGCCGATCTTGGAATAACCGCCACGATCAACGATCTTGATCTGGCACTCAAGGCATCTTTTGAGCCGCTATTCGGACCAGTTGTAGCGGAATCAAAGCTACACTCACAAGCTAACGGCTTGTAAGGACCTCTTCCTCCACCACCTTCCTTGCAAGGCGTTCCAGACGCTGTTCTCTCAGGAAAATGTAAATTCCAGACCCGATGATAATGGAAATGCCAATCCATTTTGTCAGGTCCGGAAAATCAGAGAACAATACGAGCCCCAGTATGGTGGCACTAACGATCTCGATATACTGGAACGGTGCCAGGATCGATGCAGGCGCCATCGAAAATGCAATTACAATGAGCATGTGAGAGGCAACAGCAAACAGGCCGATGCCGAGCAGCAATGCCCAACCCTGGTTACCTGTAGGCAAGCTGAGACCAAAGTCCTCGGAACCAACTGAGGTTCCTAGCGCGGTAATCACCATGCAAATGGCCATTCCACCTATGCCCGCCCAAAACTGCATAACGACAGGATCATCCTCACCGCCGAATTTTCGCGTCAGTATGAGGTAGAAGGAAAACAGCAATGCTGTGCACAATGGGAGAAAAGAAACCCAACCAAACAGTTCGTAGCTGGGCCGGATCACAATCAGTGCCCCCAGAAAACCAATGAAAGCTGCAATTCGCCGCCGCCAGCCTACTTCTTCACCCAAGAACACCGAAGACAAAAGCATGACAACAAGAGGCTCGACGAAGAACACGGCAATTGCATCGGCAATAGGCATGTACTTGACTGAAACAAAGAACAGTGTGGCGGCCACACCCATGATGGTTCCCCGCAGGCAATTGACCCAGGATATGCGCCGCAACGCAGTCCCCCTGGACCAGATCAGCAGAAGAAAGGGAAACAGAAAAGCCGACTGGATGACAAACCTGCCCAGCGTCACAGAAGCGGGGCTCACACCGTGTTGGGTTGCCAGCAATTTGGCGATTGCGTCCATGAAAGGCGCAAGCAGCATGGCTACGACCATGATACTCATGGCCCGGGCAATCTGGGAGGTATTTACCCTTGTGGACACCGGCATTCTCCTTATCAGGGCATCATCATGTCGATCAAAGTGACTTCAACAGGTTGTCAGCTGCCTCAAAGTCCTGCCAGCGCTGCTTTCTGCGTTCACTTGCTTCCCAGTCTTCACCCCACTGGGAAATGTTCCAGTCTTCATCAACATGGGCCATTTGCCAAGCCTTCACGGAATCAATACGTGATTCTGCCAGCGCCAGGGCAATCAGCGCAGAACCGCTCAAGGATGTGAAGGTGTGAATTGCGGCCATCCTGAACGGGTCGGCATGGTGTTTGAGACGGGCACCAAAAGCGGCAATTGCCTCCCTGGGCTGCTCGACATGAACAATGCCCTTGCCAGTCTCAAATCGCGCGCCAACTTCCTCGTCATACCATTCCAGAAGCGGGTCCCAGTGTTCATTCTGCTTTGCCACAAGGCCTTCAGGCATTTCGGCGCGATAGCAAAGCAGATCGGATGCCGAATACCGAATAACGTCTTCCATAACCGCCTGCAGTTCGACAGCAACGCCGTCAACAGCAGTATTGGCCAGCCGGGTACACGGCATGTTCAGGGGATTGATATGCTTGTCAACTGCCTCCCACTCGGAAGCTACAAGTTCGGCAGATGCAGCTGCAGGCAATTCCAGCAATTGCCGTCCCGGCGTACGTATCGGCTTGCCATCGAGGGTTACGGAGAAACCATTCGATGTTTCCTCCACCTGCACAAGCTTGTAAAACCTTTTTGGGAATTGCTGGGCATCTTTCTCCCGGTTGGCTTTTCCCGGCCCTACATCACCTCTTGCCGCTGCCCCTTCTGCATCTTCCAGAATGTCTCTCATTTTTCCGTAATCCTTGAGTCTTCTCAGTAGTTTGCCGACTCGTCTTCAGCATCTGATTCATTGAGCCCCAGCAAGTTGAATGTCTGCTCCATATGGGCAGGAAGCGGTGCCGTAACCTCCAGCACACCGCCATCCGGATGCGGTATTCGTATTTGGCGTGCATGCAGATGAAGTCTTTGCTGGATACCTCCCGGGAATTCCCAGTTCTCGATATCGAAATATTTCGGATCCCCGATAATGGGATGGCCAATATGGGCGCTATGCACCCTCAATTGGTGTGTACGGCCGGTAACAGGCTTGAATTCGATCCAGGAAAGGTTTTGCCCTGCCTGATCTATCACTCGGTACTCACTGACGGAGTGGTCTGCCCCCTTTTCTCCATGTCTGGCAACACGCATACGGTCACCATCCGGTGTCCGTTCCTTGATCATGAACGTGGAGATTGTCCCTTCCCTCTTGCGGGGAACGCCCTTGCAAATTGCCCAATAGACTTTCTCGGTCGTCCGGTGCCGAAAAGCCTTGGTCAGTTCCGCCGCTGCGCCGCGCGTTCGGGCAACGACAAGAATGCCGGAGGTCTCACGGTCGATCCTGTGAACCAGCCGGGGCTTTTCCCCCTTCTTGTTGCGCATTGCCTCCAGCATGCCGTCAACATGGCGGTTCACACCTGAGCCACCCTGGACTGCAAGACCTGCCGGTTTGTTGAACACGAATACTTTCCTGTCTTCATGCAACAACATGGACTGCAAGACATCAAGGTCATTCCGGTCCCGGATCGTGTTCCGGGTCAATGGCCCGTTTATCGTCGCACCGCCAGACGATGAGTTTTTTCCAGAACCATGATTATCATCAAGGCTGGTAATCTGGGGAGGCAAGCGAACAGCCTGTCCCGCAGCAATTCTCGTATCGGATTTTACACGTCCACCATCGACCCGGATCTGGCCCGAACGCAACAGCTTTTGCAGTTGGCCAAAGGCAAGCCCCGGGAAATGCAGCTTGAACCAGCGGTCCAGTCGCATTCCGGCTTCGTCAGCATCTACCTGTCTTGTTTCAATACCAGCCATAGGTCCATTCTGTTATTCTGCAAAAAGCGCTTTTACAGCATTGCACGCCCAAACCAAAGCCCGGCGAACACTGCAGCAATCGAAAATACCACGCTGACCAATACATAAGTCAGTGCCAGGGACAATTCAGACCGTTCAACCAGATTGGCAACATCCAGGGAAAATGCGGAAAAGGTGGTAAAGCCGCCCAGGAAACCAGTTGCCACGAACAATCTCAATTCCGCCGATGTTCCGCTTCTCCTGGCCAGCCAGGATATCAATATCCCCATCAGAAGAGAGCCAAAAACATTCACAAACAATGTGCCGTAGGGAAATCCGATTCCCATTAATCTCATTGCTGCGATGCCGGAAAGATGGCGGAATGCTGCACCAAGCGCCCCGCCGGCGGCAACAAGCAACACATGTGTCATGCCTGCCTCCGTTCGCGCCGCAATTTCTCCCAATACTCAAGCCGTTTTATGACATCACGCTCAAATCCGCGCTCAACCGGTTCATAGTATTTCTGGCGGCCCATCTTTTCCGGGAAGTAATCCTGTCCGGAAAAGGCATCAGGCTGATCATGATCATACAAATAGCCTTTGCCGTACCCTTCATCTGTCATCAGTTTGGTCGGCGCATTCAGAATATGTTTCGGTGGAAGCAGCGATCCGTTCTGCCGCGCTGATGCCTTTGCATGCTTTAGGGCGACATGTACTGCATTGGATTTCGGTGCAGTGGCTAGATAAACAGCTGCCTGGGCCAAAGCCCTGTCACCTTCTGCTTCTCCCAGAAAATCAAATGCCTGGGTTGCCGCCATCGTGACTACCAGTGCGTTGGGGTCGGCATTGCCAATGTCTTCGCTTGCCATGACAACCAGCCTGCGGCCTATGAAGCGGCGGTCTTCGCCCGCTTCCATCATCCGTGCTAGGTAATACAAAGCAGCATCCGGATCGGACCCCCGCACTGATTTGTGCAAAGCACTGATCAGGTTGTAGTGCCCGTCCTGACCCTTGTCATAGATGGGAGCCCTTCTTTGCAACGCATTCTGCAATGCATCTGCATCGAGCACCTCATCGCTTCCGGCTATTCGCCACACTTCTTCTGCCAGTGAAATAATGGCTCTTCCATCACCGTCAGCCATTCGAACCAGTGATAATCGCGCCTGCGCATCAAGTGGCAGTTTTCTGCCCATCATCTCCTCTGCCCGCTCCAGCAATAGTACAAGACTGTTCTCGTCATGGCTGATAAAGGTAAGAACAGTTGCACGGGAAAGCAGGGCTGCGTTGAGTTCGAAAGAGGGGTTTTCTGTGGTTGCCCCGACCAGGACAATGGTTCCGTCTTCCATAACCGGAAGAAAACTGTCCAGCTGGGCACGGTTGAACCGGTGTATTTCGTCCACAAACAACAAGGTTTTGCGGCCACTGGCAGCATGCATCCTGGCGGTTTCGAAGACTTTCTTGAGATCCGAGACACCTGAGAAAATGGCCGATACCTGCATGAATGCCAGATCACACTCACCGGCAAGCAGACGGGCTACCGTTGTCTTTCCTGTCCCGGGCGGCCCCCAAAAGATCATGCTTCCAAGGGAACCCGAAGCGATCATTCTCGTGATTGTGCCGTTGTTGCCGGTCAAGTGGTCTTGACCCACAACCTCAGACAGGGACGACGGGCGAAGGCGCTCTGCCAGAGGCGCATTCGCATCAGATATCTGTTTGGAGTTTTCTTTGTGAAACAGGTCAGCCAAAACCGGTCCTATCTCAAATATTGCCGGAACACCCTGCCACGACGCTCCAGAACAAGCTCCCTGCCCTGACGCTCCACGACAATTTGCCAGCGGTTTGTTCTTTGTTGCAACGGGCGGGAAAGGTTTGCAACGCGCTCTATTGCCGTGCCGTTGATTTCCCGGATGATGTCTCCCGGCCGTAACCGCATGCCCGCTGCAGGAGACCGCCTTTTCAATTCCAGTACAATCACACCGGTCTTGTTGCCGGGCACCCTTATCTTCTGGGCAAGTGCGGGAGAGAGATTGGCGACGGTTGCTCCGCCAAGTATCGAATTTGCAGGCAACAATGTCTCATTTGCAGGGATTGTTTCCGGTGCAGCTTCCAGAACCAGGGTTTTGGTAGAGCGGTTACCACGGCTGATAACCCGGATTTTCGCATCATTGCCGATGCCGACCGTCGTCAGAAGGTATCCAAGCGCATTGACATGAGGAATGCGCCGTCCGTTGATTGCAAGGATTACATCCCCTGCACGAATACCGGCCCGGTCGGCCGGGCCATCGGAAACCACTTCGGTAACCATTGCCCCACGTGGCCGTTTCAAGCCGATCGCGCTTGCAATTTCCGGTGTGACGGCCTGAAAAGATGCTCCAATCCAGGGGCGGTTCAAGGTATCCCCGACCCGTGAAGATTCGAGCGCTACCGACACCATGTTGGAGGGAATCGCAAAGCCGATACCGTTTGAGCCGCCTGAGCGGGAGAAAATAGCGGTATTGATGCCTATCAATCTGCCCTTCATGTCGACAAGCGCGCCCCCCGAATTTCCCGGATTGATAGCTGCATCAGTTTGCAGGAAGAAACCAAAATCACCAATTCCCTTTGAAGAACGGGCAACAGCAGAAATTATCCCGCTGGTTACCGTCTGCCCCACACCAAAGGGATTTCCAATTGCAAGGACAAGATCACCCACTTGCGCCCTGTCGGAATTGCCTAGCTCGACAGTGGGAAACTCTTCGTCAGAATCGATCTGCAAAACAGCAAGATCCGATTCTTCATCCTTGAGCACAATTTCTGCCGGGAATTCACGCCCGTCAGACAGCGCGATTTTCATTTCGTCTGCATCCTTGATGACATGGTAGTTTGTGATCACCATGCCATCCTTGGCTACGATAACACCCGAGCCAAGCGAATTCTGGCTGCGCTGTCTGTTGCCGCCCCCAAAAAATCTTTCAAAGAACGGGTCACCCGCAAAGGGAGAAACCTGCCTGACTTTTCGCACCGCATAAACATTGACCACTGCTGGCGCAACTGATCGCACCAAGGGCGCAAACGACAGCGTGATTTCCTCACGTGTTTCCGGAACCCTGGATGCATCGTTCTGCTGCTCCTGCTTGCGCTCGGAACGTCCGCGCAACAAATCCTCAATACCCTGACGAAACACATCTTCCACGCTTTTCTGGGCAAATGCAGGCATCACGGAACCGGCAAGCAGCAAAACCAGAGACAGGGCTGACACAATCATGAAATCTAAACGGAAACGCATGGGCATCCTTTCGCGAGTTGGGGCTGGAAACCATTTTAGCCAAGACTATGCATTCATGACACAGGCTTTTTCCAACATTTTGTCAGTCGATGAATCTGTTGTTACAAAAGAAAAGGTCCGCACGGAGACCGCACGGACCTAAAATCAAGTAATTGAGAAGAGATCAGGCTTCTGCCGGTGCTTCCTCAACCTCAAGAGCTTCCATCCGCTCCCGGTCTTTCTTGCCCTTGGCATCAACATCCCGGTCAACCAGCTCAATGACTGCAAGAGGAGCATTGTCCCCATAGCGGAAGCCGGCTTTCAGAACGCGTGTGTAACCACCATTGCGGTCCTTGTAGCGCGGGCCGAGGACATCAAACAGTTTCTTGGTCTGCTCAACATCGCGGATACGTGAAATCACGAGGCGACGGGCATGAAGGTCGCCGCGCTTGCCCAGTGTGATCAGCTTGTCCACGACAGAACGCAGTTCTTTCGCCTTGGGCAAAGTCGTCACGATTTGCTCATGTTCGATCAGCGATGCAGCCATGTTGGCAAACATTGCCTTGCGATGGCTTGCTGTACGATTCAGTTTACGGCCTTGTTTACGGTGGCGCATTTCAGCTCCCCTTCTCTATTTTGCTGCAACCTGGCACTTAAGACTGCAGCGTGGTTGTCGGGACCGCTTCGCGGCCCCTTTTGTATTTTAGTACTGATCCTCGTAACGCTTTGCGAGGTCCTCAATATTTTCAGGCGGCCATGCCGGGATCTCCATGCCAAGATGCAGTCCCATTCCGGCCAGTACTTCCTTGATCTCATTAAGCGACTTACGGCCAAAGTTCGGAGTGCGAAGCATTTCCGCTTCCGTCTTCTGGATCAGGTCACCAATATAGACAATGTTGTCGTTCTTCAGGCAGTTTGCAGAACGAACAGACAGTTCGAGTTCGTCGACTTTCTTGAGAAGTGCCGGGTTGAATGCCAGCTCGGCAACTTCTTCCTGGACTTCCTCTTTCTGTGGCTCTTCGAAATTGACGAAAATCGAGAGCTGGTCCTGCAGAATACGCGCTGCGTAGGCAACAGCATCTTCAGGAGTGACCGAACCATCAGTTTCAACTGTGAGGGTCAGTTTGTCATAATCAAGAACCTGCCCTTCGCGGGTTTTCTCGATCTTGTAGGAAACCTTACGAACCGGAGAATAAAGGCTGTCGACAGGGATGAGGCCAATCGGCGCATCCTCTGAACGGTTGTTCTCCGCAGCTACATATCCCTTGCCTGTATTCACAGTAAGTTCCATGCGGATCTCGGCGCCCTCATCAAGGGTGCAGATCTGGTGCTCAGGGTTCAGAACCTCAACATCGCCAACTGTCTGGATATCGGCAGCAGTCACAACGCCCGGCCCTTCCTTGCGGATGACCATACGCTTGGGGCCCTCGCCCTCCATGCGCAGCGCAATCTCCTTGACGTTCAGGATAATGTCCGTAACGTCTTCGCGCACACCTGCGATAGAAGAGAATTCGTGCAATACGCCATCAATTTGCACAGCAGTTACAGCCGCACCCTGTAGCGATGAAAGCAGCACGCGACGCAAGGCATTGCCAAGCGTAAGTCCGAAACCACGCTCAAGTGGCTCGGCAACAATCACGGCTTTCAGGGGTGAACTGGAGACCACATCCAGTTTTGTGGGCTTGATCAGTTCCTGCCAGTTTTTCTGTATCATTTATAATCCCTTGGGTGTCTGCCACCATCCCTTCGTGGCATATTCCAAACATCTGCCAGCAATGCGGATTTGTTGCTGGCGGAAACAGTAAACGTCAGACGCGGCGCTTTTTCTTGGCCCGGCACCCATTGTGCGGGATAGAGGTTACGTCGCGGATCGAAGTGATCACAAAACCGGCAGCCTGAAGCGCACGAAGAGCAGACTCGCGTCCCGAACCAGGGCCGCGCACTTCAACCTCAAGGGTTTTCATGCCATGATCCTGGGCTTTCTTGGCAGCATCCTCGGCAGCAATCTGGGCTGCGTAAGGTGTAGACTTGCGAGAGCCCTTGAAGCCTTGCGCACCTGCTGATGACCAGGAAATTGTATTGCCCTGGGCATCTGTAATTGTGACCATGGTGTTGTTGAATGTAGAGTTTACATGCGCCATGCCGGAAGAAATGTTCTTGCGCTCACGGCGACGTACTTTTGCGGCTTCTTTTGCCATAGATTTACCTTTCCAAAGATCTCTTCACCGCCGTAATACCAGCGGCTCCACCCGGAGCCGGAACAAGCCGCCTCCAAAGAAGCCCGACGCTTTGCGACGGGCTTTCTCAAATTTACTTCTTCTTGCCTGCAATTGCCTTTGCCGGCCCCTTGCGGGTACGCGCGTTGGTGCTGGTACGCTGGCCACGTACCGGCAGGCTGCGGCGGTGACGAAGCCCGCGATAACTACCAAGGTCCATAAGACGCTTGATGTTCATTGAAGTTTCCCGGCGCAGATCGCCTTCAACGATGTGCTCCGCATCAATAACTTCACGAATCTGAAGCAGTTCAGCGTCTGTCAGCTCATTGACCCGGCGTGCCGGATCAAGGTTTACTTTTGACACAATGTCACCGGCAATTTTGGGCCCAATACCATGTATGTACTGGAGCGCAATGATAACGCGTTTGTTGGTTGGAATGTTGACGCCTGCAATACGGGCCATCTTGTTTCTCCATATTAGCCCATCGGGCTGGTTCTGCTCCTTGCAGAGCGTTTGTTTCTGACGACGCGTCCGGTGGAGCCCGGCCCTTGCGACGGAAATTCAGAAATTGATACTTTGGCTTTCAAACATCAAAAGCCAGCCTCCGATTTCCCGGTAGGGGATATCAGAACTGACCGCAATATCCTTAGCGAATGGCGCTACTAACGCCGATTCCGGTTAAAGGTCAAGTCTTGATGCAGAAAAATGAAGCTATTTTCAGGATTCCAGCACTTTATCTATCTCACCCGAGATTTCTGCTATCTCTCCCATGCCATCAATTGACGTCAATTGCCCTTTTGCAAAGTAAAAACCAAGCAATGGCGAGGTTTCCTTGTAATAGGCCATCAGGCGTGTTCGCAATGTTTCCGCATTGTCGTCAGGCCGTCTTTTGAATTCGGTTGAACCACATTTATCACAGACGCCATCTGTCTCAGGCTTCTTGAACTTGTCATGGTAGCCTTCACCACACTTGGCGCAGGTATAGCGGCCGGATATGCGCTCTACCAAGGCTTCATCGTCAACCTTCAACTCAATGACATGATCAAGCTGCAACCCCTTGTCCGCGAGCATTTTTTCAAGTGCTGACGCTTGCTCCAGTGTACGCGGGAAACCATCCAGAATGAAACCGTTGGCACAATCGTCAGCATCCAGCCGTTCAGAAACGATTGCATTGACAATATCATCCGAAACGAGATTGCCTGCATCCATTACAGCCTTCGCTTTTTTGCCAACCTCAGTCTGGTTCGCAACAGCTTCCCTCAACATGTCACCGGTAGAAAGTTGGGGAATGGATTTACGCTCGACCAGAAGTTTGGCCTGAGTTCCCTTTCCCGCGCCGGGAGGTCCAAGCAGAATCAGTTTCATCGACGTCTTTTTCCTCCGCGAAGTTTCGATTTCTTCAGCATTCCCTCATATTGCTGAGCCAGCAAATGGCCCTGCACTTGTGCCACAGTATCCATGGTCACACTCACCATAATGAGCAGTGAGGTTCCGCCAAGGAATGCCGATATACCTGCATTGCTCATGAACACTTCAGGAACAAGGCAGACGAACACTAGATAGACTGCACCCACAGTAGTGATGCGCGTCAAAACATAGTCGATGTATTCGGCAGTGCGTTTGCCAGGACGAATACCCGGAATGAAGCCACCCTGGTTTTTCAGGTTGTCGGCAGTATCCTGGGGATTGAAGACGATTGCCGTGTAGAAAAATGCAAAGAATGCAATCAATCCACCAAAGGTCAGCAAGTAAAGCGGCTGTCCGCGGCCAAGCGTACTTGTTATTGCCGTAAGCCAGTCCGGCATGTTCTCGGTTCCCGAAAATCCGGCTGCAGTAAGTGGCAAGAGCAGAAGTGACGAAGCAAAGATTGCCGGAATAACACCTGCAGTATTCAGTTTGAGCGGCAGGTGAGACGAATTGGTCTCAAAAGCACCACTGCGTGTTTGCCGCTTCGGATACTGGATCAGCAGTTTGCGTTGTGCACGTTCGACAAAAACAATCAGAACGACCAGTGCAATTGCCACCACCAGAACGGTCAGCATTGTTGGCGTTGAAATAATCCCCTGCCTGCCCTGCTCCAGAAGCTGGGCAATCGCAGCGGGCATGGCCGCAACAATGCCTGCGAAGATGATCAGTGATATACCATTGCCGATCCCACGAGCGGTTATTTGCTCACCAAGCCACATCAGGAACATGGTGCCGCCAACAAGTGTAATGACAGTCGATGCCCTGAAGAACCAGCCTGGATCTTCCACGATGCCCGTACTGCCCTCAAGGCCCACAGCAATACCGTATGCCTGAAGGGTTCCGAGCAGAACCGTTCCATAGCGGGTGTACTGATTGATGACCTTTCGGCCCTGCTCCCCCTCTTTCTTCAATTGTTCGAGCGTTGGAACAACTGATGTCATCAACTGCATGATGATCGAAGCGGAAATGTAAGGCATGATGCCCAAGGCAAAGATTGCCAACCGTTCAACGGCACCGCCATTGAAAACATTGAGCAGGCCGCCGATGCCGCCTGCCTGGTTTTCAAACGCCTGCGCGTAAGCCTGGAAGTTGATCCCGGGCAAGGGAATATAAGTACCAAGCCTGTAAACAATCAAAGCGCCAAGTGTGAACCACAGGCGCTTTTTAAGCTCATCGGCTTTTGAAAAGGATGAAAAACTAAGATTGGCTGCAAGTTGTTCTGCGGCTGATGCCATTGTCGTCTCCCGCGACCTTTCATTCCGGCCCTGCCAAGGGGATGTACTCGCAATGGCCGGGCTTGTATTAACACCGCTAGGAAGCAGATGGTTGGTAAGAATCCTGCCCAGTGTGGCAGTCACCTTGTTCCCGCACAAGATAAGGGTTCCGGAATATAATTGCGACCCCGGAACCCATATTTAAATCAACGTCAGTCGTCGGACTTGTCAGCTTTCTTTGCGGAAGCTTTTTCAAGTACAGTGACCTTGCCGCCGGCTTTCTCGATCTTTTCGATAGCTGCCTTGGATGCACCTGCAACCTCGAAAGTCAGTCCGGCTTTCAGTTCACCATCCGAGAGGATGCGAACACCGTCATCGACACGACGAATGATGCCGGCTTCAACAAGGCTTTCGGCCGTAACTGTTGTTTTTGCATCAAACTTCTTGGCATCAATTGCCTGCTGAAGACGGCCAATAGAGACAGTCTGGTATTTGCGGGCAAAAGAGGCGTTGGAAAATCCGCGTTTAGGGAGACGACGGAAGATCGGCATTTGGCCGCCTTCAAATCCCTTGATGGCGACACCTGAACGCGATTTCTGTCCTTTGACACCCCGGCCACCGGTTTTTCCTTTGGAAGAACCAATACCGCGGCCAACACGACGGCGCGACTTGAGAGCGCCTTCCCGGTCGGTAATTTCATTGAGTTTCATGTTACTAGCTCCTGTGCGCTCAGGCGTTTTCTTCGACGATACGCACCATATGGGACACCTTGCGGATCATCCCGCGAACGGCTGGAGTATCTTCGAGTGTTGCGCGACGGTTCAATTTGTTGAGGCCAAGGCCAATCAAGGTTGCACGCTGGTCACCTGAACGGCGTAGCGGGCTTCCTGTCTGCTGAACAATAATGGTTTTTTTGTCTGCCATGGTCGTTGCCCTTAGTCTTCAGAACCAATCAGGTCGCGACGACGCTCCTGAAGGGTTGAATATTTGAGGCCGCGCTGTGCGGCAATGTCTTTGGGATGCATCTGGTTCTTGAGAGCATCGAATGTCGCGCGAACCATGTTGTAGGCATTGGATGAACCAAGAGACTTGGCCACAATGTCCTGTATACCGAGTGTTTCGAAAACAGCACGCATCGGGCCACCTGCAATGATACCGGTACCGGCAGGAGCAGCACGGAGGAAGACCTTGCCTGCGCCATGGCGACCGTTCACATCATGGTGCAATGTGCGACCTGAGCGCAATGGAACAAAAATCATGTCCCGCTTGGCGCTTTCCGTAGCCTTGCGGATGGCTTCCGGCACTTCACGGGCCTTGCCGTGACCGAAACCAACCCGACCTTTCTGGTCGCCTACAACAACAAGAGCAGCGAAGCCGAAGCGACGACCACCCTTTACAACTTTTGCAACGCGGTTGATGTGGACGAGCTTGTCAACAAACTCGCTGTCCTTCTCATCGCGATCCCGGTTACGGGAGTTTTCACGAGGTGCCATTATCCTGTTCCTTGTTCTTTTCCGGTAGCACGTTTCAAGTCTGTGTTGACACACCCCCGGGGGGAAGCATCAGGAAGGCCAATGGCCTGTCATATCCGATTTGCAACAATCAGAAGCTCAGGCCGCCCTCACGTGCAGCATCTGCGAGCGCTTTTACCCGGCCGTGATAAATGTATGGTCCACGGTCGAAAATGACTTCGCTGACACCTGCCTTGGTTGCACGCTCTGCAACGAGCTTGCCAATTTCCTGGGCTGCGGTCACATTACCACCGGCCTTGCCCTTGAAATCCTTTTCAAGCGTTGAGGCAGAAGCAAGCGTATGGCCTGCATTGTCATCAATAACCTGCGCATAAATATGCTGCGCAGAACGGTGAACGCTCAGACGTGGACGGCCGTTTGCAACCTTTTTGAGAGAGCGGCGGACGCGCAAAACACGGCGCTGCTCAGTATTGAGTTTCTTGCCCATCTTACTTCTTCTTGCCTTCCTTGCGGAAAATCATCTCGTCCGCGTATTTGATGCCCTTGCCCTTGTATGGCTCGGGTGGACGATAGCTTCGGATTTCAGCAGCTACCTGGCCAACCTTCTGCTTGTCGATGCCGGAAACAACAATTTCGGTTGGTTTCGGACAAGCTATGGAGATGCCTTCCGGAGCTTCATAGATCACTTCATGTGAAAAGCCGAGTGAAAGCTGAACATTGGCGCCCTGCATTGCTGCACGATAACCAACACCATTGATTTCCAGCTTCTTCTCAAACCCGTTTTTGACACCTTCCATGATGTTTGAAACCATGGTGCGCGACAGGCCCCAACGGGACCGCGCAAGTTTTGTATCGTCACGAGGATCCACGGAGACTTGTCCGTCTTCCATTTTCACGAGCACTTCATCGTTTACGACAAACTGCAATTCACCTTTCGGTCCCTTGGCAGTAACCGTCTGGCCTTCAACGGTCGCCGTTACCCCTTCAGGGACAGCAACCGGCTTTTTACCTATGCGAGACATATTTCTTCACCCCGTTCCGTTAAAAGACGCGGCAGAGAATCTCACCGCCGACATTTTGCGAGCGAGCTTCATGATCTGCCATCACGCCTTTTGGCGTTGAGAGAATGTTGATGCCAAGTCCGTTAGCAACATTGGGAATGGACTTGACTGAAGAATACACCCGAAGGCCGGGACGGGAAACACGAGAAATCTCGCGAATGACCGGCGCACCTTCAAAATATTTCAGCTCGATTTCGATTTCGGACTTGCCGTCTTCAAAATCAACCTGGGCATAGTCACGGATGTAACCTTCGGATTTGAGAACTTCACAAACGTTTGCGCGCAATTTCGATGCAGGGCTCGAAATCTTTGTCTTGTTGCGCATCAAGCCGTTGCGAATACGGGTCAGCATATCGCCGAGAGGATCGCTCATGGACATATCGTATATTCCTTACCAGCTTGACTTGACGAGACCAGGGATCTTGCCGATCGAACCCAGTTCGCGCAGCGCAATCCGTGACATCTTGAGTTTGCGATAGTAACCGCGCGGACGACCGGTAACCTCACAACGATTGCGAACGCGGATACGGGAAGTATCGCGTGGCAGCTCGTTCATTTTGAGCTGTGCCTTGAAGCGTTCTTCGATAGGCAGATCACGGTTCATGATGATCTTCTTGAGAGCCGCACGCTTCTCCGCGCCGTTGGCAGCCTTGCGTGCCCGGCGTTTGTTCTTGGTAAATGCGCTAACCTTAGCCATTCAATCTTTCCTCTGTTTCACGCTTGCCGTTACTGCCCACGTTTCTGGAATGGGAAGTTGAACTCTGTCAGCAGAGCCCGTGCTTCATCATCCGTCTTCGCAGTCGTACAAACGATTACGTCCATGCCCCAGATCTGATCTACCTTGTCGTAGTTGATTTCCGGAAACACGATGTGTTCCTTGATACCCATGGCAAAGTTGCCACGACCATCAAAGCTTTTCGGGTTAAGGCCGCGAAAGTCCCGTACACGCGGAAGCGCAACGGTAACCAGGCGATCAATAAATTCATACATGCGGGAACCACGGAGAGTAACCTTGGCACCCAGTGGCATGCCTTCACGCACCTTGAAGGTGGCAACAGACTTGCGAGCATGTGTCACTTGCGCTTTCTGACCGGCAATCATTGTCAGGTCGTCAGCTGCAATTTGTGCCTTCTTGGAATCCTGGGTTGTCTCACCAACACCCATGTTCAGCACAATCTTTTCAATCTTTGGAACTTCCATCGGATTCTTGTATCCGAATTGTTCCAGCATCTTACCCCGAACAGCATCATCATAATGCTTGCGCAGGCGTGGTACGTAATTGGTATCAGCCATCGATTACTTCTCCGGAGCGTTTGGAGATGCGGACCTTGCGGCCATCATCCATTGTTTTGAACCCAACACGAGTGGCCTTGCCGTCCTTTGGGTCAACAAGAGCGAGGTTTGAAACCTGGATCGCCGCTTCACGTGTTGTAATTCCGCCCTCTTGCTGGGCAGTCTGTTTCTGGTGACGCTTGATCATGTTGATGCCCTGCACCACAGCTTTCCCCTCACGGGGAAGCATTGTCACGATCTGGCCTGTACGGCCCTTGTCCTTGCCAGTCAATACGACAACATTGTCGCCTTTTTTCAGCTTTTGCATGATCCCTACCCCTTACAGCACTTCTGGTGCCAGCGAGATGATCTTCATATGCTTCTTGGCACGCAGTTCACGCGGAACGGGCCCGAAGATACGAGTGCCAACCGGCTCACTCTTGTTATCCACGATAACTGCAGCATTGCCATCAAAACGAATTTCGCTACCGTCTGGCCGACGCAGAGACTGAGCCGTACGGACCACAACAGCTTTCATGACCTGGCCTTTTTTCACCCGGCCGCGCGGAATGGCTTCTTTCACTGAAACCACGATTATGTCACCAACTGAAGCGTATTTCCTTTTGGAACCGCCCAGCACCTTGATGCACATAACACGACGAGCGCCGGAATTGTCGGCGACATCGAGATTTGTTTGCATCTGAATCATGACTGGCTACCTTCTTTTTTCTGATTATCCGACCGGAAACCACGGTCGGGGCCTGTCCATCTCTTACGCCTGACCCTCAATAACGATCCAGCGCTTGTCTTTTGAAATCGGGCGGCATTCCTCGATGAAAACCTCATCGCCGACCTTTTTCACGTTTGCCTCGTCATGGGCCTTGTAGTTTTTCGTACGACGTACAGTCTTCTTGAAGAGCGGGTGGGTAAACCGGCGCTCGACCTTGACGACGACCGTCTTGTCGTTCTTGTCACTTACAACAGTGCCCTGCAGAACGCGTTTTGGCATGTCTCTTACTTTCCTTTAAGGCCTTTTCAGGCCTTTGCTTCGTTGCGCTGCTTTTCGGCAGCAATTGTGTGGATGCGGGCAATGTCACGACGGACTTGACGCATACGTGCTGTGTTCTCGATTTGACCCGTTGCACGCTGGAATCGCAGGTTGAACTGCTCTTTTTTCAGCGCTTCGAGTTCGGTTACAAGCTCGTCAGCAGTTTTGGTACGAATTTCGCCGGCCTTCATGGCAAAACCTCTTCTTTCAAATCTTCAATCAGTCGGCAATGCGACTTACAAACCGGGTCTTGACCGGAAGCTTCTGTGCACCGAGACGAAGCGCTTCACGGGCAACTTCTTCTGATACGCCGTCAATCTCGAACATGATCCGGCCAGGCTTGACACGGGCTGCCCAATAATCAACAGAACCCTTACCCTTACCCATACGGACTTCGGTCGGCTTCGATGTTACCGGCAGATCAGGGAAGATCCTGATCCATACACGACCGGCCCGTTTCATGTGGCGGGTAATCGCACGACGAGCCGCCTCGATCTGACGGGCAGTCACCCGCTCAGGCTCTTGGGCCTTGATGCCATAGGCACCAAATGTCAGTTGTGCACCGCCCTTTGCGACGCCACGAATCCGGCCCTTGTGTGCCTTTCGGAATTTTGTGCGCTTTGGCTGCAACATTGTTTTTTAATCCCGTTCTCTTGCTTAAGCGTTCTGACGACGGTTTCCGCCACCGCCCTGCTCTTGCGCTTCATTACCACGGCGTTCGGATGCCATTGGGTCGTGTTCGAAAATCTCACCCTTGAAAATCCAGACTTTGACGCCACAGATCCCGTAAGCGGTAGAGGCGGATGCTGTGCCATAATCAATGTCTGCACGTAGTGTATGCAATGGCACACGGCCTTCGCGATACCATTCCATCCGGGCAATTTCCGCGCCGCCAAGACGTCCCGAACAGTTGATCCGGATACCCAGAGCCCCAAGACGCATGGCTGATTGCACAGCACGCTTCATGGCGCGACGGAAAGCAACCCGGCGTTCAAGCTGTTGAGCAATCGACTGGGCGACAATCGTCGCATCGATCTCCGGCTTGCGGACTTCATTAATGTTGATGTGAACTTCCGAAGAAGTCATTGTGCTCAGCTTGCGGCGCAGCTTTTCAATGTCTGCACCCTTCTTGCCGATGATAATGCCCGGACGAGCCGAGAAAATCGTGATCCGGCACTTCTTGTGCGGACGCTCAATGACAATCTTTGAAATCGAAGCTGCAGAGAGCTCCTTTTCCAGAAATTCACGGATTTCAATATCTTCATGCAGAAGCTTGCCGTACTCGTCCTTGCCAGCGAACCAGCGGGAGTCCCAGGTACGGTTTATGCCGAGGCGCATTCCGATTGGATTGACTTTCTGACCCATTATGCGGCCTCCTCTTCAACTTCCCGAACGACGATTGTCAGATGCGAGAATGGTTTCAGGATGCGGCTTGTGCGACCGCGGCCACGAACCCTGAATCGTTTCATTGTGATGGACTTGCCGACATATGCTTCCGCAACAATCAGGCTGTCCACATCCAGATCATGGTTGTTCTCGGCGTTAGCAATGGCCGACTGAAGGGTTTTCAGAACGGTACCAGCGATACGACGATGAGAAAACTCAAGGTCAGCCAATGCCTTGTTGACCTTCTTGCCACGAATGAGGCGGGCAACATCGTTCAGCTTTTGCGGACTTGTGCGGATCGTGCGGGTTACCGCACGCGCCTCATTGTCCTTCAAATCACGTTCGCGCTTAGGCTTGCCCATGATTACTTCCTCTTCGCTTTCTTGTCGGCACCGTGACCATAATAGGTCCGGGTTGGCGAAAACTCGCCAAACTTGTGCCCTACCATGTCTTCGTTAACAGACACGGGAATGTGCTTCTGTCCGTTGTAGACACCGAATGTCAGACCCACGAATTGCGGCAGGATCGTAGAACGTCTGCTCCAGGTCTTGATCACTTCATTTCTGCCACCTTCGCGAACCTTGTCGGCTTTCTTCAAGAGATAGCCATCCACAAAAGGGCCTTTCCAAACTGAACGTGCCACTTGCTGTTCCTATCGTTTCTTGCGCTGATGACGTGAGCGCATGATGAGTTTGTCCGAAGACTTCGAATTCTTGCGGGTACGCTTGCCCTTTGTTGGCTTGCCCCACGGCGTCACCGGGTGACGACCACCGGATGTCCGGCCTTCACCACCACCATGCGGGTGGTCAACCGGGTTCATGGCAACACCACGAACCGATGGACGGCGACCGAGCCAGCGTGAACGTCCAGCCTTGCCCTTGTTAGTGTTGGCATTGTCAGGGTTGGACACCGCACCGATTGTTGCAATGCACTCACCATGAACAAGGCGCTGTTCACCAGAATTGAGCCGCAGGATCGCGTAAGGCCCATCACGACCAACCAGTTGAACATAAGCACCGGCAGAACGGGCAATCTGTGCACCTTTGCCTGGCTTCATTTCCACATTGTGAATGATGGTACCAACCGGAATGGAACGCATTGGCATGCAGTTGCCCGGCTTGATGTCTGCGCTGTCAGAAGCAATTACCTTATCCCCGGCAGCCAGACGCTGTGGAGCGATAATGTAAGACAGTTCACCATCAGAGTACTTGAGCAAAGCGATAAATGCAGTCCGGTTCGGATCGTACTCGATCCGTTCAACCGTGGCTTCCACATCCCGCTTCAGACGCTTGAAGTCAATGATACGGTAAGTCCGCTTGTGACCGCCACCAATGTGGCGAGCCGTTACACGGCCCCTGTTGTTGCGGCCACCTGACTTGGTCAGGCCTTCGGTCAGGCTCTTTACCGGCTTTCCGCGATGAAGGCCGCTGCGATCAACGATCACAAGCTGGCGTTGGCCCGGCGTCCTTGGATTGAATTTTCTAAGTGGCATGTTCCTGTTCCTTAGAGCCCTGTCGTCACGTTGATGGATTCACCGTCAACAAGCGTGACAATTGCCTTCTTGACGTCGCTCTGCTTGCCCTTGACACCGCGGAAACGTTTTATCTTGCCCTTGCGAACAAGCGTGTTAACCGCCTTGACCTTGACACCGAACAGCGCTTCGACCGCTTTCTTGATTTCCGGCTTCGTTGCTGTCTTGGCCACGTTGAACACAACCTGGTCAGCTTCTGAAGCCATGGTGGTTTTTTCCGTAATGACCGGTGAAACGATCACATCGTAATGGCGTACATCCGTCATTTGAAACGCTCCTCAAGTGCCTCTACAGCAGCCTTCGAAAGCACAAGTTTTTCACGGCGCAGTATGTCGTAAACATTGATGCCCTGGACTGGCAAAACATCGATCTGCGGTACGTTGCGGGCAGCAAGCTGGAAGTTGCCGTCTATTTCTGAACCGCCAATGAAAAGTGCATTCTCAAGACCCAGTCCGGCAAGCTGTCCGCGCAGGGCGCTGGTCTTTGCATCCTTTATGGACAGTTCGTCGACAACGACAATCTGCTCAGCCGCCTGCTTGGAAGACAATGCATGGCGAAGTGCAAGTGCACGAACCTTCTTGGGAAGGCTGAACGAATGGTCACGCGGGGTTGGCCCAAATGCGCGGCCACCGCCACGAAACTGCGGAGCCTTCTTTGTGGAATGGCGTGCGTTACCGGTACCTTTCTGGCGATACATTTTTTTGGTAGTCGCAGAAATTTCGGAACGGTTTTTGACATCGTGTGTGCCAGCACGCCGTTTTGCAAGCTGGTAGCGAACCATGCGATGAAGCAGGTCGGTACGGACTTCAAGGCCGAAAATCGCATCAGAGAGCGACACTTTACCGGACTTCTTGCCGTCAAGTTTGGTGACTTCAAGTTCCATTACTTGTCACCCCCTTCATTGTTGTCTGACTGCTCAGCCGCAATTTCTTCGCGGGCTTCTGCAGCAGCGGCTTCTTCAGCCTTTTGTTGCGCTTCCAGTTCTGCAGCTTCTGCTTCAGCCAAAGCCTCTTCGGCAGCCTCAGCGGCTTTTGAAGCTTCCTCTGCATCACGACGACGTGCAGCAGGGAAGATTGCATCAGGGTGAACCGGCTTTTTCACGGCATCCTTGAGTGTAACCCAACCACCTTTTGGCCCGGGAACAGCTCCCTTGACGAGTACAAGACCGCGGTCAACATCAACAGATACAATCTGGATGTTCTGCGTAGTCACCCGGGTTGCACCCATGTGACCGGCCATTTTCTTGCCTTTGAATACCTTGCCCGGATCCTGACACTGGCCTGTTGAACCGTGGGAACGGTGTGAAATGGAGTTACCGTGGGTTGCACGACCGCCACCAAAATTGTGACGTTTCATACCGCCCTGGAAGCCTTTACCGATTGTTGTACCGGTAACGTCGACAAACTGGCCAGGCATGTAATGGGCAGCAATGATTTCTGCACCAACCGGTAACAGGTTGTCTTCAGAAACGCGGAACTCCACGACTTTCCTTTTCGGCTCAACTTTTGCAGTAGCAAAATGTCCGCGCATCGGCTTTGTGGTGTTTTTCACCTTGGCAAAGCCAGCGCCAAGTTGCACTGCAAAATAACCGTTCTTTTCTTTCGTGCGCTGGGCGACGACCTGTACCTTCTCCATTTGGAGAACGGTAACCGGCACATTTACTCCTTCATCGGTGTAAACGCGGGTCATCCCAACCTTTTTCGCAATCACGCCTGAACGCATTGTTTCGTTCCTTTTAGGGAAGTAGGTCCATGCCCAGAGTTCCCGTTAGCTTGGTTCAGCCTGTCCTCAGGACAGACCAATTAGAGTTTGATTTCGACATCAACACCGGCTGACAGGTCGAGCTTCATGAGAGCATCAACTGTCTGGGGAGTCGGGTCGACAATATCCAGAAGCCGTTTGTGCGTACGCATTTCGAACTGCTCGCGGCTCTTCTTGTTCACGTGCGGCGAACGGTTAACCGTGTAACGCTCGATACGTGTTGGAAGCGGCACAGGACCCTTGACCTGCGCTCCGGTGCGTTTTGCCGTGGAGACAATCTCCTTGGTCGAACTGTCCAGAATGCGGTGGTCGAATGCCTTGAGTCGGATTCGAATGTTTTGGCCGTTCATGTTTTTTATCCTTGTAGCCGCGGGTAGAGACGGTCCCTACCCGCGAATGCCATTTACTCGATAATTGAAGCTACGATGCCTGCTCCGACGGTACGTCCGCCTTCACGGATAGCAAAGCGCAGGCGCTCTTCCATGGCGATTGGCACGATCAGCTC
>JAEPNK010000004.1 GCA_017643495.1 Rhizobiaceae bacterium | reverse complement strand
GTCTTGCCATGGTCAACATGGCCAATCGTGCCAATGTTGCAGTGCGGCTTGTTGCGTTCAAACTTTTCTTTTGCCATCTGGCTTCTCCATTGGTTGGCACGGGACCTTGCCTCGTGCCGGTTTTATTCCTGGGTTGTCGTTAACCGGTATATTTTTCCTGGATTTCCTTGGAAACCGCAGAAGGTACCGGTGCGTAGTGATCAAACTGCATGCTGTACTGGGCACGGCCCTGTGACATCGAACGCAGGTTATCAACGTATTTGAACATGTTCATCAGCGGAACGTGCGCGGTGACGACAGTCGCGATACCACGTACTTCCTGGCCCTGGATCATGCCGCGACGGGAATTGAGGTTCCCGATAATGTCGCCGAGATACTCCTCTGGCGTGACAACTTCAACAGCCATGATTGGCTCCAGCAGTTGTGCACCAAGCTGGTTCTTGTTTTCACGGAAGCAGGCACGAGCAGCAATTTCAAAAGCAAGAACACTCGAGTCCACGTCGTGGTAAGCACCATCCATGAGAGTGGCCTTCACACCAAGCATCGGGAAGCCGGCAAGCGGACCAGATGACATGACGCTTTCAAGCCCCTTCTGAACGCCCGGAATGTATTCCTTGGGAACGTTACCACCAACAATCTTGGATTCGAACTCGAACTCTTCACTTTCAGTGTTTGGTTCAAACAGGATTTTGACACGAGCAAACTGACCTGAACCACCAGACTGCTTCTTGTGCGTGTAATCCGCTTCGAAAGTCTCTGTAATGGTTTCCCGGAATGCAACCTGAGGCTCACCAACATTGGCCTCAACCTTGAATTCCCGTTTCATGCGGTCAACCAGAATGTCGAGGTGCAATTCACCCATGCCGGCAATGATGGTCTGTCCGGATTCATCGTCAGACTTGACGCGGAAAGAAGGATCCTCAGCCGCAAGGCGGTTCAGAGCGATACCCATTTTCTCCTGATCGCCTTTTGTCTTCGGCTCAATCGCAATCTGGATAACCGGATCAGGGAATTCCATGCGCTCAAGGATAACAGGCTTCAATGGATCACACAGTGTATCACCCGTTGTGGTTTCCTTGAGACCAGCAATCGCGACAATGTCACCGGCGAAAGCTTCCTTGATGTCTTCCCGGTCGTTGGAATGCATAAGAAGCATCCGGCCAACGCGCTCACGCTTGTCCTTGACGGTATTGAGTACCGATGAACCGGTTTCCAGCTTGCCGGAATAGATACGGCAGAAAGTAAGCGATCCGACAAACGGGTCGTTCATGATCTTGAACGCAAGAATGCCGAGAGGCTCTTCATCAGAAGCCTTTCTCTTCACTTCTTCTTCGGTCTTCACGTCGATACCCTTGATCGCAGGAATGTCGACAGGAGAAGGAAGGAAGTCAACAACCGCATCCAGCAGTGGCTGAACACCCTTGTTCTTGAAAGCCGAGCCACAGAATACAGGGAAGTATTCAGCAGAAATGGTACCAATACGAATAAGCTCACGAAGCTTGTCCGGAGAAGGCTCCTCGCCTTCCAGATACGCCTCCATGGCTGCCTCATCGTTTTCGACAGCAGCCTCGATCATTTCTTCACGGTACTTGTTGGCAGTCTCGACAAGGTCAGCCGGAATATCCGTTACATCCCATGACGCACCAAGTTCTTCACCGTTCCAGACAAGCGCTTTCATCTCGATGAGATCAACAACACCTGCAAATTCACTCTCGGCACCAATCGGAATCTGAAGAACAAGCGGCTTGCCGCCCAAACGCTCACGGATCATCTCGACAGAGCGATAGAAGTCAGCGCCGATCTTGTCCATTTTGTTTACAAAGATCATGCGCGGAACAGAATACTTGTCTGCCTGACGCCAAACGGTCTCGGTCTGAGGCTCAACACCCGCATTGGCATCCAGCAATGCAATAGCACCATCAAGCACGCGCAGCGAACGCTCAACCTCAATCGTGAAGTCAACGTGACCTGGAGTATCAATAATGTTGAAGCGCTTTTTCTTGCCGTCACGGCCAACCCAGAACGTAGTGGTTGCAGCAGACGTGATTGTAATCCCGCGCTCCTGCTCCTGTTCCATCCAGTCCATAGTAGCCGCACCGTCATGGACTTCGCCGATCTTGTGGCTTTTGCCCGTATAATAGAGAATGCGCTCGGTCGTGGTCGTCTTGCCGGCATCAATATGGGCCATGATGCCGAAGTTACGGTAATCTTCGATTGCGTAATCGCGTGACATTTGTCTTGCCTTTATTTTGCAGCCCTCGGGCCACCCTTAACTCAATGATTTACCAACGATAATGTGAGAATGCCTTGTTGGCATCCGCCATTTTGTGAGTGTCCTCACGCTTCTTGACTGCGGCACCGCGGTTGTTAGAAGCATCGAGAATTTCACCTGACAGGCGATCAACCATCGTCGACTCGTTACGCTTGCGGGCAGCTGCAATCATCCAGCGAATGGCAAGCGCCTGACGGCGCTCGGAACGAACCTCAACCGGAACCTGATAAGTTGCACCACCAACACGACGGGAACGAACCTCAACAGCCGGTGAAACATTTTCAAGGGCAGCATGAAATGCCTCAAGCGGATCAGACTTGATCTTGGACTCAACCTGATCAAGCGCACCGTAAACAATCCGTTCCGCAACGGACTTCTTACCATCGAGCATGATGTAGTTCATGAATTTTGTCAGAACCAGATCGCCAAACTTCGGATCCGGGTTGATTTCGCGTTTTTCTGCGCGGTGACGACGAGACATACTGAAAACCCTTATTTAGGACGCTTGGCGCCGTATTTCGAACGACGCTGCTTACGGTCCTTGACACCCTGCGTATCGAGGACACCGCGAATAATGTGATAGCGAACACCAGGCAAGTCCTTCACCCGGCCACCCCGGATCATCACAACGGAGTGCTCCTGGAGGTTGTGCCCCTCACCCGGGATATAACCGATCACCTCAAAACCATTGGTAAGGCGAATCTTCGCAACTTTCCGCAGGGCTGAGTTCGGTTTTTTGGGTGTAGTGGTATAAACGCGAGTACACACGCCACGCTTCTGCGGGCAAGCTTCCATTGCAGGCACTTTGCTGCGCTTGATTTGCGGCTTGCGCGGGTTACGAACCAACTGGTTGATTGTAGGCATACAATCCGGTCTTTCTTTCTTGCTCCGGCAAAATCCGGATGCGTTAGACTTCGTGGCATGCCGTGCTGTCAGCCGAGGCATACCCCATGCAAAAAAGGATTTCCCAGTCCCGAACTTAATCCGGATGGAAATCCTGGCAGGCAGAGGACCTGAGGGTCGTGCTCTAATCCGATGTAAATCTATGTCAAACCTTGTTTGAGCAGCTAATTCAGAACGCGACGTTCCGAACAAATGATGGCTCACATCGATTTGTTGATGCGGATATACGGAAAGCAACGTTGCCAGTCAAGGGGCTTTGTCCCGATTTTGCTTCAGGACGGTCTTTGGAAGCAACGAAATGTCCATTTGAGCGCAAACCGGGCGGATTACAGCCCAAACGCCGGATCAATCAGCGATTTGCCACTCTTTGCTTGACTGTCTGCCGGACATAAACCTCTGCCCCGGGCGGGACTCGCTCGTACAAATCAATGACGTCCTGATTGATCATCCTGAAACATCCGCTCGACGCAGCCTTTCCGATCGAGTGCGGACGATTCGTGCCATGAATCCTGAAAAGCGTGTCACGACCATCCTTGTACAGGTAAAGCGCACGCGCGCCCAAAGGATTATCGGCGCCTCCCGGCATGCCTTTTTCAAACTCTGCAAGTCTTGGCGTTCTCGCAATCATTTCCTGAGGCGGAGTCCAGGTTGGCCAGGGCTGTTTCCATTTCATGACGGCATCGCCAAACCACGCAAATCCCTCCTTGCCCACAGCAGTACCATAACGAAGGGCACGGTCTCCTCCCTGGGCCAGGTAAAGATGCCGTTTTGACGTGTCAACAATCAGGGTTCCCGGCTTGTAATTGCCAGGCAAGCTAACCCATTGCCGTAGATATTCAGGATCCATCCTGCGATAGTCAAATGCCGGCAGGGATACTTCCCCATCCATTTTTGCGGCATAGATCTGATCATAATTGTAGCGGCCATTGGCATCCACCATGCCACTGGATACGGCCAGTGTCTGGCTGGTTCCCGATGTTGCAGAAGAACAGGATGCAACCAAAGCCGAAGCAGGCAACATTCCCAGTGCGGCCACAAAGCTGCGACGGCTCATGCCTGACGGATCAAGGATTTTGCTCATTGGGTTTTCCAGTACACATTACATCTGCCGCCAAACGGCAATAAACTAGCCCCTGTGAAACATTTTGAAGCAAGTTTCACGAAAAGTAAATCAAAACCGGGCAAGCGAGCAAACAGGGCAAGCGCTTCAACCATCCTATCTGCCCCCGGAGACGATTACATTTCGAAACAAAAAAGCCGCCCGGTGGGCGGCTTTCATGATTGTTATGAAATGGCGGCTATTCAGCTGCCTCATCTCCCGGACGCATATCCGTGAGCAATCCGTCTGAATCCGCCATTTCACGCTTTGCGTCGATGATCATGTCATCACGCGCATTCGCCAATCTGCGGATTTTTGACATCACGCCACCGGTTCCTGCAGGAATTAGTCGACCGACTATGACGTTTTCCTTCAAGCCTTCCAGCATGTCCGATTTACCGGCAACGGAAGCTTCTGTGAGAACGCGTGTTGTTTCCTGGAAGGAAGCAGCAGAGATGAAGGAACGGGTTTGCAGGCTTGCCTTTGTAATACCCAGAAGTACGGGATCACCTTCAGCAGGCTGCTTGCCTTCTTCGACCATTCGCTCGTTCAAAAGCTCCAGTTCAATACGGTCAATCTGCTCACCTTCGATCAAGCCGGTTTCACCCGGTTTGGTGATCTCCACTTTCTGCAGCATCTGGCGAACGATTACCTCAATGTGCTTGTCATTGATGATAACGCCCTGCAGACGATAGACTTCCTGAACCTCTGCAATCAGATAGGCAGCCAAGGCCTCAACACCCTTGATCGCAAGGATATCGTGTGGAGCCGGGTTACCATCCAGAATGTAGTCCCCCTTCTCGATCGGATCGCCATCCTGAAGATGGAACGGCTTGCCTTTCGGGATCAGGTACTCTGCAGGCTCTTGTGTCGAGTCGTTAGGCTCGATCGAGATGCGACGCTTGTTCTTGTAGTCACGGCCATAACGGATGGTACCATCAATTGTGGCGATAACCGCATGATCCTTGGGACGACGCGCCTCAAAGAGTTCCGCAACACGTGGCAGACCACCGGTAATGTCTTTGGTCTTTGCACTTTCCGTCGGAATACGCGCAAGAACGTCACCGGCCTTGACTTCTGTGCCCGGTTCAACGGACAGAATGGCATCCACGGAAAGAAGTATCCGTGCTTCGCCACCACGCTTCAGCTTGGCAACTTCACCAGTCTTCTTGTCCTTGATGACAATCGCAGGCTTGAGGTCTGCGCCACGCGGGTTAGCGCGCCAGTCAACAACGACACGCTTGGTGATGCCTGTTGCCTCATCGGCTGTTTCCTGAACAGACAAGCCGTCCACAACATCCTCGAATTCAACAACACCATCAGCCTCGGTCATCATCGGACGGGTATATGGGTCCCACTCCGCAATGCGCTGGCTCTGCTTGATCTTGTCACCTTCGGCAACCAGCAAGCGGGTACCGTAATTGACCCGATGTGAAGCACGCTCGACACCTTTTTCGTCTTCAATCACCACGGAGACGTTACGTCCCATGACGATATGACGTCCTTCGGAGTCTTTTGCCACATTCGAGTTGCGGATACGGATTGTACCTTCGTAAGAAGCCTCCAGGAATGAGGAGTCAACAACCTGTGCCGTACCACCAATGTGGAACGTACGCATTGTAAGCTGGGTACCCGGTTCACCGATTGACTGGGCAGCGATAACACCAACTGCCTCACCGTTGTTAACCGGGGTACCACGCGCAAGATCGCGACCGTAACACGCCGCACAAATGCCGTTCTGGCTTTCACAAGTCAGTGCCGAACGTATCTGAACCGTTTTCACACCAGCTGTTTCAACCTTCTCGACATCGGCTTCATCCATGAGATGGTTGCGCTCGATGATTACCTCACCGGTTTCGGGATGCAGAATGTCTTCTGCTGCCGTACGACCAAGGATGCGCATTCCAAGGGAAGCAACAACCTGGCCGGCATCAACCACTGCCTGGGTCGTGAGCGATTTCTCGGTCCCACAATCCTCGGATGTAATAATGCAATCCTGGGCAACGTCGACGAGACGGCGTGTCAGGTAACCGGAGTTGGCGGTTTTCAGAGCCGTATCGGCAAGTCCCTTACGGGCACCGTGGGTGGAGTTGAAGTATTCAAGAACGGTCAGACCTTCCTTGAAGTTCGAGATAATCGGGCTCTCGATGATCTCACCGGATGGCTTTGCCATCAGGCCGCGCATACCGGCAAGCTGTTTCATCTGGGTCGGAGAACCACGGGCACCGGAGTGACTCATCATGTAGATCGAGTTCATAGGAAGCTGACGCTTGGTTTCCTCGTCATAATGAACCGCCTTGATCCGGTCCATCATTTCGTCGGCAACCTTGTCACCACACTTCGCCCAGGCATCAACAACCTTGTTGTACTTCTCGCCCTGAGTGATCAGGCCGTCATTGTACTGCTGTTCGTATTCCTTGGTCAGTGCCTGGGTTTCCGCAACCATGCCTGCCTTGGTTTCAGGAATGACCATGTCGTCCTTGCCGAAGGAGATACCCGCCTTGCACGCATGGGTGAAACCGAGCTGCATGATCTTGTCACAGAAAATGACTGTGTCTTTCTGGCCGGAGTGACGATAGACGTGGTCGATCATTTTCGAGATGTTTTTCTTGGTCATCTCTGTATTGACGACCTCAAAACGCACCTTGTGGTTTCGTGGCAGCAACTCGCCAAGGATCATGCGTCCCGGAGTAGTGTCATAAACCTTGCTGACCTGATTGCCTTCTTCATCAACGGTCGTGAAACGGCCGCGAATTTTTGAATGCAGCGTAACAACACCTGTTTCGAGTGCATGGCGCAATTCACCCATGTCACCGAAAGCCATGCCTTCGCCCGGCTCGTTTTCATTGACAATAGACAGGTAATAGAGACCAAGAACCATGTCCTGTGACGGCACAATGATCGGCTGACCATTGGCCGGGTGCAGAATGTTGTTCGTGGACATCATCAGAACGCGGGCTTCAAGCTGGGCTTCAAGCGAAAGCGGCACGTGCACAGCCATCTGGTCACCGTCAAAGTCGGCATTGAATGCCGCACAGACGAGCGGATGCAGATGAATTGCCTTGCCTTCGATAAGAACCGGTTCAAACGCCTGAATGCCGAGACGGTGAAGTGTCGGCGCGCGGTTCAACAGGACCGGATGCTCGCGGATAACTTCGTCAAGAATATCCCAGACTTCGGGTTTTTCCTTCTCGACCAGTTTCTTCGCCTGCTTGACGGTTGAAGAATAGCCCTTTGCGTCAAGGCGCGCATAGATGAATGGCTTGAACAGTTCGAGCGCCATCTTCTTGGGCAAGCCACACTGGTGAAGCATCAATTCCGGACCCGTCACGATGACCGAACGGCCGGAATAGTCGACGCGCTTGCCGAGCAGGTTCTGGCGGAAGCGGCCCTGCTTGCCTTTCAGCATGTCAGAGAGCGACTTGAGCGGACGTTTGTTTGCACCCGTGATCGTGCGACCACGACGACCATTGTCGAACAGCGCGTCAACAGACTCCTGCAACATCCGCTTTTCATTCCGGATGATGATGTCAGGGGCACGCAATTCCATCAGGCGACGCAACCGGTTGTTCCGGTTGATTACCCGACGGTAAAGGTCGTTCAGATCGGAAGTTGCAAAACGACCACCATCGAGTGGAACAAGCGGACGAAGATCAGGCGGAATGACCGGAATGATTTTCATGATCATCCATTCCGGGCGATTTCCGGACTCGATGAACGCTTCAACGACTTTCAGACGCTTGGCAAGCTTCTTCTGCTTCAGGTCGGAACTGGTTTCCGCCATTTCGACACGCAGGTCGCCAGCAATTTTCTCCAGATCCATGGAAGCAAGAATTTCATGGATAGCCTCAGCACCGATCATTGCAGTGAAGGTATCTTCGCCATACTCATCAATGGCGTTCATGTACTCTTCTTCAGAAAGGAGCTGGTACTCGCTCAGTGCTGTCAGGCCGGGTTCGGTAACCACGAAGTTCTCGAAATAAAGAATCCGCTCGAGATCCTTCAGCGTCATGTCCAGCAACAGGCCAATACGGGAAGGCAGAGACTTCAGGAACCAGATATGCGCAACCGGTGCTGCAAGCTCGATATGCCCCATGCGTTCGCGACGTACGCGTGACAGGGTTACCTCAACGCCACATTTTTCACAGATAATGCCCTTGTACTTCATGCGCTTGTATTTTCCGCAAAGGCACTCGTAGTCCTTCACGGGTCCGAAAATACGCGCACAGAACAGACCGTCACGCTCCGGTTTGAATGTCCGGTAGTTGATGGTTTCAGGCTTTTTGATCTCGCCGAACGACCAGGAAAGAATTTTTTCCGGTGCGGCGATGGAAATCCGGATCGAGTCGAAGTTCTGCGACTGCGCCGGATTGTTGAAGAGATTCATGACTTCCTGGTTCATGATAATCATTTCCTTCGGGGGCTTCCCGTTGTGGTCCTGAACTGGTGCACATTCTCAGGACCGGTAGAACTCAAATTCGCGTCGCTCTCGCGAGCGTGGTGGCGGACACTGTCGGTGCCCGCCCCTCTTGTGTTCATTCAGCAGCGTCAGTCAGCAACTCACTGCCATCTTCATCACCATCCTCATAGTCATCAGTGATGACCTTGGTATTCTCAAGCTCAACGCTGAGGCCAAGGGAGCGCATCTCCTTGACAAGAACGTTGAAGCTTTCCGGAATACCGGCCTCAAACGTATCATCGCCACGGACAATAGCCTCATAGACCTTGGTTCGGCCGGCAACGTCATCCGACTTGACAGTAAGCATTTCCTGCAAGGTGTAGGCTGCGCCATAAGCTTCCAGTGCCCAGACCTCCATCTCACCGAAGCGCTGACCACCAAACTGGGCCTTACCACCAAGCGGTTGCTGGGTAACAAGGGAGTATGGTCCGATTGAACGGGCATGGATCTTGTCGTCAACAAGGTGATGAAGCTTCAACATGTAGATGTAGCCCATGGTCACCTTGCGGTCGAAAGCTTCGCCGGTCCGTCCATCGTAAACCGTTGACTGGCCTGACCCGTGAAGTCCTGCATCTTCCAGCATTTCAACGATGTCCTGTTCATTGGCACCATCGAAGACGGGAGTTGCGATCGAAACACCGCGGCGCACCTGCTCGGCAAGACGTACGACGGATTCTTCATCATACTCCTTGACCGGTTCATTACGCTCATTCTCACCGTAGATGCGCTCAACCTGTTCACGCAATGGCTTGATATCGGCGCTTTCACGGTAGGCATCAATCAGGTCACCGATCTTTCTGCCCATGCCGGCACAGGCCCATCCAAGATGGGTTTCAAGAATCTGTCCAACATTCATTCGTGATGGCACGCCAAGCGGGTTCAGCACGATATCAGCATGGGTTCCGTCTTCGAGGAACGGCATGTCTTCAACCGGCATGATACGCGAAACAACACCCTTGTTTCCGTGACGCCCAGCCATCTTGTCACCAGGTTGAAGCTTGCGCTTCACGGCAACAAATACCTTCACCATTTTCATGACGCCTGGCATCAGCTCGTCACCGCGCTGAAGCTTCTCAACCTTGTCCATGAAGCGGCGTTCCAGCAGCCCCTTGGAGTCATCATACTGGCCCTGAAGCTGCTCGAGCTGGGTCTGGCGTTTCTCATTGGAAACGGCAAACTGCCACCACTGGGAACGCGGATACTCTTCCAGAAGGTCAACCGTGATCTTTGTTCCGGTCTTGAAACCTTTTGGTCCAGCAATCCCTTCATTGCCTTTCAGCATGTCGGAAAGACGGCTGTAGACGTTACGGTCCAGAATGGCCTGCTCGTCATCGCGGTCTTTTGCAAGGGCTTCAATTTCCTCACGCTCGATTGACATCGCGCGTTCGTCTTTTTCAATACCGTGACGGTTGAAGACGCGAACTTCCACGACTGTACCAAACGCTCCGGGCGGCATACGCAGGGAGGTATCCCGAACATCAGAAGCCTTTTCACCGAAGATCGCACGAAGAAGCTTCTCTTCAGGTGTCATCGGGCTTTCGCCTTTTGGCGTGATCTTGCCGACGAGAATGTCGCCCGGTCCAACTTCCGCACCAATGTAAGTGATGCCCGCTTCATCGAGATTCTTGAGAGCCTCTTCTGAAACGTTCGGAATGTCGCGGGTGATTTCTTCTGGCCCGAGCTTCGTATCGCGTGCCATGACCTCATATTCCTCGATATGGATCGAGGTGAAGATGTCATCGCGCACAATGCGCTCGGAAAGCAGGATTGAATCCTCGTAGTTGTAGCCGTTCCAGGGCATGAACGCGACCAGCACGTTGCGGCCCAGTGCCAGATCGCCCAGATCCGTTGACGGGCCATCAGCAATGATGTCGCCTTTCGTGATCTGGTCACCAACAGTCACGAGTGGCCGCTGGTTGATACAGGTAGACTGGTTGGAACGCTGGAACTTCTGCAGGCGATAAATGTCAACGCCCGACTTTGATGCATCCAGTTCTTCCGTTGCACGGATAACGATACGGGTTGCATCAACCTGGTCAACGATACCTGTCCGTTTGGCAGCAATCGCAGCACCGGAGTCCCGGGCAACAACCGATTCCATGCCGGTTCCCACAAATGGGGCTTCGGCACGTACCAGTGGCACAGCCTGACGCATCATGTTTGATCCCATCAGGGCCCGGTTGGCGTCGTCGTTTTCCAGGAACGGAATGAGCGAGGAAGCAACGGATACAAGCTGTTTCGGAGAAACGTCCATCAATTCAACGTTTTCACGGGGCACCATCATGACTTCCCCTGCCTTGCGGCAGGTCACGAATTCACTGGTGAATTCACCCTTGTCGTCCAGATCAGCGTTTGCCTGGGCCACGTTGTAGCGGGCTTCTTCCATTGCTGAAAGGTAGACAACCTCTTCCGTAACCTTGCTGTCGACAACTTTGCGGTACGGGCTTTCGATAAAGCCGTACTTGTTGACGCGGGCAAAGGTAGCCAGAGAATTGATCAGACCGATGTTCGGACCTTCCGGCGTCTCAATCGGACAGATCCGGCCGTAGTGGGTCGGATGCACGTCACGAACTTCAAAACCTGCACGCTCACGGGTAAGACCGCCCGGCCCAAGCGCTGATAGACGACGCTTGTGGGTAATCTCTGAAAGCGGGTTGGTCTGGTCCATGAACTGTGAAAGCTGAGAGGAACCGAAGAATTCACGCACAGCTGCAGCGGCAGGTTTCGCGTTAATCAGGTCCTGAGGCATCACTGTGTCTACCTCAATGGAAGACATGCGTTCCTTGATGGCCCGTTCCATACGCAGCAAACCGATGCGATACTGGTTTTCCATCAATTCACCAACGGAGCGAACACGACGGTTTCCGAGATTGTCGATATCGTCGATTTCTCCCTTGCCGTCACGCAGATCAACCAGCGTCTTTACCACTTCCAGAATGTCGTCCTTACGCAGAACGCGGACTGTATCGTCAACTTCCTGGTCAAGACGGATATTCATTTTCACGCGGCCAACAGCAGACAGGTCATAGCGTTCTGAATCAAAGAACAGCGATTCGAACATGGCCTGTGCGGTTTCCATGGTTGGCGGTTCACCAGGGCGCATGACACGATAAATGTCGAACAGCGCATCCTGCGTGCTGTCATTCTTGTCTGCAGAAAGCGTGTTGCGGATATACGGACCGACATTCACGTAATCGATATCGAGAACGGGAACACTCTTGATTTTAGCTTCATCAAGCGTTTCGACAGCCTTCTCGTCGATCTCGTCACCGGCTTCAAGATAGATTTCACCGGTTTTCGTGTTCACGATGTCTTCGGAAACATATTTTCCGTAGAGCTGCTCATTGGTAATCCGCAGGTGTTTTACACCTTTTTCATTCAACTGGCGGATGGTGCGCGCAGTCATTTTCTTGCCGATTTCAAGAACAACTTCGCCACTGTCAGCATCGATAAGGTCTGCTTCAGCCTTGTTACCCTTCATGCTTTCGCCATCGAAAGGTATTTTCCACCCTTCACCGTCACGGGAAACAGTCGATGAGGTATAGAAGGTTTCCAGAATTTCTTCGGGTGACAGGCCAAGTGCCATCAACAATGTTGTAACAGGCAGTTTGCGGCGACGGTCAATCCTTGCGTGCACTACGTCCTTGGCATCAAATTCAACATCGAGCCATGAACCGCGATAAGGAATGATACGGGCAGCAAAAAGAAGCTTGCCGGAAGAATGCGACTTGCCCTTGTCATGGTCGAAAAACACACCAGGAGAACGGTGCATCTGGGAAACAATTACGCGTTCGGTGCCGTTGACGATAAAAGTACCATTACCTGTCATGAGGGGCATGTCGCCCATATAGACTTCCTGCTCCTTGATATCCTTGACGGATTTCGCGCCGGTATCCTCATCAATATCAAACACGATCAGACGGAGCGTTACCTTCAACGGTGCAGCATAGGTCATGTCACGCTGACGGCATTCCTCAACATCATATTTGGGAGGATCGAACTCGTAGCGGACGAATTCCAGCATCGACGCGCCGGTAAAGTCGCTGATTGGGAAAACAGAATTGAAAACAGCCTGAAGTCCTTCGTCAGGACGCCCTTCTTCACGCTCATCAAACATCAGAAACGCGTCATAAGACTGTTTCTGAACCTCGATGAGGTTTGGCATCTGGGCCACTTCGCTGATGTTACCGTAGAACTTTCTTACGCGTTTACGACCATTGAAAACATGGTTTTTAGCCATTTTTGCACCTTAGCTTTTCTGTACCCGACATCCTGCGGTTCTCAAGACACAAACGGAAACACCACACTGACCGCATATCGAGACACCAACCGGAAACCGGATTGTAATTTGCGCTTCGCGAACTGCGGGCTGACAGTTCTGACTAGCCCTGATCCGGTATTGCACCAGATCATTGTTCCACCTGTAACCGCGACCCATGCAACCGGCCGTCCCTGATACAAGAGGCTCCGGACGGATCCGAAGCCGAATATTGTCTGCGACAGGGATACATGATTCCCCGTCGATATTCCTTACTTGAGCTCGACTTTGGCGCCTGCAGCTTCAAGTTTGGCTTTGATTTCTTCAGCTTCTGCTTTGGCAGCAGCTTCCTTGACCGCCTTTGGAGCAGCTTCAACAAGCTCTTTGGCTTCTTTGAGGCCAAGACCTGTGATGCCACGTACTTCCTTGATCACGTTGATTTTGGAAGCGCCTGCATCTGTAAGAACGACATCGAATTCGTCTTTCTCTTCAGCAGCAGCTTCGCCACCACCAGCAGCGCCGCCAGCAGCAGCAACAGCAACAGGAGCAGCAGCAGAAACGCCCCATTTTTCTTCAAGCATCTTGGAAAGCTCAGCAGCTTCCAGGACAGTCAGTGCAGACAGGTCGTCCACGATTTTTTCAAGATCAGCCATTTTTGGTTCCTTTGACTTCAGTTCAAATCGAATGCCTTGGCATTCGCAAGCTATGTGTAAGAAACAGCCTTACGCCGCTTCACCCTTGTCGGCATAAGCCCCGATAACACGAGCAACCTGACCGGCAGGTGCTTTCGTGACCATCGCAATGCGCTGGGCAGGCGTTGAAATCATGCCAACCAGCTTACCGCGAAGTTCATCAAGTGATGGCAGTTCGGCTAGCGACTTGACACCATTGACATCGAGGTTGGTGGCTCCCATTGCTCCGCCGAGAATAACGAGCTTGTCGTTTTTCTTGGCGAATTCAACAGCCACCTTCGGTGCAGCCACAGGATCGTCCGAAAAAGCTACAAGCGTCTGGCCTGTGAACAATTCGGAGATGTGAGCTACATCCGTGCCTTCGAGAGCGAGCTTGGCAAGACGGTTTTTTGCGACTTTTACAGTGCCGCCCGCTTCCTTCATTTGCACACGCAAGGTGCTCATGTCGGCAACGGTAAGCCCTGTGTAGTGTGCAACAACCACAGCGCCCGCATTAGCGAACACTTCGTTCATGGAAGCTACAAACTCGCGTTTTTCCGCTCTTTCCACAGTCTCTTCTCTCCATTTGGATTGCCATACAGAAGCATGGCGACCCGGTTGCTTTTGTCGTCAGCAGACAGGTATTTGCCGAGACAAAACCCAATCGCGCTGACAACGCTCAAAGTCCTGTCCCAGGTCGCAGACTTCATGATGGACTGACGCCCACCACCCAACGACAAGGCAAAAAGAGCTTGAACCGAAGTTTGGGACTAAGCCCCGAATTTCGTTCTCACTCCCGTCTATTGCAGGCCTGATTAAGATCCACACACGAAGTGATGATCGCCCACAGTCTCGGACAGGTGCTTCCGTTGGCAACAAGCCTCGGGAAACGTACCGACCCGGATAATCCGGACCGGAATTCTTGTTATCCGGCTGCATGATCCGCGCAACCAATGGCGCAGATCACCAACCGAAAAGCATCAGACCACGCTGGCCGGATCGATTTTCACGCCCGGACCCATGGTCGATGAAATTGCAACACGCTTCAGATAGGTTCCCTTGGCGCCAGAAGGCTTTGCCTTGTTAACCGCATCAGCAAATGCTCGAATATTTTCTTCAAGCTTTGATGCATCGAATGAAGCCTTGCCCACACCCGCATGCACAATACCAGCCTTCTCGGCGCGGAATGAAACAGCACCACCCTTGGCAGCTTCAACAGCAGCCTTGACATCCATGGTTACGGTGCCGGTCTTCGGGTTCGGCATAAGGTTGCGCGGACCAAGTACCTTACCAAGACGACCGACAAGCGGCATCATGTCCGGTGTTGCGATACAACGATCAAAGTTGATTTCACCGCCCTGCACCTTTTCCATAAGGTCTTCTGCACCAACGATATCTGCACCAGCGGCCTTGGCCTCATCAGCCTTGTCGTCCTTGGCAAATACGGCAACACGGACATCACGGCCTGTACCATTGGGAAGGGTTACAACACCACGCACCATCTGGTCAGAGTGGCGCGGATCAACACCGAGGTTCATTGAAACTTCAACAGTTTCATCAAACTTGGCAGTTGCGCGCTCCTTGATCATGGAAACGGCATCAGCAAGCGTATACAATTCCTTGCGATCGACGCCTTCCATTGCGTTTTTAAAACGTTTTCCAGCCATGATCAGCCCTCCACCTCGATGCCCATCGAGCGGGCAGAACCTTCAACAATGCGCATGGCAGCCTCGATGTCACCTGCATTGAGGTCAGGCATCTTTTTCTCGGCAATCTCACGAACCTGGTCGCGCTTCAGAGTACCGGCCGTTGCACGGCCCGGCTCTTTTGAACCGGAAGAGATATTCAAGGCTTTCTTGATGAAATAGGACATAGGCGGCTGCTTCATCTCGAATGTGAAGGACTTGTCCGCGTATATCGTAATCTCTACAGGAACAGGAGAACCCTTCTCCATTTCCTGCGTCTTTGCGTTGAACGCCTTGCAGAATTCCATGATATTCAGGCCACGCTGACCAAGCGCCGGACCAATTGGCGGCGAAGGAGAAGCATTGCCTGCAGGCACCTGAAGCTTCAGGTATCCACTGATTTTCTTGGCCATTTCATTTTCCTTTTGATGTCGACCCTCAAGCCGACCGGTTAGGTTTTTGTGGTGCGGCAGCTACTGACCGGCCAGATCAGCCTTTCCTTCCACAGGTTTAACGGACACGCCCAAACACCCTCGTCTGGCCGAAAGCACACACTTCCGGTTCAGTCAGAGTTTTTCGACCTGTCCGTATTCGAGATCGACCGGGGTAGCCCGGCCAAAAATTGATACTTCCACCTTGAGGCGCGCACGCTCCTCGTCAACTTCCTGAACAATGCCATTAAAGGAAGCAAACGGACCATCGGAAACGCGAATATTCTCGCCAACATCAAACATGATGGACGGCTTCGGACGATCCACACCCTCCTGAACCTGGTTCAGAATCTGGTTTGCCTCACGCTCGGTAATTGGCTGCGGCTTGTTGTCAGAACCAAGAAAACCGGTAACCTTCGGCGTATTCTTGATAAGGTGAAATGCCTGGTCGGTCATTTCCATCTTTACCAGCACGTAGCCGGGAAAGAACTTGCGCTCGGCGTCCACCTTGCGACCACGACGAACCTCAACAACCTTCTCGGTCGGAACCATAACCGCCTCGAAAAGGTGCTCAAGCCCCTTCTGGCGCGCTTGCTCCTGTATAGATTCAGCCACTTTCTTCTCGAAATTCGAGTAAGCGTGAACAATGTACCACCGGTGTGCCATGTCAGTCTGCCATTCCTCGTAACGTCAGAAAATCCAAATACCCTCAACCGCCAAGGCTGAGCAGCAAACCAACAACCCAACTCAAGCCCTGATCAACCAGAAAGAAGAACAGTCCGGCAAGGAAAACCATGATGAACACCATGATAGAACTTACCGTGGTTTCCCGCCTCGAAGGCCAGGTAACCTTGGATACTTCCGTCCGCACCTGCTGCAGGAAGGTGAAAGGATTTGTTTTAGCGGCCATAAAAACTGCCTGACTAGCTGTTTGCATGAATTTTCAATTCAAAAGAATCATTGCTGATCCGTACCGAACATGCACAAACCATTCAACCGCTTGCAAGACATAAAAAATATGCGCCAGACGGATTACTCCTGTCCGCACACACTCAATGTTCGATGAAAAGTATCTAACCCCTTGGTTTCGAAAGCGCAAGGGTTTATGAGCATTTTTTCCATCCTGATTTCCATAAAAGCCACAAGAGGCCTCTCCCCGTGAACGCAACAGAACAACTCAAAAACAATGACCTCCAGACATGGAACGCAGTCATCAACCACGAATTCTGTGCTGAACTGGCAGCAGGAACCCTGCCCGAAAGCAAAATGGGTTGGTATCTGGTCCAGGATTACAAGTTTATCGACAATTTTGTCCGCTTGCTTGCTACGGCCATAGCTCATGCCCCGACAATCAATGACAGCGTGCCGGCAGCGCAATTCCTGGCGCTGGTGACGAGTACCGAGAACACGTATTTCCAACGAAGCTTTGTCGCCCTTGGAATTTCCAAAGCCCGGCAAGATGCTCCCCCCGCCCCCGAGACAAGCGCCTTTCAGGACCTGATGGAAGAAGCCCGCAAATCCGGGCGCTACGAACAGATGCTTGCCGTTCTCGTGGTTGCCGAATGGACATACCTGAGTTGGGCAGAACAATACACGCAATATTCTGACGACTTGCCATTCTGGTTTTCAGAATGGATCGACCTGCATTCCGGAGAAGGCTTTGAAAGTGTTGTGAGCTATCTCCGTGAGCAGCTGGACAAAACCTGGAAAACGCTGGCCCAAGACGAAAAGGATGCTGCTTCCGAAATGTTCAAAAAGGCCGTTCAATTCGAGCTGGACTTCTTCAACGCTGCATACAGCGCATAAAAAAACACCCGCCATCCAGAGTTGGCGGGTGTAAATTGCAAAACTTCAGCGGCCTGTTCAGCCGTGTTTTGCATAGCTTTCAATATCTGACATGCCTGTTTCGGAGGTCGGATCGACGCGGAAATCCACCTTGCGTATGATTTTCTCGCCCTGATCCAGTTTGAGCCCGCGCCAGGCAACTGCAAGACCTGCTTTTGCGTAAAATCCCGGACCACTGGTGTTTTGGGCCAGACCATTCATGCCGAATTTCCTGCGAAGAACGCCGTTTGCGTAATTCACCGCATACATTTTGCGCAATTCGCCTGTCCAGTGCTCTGTGGTGACTGAAATATTGAGGCAATCCTTGTTTTCCACGCGATGCGGGCAATTGAGCGGCCAGTGAACCATTTCGCCCGGTTTCAGGTCATAAACCTCGGCATGGTCATCAAAATAACGCTCATAGGGAATTTCTTCTTCCTGCAGCCCAAGAATAATGCCCTCAATACTTTTTTGCTCCAAGAATGGTGCTTCATTCGGGTACACGTAAACACGCTTTTCACCTTCAACCTGCCACAGTGACTGACCAGGCACGTCCGCATGGTAAAATACCTGGACAAGCGGAGAAGAAATCAGAATGCCAAGTTTTCGCTTGAACGTTTCAAACTCAGGCACATACCCTTCGAATTCCTCGAAGATATCCGTGAGAAGCCGATCAAAATCGGGATCAACTTTCTCTAGCTGACGCAGGTTCAGCCACATGCGCCCACGCTCGATTGCGTCAATCACATCATGGCCGGACATTCCGGTTTTGGTACCTTCACGCCAGGTAGGATTTTCGGGATCATACCCCATCGTGTTGATGTTGTAATTGGATTCCGGACAACGCTCGATCAGTCCTGCAAGGTAATCCCGTTCAAAAAGACCTGTTTCCTTGAGACGGTGATGCAAAAGAAGTGACTGTTTGCTGAAAATTTTGGCATATTCGGGCTGCCAGTCGGTAATGATTGATTTGTTCATGTCAGCTACTCCCCGTAGTTTCTGACACATGCATAACAAACACAAATTTCAAACCGATTAGCCGGGTAATGAAAAACCGAAAGGCTTTATAAAGGGTTTGTTAACGACCGGCGAGAAATTCCACGGCCCCTGCTTCGCCAAAATAGCGCCGGATGAGTGACCGGTTGATATTTTTGAGATCAAGAATGGTCACGCCTGCGGTGGCATTATCCAGTTCCTTCCAAACACCAAAGCCTGCATATTTGCAGCCTACATTGGCATAATGGCGGAAGAGAACGGGCAGTTGCCGTTTTCCACCTTCAAGCCCGTCGATCATGTTGCCCAGACTGCCAAAGGATTTACAGGCCTTTTCCAGACGCCCGATATCAACCTCACGCGGGATATCAAGATCAAGAGAGCGGCGTGGGGTGAAGAAACCACGCATCGATTTCTCTTCTAGATTGCTCATTATGTAACGGCGCAGCAATTCACGGGAGACCGGATTGTAATTCCTGCCCATGGTCACCGGACCGAACAGATATCTGATCGACTTTCGGCTTCTTGGAATTTCAAGGATCGCACGCCATAGCAACATCAGGGGTGAGAAACTTTTCTGGTACTCGGGCAGAATTGCAGCACGCCCCAACTCCATGGAATTGGGAAGCAACGTCTGGAATTCGGGCGACAGGTCGAAAATCGAACTTGTGACCAGATTGTCTGCACTGACCGGCATGTTATCGGGGTCCGGCAAGGTATATCGATAGACACCGATAATCTTTTTGCGGTTCTCGTCCCAAAGGATGAAATGTTTGTACCATTCATCGAACGTATCGCGCAGTTCGTCCGCATCAGTCACATTGGTCTGGGATGCATAAGCCTGGAACCGGACTTCACAGATCATTTCCATTGTTTTGGGACATTCATCCCCGTGCATCTGGAAAATCGTATATCCGTTCTGGCGAACGATGACTTCTTTCTCAGCCAGAATCTGCTCAACCTTACTTCCCGAGATTTCTGCCGGAACTCGGCTGACCAGTGCAGCTTCCTGGTCGGTACGGTGAGCGGGGGCAATCAGTTCAGGTATGTCCGGCACACTGGAAGCGCCTGTTTTCAATGCATAAACAAGGCTTCGCGAAAAAGTTCCAGCCGAGACGGTTTTGGAAACCTGTGAGAGACTTGTTGCACTTACCGGTTCACCGATCCGGAACGTAAAGTCATGCCCACCACGCAGGAATTCCCGCAACAGCATGTAAGTGCGTATACGTGGATGAATCAGGCCAGACAGATTGAACAGCATTGAATTTCTGCCACTGATGAAAATGGGCACCATTTCACCACCGCCGACCTCAACAAACCGGCGAACCTGATCCGTCCACTCACTGTCCGATATAGTCCAGTCCGAAGTTTTCAAATGAGAACATATCCGCCCCGGGAAAAGAGCGAGGTCTCCGCCTTCACGCAAGTGCTTCAAGGCGACTGCGATTGATTTCCGGTTTTGTCCGCGTGATACATCGGCAGCAAACGGATCCACAAACAGCAACCGCTTTTCTTCCAGTTGAGTGGCTGCAAGCAACTTGTTTGCAAAAATCAGGATGTTTTCGCGATATGCTGTAAGAAGCCTGAACATCGCGAAGGCATCGGGCAGACCATATGGATGATTGGCCACGAAAACCTTGGGTTTGTCGCTCAACCCTTCCAGCACCTCCGGGTTTTCACAACGCCAGTTAATGTTCAACCGATTGAACAATATATCAATGAGGGGCCCGGCCTCCGGCCACGGCTCGCCTATTTCACGCATGATGCGGTTGATCTTGTCCGCACCAACAATTTTTTCGATTGTCTTCAGCAGTAGAGGCGGGAAACCCGAGTTCTCATCCAGACCAAGAACCTTCTCTGTGGAGAGATATTTCCCTGATGACATGGCAAAGTTCCCCGTTTGACGACAATTCGCCAAGTTCAACCCGTGAGCAAAAGCTACTCGTTTATCTCAAAAATCCCCTGCCGCATTGCTATCAAAGCCAAGTGTTTTTCGCAACTGAAACACCGGTCAACCACAGGAATGCACACTTGTCTTTCATTTTGTGGGCAGAATTGTGAAGCACCCTGCCCGTCTCAGAACAGCAGATTTACATCACTCGAAACTGCAGGCAAGCTGAAACCTTGCGACAACAGGAGTTCCAATGTTCAGACTGTACAGATTTTTCCCGGCCGTCCTTGTTTTCCTATTGGCATGTTTGGGAGCATCACAGGCACAACAAACCGCTGACCAGATTGATCCCGAACAAGCATCCGGCAAAGCACAAAACGACCTTGTTCATGCGAAAACGCACATGGTGGCATCCGCAAATCCGTATGCCAGCAAAGCCGGAATGGAAATCCTGAATGATGGCGGGAACGCAATTGACGCAATGGTCGCAGTACAGCTTGTGCTCGGTCTTGTAGAACCCCAGTCATCCGGCCTGGGTGGTGGTGCGTTTCTTGTTTATTTTGACGGCACGGAAAACAGGCTGACAACATATGACGGTCGCGAGACTGCTCCGGCGGATGCGACAGCTGACATGTTTCTTGACCAGAACGGCCAGCCAATGCGGTTTTTCGATGCGGTTGTCGGTGGCAGGTCTGTTGGCACTCCCGGGACAGTGAAACTGCTGCATGAAACGCACAAGAAGCATGGAAAACTTGCTTGGGAACGCTTGTTTGAACCGGCAATTCATCTGGCTGAGAATGGCTTCAAGGTTTCACCGAGACTGAACAGTCTGATCTCCAATTCTGCGGAAAGCTTGTACCGGTTTGAAGCCACCAGAAACTATTTCCTCTCGGAAGAAGGTGTGCCCCTGTTTCCCGGTACAATTATAAGAAATGCAGAATATGCCAATACATTGAGAATGATCGCAAAGAACGGTGCCGATGCATTTTACAAGGGAGAGTTGGCAGAACGGATTGTACAAACGGTTCAGAATGCACCGGGCAATCCCGGCAAACTCTCTCTTGATGACCTTTCCGGATACCGTATCAAGGAACGCAACCCGGTTTGCCTGAACTATCGTGAACATGACATTTGCGGCATGGGACCACCTTCATCCGGCGCATTGACCGTAGGCCAGATACTGGGAATTCTGGAGCCTTATGATCTGAGAAAGCTTGGACCAACAGCGCCGGAAAGCTGGCGTCTCATTGGCGATGCTTCCAGGCTGGCTTTCGCGGACCGCAGCCAATACATGGCAGACAGCGATTTTGTTAAGTTGCCAAAAGGCTTGTTGAACAAGTCGTATCTGGAGCAAAGATCCAAGTTGTTGTCCAGACAAAATGCGCTTGGGCAAGATGATGTTCTGCCGGGCAATCCTCCCCAGGATCATGCCTCAAATTTTGCCGCTGACAATTCTCTTGAATTGCCATCTACCAGCCATTTTTCTATCGCCGACAGGTTTGGCAACGTGTTATCGATGACAACGACAATTGAAAACGGTTTCGGGTCCCGGCTGATGGTCGGCGGTTTTCTGCTAAACAATGAACTGACGGATTTTTCATTCGTACCTGAAATTGGCGGGCAACTGGTTGCAAACCGCATAGAACCGGGAAAACGCCCAAGATCGTCGATGACGCCTACCATTGTAATGAAGGACGGCAAGCCGGTGCTTGCTGTAGGTTCACCGGGTGGCAGCCGGATTATCGGCTATGTGGCAAAGACGCTCATTGCCTGGATTGACTGGGATATGGACGTCCAGTCTGCAATCAACCTGCCCCATCTGCTGAACAGGTTTGGCACCTATGATCTTGAGAAAGGCACGACAGCCGAACAACTTGAAAAACCGCTGGAAAAGCTTGGCTACAAGACAGAAATACGGGACCTCAATTCTGGTCTTCACGCCATAGAAATCACCACTCAAGGGTTTGAAGGTGGTGCCGATCCCCGGCGTGAAGGACTTGCAGTCGGACAATGACATTTGCCATTGTCCGGCCCGATCAGCTGCGAAGAATACGCCTCATGTTATCGATCAAGCGCTCCTGCTCGGCTGTGAGGGCCTGAATTTCTTCAAGGTACTCTGCTTCTTCCGCAGTTACCCGCTGAGCTATTACGCCCATCAACCCGTCTACAGAACCAGAAAGACGCTCCATGCGAGCAATCATTCGCGCCTTGGTACAAAGTGCTTCTGATGGTGGAAATTCGATTTCACTTGCTGGTCGTATCATGGCTTCCCTACTCAAAACTTGGCATCCATCCGCTTGTCGAATGACTGACATGGATCGTAGACCGGCATGGTTAAAAATCCCTTACAGCCACAGTTTGACAAGGCTTTGCTTGAGGGCACCTGCATGATAGGGAAGAATTTTTGAAACTCCGGGAACGGCTCGTGAAAAAGAAAATTGCATTTGTTGCCAGCGATGCTGATGAAGCCCAGGCTGCCCATGAAAAGCTGGTCTCGATCTATGGCAACAACCTGCCGAGTGAAGCCGATATTCTCGTCGCTCTGGGTGGCGATGGCTTCATGTTGCAAACCCAGCACGATTTCATGAACAGCGGAATTCCAATCTATGGAATGAACAAGGGTACAGTCGGTTTTTTGATGAATGAATACAGAACCGACAACCTTCACCAAAGGCTTGCTACTGCCGTGCGGAGCAAAATTCGCCCACTGGTGATGCGTGCAACAGACATGGACGGCCAAATACACGAGGCACATGCAATCAATGAAGTTTCACTACTTCGCCAATCCTACCAGGCTGCCAGCCTCAAGATAACAACAGACAGGAAGCTTCGGATGGAGGCATTGGTCTGTGATGGAGTGCTGGTCGCAACCCCTGCAGGATCAACCGCCTACAATCTTTCCGCACACGGCCCTATTCTTCCGCTGAGTGCCCCCCTGCTCGCACTCACCCCTGTCAGCCCGTTCCGGCCAAGACGGTGGCGAGGCGCATTGCTGCCCAACACGTCAGAAGTTCTCATAGAAGTGAATGAACCCAAGAAACGACCAGTAAATGCTGTCGCCGACCATACGGAAGTCAAGTCAGTTCGGGAGGTGCGAATTGCACTGGACATGGATCAGGTAGGTACAATCCTGTTTGATGCCGATCATTCATGGGATGATCGGATTCTTGCTGAACAGTTCCAGTACTGAAAATCAGGCAGCCCTGGAAACAGGTGAATTCAACAAGGCATCCGAGGTGAACAGTTCCGGATCGTCCTCCAGTGGCACAAGGTCAATGAAATCCGGGGCGATTCCTCTCTTTGAACGGGTTTCAAAGCTATTGGCCGCAACTGCAAAATCCGGTTGAATCTGTCTTGCTTCCGGAGTTTCCTTACGGAGTTGAGCGCCAGACTGCTGTTTGAGCGGGACATTCAGGGGCAGGTCAATTTCATCAGCGACAAGTTCAGTATGAATGACTGTTACAGCCTGTCTTTCCGGCTCCTGTTGTTTTTCGGAAGAAATTTCAGCGATGTGGTGAACCGCTTCAGGATCCCGCTTTGCGATTTCCATTGCCTTGGATTTCGCGCTCTCCCTTGCAGCCTCTGCTGAAAGTTTACGCAGCAGGACCAAAAGCTCATCAACGATCTCATCCGGCTCACCGCAATACGCGTTCAGTACATCCCTGGTGACAATAAACGGCATGCGCTCCTGGTTTATTTTTGAACCAGAAAGCAGCAACCTGCGCCAGGTGGCAATTGCACTGGCAAAGATACGGAATGCGGAAGATGGCAAACCGGCCCGGTCGTACACTGCCCGAAATGCGGACTGCCGGTCCCGCGAGAGAATTGTTTCCACTCGCCCGAAACGAATGCCGCTAAGTTCAGAAAAAGCACGGGCAACCAGGGTAATGTTCCCCATGCAGACAGCACGAAGCAGGAACGAAACCGTCAATTGTCCTTCTTTTACAAGGCTTTTCACAATGCTTTCCACGTCTTCGTCAGAAACGCTTGCAGCAAATGAAATAGCGGATTTCTCCCACGCTTCCCTGGCAACAGTGGCTGCCCGGTCGCTCGAAATCCAGTTATTGCCGGCAACAAATGTGCTGAGCGATGTACTGAGTCTTGTAATGAGCAGCAAACGGCTTTCTGCAGCAAGGTCAGTCCGGTCCATAAGGAGATTGCGGATATCTGCCGAAGCGCCAAACCTCTCAGCGATGCAATGCAGTCCGGATTTTGAAAAATCGGCCACCGGATTTGCCAACACTCCCATACAGGCTTCTTCGCAACCGTCATTGCAGATTGCATCCAGCACAAGGTCTGACAACCAAGGACGGCAAGAGATTGCAATTTGTTTGTCGATCTCGCCTGTTCGGACGTAGTCAACCAGTTCGAAATCATGGAAAACCGGTGAACGGGAAAGCACAATGACAGATACTTCGAGGACATCACCGGCCAGAGCCGTGACTATATGACGGGGCGCTCCCTTGTGGGCGCCCAAAGCAGATGCAAGTGCAACACGGACCTTCACGGCTTCATCTTCGAGCAGCATGGTGAGAGCCGCTTCCAGATCTTCTTTTTCCGAGGCCTCTATATCCTTGCGGAAATAAGCCCGGACCATTGCCGTCGCAGCCTCAACACGCTTGCTGACTGGTGCCGTAACAACCCATTCCAGAAAATACTCAATTACCATACTACTCACCGACAAATACTGTGCCTGCTCCATGACAGGCAAAACAGTTATATCGGCAAACAATTAACGATCAGTTCACCATGAAATGAAACGCTTCATTAAGCAGATCCGACCGGATTTATTCGGTCCACTCCGGTCTTGGCATCTCATGAAGCCCATCTGAAAAGCCGAAATCGAGATAGCCAAGCCTGGTAACCGGATCTGTCATGGTCACATCGAAGCGGCCTGCCCGGATGGCCTGATCATCAATATGGATGCCAACCACCTGACCTATAACCATAACTGACCCTGTTTTTTCTCCCTCAACAGTCTTCGGCTCGATTACATCGGTAACCTTGCACTCAAGGTTGGCCAGAGCATTTGCCACCCTTGGTGGTGCCACCAGTCTGCTTTCAGACCGCTCAATACCGCAATGATCAAACTCGCTGATACCTGCCGGAGCAGGAATGCTTGACGCATTCATGGCTTCTTCAAGTGAACGACTGGCATAGTTGTAAACGAACTCGCCCGTTTCGATCGCATTGTTTGCGGTATCCTTGTACCCTTCGGAAGAAAACATCAACATTGGCGGCCTACCGCCGACCAGATTGAAAAAACTGTATGGGGCAAGATTTGCCAGTCCATCCTTTGACAAGGTAGATATCCAGCCAATCGGTCGCGGCGCAATGATTGCCTTGACCGGATCAAATGGCAGCACTTCCCTGTCACGGGTCTCGGGTGTAAAAAACATTTAAGGCAGGTCCGAAAATTGATAGTGCCCATGAACTATGCGTTTCGGCTTGCCAATGCAATCGGCTGCCATGAAAAGTACGGATTTTTCCTGTTTTCATGAAAAGCCCCGTTTACAGGTCACCACATGATGCAAAATCACTTGGCAAGAACCCTTCTTTGGCTCCCTGCGATTCTGATTGTTGCCTACCTTGCGACCAGTGACATCGCAAAAGCACAAAGGTTTTCTATCGACAATGAGAAGCAGCGGGTTGTTCTCAAAGCCCGGTTGAGCGAAGGCGGCCCGGTGATTGAAAACGGTTTGCAGTGGCGCATTTTCCAGGCAGATCAGGCACTCGATGCCAATCTCACCGAATTGAAGTCATCTGACGGGGGAACCAAAGCTTTTGAAATGGAGCCGGGAGATTATCTTGTGCACGCAGCATACGGCCATGCAGGTGTGGTGCGCCGAATAAGCGTTGGCTCGCTTCCGCTTTCGGAGGAGTTTGTGCTCAATGCTGGAGGATTCCGGCTCAAGGCAACTGCCACCGGAAACGTACCCATCCCAGCACGGATGTTGCGCTTTGACATCTATGAGGAAAAACAGGATGAAAACGGCAATCGCAAGTTGCTGGCAAAGAACATAAAACCTGATGAGGTGGTCCCTTTTCCTGTGGGGACCTATCATGTGATTTCACGTTTCGGACAACTGAACGCCGAAGTTCGTGCCGATTTGCGTGTGCAACCGGGCAACCTTACCGAAGCGACAATGACTCACCGGGCCGCACTTATCCGGTTTCGCCTGGTACGCCATGATGGAGGTGATGCGATACCGGACACGGCCTGGTCAATCCTTACGGAAAACGGCGAAGTCATCAAGGAGAGCGAACGGACCTTTCCGTCAATGGCCCTGGCCGAGGGCAATTACACTGCCATCGCCAAAAACAATGACAGCATTTACAGCCATGATTTCGAGGTCAGGTCAGGATTCAACGAAACGGTTGAGGTAAAGGCACTCAATTAACGGCTGCCGCCCTCGTCAAACTCATGACCGGTCAGGTCACAGCCCGTGAGTACGGGAATAACTACTTGGTTCAGGCGATTGCCACCGATCCGCGTAATCCATTTCCGAATTGAAAATTTCAACTTTCAGTGGGTGGCACTGCGCTTCTTCGCTTGAATGTTTTGCGCCGCAATCCCCACCCGGACAGGCAGACAGCGCTCCGATCAGGTCAATCTGGGCGAAAAACTCTATGAAGTCACCGGGCCGGACAGGGCTGGATTTCATGAAGTATTGCTTTGTATCCGGCATAAACCCTGTGCACATGAAGACATTCAAGACATCATGTACCAGGAATTCAGCATCATGCGCCTGCTGCCCTGTCTCTGACACCATCGCCCGCGTAAGGTTGGAATGGCAACAGTAATGATAGTCCCCGCCATCCAGAACCGAGTTTGTATACGGATCACAACGGGTGCCAATCACATCATGAACAGAGCCTCCAAACTCGTCCCAACCATACCAATCAAGGGTATCGTGCGTCACTGTAGCCATCGGCCTCATGTAAGGAAATGAACTCCACAAACTGTCACCTGTAGAAACATGGGTTCCGTGAAGGGCGCGGGTTTTGCCGGAATAGAACCGTTCAGACAGGTTGTGGGCGTTGAAAAGATTGAGGTCGCCAACCTGTGGTCCCTCAATGCTGACTATCCGGAAAAACTGGCCCGCCTTTACATGAAATGTACGGGCATCTCGGGGCGGCACAACGACTTCATCAACCTTGGCAAGATGCTCACGGGCCAAGGAGAAAAACTCCCTGTCATATCCGGGAAGATTGTCCGTCGGATAGCAAACCACGGGCTCGATTTTCTTGCGGTATTCGGCATCTTCTGGTGCCGGGTTTTCTGGAGAATGTTTCATCAATCAATCATTGTCCGCTTTGGCGTGTTTTTCATTGTTTTATCCGAACTCTCCGGCATTGGCATTTGCAACTGTTTGGCTGAACCGAATTTGCAAACGGGGAGCGGAGTTTGTCTTCCACGTATCTGAACGTGCACCAAATCCGAGTCTGTCGGCTCAAAGCCGGCCTGCTCCAGTGTTTTGGCGGATACAATCAGTTGCACGCCCAATTCCTTGGTCATGCTTTCAAGCCGGCTGGCCGTATTGACCACATCGCCAATTGCAGTCAGTCCGGATGCATGTTTGTAGCCCATGTTGCCTATGATTGCTGTGCCGCAATGGATACCTATCCCAATCCTCAACGGCTCGGAAAGCTGATCCTTCAGGGTTTCATTCAATCCATCCAGGCTTTCAGACATGGCGGTCGCTGCCCTGATTGCCCGCTTTGCACCTGTTTCCAGATCCTCATCAACTCCGAACAAGGCCATGACCCCGTCACCGATGAATTTGTCGAGATGCCCACCGGCATCTTCAATGGCGCGCCCCATGGCTGCAAAATAACGGTTCAGCAGGAATGCTGTATCAAAAGGAAGCTGTGTCTCCGACATTCTGGTGAAAGCCCTGATATCGGCAAACAGTATGGCGATGTCCTGTTCTTCGCCACTACGGCTACGCATCTGGGACAGGGCTTCCCGTGCGCTTGCTCCCGGATGCAGCAATGCGGTTACCGCAAGATCATCCACGGGCCTTATCTGGCAGGCAAGGCGTATGGAATCGGGCGCCTCAATTTTCTCCAATATCCGCTTTTCCGCCGTGGATGCTTCGGACAATGCTTCGCCCCCGCGCTCCACCTTTACCCGACATGTCGAACACCTGCCCCTTCCGCCACATACAGAAGCATGTGCGATGTCATTGTCACGCAGATTGTCCAACAGGGTCATGTCATCCGACACCTTGAACTGGCGCCAGTGCCCTTTTTCAATATCGCGGTATTCAATGCGCATGCCACGCTTTCTGTTTCTCACATACCAGCGAGCCAGATGGATCAGCATCAGTATTGCAATTACTGCGGCAACTCCGACCAGCATGAGAAATTCATAGCGAAGCAGAAAATCAAGCGGAGCATCTCCAAGCTCGCGTGTGTCGGCCAGCAAACGGTCTGTCCAGCGCTCACTGCGCGAAAGTCGCAAAACGCGAAAACCGGCAGAAAGCACACCGACTGCAGCCAATGCCGGGAACAGCAGCGCAAACGCGAAGAACCAGATCTGGTGCCGGACATACCAGGCCTTGTAGCGAAGCCAATAATGCCAGCCGATACATGCATGCGTCCACACAAAAAACAGGCCTGCAAAGACCATGAACGAACGATATGGCGCACCAATCCATTGTACATACAACTGGTAGGCATAGCCCTGTTCCAGCCCGAATGCCTCATAATAGCCTCGGGCTGAAAGAATGTGGGCACTCATCATCACGGGGATGAGAAATCCGGACAACAGCTGGAACACCTCCCAGCCCTTCATTCTGAAACCGGTCCGCGAGTATACAGCCCACACCGCCAGGCTGGCATGGACCAGAATGCTGCCTGACAGAAGAACAGTACCCGGAGCAGTACGCCAAGGGTCAACCGTATAATACAGCGCATTGTTCATTGCTGCCAAAGACACAATGCCAAGCGAGTGATTGGCAAAATGGCCCAGAACAAAAATGAAAAGAACGAGACCGCTGGCCAAGCGCAACCGGCTTTGGACCAGCTTGCTCATCAGCCTGCTGCTTTCAGGTCTGGAGGTGTTGCCTCTTCAATCAGTGCGGCGACGGCTTCATCCAGTTTCATGGGTGTCTGTTCACGAGAACCCAACCGGCGAATATTCACGCTGTTCTCCTCTGCCTCGCGCATGCCGCACACCAGGATTACGGGAACTTTGGCCAGTGAGTGCTCACGCACCTTGTAATTGATCTTCTCGTTTCTGGTATCAGAAGATGCACTGAGCCCGGCTTTGCGAAGTGTCTCTACCACCTTGTCCGCATAGTCATTTGCTTCAGAGGTAATGGTTGCAACAACAACCTGCTGCGGGGCAAGCCACAACGGGAAATGACCGGCAAAGTTCTCGATAAGAATTCCGAGAAACCGTTCCATAGAACCACAGATTGCCCTGTGAATCATGACAGGCTGCTTCTTGTTGCTGTCACTGTCTATGTAGAAGGCGCCAAATCTTTCTGGAAGATTGAAATCAATCTGGGTTGTACCACATTGCCAAATCCGCCCGATCGCATCCTTGAGGACATATTCGAATTTCGGTCCGTAAAAGGCCCCTTCCCCAGGGTTGATACCGGTTTTGATAGCTCCTCCGGAATCGGCCTCGATTTTGTCCAGCACCTTCATCATGACTTGTTCTGCATGGTCCCAGCTGGCGTCATTGCCCACGCGCTTTTCAGGACGTGTGGAAAGAAGCACGGTAAATTCCTCAAAACCGAAATCGCGGTAAGTCGACAGGATCAATTCATTGATCCTGAGACATTCGGCTTCCATCTGTTCCTCGGTACAGAACACATGGGCATCATCCTGCGTGAAGCCACGGACACGCATGAGGCCATGCAGGGCACCGGAAGGTTCATAGCGATGCACATTACCAAACTCGGCAAGCCGTACAGGCAACTCGCGATAACTTTTCAGCCCGTGCTTGAATATGGCAACATGGCCGGGGCAATTCATGGGCTTGATTGCAAATGTCCGGTCATCCTCTGTTGTCGTGACGAACATGTTCTCGTGGTACCAGCCCCAATGGCCGGATGTTTCCCACATTGCCTTGTCGAGGATTTGAGGAGCATTCACCTCCTCATATGTGCCTTCCAGGCGCCGGCGCATGTAATTGACCAGTTTCTGAAAAATCGTCCATCCCTTCGAATGCCAGAAGACGACACCCGGGCCTTCTTCCTGGAAATGGAAAAGGTCCATTTCGCGGCCCAGTTTGCGGTGATCACGTTTTTCTGCCTCTTCACGCATGAACATATATTCACGCAATTGCTTCTCATCTGCCCACGCAGTTCCGTAAATACGGGTCAGCATGGCGTTGTCGGAGTCTCCGCGCCAGTATGCGCCGGCAACACTCATCAGTTTGAATGCTGTTCCAACATCGCCGGTTGAGCGCATGTGCGGTCCGCGACAGAGGTCAAGCCACTCCCCTTGCCGGTAAATTTTCAACTCCTGATCTTCGGGAATGGCATCAACAAGTTCCACCTTGTAGCTTTCGCCTTTTTCAGCGAAATACTTTTTCGCTTCATCCCGCGACCAGAACTCCTTTGTGAAGCGCTCATTGCGCTTGATGATGTTGCGCATTTCCTTTTCAATGAGAGGCAGGTCATCAGGTGTAAACGGCTCGTCTCTTGCGAAGTCGTAATAAAAGCCGTTCTCGATAACCGGCCCGATGGTAACCTGGGTGTCGGGCCAAAGCTTCTGGACAGCCTCCGCCATGACGTGCGCACAATCATGCCGGATCAACTCCAGTGCCTTCTCATCGCTTCGTGTCACAAGTTCAATCGAGCCATCCTGCTCAATCGGGTCGCTCAGGTCACGCAACTCTCCGTCAATCGCATAGGCGACAGATTTCTTGGCCAGTGATTTTGCTATGGATTCGGCAACTTCAAGGCCGGTTACACCGCCTTCAAACTCGCGTTTTGATCCATCGGGAAATGTGAGGGAAATGGCTGACATGGCGTCGCATCCTTTTGTCCAGTCCCGCTAACGAGCGCGGGTGGTTGATCGATATATGTTTGGGGTGTTTAGGCGATTTTGCCAAGCCTCGCAAGGACAGCCTGCCGGCTCAGGGAGCCTTTGCCAACCATTCAATACGGTAACTTCCCTTGCCTGGTTGCTCCTCAAGGGTTTTGACGAGCCAGGGCATGAGTTGTTTCAGCTCGGCTTCCAGCGTGTACGGCGGATTGACGATCACCAAACCGGTGCCGTCGAAGGTCTTGTCCCGCCCCTGTTTCCTGATTTCAAGACTTGTATCAAGAATCGCAGGTATTTTGAGCGCCTTCAGTTCTGACCGGAATTCATCGCATGCCTTGCGGTTCTTAACGGGGTACCAAAGCATGAAGGTTCCGGTCGCAAAGCGCTCATATCCTTCTTTCAACCCCTTGAGGTGGTTGAAGAATTCATGAAATACCTCAAATGGAGGATCAACCAGCGTAATACCACGGCGCTCTTTTGGCGGCAGGTGTGATTTTAGTCCCAACCAGCCATCAAGATGGGTAATTCTTGCCTGATAATCTCCATCAAAACAGGCTTTCAATCTTACGAAATCCTCATCGTGCAATTCGAGGGCAGTTAGTCGGTCCTGTTTGCGGAACAGTTTGCGGGCGAGAACTGGCGAACCCGGATAGTTTGCAAGTTCACCATTGGACAAGTGCGACTTGACCACGGCCATAAACGGCTCAACAAGTTGTTTGATGTTTTCCGGTGCATCACCCTCAGCGTCCAGCAGCCTTTTTATGCCGTTGTGCCATTCACCTGTTTTTTGCGCTTCGTCAGAAGTCAGGTCATACCATCCGATGCCTGCATGGGTATCCAGCAAGCGAAACGCGGCATCCTTTCTCTGCATGTAAAGGATGACCCGTGAAAGGATGATGTGTTTCACCACATCGGCAAAGTTGCCAGCATGGTACGCATGCCTGTAATTCATGTGGCTATCTTTTCTGTAGCTGTTGGTTGGCACCTGTCTGTAAGACGAAACATGATCTGGACCGTCTTTGCAACCAGAAGCATGACAATCCAGACCAATGCGCTGTCAATAAAGAAATCAAGAAGCAACCAATGGGCAAACCCCAGTATCATCACCAAGTAAGACAATTTCTGAAGACGCTTCCACCATTTTCCCAGCCTTCTCACTGACAGTCCGTTTGATGTTATCGCCAAAAGAACAAGCATCAGCAAAGCAAGCCACCCCGTTCCGAATGCCCAGGTGAAGGCCTCTAGCCACATCAGTTCGAAATCATAGGTCTGACGGATATAGAGCGCAGTATGGATCACAGCATAGAAAAATCCGGCCAGTCCCAAATAGCGCCGACTGCGGACGAGCCAAAGCGCAAGCTGTTTTGACAGCGCAAAGCGTTTGAGGAGCAGTGCTGCTGGCGAAACAGCAAGGGTTACCACTAGCAACTGCATGGAAAGAACGCCTGATTTCTCCATCATTTCCGGATAGTAACGGTCCGGCCAGAAGAACTCGCCCAGATATTGCCAGGACGGGAAAGCAAGGATGAACCAGAGCAGGTATTTGCCATATCTGGTCAACGCCTTTGCGAAGGTCAAACAGCAAGCCTCATTGTGCCATCCTCAATTGACCGACTTCGAGACCGTTCCAGTTGTACAAAACCGGTCTGACCAGTGCCTGCATCGCCGCTGCCTCCTGTTCACTCAAAGTGATCAAGTTTGCCATGAGCGTGGAAACCGCAACTTCAACCGCCCTGAAACTGCCATCACGAGCTTTCATCGCAATTCCCAAGCCCTTTTCGGGTAAGGAGGCTGTATAAACGCCTTCTGCCCCCACCTTAACAAAGGCACGGCCGGGCAAGGCCTGCATCAATTGTGTGCATACGCGCCTGTCACCGGCAACCATTTCCGGGTGTCGCATGCACGCATCCCGCAAGCGCAGCATGGACTTTGACCTGAGTGTGCTTTTATCGGCACCAACCCCAAATTTGGCGTATGCAATGGCCAGTTTGGAAAGGCCAATTTCGTAGGTCGGGATTGAACATCCGTCGATGCCGTAATTGTCAGGCCCGTGCCGGGCACCCGTCACAGCCTCAAGAACTCCGGCGATTTCCTTCTGAACGGGATGACCAAAGCCTGCATAGCCTCTTTTTTCAAGGCCTGCGTGCTTTGCAAAGGCAAGAAATCCCGCATGTTTACCGGAGCAATTGTTGTGAATTGCTGTTGCAATTGTGCCTGTTCTGGCGAGCTCTGCCTGATCTTCAGGATGTTTCGGCAATTGAGCGCCACATTCAAGGCATGTGGCCGCGACACCGGCCCTGTCCAGCATGGTTTCCGCAGCATCCACATGTAGCGGCTGACCATTGTGGGAGGCGCATGCGAGCGCAAGGTGGCGATCCTCAAATCCGTATGCATCAGCGGCACCGGATTCAATCAACGGCAAAGCCTGCAGCGACTTGATTGAAGACCTGGGAAAAACACCGCGATCCACATCACCAAACACTGTGTGGATACTCCCCTCGACATCCGCGACAATGATATCCACTTCATGCCTGCTCTCGACTGCATTTCCTCGAAGCACTTCAACAATGGCTGCAGGGTTATTCATTCACTGTCCTGTCTTGGTGTGGCACTGGATCAAAGCCGCTTGTACCCCAGGGGCCGCATTTGGCAACCCGCTTGGCAGTCAGAAAACTGCCGGTCAAGAGACCGTATCGGGCGATTGCCTCATAGCCATATTCGGAACAGGTCGGCTGGTGACGGCAGGAATGCCCCACAAATCCGGACAAGGTAAGCTGGTACAACCTGATGAGAGAAACACCCAATAGCCTGCCTGGTGTCTTGCGCCACGTTCCCTGCCAATTACGATTGCTGGAATTTGTCTTTTTCTTACAATTGCTTGCTGCAGTCAGTTGAGATGCTGATTCATTCTTCTCAAATTTCGATTCAGGATGGGACAAAACAGGAGCACCTTCACTCCGCTGCATGTCTGGCTTGTTCAATCTGGTCCAGACAATCTATCACAGCATCAAATGTAAGAAGCGTGGAGGCATGCCTTGCCTTGTATTCGCGAACAGGCTCAAGAAAACGGAAAGCTTCAAACCTGCCCGATGGTGGAGCACCCTCTTCCTTTAACATCGCATACATCGTGTCACGCAATTGGCGCAGGTCTGAAGCACTGGAGCCGATTATCACACTTGCCATGATGGAGGAGGAAGCCTGCCCAAGTGCACATGCCTTTACATTGTGGGCGAAGTCCGTGACCTTGTCGCCTTCCATATTCAGTGTGACATCAACCGTTGAACCACAGAGTTTTGAATGGGCTCGTGATCGGGCATCCGGATTTTCAAGTTCTCCCAGATGGCTGATGTTTCCCGCGTATTCGAGAATTTTCGAATTGTAGACATCATTCAGCATGATTCTTTACCGCTCACCTTCATCTGCCATGCAATTGACCCATTTTATTTTATTCTCGTATCTAGCATATAGGCTTTTGATCACGAAAACTCGACCTGAAATTGATTGAATTTTGGCGTTTTGGGATTGTTCATCGGCATTCTTTTTTGCGAATCTGATTGAGCATAGGGTTCAAAATACTATATGCAGAAATTGTCAGGTCACCGTGCCGAATAATTACAACCACTTATGCAGTTGTAATTTGCAAGCCCCGGAACCCGGCCAAGGCCTTCCCGCTCCTTCAGGCGTAAACGGCTGCGACTGGTCCGACACCGATCATTGACGCGGAGTTTAACATATGTCTGCAAAGGAGATTGGCATGGACGCCATTCTTGATAGCCTGAAAGAAGTGGAAAACCGTAAAATTCTTGGACCGGATGAAAGACCCAGCCAAGAAGAAGCCGAAGAAGCAGTGCGAACACTGTTGCGCTGGATAGGAGAGGATGTTGATCGTGAAGGACTTGTTGACACGCCGCGTCGTGTCGCAAAAGCCTACAAGGAACTTTTCTCCGGTTATGAACTGAATGCACGTGAAGTCCTTGGCCGCACTTTTGAGGAAGTGGGCGGTTATGACGACATGGTTCTTGTGCGCGATATTCCCTTCCATTCGCATTGTGAACATCACATGGTTCCGATCATTGGCAAGGCACATGTTGCCTACCTGCCAGACGGCAAGGTGCTTGGCCTTTCCAAAATTGCCCGCACGGTAGACATTTTTGCCAAGCGCCTTCAGACGCAGGAAAACATGACGGCACAGATCGCCCACACAATTGACGGTGCACTGAACCCACGTGGAGTGGCAATCCTTATTGAAGCCGAGCACATGTGCATGGCCATGCGCGGCATCAAGAAACATGGGTCGCACACTTTCACGACCGCATTTACCGGCGAGTTTCACAACAATTCCGACCAACAGAAAAATTTCATGGAAATGTTGCGTATGAGCCCGGGCTGACCCATAAGAGGTTTTTGGCCCAACCACCGGAATACCGATGTCGGACTTTCCAACTCTTGATGACAAGCAAACGCTTGAGCATGGTAGTGTTCTTGCTCCCCGTTTTAATGCGGACGGGCTCATAACTGCAATTGTGCAGGACTTTGAAAGCCAGGAAATCCTGATGCTTGCGCACATGAATGCGCAGGCATTGAAGAAAACCCTTGAAACAGGGCAATCCCATTTCTGGAGCCGGTCTCGACAGGAACTCTGGCACAAGGGGGCGACGTCCGGTCATGTTCAGCAGGTACGGGAAATACTTGTTGATTGCGATCAGGATGCGGTCATCCTCAAAGTCAGTGTCGACGGCAACCCGGCGTGTCATACCGGTGCGCGGAGCTGTTTTTTCCGGTCGGTGAAACATGATGATACCGGACATCATCTTGTCGTCAGCGAGAAATCCCACTCATGATAGCTTTCGCACTGGCGGTTTTCTTTCTGATCGCAACTCCGGGACCAGGCGTACTGAGCATTGCGGGCATTGGTTCGGGGTTTGGGTTTTCATCCGGCCTCCGCTTTCTTTGCGGCCTTTGCCTCGGCAATTTTCTGGTAGGACTTGCTGTAGTATCCGGTCTTGCAGCCCTGATTTTCTCAGTGCCGTATCTCAGGGAGATCCTTCTTGTGCTCTCCTTGTCATACCTTATGTATCTTGCGCTCAAGATTGCGCTCGCAGGAAACGAAGTCGCGTTTATCAAGGCTGACCGCGTCCCGGGTTTTATTGATGCACTGCTGCTGCAGGCAATAAACCCGAAGGCTTATGCGGTTAATGCGACAGTATTTTCCGGTTTCGCTTTCATGCCGGACAGTTTTCTCCAGGAAACGGTGATCAAGTTCATCATTTTCAATCTGGTCTGGATTCCACTGCATTTCGCGTGGCTTTACGCCGGCGCAAGCCTGAAAAAACTCAACTTGCCAACCCATGTTCAAAGGGCAATCAATATCAGCATGGCGGTTTCCATGCTGGTAATTGTGGCATTGGCAGTAATTGCGGAAATTTGATCACCGCATACTGCCATCGATTTTACTGCAAGTTTAATTTAAGTTTTTCCTGTCATACTGCATATATACAAGGAGGCAGCGTTCCATGAAGAAGGAGAAGGAACTCTCTTTCACAGCAAGGTAAAGTTTCATGTCAGCTGAACCGCTAGAGCAAGACCTGCAAGCAAGACCGGACACTATTGTGCCCGAGAACACGATTTCAATTGCTGAAAATGTCACGACTGTTGACTTCATGCGGGAAAAGCAAATTCCTCCTAAAAAAGGAATTGCACTTGCATTGGGCGGAGGTGCCGCACGTGGTTGGGCCCATATCGGTGTCATGAGGGCGATTGATGAAGCCAAAATTCCTGTTTCCATGATTGCAGGAACCTCAATCGGAGCGCTGGTAGGCGGCTGTTATCTGGCTGGCAAACTGGATGAACTTGAGGAATTTGCCCGATCCATTACACGCCGAAACCTGCTGCGTTATATTGATTTCTCATTTCGTTCATCCGGGCTGATTATCGGCAAACGCCTTGCTGACAAAATGGATGAACACATTGGTCACCTTGAAATAGAAGACCTTGACCGCAGGTTTATCGCGATCGCGACCGATATAAAAAGCGGCGCCGAAATTTGGTTGAACTCCGGCTCCCTTTCCCAAGGCATAAGGGCATCCTATGCCCTGCCCGGTGTTTTCCAGCCTGTAGAACATTTCAACCGGCTTATGGTTGACGGAGCACTCGTAAACCCTGTCCCCATATCTGCGTGCCGGGCCTATGAAGCCCGCGTTGTGGTGGCGGTTCATCTGGACAGATATACGGCAGGGCGATGTGCGGTCGTGCGGTCATCCTCCATGGACATTCACAAACTTGAGGCTGCCGAAGGAGAGATTCCAAGCGAGGAAGCTGCCAGTTCATGGCTTCCGTTCGGCCTTGGCAATATCGCCGTGGCAAGTGAGAAAACCTCACGCCTTGGCATTACCGGGATCATGATTGAATCGTTCAATATCATACAGGACCGGATTGTCCGGTCGCGGATGGCTGGCGATCCCCCCGATTACATCATGCGCCCAAGGGTTGGTGATATCGGCTTGTCCGACTTTCACAGGGCAAATGAATCCATTGAGCATGGTTATCAGGAAGCCATTCGACAAATTGAAGTTCTGGAACAGACCGGTTTTCGTGAACTTATTGCCTGAATGACATCATTGGCGACGGTCAAACAGGGAAAAGCATAACAGCCCGATCAGAAACCCGCCAATATGCGCTTGCCAGGCAACTGTATTACCGCTTCCATCGATATCAATCGCACCTGTACCTACAAACAGGTTGATGGCAAACCAGATGCCGACAAAGATGAGCACCTGGCGGTTGGAAAATGCCTGAACCAGTGATTGCCTCGGCAACTGGCTGGCATCGCGCACGAATGACCTGCCTGACGGAAATGCAAACCTCACCGCAGCTCCCACAAATGCGGATACGGAAGCTGATGCGCCAATCATTGGTACATTGTCAGCTGGATATGCAAGATAGTGAAGCATTGCTCCCCCAACTGCACCGGCAATGAACAGGCCTACAAACCGTAATGTGCCGATGCGATTGGCAACAACGCCACCAAATGCAAGTAACCAGAAGCCGTTTACCAGCAAATGGGTCCAATCCGAATGCAGAAGGCTGTAGCTCAGAGGAGACCAGTACAATGCCAACGGCGAAAAGGCTGCCAGCGCTTCATCCATGTACCGTGACGGAATGAATGCAAACCGGATCAGCAGTTCGAGTCCGGCTTCCCTGGACAGTATGTATTCACGCAGACCATGAATAGCCGCCAGCACCAACAAAGTAGCCAAAATGACCAACGGCACATTGAATACCGGCTCTCTGGGTGGTTGGGGACTGTCTGGATATACCGGATCTGGAATAGTCATGGGTGTATCTGCTCTTTAAAACGGTTGCAGGCAAGAGGGGCAAATTGGCTGATACAGACAAAAAAGAACCCGAGGCATGTAGCCCCGGGTTATGTGGTCAATCCCCATTCGAATTCAAGAATCCGTCCCGACCAAAGTGTAGTGAGATGCCTTGTTTGTTAAGGAATGCATCCACTGGAGTGATCCGAAAACTACATGATTTTAACGACTTCACAAGCGTAAGCTTTTGTTAAGGTTAACGTACGGGGCTTTTTCGAACAAATTGCCCTCCCTCCCCACTTCACATCCGCAATCCCTCAATTCTGGCACGGCAATTGCACGGTAACGGGCATTGGGCCAGTCCACGAATATTCGTTCAAAAATGAAACGAGAACCACTGTCCCGAAACGAGAGACATCAAAGACGGGATTGGGTTCATGAGACACAAGACTTCAAAAAAGCTGTTCACCTACTGGAATAATCTGCGTGGTGACCGCTTTGCACCGGACAGACGGGAAATCGAACCAAGTGATATTCGAGACATACTTGGAGACACGTTCATTCTTGAAATTGACAGGCATTTCCGCACGATCAGTTTCAGACTTGCCGGTACAAGGCTGTGCAACATCCATGGACGCGAACTAAAAGGCGTCGGATTTCTTGGACTATGGGATGAAATTGACAACCTTGCGATCTTCGAAGCCGTAAAACAGGTTTACAATAACGGCAAAGCATGCACGATCTCACTTATAGCCGAGAGCGCAGAGAGGCGGTTTGCCGAGTATGAAATGCTTCTTCTACCGCTTCAAACCGGAGAGGCAGATGCAATCCGGGTGCTGGGTGTCAGCTCCGCAGCACGTGACGAAGTCTGGTTAGGACTGGACCCGGTCGTCAACAATCGGCTCAAAACCGTTCACTACGTTGACCTGCCAGAGGTGGAATTCACTCCCCCCCTTGCATATGATCCGCTCTCAACACAAAGCGGTCATGCTTACCATGATCAGAAGGATCACTCTGCACCTCGAAAGGTGGGGCACCTCACCGTATATGAGGGCGGTATTTCAAGCTGACCCGTTCGGGAGTTGATGCCGGGGTTCACGATTTGAAAACCGGCACCTCTGCCCGGCAAACTGTTAATCAAAATCCTGCCAGCGACAACGCTTCATTAACCAAATCAGGAAATACTGGCCCCTGAAAAGATGGGCCTGCATTTCTGCAAGGATAGGTTGCGCAAGATGGGTTTTGCACGAGAGAATGATATTGAAAACAGCACTGAAATTGAACGTCAGTTTCAGCGCGTTGCGGTGTCACTTTTCGGACGTTTCATGAATGAGAGCAAGCAGGAGTATCCTTGTCAGGTACTCAGCATTTCTCCGGGTAGCGCACATGTTGTAACAGCGCAGCCAGGCTCCATTGGCGAGCGCATTATAGCCTATATAGATCATCTTGGCCGCCTTGAAGGCAAAATTCTTCGTGTCTTCAATGGCGGATTTGCGATGAGCGTCAATGCCACCGCGTACAAACGTGACAAGCTTGCTGCAAAAATCACATGGATTGCCAACCGGCACGAATTGAACCTGCCGGAAGATCGCAGACATGAACGCATGGTCCCAACCACAAAGCAAACCGAGATCCGCCTTGAAGACGGCAGAACTTATGCAGCGCGTATTCGTGACCTGTCGCTTTCCGGAGCGGCTATCGAGATGAATGTGCGCCCGGCTATCGGATCGCTCCTCTGGCTCGGAAAATTGCGTGGCCGGGTAATCCGCCATTTTGAAGATGGTGTTGCCATCGAATTTGCCATTTTGCAAACTGAAGATACGCTGAAAGAGTTTGTTGAAACCCGGCAATAGCCTGAAAATGGCTTGAATTCCGGCCAACTCCCCAAGTCCGCAAACAAATTTCGCAAGAAATATTTCAAATAATTTCCAGTGCACGCAGCAACCAGTATATTGCTGCGTGCGCTTTTCATTGCTTCCCCACGAATATTACAGGGCTGCCAATGCTTCAGGGAAAAATTGCAGCCTACACACAGGCCATTGTTTTAAAAAGGAAATTTCAATTACTTAAAATTTTAATCAAATTCTCTGAGATTTTTATTCAAAGTTTATTACTATTCGTCCAAAATTTTATTCTTGTTTTATTTCATTTTACAAAAACATATACTCAAAACTTCTTTCTGAAATTCCGATAGAATAAAAACCTGCATGTCATGTTTGCAACCCTGACGGGGAGTTAGACATGACAAACAAAACAATTATGCGGCTTGCAGGTGCCTCATTCATACTTGCGACCTTGATACCTTCTGCGATTGCCAGTGAAACGCAATCCCATATGCGGGTGAAAGGCCTCACATCGCAGCCTATTGGTCACTATAACTATTGCAAACAGTTTCCATCCGATTGCCGGATCAAGGCAGGCAATACGGCACCACCAAAGCTGACACGTGAACGCTGGAAGCAAATGGTCCAGGTGAACGGTTATTCGAATGATACCGTACGCCCGGTCACAGACATGGAATTGTACCAAACCGAAGAACTTTGGGCCTATCCAACCAACTATGGCGACTGTGAGGATTACGTTCTGATGAAGCGTCACATGCTGATGCAGAAAGGATGGCCAGCCAATGCCCTTTTGATCACGGTTGTACGCCAGCCAAACGGTGAAGGACATGCGGTCCTTACCGTTAGAACAGACCGGGCTGATTACATCCTGGACAACATGAACAGCAAAATCCTGCCGTGGAACGAGACACGTTATACTTACCTGAAGCGGCAAGCGACCGAGTATTCAGGGCATTGGGCAACCATTGCCGACGACAGGGGATAGAAAAGAACACAACCAGAGCCCGCCTTGTCCATGCCTCCGGACTGCGAGCTTACGGGAAAGGGTTTCGGGATCTGTTTGACCTGGTCGATCCCCCTACCCCCGTCCCCACCAGACCAGGTCTTCATGGACCGGTTCGCTTACGCGAACCGGTCTTTTTTTATCCAACCGGACGGCAGTCCGCAGCAAAGCGCCTGGCATTGGCAACATAATGTGCAGCTGACTGGCGCAAACCTTCCACGGCTTTATCATCCAGTTCCCGGACAACTTTTCCCGGCATTCCCACTACCAGACTGTTGTCAGGAATTACTTTGCCTTCGGGAACAAGCGCGCCGGCACCTATCAGGCAATTTTTGCCGATGCTGGCACCATTCAATACAGTCGCCCCCATGCCTACAAGTGAATTTTCCCCGATCGTGCATCCGTGCAGAATCGCGTTGTGACCGATCGTACACCCATCTCCAACAATCAACGGAAACCCCGGATCAGTATGCAGGGTACAACTTTCCTGAATATTGCTGTTTTTCCCTATTTTGATGGGCTCATTATCGCCCCGCAAAACCGACCCGAACCATATACTGGCATTTTCCTGGAGGATAACGTTACCGATAACCACTGCGGTTGGCGCAACCCAGTAAAATGAATCTTCCGGTACACTCGGCCTGGTATCCGCAAGTTCGTAAAGGGCCATTGTTATCCTCCATAATAATGAATTCATTTGCTTTCCGGATATTACAAATCATCCCGGAAGTAACAAGAGCCGGCAGACGTTAAATCCCGGACAGCCAACCCATTGACAACAATGCCTGGACGGTTAGCAGGCCAAGGCAAAAACTCCACACCAACGACATGCAAAAACACATTGTCATCAGGGTAGACGGTCTGTCCCCTGGTGTCTTGAGGATAGCAATACCATTTCCGGCAACAAGGTAGGGTCCACAGACCATCAGCAACAGCATCGAGAATAGCGTCGTGACAAAAGTAGAAAAGGAAAGAGACACATTGCCTTTGCCGCCCACCAGAACGGAAACAAGGTTGGTCATGATAGCTGCTGTAACAAATCCGGTTACAACAACAAATATGAAAAGCATCGGCCAGGACACGTATTTACTCACTGTTTACCATGTTTGCGCGAAAATGCGCCTATTCTGCAAGAAGCAAAAATTGTGCCAGAACGGTAAGTAACCTTGTCCTACGCTACATTCGAGCAAAGTCCTTCATGGGCAATTCCGTCGACCACCACAACAGGTACCAGACACCACCAGAACATGGCAGCGCGGGTAGAAAACCTTGCCCGCTCGGAAACATATGCCCAAAATCCTGAACCCCTGATTTCACGCAAACTGGCAGGCCGTCTCATTATTGCGTGTATTTTGTTGAGTGCCTTTGCCGGCATTCTCTACGTTTCTGCCAACATGTTCGGTGACCGAATATCGCGTGGTGGACATGCCGTTGAATCAAATCTCCTGAATATCAGGATCGGCCAGAACGATTTGCAAGTTCCCAACAATTCAATCCGCTTCCCGTACCAACGCACAAACGGCTTTACGAGCAAGCTCGACCTCTATCTGCATTGGCCAAGCCTTTCTGGCTATACGGATGCGCTGAAAGAGGAATTCAATCAGGAAAGCGGTCGTTCAGACATTGTTTTCCTCACCCTGGAAGAAAGATCAATGCGCTTTGATATGGCAGGACGTATCAAGCCGATCTACAGCCGGTTTTTTTCGGGAAAGAAAGAGAACCTGCAACACGGACTGGTCAGGCAGCCCCTTGATCAGGAAGCGGGCTTTATCGATGAAGATCTTTATTATAGTGCCAACCAGCAGCGCCCGTTCGCGGCCCGCTGCGTTCGTGACAATGCAGAGATTGCCACACCTTTCTGCATCAGCGACATCCAGGTCGGCAAAAACCTTATGCTGACCTACAGGTTCCACAAAAAGTTTCTGCCCAAGTGGCTGGAAATGGACCAGGCCCTTCGTGCTTATACAAATGAGCTGGCACACACGCAGTAGCAGACAGTACAAAATGCCAACTACCGGGCCATACCAGCCCTTCAGGTCTTGCTGTTAAAATGCTTGCCTCTCCGGCCTCACATATCTGCGATGTCGATATCCAGAATGGCCATGGAGAAATTGTAGGAACGCTCGCCCTCGTCTTCATCGAGATAAAGGACCCCGATAAACTCGTCGCCTTTGTAGACTTCACATGAGTCCGTTTTCTTCGGGCGGGCCCTTACGGAAAATTCGCCACTGAACAGTGATTTGAAATAGGCATCGAGTTTCTTGATCTCTTCTGGGGTCACTTGCATCTCCGGTTGTGCGATCAGGTTTTGCCGCTTTTGGCACAGGAGATTGGCTACTGCAATCAACTGAGAAAACTTTTTGTTCTGGCCGGAAAGCGACGGGATGGTCAGCTTTTGTCTTCAGCCAAAATCTGGTTCATGGACCGGGAAGGTTCGCTGCAACCGGCTACCCCCACAACTTTGCCCGGAATGCCGGCAACGGTGACATTTGCCGGGACGGGCTTGATAACAAGAGACCCGGCAGCAATCCGTGAGCAATGTCCGATTTCAATGTTGCCCAATACCTTGGCCCCTGCCCCCAAAAGCACACCATTGCCGATCTTGGGATGCCGGTCTTCCATTTCCTTGCCGGTACCACCCAGTGTAACACTGTGAAGGATGGACACGTCATCCCCGACGGTGGCCGTTTCACCAACGACAATACCGGTGGCATGATCAATGAAAATTCCCCTGCCAAACTTTGCGGCCGGGTTTATGTCGGTCTGGAAAACCTGACTGGAACGGCTTTGCAGGTACAGAGCTATATCCTTGTGACCGCGGTTAAGGTTCCAATGTGCGAGGCGATGGGTTTGCAGAGCCTGAAATCCCTTGAAATACAAGATGGGCTCGATCAGGCGGCTACATGCGGGATCGCGCTCATAGACAGCAGAAATATCAATCCGAAGCACTTCAGACCATTCCGGATTGTCATTAGCCATTTCGGTGAAGTTCTGCCGGACAAGATCTGCCGAAAAATCACGATTGTGCAAACGTTCGGAGATGCGGTGAATGACGGCATCCTCAAGTGTCTTGTGGTGAAGAATATTGCTGTAGATGAACGAAGACATCAAAGGCTCGCTGGAAATTATTCCCTCTGCCTCTTCCCGTATCGCCTTCCATACAGGGTCTATCTTCAGTGCTTCCAAATTCACTACTTGTTCGCCTGCCATTGCTTTGACCCTGTTATATTCAAGTCCGTTTAGGATAATATCTCAAAAGGCAGAAACAAGACCCTGATCGGTAAACAATCGTCAAACGCCTTTCAAAAACTCGAGAACGTTCTGCTTGTACACCTTGTCACCAACCGCATTCATGTGATTACGCCTCGGAATTGGCTTGAAAACCGCATTGGGGATGATTTCTGCCAGTTTCTCACCATTCTGGGCAACAGTGTCTTCGGTTCCGATAGTGACAAGCGTGTCTGCTTCCAACTTGGCAAACAGCTCTTTTTCTATCGGACTACGAACTCCCATAATGCATGCCGCCAAAGCTTTCAGATCACTTTTTGTCTGTTCGGCAAAAAAGCGGAATGCCTTGCCGGTCTCTGTTTCAATGTCATCAAAACTGTCAGCCAACAAGCCATCCCGGATATCGCTTGATGGGAAGCCGCCATCAACCATGTTGTATCCATTGCCTGCGAGAACAAGCTTTTCAACCTTTTCAGGCTGTTTGTAGGCAAGCATTGCAGATATGCGTCCACCCATCGAGTAGCCCATCACATGGGCCTTCTCTACGCGGAGATGATCCAGCAGCTCGCATGCATCTGCTGCCATGATTTCCAGGCCGTAATCACTTTCCTCGTAAAATTTTGAACTGCCACCGTGGCCGCGGTTATCAAAGCAAATGACCCGGTAGCCTGCTTCTGTCAGCGGTTCAATCCAGCCAGGGCCTTCCCAATTCATGGCCGCCGAAGAGGCAAACCCGTGAATGAGGAGGATCGGCTGCCCTTCTCCCACATCCCTGAACGCAAGTTCCCGACCGTCAAGCTTGGCGATTTCCATGAAATTTAACCTTTGAATCAGTAGTACATTCTTTTAGAAGGGATGCAGGTGAAATTGCAAACCCACAAGGCAGTTCGGCATGGCGGAAGCAAAAGTCGCACATTTCCAAAATGATCTTGGTGTTCCGGTTATTGAAATCGGCGTCAAGGAGTTCAAGTGTTGCGGAGCCAGTTCGCCTTACGACCACCCGCATGTTTACCTCGACATTGGCGACGATACAGAGATCGTCTGCCCGTATTGTTCTACGGTTTACCGTTATTCTCCCGAACTGACAGCCGATGAGACCAAACCCTCTGGCTGTCTCTTCCGGGACCAGGCTGCCTGAGGCCTTGAGTTTTTCCGATAGCTCCGTCAGGCGTGACCGGAATCTTCATTCCCACATTGTCATCAATGGAGCCGGAATTGCCGGACTGACAGCTGCGTTATGTCTTGCGCGGGCAAGGTTTTCAGTAGAAGTGCATGAAAAGGCTGAGGGTTTTGATGCGTTGGGGGCAGGCATACAAATTTCTCCAAATGCTTATTCGGTGCTGGACAGGATAGGTTTGGGCAGGGAGTTGCGCGAGTGCGCAAGCAATCCTGACGGTATCATCATCCACTCTGCACGAACCGGCAAAACCATTACCACAATCCCGCTCGGGCTCGATGCCATCAAACGGTACGGATTTCCATATTTAGCATTGCACCGTGCAGACCTGCAGCAGTTGCTGTTCAGGAGTTGCAATGAAAACGACAATATACAGCTGTTTTTTTCCAGTCAGGTTGTTGACTTCGAACCACACAGGAACGGCATAACGGGCCAGGTTTCGAGTAACAGCACACTCACTGAACAACAGGCCAAGGCGATCATACTGGCAGACGGTGTTCACTCGGCACTCAGGACAAAACGTCTGGGGCTGGCAGAGCCGGTATTTCAAAAAAAGATCGCCTGGCGGGCACTTGTTCCAATGAGTGAAGTTCCCGAAGAACTCAAAGGTAACAACACGCATCTGTGGCTCGGCAACAAGGCGCATGCGGTCGCCTATCCCGTTCGAAATGCTGACTGGCTGAATGTGGTAGCAATCACGCCTGCTGAAAACAGCGACATGGCTTACAATGTTTCAAAACAGGCAATCGCAAACCGGTTCCGAAAATGGAATGCCGCTTTTCAGGCACTGTTTGATACCCGCGCAGGGTGGACGGGTTGGCCGATCAACGAAACACCCAAGCCAACCATGCTGCACACTGGCCCGGTAGCCATAATCGGCGATGCTGCCCACACCATGCTTCCCTTTGCGGCCCAGGGTGCGGCAATGGCCATAGAAGATGCGGGGGTTCTTGCCGATTGTCTTGGACATACGGCCGATACAGAAACGGCGTTGCAAAGATTTGAGCATGCCCGACTCAACCGGGTTGCGCGCGTTATTGATCTAGCTCGCCAAAATGAACGGATTTATCACCTTGGTGGCATGGCGGCCCTGGCCAGAAACCTTGTCATGAAGCATACCCCGCCTGAGAAACTGCTTAAAAGGCAGGACTGGGTGTATGGCTGGAGGGTAGATCAAGGCAATGATCGACGCTAGTTGTGGACCGCAAGACTGAGATTGATGCTGAATGTTGTCGGCGTCCAAACCCCGGTGGTTACTCCTGCCTTGCGCAACGCTTTCGCTGTCCAGATATTGCACGGATTGAAAATATTGAAACGGCCCCGACTTTCATAAAAGACATCACCAAACCCGAAGGTTGCCTCAAGTAGAACCGGTTCTTCCTCACTGCGGCTAAAACCTTCGACAATAAATTCCAGCATTTTTGCAAAGCCACGTTCTGTCATCTCGACCTTCCGCACCCCCTTCATCTTTGCCAGGTCACCCGCAGGAGCAACATGCATTACGGATGCATCCCCCGTGGCAGCCTTCCATGATGTTGAAAACCGGATATCCGAATAGGAGGCCGTTTGTGTGTAGAATTCGCGAGACCCCCACCCCACTACAAGATACTTGAGCGCCGGATTGTCGAGAGGCATGCCGGCCTCCCTGAGAAACTCAAACTGGTGCAAGGACAGACTGTTGACCGGAATGGCAATATCCGTGTGCAACATGGTCCCGACAAGATAGACTGCTGGCTCCAGAAGCCGTGGCTTTATTTCAGGCTGTTGCTGCGGATATGCCGGAATGAGTGCACCAAGCAGTGCAAACGCAAGATATGACAGGATTAGCAGAACCGGGATCGAGACAAAACAGAGGCATCTTCTTACCCATTTCCCGAGCATTACAAATCTTCTCCGCAACTGAGACACACGTATCCGCTTCGCCGCACTGCCTAACAGCAGATTGCGGCGAAGACGCGAAGGAGCAATTTATTCCGTATTAGTGCAGGATCTGGCTGAGGAACAGTTTTGTGCGCTCATGCTGAGGATTATCGAAGAATGCAGCAGGTTCGTTCTGCTCCACAATCTGTCCCTCATCCATGAAAATCACCCGGTTGGCCACTTGCCTCGCAAACCCCATTTCGTGAGTCACGCAGATCATCGTCATGCCGTCTTCAGCGAGGCTCACCATGGTTTCCAGAACTTCCTTGATCATTTCCGGATCCAGTGCGGAGGTTGGCTCGTCAAAAAGCATGATCCGTGGATTCATGCAAAGCGAACGGGCAATCGCAACACGTTGCTGCTGACCACCGGAAAGCTGTCCCGGGTATTTGTGTGCCTGCTCGGGAATCTTGACTTTCTCGAGAAAATGCATCGCCACTTCCTCCGCCTCTTTTTTGGGTGTCTTGCGAACCCAGATCGGAGCCAGTGTACAGTTTTCAAGAATGGTCAGGTGTGGAAACAGGTTAAAGTGCTGGAACACCATTCCTACCTCGCGACGGACCTCGTCAATCTTTTTGAGGTCATTTGTCAGCTCGATACCATCAACAATTATCTGGCCTTGCTGATGCTCTTCCAGACGGTTGATGCAGCGGATCATGGTTGACTTGCCTGATCCGGACGGACCGGCCACAACAATACGCTCCCCACGCATCACTTTAAGATTGATGTCCTTGAGCACATGGAAGTCACCATACCATTTGTGCATGCCGTTGATTTCAATAGCCACATCCGTTTCAGACACGGTCATTTTTTTTGCAGTTGCTTCAGCCATGATGATTACCTGTGAGACGTGTTGAGTTTGTGTTCCATATAGATCGAGTATCGGGACATGCCGAAACAGAACAGGAAGAAGATGAAGGCACAGAAGACATAGCTGGTCATGGCCTGTACAGGCGTTGCCCAGCTTGAATCCGAGTGCGACAGGTTGATCATTCCCAAGAAGTCGAGAAGACCAATGATGGAGACCAGAGTCGTGTCCTTGAACAGGCCGATAAACGTGTTCACGATGCCCGGAATAACAATCTTGAGGGCTTGCGGAAGGATGATCATCCGCATTGATTGCCAGTAGTTCAGACCAACAGCCATTGCCCCTTCATATTGCCCTTTCGGAATAGCCTGCATGCCACCACGCACTACCTCTGCCATGTAGGCAGACGAGAACAAGGCAACACCGATAAGTGCTCGAAGCAACTTGTCGAATGTCACGCCATCCGGAAGGAACAGGGGCAGCATCACTGATGACATGAAGAGTACAGTAATCAGCGGCACGCCACGCCAGAATTCAATGAAGATGACACTGAACAGGCTGACCGCCGGCATTTTGGAGCGCCGTCCGAGAGCAAGGAGTATCCCCAAAGGCAAAGCAGCCACGATTCCGGTAACAGCAATCACCAGGGTCATGACAAATCCGCCCCAGTTCGAGGTCTCAACCGGCTCCAATCCGAAGTCAACGGACATCACCAGCAGGACAACCCCCAATATCGCCATTGCTATTGCCGCAAATTGAGATGGTCTTAGCGGGTCCGAGTCGGTTGCACGCATATACGCATAGACCAGACCAACAATAATCGCGGAAAGGATCAGGTAATCGATCCAGAACTTTGCAGCGGATGGTGCCATCAACGCATCGGGCAACAGGAACCCATTAAACCCGAGATTTCCGCCCGACAGCAACACGAAGGAAGCGACAGGGAAAATTCCGAGCATGAATATGATGTTTTCCCGCTTGAATGGCACAGAGGAAATCAGCAACGGCACAAGCCCGGCAAAGAACATCAGAAGCACCAGATTGACGCGCCAGAGTTCTTCATCCGGATAACGGCCATAAATGAACAACTTGAAGTAGGCAATTACATAGGGCCAGCAAGCTGCTTTCCAATCTGCGGGCAGTTCTCCCCCCTGGGCAGTTGTTGCACAGGCAAGACGGTTCTCACCACTCCAGACTGCATCAAAGAATACCCAGTTCAGGGTGCCTGGCAAAATGAGATAAAGCAGAAACAGCCCTATCAAGGTCAGTATCGTGTTTCCAACGCTGGAAAACAGATTGGTGCGTGCCCAGCCAACAATACCACCCTCAGAAACCGGAGGCTCCATGGGCTGAACCATTTCATCGCGGACATAGGCAACCCTCAGTGCACCGGCTTCAGCGCGATCAAGGGAGGTTTGGGAATCTAGATCAGACATGGTTTCCTCCTTATCGCTCGACCAATGACATCTTGGCGTTGTACCAGTTCATGAACAGGGACGTTACCAGTGATATCGCGAGGTAGGTGAGCATGGTCATGCCGATGATTTCCACCGCCTGACCGGTCTGGTTCAGCGCGGTGCCTGCAAAAATTGCAGTAAGATCAGGATAGGCAATTGCCACGGCAAGCGACGAATTCTTCGTCAGGTTGAGATACTGACTGGTGAGTGGCGGAATAATCACGCGCATCGCCTGCGGAATAATATTCAGGCGAAGCGTCTGACCCGGCCTCAATCCCAAGGCATAGGACGCTTCTGTCTGCCCCTTGTTCACGGCCAGTATGCCGGCCCGTACGATCTCGGCAATGAATGCCGCAGTGTAGGTGGAAAGTGCGATCAGAAGTGCGATGAATTCGGGAATGATCTGCATACCACCGCGGGGACCAAAATTGCCCTGAGCCGGATACTCAAAGGAAACCGGCATACCGGTTGCAAAATATGCAAGCAGTGGCAGTACGATGACCAAGCCCAGCCCTGTCCAGAATACAGGAAATCTTTCACCTGTTTTAACCTGGCGTTGCTTGGCCCAGCGATTGATGCCGAAGGTTACGGCAACAGCAACCAGCAAGGCCCATCCAATCAGGCCCGCCCCTTCTGCAAAAACGGGTTTGGGTGCATAAAGTCCGGCTGCGTTCAACTGCCCGAGGAAGCCCCAGTCAAGCGAATTGCGCTTGCCGGGGAGCGCTGCAAGAACACCTTTGTACCAGATGAAAATCTGCAGGAGCAAAGGGATGTTGCGCATTACTTCCACATAGACATAGGCCATCCTGTTGATGACCCAGTTGTTGGAAAGACGCGCAACACCCACTATGAACCCGATCAGTGTGGCAAAGAATACCCCGACAACTGCAAGAACGAGTGTGTTTTGCAAGCCAACCCAATAAACGTCCAGAAACGAGGACGTCTCGCTATAATCGATAAATGGTGAAAAATTCAGTCCAAATCCAGCAGGATTTGAGAGAAACCCAAAACCGGATGCAACGCCTGCATTCTTCAGGTTGATTGCTGCATTGTTGACCATCGACCATACAAGCCAGGCCAGAAATACAACCAGCACTCCCTGAAATATGTAAGATCGGAATTTAGGGTCGTTAAGTAGCCGTACTTTCGGCTTTTCGCCGGCTGCGGCCGAGCCGGAGCCGTGGGTCTGTGAAACCGACATGTGTCCTCACCTGATTACGCTTTCCCCCTCCAAAGCTTTTCAAACGAAAAACCAGGTAAGCGCCTTTATTTCTATTTTGTTGGCAGCTGTCGCTGCATCGGCTTTGGAATGCCCATTATATAGAAACAGGGCCGATCAGTCGACCGGCCCTGTTGGTAAGTTGTTTTAGCGGATAGGCGGTGCGTACTGCAGGCCACCATTGCTCCAGAGAGCGTTCGTGCCACGCGAAATGGCAAGATCTGTATCCGGCCCGACATTACGATCGAATGTCTCACCGTAGTTACCTACAGCCTTGATGATGTTGTACGCCCAGTCATTGCCGAGACCGAGAGCTGCACCAAACTCACCTTCCGTACCAAGCACACGCTTGACCGCCGGGTTGTCGGAGTTCTTCATCTCGTCAACGTTTGCAGATGTAATGCCAAGTTCTTCGGCATTGACCATTGCGAAGTGTGTCCACTTGACAATGTTGAACCACTGATCGTCACCCTGACGAACAACCGGGCCAAGCGGCTCTTTGGAAATGATTTCCGGCAGAACCGTGTGGTCAGCAGGATTTGTCAGCTTCAGACGCTGTGCATAAAGACCTGATTGGTCGGTTGTGTAAACGTCACAACGTCCGGCATCATATGCAGCAACAACTTCGTCTGCTTTTTCGAATGCAACAATTTCGTACTCAAGCTTGTTGGCACGGAAATAGTCAGCAACGTTCAGCTCTGTTGTTGTACCGGTGTTGGTGCAGACAGAAGCTCCGGACAGTTCAAGTGCTGACTTCACATTGAGGTCCTTACGAACCATGAAGCCCTGACCGTCATAGTAGTTTACACCGGCAAAGTTCAGACCAAGTGTTGTGTCGCGTGTCGCAGTCCATGTTGTGTTGCGTGAGAGTACATCAATCTCACCAGACTGAAGTGCAGTAAAACGCTCCTTGGCGGACAGCGGCGTGTATTTTACTTTGGAACCATCGCCGAACACTGCTGCTGCGACACCCTTGCAGAGATCAACGTCAATGCCGGTCCAGTTACCTTCGGAATCCGGGTTTGAGAACCCAGGCAGGCCCTGGCTGACACCACATTGAACAAAGCCCTTGGCTTTTACGTCATCAAGTGTGGCAGCAGATGCGCCTGTAACTGCGGCGCCGAGCGTAGCAACGGTCAGCGCAGCTGAAACGATAGTTTTCTTCATAAAAACAACCTTTTGTTTGTTACCCATTTTTGTTGCCCCGAATTGCCTCCCGGGCAATTTGATTTTGTTTTTGCCTTTCGGCTACCCCCGAAGGAGTTCTCCCTCAAAATCAATGCTTGGCATCAAATGTCATTGTGGCGTTTACGTCAAGGGCAAAAAAATGCCCAAAAAGGCTCTTTTCCTGCAGTTTTTCACAGTTCCCGCAATATTGTTTGCAGAAAATTGCAATAAATGTTTTCAAGTCCGTTCATTCGCAAGTTTTTGAAGAAAAGGCCGGAATCATGCGCAGCGACAAGAATGACGAATCCAGCAATTACCGTCAGGCAACGCGGTTAACCCATACGGGTAACCATCCTGATGAATATCACGGGTTTGTTAATCCACCTGTCGTGCATGCCTCAACCGTTCTGTATCCTGATTATGAAACGATGCGCACCCGCAATCAAAAATATACATACGGGACACGCGGCACTCCAACCACTGATGCGCTTTGTGAGGTAATCGATGAAATGGAAGGCTCAGCCGGGACCGTGTTGGTCCCTTCCGGTCTGGCTGCAGTCACGGTTCCGTTGCTCGCCTTTGCGTCTGCAGGCGATCACATTCTGGTGCTTGATTCCTGCTACTCACCAACTCGCGATTTCTGCAATGAAATTCTCGCCCGCATGGGCGTGGAGGTTGAATATTATGATCCGCTGATCGGTGCCGGCATCGAAAAACTGATGCGTGACAATACCAGTATTATCTTTACTGAATCACCGGGCTCAAACACATTCGAAGTCCAGGACATCCCGGCAATTTGCAAAGTCGCCAAGGCTCATGACGCAATTGTAATGATCGACAATACATGGGCAACCCCACTTTACTTCAAACCTCTGGAGCATGGTGTTGACATATCAATACACGCCCTGACCAAATATCCGGGAGGACATTCGGACCTGGTCCTGGGTTCGGTTTCCGCCAATGAGCGTTGCTGGAAACAGCTTGACCGGATGAAGAACATTCTCGGGACAAGCGCCAATGGTGACGACAGCTATCTTGTTCTTCGAGGTATTCGATCCATGGGCGTTCGGCTCAAGGAACACGAGAAGAACGCACTGGAAATGGCAAAATGGCTGGAACAACACCCTGCTGTTGGCCAGGTTTTGCATCCGGCCTTGCCTTCCCACCCCCAGCACGAACTTTGGAAGCGCGATTTCAAAGGTTCTACCGGATTGTTCGGTTTTACACTCAAAACCGAAGACATGAGCAAGGCTGCGAGATTTTACGATGCTCTCGGACTGATCGGGCGGGGTTATTCATGGGCCGGCTATGAAAGTCTTGCGGTTATCGTGAACCTCAAAGACCGGACGGTCGCAAAAGGACCTGAGGACGGCATTCTCGTGCGATTGAATGTCGGGCTGGAAGACCCGGAAGACCTCAAGGAAGACATAGAACAAGCCATGCGCGTTGCCGGTTTTTCAAACTGAGGGACTTGAGGTATCCGGCTTTGCAACCTAGTTGGGTTAGCAGTGTACCAATTATTTAAAGACGGAAAACGAGGTCCCATGCGTTATTTGCATACAATGGTCCGGGTTACGGACGTGGAAAAATCACTTCACTTTTACTGTGACTTGTTGGGTTTGAGGGAAAAATCCAGAACAGAAAATGAAGAAGGCCGCTATACCCTTATATTCCTTGCGGCGCCCAAGGACTGGGACCAGGCCGCTGAATCCAGTGCGCCTCTCGTGGAGTTGACCTACAATTGGCCGGGCAAAGATGGCGAAACAGAAGAATTGCAAGGTGGCAGAAATTTTGGCCATCTGGCTTATGAGGTCGATAATATTTATGAAACCTGCGAGAAACTGCAAAAAGGCGGTGTAACCATCAACCGCCCACCCCGGGACGGGCGCATGGCTTTTGTCAAATCGCCGGAAGGCATCTCCATAGAACTGCTTCAAAACGGTGACCCGCTCGACAAGCAGGAGCCTTGGGCAAGCATGGAAAACAGCGGCAGTTGGTAAGCTGTTAAATATTTGACACATGAAAAGCGGGCATTTGAGCCCGCTTTTTATATGTTCAATGCACCTTGAGACCCGACACCCAGTCGGCGGCGCGGTCCGGAGAAACTTCCGCAACCCTGATCAAGGCATCGAAACGGCGCGCAAGTTCACGAATGTGATCCACCGAGTTGATTACCAGATACATGTCTCCAAGATAGACCGAAGCGCGTTTCGGTCCAAACACGGTAAATGGTGCACTGAAATGGCAGGCGCCATCGTATAGAAAAAGCCGAAAAGTGGGATACAGTTCATCAAGCAGTTGTTTGATCGTATCCAGTTGGGCCTTGCGAGCCCCTATCGCCAAACCGGACCAGATATCTGTCCCATTGGCGAGATTCTCCAGCCGCTGCAGCGGCATTATGGCCTCCATATCGGTTTCCGGCAAACGGTTATAGGCAAGCAATTCCTGCTGCAATCCTTCCTTCATGTCAGTCATGCCTCGCCTGAGCGAAGCAAATTCATGCCGTATTACGGCCTTTGTTCGAAAGAAATCCGGCAAGGAACTGGGAACATAGCGGATTTTGTAGCCTGCCGCTTCCTCGTGCCATTTGGCCAGCAATGACTTTGATGAATCGGACAGCGAAGTTTCAATGTTGAGAACCGATGCAACTTCCCCAAAACTGGCTTCATCCTGGCTAATCCCCAAGAGCCAGTCGACACTGACACCTTCTGCTTGTGAGATTGACACAAGTGTCTCTGCCCGCGGCAAGCGAACGATAGATTGATCGAGAAACTGGCTGAGAGCAGACCGGTCCAACCCACACCGGCGCGCGAAAGCCGAGACTGACTCATTCCGCCGGGATATCAGGTGAAGCAAGCGTTCCCGGAACTGTTCCGAAACACCTCGTTTGTCCAGTAAAGATTCCATTCTGTTTTGTTGCACAATTTTGTTGTGTTTGCACAACATTTTTGTTGAATTTTGTGAAGTATCACGTCGCATGAATGCGTTTTCCCTCGCTACGTTCGGGCAAAAGACTCACAAGATACAAGGGGGCCATTTGTTTACTGGCGCACGCACAATCAGCCATTTCATTCTTCGCATTGAATGGCCAACTCTTTTACTGATCATTGCCACATATGCCGCTTGGTACCTGCTGATTACTTCACATGCGCAAATCAATTCGGCACTTTGGATTGTTCTTACCGGGTTTGTAGTCACCCTTTTCCTCTCAATCACTCATGAAGTAACCCACCGTCACCCGACACGAAGCGGTTTCATCAACGGAATGCTGATATTACTGCCTGTCGGTTGGGTGATGCCGTATGAACGTTTTCGGGATACGCATATTGCACACCACGAAACGGGAGAATTGACAGACCCTTTCGATGACCCGGAGAGCTGGTATCTCAACAGGTTTGAATGGCAATCAATGCCAGTGGCATTTCGAAAAACTCTGGAGTTCAACAATACGCTTGCCGGACGCATGCTGATTGGGCCAGTCCTTGGGCTGGGCAGGTTTTATGTTCAGGAACTGCGCCTGATAATGAGAGATCAAACCCAGAGATCCTATCTGGTATCAGTCTGGCTGAAACATATCCTGTTGTGTGCCTTGCTTGCATGGATCGCAAGCGAAGTTAGTTTCTGGATGCTGGCAGGCTCAACATATCTTGGCGTTTCCCTGCTCATGGTTCGCAGCTTCCTCGAACACCAGGCCAGTCCGGACCTGAGAGAAAGAACTGTGATCATTGAACGCAATTGCCCCCTTGCTTTTCTTTTTCTGTTCAACAACCTTCATGTGGTACATCATGACCGGCCGGGAATTCCCTGGTACAAACTCCGCAACGAGTACATTGCCAATCGCGAACATTATATCTGTTTGAACAATGGCTATCTGTACGAATCGTACTGGCAAGTTTTCAGGCGATATTTCTTCCGGATGAAAGAACCCGTACTCCATCCTGCCTCAGAAATGGAAACACACTAAAGTTTTGGCAACTCCCCTCGCTACACTTTCCATGTATGAACGCCCTGAAACAAGACCGGCGATCGAACGTTTATGGAAGCTCATAGCGTTACAACTTGAAGCGCGGAACGTGCCGGCGCCCGAAAGTCTTTCTCGCGACAGGTCCTTGTTCGATATATGGAACGACGAATGCCTGCTGCTTGGCCAGACATGCGGCTGGCCTTATGCAAACCTCCTGTCAGACAAGGTTATTCCCGTCGCGCGTTTTGATTACGGGGTCGCTGGTTGCAAACCGGGTGATTACTGCTCCATATACATTGGGACTGTTGATACAAATGCGGATGTAGTGAAGGGCGACAACAATCTAAGCCAAGCATTTCCTGTAGCCATCAACAGTGCAGACAGTCAATCCGGACTGCATGTGTTTTCTCAACTGTCCGGAAGAGCAGCGCAAGACACAATACCGGACGAAAATCGCATTGTTAGCGGTTCCCATCTGAACTCCCTGAAAATGGTTGCAGAAGGCCAAGCGCGTCTGGCGGCAATAGACGCAGTTACTTTTGAACTCGCTCGCCGGTTTGACTCGACCATTGTCAGCAAGGTCCGAATTCTCGGAACATCGAGGCCGACCCCTGGCCTGCCCCTCGTTACCGCCAGAAAAAACAACGCCCTAGTTCCGGCACTCAGGGAAGCAATTTCCCTGGCCATCCAAGCCATGTCTGAGGAAGACAGCAAAACCCTGATGATACATGGGCTTGTTGCAGCCAGCCCGGATGATTATTCAGGTTTCAGGCAAAGCTTCTGATTTTTTCAAATCAGACCGGAACAAAATGCGCCTGCCGACGTTTAGCGTTTAATTTGCGTACTGAATTCGTACCATCCCAAACCATCCAACGGCTTACCGGTCCCGGTAAAAAAATGCCACCAACACTGACTTTCAAGGTATTCATGCGACAGCTTTCCTGTTTACTTGCCGCAATTCTCATTTCAATTTTCACGACGATCTCCACGCAAGCGCAGGAAAATATCGCTTCTGCCCCTCCCCCAACATCAAACCAGTCAAGTGCTGAGCAAGCCAGAGCTCTGGTTGATGTTTTGAAAAGCGACAAGGCGCGTGATGCACTGATCAATGAGTTGGAAAAGATAGCCCAGCCGAACAATGATCAAACCACTTCAACCGGAGCGGCTACAAGTGGCGGCGAGACGGCATCGGGAACGGATGCAAACGTGACTGCCAACCAGCCTGCCCAGACAGAAGAGAAAGTTTCGATCGGGCGACAGCTTGCCGAATTTACCAAGCAAACGTCCGAATCCTTCGCAGAATCCTTGAGCACCCTTGGCGAACGCCTATCAAAAACCGGCAATACGCTGGGGTCGCTTGGCGGCTCGAATACAGCGAACGTCTTGTGGGATGCTTTGCTGGAAATGGCGATCATTATCGTTGTTACCTATGCCGTGTTTTACGGCCTAAGGTCTCTTAGCCTGCCGTTCTTCCGGATGATGGGGCGCCGATCCGAGCATGCCAACATGGTCAAGACAGGTGTGTCTGTTGCTGTTTCCGTTCTCGTTGACCTTGGTCTCGTGATCGCTGCATGGGCGTTGGGCTACATCATAGCAATCTATTTCCTGGGCATTAACGGCCAGATCGGAATCCGCCAAACACTGTACTTGAATGCTTTCCTGATTGTTGAAATCGTCAAGGTTGCCTGCCGTACGGTTCTCTCGCCAAGTACTGACGAACTGCGCTGGATCAACATCTCGGATGAGGCAGCACGCCATTTCAATCGCGGGCTGACATTGCTCGTATCCGTGATCGGTTATGGCCACCTGCTGGTACTACCTATTGTGAACCGCAATATTTCCGCCAATGCGGGTACAGCCATGGCGTTGCTTGTGGCGCTGGTTGGACTTGGTATCGCCTTGTACATGGTAATGCGAAACCGAAAATCTGTTGCCGGGTGGCTGCTTGATGAAAAGAATGTTGCTGATGAAGGACGTTCCTTCTGGCACAATCTGGCTACCCATTGGCATTATCCTGTAATCTTTTACCTGGGCTTCCTCTTCATCCTGGTGGTTACGAGGCCTGAAGGCATCATGATGCCCGTGCTAGCGGCAACCGGAAAGATCATACTTGCGATTCTTGCAGGCATGGTGGTTGTCCGTATCATTTCCCGCACCCTTACAAACGGCATCCAGATGCCTGAACGGGTCAACAGCCGCCTTCCCCTTCTTGAAAACCGTTTGAACAGGTTCGTTCCCGCCATACTTCTGGCAATCAAGGCAATTGTATTTGCATTTGTAGCAATTACCCTGGCTGATGTTGTCGGCCTGTTTGACATAAGCGGCTGGTTGCAAACACAGGTTGGCGCACAGGCTACCGCAAGCATCATATCAACGCTCTTGATACTCGCCGTAGCCTTCATGGTCTGGCTTGCCATGTCATCGTGGATTGACTACCGCCTCAACCCGGAAGTCGGCAAGGTTCCGACATCGAGAGAAATCACACTGCTTTCCCTCTTCAGGAATGCGGGTACAATCGCAATTCTGTTGATCACCCTGATGTTTGCCCTGTCGGAACTGGGTGTCGATATTGCGCCGCTCATTGCTTCAGCCGGTGTCCTGGGCCTGGCAATTGGCTTTGGCGCGCAAAAGCTCGTTCAGGATATCATTACTGGAATATTCATCCAGTTCGAGAGTGCCATCAATGTTGGCGACGTCATCACGCTGAATGACACCACAGGCACCGTTGAGCGCCTTACCATTCGTTCGGTCAGTCTCCGGGATGTGCAGGGAGCATACCACATCATTCCGTTCAGTTCCGTGGACATGGTCACCAACTACATGCGCGAGTTCTCGTATTTCCTTTGTGACATGGGTGTAGCCTATCGTGAGGACACAGAGGAAGTTCGTGCGGCCATGCTGGATGCCTTTGAAGAACTCAAGCAGGACGAAACCCACTCAATCAGCCTGTTGGCAGACATGGAGTGGATGGGCGTTCAATCCTTTGGAGACAACGCGGTTGTCGTCCGCTCGCGCGTCAAAACCTCCCCCGGTAAACAATGGGGGATCGGTCGGGCCTATAATGCCATTGTCAAACGCATCTTTGACGAGCGCGGCATTGAAATGCCCTTCCCGCACCGCACTGTTTATTTCGGTGAAGACAAGGAAGGCAAAGCACCGTCAGCCCCACTTGAAATCGAAATGAAAAGGCCGCCACGCAAGAAGCGCCAATCATCTGCAAAATGAGTTCGACATCGGGAATGGATGCGAGACGAAAGGCTGGCATCCCATTGCCTTGGCATATCTGTTACAACAAGGAAAACTACTGATGGAAATTCTATGGACCATCCTGATCGGTTTCATCGTTGGTATTATTGCAAAATTCCTGCATCCTGGAAGCAATGAACCCAAGGGTTTCATTTTGACAACCCTGCTGGGGGTAGCTGGAGCATTCGTTGCTTCCTATCTCGGTCAGGCAATCGGATTTTATGAAGCAGACCAGACTGCGGGTTTCATCGGCGCCGTAATCGGGGCAATCATTGTGCTGGTCGGATGGGGCTTTATTGCCCGCCGCTCATGAACCCGTTCAGGACTTCGGGGTAATCCCTTTTGTGGGCTTTGTCTTGGAAGCATGCGACTACTAGAAATCGGTAGGCGCGCCACCTTCCCGTTTGCGTCTTTCGACAAACTCTGAGAGTTCCTCGGCAACAGCCACATCCATTGCCGGGGCCTCGTATTCTTCAAGTATCTTTTTGCCTACCCGGTTTGCCCGCTCGACCGTTTGCTCGGCACCCCGGTCTTCCCAATTCTCGAAATTCGACCAGTCCGAAAGAAATGGCGAATAAAATGCTGTTTCGTAACGCTGCTGTGTGTGCTGGATACCAAAGAAATGACCTCCCTGGCCCACTTCCCTCATGGCGTCGAATGCAAGGTCTTCCTCATCCCATCGGACAGGTTTCATGTAGGCGATGAGTTGTTGCAATTGTTCACAATCCATCACGAATTTTTCAAATGACGCGCAAAGGCCACCCTCAAGCCATCCTGCAGCGTGATAAACAACGTTCACACCCGATGTCATGGCAGCAAACAGTGAATGGGCACTTTCCCAGGTCGCCTGATTATCCGGCGCATTGGAAACGCATGTATTCGAAGCTCTCAGAGGCAAGTTGTAATAACGTGCCATTTGTCCGGTCATCTGGGTTGTACGCATATAGTCCGGTGTGCCGAAGGCAGGTGCACCGGATTTCATGTCAACATTGGATGAAAAAGTGCCGATTGCCACCGGGCAACCCGGCCTTATGCACTGAACCAGCACAACACCAATCAACGCTTCAGCCACGGACTGGGCCACGGTTCCGGCCAGGGTAATGGGTGACATTGCGCCGGCCAGGGTGAATGGCGTGATTATCGTTGGTTGCCCCCGTTTCGCGAGGCGCATGAGACCATCCAGCATTGGATGGTCATGGATCAATGGTGAAGTCGAGTTGATATTGGTATACATCCGGGGTGTCGCTTCGAATTCCTCGTGTGACAACCCTCCTGCGATACGCACCATTTCCATCACATCCTCGACCCGCTCCTTTCCAAGCGAATAGGCATGTACAACCTTGTCAGTCAGCATCAGCTTGTCATGCAGACAATCAAGATGACGAACAGACGGATGGATATCCATTGGCTCAACCGGATATCCGCCTGCAAAATGAATGCAATTGAAATACTGGGTGAGCTTCAGAAACATTCTGTAAGCAGACCTGGTTCCGGTCCTGCGGCCTTCATCAAGGCTGGAATAGTTGGGTGGCGAGGAAACATTACCGAACACCATGTGTTTGCCGCCGATTTGAAGGGTTCGTTCGGTGTTTCTGGGTGTCAGCGTAAAGCTGTCGGGTGCCAAGCCCACTTTTTCCATCACGAAATCGCGGCCCATCTTCACCAATGCACTATCAGAAGTCGGATCTGAAATTTCGCAGCCGTGCTGACGAAAAATTTCGACCGCATCCATGTTGAGGATGCGAATACCAACTTCTTCAAGAACACGCATTGCCGTATCGTGGATTGCCAATACACCTTCTGGTGGCAATGGTTCGATCGGCTGGTCAGAGTTTACAGGTATCTGCCACGGAAGCTGTTCGATCGCAGCACCCCGACCACGAGTGTTGGCTGCGCGGCCACCGCTTCTTCTCACCCGGCGCCCGCGTTTGGGGCCATCATCGACATGTTCAACGGACATGGTCATCCCTCTCCCACCCAGAAGTTTGGCAGTGGAATACAAAAATACCATCATGCATTTGCGACAATTGCTTCGCCTATGGGACATCAGCCCCTTTACGCTGCTCCGATCGGCTTTCTCCCAGAGCTACAACTTTCTGCGCCCTTCCCATCCTGTTTTTTGGCGGTTTTGTTTTGTGTGTGACGGATTGCACACCGGTTGCTTGTTGTTTTGGGTAGGTTGGTTTCATCGAAGGGCAGCGGATGCAGCAGGAGACGCAACCGGGCCACAAGACAAAGC
>JAEPNK010000003.1 GCA_017643495.1 Rhizobiaceae bacterium | reverse complement strand
GGCGAATGTTTGCCAGCAAACGACTGAACAGGCGATGCACGGATTATGTGGCAAGCGGCAGGGGCGGGGATAAGTTTGTGCCCCAATCCGCATCCTCTACCGGATTGATAAATGTGCAGTGCATGAATATTCTCACTCACTCCCGCATGGAGGCACTTTGCGGACTGACCTGGCTTTTGTCGTGTTGTGCGGTGAACGGGTTTGCACCATAAACACGAGGAGGGCATGCACGATGACAGGACAGGATTCCGGGATAGAAGCGCTTCTCGGCAAGCAGGAGTGGCATGAGGAGCGCAAGAAACTCAGGTCCCTTGTTCTCGATTCCGGTCTTGAGGAAGCCGTGAAATGGGGAAAACTGTGTTTCAGCCATGAGGGAAACAACGTCGCGATTATCCAGTGCATGAAGAACTATTGCGCAGTCGGGTTTTTCAAGGGCGCACTTCTGGAAGATGCCTGCAAGGCACTGGTCAGCCCGGGCAGGCATTCCCAGGCCATGCGCCAGTTGCGCTATGCCAGTCTGGAGGAGATCGTCAAGGGAAAGGATGTTCTCGCAAACTGTCTTGCTGAGGCCGTGCAACTGGAAAAGGACGGACGCGAAGTGGCCTTTACGGCAAAGGACAATCTTTCATATCCGCAAGAATTGCAGCAGGCATTCAAGAAAGACAGCGAACTGGAAGGGGCTTTCGCAAGACTGACGCCGGGAAGACAACGCGGCTATATCCTGCATTTTTCTGATGCCAAACAGTCTGCCACCCGCGCTGCGCGAATAGAAAAATCACGACAGAAAATTCTTGAAGGCAAGGGCGTGAACGGACGTTAGGTAGCGACTTTCTGTGCGGGTGGATTTGTTTATATCATGGCTTCGCGAAAGCACGGCACACTGTATGTCGGCGTGACATGGATTTGGCTGGCCGCGTGTGACAACACCAGAACAGGATTTACCCGCGAAGTTTTACCTCCCGGTACAATGTAACCCGTCTGGTCTGGTATCAGGAATTTGACGATATCACCGACGCAATTGCGCATGAAAAGCGTGTTAAACGATGGCGCAGGGCGTGGAAAATCCGGAAGATTGAGGAAAGCAATCCGGACTGGAATGATCTGGTGCGGGATGTTTTGTAGTCCGCTTTCCGGGCAAGTGGCGCTGCATAGTGGATCCCGGCTTGCATGGCATCCGGGATGACGGAGACTAAATATAAAAAGTATTGGGAAGAATGTGCATTAACGGCGGACTTAAATAATGGTCAAAATGGAATTTCTTCATCAATTGAACTAGACACTTTATAAGAGGTGGACTTTAGATCAATGTTTTCAGTATTTTCAGATATCCATTCCCAGCCGGATTCGGTAGGGGAATAAATTTCCCAAGTTTCATTCCCATTCCAATCTGATGCAATTTGGGTAGTTACCAAACCGTCGTTTAGAAGTTTTTGTGTGGCCAGATTTGCCGCAAGGCTATTAAATCCGGCTTTTTTGAGTTGCACTTTGAGTTGGTGTAAAGCAATACCTGCATTCAAATCATCAATTTCACTTGCTATCGTCACTAGCGTCGCAATTTCGTAGTCTTTCAAGCCAGCGCGTGGTTTCGTGACAGTTTCAATTTGTAATTTTTGGTTGTTCTCATCGCGAGCGATTAAATGTTGGATTTTATTGGTTATTTGGGATTTTAGCTTGCGATAATCACTTTCTGACTCTGTTTCGTAGTGAATGATTGATCTGTGTTGCACATCAAATGGAAATTTTTCACGGTCCTTTGAACACACAAGCACAACTGATTTTCCGCGAGCAATTGCGTAACCAAGTTCATACCAAACATTGGCGTTATTTTCAGTTATCTCTGCTAAGCAGATGTCTGCGTCTTTGATATTTTTTTCAATATCCTCTATCGGAATTTCAACTCCGTAGTCTTTGTCCACTCTATACGGATAAAGACCTGCTTCTTTAATTGCTGGCTCGAAAGTATCTTTGTACCGCTTATCGTAGCGAGCTTTATCAAAAGGCTGAATTACGAAGCACTTTTTCTTCATCATCTTTCTCCACAAAAACAACCCCGCGGCGCTTTTGCACCGCGGGGCTTTTTAGTTTCCACACACAAGGCAGGGATTTCGCTTAGCTACACCCGCTCGTGGCGCCGCAGGTGTCGCACTTCTCGCACGTTCCATTCCGCACCATCGTGAAGTTGCCGCAATCATCGCATGAATTGCCGGTATAGCCCTGCATCATGGATTTTGCCCGCTCGGCATTCTTGTTGACTTGCGGAGCAACCTCTTCCTGGACAATCTCGGTCACGCTTTCCACCAGTGCTTCCTCCGGCTTGGCGGAAGGGGCGGTTTCGGGATCAAGATCACGCTTGAAGGCGGTTGGCTCTTCCTCGGCATTGAGGTTCGCCGCGATTGCTGCTGCCCGCTGGGCAAGACTGCCACCTGATGACATCGTGGTGGTGGTCGACGCTGTCTTTGCCGGTGCTCCGGCAGAACCGGCAGGCGTGCCCGTGGCGGAGGTGTCCGGCTTGACGACAGACAGCTTGTGCCCGCGGGTAAGACCGGTCGAGACAACGGCTGCCTTGCCTGCTTCCACATTCTTGCCGAGTGGCGTGTTGGAGAATTCCGACACATCGATATGGGCAAGGTCGTTGCGGCCAAGATAGGAGACGGCAAGCTCGCGGAAGACGTAATCGAGAATGGAAGTTGCATTCTTGATCGCGTCATTGCCTTCCACAAAGCCGGCTGGCTCGAACTTGGTGAAGATGAACGCTTCCACATATTCCTCGAGCGGCACACCGTATTGCAGGCCGAGCGACACGGAAATCGCGAAATTGTTGATGAAGGCACGAAGGGCAGACCCCTCCTTGTTCATGTCGAGGAAGATTTCCCCGAGACGTCCGTCATCATATTCGCCGGTGCGCAGGAAGATGGTGTTGCCGCCGATCTTCGCTTTCTGGGTGTAGCCCTTGCGCCGTGATGGCAGTTTTTCCTGCTCGCGGGAAACGCGTTCGACGATCCGCTCGACAATCTTCTCGGTGACCTGGGTGGCACGGGCAGCCGCCGGCGCCTCGATCAGGTCTTCGAGCGCATCCTCGTCTTCCTCGTCCTCGATGATCGAGGCATTGAGCGGTTGCGAGAGCTTTGAGCCGTCGCGGTAGAGCGCATTGGCTTTCAGTGCAAGCTGCCAGGAAAGCATGTAGGCATCCTTGCAGTCCTCGACGGTTGCCGAATTCGGCATGTTGATCGTCTTGGAAATGGCACCCGAGATGAACGGCTGGGCCGCAGCCATCATGCGGATGTGGCTTTCAACGGAAAGCGCGCGCTTGCCGATCTTGCCACACGGGTTGGCACAGTCGAAGACAGCGAGATGTTCTTCCTTCAGGGCAGGGGCGCCTTCCAGTGTCATGGCACCGCAAACATGGATGTTGGCCGCCTCGATCTCCTTTTTCGAAAAGCCCATGTGGGCAAGCAGGTCGAAATTGAAATCATTGAGTTGCTCATCCGTGCAGCCAAGCTCTTCCTTGCAGAATTCCTCGCCGAGCGAGAACTTGTTGAAGGCGAACTTGATGTCGAAGGCAGAAGCAAGACCGGCATTCACCGCCTCGACTTTCTCGTCGGTAAAGCCCTTTGCCTTGAGCGTTGAAGGGTTGATGCCCGGTGCCTGGTTCAGGTTGCCGTGACCAACGGCATAGACTTCCATTTCCGCAATTTGGGCTTCGGTGTAGCCAAGCGTGCGCAGCGCTTCGGGCACGGCCCGGTTGATGATCTTGAAGTAACCGCCACCGGCAAGCTTCTTGAATTTCACCAGCGCGAAGTCCGGCTCGATGCCTGTCGTGTCACAATCCATGACGAGGCCGATGGTCCCGGTCGGCGCAATCACGGTGGACTGGGCGTTGCGGTAGCCGTTCTTTTCGCCGAGTTCGACGGCCCGGTCCCATGCGCTTTTCGCGTGGGTGACGAGGTCTTCCTGCGGGCAGGAAGCATGGTCGAGCGGCACCGGGTTGACGGACAGCTCCTCATAGCCGTCTGCCTTGCCGTGTGCGGCGTTGCGGTGGTTGCGCATCACCCGCAGCATGTGCTTGGCATTGCGCTTGTAGTCGGGGAAGGGGCCGAGTTCGCCAGCCATTTCAGCGGAGGTCTCGTAGCAGATGCCGGTCATGATCGCGGTGATCGCGCCACAGATCGCCCGGCCTTCCGGAGAATCATACGCAATGCCCGAGGTCATCAGCAGGCCGCCAATATTGGCAAAGCCGAGACCGGTGGTGCGGTATTCATAGGACAGCTTTGCGATTTCCTTTGACGGGAATTGCGCCATCATTACCGAGATTTCAAGCACGACCATCCACAACCGGCAGCCATGTTCGAAGGCTTCCGTGTCAAAGGCAAGCGGGTTTTCAGCGTCCGCCCTTGCCTTGTCGCGGAACTGGAGCAGGTTGAGCGATGCCAGATTACACGCCGTGTCATCAAGGAACATGTATTCCGAACAGGGGTTTGATGCCCGGATTGACCCCGCCGCAGGGCAGGTGTGCCAGTCGTTCATCGTGGTGTTGTAGTGAAGGCCCGGGTCCGCCGACTGCCATGCAGCAGTTCCGATCTTTTCCCAAAGATCACGGGCTTTCACTGTTTTGGTCACCGAACCGTCCTTGCGGGCGATCAGGTCCCAGTCACCGTCTTCCTCGACAGCCCGCAAAAACCCGTCTTTCAGGGAGACCGAGTTGTTGGAGTTCTGGCCGGAAACAGTCAGGTAGGCTTCCGAGTCCCAGTCGGTGTTGTAAACCGGGAACTTGATGTCGGTGAAACCCTGTTTGGCAAGCTGGATCACGCGCTGGATGTAGTTTTCCGGCACGGAGGCTTTCTTTGCAGCGCGCACTTCGCGCTTCAGGGCCGTGTTGATCGACGGGTCGAAGCAGTCATCATCATTGCCTTCGCAATTGATGCAGGCTTTCATGATTGCCGTCATGTGCTTCGAGACAATTTTCGATCCGGTGACGATGGCAGCAACCTTCTGCTCTTCCTTCACCTTCCAGTCGATATATTCCTCGATATCGGGATGGTCGATGTCGACCACGACCATTTTGGCTGCCCGGCGCGTTGTGCCGCCGGACTTGATCGCGCCAGCTGCCCGGTCGCCGATCTTGAGGAAGCTCATCAGGCCGGAGGATTTCCCGCCGCCGGAAAGCGGCTCGTTCTCGCCACGGATATAGGAAAAGTTGGAACCGGTACCCGAGCCGTATTTGAACAGGCGTGCTTCCCGTGTCCACAAGTCCATGATGCCGCCTTCATTGACCAGGTCGTCACCAACGGACTGGATGAAGCAGGCATGGGGTTGCGGATGCTCGTAGGCAGATTTCGACTTGACCATCTTGCCGGTAAACGGATCGACATAATGGTGTCCTTGCGCCGGGCCATCAATGCCGTAGGCCCAGTGCAGGCCGGTATTGAACCATTGGGGAGAGTTCGGTGCGACCATCTGGTTGCACAGCATGTAGCGCAACTCGTCGTAGAATGCGCGCGCGTCTTCCTCGGAGGTGAAATAATTGCCTTTCCAGCCCCAGTAGGTCCAGGTGCCGGCGAGACGGTCGAATACCTGGCGTGCATCCGTCTCTGAACTGTAACGTTCGTTCTCCGGCAGTTTGGCAAGCGCATCCGTGTCTGCTTCCGAACGCCACAACCAAGAGGGGACAGAGTTTTCCTCGACCTTCTTCAGAACGGCCGGCACACCTGCCTTGCGAAAATATTTCTGCGCGATGATGTCGCCGGCAACCTGGCTCCAGGATTTGGGAATATCAATATCGGCAAGACGAAACACAATCGAACCGTCCGGATTGCGGATTTCACTGGTGGCCTTGCGAAACTCGATGCCCTCGTAGGCTGACTGGTCCGCTTTTGTGTATCGCCGCTCTATGCGCATTCTTCTCTCCATCTGTCTGGCCTGAACCGGCACCTCTCCCGGAATTCAGGCATAAGTGATCGCTGCCGAAACGTGTCAGCAAGCCATGCGTTCTTTGTTTTTAATCCCCGTCAGCACCCCGATTCCGCAGCTATCCCGTCAAGGATCGTGTCGTTGCACGATCAGGATCTACGGAATTTCAGTCTTAACCGAAACCCCGGAACGCTATATATTGTGGCAATGCTTCAATCAAATACTAAATATAGTATTAACAGATGGATTAACACAAGCAATAACATTCCATTTTCGCGCTTTCCGGGCAAAATTTTGGCAAAGCTCCGCCATTGGGCAAAAATGCCACCTGGAAGCCCCAAAGCTAAGCTGGAAACTGTTTTATCCGTTTTCCTTGATGGTGTTCCGCACACCTGCACCCTAAACGGACAAACAACGCTACTTGAGTTTCCACTATCCAGACAAACAAAATCGGGTCAAGATATTGTTCCGGTCTTTGTCAAAAAAACTACATATAGTGTGTGAGGTGTGGATAGCGTGGAAAACGCAGAAAAAAATATTTGTCAATGAATCAAGGATTTGCGCAATTCAATCCGGTTTGTGAGGAAATCAGGTATTGATTTGTTAAGGAATTGCGGACTCTGCGATTCCCGCATGTGGGGCCGAAAACCGGAGGCGAATCTGCCGGGCAGGCGATTCTCTTTTTCGAACAGGTCAGGCAGCGGTTTTCAGGTTCGCAACATGCGCTCCAGTACACCGTCCTTGCGTATGTAGTGGTGATAAAGTGCTGCACTGACATGCAACACGACAAGGGCGAGAATGAAGTAGCCTGCCCAGTGGTGAATCGCCAGAAGCTGGTTTCCCAGTTCGCGATTCTTTTCCGTCAGTTGGGGCAGGGTCCAGATACCGAAAAACGGAATGTTTTTCACACCCCAGGCATTGGTTGCGTACCAGCCAAGAAACGGATGTATGGTCAGCGCCGCGTAAAGCAGGATGTGTGTGGCGTTTGCTGCAAACTTCTGGACCGGGGGAATGGTGTCGGGAAGTGGGGAAGGGGCTTTCGTTGTGAACTTGAAGAACAGCCTGACAACCACCAGGGCAAGCAATACGAACCCCATGGCCCGGTGAAGGTCATAAAACGGCTGGGTGACGATGTATTGTGCTATCGGCATGGAGAGGAGCGTGAAGATCATCGCTGCAGCCATGACCCAGTGAAGGATTCGCATTGGCAGCGAATAACCTCTCGTCGGATTACCGGTTTCAGTCACCTGTTGCACAGCAAATACCCTCCCTTGCCGGATAACGTTAGTAAGGTCCAGACGCATGAAAAGGTCAAGAACCGGTGCCTTTACCCCAGGCAGGGTGAATTGTGCCAGCCCCGCCAAGGGACATGAAAAAAGCCGGAAGGGTCACACCCTTCCGGCTTCGTCACGAAAAACCCGGTAACGCAGAATTATTTGGCAGCAGCGCTTGCCTGGGAAGAACTGCCATTGCCTGACATGGCAGCCTTGATGTCTGAATTGACATCATCCGACTTGCTGCCCTCGACTTCTTCCTTGAGATCATTTGCAATCTTGTCAAATGCAGCATCGATGTCTGATGCAGCTTTTTTGGTGTCGCTTGAATGGCTGCTGCTGGAAGTGCTCGTCACAGATGAAGAAGCATGTTTGCTCGGGTCATTCAAAAGCTGCTCAATTTCGCGAATAAGACGGTCAAGCGAGATCAGAAGCTTGTAATCCGGGTTGAACTGGAGGCGACCCAGGGCCTCGTCACGCATTTTCTTGAGCTGGTTAATCTGTTCCATATTCAATCTCCTGTATTTTTCTGCCAGATCACATCCAGCGAACGGTTCAAGTCACACCAGAACGGTCAGACTGTGGCAATTGCAAGTCATGAGCCGAAAATGCGCAGAATTTCTTGTAAATTACCATTTCACTCTGCGACATTTCCGGATTGTCCACATCAGCTTTTGAGTGGCACTTTCGGTACGGAACCTGAACCGCCACCTTTTCCGCCGCGCTTGCTTGGCGGTTTTCCTGACTTGGTGCCAGTGGATTTTGCTGTTGTTTTGCGGGTCGTGCCCGTTTTGGCCTTGGCAGGCTTCTTGCGAGGTGTCGCCTTGGGTTTGCTTGCCGTTTCCGAAAGTGCTTCAAGCTTGAGGCGGTTCTTGCCAAACTCGTCTTTCTCAAGACCGACCTTGACCGTTCCACCCTTCTGCAACTTGCCGAACAGTACTTCATCAGCAAGCGGCTTCTTGATGTGCTCCTGGATGACGCGGCCGAGCGGGCGGGCACCCATGTGCTCGTCAAAGCCTTTCCTGGCAATCCATTCAATGGCTTCCGGTGTCAGCTCAAAGGTCACATTGCGTTCTGCAAGTTGCGCCTCAAGCTGCATGACGAATTTCTCGACAACCTTGTGAACAACTGGGGTTGGCAGTGTGCTGAACGGAACAATCGCATCAAGGCGGTTGCGGAATTCAGGTGCAAACAGTCGCTTGATTGCTTCTTCATCATCGCCGGAACGTTTGGTCGAGCCAAATCCGATCGCCTGCTTTTGTGCTTCGGCAGCGCCTGCATTGGTGGTCATGATGATGATGACGTTGCGGAAGTCGACGCTTTTGCCGTTATTGTCCGTCAGCTTGCCGTGATCCATTACCTGCAAGAGAATGTTGAACAGGTCCGGATGCGCTTTCTCGATCTCATCGAGCAAAAGCACACAATGGGGATGCTGGTCCACGCCGTCCGTCAGAAGACCACCCTGGTCAAAGCCGACATAGCCGGGAGGTGCACCAATCAGGCGGGAAACCGTGTGTCGTTCCATGTATTCGGACATGTCAAACCGGAGCAACTCAACGCCAAGTGAGCTGGCGAGCTGCCGTGCGACCTCGGTCTTGCCGACACCGGTCGGGCCCGAGAACAGGTAAGATCCGATCGGCTTGTCCGGTTCGCGCAATCCGGCACGGGAAAGTTTTATTGCCGCCGAAAGGGCATCAATGGCGTCATCCTGGCCATACACAACCCGTTTTAGCTGGGCATCGAGATTGGAAAGGATGGTGACATCGTCCTTGGACACGGATTTTGGCGGTATCCGGGCCATCGTTGCCACGGTATCCTCAATTTCCTTCACGCCGATCTGCTTCTTGCGCTTGTCTGCCGGCAGCAGCATTTGTGATGCACCGCTTTCATCGACCACATCAATTGCCTTGTCCGGCAGTTTGCGGTCGTTGATATAGCGCGCAGAAAGCTCAACTGCCGCCTCAAGCGCCTCGTTTGTGTATTTGACCGAATGGAAATCCTCGAAATAAGGCTTCAGGCCTTTCATGATTTCAATTGCATCGGCAACCGAAGGTTCCTTTACATCGATCTTCTGGAACCGGCGAACAAGCGCGCGGTCCTTTTCGAAGAACTGCCGGTATTCCTTGTATGTGGTTGAGCCGATACAGCGGATCGAACCAGAGGAGAGGGCCGGTTTCAGGAGGTTGGACGCATCCATCGCACCACCTGATGTGGCGCCTGCACCAATCACGGTATGGATTTCGTCAATGAACATGATTGCACCGGGAGTGTCCTCGATTTCCTTGACAACCTGTTTCAGTCGTTCCTCGAAGTCTCCACGATACCGTGTTCCGGCCAGCAAAGTTCCCATGTCGAGCGAATAGATCACGCTTTCCAGAAGAACCTCGGGTACATCCTTCTCGACAATGCGCTTGGCCAGTCCCTCTGCGATGGCAGTCTTGCCCACGCCCGGATCACCCACATAAAGCGGATTGTTCTTCGAACGGCGGCAAAGCACCTGGATCGTACGGTTGACCTCTTCCGACCTGCCGATAAGCGGGTCAATCTTGCCGGCCACAGCCTTTTCGTTGAGGTTGATGCAATAACTGGCAAGTGCATCTCCCTTGCTGGCCGGTTCTTCCTCGGCAAGCGTGTTTTGTTCATCATCAAGGCCGCGAACGGGGCGGGCCTCATTCGAGTCGGCGCGTTTTGCAATGCCGTGGGAAATGAAATTGACCGCATCGTAACGCGTCATGTCCTGTTCCTGCAGGAAATAGGCCGCATGGCTTTCCCGCTCGGCAAAGATCGCAACCAGAACATTGGCTCCCGTTACTTCCTCGCGCCCAGAAGACTGGACGTGAATGACAGCGCGCTGGATAACGCGCTGGAAACCGGCTGTCGGCTTGGAATCCTCATTGTATCCGGTAACGAGATTGGCAAGCTCGGTATCAATGTATTCGGTCAGGCTCGAACGCAGTGTGCCCAGGTTGACGTTGCAGGCCTGCATGACTTTGGCAGCATCCTCGTCATCGACCAGCGCCAGCAGCAAATGCTCCAGCGTTGCGTATTCCTGGTTGCGCTCATTGGCAAAGGTGAGGGCCTTGTGAAGCGCTTTTTCGAGACTGTCAGTAAATGAGGGCAATAGGCTTTCCGTTCTATTTCTTTTCCATGACGCACTGCAGTGGGTGCTGGTGTTTGGCTGCCAGATCCATGACCTGGGTCACCTTGGTTTCTGCGACTTCGTAAGTGTATACGCCACACTCGCCAACGCCATTCTTGTGTACGTGCAGCATAATCTCGGTTGCTTGCTCCGGGCTTTTGGCAAAGAACCGTTCCAGCACGTGCACGACGAATTCCATTGGTGTGAAATCGTCATTCAAAAGAAGCACCCTGTAAAGGCTTGGCTTCTTTGTTTTTGCACGAACCTTTGTGGCAATACCGGTTCCCGGGTTGCCGTCTTCGGGTGTTTCCTCGTCGTTGCTCATGATGAGGCGGTATGCATTCGACATGAAGTGGTTTGACCGTTTTCCTGCAAGATAATTCACGCCACAAACCTGTGGCCATTGCGCATTACGCGTTCGAATACGAACAATATAATGTCTCTCGTGCTGCTCGCAATAGGATGGCCGTGTCCTTTTTGAAGTCTCCGGTGGACAGCCCTGCCGGGTGTCCGAAAATTATCTGTCGGCAATTGATTCAAAAAAATTTCAAATAGTGAACAATTCATCAGCCAGCCATAAATAGTTTGGTAACCAAGCCCGTCTAGTTTCAAGGGTGAGGAGCGCATGTATCCGCTCCGGTGTATCGAGTTATAAGCATACCCCTTAGTAAGGGGACATAGACGGGGAAAAGGTTTTGCGTACCCTATCTGCCTTTTGGCGACGCCGGCTCGTGCTGGCATTCACTGCTCTTTCCGTATTCGTTTCCGCCTCTGCCGCGGTTACCGAGGCCAGTGCAAATTCAAAATATTCCGGCATCGTGATCGATGCGAAAACCGGCAAGACGCTTTATTCTTACAAGGCCGACACGCTTCGCTATCCGGCATCGCTCACAAAGATGATGACGATGTACATGATGTTCGAGGCGCTTCACAACGGCAAGATCACCAAGAAGACGCGTATCCGGATTTCAAAGAATGCGGCGAATGAAGTGCCTTCCAAACTCGGCATTCCTGCCGGGCGCACAATCAGCGCCAATGATGCAATTCTTTCGCTGGCCACAAAGTCTGCCAATGATGTGGCAACGGCCGTTGCCGAGCATCTGGGTGGCAGTGAGGCGAATTTTGCTCGCATGATGACAAGCCGCGCGCGCAGCCTTGGCATGAAAAACACGACTTTCAGAAACGCCCACGGCCTGACCGCAAAGGGGCAACTGACAACTGCACGCGACATGGCAATGCTTGGCGTTGCCCTGCGTGAACATTATCCGCAGTATTACGGTTATTTCTCAACGCGTGTGTTCAAGTATGGAAAGGCCAGGTATGGCAACCATAACCGCCTGCTTGGCCGGGTGCGTGGTGTAGACGGTATCAAGACCGGCTATACAAGGGCATCGGGCTTCAATCTGGTTTCTTCTGTTGAAGACCGCGACCGTTCCATCGTTGCCGTTGTCATCGGTGGCCGCTCAGGCAAGAGCCGCAATGCCCAGATGGTCAAGCTTATCGGGAAGTATCTTCCCAAGGCGTCACGCAGAAGCAAGAAAATGCTTGTCGCTTCGCGTCAGTCCATCAATCCGGTCCTGGTCGCTGCTGCTGAAATCAAGTTGCCCAAACGGGGGCCGGTTCCGGTATTCCGTGCCCGCGAAGCCGTGCCGACTTCCAGCCCGGTCGTTCTGGCTGCTGCAGCGGCGCCGGTTAGCCAGTTTGCCAACAACCAACCCTTTGACCAGGCTGCTGTTCAGGCCCGCCTTTACCAGTCAGGCTCCGCACCTGTGCCCAGTTCACGGCCAACCAGTGCCTATGCGCCTGTCGACAATGTCGTGACAGCAGCAGTCCGTCCGAGCGTGGCGGTGGGTTCAACTGCCGCAGCGCCTGCTGCACCTGCCGTCAAACCGGCAAGCGTTTCCGCCGGGCAGCCTTCAGGCTGGATCATCCAGGTCGGTGCAACAGACAGCCGCCAGTCGGCAATCGGGTTGCTTGCAAGTGTGCGTGACAAGGCTCCGAGAACACTTGGCAACAAGGGAACCTATACAGAAGCCGTCGTGAAGGGGGATGAAACCCTGCACCGCGCCCGTTTCACCGGGTTCTCCAGCAAGAATGAAGCACGCCAGGCCTGTAAGACATTGAAGGCAAAACGCGTGGCATGCCTTGCGCTGAACGCATAGGCAACGGGAAAGTCACACGACTGAAGGGATTGGGGAAATGGGTAACAGTGTCATTCGCGGATCAGTCGAGAAGCATGTCCTTGGCTTCATTTATCCGGGCAGCAAGAAACGTCGAGCCGCCGCTGTCGGGATGAACAGCCTTCATCAGTCGCCGGTGAGCGGCCTTGATCTCAGCCGCCGTCGCCCCCTCGTCAAGACCAAGAACCTGATAAGCCTCCTGCTTGCTCATGGGTCCCGCGCCCGCCGTCTCTCCTTGCCCCGTGGCACTGTCGCCTTGCGCGTCATCTCTCCAGGCGGGAATCCTGCGGTCAAGATACGCTTCCATTAAACCGGCACTTTCCGGGTCGCTCCGGAGCTCACGATACAGTTCCAGCAATACAGTCTCGTCGAGTTCGGCAAGCTGTTTGCCTTCAAGCGGTCCGGTCAGGATCTGCCCTTCAAGGTCGCCGGTATCATGGTCGAGTTCCATTTCAAGCCAGGCCGAACGCACGGTCGATCTGTGCCCGGCATTGCTGCCCTGCATCGGCCCGACATTCCGGTTTCTCATGGCCCATGTAAATCCGATCACCGCAAGCGGAATGCCGACACCCGCCCGCCCGAACAGGGCAAGCAGACCGCCCGTTATCATCATGACAACCGGTGCTGCCAGTTTGATATACCGGGCAATCGAGGCCGGATTTGCATTGACGAGTGACCAAGCCAGAGCAGCTAAAAGGATTGCGCTGATCAGTAGGATGAAAAACGGGGTCATGGCATGCTTATCTGCCCAATTGCTCCAGAAGCAGTCTGGATGAGCTGTTTTTCTGTGACTGAAGTGCTTTTAACCCGCCGCTGGCAAAGGCGGCAACAGCAGAAAGCAGTTCTTCCAGTTCCTTCGCTGAATTGTTGTTCAAACGCATATAGGCACCATTTGTAAGGCGCGCAATTTCCCGGAATGCCATTTCCGTTTGCGGATCAGCTCCTTCCTGAAACATGAATGTCTTGACGCCGTGAACACCCAGCTTTCCCGCCTGTTCGCACAACTGGTCGACATTTTCTTCCATCGCATCACCGATGAAAACCAGCGCAGAAACCTTTTTCTTGCCGGTTTCGCGGATTGTATGCCTCAAAACCTTGCCGATCTGGGTGATCCCGCCACGACAATCGATCCGTGTCATGAGATCGCCCAGCGCCTCGGGATTGGATACCCAGCGTGATGCGCGGCATTCCCCGTGACCGCGGAAATAGACAAGCTGCACTGCCAGCCCGGTTTTGTTACCCGCCTTGTGAAACATTGATGACTGAATGTTGCACGCCCGGTCCCATGTGGGTTGCCTGCTCATCGTTGCATCCATCGCGAAAACCAGACGTCCCAGTCCTTCCTGCTTGAGCTCCGATGCGGTTTCCAGAAAGCGGCTGATATCGGAGGAGGACGATTTTTCCGGTTGGTTGGACGAACTGCCGACAGGCATGTTTTCTGATTTTCGTTTCATGATGAAAATGTAGCCCTTGCCTGGCGTTTTGCAAGTTGCAAGCGGGCTGTTTGTTCCCGGAAGGTCAGGCTGAAAGGCGCAGGAAAAACATTTGCATGAAAAAGGCCCGGATTTGCTTCCGGGCCTTGATCAGGGGTAACCGGCCGGGCCTGGGAGGAGACCCGGTTCGGGGACTTACTTGCTGAATGCCAGAGCCTTGGCGGCTGCATTACCGATCGTGTCAAACGAGGCGATAAGCTCCGCGGCATTATCCGCTTCGAAGTAATGTGCGTTTGATGATGCACAATTCTTCAGGAGTTCCTGGGCAGATTTGGGTGCCTGGAAGGCAATCGAATAAATCTGCACATTTTCCTTGTTTTTGGCATTGTTGCAGTGCTTTTTCGTCTTTTTGTCGTAGGACGAATGATTGTTTGCACCATCGGTCAGGAACAGGATGAACTTTGTTGGCTCACCACCGTTCTTTTTCTCGTGTACTTTTTCCTCGCTATTCCCTTTCATTGCCTTGTAGGCAACATTCATGGCATCTGATGAATTGGTGCCGCCATTGGCCCACAGGGCCTGAGTATAGGCATTCACCAGAACCGGGTTCCAGTTGAGGTCGACGCGTTTCCAGTAGTTCCTGCTGTCATAGGCAATGGCACCCATGCGCACATATTCCTGATCAGGATCTTCCAGTACCATTTTCGTTGTGAGAGACGCTACGGCTGCCTTCAGTGCGACCATGCGGCCGTCCCATCCCATTGAACCGGACTTGTCCAGCACCAGGTACATGGAAAGTGGCTTGCGTTTCTCTTCACTGAGATAAACCTGTGCCTCAGTCGAGTGATATTTGTTCTCGTCACCCGTGATCTGGTCCATGATTGTCGGGTATTTGAAATCGACTTTCAGGGTGGCCAGCTTTGTAAGCGGGTTAAAGCTTACCTTGTTTATCTTGTAATCAAGGTTCGAAATCTCACCAAGCCCGGCCTTGAGAAAGTTCTTGGCATTTTCCTCAAGCTTCTTTTCAACCAGAAGAATGTCGGTCAGGGATTCAACCTTGTTTGCCTCGATTGCACCCGCCATGAGGGCAGAGTCCGTCGCTTGCTGAACCTTGCTTTTGGCATTGCTCGCCATTGAGTATTGTACAGTGACAGCAACGGAGAGCATGAGCAGTGGCAGGCTGAGTGCAGCAGTTGCCATTATTGACCCACGCTGCTCCTCCCGAAACTTGCGTATCTTGTCCAGTGCTGTCGTTGTTACCTTTGAAATGTTTTTCATGGTTTTTCCGCGCTGCTTATTGGGTTTCTTGCAGTGTTTCTACAGCAGAAATGTTCAAATAAGTTTTGAACTAGGCACAAAATTCGAATGAATAAATCAGGGAATTCTTAACCATGAGTGCTTGGTGAAAAGGCGGAAATGCGTTTTGCTTCAAAGCTTTCCGGAAACATCTCCGTGTAATGACTGCTTTTCAGCGTCACAAACAAGCAGGCCAATGCGGATTGAATACGCTGATTATCAGACGCAGTCACATGTTGCCCTGTTTGCCGGACATTTCCGGTTCTTTGAAAATCTGTTATATTTCATGATGGTGTGTAACAAGTTTCAGAGAGAGGTCTGGCCAGCGGATGGACATTGACCATCAGAGAATATGGTCAGCAATTGATCGTATCGTGGCATCTGACCGGTTTGCCAATTCTGAAAGTCTTGTCCGTATTCTGAAATACATTGTTACCGAAGAACTCGCAGGGCGCGGCGAAGGCATCAAGGCCTACACGATCGCAACCAGTGCCCTTGGTCGTCCGGAAACATTTGATCCTCAACTGGACCCCAGTGTGCGCGTTGCCATGGGGCGGATGCGCGCCCAGCTTTCCATGTATTATGCCGGGAAAGGGCAGGATGAGGAAATCTTGCTCACCATTCCTAAGGGCAGTTATCGACCCCATTTCGAGACCAATCCGGCATATCAGACCCCGGGAGAAAGCTCGGACACCATACTTGCGTCGCACGAGGAATTGCCTCCGATGCAGGATACACCAGAATCATTGCTGCAGGCTTCTTCACAAGTAAGATACGTCCCTTTGAACTGGTGGGTTTTCGGTATTCTGGTTGCGACTCTTGTTGCGATGGTCTCCGGTGTTGTTGTTCATTTCCTTTTTCACGACCATGACCAGTCTGGCGGATCAAGTCTCACGGCTTCGGCAATTACACTGCGGCTTGAGCCCTCGATAGGCCCGGCCCAGGATATTTACGAGATAGACCAGTCGATAGCAGTAGTGGATGAACTGCGCTCAAAGCTAAGTCGCAACGACGCCTTTGTGGTTATCGTTCAGCCGGAACAAAGCCCGTTGGCTACAGAATCTCTGGATGAAACAAGTGATGATTCAGGACCTGAGCCGTCCGCACAGATCCCCGAACTCGCCAATATCGATTTTCGGGTGAACGTGACCATACGCCGGATCGGTGGTGATGACCGCATGTCTGTTACTCTGGTCAATGCCCGTACCAATGCAATTGTCTGGTCGCGCTCGTTCGCTTTTCAGGTTGCATTGCAGGGAGAAGCTTCGGAATTGTTGCACAGGGTGGCGCGAGATTTGCACAGCCAGATTTTCGGGGCATCCAAACAAGCGCTGGAGGGGAGGGATCCCAAAACCCTTTCGCCCTGGCAACTCTTTATCAAGGCGACATGGGTGCCCGGCCCGGACCGGAACAGTTTTGAATGGGAAAAAGAACGTCTGGAACTGGCCCGGATGGCAATAAGTCTAAAGCCTGATTTTGGGCCGGCCTACTCTGTACTGGCTGACAAGCTGGCCTACCATGCCAATATTGACAGTGCTTCAAACAACGCCGAAGCGCTCAAGGAAGCAAGGCAAAGTGCTGTCCTTGCAATGCAGCTTTCCCCCAATGATCCCAATGTCCTTTTTAATGTGTCACGATCACAATGGCATATGGGATTGCATGCCAGCGCCAGAAATTCATTGAAAAGGGTTCTCGAAATCGACCCGAACCACGCGCTTGCAGGCGCTCTTGTGAACGTCGTTCCGTATACTTGCGCTCCTGCGTCCAACCTTATCCTGGAAGGGGCAGTGGATTATGATGCCTCGCTCGATCCGAACAGCCCGATCCGGTGGTTTACGATCAGCTGGTTGGGGTTGTTGCACATGAACAGGGGAGATTTGGGAAGGGCGCTTGAAATGGAGGAAAGAGCAGCCAAGATTTTTGAAGCGCCTTATTCATTCATGCGTCGGGCAGCGATACTCAATGCCCTCGGCAGGGGGAAGGAAGCGGGCAGGATACTGGAGAACCAGAAGGATAATTGGCCTGACATCGATCCCGACCATTTTGCCGAGGTAACAATGCCACGCCTCTGCAGGGATGAGCGGGGCCCGCACAAGGACCGGATTATCGGTTACTATCAAGATCTGGCGAAATATGCGGGAAGTCGCAAAGTCGCCAATCATCACGAGGAAAACGGAAATACCGACACCCGTTAGGGTATTGGGTTCAGTCTTCTAGTGAACCTGCAAGCTTCTCGCCGTTTTCCCTGATTTCATCCATGTCACCCATGACACCCGGAGGTCCCATTTTGACGCCGGAAAAACGTGGAATCACATGCACATGATAGTGATAAACCTCCTGTCCGCCGGCATCTTCGTTGAATTGCTGTATTGTAATGCCATCGGCAGAAAACGCCTTCATGGCAGCGCGGGCAACTTTCTGTGCTGTTCTGTGTACCCGGGCCACGACTTCGGGCTCCGCATCGAGAAGATTGCGGCATGGTGCTTTCGGAATGACCAGGCTGTGGCCCTTGCCCCGCGGCATGATATCCATGAAACAAAGAACGTGTTCATCTTCATGAACCTTGAATGAAGGCATGTCGCCACGAAGGATTTTCGCGAAAACATTGTCATTGTCATACGGGTCGGTGCTCATCTTGTTTTCTCCTGTCACGTTCTGTCTTTCCTGAATGGGGCATGTTCGGCAAGGGCCCGGTTCTCCATTTCCACATGCCTGCGTTCCTGATCCAGATAATCGGATACGGCATTGCGGAGCCCGGGATGGGTTATCCAGTGCGCTGACCGGGTTGTAACCGGCACATAACCGCGCGCAAGCTTGTGTGCTCCCTGTGCGCCTGCCTCAACGCGTGCAAGCCGGTTCCTGATCGCAAAGTCGATGGCCTGGTAATAGCAAACCTCGAAATGCAGGCAGGAATGGTCTTCTATGCATCCCCAATGTCGCCCGTAGAGGCATTCGTCTCCGATGAAATTGAGCGCGCCGGCAATGTATTGACCCTCGCGTTTTGCCATCACAAGGAGTGTCCGCTCCCCCATGGTTTCGCCGATCTGTGAGAAAAACTCGCGTGTCAGATAGGGCTGCCCCCATTTGCGGGCGCCCGTATCCGTGTAGAATTCGAAAAACCTGTCCCAGACAGGCTCGACAAACTGGTCGCCACTCAAAAGGTCGATTTCAATGCCGTTGCCGGCCAGGGCAGTATTGCGTTCCTTACGAATGTTTTTCCTCTTGCGGGAAGAAAGGGCGTTGAGAAAGTCATCAAAGCTTTCATAATTCTCATTCACCCAGTGGAACTGCTGGTCCGTACGCTGGAGGTAATCAAACTTTCCCGCAGCATCCCATTCGTCTTCCTGCATGAAAGTGATGTGCGCTGACGATACGTTCAACCGGGCGGACAATTGTTTGAGACCTTCCGCAAGCGCTGCAATTCTCGCCTCGCGGTTCTCACATTCCGGGACAAGAAAACGCGGCCCGGTTGCAGGCGTGAACGGAACGGAACATTGCAGTTTCGGATAGTAGTCACCTCCGGCGCGCATGAAAGCATCTGCCCAGCCGTGGTCGAACACATACTCGCCCTGGCTGTGGTTCTTCAGATAGCAGGGCAGGGCAGCCAGATATTCTCCGGCGCCCGATTCGAGCACAAGGTGTTGTCCGAGCCAGCCGGTCTCGGGCACAGCCGAGCCGGAATTTTCCAGTGCATGCAGGAATGCATGGGTAAGAAACGGGTTCAGCGGCTGCCCGGCAAGCAGGCCGTCCCATTGCCCGGCATCAACGTCAGCAAGGGAATTGACGACACGAATGGTGAAAGTTTCGCTCAAAGGTCCGTGTTTCCTGTCATGTTCCTACAGGATTTGGCGGTTGGGTCACGAACTTCAAGGGAGAAACCCCTCAAAGGTTATCTGGTCGACATGCTTGTCGGCATGGGCGGCATCTTCTGCACTTCGCACGGTCCAGCAGATGGCAGGCTTTCCGGATGCGGTAAACTCGCGGACAAACCGGCAAGTCAGGTTGGCCAGTTCATAGGAAATGAAATCCGGCTCGGTCTCTTCCACGATTTGCGAATGTTGCTCATAGGCAGAATCATCTCCCTCGGCAGTCAACCCAAGGGCGATACCGGGATGGAGTGCACGTGCGTCGCGCAAGATGTGATGGTGGAACGACATGATCGCAACGTCACCGTCATAATGCACCAGTTCCCTGGCTACAGCGTCGACAAAACCGTCATCCATTCCGGGAAGTCCCTTTAATTCCAGTACGATCGGCACCTGTCCCCTGACCAGGTCAAGGAATTCGCGAAGGGTCGGTATGTGGTCTTTTGTGCCTGCAATCTTCAACTGTCGCAATGATTCGAGGTCAAGTTCCCTGGTTTTCCCATCATGACCGGTCATGCGTTTCAACTGATAATCATGAAAAACCACCGGAATGCCGTCCGCCGAGGGTTGCAGGTCAATCTCGATTGCATACCCGGCTTCCTTGGCTGCCAGTGCAGCGGAAAGCGTATTTTCGAATATGCCCTTGTCGGGAGAATGCAACCCCCGGTGGGCAATCGGAATTTTTTTTATCCAGTTAACATTGATTTGCGTTTTGTCGCCTGATTTTGCTGTCACAGCTTTGCCTTGGAATTGGAGAGGGATATGCTCCCGATGATATTGGAATTCGAAAGGTCTTCAACGTGAAAATACTCGTATCCAGTCTTGTGATTGTGCTTGCCGGAACTGTGTCCGCCCATGCGGCTGGTTTCGAAATCCTCAAACCGCACCGGGCGGTGTACGATGTAAAGCTGGATGATGCCGAGGAGCGTTCCGGCATCAAGGGCATGACAGGCCGGATTGTCTATGAAGTGAGTGGAAACGAGTGCGAGGGAATTTCCGTACGCTACCGGTTTGTTACAAAAATCAATACCGGCCGCGATACATTCGTGACCGACCAGCAGACATCAACCTATGAGAGCCCCGACGGGAAAGAGTTTTCTTTCCAGACAAAGAGTTTTGTCAACGACACGCCCGACCAGAAGGTTATCGGCAGCGCGGAGCGGACCGCGGAGGGAATCGAGGTACGGCTCGGGCAGGGTGAGAAACGCGAGTTCGAACTGGAGGATGCCATTTTCACCAGCACACACCTCATCAGGGTGTTGAATGCAGCGCGTGAAGGAACCGTTTTCCTGAGACATGACATTTTTGACGGGTCGGGAGATGCAGACAAGACCCTCAGCAGTGCCAGCGTCATCGGCAAGCCGAAAAAGTTGGATGAAGTGCTTGATGATGAAACGTCGGAGGCAATCAAGGGCTTGCGTGGCAGGCAGGCCTGGCCGGTAACCATGAGCTATTTCGACAAGAACCTCGGAAATACGGCAGAAGCCACGCCGATTTATGAGGCGTCCTTCTATCTTTATGGTGATGGTGTAACGCGCCAGTTGAACATGCGTTACCAGGACTATTCGCTGCTCGCCTCACTCACCGAATTCGAATATTTCGACGAAAAGCCGTGCAAGATGGAGAACTGATAGTGCCAGCGGGCATCAGTTCTTGAAGTTGATGCCAAACTGGACGGCATCCTGACCGAACCGGTTGCGGACACGGTCGATCGCCCGTTCCGCCTTGGCACGCCGTGTTGAATCAGGATCAACCAGGTCATCAGGATCGGCCTGCTCATCCGGACCCAGCGTTGAAACGCCGACACCGAGAAGCCGGAAGCGGGTGCCATCGAGCTCTTTCAGCAGCAATTCACTTGCAGTGCGGAATATCCGGTCTTCCAGTTGGGTCGGGTCCGGTATCTGGCGGGACCGTGTTCTGGTCTTGAAATCCGCTGTTTTCAGTTTCAGGACGATGGTCTGGCCAGCGATGTGCTTGTCTTTCAACTGGCCGGATACACGCTGCGATAGTTTCCTGAGTACCGGCAACAATTTTTCAGCACTGGCAATATCTTCATTGAAAGTGGTTTCCGAGCTGACCGATTTGGATGCATTGCCGGGTTTTACGAGACGACTGTCTTCTCCCCTTGCCAACCGGGCAAGATGCTGCCCCATGGATCCGTAACGGCGGATCAGGTCTGCATCATCCATGTCCTGCACGGTGGACAGGTGTGTGATTCCGTCTTCAGCAAGCCGTTTCTGGGTGACTTTTCCCACACCCCAGACGATTGAAACAGATTGCTCCCTGAGGAATGATATTGCTTCGCTTTGTCCGATGGCAGCAAAGCCGCGTGGCTTGTCTAGGTCTGAAGCAACCTTGGCCAGGAATTTGCAATAGGAAAGGCCGACCGAAACGGTGACACCGACTTCCTTTTCGATGCGCTGCGCCAGGCGGATCAGTACTTCGGCTGCTGGTGCGCCATGCAGTTTCTCCGTGCCGCGCATGTCGAGAAATGCTTCGTCAATCGACAGGGGTTCAACCTGCGGTGTCAGGCTGCGCATCATTTCGCGTATCTGTTTGCCTGCTTCTGAATATTTGCGCATGTCCGGCTTGATCACCACCGCATCGGGACACGCTTCAAGGGCCTTGAACATGGGTTGTGCAGAGTGAACACCGCGTATCCGCGCCACATAGCAGGCGGTTGAGACAACACCTCTCTTGCCTCCGCCTATGATGACCGGCTTGTCGGCAAGTTCGGGATTGTCCCGTTTCTCGACAGAAGCGTAGAAGGCATCACAGTCAATATGGGCGATGGCTAGTGTTGAAAGTTCGGGATGTCTTGCAATGCGCGGACTGCCGCACTTGCTGCAACGTCTCGGATTGGCGCTGTTTCCTGTCTGCCAGGTCAGGCAGTCCCTGCAGAACCCTGCTGCATCCCGCTGCAATGCCTAAGCTCCCGTGTCGGGATGAGGGGCGAGGGCGGCCTTTGCATTGACCACATCTTGAGGGGCAATGCCCGCGCTTGCCGCGAAAGACAGCAATGTTGGCTCATGGCCCATGAAATAATCAAGAATTGCTTCAAGAAAAGCCGGTGTGGAAGCCATGGCGCGCATTTGTTCCGGTTCCATGCCTGTAAGCGATACAAACCTTGAAAGCTGTTCTGTATCACCTGCTATGAATTGCAAACCCGACACGGCAATGTCACTTGCGGTTTCAGCAGACATGGTTCGCATTTTGTGCATTTTGAGACCCGGGCTTGACGGTTGCGTTTGTGTTTCGTCAACCTTATTGCGTTAGCTTATCACCCGGAAATTGCAATATCCAGAATTGGCCCGGGCGGTTTTGGTGCTTGGGAATTTTATCTGATGTCAAAAAAGATACTGATCGTCGAAGACAACGAACTGAACATGAAGCTTTTCAACGATTTGTTGGAGGCAAAAGGGTATTCCATCATCCAGACCCGGGATGGCATGAAAGCGCTTGATCTGGCTCGGGAACACAAGCCCGACCTTATCCTGATGGATATTCAGCTTCCCGAGGTTTCCGGCCTCGATGTTACACGATGGATCAAGGAGGATGACGGCATATCTTCCATTCCTGTCATCGCGGTGACTGCCTTTGCAATGAAGGGAGATGAGGAGCGAATTCGTCAGGGCGGATGCGAAGCATATATTTCAAAGCCTATTTCCGTCGCGAGTTTCGTAAAGACCATCCAGTATTACATCGGTGATGGTGAGTAATGACCGGCCAATCCAGAAAACATGATATGCCAGTACCGGAGGTGGTCAATTGACAGCCCGCATTCTCGTTGTTGACGACATACCCACCAATGTGCGCCTTCTCGAAGCGAGATTGATGGCTGAGTATTTTCAGGTTTTGACGGCTGACAATGGCCCCGATGCCATACGAATGTGCCGGGAAGGACAGTGTGACCTTGTTCTGCTGGATGTAATGATGCCCGGCATGGATGGCTTTGAGGTTTGCCGACGGCTGAAACAGGATCCTTCGACAATGCACTTGCCGGTAGTAATGGTGACTGCGCTGGACCAGACGGAAGACCGTGTCCGGGGGCTGGAAGCAGGTGCAGACGATTTCCTCACCAAGCCCGTCAATGATTTGGCGCTGGTGACCAGGGTCAAGAGCCTGGTTCGTCTCAAAATGTTGACCGATGACCTGCGCATGCGCGCCATGACCGGAAGCCAACTGGCTTTCAGCGAGCCGCATTTTGACGATTTCCGGCACAATGACGGAAACCGGCGGCGGGTTGTAGTGGTTGATGATCGAGCCAGTTCCTATGAGCGCGTTGTCGACTATCTTTGCGAGGAATATGACGTACAGGTCATCACCAACCCGAATGAAGCCCTGATTTCCATTGTCGGCAATGAGTTTGATCTGGCCGTGGTATCACTTTCCATGGAAGGGGTGGACAGTCTGAGACTGTGCTCGCATTTGCGCTCGGTCGAAAAAACCAGAAATCTGCCATTGCTCGTGATGGCGGACATGGATCAGGAGCAGATAGTCAGTCGTGCACTCGAGATCGGGGTGAATGATTACATCCGGCGTCCGATTGACCAGCAGGAATTGCTCGCACGTTCCCGGACACAGATTCGCCGGAAGCACTACAATGATTGCCTTCGCAACTCTGTGCAGCAGACGATAGAACTGGCCGTGAAGGACCCGCTTACGGGTCTGCACAATCGCCGGTATCACGATTCACACTACGCAAACATGTTTGACAATGCCCGCAGGTCAGGCTCCGGGATTGCTGCAATCATGTGCGACATTGATCACTTCAAGGCAGTGAATGACACATATGGTCATGATGCCGGTGACCAGGTTATTCGTGAAGTGGCTTCCCGCATAACCAAATCGGTCAGGGAAGTGGATCTCGCTTCGCGGTTTGGTGGCGAAGAATTCGTCATAATCATGCCGGATACGGATGTGGAACGTGCCGAGAAGATCGCCGAAAGGATTCGCCTGGAAGTCGAGGCGCATCCGGTTCAGGTTGCCGGTGGCAGCAAGCAGATCAGCATCACCATGAGCATGGGTGTTTCCTCGATCGATGGCGAAGATGATACACCTGAGCGTCTTATGAAGCGGGCTGATGTTGCCCTCTACACGGCCAAACGCAATGGTCGCAACCGGATTGTTACCGAGCTGGCAGCCTGATCAGCTCACCTTGAATCGGTCGGAAAACCGGCGGATTAATCTTAACGGTTAAATATGATCGTCGCTTTTCGGCAAAAACACGGCTCAAATGGTTAGCAAATCGTTGATTTTTGAAACGATCTGAGTCAATTCTTCAAACATGAATATTGCAGGCGGGGTGCAGTTCCCGTCTTTTCCGAAATACCCTACGGAGTGCTCAGGTCCGCCGCATCTCCTGGGTCCGTGGGGTCGTCGGTCGGTATTCCAGGTTTAGATGGCCTCCTCGTACCATTACTGGAACACCGACCGACCCCAATTTTCATTTCCGGAAATCGATGATTTGATGCCATGCCGGGTCCAGTCTTGGGTCAGCTAGCGGTATCGCGTGTGTCAGATGGTATTGTTGGGTTCAGCCCGTTGGCTGTTGCTCTTGGTCGCCCATGGCTATCAATGCAATGTCTCCATTCCAGACAGGCATGAGCCTTTGAGCAGCCTGCCATGAGCGCAGCCCGGATCTGCAACACAACACCGCGCGCTGCCCGTTTTCCGGGCGGGGGCCATCCGGGCCAAAGTCAGCCACCTGATAACGATGGGCATTGTGCGTTGCCGGCACAGGGGCCTCCATGCTGTCCCGCAGTTCCACCACAAAATCATCAGGCTCAATCTGTGAAGGTGCTATGAAGCGGAGAACGGTGCCATCCGGTTCCGGTGCCTTGTCGAAGCGGAATGAGGAAACGTGAAAGCTTCTGCAATCAAGCGTAATGCATTGGCCGAGCGGGGAGGGTTCAAGTTCCAGCAGGTGACTGAGAACCATCTGCGCCTGAAGGCAGCCAAGCATGCCCACAACGGGGCCCATCACCCCGGCAGTGCTGCAATTGGCAGCACGGTCCGGCAGATCGGGAAACAGGGCGCGAAGGGACGGTGCGTTTCCACAAAACCCGCCGGTATAGCCCGAAAACCCGAGCGCCGAAGCGCTTGACAGCGGGGTCTTCGCTTCAAGGCATGCATCGGACAATGCATAACTGACCGCAAAGCTGTCAGCGCAGTCCATGGCGATATCCACGCCTTCAAGCAGTTTCGTGATGTTTGCTGCATCCATGCGCTGCACAACCGCCACAATGTCTGTATCGGGATTCAAACGACAAAGGGTATCGCGCGCGGCTTCGGCCTTGTTCCTGCCGATGTCGCCTTCACGGTAGAGTGTCTGGCGGTGAAGATTGGTACGCGAAACGGTATCTGCATCGACAATCGTGATCCTGCCAATGCCGGCAGCAACCAGATATTGAAGTGCCGGACAGCCCAGACCGCCTGCGCCGATCACCAGAACATGGGCAGAAGCGAGTTTTGCCTGCCCGTTTTCTCCGAATTCGGGCAGGATCATCTGCCGGATATAGCGGTTTTCATCATTCATGGCCGTGTTACCGAAATCCATTCCTTTACGCGTTTTTCCGGGTCATCGTTGAGAGTGATATCCGTGACCACGGATACAATGTCTGCACCGGCAGCAAAGACGCCGGGCGCGCGCTCGACACTCATGCCGCCAATGCCGACCAGCGGAACATTGCCGATCTGGCTTTTCCATTCGGTCAGTTTTTCCACACCCTGCTGGTGCCATTTCATTTTCTTGAGAATGGTCGGGTAAATCGGCCCGAGGGCGACGTAATCCGGATTGACCGCAAGTGCCCGGTCAAGTTCATCAGGGTCATGCGTGCTGACGCCGAGCTTCAGTCCGTGCTTTCTGATTGTTTCGAGATCCGCATCCTCAAGGTCTTCCTGCCCCAGATGGATGAAATCACAGCCTTCATCAATTGCCAGTTCCCAGTAGTCATTGACAATCAACTGTGTCCCGTTGTCGTCGCAAAGCTGTTTTGCCCGTCTTATCTGTGAACGGGTCTCGTTTTCCGGCAAATCCTTGGCCCGCAATTGCACAAGCTTGATGCCCAGCGGCAACAGCCGTTCAAGCCAGTCTGTATGGTCAAATATCGGATAAAACCTGTCGAGGCGGGATGGGAGGCTCATGATAAAAATGCCTTTCCGATTACCGGGGTGGAGGGGCTTGCCATGTCGCGAATTTCCATCGGGTCGGAATCATGCGCGATCTTTCCCGCTTCGATTGCCTTTGAAAACGCTTCGGCCATGGCGGCCGGGTCGCCGGCTTTTGCAACAGCCGTATTGAGCAGCACTGCGTCATAGCCAAGTTCCATCGCTGCGGCGGCATGGGATGGCAAGCCCAGCCCGGCATCAACAACCAGCGGAACATCGGGGAAATGGGCACGCATGGCGCGCAGTCCGAAAACATTGTTGAGCCCCAGTCCCGAACCGATGGGCGCACCCCATGGCATCAGGACTTCGCAGCCGGCATTCAGCAATTTGTCTGCAACTACAAGGTCTTCAGTGGTGTAGGGGAAAACCTGAAAACCCTCATCAGTGAGGATCTTCGCTGCTTCCACGAGGCCGAAAACATCAGGCTGAAGCGTGTCATCCTCACCGATCACCTCAAGCTTGATCCATTTTGTGTCAAACATTTCGCGTGCCATGTGGGCGGTTGTGACGGCTTCCTTCACGCTGTGGCAACCTGCGGTATTGGGCAGGACGAGAACCCCAAGATCATTGATCAGTTTCCAGAATTCCTGTCCGGCCCGGTCCGTACCGCTCTCACGCCGCAGCGAGACAGTTGCCACTCCGGCGCCGCTTCGCCTGAAAGCATCTGCCAGGATGGCAGGCGAGGGGTACTGCGCTGTTCCCAGCATCAAGGGATTTGGCAGGCTGGTTCCGTAAAATTCACGCACGGTTCACCCTCCCTGCATCGGCGCCAGGACTTCCAGCCGGTCGCCATCCTTGAGCTTTGTGGATGCGCGCAGGGGGGCAGGGACAAACTCGCCATTGAGGGCGGTTGCAATCTTTGCGCCACCAAAGCCGTGCTCATCGAGCAGGGCTTCAAGCGTCGCTGCATCTGTCTGTTTCATTTCTCCGTTAAGCTGGATATTCATGCCAAACCTCCGGTTTTTTGTTGTCGCAAATGTATTCGCCAAGCATCCGTGCCATTGCTGGTGCCAGCAGATAGCCGTGCCGGAACAGCCCGTTCAGCGAAATGATGTTTCCTGACCGGCTGATACGGGGCAGGTTGTCAGGAAAAGCCGGCCGGGCATCGACCCCTGTTTCCAGGATTTCAGCCTCTCCGAATGCCGGGTTGAGCGCGTAGGCGGCGCTCAGCAATTCAAGCATGGAGCGGGCTGAAATGCGTGAACGGTTGCCGCTTTCAAGCTGTGTCGCTCCGAGCATGTAAACACCGTCACCTCTTGGAACGATGTATAGCGGAATACGCGGATGCAGAAGGCGGACCGGTCGTGAAAGTCTGATTTCCGGGCAGGAGAGTATCAGCATCTCTCCCTTTACACCTCTGAGGTCGGGCAACCGGTCTTTTGCTTCAAGTCCCCGGCAGTCCACAATCAGCGAATCCGGGTTCTGGTCCGCCAGTTCTTCCAGTGAACCGATCTCGCGATTTGTGAAAGTACCGCCTTTTCCGGTCAGGTTTTGTTCCAGAACCCGAAGCGCATCACGTGGAGAAATATGCGCTTCATCAGGAAAATACAGGCCGCTGGAAAACTTGCCTTCCATATCCGGTTCAAGTTCACCTATCCTCGAAGCATCGACTTCCCGAAAGTTGCCTGTTCTGCGCCCAAACCGCTTGAGTTCGTTACGGTCTCGGCCAAGCGCCACGACAAGTGAGCCGTTGCGGGTGACCTGAACGCCACTTTTCTCCCACCAATCGATTGATTCTGTTCCGAGCCGAACAACGATTTCCTCGGTGCTTTCCCCCTCGCACCAGGGCGCAAGCATGCCGCCAGCCCACCAAGAGCAGCCATGCGGACCGGCTTTTTCTGCACGATCAACAAGTTCTACCGTCATGCCGCGTGACAGCAGTTCCGTTGCCGCGCAAAGGCCCGCAACGCCTGATCCTGCAATAATGACTGGTGCTTTACTCATCTGGCTGTCTGCAAATCCCGTTATTTTCGGGAACCATCAGCCGTGACGTTTCCCGTTCCCTACGCCGGAATGATCCGGATCAGGTTCGACGAATTGACGCTGCGCGCGACTCTCAGCCCACGATTAGTCTGGGCACTCCGACGGACAGGTTTTAGATAACCCTTAAGCGGGAACAATTCAATGGTTATACGTTGGTGATTGCCGGGCTGTTGCCGGTTTGAACAGCAGGTGAAGGCGGCAAAGCGCAAACAAAAAAGCCGCCCGTGAAGGCGGCTTCCAAATAGTTGCGCAGAATCGAAATTACTTGATTTTCGCTTCCTTGAACTCGACATGCTTTTTGGCAATCGGGTCGTATTTGCGCTTGGTCATTTTCTCGGTCATGGTACGGCTGTTTTTCTTGGTTACGTAGAAATAGCCCGTATCGGCCGTGCTTTGCAGCTTGATCTTGATGGTTGTGGCCTTTGCCATTGTCCTGGTTCCCGTATCTCGAAGCGGAGGAAAGAAATGGGGCCGCGCACGGGCGGCCCGAATTGAGGCGCAAATTACGCATCACTTGCCAAAAGTCAAGGCCCCGGCATCGATCATCGACACGAAGATCGACAAGTTTGCTTTCCCGCAGGTGCTTCCCATGCCACACGATGTTTGATATCACCGCGTTGAGCCGGTCGCAGCCTACCCGGTGAAGAGTATGCCGGTATTTGGCCGGGTACTTGGAAAGAAGCGAAAACAAGGGTCAAAACCATGAAAACCATTGCCGTCTGTTCAGGCGGACTTGATTCCGTTGTGCTGTCGCACAAAATTGCAAGCGAGCATGAATTGCTTGCCTTGCTGTCTTTTAACTATGGCCAGCGCCACAGCAAGGAGCTTGACTATGCAGCCCGTGCAGCCGCGCGTCTTGGCGTGCCGCATGAAACGATAGATATCAGGGCAATCGGCGCCCATCTTACCGGGTCGGCACTGACAGACAATGTCGACGTACCCGATGGGCATTATGCCGAAGAAACCATGAAAATCACAATTGTACCGAACCGCAATGCCATCATGCTTGCGATTGCATTCGGTGTTGCAGCCTCACGGGGAGCCGACGCTGTGGCAACGGCGGTTCATGGCGGTGACCATTTCATTTATCCCGATTGCAGACCGGAGTTCATCAAGTCGTTTGAAGCAATGCAGAAACAGGCACTTGATGGTTATGCCGATGTTTCCCTCTACACACCGTTCGTGAATTCCCCGAAATCGGAGATTGTTGCCGCCGGTGCAGCAATAGATGTTCCCTTCGCGGAAACCTGGTCCTGCTACAAGGGCGGCGAACTGCATTGTGGAGCTTGCGGAACCTGTGTCGAGCGCCGCGAGGCCTTTCATCTGGCCGGGGTGGAGGATCCGACACAGTATGAAGATCCCGATTACTGGCTAAAGGCCGTTGAAAAGGGAGCAGCCTGATGTTCCGCATAACGAAGGAGTTTCACTTCTCCGCTTCCCACCAGTTGACTGCCTTGCCGAAAGAACACCCTTGTGCCCGCCTGCATGGCCACAACTATATTGTCCGCGTTGAATTAACGGCCGAGGAACTCGATCCTTACGGCTTTGTCCGGGATTACCGCGAACTGGGGCCATTGAAATCCTATATCGATGACGAACTCGATCACCGTCACCTGAACGATGTATTCGGACATGACGCTATTACGGCGGAATTTCTCGCCAAAACACTCTATGAATGGTGTGCAGCACGCTGGGGCGAGGTAAGTGCCGTCATGGTCAGTGAAACGCCGAAAACATGGGCGGAATACCGGCCTGATGTCTGATAATACTCTGCGTATTGCCGAAATTTTCGGTCCGACCATTCAAGGTGAGGGCGCACTGATCGGCGAACCAACGGTTTTTGTCCGTACAGGAGGTTGCGATTACCGTTGTGTGTGGTGTGACAGCATGCATGCCGTGGACAGTGACTATCGCCATTCCTGGGAGCCGATGACCTGTGAAGAGGTGTTTGCAGAGATCACGGACCTTTCATCCGGCAAGCCGCTGATGGTGACACTTTCCGGCGGAAATCCTGCCATACAGCCGCTGGGAGAACTGGTCAGCCTTGGCCACGGGAAAGGCTACCGTTTTGCCATGGAGACGCAGGGTTCGGTTGCCAGGGACTGGTTTTGCGAACTTGATGTGCTCGTCCTGAGTCCAAAGCCGCCATCTTCGGGAGAGGATGTGAACTGGGATACATTTGACGAGTGCCTTGCGAATGCCAAAGGCAAACCGAAGACAGTTCTCAAGGTTGTGGTGTTTGATGAGGCAGACTACCAGTGGGCAAAGGGAGTGGCATCACGCTATTCCGGTTTTCCATTCTACCTTCAACCCGGCAACCATACACCGCCCGTCGGCGATGATGAAACGATTGACATGGACGGCATCATGAACCGTTACGAATGGCTGGTGGAGCGTTGTTTGCAGGACCAGTGGTTTTCTGCCCGGATTCTTCCCCAGCTTCATGTTCTCGTCTGGGGAAACAAGCGCGGCGTCTGACCCGGTATCAGGTCAGTAGATTTTCAGAGCCTCCAGAAACTTTATACTGAGGTCCTTGCGCTTCGGCGCATCTTTTCTGGAACCCATATCCATGTTCAGTGCGAAAGCATGGAGCCTGCCGCCGTTTTCCACCCACCCGACAAACCAGCCAAGATCGGGATCGGGCGTGGTGGTCCATCCGGTCTTGCCGTGCAGCACTTTTTCTCCCCGCTTCTCCAGAATCATGATGTCCTTGACCTTGGCCTGGGTTTCAACTGAAAGGGGCAGTTTTTCTTCTGCCAACCTTGCCAGAAACCGTGCCTGTTCGACTGCACTGATTTTCAGCGGTCCCCTGATCCAGAAATTCTCAAGATCGGTGCCGGGTTTTGCATTGCCATAGTCCAGACGCGCAAGCCATTCACGATAACGCTCCAGACCGATCCTTCGGGCCAGTTCCCTGTAAACGGCAAGGTTTGATACCCTGATCGCATCCCGAAGCGACATGTCTTGTTCCCAGACCTTCAGGAATTGCGGTTTCCCTCCATAGGGAATGATTTCCTCTTCGTCCCGGATCACACCGGTTTCGAGCGCAACAAGACTGTTGGCCACCTTGAAGGTCGAGGCCGGTATTCCCGGTTTGCGTGCCCGTTTCGCGTTGATGAGGGTGAATTTGTTCTCGGCAACGTCCAGAAGCACGAATGTGCCCCGGGTTCCCTGACTGGCAAACAGCGAGGCCAGGTCATCACGCAGGACAACGGTCTCAGCCTGGGCATGTTGTACAAGGCCAAGCAAAAGGGCAGTTACGAGAAGCAAGGGTTTAAAGGACATCTACGCGTTCCGAAATGAAAAGGAAGTGGTGACCGGTTATTCGGGCAAAAGCATGAAGCGGTCAAAAAAACCGGTCAAAGCATCATGACTGTCGAGGGGCAGTATGCTTGCGACATACTGGTCGGGCCTTACAACAACGATACAGCCTTCATCCCTGTTGATGCCCCGCATGGAAAAAACATCCCCGCGAACAGGGTCGGGGCAGAACATTTTCTCATAATCAACCAGTTCGTACTTTCCTTTTCGTGGCAGCAGGAAGGTGGGCATGGCCCCGATTGCCAGTTCACGATGGGGTTGCTGGAAGACAGCACGCACATCTATCACGGAATCAATATCGGTTTCTTTTGGCGTATATTTCAGGACCGGCGATTGAGCGGATTCAGCCAGGAAACTGCATAATTTTGCCAGACGTGACTGGGGATCGTGCGGAGATGCACGATCAGCAAATACAAAAATTCTCCAGCGACCGTCTGCCTTCACCTGATGTCCAAGGTGAACGGGCTTTGCATCACCAAGGCAGATGGCCGGCGCTGAATGAAACCGCATGCCGACCGGAAATCCGGTGGCCAGTTCCTGATGCCCTGCATCCTGCGTAATAAGCGAAGGGTAGTAACGGATTGCCGTACCGGCAGTGAAGCGGCCATGCTTGACAAAATATTCCTGGAATTTTCCAGGGTCGACAGTTTCGCCGGACGTTTCGTTGCTGCCATCATCCTGTGTCGCGAACATGCGGGCAAATTCCCGGTCGAAATCAATCAGTTCCTGCGCCACTGTTTGGCGTTCAGCCGAATAGGTGGCAAGCAGTTCGGTTCCTGCCTGGCCTCGCAACACAGCAGCGAGTTTCCAGCCGAGGTTGAATGCATCACCCATCGATACATTCATGCCCTGTCCGGCCTTGGGACTGTGTGTGTGACAGGCATCACCGGCAATGAACGCACTGGCCTGGAATTCGTCACTGCCGGTGTCAGAGCGGTTGTCGAACCGTTCACAGAGCCTTTGCCCGATCTCGTATACTGACCACCAGGCAACCTCTTTCACATCAAGGGAATAAGGGTGAAGGATGCGTTCGGCAGCAGCAATAAGGTCGTCTGCCGTAATGTTGCGATGCGAAACCCGCTCATCCTTGTTCAGCTTGTCCAGTTCGATATAGAAGCGGACCATGTACCCGCCTTCGCGAGGGATGATCAGTATGCTGCCTTCCTTCGACGACCGGATCACGGTTTTCAGCCGGATGTCCGGAAAATCGGTAACGGCCAGCACATCCATGACACCCCAGGCCTTGTTGGAAGAATCGCCAACAAGCGCTTCTCCGAGCAGTTTTCGCACACTGCTTCGTGCGCCGTCACATCCGACGATATACCGTGCAGAGACCGTATGTTGCTGCGTGTTGCCGTCCTTGTCGGTCTGTTCGAAAACAGCCTTTACCGGCAAGTCCGCATCCGGGTCGGTCTTGAGGTGAATGAGTTTGTGGTCATAGACCGGAACAAGCCGGGAAGGGGCATTCTCCATCACGTCCAGATAGAAATCATGAACCCGCGCCTGGTTGAGAATCACATGGGGGAATTCCGACAGCCCGTCTTCGGTATCCTGGATACGGTCACCGCGAACAATGTTTTCAGGTGTGTCACTGTCCGGTCGCCAGAAAACGGTTTCATTGACCCAATAGGCTTCCTTCAGAACTTTCTCTGCGAATCCGAACGCTTCAAACATTTCAACGGTCCGGCAGGCAATTCCGTCTGCCTGGCCAACCATCAACCGGCCCTGTTTCTGTTCAACGATTGTGGTGCGGATATCGTCAAATGCAGAAAGCTGTGCGGCAAGCGTCAGACCTGCAGGGCCACACCCGACAATCAGTATGTCGGTTTCGGCAGGCAGTATTCCTGTCTTTTCCGGTGAATAGGTCTCGGCCGGCTCCGCTATGGCAGGATCTCCCGGCCGGTAGCCGTTCAGGTGGTATTGCATCAAGTAAAAGCTCCAGTAACGCCATCAAGGCTATTCTCGGAAGCTGTTGAATGCAAAGCATTTATGGACAAAATCGACACTGCGCCCCGGTTAAGATGCATCCTGGTGGGCCTTGAGGCGCGACAGATACAAAACAAGATAAAGCACAAAGAAAACCAGGACGGAAATGCCAAAACCGGCGGGCCCCAAACCATCCATCAGCAGGCCGGTAAGTTGAGGGCCGACAAACATTCCAAGCGCGTAGCACAGGATGAATGCGGCATTTGCCTGCGCAAGGTCGGAGCCTGAAAGACGTGATCCCAGATGGGCAAGGCCGACCGTGTAAAGGCCGCCAACGGTTCCCCCCCAAAGGAATACAATCAGGTACAGCAGCCATGTTGTGCCGACGACAAGCGGCAGAAGGATGGAACCTGCAATACCGACGATCGTGCAGATCAACAGGATGATCCTGCGGTCGCTGATCCTGTCGCTCCACATACCCAGCGGAATCTGGAACAGAACATGTCCACAGCTCAAGACTGTCAGCAACAGGGCAGCGCCGGTTGTATCAAAACCGGAACGTGTGCCGAAAACCGGCAGCAGGGCAAGCTGGGTTTGCTCAACTGCCCCGAAAACGAAGGCGGCCCCCGTGGCAAGCGGCACCATCAGCAGGTAGGGAAGGATGGAAGGCGTTTTCCCTTCCTTCTCCATCACGGGGCCACGGTGTCGCGCAATCCAGGCCGGTATGCTGGCAGCCGCAAGCAGACCAGCCCCAATGGCAAACGGTGTGAACCCGTGGATGCCCACGGCGGAAACGATTGCCGGACCGATAGCAAACCCGATGCTGAGTGTGGTGGCGTAAATGCCGAGTATCATGCCCCTGTTGTTCGTCGCTGCTGCGGAATTGATCCAGAATTCACTGAGAACGAAAATCATTGCCAGGTTGCAACTGAAGAAAAACCGGAGAATGAACCAGGCCGGCAGTGGCTCCGTTATGTAAAACAACAGAAACAAGGCGGTAGCCAGCAGGATGTTGATCAGCAACGCGTTGACCACGCCTAGTTTTCTGGCAATTGCCGTTGTGAAGGGAACAATCGTCAGGGCCGCAACACCGGCCATCGCTGTATTGGCGCCATTGAGCGTCGAGGAAACCCCTTTTGCTTCCATCAGCAGGCTGAGCAGGGGGCCGGAAAGGCCAAGGCCGGTACCGACAACCGAAACACTGGCAATTGCAGCCGAAACCGCAAGGGCGTCACTTCCCGCAAACAGTTTGCGGATCTGGGTCGTTACCAGTGCAGACATGGCTTATATCAGCTTCTTGTGAAAATGGCTGCCTATCGTGTGGTAGTAGGGGGCGGGAAAACTTTCACTCAGATCAGGGTCCTGCCGCAGCCGATTGATCAGTTCAACAAGCATGACACGGGTGATCTCTCGCGTGTTCTCCAGAATGGCGGCCTGTGGCGTAATCCATTGCAGGTCTTCCAGTTCACCGTCAGGGTCAAAACCGCCTTCCGGGGTAAAGCCCACATCATGTGAGCGGGCGAGAAAGAACCATGTATCGAAACGTCGCGGCATGCCGGGTGGGGTGATGGCGCGGGCAAACAGTCTCATGCCTGCCATGGACGGCACGATTTGTCGTTCGTTGAAATCTGCCCAGTCCTCATGGTCCGAGGAGAAGTTCCCCGGTTTTCCGATCAACAGGCCGCTTTCCTCTGCAACTTCGCGGATTGCTGCTATGGCAAGCGCCCGCGCGCCCCGTTTGGTAGGCCGGCCACGCATTGCATCAAGCAGCCTGCTTTGGGTAATGACGTTCAACTCGTCACAAGACTTGACCGAACCGTCATGCCGGTCGACGGAGCCACCTGGAAAAACCAGTGCTCCGGGCATGAACTTGAGGTTTTTGTTCCGCCGCCCCATCAGCACACGAAGCTTGCTGCCCGAGCCGTCGATCAGGATCATGGTCGCCGCATTTTTCGGACGGATATAATCTCCTTTTTTGCGAACACGCTCCCGCATGTCCCGCATTTGTGGAGAATTGATCATTTCCTGTACGCGGTCGATCTCCGAAACCAGTCCGGTATCCTTGCCGTTGTCGTCAGTCTTGTTCGTCATGCCCGCCAAACCCGTGCATGCGCAGTGCCCATTGGGCGCCAACAACCATGCCCTTGAGCGGCCGCATTGCAAGAACCGAAATGAGGATTGAAGCAACGATCGTCACAACCATCAGGGTCCACATGTTCATGAGTTGCCACTGATAGGCAATCATCATTGCGGCAACCACAACATGGCCGACAATGAAAATGTTGAGATAGGCGGGGAAATCATCCGCACGATGATGGAGCAGTTCTTCATCACAATGCCCGCATTGGCTGTTGACCTGCAGTCCGCTTTCAAAGAGGGGGGCTTCTCCGCATGCCGGACATAGTGAGCGGGCGCCCCGTGTCATGGCGGATGCAAGGTTCCGTGCTTCCAGTGTATCGGCGACCGGTGTGTTTTCGTAATGCTCAATCGTCATGGTCTGTTTCTATCTGCCCTTTTTGCGCCGGGAACCCGCTGAACGGCCCCGATATCCGCCGCGCCGCCCCTCGGGACCGCGCTTGTTGCTGTTTCGGGATCTTTTCAGACCCGAAACCGTGACGCCATCGCTTACCATTTCAAAACGCAGTGCGCCAGCCACCGGAGCCGCCTCGACAAGCTTGACTTCCACTTGCATGCCCATCTGGAATTGTTCACCGGAATTGTCGCCAATGACTGCGTGCAAGGTTTCATCGAACACATAATAGTCATTTCCGAGCATGGAAATGGGGATGAAACCATCAGCTCCGGTATCATCCAGCGTGACAAAAAGTCCTGCTTTTGTGACGCCGTTGATGCGTCCGGTAAAGGTCGCCCCGATCTTTTCGGCCAGGAACCCTGCGATGAGTCGGTCAATGGTTTCCCGTTCTGCCTGCATCGCCCTGCGCTCGGTAAGGGAAATGTCCGCAGCTATTTCATCCAGGCGGGATTCTTCCTCGCGGGTGATTGCACCTTCGCCCAGTCCGAGTGCACCAACCAGCGCCCTGTGAACAATCAGGTCTGCATAGCGGCGGATAGGCGAAGTGAAGTGGGCGTAACGGGCCAGTTGCAGGCCGAAATGTCCCTGGTTTTCCGCAGCGTATACCGCCTGGCTCTGGGATCGCAGAATAACCTGGTTCACCAGTTCCTCATTGTCGGTATCCTTGACCCTGTTCAGGATATCGTTGAAATGCATGGCTTTCAGGTGGCCGGGCTTTGCCAGGGCAATGTCGAGTGTTTTCAGAAATTCGCCCAACTTCTCCATTTTGTCGAGAGAAGGGGGTTCATGAACCCGGTAAATCAGCGGTTGCTTGCGCCGCTCCAGTGTTTCGGCAGCGCAGACATTTGCCTGGATCATGAATTCCTCAACCAGCTTGTGGGCATCAAGCCGTTCGGGAACTTTCACATCCTTCACCGTGCCGTCTTCATTGAGCAGGATTTTGCGCTCTGGCAGGTCAAGTTCGAGGGGTTGTCTGCGGTTTCGGCCCCGCATCATTACCCTGAAACCTTCGTATAACGGTTTCAGAACCGTTTCCATCAACGCGCCTGTCTTGTCATCCGGATTGCCGTCCACGGCAGCCTGAACCCTGGGATAGGCCAGATTGGCGTGGTTTTTCATCAATACGCGATGAAAGCTGTGTGACGTCTTGTGCCCCTGTGCATCGAAAACCATGCGAACGGCAAGCGCCGGGCGTTCTTCCATTTCCCGCAGGGAGCAAAGGTCGTTGGAAATCTTCTCGGGAAGCATCGGTACGACGCGGTCAGGAAAATAAACAGAGTTGCCACGCAACAATGCCTCGCGATCCATGGGAGAACCGGGTTTTACATAGGCAGAAACATCGGCAATCGCCACATAACAGACAACACCACCGGGCGTATCGGGGTCCGGTTCTGCGAAAATCGCATCGTCATGATCCTTCGCATCTGCCGGGTCTATGGTGATCAGTGGCAGGCTTCTCCAATCCTCGCGCTTGCCCTGTTTTACCGGCGACATTTTTTCGGCTTCCCGGACTACCGCTTCGGGAAACACGTGCGGTATTTCATTGGCATGTATGGCAATCGTCGAAGCCGCCTTTTCCGTACGATATGCCCCGACAACGCCGGTAATTCGTCCCCGTTTCAACCCGTGCCTGGTTGAACGAATGGTTTCAGCCGTGACCAGGTCTCCGTCTTTTGCTTCACCAACAAGATCAGGCGGAATTTCAAGTTCTGGCTGCCGACGGACAGCCGGTTCAAGCCGAATGGAGTTCTCCCGGATACGCAGGATACCCAGAACCTCGTTATCTGTTTTCGGAATAATCTTGATGGCGCGCGCAGTATAGCGGTTTGAAGTGCCGTCACGAAAAACCTTGGCGAGCACACGATTGCCAATGCCGGGGGTCTGGCCCTTGTCACGATTGCGAACGGACAACTCGATTACGGGCGGCTTGCCGTGCTCATCCTCGTTCCATGTCGCCGGTTTGGCCAGCAAACCGCCATCCCGGTCCCTGGCAACCACATCAATCACTGTGACCGGGGGCAGGGCACCCGGTTCTGCCAGTCTTTTGCCGCGTTTTTCGATCAATCCTTCATCAACCAGTTCGTTCAGAAGTGCCTTGAGATGGATCTTGTCGGCTCCCTTGATGCCGAATGCCTTGGAAATATCCCGTTTTGAGGTTCGTTGCGGGTTGTCACTCAGAAATTTGAGGATTTGTTCCCGGCTCGGAGTTTTGGCTGCGGCGCGTTTTCTGGCTCGCGCCTTCGCCTTTTTGGGAGGTAGCTTTTTTGCCAAATCCTATCCGTCCGTTTTCGTCGTCTTCTTGGCTGTTGTTTTTTTGGCCGCAGTTTTCTTGGCAGGGGCTTTCTTTTTTGCTGCTGCCTTCTTCTTTGGTGCCTTGCCAGCCTTGGCCTCCAACAATGCAAGCGCTTCTTCAAGGGTCACCGATTGCGGATCCTTGTCCTTGGGCAGCGTTGCATTGACCTTGCCGTGATTGACATAGGGCCCGTAGCGGCCATCTTTGACGGTAACCTTGCCACCGGCATCGGGATGTTCACCAAGCTCCTTGAGCGCAGCCGCACCCCGTCCACGCCCGCCACCTTTGGCAGCTTTTTCCGCCAGCAATGTTACGGCATGGTTCAAGCCAATCGTGAAGACGTCCTCAGGGCTTTCCAGATTCGCATAAAGGCCCTGGTGAAGCACGAACGGACCGTATCGTCCGAGACCGGCACTGATCACCTCGCCTGTTTCCGGGTGAGGGCCGACTTCGCGGGGCAGGGCCAGCAATTGCAGGGCCTTCTCGTAATCGATTTCCTGTGCGTTCCAGCCTTTCGGAATTCCGGCCCGTTTCACTTCCTTGGCCTTGCCTTCGCCGCGCTGGATATAGGGGCCGAAACGCCCTGAACGCAATGTAATGTCTTCGCCTGTCTCGGGATCTTGGCCAAGCAGCTTGGGCCCGTCATTGGCAGCCTCGGCAGCAGCTTCAGCCTCGCTTTGGCCAAGCTGGCGGGTATAGCCGCAATCGGGATAGTTTGAACATCCGACAAAGGCACCAAACTTGCCCACTTTCAAACTCAACTGGCCTTTGCTGCAATTCGGGCAAATCCGGGGATCAGACCCGTCTTCACGCGGCGGGAAAGCCAATGGAGCGAGTTCTTCGTTCAGCTTGTCGAGGACTTCGGAAACCCGCAGGTCTTTCGTTTCTCCAACGCTGGCAGAGAATTGTTTCCAGAAATCACGCAAGACATCCTTCCAGCCCAGTTTGCCGTCCGAAATCTGGTCAAGTTGCTCTTCCAGGTCTGCTGTAAAGTCGTATTCCACATACCGGTTGAAATAACTCTCGAGAAAACTCGTCACCACCCGGCCTTTTGAGGCAGGCGTAAAACGACGTTTCTCAAGAGTTACATAATCGCGGTCCTGCAGTGTGGAGAGAATGGAAGCATAAGTGGACGGCCTGCCAATGCCGAGGTCTTCCATCTTTCGGATTAGGGAAGCTTCCGAATACCGGGGTGGTGGCTCGGTAAAGTGCTGGTTTGCTTCTATTTTTTCGCGAGAGACTGCTTCGCTTTCCTTCATGGCCGGAAGCAGTTTTGATTCATCCTCGTCCTTGTCATCGCTCGATTTGGCTTCGTCATAGGCAGCCAGAAAACCGTCAAACCGGATAACGGAACCGTTTGCGCGCAGGCGGGCAGTCTTGCCGTCGGCCTGTGCCAGAATGTCGACGCTGGTACGCTCAACCTCGGCGGATGCCATCTGGCTTGCCATGGTCCGTTTCCAGATCAGGTCGTAAAGCCGTTGCTGGTCCTTGTCGAGAAACTTGGCAACTTCGGATGGATGCCGCGAAATGTCGGTTGGCCGGATCGCTTCGTGCGCTTCCTGCGCGTTTTTGGCCTTGCTGCTGTACAGGCGTGGTTTTTCCGGCACATGGCGTGCGCTGAAACGCGAGGTGATTTGCTGGCGGATTGGCTCAATCGCTTCCGGCGCAATCTGAACGCCATCAGTACGCATGTATGTAATGAGACCGACAGTTTCCCCGCCAATGTCGATGCCTTCATACAGGCGTTGCGCAACCTGCATTGTCTGCTTTGCAGAAAAGCCCAACCGCCTGCTGGCATCCATCTGCATGGTTGAGGTTGTGAAAGGGGCATAAGGGTTGCGCTTGACCGGTTTCGACTCGATCTTCTCGACGCTGAGGGAAGCTGCCTCGAGCATGGACTTTATTTCCATTGCCCGTTTTTCGTCGGGAATATCCTGACGTTGCAGCTTCTCGCCCTCGAATTCCGAAATGCGCGCCTCGAATGCCTGTCCTGCCGTATTCTTGAGAGATGCGAGGATGGACCAGTATTCAACAGGCTTGAATCGCTCGATTTCAAGTTCACGTTCGCAGATCAGCCGCAAGGCAACAGATTGCACACGCCCGGCTGAGCGCGCTCCGGGAAGCTTGCGCCACAGGACCGGCGAGAGCGTGAAACCAACCAGATAGTCAAGGGCACGGCGGGCAAGATATGCCTGGACCAGGGGCTGGTCGATTTCCCGCGGGTTCTGCATCGCTTCCAGCACGGACTGTTTGGTGATCGCGTTGAAAACAACCCGCTCCACCGTTTTGTCCTTGATGGCTTTCTTGTCGTTGAGCACCTGGAGCACGTGCCAGGAAATCGCTTCTCCTTCCCGGTCGGGGTCGGTTGCGAGTATGAGCTTGTCGGCCTGTTTGACGGCTTTTGTAATTTCGTTCAGCCGCGTCCTTGATTTGCTGTCAACTGCCCAGGACATGGCAAAGTCCTCATCGGGCAGGACGGAACCGTCTTTTGGCGGCAAGTCCCGGACATGGCCGTAGGAAGCCATGACAGTATAATCCTTGCCGAGGTATTTATTGATGGTCTTGGCCTTGGCAGGCGATTCGACGATGACAACGCTGTGGCTCATGAATTCTGGCAACTCTTGGTTCTGGTTATGCTGACACAATGCCGGTCAAGGGACTTTGACATGGACACTGCGACCCATTCCGTCAATAGAAAATGACCAATGCACCCCGATATGCACATGAAAGCAATTATGGGTTGCATATTTACAAAACACACCAAATGGTGTAAATTTGTCATTGTTGGGCGGTCGTCAAAGGGTTAGCAGGGCCCGCAAAGTGTGTGGGACGGCCATGTACAAGAACAGACGAAACGATGCGGTCAAGATGGGCCCGTTATATCGCAACCGGAGGCGTTCGCACGACTCCGTTACGCGGCTTTCACAGCTTGAATATCTTCATGACATGCTGCCACAGCTTCGCCTCATGGCATTGGGGCTGGAGGAGCCGACGCTGGCATATTTGCTGGAGCTGGCCATGGTGGAGGCGCGTATGAAGTATGATGCCGAAACCTTCCAGGAAAGTGTTGTGGAGGGCGGGCGAAAGGCCTGACAACCACGTTCGGCAAGTCCGGCACGTCTCTTTGGTTTTTTATCCTGTTATCAGCGAAACACGGTTTCCTGAATGGCGCTCAAGTCGTCCCGCCAGGCTGAGCTCCATCAGGACAAGTTGCACGTCGCCCGTACCGGCACCTGTGAAATGCAAAATGTCGTCAATTCCGGTTGGGGAGGGGCCAAGCGCTGCGATTACCGATTGCCTGATACTGTCATCGGTGATTGCAGGTTTGTTCAAGTCCCTCTCGTGAACAATCGTCTCATTCACATGGTTTGCTGTTTCGTCCATCTCAAAGTCAAAACCCGGCGCGCGATCATCAATCGGCCCGATGGCTTCCAGGATGTCTTCAACGCAAGTGACAAGGGTTGCGCCCTGCTTGATAAGGCTGTTGGTTCCCTCACTTCGCGGGTCCAGCGGTGAGCCCGGCACGGCAAGGACTACCCGTCCGGTTTCATTCGCCAGGCGGGCGGAAATGAGAGAGCCGGAACGCCGGGCAGCCTCAATGACAACAACACCGGCCGCCAGTCCTGTAACGATCCGGTTGCGCCGGGGAAAATCCTTGGAGCGGGGTTTCCAGCCGACCGGCATTTCACTGACGAGTGCACCGTCCGTGTCAATGATCTGCTCTGCCAGATCGCGGTTTTCTTCGGGGAAGACATGATCCAGACCACCGGCAAAAACGGCAATCGTGCCGCTTTGCAACGAGGCCTTGTGGACTGCTGTATCAATGCCTCTTGCTAGGCCGGAAACTGTTACATATCCGGCTTCGCCAAGCTGGGAGGCAAAGCGGTGGGCCAGTTTCGCACCGGAAGCCGATGCGTTGCGGGACCCCACCATCGCGACGGTTCGCTTCGCCAAAACTTCCGGATTGCCTTTGACACACAAGATTGGCGGGCTGTAATCGGTTTTGCGAAGGAGGGTGGGGTATTCCGGTTCGCCCATCGCGACGAGCCTGATGCCGTGTTTTTCACACCTGACCATTTCGGCTTCGGCATCGTTTATGGGGCAGATGCGGATACGGGCAGCGGCTCCGCCCCGTGCGGCAAGTTCGGGCAGGGCCTCAATCGCCTTTTCCGCAGTTCCGTAATGAAGAATGAGTTGCCGGAATGTTACGGGACCCACATTCTGGCTGCGGATCAGGCGCAGCCAGTTGAGTTTCTGCCATTTATCGAGATGGAAACGGTTTTTCCCGTTCCTGCCTGCATTCGCCATTGTGCCCACACACTGCCTGCCAGCGCACCCACTGCACCGGAAGGAACAAGGGTAGCCGGTTCAGGACTTCTTGCCAATCCGTCCTTCTGTTCCCTTGAAAAGCCGGGAAATGTTTTCCCGGTGCCGGTACCAGCAGATGAGGGTTAGCAGGGCAAAGAGCTCTGCCCATTGAACATGGCCCAGCCAGTACAAAATCAACGGGGTGGCGAGGGTGGCAAGCAGTGCTGCAAGTGAAGAATAGCGGCTGATAAAAGCCGTAGCGAGCCAGGTTATGGCAAAGCCGAGTGTGGCGTAGAGGCTGAAACCAAGCAGAATGCCGATATAAGTCGCAACGCCCTTGCCTCCGCGGAAGCCGAGCCACACGGGAAAACAATGGCCTATGAACGCTCCCAGTCCTGCAAGGACAGCAGGATCTGGCCCAAACCTGGCAGCGACAAGCACTGCCACCGTTCCCTTCAGCATGTCGCCAAGCAGGGTTGCCGCAGCAATCTTGCGGTTTCCGGTCCGCAACACATTGGTCGCGCCAATATTGCCGGAGCCGATAGAGCGGATGTCTTCAAGGCCTGCCAGTTTTGTCAGCAGCAGCCCGAACGGAATGGAACCAAGCAGGTAACCGAACAAAAAAGCGGCAGCGAATACCCCCATGGTCGTCCAGAATACGGGTGAGTCGTAGGGCATGTTGATGATATCCGGCATGATTGTCCTCCTCCCGACATTATGCCTGCGTCACGGACTTTGGTGGATTGTTTTTCCTGAAACCAGTGTTCTGACAATCCTGCCACTGAACCTCTCACCCTCAAAAGTCGTGTTTTTTGACTGTGAGACAATGTCTTCCTCGTGAAGGACCCAGGGCTCCTCGATATCGGTAATGATGATATCTGCCTTTGCTCCGGGTTTCAGCGTGCCGCCGGGCAGGCCGAAAATCCGGGCAGGGCGGGTCGACATTGCATCAATCAGGCGGGTGAGTGGCACTTCACCATTGTGGTAGAGCCTCATGGCCGCCGCGAAAACGGTTTCCAGTCCGATTGCTCCTTCAGCAGCTTCAGCAAACGGAAACCGTTTGGTGTCCGCATCATGGGGATCGTGACTTGAAACAATTATGTCGATTGTGCCGTCTGCAAGTGCCCGTATCATCGCCTGTCGGTCATCTTCGTTGCGCAATGGCGGCGACAGACGCAAATAGGTTCGATAACGGCCGATATCATTCTCGTTCAACGTCAGGTGGTTGATTGAAACGCCGCAGGTCACATCATGACCGTTCCGTTTGTATTGGGCGATGATCTCTGCAGAATCTGATGTCGAGATTTTTGCAGCGTGGTACCTGCCTCTTGCAAGCGCAGCAATTCGCAAATCCCGCTCCAGGGTTATGATTTCTGCTTCTCTCGGAATTCCCGGAAGTCCCAGATGGGTTGCCGTAAGCCCTTCATTCATAACACCATTTGCGGAAAGATCAGCATCAATGGTCTCTTTGGCGATTACCAGTCCGAAATCCCTTGCATAGGTCAGGGCACGTCGCAGCGTGAGGTTGTTCTCAAGCGAACGTTTTCCCTCGGTCAGCATGACAGCCCCGGCTTCCTGAAGCAGGCCGAATTCTGTCAGTTCCTTGCCTTTCATGCCCTTCGTCACGGAAACGGCCGGATACACCCGGACCCTGGCATCATCGCGCGCAGCCCGTCTCACAAAATCGACGAGAGCCACATCATCAATCACCGGATCGGTTTCCGGCATCATGATGAAACTTGTCACTCCGCCTGCTGCGGCTGCCTTGCTGGCAGACTTGATGGTTTCCCGGTGCTCGCTGCCTGGCTCGCCAACATATACACGCGCATCCACCAGTCCCGGGAAAACATGCTTGCCGTCAGCGTCGATGATTTCGGCATCTTCCGGAACGTCAATATCCGTCCCGATCGCATGAATGTGTTTTCCTTCCACAAGTATGGATGCATGGCCGTCAATGTCCTGGGACGGGTCAACAACATGACCGCCACGGATCACAAGAGGCTTATTCATTTGCTCCCCCGTTGGCCAGTAGGGCCTCGATCACCGCCATGCGTACCGCCACTCCCATTTCCACTTGTGCTTCAATGACGCTTTGCGGGCCGTCAGCAACGTCGGATGCGATTTCAACACCCCGGTTCATGGGACCCGGATGCATGACAATCGCATCAGGTTTGGCATGGGCAAGTTTTTCCGCATCCAGCCCGTAAAACTTGAAATACTCGCGTATGGACGGAATGAGCGCGCCTTCCATGCGCTCTCGCTGTACGCGAAGCATCATGACCACATCGGCATCCTTGAGGCCGTCACGCATCGTGCGGAAAACCTCCACCCCAAGTTGTTCAATGCCGGCAGGCAGCAGTGTGGAAGGTGCAACGACGCGTACCCGTGCCCCCATTGCATTGAGCAGGATGATATTGGAGCGGGCAACCCGGGAATGAAGGATGTCACCGCATATCGCAACCGTGAGACGGGCAAGTCCGCCCTTGTGGCGTTGAATGGTCAGCGCATCCAGCAGGGCTTGCGTCGGATGCTCATGGGCGCCGTCACCAGCGTTGATTACCGAGCATCCAACCTGGTTTGCAAGCAGCTCCACCGCTCCGGCCGACTGGTGACGCACAACCAGCAGGTCCGGTTGCATCGCATTGAGGGTCATTGCCGTATCAATTAGCGTTTCCCCCTTTTTCACCGAAGAAGACGCAACCGACATGTTCATCACGTCAGCGCCAAGCCGCTTTCCTGCCAGTTCAAACGAGGACTGGGTTCGGGTTGAGGCTTCGAAAAAAAGGTTGATCTGGGTACGGCCGCGAAGGACGGCCTTCTTTTTTTCCAGTTGGCGCGAGACAGATACCGCCTCGTTCGCCTGATCCAGAAGGTACTGGATTTCATGGGGCGAAAGATCTGCAATTCCCAGCAGGTGCTTTCGGTTGTACGCTTTCGCGACAGAAGAAGAAAAATCGGCCATAAAATTGAACCTATAGGATTGCATGGCAGCCTTGCCAAGCCCAAAACATTTCCGCCAACGGATTTCTGTCCTTTTCCCGTCATTTCTAAAAGCTGACTTGGTATCGGGGAGTTTTCTGCTGCGATATGATGCCAATTCGGGCAATTACCCACAGACACAAGGCAACAGAACTTGCGTCTTCATTCAATAAGCCTGATTTTGGCGCAACGGAAACTGGGATTCGACACCTGTCGGTGAAATGGAATGACTGCAAACAACAATGACAATCAGTCACCCGATTATGCCGGATTCAATTCCTGGCAGAATGATCCTTTTCTCCAGCATCTCGTCCGCGCTTTGCCGCAGCAGCCTAGACAGGAACTTGAACAGTATGGCGCGTGGGCCGGACGCGCCGAAACCCTGAAACTTGGCGCGATGGCGAATAACAACCCGCCCGAGCTCAAGCGGTTTGATCCGAAAGGCAGGCGTCTTGACGAGGTGGATTTTCATCCTTCCTGGCATGCCTTGATGCGCAAAAGCATTGAAGCGGGCCTGCATGCATCAATCTGGAACAGGCCGAAACCCGAAGTCGGCATGCACAATCTGGTGCGGGCTGCGAAATTCTACATGGCTTCGGGCGTTGAAGCCGGACACCTATGCCCGGTAACCATGACCAATGCCAGTGTCCCGGTGTTGATGAAGCATGAGGGCCTTTCCCGCGAGTGGATGCCCAAACTTCTTTCAGACCGGTATGATCCGTCATCCAGACCCGTTTCATCCAAGGCGGGTGCCATGATCGGCATGGGAATGACCGAGCGTGAGGGCGGTTCTGATGTCAATGCCGCGCTTACCTCGGCCGCACCGCTCGAAGGTGGCGTATGGCGTATAGACGGGCAGAAATGGTTCATGTCCGCGCCGATGTGTGACGCCTTCATGGTCTTGGCCCAGACCGGCGAAGGGCTGGGCTGTTTCATGTTGCCACGCATTCTTCCCGATGGTTCCAAAAACGGCCTGGAATTCCAGCGCCTGAAAAACAAGCTTGGAAACCGCTCCAATGCATCGAGCGAGGTTGAGTTCAGGGAGTCGCTTGGCTTCCTTGTTGGCGAGCCGGGCAGGGGAGTGGCGACCATCATGGAAATGGTTGGCCTGACCCGCCTCGACTGCGCGATTTCCTCTGCCGGTCTGATGCGTGCATCGCTGGCCGAGGCGGTTCACCATTGCCGGCATCGTTCCGCCTTTGGCAATCGCCTGATCGACCAACCGCTGATGCAGCGTGTTTTGGCAGATATGGCGCTTGATGTGGCAGCAGCCAGCGCGCTGGTGTTCAGGCTTGCCCGGGCCTTCGACAAGAGCGGCAACGATCTGGAGGAGGCCGCCTATGTCCGCCTGATGACGCCTGTCATCAAATACTGGGTATGCAAGATGGCGCCATCCCTGATTTATGAAGTGCTCGAATGCCTTGGTGGAAATGGCTATATCGAGGAAGGAAACCTTGCCCGCCATTACCGCGAAGCACCGCTCAACGCGATCTGGGAAGGGGCAGGCAATATCATGTGCCTGGATGTGCTGCGGGTAATCGGCAAAAGCAAATCCGTATTGAATGCAGTTCTTGATGGTCTGGAAAACGATCTTGGCGACACGAACGCGGCCAAGACCGTCGATGTGATCCGTTCCGCTTCGCTGATGACCGTGGACGATCCCGGTGCAGCCAGGATTCTTGTCGAGCAACTCGCCTACACCGCTGCTACTGCGGAACTGGCAGTCAGCGGGTTCCAGAACCTTACGGACACCTTCAAGGAGACGCGGTTGGGTGGCTTGTGGAGAAACACCTACGGCATGCTGGACAACCGCCATGACGCCCGGAAAATAATCGACACGCTCTATCCCGAATGGTGATGATGGCGACAATATCCACAGCATGACAGGGGAGTTTCCGCACGTTTCCCTGCTGCGTTAACCTTAATGATTGGTTTACGTTGTCCCGCCAATTCGACTGGGCCATAGTGATGGCAACACAGGATAGGCAAGATGCGACTCGTACTTTTACTCTGGGGCTTTCCCATCATATTTTTCTGGGGCTGGTACTTTCTAAGCCTTTACGACATGCATTTCGGCATGTTTTTCCTGAGCAAGGCATTTCACGACCATCTGTTCGGAATTTACGGGAACATTCTGCACATGGACCCTACAGATGTCCCTGCAGCGCTTGCCTGGTTGTTCTTTGTCGATACGCTGATTGTTGTCGGTCTTGCTCTGGTTGGCAAATACCGCCGTTTCTGGTGGACGCCGCTGAAATCTTTCGTCAAACACCATGTTCTGGGCATTTCCGAAGCAGGTGAGGGAACCCGCCGCAAACATCCTATCCTGCCTGTAGCTGGTCCAGTGCACCCTGCAGAATGATCGCTGCCGCGACGGCATCAATCTTTTCTGCCCGTTTCTTGCGCGACATGTCTGCCTCAATCATTGCCTGGTCGGCTGCATAGGTAGACAGGCGTTCATCCCACAATACCACGGGCAAATCGGTATGCCTTGTCATGTTGCGCGCGAAAGACCGGGTTGACTGTGCGCGCCTGCCTTCGCTCCCGTCCATGTTCAGGGGAAGGCCGAGAACAAATGCAAATACCTCTTCCCTGCCGGCAAGCCGGACAAGTTCTTCAACATCAAGTGTGAATTTCCGCCTTGTCAGGGTTGTCCGGGCGGTGGCAACCTTCAGCCTGCTGTCCGAAATGGCAATACCTATTGTCTTTGTCCCAAGGTCCAGACCCATCAGCCGTGAATGCCCGGTGTGAAGGTCGGTGAGGCGCTCAAGCGGGATAAGGTTTTCAGACATGCGGCTCCCTATACGCGATTGTTGGATGAAGGGCTACCGGTTAGCCGGTCCCGCTTCACCCCTTTAGTTTTCTCGCTGTTTCTTTTCTGACGCATTTCCTTTCTACTGATTGCAGAAACCGTACAGAGAATTCTAGGGAGACAAACGATGAAACTGACCTGGTATGGCCATGCAGCATTTGGGCTTGAATTTGCAGACAGCAAGGTTTTGATAGATCCGTTTTTGGAGGGAAACCCTTCATTCGAGGGAAACTGGCAGGACGTGGCCAAGGGCGCTACGCACGTTCTACTTACCCACGGGCATGATGACCATCTCGGCAATGCGCTTGATATCTGCAAGGAAACAGGAGCCATGCTCGTAGCCAGCTATGAAATCTGCATGCATTTCGCAGGCAAGGGCGTTGAGCAGAAACAGCTCAACCCGGGCAATCATGGTGGTACGGTCAATTGCGGTGGTTTCACAACCACGTTTGTGAATGCATTGCACTCTTCTTCCAGTACGCTGGACAATGGTGAGAATGTCTATCTCGGCAATCCGCTCGGGCTCGTTCTGCACATAGACGGAGAGAAAACCGTCTACCACATGGGTGATACCGACATTTTCGGTGACATGGCGCTGATCAATGAACTGCATCAACCGCAGGTGGGGCTCGTACCTGTGGGCGACCGTTTCACCATGGGAGGTGCCGTGGCGGCACTGGCTTGCCAGCGCTTTTTCAATTTTGAAATCGCAATACCGTGTCATTTCGGTACGTTCCCGATCATTGATGAAACCGCAGACGCCTTTGTTCAGGGAATGGAAGGGCACAAGACGGCTGTAGAGCTTATGAAGCCGAACAGCAGCATCACGTTCTGACACTGGATCACGGTGCAAACACGCCAACGTGCATCACTGTGAGTTGCAAGGTGCGACATTCTGTCCAATCTGTTGGTGGAAGGAACCGCTGACAGGAGAAGACCATGACGTTTGAAACCGAGAATGTTCGGCAGGCAGTGACCAGCAAGAACCATGTGGTATTGCGGATGCTGATTGTTTCAACCGCTCTCGCATTCGGATCTCTTGGCGGGTTCATGCTCTTCACATGAACAGTCAGGCAGAACTGTCCCTTGCGCAAATCGGGCTCCCGAAACTTTCGGGGGCCTTTGAACCGCCAATCGAGGGAAATGGGAGACTTGTCAGGCCGGTATGAAGACTGCCGGGTTTCCTGCGGGAAGTCCCCAGCTTTCCTTATTCCGTATTGAACCTTGCGGCCCCCTTGTTTATAGCCTAGTCCTGAATCCACCGAACAGGAACAGGACGCATGTCAGTAGATATCGAAACCGTCAAGCGGGTGGCCAAGCTCTCACGCATTGCTGTTGATGACGAAAAGGCGGAACGCATGAAGGGCGAACTCAACGCCATTCTCGGATTTGTCGAACAACTCAATGAAGTCGATGTGGAAAATGTCGAGCCGATGACATCGGTTGTCATGACAGACATGAAGAAACGTGTCGATGAAGTCACCGATGGCGACCGGGCTGAGGATATAACCGTCAACGCACCTGCAAGCGAAGACAGCTTCTTCATGGTTCCGAAGGTCATAGAATGATGCTGCGCGTACTGTTGCTAACGGGCTTTGTCCTTGCCGCCACGCCACAGGCTGCCTTTGCGGACACGGCGCCGTTTTTTGCCGGAAAGAAACTATACGCGTCTGACTGGCGTGCCTGTGTCGGCTTTGAGAATGCCGAAGCTCCGGACGATACATACACGCTCGACCAGACCGGCATCTACGGCTATGAGTTCAGTTGTGTTTTTGCGAACATGTCTCTTGTGCCGGATTTGACCGGTCAGGGGCGGCAGAACAATTATGTTGCAACCGCAAGCTGTTCGGATGATTCAGGCATCAGCCGACCGGACATGCTCAACCTGTCCCATTACGAGGAGACCGTCACGGTAACCTCGCAAAACGATTACAATTACGACCTGTTGCAACCTTCCCAGGATGGTGAAGGTGTGCCTTTCGGTCTGGTGAACAAGTCTTTCGAACTTTGCCAGCCTGAATAAACAGTTTCCGTTCCACCCAAACATCATTGAAGTCTAGAACATGTCGGAACTTACCAGCCTTACCATTGCCGAAGCCCGAGAGAAGTTGCTTGCCAAAGAAATCAGCGCTGTCGAACTGACAGAGAGCTATCTGGGCGCAATCGAGGCTTCGAACGACCAGTTCAATGCCTATATCAGGGTTACGGCAGACCAGGCCCGGGAACAGGCTGCAAAATCCGATGAGCGGCTTGCAAAGGGCGCGGCAGGCGACCTTGAGGGAATACCGCTTGGTATCAAGGATCTTTTTGCAACCCGTGATGTGCACACGCAGGCCTGTTCGCACATTCTTGACGGTTTCAAACCCCGCTATGAATCCACGGTCACCAGCAACCTGTGGGATGACGGGGCGGTCATGCTGGGCAAACTCAACATGGACGAGTTTGCCATGGGGTCTTCAAACGAAACTTCCTATTACGGCCCGGTAGTCAACCCGTGGCGCGCTGAAGGTTCAGACCAGAAACTCGTACCGGGCGGCTCTTCGGGTGGTTCGGCAGCTGCCGTTTCTGCCCATCTGTGTGCCGGTGCAACGGCAACAGACACGGGTGGTTCAATTCGCCAACCGGCTGCGTTTACCGGAACCGTGGGCGTGAAGCCGACTTATGGCCGTTGCTCCCGGTGGGGGACCGTGGCATTTGCCTCTTCCCTGGACCAGGCAGGCCCGATTGCCCGCGATATCCGTGATGCAGCCATCCTCTTGAAGTCGATGGCAAGTGTCGATCCGAAAGACACGACATCGGTGGATCTTCCTGTTCCTGATTACGCTTCCAGCATCGGCAAGTCGGTCAAGGGGATGAAAATCGGAATTCCCAAGGAATATCGCGTTGACGACATGCCGGAAGAAATCGAGAAACTCTGGCAGCAGGGCATTGAATGGTACCGTGATGCCGGTGCTGAAATTGTCGATATTTCCCTGCCTCACACCAAATATGCGCTCCCGGCCTATTATATCGTGGCGCCGGCAGAGGCGTCATCAAACCTCGCCCGTTATGACGGCGTTCGCTACGGTTTGAGAGTGACCGGTGATGACATCACGGACATGTATGAAAAAACCCGTTCGGCAGGCTTTGGTGACGAAGTGAAACGGCGCATTCTTATCGGTACCTATGTGCTTTCGTCCGGTTACTATGATGCCTACTATCTCCGTGCGCAGAAAATCCGTACACTCATCAAGCAGGACTTTGAAAAAGTGTTTGCCGACGGCATCGATACCATCCTGACCCCGGCAACACCGTCATCCGCATTCGCAATCGGTGACGAAGAAATGGCGGCTGATCCGGTCAAAATGTATCTCAACGACATCTTTACCGTCACCGTGAACATGGCCGGCTTGCCGGGCATTTCAGTGCCAGCCGGACTTGACGGCAAGGGCCTGCCCCTTGGCCTTCAACTCATTGGCAAGCCGTTTGAAGAGGAGACACTCTTCCAGGCCGGGAATGTTGTAGAGCAGGCCGCCGGAAGGTTCACACCGCAAAAATGGTGGTAAACATGCATCGCCTGGCTGTTTGACCGGACCGGATTGTATCTGAAAGTAAAAAGCCGCCCATTGGGCGGCTTTTTTGTTTCTGGTGGATTTGCCCGAATATCAGGCACAAACCTTTTTCACGGCGCGCTTTGTTGCGGCAACCACGATATCTGCTTCTTTGCGGGTCAGGCAAAGCGGAGGGGCAAGGCCGATAATGTCGCCTTGAGGCATGGCCCGGACGATGACATCGTCTTCAGCCATGGCTGCTGCAATGGATGGGCCGATCTTGCTGGCCGGATCGAAGAACACCCGGTCATCCTTGTCCTGGACAAGTTCTACCGCGCACAGCATGCCTTCGCCACGCACTTCCCCGACATTCGGATGGTCTGCCAACGCATCAGCCATTGCCTTGTTGAGATATGCCCCGGTCTCGCCGGCATTGGCAACCAGGTTCATTTCGTCAATCAGTTTCAGGTTTGCTAGCCCGGCTGCTGCACCAATCGGGTGTGCTGAATAGGTCCAGCCATGACCGATCGGGCCGTTTTCATCGGTACCCTGTTCAAGCACTTTCCAGACCTTGTCCGAGATAATCGAACCGGAAAGCGGGGCATAGGCAGATGTCAAACCTTTCGCAATCGTGATGATGTCCGCTTCAATATCATAATGCTTGGTGCCCATCATGGTGCCAAGGCGACCGAATCCGGTCACGACTTCGTCGGCAATGAGAAGAATGTCATGCTTCTTCAAAACGCCCTGGATTGCTTCCCAGTATCCATCAGGTGGCGGAACAATCCCGCCCGTACCCAGAACCGGCTCGCCGATGAATGCAGCGATGGTGTCAGCGCCTTCGCGCTCAATCATTGCCTCCAGTTCGCGTGCGCAATGGGCTGAAAATTCCTTTTCAGACATCGACCGGTCTTCGCGGCGGTAATAATACGGTGCCTCGGTATGCAATACCTGCGAGAAGGGCAGGTCGAACTTTTTGTGGAACAGTTCAAGCCCGGTCAGTGACCCGGTCATCAGACCGGAACCGTGATAGCCACGCCAGCGGGATATGATTTTCTTCTTTTCGGGGCGCCCCAGAATGTTGTTGTAATACCAGACCAGCTTGATGTTGGTTTCATTGGCATCGGACCCGGACTGGCCATAATAGACCCGGCTCATGTTGTCCGGTGCGCGGTCAATGATCATCTTGGAAAGTGTGATGGAAGCTTCCGTGCCATGTCCGACGTAGGAATGGTAATAGGCCAGTTCACGTGCCTGTTCGGCAATTGCCTCGGCAACTTCCTGGCGACCATAACCGATATTCACACAGTAAAGCCCCGCAAAAGCGTCCAGCAGGCGGTTTCCGTCACGGTCGGTGATGAACACACCCTCACCGCCGGTAACAACCCGGTTCTTCATTTCGTTGCGGGCAAACTGGCCCAGATGTGTTGACGGGTGAAAGAAGTGGTCGTGATCCCACTGGTCAAGCTGGTCGTTGCGTAGCATTTCTGGTCCTCTCGATAATGGTGTTATGCCCAGTCGCGGCATACATATTTGATTTCTGTAAAGGCTTCCATTCCCAGTCGCGAACCTTCACGGCCGAGGCCTGACTGTTTCATCCCGCCAAACGGGACTGGTGCACCGGTCACCTTTGTACGATTGACGGCTACCATGCCGAATTGCAGCGCACGGCTGGCCCGGTAAATGCGTCGTGGGTCCTGGGTGTGAAGATAGGCAACAAGCCCGTATTCCGTGTCATTGGCTCTTTGCAGCACTTCTGCCTCATCGTCAAAACTGGCAATGGCTGCAACCGGACCAAATGTTTCTTCCTGCATGATGAGTGCGTCTGCGGGAACATCTGCCAGAACTGTCGGTTCGAAAAACAGCGAACCGGCATCATGGCGCTTTCCGCCGACAAGCAGCCTGGCACCTTTTGCCAGCGCATCTGCCACATGTTCTTCCTGCTTGGCGACCGCCTTCTCGTGCATCAGGGGACCTATATCGCAGTCATCAAGGCCCGGTCCGACCGTCAGAGCGGCTGTACGCTCGGCAAACTGTTTGCAAAATTCATCGTATACCGGCTTTTCAATGAAAAACCGGTTGGCGCCCAGGCAATCCTGACCGGAAGTTGCAAACTTGGCCTTGATGGCTTCATCAACCGCCGATTCGATATCCGTATCGCCAAACATGATGAACGGAGCATGCCCGCCAAGCTCCATCACCAGCCGCTTTACGGTCTCGGCACCCTGCCGGTAGAGCAGCTTCCCGATTTCAGTAGAGCCTGTAAATGATACGGCTTTCACCCGCTTGTCTGACATCCAGGGTTCAACCACGACTGGAGCAGAACCGGTCACGACATTGAAAATACCTGCCGGAAAACCGGCCCGCTTGGCAAGTTCTGCCAGGGCCAGAGCGGAATAGGGCGTTTCTCCAGAAGGATGGGCAACGACCGTGCAACCGGCTGCAAGTGCCGCTGCAGCCTTGCGTGTCAGCATGGCCAGCGGAAAGTTCCATGGCGTGATCAGTGCTGCAACCCCGACGGGTTCCCGCCAGACTTCCACTTCGGCGTCCGGAAGATGGGAGGTCACGCCCTCGATATTCGGACGCTTCGCCTCTTCTGCGTAAAATTCGACAAAGGAGGCACCGTAATCAATCTCGCCACGTGCCTCAGAAAGGGGTTTTCCCTGTTCAAGCGTCATGATCAGCGCAAGGTCTTCCCGGTTTTTTGATATTTCCTCAAACCATTTGCGCAGGAAGGCGGCCCGTTCCTGGGGCAGCAACCCTGCCCAGTTGGGAAAGGCCTTGTGGGCAGCATCCACCGCCAGGGTGCTGTCTTCTGCGCTCAATGCGGAAACATCGCCAAGATGGGAGCCGTCCGCCGGGTTGGTCACAGCGAGGGTCTCGCCACCGCTTGCACCTGTCCATTCCCCGCCAATATGGGACTGGCTTTGCAGAAGCGAGGGGTCAGAGAGCTTTCGGGGCAGGTTTGCAGTCGGTGAATGATCTTTTGACATGGCCGGTCCGGATAAGTCTGGTTGGGTTGATTCTTGTCGAAACTAGTATCCATACGGGGGAGGATTTCTCTTATGGGGCAGGGGGCGCCAGAAAAATCATCTGAAAATCATTGCGCTGAAAGCTGAATTATCGTTCCGTTGAAGACGTTTCAGACAGCAGGATATCAAGGGGCAGGGCGGTCGGACGCTTGACCGATTTCGTCACAATGTAGGTGAAATACCGGGCCAGCCCGACGCGCCGTGCAAGCAGGTTTTCTATGAGCTGCTGGTAGCTTTCAATATCACGCGTTACCACTTGTAAAATATAGTCAAATCCGCCCCCCAATGCCCAGCAACCGATGATTTCCCGTTGTTCCCGGATCGCCAGCTCAAACGTCTGGAAGGTCGAGGCCTTGTGGTTTTCCAGCTCGGCAGTCACAAAAACCGATACGTGGGATGCGACATGCCGCAATTCGATATCGGCATGATAACCGGCAATGATCCCTGCATTTTCCAGCCGCTTCAGCCTTTCCCAGCACGGAGTGGCGCTGAGATTTACCTTTTTGGCCAACTCGGTTTTGGACATTCGCCCCTCGCGTGACAGGGTGGCGAGGATCATGATATCGCGTTTGTCTAGCTTTACACTTGTCATGGACGACTTTTGCTGCAGCATTAAAAGCTTGTCAATTGTCATGATAATTTGCATGAATAAATCATGACTATTTGGCCTCCACAACCCGATCACCTGCGTCGTCCGGCCTATCGTTCCCTGGCTGAGACAATCGTGAGAGCGGTTGAGGCAGGTGAATTGCAGGCCGGTGAACGGCTTCCGACCCATCGCAATCTGGCATATGACCTGAACCTCAGCGTGCAGACCGTCAGCCGCGCCTATGACGAATTGATCAGGAGAGGCGTGATTGTCGGTGAAGTCGGCAGAGGCACGTTTGTCCGCACCGAACGCGACGACCCCAAGCCGCCTTATCTGCCCGACAACCGGGATGGCACACTTATCGACCTGTCGATACTCAAGCCGGTATTCAAACAGGAGCATCTGGAGGCGATGCGCAGTATCCTGGCCGAAGTGAGTGTAGACCTGCCGGAAACCGCCATTTCCTCGTTCAGGCCCGCCCGGGCATTGCAGAAATATGAAGCCGCCTCCCGGAAATGGTTGAAATTGTGCGGTCTTGGGAGTTCGCCGCAGGGCCTGTTGCTTACCAACGGAAACAGCTCTGCAATGACGGTTGCTCTGATGACGGCTACCAGCCCTGGTGACCTGATTGTGACGGAAAATCTCGGTCTGCATACATTGAAACCCTTGTCCCGTTATCTTGGTCTGCGTGTGCAGGGGCTTGAAACCGATGACTTGGGGATCGTGCCGGATGCGTTTTCCAGTGCGTGTGAGCGTGGGGCTGTCAAGGTAATCTATCTTATGCCGACAGGAATGAGCCCGCGTGCGTTCACAATGGACAGGGCCCGCCGTGAGGAAATCGTCAGGGTGGCACGCCGCCATGATGTGCTGATTGTGGAGAACGATGCGTGGGGGCCTGTACAGCCCGACCGGCCAGCGCCGATCGCTGCCCTTGCACCGGAGCGCTGTTTTTATTTCACGAGCCTCACGAAATGCATCATGCCGGGCCTCAGGTTCGGTTTTCTTGTGATGCCGGAAATTTACGAAGCAGCAGCAGCAAACCGGAGCCTCGTCACCAACTGGATGGCAACACCCTTAATGGCGGATATCGGTGCACGCTGGATCGAGAACGGAACTGCAGAGCGCTTTCTTCATGACCAGACGCGACATTTTCAGGAGCGGAACCGCATTGTCAGGGAGATGTTCTCCGGCCTTGATTTCAGGGCCAGTCCGGGCGGTCTTCATGTCTGGTTGCCAATGCCTGGTAGCTGGACAGAAGAGACGTTTGTTGCCCTGGCCCGGCAGCAGCGCGTGGCCGTGGCGTCAGGTTCGTCTTTCCTGATGTCTGACACCTCTTTTGAGGCCGGTGTGAGAATTTGTCTTGGCGGTGAACCCGAGGATCGGCTGCGTTTCGGTTTGAACGTGCTGGCAAGGCTCGCGCGCAGCCAGCCGGAACCGGCAGTGCTCACACTTTAAATTGTCATGATTTAATAATCGCATTGACTCTCAAAAATCCCTATTGCACCCTTTTCAAATCATAACAATCATGGCGAGGCATGCATGAAGATTGCTATCGGACCATTTCTTTGGCCGATATTGCCGACTACAGGTCGGGGTGTCTCATCACAATAAATCTGGACCAGTGTCCTGTACCGGAATGGGTGCAGGGCTGTTCGGGTTTAAACACAAGGAGGAATACTGAATGAGATCATTTAACCGAAAATTGCTGACTGGTGTTGGTGCCGCAGCCCTTATGATGGCCGGTGTTCTGTCTGCACAGGCAGAGAGCTGGAAATATGCTTTCGAGGAATCCCTGACAGAGGTTCAGGGGGTGTATGCTACCAAGTTCAAGGAAGAGATCGAAAAGAATTCCGATCACACGCTTCAACTCTTTCCTTACGGAACACTTGGTGAAAGCGCCGATATCATGGAGCAGGCCCAGGCGGGAATTCTGCAGTTTGTCGACCAGTCACCGGGCTTTACCGGCGCGCTGATCCCGGAAGCGCAAGTCTTCTTCGTGCCTTACCTGCTGCCAACCGACCAGGCACATCTCGCCCGCTTCTACAAGGAAAGCAAGGCAATCAACGAGGACTTCGAGGAACTCTACGCCAAGCAGGGTCTTGAGCTTCTCGTCATGTTCCCTGAAGGCGAAGTGGCAATGACAACCAAGGAGCCGGTCAAGGGCTGTGAAGACCTCAACGAGGTCAAGTTCCGCGTAATGACCAATCCGCTTCTTGTGGAATCTTACAAGGCTTTTGGCGCAACACCGACTCCACTGCCTTGGGGTGAGGTTTATGGCGGTCTTCAAACCAATATTATCCAGGGTCAGGAAAACCCGACATTCTTCCTCTACTCGACGAAGATTTATGAGGTTACCGATCACATCACCTACACGGGCCACAACAACTTCACCACTGCCGTCATGGCCAACAAGGACTTCTATGAAGGCCTGAGTGATGAAGACAAGAAGGTCGTTGAAGACGCTGCTGCGACTGCCTACGACTACATTGTTGATTACCAGAAGGGCTTGGCCGAAGAAGAACTGGCCAAGATCAAGAAAGCAAAGCCTGAAATGACAGTGACAGTTCTGGACGAAGAACAGCGCAGTTGTTTCAAGGAAGCCGCAAAGGATGTTGAAGCCAAGTTCATCGAAATGACCGGTGATAGCGGCAAGGCAATTCTTGACCAGCTCAAAGCCGATCTCGAGGCAACAAAAGGCTAGGCGCTAACTGCGCAAAAAGAGATTTCGGGGCGCTGAATGGACGGCGCCCCGGGAAGTTTGATCAGGCCTTGGGGAGGGCAGAGTGAGCCAGACCGAAACACATGATCCGCATGCTTCGTCGCTTCCGGGGATTCTTGGAATAATCGATTCAACCATCAGTCGCATCGAATCCGTCATGCTGGCGGCAGGTGTGCTTTTGATGGCAACAAACACCATTGCGAATGTCGTCGGACGGTTCGTGTTTCAGTACAGCCTGTTTTTCAGCGAGGAAGTGAACCGGATCTTGATCATCCTGATCACTTTCGCGGGGATAAGCTATGCGGCCCGTCAGGGGCGGCATATTCGAATGTCCGCGATTTATGATGCGATGCCGTCACCAAGCAGGAAGGCGATGATGGTGCTCATCTCGCTTGTGACGGCTACCGCAATGTTTGCCCTGTGTTACTTTTCAATCGGCTATATCGCCAAGGTCGCCAGCTCGGGCCGTGTGCTGCCTGCGCTTCAATTGCCTGTTTACTGGATATTCCTTTGGGTTCCTGTCGGCTTCTTCATGACAGGGCTCCAATACGTGCTCACAACCATCAAGAATGCGGTTTCGAAAGACATCTACCTCTCAACCCATGTGTTGGAGGGATATGACAATGACGAGACGGAAGTCTAGGGGGGACTTACGATGGCACTGACCATTTTCCTGATAATGATTGCCCTGCTGCTTCTCGGTTTTCCGATGATGATTCCGCTGCTTGTGGCAACTTTCACCGGTTTCCTTTTCATGTTTGGTGACATTGGAAAGATGGACTTCATGGTTCAGCAGATCATGGCGGGCATACGGCCTGCATCCCTGATCGCGGTTCCGATGTTCATACTCGCAGCCGATATCATGACCAAAGGGCAGTCCGCGAACCGGCTGATTGACATGGTGATGGCCTATGTGGGGCACATCAAGGGCGGTCTTGCCGTCAGTACTGCATCGGCCTGTACGTTGTTTGGTGCGGTTTCCGGCTCAACCCAGGCAACCGTTGTCGCTGTTGGTTCGCCGTTGCGCCCGCGCATGCTCAAGGCCGGGTACAAGGATTCATTTGTCCTCGCATTGATCATCAATGCATCCGATATTGCCTTTCTCATTCCGCCCTCGATCGGGATGATCATTTACGGCGTTATTTCCAGCACTTCGATTTCCGAATTGTTCATCGCCGGCATTGGTCCGGGCTTGCTGTTGCTGGTTCTGTTTTCTGCCTACAGCATTGTGTATGCCACGATAAACAAGGTTCCCACCGAGCCCAAGGCAAGCTGGTCGGAGAGAATATCCGCTGTCCGGATGGCCCTGTGGCCGCTCGGGTTCCCGGTTATCATTGTTGGCGGTATCTATGGCGGGATTTTCAGCCCCACAGAGGCCGCTGCAGTTTGCGTTCTGTATGCACTGATACTGGAATTCGTGATCTTTCGCTCGCTCAAGCTGCCTGACATTTATGCCATTGCAAAATCAACGGGCCTGATCACCGCTGTGGTCTTCATTCTTGTGGGTGCCGGTGCAGCCTTTTCATGGGTGATTTCCTTCGCACAGATTCCCCAGGAAATCCTGACCGCCGTCGGTGTTGCCGACATGGGACCAAAAGGCGTTCTTGCGGTTATTTCCGTGGCATTCTTCATCGGCTGCATGTTTGTCGACCCGATTGTCGTTATCCTGATTCTGGTGCCGATTTTCGCTCCGGTTGTCAGTTCTGTCGGTCTTGATCCGGTCCTCGTTGGGACCATCATCACCCTTCAGGTTGCCATTGGCTCTGCCACTCCGCCATTCGGCTGTGACATCTTTACGGCGATTGCCATCTTCAAACGGCCGTACATGGATGTGATCAGGGGCATTTTCCCCTTTACGATCATTCTGCTGAGCGTTTCGGTAGCCCTGATTTTCTTCCCGCAGATTGCGCTGTTCCTGCGTGATCTCGCATTCCGCTGATCGAGAGGAGTATGTTCAATGTTTAAACGTATTCTCGTGGCCGTGGACGGGTCAGACCATGCTGAGCAGGCCCTCCAGAAGGCAGCCCAGTTGCAGAAGATCCATGACAGCGAAATGCTGATACTTACGGTATTTCGTCACCACTCGCTGTTGGAAGCATCCATGTCCATGGTGCGATCCGCAGAACCCACCAATATTGATGACGCGATGCGGGAGCATGCCCGTGAAGTCGCAGAAAATGCAAAGAAGGTGGCGGCAGAGGCCGGTGCCCAAAAAGTCCGGGGCTTCGTCAAGGCAGGCCCTCCGGCCCGAACCATTGTCAAGTTTGCAAAGGAACATGAAGCTGATCTGATTGTCATCGGCAGTCGCGGAATGGGAGATGTGGAAGGCTACCTGCTGGGAAGCGTTTCACACAAGGTAACCAGTCTCGCGAAGTGTCCGGTCATGGTCGTCTGACAGATACCTACAGGTTCGGCATAGATGAATGTCGCATTTGATGGAGTTTGCCCGTGAGTATTGGTCCTGTTTCTCTCTCGGGGCAAGCAGTTCGGCTTGATAACCCTGATTCTTTCATCCGGTTCGGTCTGATCGCCCTTGCGACAGACCTTACCAGTGAACACGATTTCTATCGGCAGATGCCGCAAGAGCGTGTTGCTACCCATGTATCCCGCGTAGCGTATGAAAATCCGACCAGTGTAGAAAATCTGGCCAAAATGGCTCCCCGGTTGACGGATGCCGCCGGGCTTATTGCACCGGGTGAGACTTTGCGTGCCATCTGTTACAGCTGCACCGCCGCTTCTGTGGTTATCGGCGATGACAAGGTGCGTGCCGCCATACAGCAGGCGCGACCGGGTGTGGAGGTTGTAACGCCGCCGGGTGCTGCGCTTGCCGCCTTCAGGGCGTTGGGTGCTCGGCGGATTTCAATCCTTACGCCTTACACCGTCGAGACAAGTACGCCAATGGCAGCCTATTTCGCTGCACAGGGGCTTGATGTGCTCAATCTTGAATGCCTGGGGTTGAAAGATGATCGTGAAATGGCAAGGGTCAGCAGTCGCACAATCATTGATGCAGCAATTGCTGCGCACCGCGAAGAGGCTGAAGCGGTATTCATATCGTGCACCAATCTTCCGGTTCTTGAGCATATCGGGGAACTCGAGAAACGGCTTGGAAAACCGGTCGTGAGTTCCAATCAGGCAAGCGCCTGGGCAATGGCACGATTGGCAGGCTTGGCTGATCACAAATCTCCCGGCCACGGGGTGTTGTATGACCGTCAGTGGCCGTTTTCCAAGGCGTCACAGGCAACAGGAGAAATTGCATGACCAGTACATGCTCACCGGTTACGCTTCAGGAAATCAAGGCTGCCCGTGAAGCCATATCAGGTGTTGTCAGAACGACGCCGGTGGAACGGTCACGATCGCTCAGTGACCTGGCCGGCTCACCGGTCTATCTCAAGCTTGAACATACGCAGGTAACAGGCAGTTTCAAATTGCGGGGTGCCACCAACGCCGTGATGCAGCTTGATGAGAAACAGCGGGCCAAAGGTGTGGTTGGTGTCTCGACCGGCAATCATGGCCGGGGTCTTGCCCATGCGGCAAAAGAGGCCGGGGTTCGCTGCATCATTTGCATGTCGAAACTTGTTCCTGAAGTGAAGGTTGAGGCGATCAGGGCCTATGGAGCTGAAGTCTGCATTGTCGGCATGTCACAGGACGAGGCACAGGAGGAAGTGGACAGGCTGGTCGCGGAAGAAGGCATGACCATGATCCCGCCATTCGATCATCGCCATGTCATCGCGGGGCAGGGTACACTGGGGCTGGAACTGGCTGAACAGCTGGAGGACCTGGAGGCTGTTCTCGTTCCCTTGTCTGGGGGCGGGTTGATCGCCGGGGTGGCGGCTGCCGTCAAGGCTGTGCGGCCCCATATCCGGGTGATTGGCATCACGATGGAACGCGGTGCCGCCATGCACGAGTGCCTCAAGGCAGGCAAGCCCGTGCATGTACAGGAACTGGCGACACTGGCGGATTCCCTTGGAGGCGGGATTGGCCTCAACAATCGTCTTACTTTTCAAATGACAAGGGATCTCGTAGATGAAACCCTGCTGGTCAGTGAAAACGAAATTGCCGCTGCAATCCGCCATGTCTACTGGCAGGAAAGGCAGGTTGTTGAAGGTTCGGGATCTGTCGGCGTGGCGGCACTTCTGGCGGGCAAGATCAATGTCATGGGGCCGGTGGCGGCAATTCTCAGTGGCGAAAACATCGACATGAATCAACATCATCGCATCATTTCGGGCGAGGATGTCGATGTAACAAAAGAGGGGGGCTGACATGGCTGCGATCAAGATACTGACCGAATCCGACCTGCGGAAACTGGTCCAACTCGACCTTGATGCCGTGGATTGTGTTGAGAAAGCATTTGCTGCACTTGCCACAACCGATGTGGTGATGCCCGACATACTTTCCATGCAGATAAAGCCTTACAACGGTGAGGTGGATGTCAAGACGGCATACGTGCCTGGAATTGACAGTTTTGCGCTCAAGGTGTCGCCGGGATTTTTTGACAACCCGAAACTCGGTTTGCCGAGTACATCCGGCCTGATGGTGTTGTTTTCTGCACGAACAGGCATGGTGGAGGCTTTGCTGCTCGACAACGGTTATCTGACAGATGTGCGCACGGCCGCCGCAGGTGCTGTCGCCGCAAGGCATCTGGCGCGTGAAGATGCAGCAAGTGCCTGTGTTGTAGGAGCGGGAACACAGGGCCGGTTGCAGCTCAAGGCTTTGTGTCTTGTCCGTCCCGTCAAGCAGGCAGTCATCTGGGCGAGGGACGCAGCAAAAGCACAAAAGGCATCTGCCGAACTTCAGGATGAACTGGGCATCACGGTGCAGGCATCCGGCGATGCAGAAGCAGCCGTCTCCTCTGCAGATGTTGTTATCACGACTACCCCCTCGGCGACGCCCGTACTGAAAGCGGAGTGGCTCAGGCCGGGGCAGCATGTCACCGCGATGGGCTCGGATCAGGAACACAAGAACGAACTTGATCCGGAATGTCTGCTCCGTGCGGACCCGTACGTACCTGATCGTCTGTCCCAGACGCGTATTCTGGGTGAGTTGCGAACGGCGATTGGGGCCGGACTGGTTTCAGATGATCGCCAGTTTGCCGAGCTTGGAGCGATTGTGGCGGGCAAGGCGACCGGGCGCAGTTCGGACACAGCCATAACAGTGGCGGACCTGACCGGAACCGGTGTTCAGGATACCGCCATTGCCAATTTTGCCCGCAGCCAGGCGATCAAGTCCGGCACCGGCACCGATTTTTCAAACTGAGTTTCTTGTTTCAACCATGATGGATTTCTGCAAATGTCTGGCCCTGTTCTTAATTTCAGCCTGGATGAGTATGCGCAACGCCTTGCGAAAACACGCAATGCAATGGAGGTTGCCGGTGTTGATGTCATTGTCGTTTCGGATCCGTCCAACATGGCATGGCTTACCGGTTATGATGGCTGGTCTTTCTATGTCCACCAATGCGTTGTTGTAGGGCTTGAAGGCGCGCCTGTCTGGTTCGGGAGAACGCAGGATTCGAACGGCGCACGGCGCACCGCATATCTCCCCGAGGATAACATTCTCAGTTATCCGGATCATTATGTGCAGTCGACCGAATTGCATCCGATGGAACTGCTCGCCTCCATGCTCGATACCAGCGGTTACGGCAACAAGCGCATCGGCGTCGAGATGGACAATTACTGGTTTTCAGCGGCCGCCTATACCAGCCTGCAAAGGGAATTGCCCAATGCCCGTTTCGTGGACGTGACTGCGCTGGTCAACTGGCAGAGGGCGGTCAAGTCTGAAACCGAAATCGACTACATGCGCAAGGCTGCGCGGATCGTTGAGCGCATACACGGCGTTATCGTGGAAAAATCGAGGCCAGGTTACCGCAAATGCGATCTGGCAGCAGACATTTATGATGCCGGTTTGCGATACGACGAGGCTTTGGGATTTGGCGGAGACTATCCCGCGCTGGTTCCGCTGCTTCCCTCGGGCAAGGACGCTTCTGCGCCACACCTGACCTGGAATGATTCCCCCATGAATACGGGCGAGGGGACGTTTTTCGAGGTAGCAGGCGTATACAAACGCTATCATTGCCCCTTGTCACGAACCGTGTTTCTGGGCAAGCCCTCGCAGACATTCCTGGACGCTGAAGCGGCGGTTCTGGAAGGTATTGAGGCGGGTCTGGAAGCGGCAAAGGCCGGCAACCTGTGCGAGGACATCGCGAATGCCTTTTTTGATGTGCTGAAGAAATACGGCATCAGGAAAGACAATCGTACCGGCTACCCGATCGGACTATCCTATCCGCCTGACTGGGGTGAAAGAACCATGTCGCTTCGTCCCGGTGACAAGACCGTGCTTGAGGAAAACATGACGTTTCACTTCATGACCGGACTTTGGGGCGATGACTGGGGGTTTGAATTGACCGAAAGCATCATCATCGGCAAAAGCGGACCGGAATGTCTGGCCAAGGTGCCACGCCGACTTTTCGTAAAGGACTGATTCATGGCTTTTAATCCCATAAAACCGACCCTTTCCCTTGATGCGGAAGGCAAGAACCACGGCTATTTGCGCCTGCCTTACAGTCGCGATGACTCAGCCTGGGGCTCAGTGATGATACCGATAACCGTAATCAAGAATGGCGAGGGTCCAACAGCGCTGCTGACCGGCGGGAATCACGGTGACGAGTATGAAGGCCCCGTTGCGCTGATGGATCTGGCGCTTAATCTCGAACCATCGGAAATCAATGGCCGGGTGATCATTGTACCTGCTTTCAATTATCCCGCATTCCGGTCCGGATCGCGCACCTCTCCGATCGACCATGTCAACCTGAACCGGTGTTTTCCCGGGCGGCCTGATGGTTCCGTTACCCAGAAAATCGCCGATTACTTCAACACAAAGCTGGTACCACTGAGTGATATCGTGCTGGATTTCCATTCCGGTGGAAAAACCCTTGATTTCATTCCGTTTGCCTGTGCGCACGTGCTCGAAGACAAAAACCTCCAGACCGCCTGTTTTGAAGCCGTCAAGGCGTTCAACGCGCCATACACCATGATGCTTCTGGAAATCGACAATGAAGGCATGTACGACACGGCTGTCGAGGCTCAGGGCAAGATCTTCGTCACGACGGAACTTGGTGGCGGGGGCACGTCTACTGCACGCTCAATCGCAGCGGCGAAAAAGGGTGTCCGCAATGTGCTAAAGCATTCCGGCATCATGAAGGGCGATCCCGTAATGGAGCCAACCATTTTCCTCGACATGCCGGATGAGGACTGTTTTGTCTTCTCTGAGGATGACGGCCTCATAGAGCCGCTTGTCGATTTGGGGGATGAAGTCACAGCAGGCGATACAGTTGCCAGAATTTGGCCGCTGGACAGAACAGGGCGTGATCCGGTTGATTGTATTGCCCGGCGTTCCGGTATTCTGGCTTCCAGGCATTTCCCTGGCTTGGTCAAATCCGGTGATTGCATCGGGGTAGTGGGCCTGATCGTCGAGAGCCCGTGATTTGATCCAGAGGGATGACAGGACGGGAAACAGGGGCTTTATTCAAATTTCGCTGTTTACTCTTGTTTCCCTCAACCTTATGTTCCGGCTTTGAAAATCACAAACCACGGAATGATCAAACATGCGCGCTGAAACGCAAGCAGCCGTCTCCGACATCAAGCAGGCCATAAGCCTGCTGAGGAGGCATCTTTGACTGGGATGTCGCCAACAACCGACTTGAAGAACTGAACAAGGCTTCCGAGGATCCCGACCTTTGGAATGATCCGCAAGCAGCACAAAAGCTGATGCGCGAGCGACAAAGCCTTGAAACGTCAATCAAGACCATACGCCAGATCGAGGCCGAGCTTGAAGATCACCTCGGTATGATTGAGCTTGGCGAGGAAGAAGGTGACAACGACATTGTTGCCGAGGCAGAGTATGCCCTTGCAACCATGCAGGCTGAAATGGGGGGCAGGCAGGTTGCAGCCCTTCTTTCCGGTGAGATGGACAATGCCAATTGCTTCCTGGAGGTGCATTCCGGTGCGGGCGGTACGGAAAGCCAGGACTGGGCGAACATGCTTTTGCGCATGTATACCCGTTGGGCAGAAAAGAACGGCTTCAAGGTCGAGGTGCAATCGACTGCTCCAGGTGATGAAGCGGGCATCAAGAGTGCTGCAATCATGATTCGCGGCGAGAACGCCTATGGCTGGGCAAAGACGGAGTCCGGGGTTCATCGTCTCGTCCGTATTTCGCCTTTTGACAGCAATGACCGCCGTCATACCTCGTTTTCATCCGTATGGGTTTATCCGGAAATTGACGACAACATCGAGATCGAAATCCAGGATAAGGACATTCGCGTCGATACGTACCGTTCATCAGGCGCGGGTGGCCAGCATGTCAACACGACAGACAGTGCGGTACGGATCACACATGTGCCGACAGGCATTGTGGTTACTTCATCCGAGAAATCACAGCACCAGAACCGGGCAAACGCGATGAAGGCTCTGCGTGCGCGTCTTTATGACCTTGAGATGAAAAAGCGTCAGGAAGGGATTCAGGAAGCCCATGATTCCAAAACGGACATTGGCTGGGGGCACCAGATTCGGTCCTACGTCCTGCAACCCTACCAGCTGGTGAAGGATCTGCGTACCGGCGTTGAGAACACGTCTCCCGATGATGTTCTGGATGGCAATCTCAACCCGTTCATGGAAGCGGCACTTGCGCAACAGGTTACCGGTGACGAAGGGGCTCCGGCAGTTGAGGATATTGAGTAAGGGGAAGCGCAAGCGCGTTCAGCCAACATTGATCTGGTCTGGTTTTACAGCAGGCCGCGCAGTTTTTTGCCTGAATTAAGATACACGGCGGGATTGCGGGTTTTACCAGCCTGCCGGACTTCGTAATGAAGATGCGGGCCGGTGCTCCGTCCTGTACTGCCTACCTTGCCGATCGCCTGTCCGGATCTGACTTTCTCTCCGCGTTTTACATTGATTTTGCTCAAGTGGGCATAGCGCGTAACAAGTCCGTCCCGGTGACGTATCTCAACCAGTTTGCCATATCCTCCGTGACGGCCAGCCTTTATCACAATGCCTTCGCCCGTAGCCCGGACGGGTGTGCCACGCCGTGCCCTGAAATCAATGCCGCCATGCATGGCGGTACGACCGTTGAACGGGTCAATACGGCTGCCGTAACGCGAGCTGATTCTGGCACCTGGAACAGGGTTTTTCAAAGGCAGGGAATTTGCCAGGCCTGCAACCTGGTCATACATTTCGAGCGTCGCCTCAAGGGCATCAAGATGCAATTCAAACTCTGATGAATGGTCTATGGGAACGAAAGGGCCGCCGATATCGCTTTCAACCGATGATGGCACCGCGGCCCCAACAGACTTGAGGACTTCGGTAATTTTCTGCGTACGGCTGGCGGCTGCAAGACGCAATCCGTCAACTTCTTCCCGCTGGCTTGCGTCAATCGCTCCGATTGCCTGGGCCACCTCACCAAAGATCTCGCCTGTATTTGCAGATGAGAAAGTGGGTATGTTCAGCGCAGCAAATGCCGGGGTGCTGTCTTCCAACAGAACAGAAGGTGTAGTGGGAGGCGTAGCGGGCTCGACGCCACGCAGGGAAAACAGGGATGCAAGATCAGTGCTGCTTGCCGCACTTGCCGGAGCGATGCTGCCGGTCTGTACCGGGTCTTTTTCATCAGGGTTTTTCTGCGGATTCACGCTGGGTACGGGAACATTGCCGCTTCGGTGAACGACACCAAGACCGCGAACAGTTGCCTTTTGCAACAAGTCCCCCATGCGCCCGGAGCGTTTGCCAATGGTTGCCTGGCGGGCCATCAACTCGGAAACCCTGGCTTCAATCTGTTGCTGGTCCAGTAGTTGCCGTGATGTTACCCGGTCGAGCTTTGCCCTGAGTGCTGCGATGCGATCTTCATATTCGTGCTGCATGCGGGCTTGTCGTGCAAAGGATGATTCAATCAGGTCATCGCGGAAAACAAGATAGGCGGTGGCGCCAAGATAGCCGACCAGCATCATGGCTGCGAAACAAAGGCCAATCGAGCAATAGATCGGATTTACCTTGAAAACCCGGCTCTTGCCGTTTCCGCTTACGATGATGGTGTGCGGTTCTTTGCGCTTTCCAAAACTTCCGGGTTCGCGAATTTGCGTATTTTCCATCAAGCGTGCCTCTACTGGATACTCCAGCAGCACAATGAACAATCATGGTTAACAAAGCGTTGTTTGGAAGAAGGCCGGACCGCATAGACAGGGGTATTTGCATTTCCGGTTCAGGCAGGTGTGTTCATGCCGGATGAAACCGCAAGCATGGAAATGACTTTTCTGAAAACAGGATTGTCCGTGCAGGTTTCGCTTGTTGTGTAGGCGAGGTGCCTTGGCAATGTAACCTTGAAATCAAAAGGAGCTACCAGGCTTCCTTCCTGCAACTGTCGCCTGACGAGGGATTCGTGTCCTATCAGAATGCCGGCGCCGTTTTTGCATTCCTCAAGCGCCAGCGCGTAGAGCGAAAACTCCGGGCCGCTCTTTGACAGGTTGGCATCAGGCGAAGCGGCAGAAAGCCATGTTTTCCAGTCTTCCTTCCATGCTGTGTCATGGAGGAAAACCTCGTTTCTCAGATCGGCTATAGCATTTAGCCGTTCGGCAATGGCCGGTGCACATACCGGAAAAATTACATCATCCTCTATGAAACCGGTTTGGTTCTCTTCTTTTTGATCTCGATAGAAAATCGCAAGATCGAAAGGTTCACGCCGCATGTTGGGAGGCCGTTCAAGCGCCGTAACGGAGAGTGACAGATCGGGCATGGTCTTGCGTATGAAAGGCAGCCGGGGAGACACCCACAGTTGCGCAATGCTTGGCATGGTGGCGATGCGCAGTTCCTGTGGATTGGCACTCAACCGCAGTTTCTGAACCGATGAGACAAGAGAATCGAATGCATTGCTGAAATCTGCTGACACGGCTGCTCCAAGCGGCGTCAGCTCAACGCCTTTTGCGTTGCGTAAGAACAGCTTGTCGCCCACCCAGGCTTCGAGTGACTTTACCTGCTGCGCGACTGCAGCAGGTGTGACGCACAGTTCATCAGCTGCCAGCGCAATACTGTTCAGTCTGGCTGCAGCCTCAAATGCCCTCAACGAATTGAGATGCGGTAGGCGTGGTCGGGGTGGGGATACGGACATGTCAAAATCAAGGGCTGGAATTTCTAGGCCTAAGAAATAACAAATCTGGTTTGTGTTCGGCAAGCCTTTCCGGTTTCATCGCCATGAAACAGGGAGAATGACATGGCATCTTTGGTCAAACGTGATTGGGTACCCTCCGTATCGGAAGACTACGTGCAGGCGATTGCTCGCAAAACGGCAGATTCCGGTATTGGTGAAATAGCCGGTCGCATCGATGCGCTGATTGCAGAAAACAGGAATATTCATGAGGTTGAGTGCTTCAACCTCAACCCTGCAACCAATGTGATGAATCCGAAGGCCGAGGCTGTTCTAGCATCGGGTCTGGGTTCAAGACCCTCTTTGGGGTACCCGGGCGACAAGTATGAAATGGGCCTTGAGGCAATTGAGGAAATAGAGGTGATTTGCGCAGAACTCTGCGCGGATGTCTTTCAGGCCCAATTTGCTGAAACAAGGGTTGCTTCCGGGGCCCTGTCCAATCTCTATGCCTTCATGGCCACGTGCAAGCCGGGTGACAGCATAATTGCACCTCCGGCATCCATTGGCGGGCATGTAACCCATCACGATGCTGGTTGCGCAGGCCTTTATGGCCTTAACATCCATGAAGCGCCGGTCAATCCGGACGGGTTTACAGTGGATGTCGACGCCTTGCGTGCGATGGCAAGGCAAGTCAAGCCACGGTTGATAACCATTGGCGGCAGTCTCAACCTGTTTCCGCATCCTGTTCGCGAAATCCGTGAAATAGCAGATGAACACGATGCCAAGGTGCTGTTTGATGCCGCGCACCAGTGCGGGATCATTGCAGGCAATGCCTGGCCAAACCCGCTAAGGGAAGGGGCGCATCTGATGACCATGAGCACCTACAAAAGTCTGGGCGGACCTGCGGCAGGCCTGATCGTGACCAGTGAAGCCGAACTTGCCGAAAAGCTCGATGCCATTGCATTCCCGGGAATGACTGCCAATTTCGATGTGGCAAAATCAGCCGCCCTTGCCATCACCATGCTGGACTGGAAATCCCATGGAAAGGCGTATGCGGAAACCATGGTTGAGGTAGCAGGCGCCCTTGCATCGGAATTGGACAAGGCCGGGATACCCGTATTCGCGCGGGAACGGGACTTCACCGGTTCGCACCAGTTTGCTGTTGAAGCTGCCGGCTTTGGTGGCGGGCAGGCTGCATCAAAACTGCTCAGGAAGTCCGGTTTTCTTGCTTGCGGAATCGGATTGCCCATTGACCCGGTAAAGGGCGACCTCAACGGATTGAGGATCGGTACGCCCGAACTGGTTCGTTGGGGAATGAAAAAGGAACACACAGCCGATCTTGCAAGATTGATTGCAAAAGCGCTGAACACAAACGACCATGCTTCACTGGCGAAGAAGGTTTCGCAATTCCGCTCGCAGTTTGACAAGCTTCACTTCATGAACTGAACAATTTGCGAAAGTTGGTCAGGTGCCAGCGGTCGACAGGCTGCGGTAAAACAGGGGGGTAAGACCGTTTGCCGATCTTGCCCGGTCATTGAATGGGCCCTTCAAGTGCCCCCGGAAATGCTGCCGCACCAGGGTTGCAAAGGTGTTGGCAGGCTCCATGCCATGCCGGTTGCAAAGGAACCGGAACCATTTGGCTCCCACAGCGACATGGCCTTTTTCATCTTCATAGATGATTTCGAAAATATCGGCTGTTTGGTCATCGCCAAGCGCACGAAGCTTGCTTATCAGGGGCGGAGTGACATCCAGGCCGCGTGCTTCGAGTACGAGCGGGACAATTGCAAGGCGCGCGATCAGGTCGTGACCGGTTTCCCCGGCTGCTTCCCACAGCCCGTCATGGGCAGGCAGATCTCCATAGGCATGGTCATGCTCTGCAAGTCGTTTCCTCAGCAGGGTAAAGTGCTTGGCTTCCTCGTGGGCAACCCGCAACCAGCCATCGTGAAAGGACCGGGGCATGTTCTGTCCGGAGAAACGGACCAGAATGTCAAGCGCAAGATCAATCGCATTCAGCTCGATATGGGCAATGGCGTGTATCAGCGCAATCCTGCCTTTTCTGCTTGAAAGAGGGCGTTTGGGTACATTCGCGGGAGGCAGAAGTTCCGGCTTGTCCGGGCGACCGGGCCGTTCAGGCGGCCGGATCCTTGTGCCGGATCGCAGGGACAGGTTTTTGTTCTTCCAGGCACTGGCAAGCTGGTTGACACGTTCAACCTTGCCATCCAGGTCGGCACAAAGAAGTGCGTCGAGAGCGCCGTCGGCAAGGCTTATTGGCATCATGATTCCACTGTTATCCGGTGTTGTTTTCTCTGGATCAGCTGAAATGCTTTCTGGCGGCATCCAGGACAGCTTCCACATGCCCGGGAACCTTGACCTTGTGCCATGCCTCCAGAACCGTGCCATCCTTGCCGATCAGAAGCGTTGTACGTTCAACGCCCATGTACTTCCTGCCATACATGCTTTTCTCGACCCAGATACCGTAATCTTCGAGCGTTGTTTTTTCTTCGTCGGAGACAAGTGTGACTGTCAGTTCGTGCTTGGCCTTGAACTTGTCATGCTTTTTCACAGGGTCCGGAGACATGCCGACAACGCGAACCCCCAGTTTGCTGAAATCTTCCAGGTGTTCCGAAAACCCGATTGCTTCCTTGGTGCATCCTGAAGTGTCATCCTTGGGATAAAAGAACAGCACAACCGGGGCCTCATTTTGCCCGCCCAGTGAAAACTCGCCATCCCCATCAGTGGGAAGCGTGAAACCGGGAGCCTTGTCACCTGCACCAACTTTTGACATTTGCCATCCTTTCGACATTAAACATCTGCATTTAAACTGCTAGCTTATACAGAGTCGCTACTTCGCCAAGCAACCGGATATCCATTGAAGTGGCCAATGATGCACATGCTTGAGCAGATTTTTGAGGGGGCTCGAAAATACTGAAACCGAGGAGCGGTGAATACCGCAAGACAACACGCCAACGAGGGGCGCTTTCAGGCGCAGTCCGGCGTTCTTCCCTTAAACGTACCACGCGATTTGCAGCGGCATTCGCGCTGTGTCTTGGAATAGTGGTCGCTTTCCTTGCTGGCGGCGCTTACCTGCTGCTTGCCGGCAAAGCTTCGCAGGATTCGATTCTGGTCACCAGGATGGAAAATGCGCTGGAAAACCTTGTCGGGGACGGTTTTTCCGTTGAGATGCCGGATGTCCATATCGGTTTTTCTGTCACGGGAAAGGCAAGTGTTGAGGCAAACAGGGTTACCGTTCGTCGCAAATCAGATTCTGCCCTGTTGGCGGAGATCGGCTCCATGCGGGTCGAATCAAGGCTGATTGATGCTGTCTCGGGCAATGCCGGATTCGATCTGGTCAATGTGGATGGCGTGTCCTTTGATGCCTCCGTGCTTGGCGCGGAAAGTTCGTTTCTGTTGCCCCCGCATCTCGACAAGCCGCTGAATGCAATGGGTGTCACCTTGGCTCGCCTGCAATCTAACATGGAAGCGCAGGGCTTTCGTGAATTCCGAGTTCAGAATCTGGAAATATCGGGGCCTGTCTTCGGAAGGATCCAACAGGACCCTGTGATTGTTCAGAGTTTGCTGGTTGAGCCGGTCGACAAGGGCAAATTTCAGCTTACAGCGGAGATTGGTACCGACTTTTCCAACATCAACCTTCTGTCTACATACACAAGGGCAAGTTCTGGCCGCTCCATATACCGCTTTGATGCAAATGGCATATCGCTTCGTGAATGGTTGCATGACCCGGAAACTGACCAGGGCGTGATTGGCGCTGATGGTCTGGTTGATCTTGCCGGCCGAATTAGGTTCCGTGCAGACCACACAGCACTCGATCCGACCCTGAACCTGAAAACCAGTGAGCATACCCTGCGGGTTGGTAAGGATGCCACCACCATATCGCGGAAGGTAGACCTCAATTTCAGCCTGATTCTGGCCCGTAACCAGATTGAACTTGAGCAATCTGAAATCGAGATCGGAAAACTCAAGGCAACCCTTGTCGGAGGTGTCAAACCGCATGACGACAAGGCAGGTTATGCCGGTCCGCTACTGTATGACATCATCATGCAGCACGGTGAATTTGCACCAACCATGGAGGGCGAGGCGGTATTGCCAGCCGCTTTCAAGCTTGCCGGGCTGTATGACCGGGAAGAGCGTGAACTGCAAATGAACAGCATTGTTCTGACGACACAGAACGGGGCGGTTCAGGGTACAGGCGTCTTCGGCTTTGACGGGGAAACCCCTTCACTAAAGGCGCAAGGTCATACGGAAGGGATTTCCGTTGTTGCCTTGAAGCAGTTCTGGCCTTTCTTTATCGCGCAGGGCGCGAGGCAATGGGTCCACGATCACATTATCGGCGGTAAGGTGGCGAGTGGCACCCTGAAAGCGGATATTCCTTCGGGTATCGTCTTTCGCCTCAAGCAGGGGGCCAAGATGCTGCCGGAGCATTTCCGGGCCGACCTCAATCTGGAGGATTTCTCATTCCGTTCCTTTGGCGACATGCCTCCGATTCACAATGGCGCGGGTAAACTCGTTCTGGAAGGAATGCAAATCGCAGCAGACATGGACACCGGAACCGTGAGTGAAGGGGTTGACGAGGATGTTGCTGTCGAATCTGCCCGTTTCGTGATGGAGGATTTCGAGGCGGAAGAAAAACGGGGTTCGGCAAATATCGCCCTGGCTGGCGATGCCCGGTCCATTGCCCGTATTGCCAACCGGAAGCCATTGCGGGTCCTTGAGAGACTTGAAGTGTCTGCCGAACAGTTTGACGGCAAGGCGCATGCCGATGTGGCCGCTGAATTCCCCATCCGCAAGGATGTGGAATATGGGGAAGTAAACTGGAATGTGCTTCTTGACCTGAGCAATGCCAGCAGCAACCGCAAGATTGGCGGCTATGATTTTGCCGACGCTGATCTGGTAATAGATGCCAACCCGCAACGGGCAAATGTTACCGGCAGAAGCCGTGTTGACGGCATGAACGCGGAATTGCGTCTGGTTGAACCAATCGGCAAATCCGGCAAGTTTTCAAGATCCCGGGTGATTACAGCAACGCTGGATGAGGAAGACCGCAAAAAGCTTGATATCGATCTGGGCGAAGTGGTTTCGGGACCTGTCACAGTGGAACTCACCCAGGAAGCCAAGTCCAGAAGTTACAAAGTCGATCTGACAAACGCATCACTGTCACTGCCGTGGATAGGCTGGAGCAAGGGCAGAAAAATCAGGGCTGAAGCCAGTTTTGACATGAAGGAAACGTCCAACAGGTACCTCCTGGAGAATTTCAGTCTTCAGGGTGAGGGCTTTTCTGCAAATGGCAGGCTGGTTCTTTCAAGGAGTGGGCTCATCCTCGCGGATCTCAAAAAGCTTTCGCTGAACGAGGGCGACGATGCCAGGCTCAAGGCCGAATTGAAAAACGGAGTCTATGAGATTGTCGCTTCAGGCAGTTCCTATGATGCACGCGGTGTCATGAACACGCTGATCTATGAAAGCTCGTTCTCAAAGGCACAGGGCCAGAGAAGCGTGAACCTGACAGCCAATTTTGAACGGATTACGGGTTTCGAGAAAAGGTCGATATACAATGCCGGTCTGCGATATCAGGCCAGGGCAGGAAAGATGTCTCTTGTTGACATATCCGGAACCGATGAAAGGGGCGCCACCTATTCGGTTACCGCACGCCGGACCAACAACCAGACCAATTTCATCATCAACAGTGATGATGCCGGTAATGCACTTGCATTCACCAACATTTATTCGCGCATGGAAGGCGGAAAACTGGTTGCCAACCTTGTGCGCAGCGAAAACGGCCCCTTTGTCGGTCCAGTCCGGATCAGGGATTTTGAGGTCATTAACGAACCAAGGCTTGCTCGGTTTGCTTCCAGTGTCCGAAGCCAGACTAAAGCTGAACGCGGCCAGGTAACCCCGATCATTCCCGAGGACGTGGAAAAGCGCGCCCGTTTCCAGCTTGCCGAAAGCCGGATCGAAAAGGGGGATGGCTACCTCAATATCAAGGATGCAATCATCCGTAATCCGGCAATCGGTATTACGGCGACAGGCATCGTTTACAACCAGAAGGATCGCATGGATCTCGCCGGCACTTTCATGCCAGCCAATGTGGTGAACTCGGTAATTTCCAAAATACCGCTGCTCGGCAACCTTTTATCAGATCGTGATAATCCGTTTATTGGAATAACCTACCGGTTGAGCGGTCCAAGGCGCAAACCCACGCTGCTGGTCAATCCGCTCTCGATCGTTGCGCCTGGTGTATTCAAAAAAGTTTTTGAATTCAGTAATTAATATGGTTTTGTTGATGTATTGGATTACCGTAAGGCCGGATTATTCCGGCTTTACGATAAAGTGTTTTTTCTTGCCCATCGAAAGCTTCAATACACCTTCACCGGTAAGATGGGATGGGTTGACCGAAAGCCGTTCATCGCCGACCTGTTCGTCATTGATCCGTACAGCGCCACCTTTGACATGCCGGCGGGCCTCGCCATTGGATGCCGCAAGCCCTGCCTGCACCATCAATGACAACAGGCCGATTCCGCTCTGCAACTCTTGCTCTGAAACCGTTATGGTCGGAAGGGTGTCATCCAGTGCACCTTCTTCAAATGTTCGTCTTGCCGTTTCGGCGGCCTGTTCTGCTGCCGCGGCCCCGTGAAGCATCGCCGTGGCCTTGGTTGCGAGAACCTTTTTTGCCTCGTTGAGTTCCGAACCTTCAAGGGACACATACCGGTCAATTTCATCAAGCGGCATGTCAGTGTAAAGCCGCATAAACCGCCCCACATCCCGGTCTTCGCAATTGCGCCAGTATTGCCAGTAATCATACGGGGAAAGCATGTCTTCGCTGAGCCAGACAGCCCCGTCGACCGTTTTGCCCATTTTTGCGCCCGATGCAGTGGTTAGCAGCGGCGTTGTAAGGGCAAAGAGTTGCGGCGTGCCCATGCGGCGGCCAAGGTCAACACCGGACAGGATGTTGCCCCATTGGTCTGAGCCTCCCATCTGGAGGCGGCAGTCATAGCGCTTGGCCAGTTCCGTGAAGTCATAGGCCTGAAGGCACATGTAGTTGAACTCCAGGAATGAAAGATGTTGTTCACGCTCAAGGCGAAGCTTGACGGAATCACGCGCCAGCATCTGGTTTACCGAAAGGTAGCGCCCTACATCCCTGAGAAACTCGATGTAATTGAGTGACAACAGCCAGTCGGCATTGTCTGCCATTACCGCCTTGTCCGGTGTGTCCCCGAACTCCAGGAACTTTGAAAAGACTTGCTTGATGCTTGCCTTGTTGTCTTCAATCGCTTCCGCCGTGAGCATCTGGCGGCTTTCATCCTTGCCTGTCGGATCGCCGACCATCGTGGTGCCGCCGCCCATCAGAACAACGGGCCGGTGTCCGGTTTTCTGGAACCAGTAAAGCATCATGATCTGAACGAGGCCGCCGGCATGAAGGCTCGGTGCTGTTGCGTCAAAGCCGATATAGCAGGAAGTGCTTTCTTTCACGAGTTGGGCATCCAGTCCTTCCGGATCGGAAATCTGGTGGATGAACCCACGGGACTGGAGTATCTGCAAAAATTCGGACTTGAAGGCGGTCATGACAGGTTTCTTTTGTTCTGATGGGTAATAATGTAGATGCTGGCGTGCAGGCACCAGTCTGCGCGTGTTCTTAACAGGAAGTCCCGGTTTGTAAAATGGCTTTGAAGAAGGCAATTGGCTTGATGAGCGGAACGAGCATGGACGGAATTGATATCGCCATGCTTGAAACGGACGGGAAGGACCGCATCAGGCGCGGCCCGGCCGGGTTTCAGCCATACCGGGCAAAAGAGTCCGACCGGATCAGAAAGGCACTTGAGGATGCCGCCGGATGCAGGCGAAGGGAGGACCGGCCCGGCTGTCTTTCCGAGGTTGAAGAGCTGGTTACAGACCGGCATGTCGACGCCGTCACGAAGTTTCTTTCTGATAACGGACTTGAACCTTCCGGAATAGATTGCATTGGTTTCCACGGCCAAACGGTTCTGCACAGACCGGATGAGGGTTTCACCATGCAGTTGGGTGACGGGGAGCGCCTTGCACGCGAAACCGGAATTGATTGCATTTACGACATGCGCGCAAATGACATGGTACACGGCGGGCAGGGCGCACCGCTCGTTCCGGTTTATCATCAGGCACTGTCGAGAAACCTGCCGGATGAATATCAAGGCAGGCTGGCAGCTTTCGTGAATATCGGTGGTATTTCAAACATTTCCTTTGTCGGAGAGCCCTTGTTGGCCTTTGACTGTGGTCCGGGGAATGCACTGATTGACCAATGGGTTCAGGCCCATGTCGGTATCCCGTATGATGACGGTGGCATGATTGCATCAGAGGGAGCCGTGAACCAGTTGATGGCCGAGCGGTATCGTGCGCATCCGTTTTTTGAACAGCCATTGCCGAAATCACTGGACCGGAATGACTTTCTCCCTCCAAATGTCAGTGAGGCAAGCGTTGAGGATGGTGCCCGGACCCTTGCAGAGGTGACTGCCCGGGCAATTGTCGATGGCGGCCGGTTGCTGCCCGAACAGCCCGATCTGTGGATCATTGCCGGCGGTGGGCGTCACAATCCCCACATCATGGCCGACCTTGCAAGGTTTGCGTTGTCGACGGGCGCGCAGGTGATTTCTGCAGAGCAGGCCGGTTTTGATGGCGATGCCATGGAGGCAGAATGCTGGGCATATCTGGCTGTCAGGAGTGTGATGGGCCTGCCGCTCACCTTTCCCGGTACGACCGGCGTCAAGCACCCCGTGTCAGGCGGTGTGCTTGCCCGGGGCTGACTTTCAAAAGCAGGCATTAACCTTTGGTTAACCGTGCGGGCGCACACTTTTCAACGTGAAAGTCAACAGGTGCGTAAAATAGATGCCAATGAAAATGAGTGGCCAAAAGGGTTCCTGACGAACAAGTGACATGATGAAGTCTGCTCCGTCAGCGTGTGCCTTGGCCACAAAGGAGCAAACATGAGTAAAACGATCATCACACTCTTCACCTCAACGCTGATAGGCATGGCACTTCATGTGCCAATGGTTGAGGCTGCCACTGCAAAATGCGGTGACCGGACCAAAATCATCGAGATCTTGAAGAAAAATTACAAGGAAGTTCCGGTAGCACTGGGAATCTCCCAGAAAAATACCGAAGCCTTTGAGATATTTGCCTCCGAAGAGGGAAGCTGGACCGTGATGATGACCCGGACAAACGGTCAGACCTGCATCATGGCTGCCGGACATTCATGGCGCGACCTGCCCAAGCAGCTTGCTGATGCCAACACCTGATAGAACAACAGGTTTCTGATTAATCAGGTCCGTGACCGGATGGCAGTGACACTGAACGCTATCGCAGCAGCATTGTCTCTTCAATCCCGCCGGGAATGATGCCCAGACGTTTGTCGAGATAGGTTCCGCAGTTCTCGATCAGTTCTTCCTGATGTTCCGTGAAGAAGTGGTTTGCTCCTTCCATGGTGTTCTGGGTAATCAGGATTCCCTTCTGGGCCTTCAGTTTGTCAACCAGTCCCTGGACATGTTCTGTTGGCGTTACACGATCCTCAGAGCCATGAATGATCAGGCCTGAAGCAGGGCACGGTGCCAGAAACGAGAAGTCATATATGTTTGGCTGAGGGGCAATTGACATGAAGCCCTCGATTTCGGGGCGCCGCATCAGCAATTGCATGCCGATCCAGGCACCGAAGGAAAAGCCGGCTACCCAGCATCCCCGCGCATCGGGGTGAAGTGTCTGTACCCAGTCAAGCGCCGCTGCCGCATCAGACAATTCTCCCTGTCCGTGATCGAATTCACCCTGGCTTCTGCCAACGCCGCGAAAATTGAAGCGCAGCGTGGTAAAACCCCGTTCCAGAAACATGTAAAACAGGTCATACACGATCTGGTTGTTCATGGTCCCGCCGAACTTCGGATGCGGGTGGGGATGGAGAATGAGTGCTATGGGTGCGGTTTTGTCTTTCGATGGTTGGTAACGGGCTTCAAGCCTGCCAGCGGGTCCATTGAAAATTACTTCAGGCAATTTGCTCTCCGGGTATCTGTCTTGCTTTTTCCCGATCACATCTGTGAGGGGAAGAGGATGGGCACTTGACGTTTGCGTTTCAGGGTTTCTATAACAGTTTAGAATTATTCAAAACTGGAGCGGTCCTGACGCGCTGAATTGAGTGGCCTTCTTAGACAATCGTGAGGGTAAAGTACAAGGAAATAACGCATTGCAGCGCCTGTAATGTGTTTCAGGGATCATTTCAGGACCAATTGTCGAAAGTACCGAAGCCGGATATGGCGAAAATATCGAGAACATATCTAGACTGGAATGCAACGGCACCGCTTATGGCTTGTGCACGTGATGCCATGCTTGATGTCATGGATTCGGGCGGAAATGCTTCTTCTGTACATTTTGAAGGGCGCAACGCGCGCAAGTCTGTAGAAGTGGCAAGAAAGTCTCTGGCAGGACTGCTTGATTGTGATCCTTCCGGGATCGTTTTCACGTCCGGTGCGACAGAAGCAGCCAATCATGTGCTTTCACCGCTACTGCGCGCCGGTGGCCAGGCAATCACGGTTTCAAGACTGTACATGGGGGCGACCGAGCACCCGTGCGTCATGTCTGGCGGCAGGTTCCGTGCTGAGGATTGCGAAATCCTGCCTGTAACCCAGGATGGCAGGCTTGATTTGTCAGCCCTTGAAAACACACTGGAGAATCATGACCATGCGATTGGGGCTCCAATGGTTGCGGTTCAACTCGCCAATAATGAAACCGGTGTTGTACAGCCTGTCGCTGAAATAGCGGATATCGTGCACGGCAATGACGGTTTTCTGGTGGTAGACGCCGTACAGGCTCTCGGGAAGCTTTCTTTTAACCTTGCAGAGACCGGCGCGGATTTCCTGTTTGTGTCAAGCCACAAGATCGGTGGTCCGCAAGGCGCAGGGGCTCTTGTGCTGCGCACACCGTCGCTTTCGCCACAACCGCTGCTCGAAGGTGGTGGACAGGAAAATTATCACCGTGCGGGAACCGAAAATGTTGCGTCCATAGCCGGTTTTGGAGCTGCCTGTGAATGGCACGCTAAAAACATGACCAAAAAAGTAATGATATCTGGCTTCAGGGACTCGATTGAAGAGCAGATCGTTACTATATCGCAAGAGACGGGAAACAGGAACGGCCCGCCCGTTTTCTTTGGCAAAACGACAAAACGCCTTGGAAATACGTCCTGTTTCGCAGTGCCGGGAATTCGTGCGGAGACCGCGCTGATGGCACTTGACCTTGACGGGGTTTCCCTGTCTTCGGGGTCGGCGTGCTCTTCCGGCAAGGTGAAGACCAGTCATGTACTGGCTGCGATGGGGGCGGGAAATGATGAACTCGAAGGGGCTTTGCGCTTGAGCCTTGGTTGGGAATCGGATGGTGAGGATGCCGAACGGTTCCTGAAAGCGTGGAACAAACTGGCCAGCCGGCTGGCTGCCTGAAAATCTAGTTGCTTGGAGAATTGCCATGCCTGCAGTGCAGGAAACAATTGATACCGTCGCCACGCTTGACGTGGACAAGTACAAATACGGCTTCTCGACCGATATTGAATCCGACATGGCGCCGAAAGGCCTCAGTGAAGAGGTGATCCGTTTCATCTCGGCCAAGAAGGAAGAGCCGGAATGGATGCTGGAATGGCGGCTTGCTGCCTACCGTCGCTGGCTTACCATGGAAGAGCCTGACTGGGCACGCGTCGAGTATCCGAAGATCGACTTCAATGATATCTACTATTATGCGGCGCCCAAGAATTTCGAAGACGGCCCCAAATCCCTGGACGAAGTTGATCCCGAACTTCTCAAGACTTACGAGAAGCTCGGTATCCCGCTGAAGGAACAGGAAATTCTTGCAGGTGTTCGCAAGCATGACGAGCCATCGCAGCTTGATGAAGACCCGTCTGACAATGTGTATTCATCCGGACGTGTCGCGGTTGATGCCGTGTTTGACTCGGTTTCGGTGGTAACCACTTTCAAGGAAGAACTTGCCAAGGCTGGCGTGATCTTCTGTTCAATCTCCGAGGCAATCAGGGAACACCCGGAACTGGTCCAGAAATATCTGGCTTCCGTGGTCCCTGTATCCGACAATTATTATGCGACACTGAACAGTGCGGTCTTTACCGACGGCTCGTTTGTCTATGTGCCTGAAGGCGTTCGCTGTCCAATGGAGCTTTCAACCTATTTCCGTATTAATGCGGAAAATACCGGCCAGTTCGAGCGCACGCTGATCATTGCGGAAAAAGGCTCTTACGTTTCCTATCTGGAAGGCTGCACCGCTCCTCAACGCGACGAAAACCAGTTGCATGCGGCAGTGGTTGAACTGGTTGCCATGGAAGATGCCGAAATCAAGTACTCAACGGTTCAGAACTGGTATCCCGGCGATGAAACCGGCAAGGGCGGCGTCTACAATTTTGTTACCAAGCGCGGCGACTGCCGGGGCGACAATTCCAAGATCATGTGGACCCAGGTCGAGACCGGCTCCGCCATTACCTGGAAGTATCCGTCCTGCATTCTGCGTGGAGACAACAGCCAGGGCGAGTTTTATTCAATAGCTGTCTCCAATGGTGCCCAGCAGGTGGATTCCGGCACAAAAATGCTGCATCTGGGGAAAAATACGAAGAGCCGCATTATATCCAAGGGCATTTCTGCCGGCCGCTCCCAGAACACGTATCGTGGTCGTGTCTTTGCACACAAGAAGGCAACCGATGCGCGCAATTTCACCCAGTGTGATTCCCTGTTGATCGGAGACAAATGCGGTGCCCACACCGTACCTTATATTGAGGCACGCAACTCGACTGCCCAGTTCGAGCACGAGGCAACCACTTCGAAGATTTCCGATGACCAGCTTTTCTACTGCATGCAGCGCGGTATTCCGGAAGAAGAAGCCATCGCGTTGATCGTGAACGGATTTGTCAAGGAAGTCATCCAGGAATTGCCGATGGAATTTGCGGTTGAAGCACAAAAGCTTATCGGCATCAGCCTGGAAGGCAGCGTGGGATAATGACCCGGGAGCAACTCCTTTCATCGTGGTGGACGCGGATAATCGTCTTTTTGTGGATGATCGTCTTTCCGTTCATTTTCATCCTCCTGCCGGGTATCGAGATGTTCTTCGGCGATGGTGAACAAAGCTGGACACCGGTTTGGGCTCTCATTGTCTGGATGCTGGGACCATGGGCTGCATCCATACTGCTGAAATACGCAGGCAATGGTCAAAACGAACAAAGCGGCACGCCGGACTGAGACGGCGGACCGGAAACAAACACATTCGATTTTGAAAGAACTTGAAATGCTTGAAATAAAAAATTTGCATGCACGTATCGCCGAAGACGGCACGGAAATCCTGAAAGGTCTGGACCTGAAGGTCGAGGCTGGCGAGGTTGCGGCCATCATGGGTCCGAACGGCTCCGGCAAATCGACGCTCTCCTATGTCCTTGCCGGCAAGGAGGATTACGAGGTTACGCAGGGTGAGATTCTGTACAAGGGTGAAAACCTGCTTGAAATGGATCCGGATGAGCGTGCGGCATCCGGTGTGTTTCTGGCATTCCAGTATCCGATGGAAATTCCCGGTGTTGCCACAATGAACTTTCTGAAAGCTGCTATGAATGCCCAGCGCAAGGCCCGCGGAGAAGCAGAATATTCAACACCGGACTTCATCAAGAAGGTCAAGGCTGCTGCTGCTGATCTCAATATCGAGTTCAACATGTTGAAGCGTGGTCTCAATGTGGGCTTTTCCGGTGGTGAGAAGAAACGTACCGAAATTCTCCAAATGGCGCTGCTGGAGCCGGGCCTCTGTGTGCTGGACGAAACGGATTCAGGGCTTGATATCGATGCACTCAAGGTGGTTTCCGACGGTGTGAACGGTCTTCGCGATCCTGATCGTGCATTCGTTGTGATTACCCATTACCAGCGTCTTCTTGAGCATATTGTTCCCGACAGCGTTCACGTCCTTTATCAGGGGCGGATCATCCAGTCCGGTGACAAATCCCTTGCTCTGCACCTGGAAGAAAACGGTTACGCAGACATTATCGCCAACGCTGCCTGAGGCGGGAAATCGTGATGAATATACAAACGAACCAACAAAAAACGGAAGCAGAAGAGCAATTGGGTGTCTCCCTGCCGACGCGGCGTGTCGAGAGCTTTCATTACACTGACTTGCGCTCCTTGCTGAGGTCAGCCCCGGCAAGGCTGAAAGAGGCAGATACAGCCGGAGACAACTACAAGCGGTTGGTCGATGCGGTTCGCCTGCCATTCTTTGACGGCAGGTTCTTTGCCGATCTGGTCGATGAGTTGCCGAAGGGTGTCACGGTTTCATCCGATGCGGTCAAGGCTGGTGGTGATACGGCTGACGACGTGCTTGTTGCCATCAATGCAGCCGGAGAGGGCGATGCCGTCTCGGTACGGATTGAAGGCGACTCAACACTCGAAAAGCCCCTCGGGCTGGCCCATGTTGCCAACAGTCCCGTTGCCAGCGCCTGTTATCACAGTGTGACTGTCACATCAGGCAGTGAAGCACATGTGATTGACCGTTATGTATCGGATGCGGGCATTGGCCATCTTTCAAGCTCGGTAACCGAACTTTCCCTTGAAAAAGGTGCCAAGGTGCACTGGTTCATCATCCAGCAGGAAAACAGCGATGCAACGCGTCTTGCCCGGATGAATGTCAATCTTGAGGAAGATACCGAACTCAACATTTTCGTTCTGAATGCCGGTGGCAGGCTGGTTCGTCAGGAAATCATGGTTTCCGTCAACGGCGAAAATGCCAACCTTGCCATCAAGGGTGTCAATCTTGTCGGGGATGGTGCGCACATTGATGTTACCACATCGCTTGAACACAACGTTCCCCATACCAATGCAGAAGAACTGTTCCGCAACGTGGTGGCCGGTGACGGGCAGGGTGTCTTCCAGGGGCAGATCAAGGTTGCCCAGCCTGCACAGAAAACCGATGCGCAGATGGCATGTAATTCCCTGCTTCTGACTGATGACAGCAATTTTTCCGCCAAACCGGAACTCGAGATTTTTGCAGATGACGTCATTTGCGCCCATGGTGCAACGGTCACGGACATTGATGACGACCAGCTTTTCTATCTGCGGGCGAGGGGGATACCGGAAAAGATTGCCCGTACCCTGCTGATTAAGGCATTCGTTGGCGAGGTTGTCGAAGAACTGGAAGCGGGTGACGCATTGGAGGATGCATTTGCCGGCATTATCGATAGCTGGCTGGATGAGAACATCTGATGAGCTACGATATCGATGCCATCCGCGCCGATTTTCCGATTCTTTCCCGCGAGATCCATGGCAAGCCGCTCGTTTACCTGGACAATGGTGCATCGGCACAAAAACCCAAACAGGTGATTGATGCCGTTTCTCGTACTTACGAGAATGAGTATGCGAATGTGCATCGTGGTCTTCATTTTCTGTCGAACGCGGCAACTGATGCCTATGAAAAAGCACGGGAAAAGCTTCGTTCATTCCTGAATGCCAAATCGGTAGACGAGATCGTGTTCACTTCGGGCACAACCGAGGCAATCAATCTGGTTGCCTATGGCTGGGCCATGAAGGAACTGAAAGAGGGTGATGAGATCGTCCTCTCCATAATGGAGCATCATTCCAATATCGTTCCCTGGCATTTCCTTCGTGAGCGGATGGGCGTGAAACTGGTCTGGGTGCCGGTTGGCGAGGATGGCGGGTTTGACATCGCGGATTTCGAGAACGCACTGACTGACCGTACGAAGCTCGTTGCCATTACACACATGTCGAATGTGACCGGAACAATTGTTCCGTTAAAAGACGTGACGCGCATCGCCCACGAGCGGGGCATTCCGGTGCTTGCCGACGGGTCACAGGGTGCTGTTCACCTGCCCGTGGATGTACAGGACCTTGATGTCGATTTTTATTGCATTACCGGGCACAAGCTTTACGGCCCTTCGGGAATTGGCGCACTTTACGGCAAGTATGAAATGCTTGAGGCAATGCGTCCCTACAAGGGCGGCGGGGAGATGATCCTTGACGTATTCGAGGATGAAGTGACTTATGCGGCGCCTCCGCACCGTTTTGAGGCGGGAACCCCCCCAATCGCCCAGGCCATTGGACTCGGTGCCGCGATTGACTATATGGAGAGTGTGGGCCGTGACATGATACTGGCCCATGAAAACGGATTGCGCGATTACGCAATGTCTGAACTGTCGAAGATCAACAGTTTGCGGATTTTTGGAACGACGCCTGACAAGGGTGCCATAATTTCGTTTGAACTGGAGGGTATACATGCCCACGATGTTTCGATGGTGGTTGACCGTTCGGGAGTTGCCGTTCGGGCAGGTACCCACTGCGCTCAACCCCTGATGCAGCGCTACGGTGTAACGTCGACTTGCCGTGCCTCATTTGGGATGTACAATACAAAACAGGAAGTCGACACGCTGGTCGAGGCGCTTGAAAAGGCGCGAAGCTTTTTCGGATAGGGATTATGGAAGAAACGACAATCACACCTGAAAACATTGCCGAGTCAGCACCGAATGCGGTTGAAATGAAGACCGGCAGTGATTCCGCGATTCCTCCCGAGGAACTCGAACGCCTGACAACGGATATCGTAGCTGCACTGAAAACGGTCTATGACCCTGAAATTCCAACAGATATCTATGAACTTGGCCTTATCTACAAGGTCGATATCGAGGACAACCGTGTGGTCAAGGTCGTCATGACAGTGACAGCACCCGGGTGTCCTGTTGCCGGTGAAATGCCGGGTTGGGTTCGCGATGCCATAAGTGGTGTACAGGGTATCATGGATGTGGAGGTCGAGATGGTCTACGACCCGCCATGGACACCCGAACGGATGTCTGAAGAAGCACAGATTGCATTAGGCTGGTATTAGGATCTGGCTGATCTTATGTATTTCATGCAAGACCCCGAAAATTTTTCTCTTGCAAGGAGATGTTGAAGTGTCCGGATTTGAAGTAATAACGCTGACAGAAGCCGCGCGTGAACGGCTCGGTGAAATCATGACTGCCAATCCCGATGCAAAGGGTATTCGCATCGGCGTCAAGAATGGTGGTTGCGCAGGCATGGAATACACTGTCGATCTTGTTGATGAGCCTCAAAAGGGAGAAGACAAGGTCACGGTGCCCGAAGGTACTGTCTATGTTGCCCCCCAGGCTGTTTTGTTCCTGCTCGGCACCCAACTGGACTTTGAGGTGACAAAACTCAGAACCGGTTTTGTATTCAACAATCCGAACCAGAGTTCAGCCTGCGGATGTGGTGAAAGCGTTGAACTTACGCCAGCTGAAATGACCCCGGAAATGATTCGCGCCCGCGAACTTGCCAATTCCTGATACCCACCTGACAGGCAATCAATAATGAACCTCTTCAATCGCTTGAAGGCAGACTGTTCTGCCGACTGGAATGCCTATACACATCACGCCTTTGTTGAGGGGATGGGGGACGGAACGCTTCCTGAAAAAAGTTTTCAGCACTATCTGGTGCAGGATTACCTTTTTCTGATCCAGTTTGCGCGTGCACACGCGCTTGCCGTGTACAAGGCCCGCAATCTTGCTGAGATGCGCGGCGCCCTGGAAGGGTTGAAAGCCATTCTGGATACAGAGATGAACCTGCATCTCAAATTGTGCGCCGAATGGGGGTTGAATGCCGAGGAAGTTGAAAACACGCCCGAGGCGAAGCCTACAATCGCCTACACTCGTTATGTACTGGAAGCAGGCCAGGCCGGTGACCTGTTGGACCTGTTTGTCGCGCTATCCCCGTGCATGATCGGCTATGCAGAAATCGGCAAGCGGCTGATTGCTCTGCCGGATGGTAATTCAGATGACAATCCTTATGCAGTTTGGATACGGGAATATGCATCTGACGGTTATCAAGATCTTGCAACCGATACAGGTGCACTACTTGACCGGCTTGCTGAAAGGTCGCTGACAGAAGCACGGTATCCGCAATTGCTGGAACTGTTCCGTCAGGCAACGCGTCTTGAAGCGGACTTCTGGGAAATGGGAATGACCCTGGCCGATTGAGAAGCGAAACAGCTCAGGTTGCTGCTCCCCGTGACGGGTTCATGTGAACACCGGTGATTTTCCAGCTACCGTCATCCTGCTGTTGCAGGGTGTATAATGCCTGCCACTGTTGCCCCTTTGGCCCGGTAACGAATACTTCCTGGAATATCGTGTCATCTGCCATCCGGTTGCGCCCGAAGCTGAAATTCTTCGGATCATAAATGGGTGGATAGCCGTTTTTGACCATGGAAACAAAGCGTTCCGATGTCTCAAACACCGTTCGTATGTTTGGTGCAGCATGGGAGAAAGCGCGTTCATGTTCACCTGCCTGGAAAGCAGACAACTGGTCACGAATGACCGTCTGGGCGGCATTGGTGTCTTGGGGTGAAACGGTTTGCGCATGTGCGTTGCCGAGCAGAAGTGAAGCGGCAAACAACAAGACAGTTACAAACGGCCAGATACGGTGCATAAGCATGGCAATCTCCCTCTTCCCATGCCCTCAGTAACGCGGAACCGCTGCCAAAAGTTTCAGCTTTCCTCGCGGATCATTTGCAAGGCCATTTGTCCCAGCAGGGGTACGGCGGCACCATAGGTCCGGGCCCTTTCAGGATTGGAGGCATTTCCGTCCAGTGAACGCTTGTAGACGCCTTGAAGAATGGCTGCCAGCCGGAAAAAGGAAAAGGCCACATAAGACGGCCAGTTTTCGATTTTGCCAAGCCCGCGCCGCTCGCAATAGATGCGCACATATTCCTGTTCGTCAGGAATGCCAAGCTCGTTGCGATTGAGCGCCCCAAGCCCGCGAAAGCTGCCTTCATGGGGCAGGCGCCACTGCATGCATTGGTAGGAAAGATCGGCAACCGGGTGGCCGAGCGTTGAAAGTTCCCAGTCCAGTACAGCCAGAATATCCGGCCTGTCAGCTGCGAATATCATGTTGTCCAGACGATAGTCCCCGTGCACGAGGGAAACCTGACCGTCATCAGGAGGAGGGTTCTGCTCGAGCCAGCCGATCAGCGAATGAATGTCTTCATTGCGGTCAACCTCGCTGGCAACATACTGCTTGGTCCACCGGGACAATTGCCGTTCAAAATAGTTTCCCGGTCTGCCGAAATCCTCCAGTCCGGCGGCTACAGGGTCGACGGAATGAAGGGCAGCCAGTGCTGCATTCATCGCATCATAAACCTTGCCACGTTCTTCATCTGCATTTTCACCAAGTTCCGAAAGCGCAGGGTCCCAGAAAATCCGGCCGTCCAGATAATCCATGATGAAAAATTTTCTGCCAAGAGGGTTCTCGCCATCTGCAAGATGGATCATTCGCGGAACAGGGACACCGGTTCCCTGAAGGGCATTCATGACCCGGTACTCGCGGTCAACCTGGTGGGCCGATTTCAGAAGTTCGCCCGGCGGCTGGGCACGCAGGACGAAACTGCCTTCTTCACAGGAAAGCCTGAAGGTTGGGTTGGACTGGCCGTCCGAAAACTTTTCAATCTTGTTGATTGTACCCAGTGTGATGCCTTGACCCACGAGATATTCCGAGAGTGTGTGGGGATCTATGTCATTCTGCGTCATGTCTGTTCCGTTGCTTGCTCTTTGGAACCGGATTGTCACGGTATTGCAGTGAGATAGCAACCCGTCACTTCAAAGCGGACAAGGCGCGATCCATGTTGATTGTTTGCCAGGAAACCCTAGCGCATGATGGATGCTAGGGCGGCACTGGCAAGGCGGGCAGCAGCCGGGTCTGCGCGACTTGTAAGCAGGACAGGAATGGTTCCGCCAAGTACAATTCCGGCAGCGCAACCGCCGGACAAGTAGACCAGCGCCTTGAAGATTGCATTTCCCGATACAAGGTCGGGCACGATGATCGCATCAGCCTTTCCTGCCACCGGATCATCGCCAAGCCCTTTGGTTTCCGCCGATTTTTGAGAAAGAATGAGATCAAGCGCAAGCGGCCCGCGTACATCTGAAGTGGGGACGTTTTCGCCTGCCCACTCGGCCAGTTCTGCGGCCTGGATCGAGGTTGGAACCGAAGGAATTGCGGATTCCGTGGCTGAAAGAACGGCAATCTTGGGTCGCTCGATACCTGTACGACGGGCAAGTTCATCAACAGCAACCAGTGCAGATTGCCGGGTTTTCATATCCGGAGTGACATTGACTGCGGCATCGCTGACAATCATCGGTCGCTGTTCAACAGGGTCGGTAATGTAAAACACATGCACCAGCCGGTTCGAAGTTCGAATACCAGTATCCTTGCGGATAAGCGCGCCCATGAATGCATCCGTGTGAAGATTGCCTTTCATGATGACGTCGACCTCGCGGCGATTGCCGAGCAGGGCGCCTGCATCTGCGGCTTCCTTTTCCCCTGTTGTTGCGACGATTTCGAAACCGGAAATGTCCCAGGACAGGGCTTCTGCCTCGCGTTCAATCTCGTCCTTCTCGCCCACGAATACCGGTTCCATTATCCCTTCATCCACCGCTGCCTTGGCTGCCTGCATGGGGAGTGCCGACCCGGCACGGACAATCGCGGTCCGGGCAGGAGAATGCTCCCTGGCCAGTTTCAGAAGATTGTCCGGACATACGGCTTCGTGATTGGAAAGAAAGGGATTTTCAGACATTTCAGATTCCGTTTTGATGATAGTGGAGGTTGATTGTTTCTAGGCTGAATGCCGACCAAGAAAAAGCCTGCAGACATAAAAAAACCGCCGCTCATTAGCGACGGTTGCAATTTGGGGGATCGTTCCGGGTGACTTAGATTCGACCCATCAGCACAAGGATCAGAACAATTACCAGAATCAGGCCCAAGCCGCCTGACGGACCATATCCCCAGCCGCTGCTGTAGCCCCATCTGGGCAGTGCGCCAAGCAATAACAGTACAAGTATGATTATAAGAATTGTGCCCAGCATGGCCGGTTCCTCCTGAAATATTGAACAAACACATAATGCGGAAAGGGCGAATTGGTTGCGAACATGGCAGAAAAGAGGAAGGGCGGAATCATGCCTGATCCCGCCCCTTGTTCTGATGATGACTGATTCAGGCTGATATCAGCCTTGAAAAACCGCGCTCAAACGCTCAGTTGGCACCTTGTTGTGGACGCATGTCCGCAGGGTCGATTCCCGCTACGGAAACAGGCTTTTTCATTGCATCGCGGCGGAAAGGTTCGCCCAGCTCCTGGTTGAGAACAACTTCGATCAACGTGGTTTCATTGTTCTTCATCTGTGCTTCAACGGCCTTGTCTAAGGCAGAAGTAAGCTCATCCATCGACCGGACCTGAACGCCTTTCAGGCCACAACCTTCAGCTACCTTGGCATATTCAACACCGAGATTGAGTTCTGTGCCGACGAAATTGTCGTCAAACCAGAGTGTGGTGTTACGCTTTTCGGCACCCCACTGGTAGTTGCGGAACACAACCATGGTGATTGCCGGCCAGTCATTGCGGCCGCAGGCTGTCAACTCGTTCATGGAGATGCCAAAGGCACCATCACCGGCAAAGCCGACAACGGGTGTGTCTGGGCAGGCGATCTTGGCGCCAAGAATGGCTGGCAGACCATAGCCACACGGACCAAAGAGGCCGGGAGCAAGATACTTGCGGCCCTGTTCAAATGTTGGATAGGCATTGCCGATCGCACAGTTGTTGCCGATGTCGGAAGAAATGATGGCTTCCTTCGGCAATGCAGCCTGAATGGCACGCCATGCCATGCGCGGAGACATGCGGTCAGGCTCACGATCACGGGCGCGTTCGTTCCAGTTGGTGCCTGGATCATCATCTTCATGGTCCATCGAAGACAGTGTCTGAAGCCAGCTTGACTTGGTCTGGTGGATCAGTGCTTCACGCTCTTCGCGTCCTGCATCGCCAGCAGTGTCCGAGAGTTTGGCCAAAAGCTTTTCAGCGACCAGCTTTGCATCACCCTGAATGCCGACAGTGACTTTCTTGGTAAGGCCGATACGGTCAGAATTGATGTCTACCTGAATGATTTTTGCATCTTTCGGCCAGTAGTCGATACCATAGCCAGGCAAGGTGGAGAACGGATTGAGGCGGGTACCGAGGGCAAGGACCACATCCGCTTTCTCGATCAGTTCCATGGCTGCTTTCGAGCCGTTATAGCCAAGCGGGCCGACACCTAGGGGGTGGGAACCTGGAAATGCGTCATTGTGCTGGTAGCCCGAACATACCGGTGCCGAGAGCTTTTCAGCAAGGTCAATGGATGCCGGAATGGCGTTGCCCAGAATTACACCGGCGCCATTGAGAATGACCGGAAATTTCGCCTCGGACAGAAGTTTGGCAGCTTGATTGACGGCTTCCTCACCACCTTGTGGGCGCTCAAGCCGGACAATCTGCGGAAGCTCGATATCGATGACCTGGGTCCACATGTCACGCGGTACGTTGATCTGAGCCGGTGCAGAACCGCGCCAGGCTTTCTCGATGACCCGGTTCAGGACTTCGGCAACACGGGAAGGATCACGAACCTCTTCCTGGTAACAAACCATGTCTTCAAACAGTTTCATCTGCTCGATTTCCTGGAAACCGCCCTGGCCAATGGTCTTGTTGGCAGCCTGGGGAGTAACCAGAAGCAAAGGAGTATGGTTCCAGTATGCTGTCTTTACCGGTGTGACGAAGTTGGTGATACCTGGGCCATTCTGGGCAACCATCATCGACATTTTGCCGGATGCGCGCGTGTATCCGTCAGCGATCATTCCGCCGCTTGTTTCATGCGCGCAGTCCCAGAACTTGATGCCTGCCTTTGGAAAAAGGTCCGAAATCGGCATCATCGCGGAGCCGATAATTCCGAAAGCGTGTTCAATGCCGTGCATTTGCAGGACTTTTACAAATGCTTCTTCAGTCGTCATTTTCATGGCGCATCTTCCTTCAAGAGTTTTCGAGTGCGTTGTCCGCCAATCTGCAGGCGTTAAGCGTGGCTTTTATAAGAAAGTCAGAAAGCTTTAAGGTATAGGTCCAGATATGAGGTTACTTGGGACCAAGTTTCAAGACGCAGAGTCTCATTTATCAGGCATTTTCTTATGTCATTCTGGCAATCTCTTCGGCGATTATCTCAATGCCCCGCTCGATTTTGTCCTGCCCGATGGAGGAATAGGCGATACGGAAATAGTTTAGTGGCGGCGGCTCGTCTCCAAAAAACGGTGTTCCGGGCTCGATAAGAACACTGCGGTCTGCAAGTCTTTTGCCCAATTTGTCGGCATCCAGTGTTTCCGGACCCCTTACCCAGAAACTGGTTCCCCCAAACACGGAACGTGACAGGTTGATGATCCCGTGGGCAGCCAGTGCATTGGCCATGGTTTCATGGCGTTCAGTAAAGGTTTTTTTCAGTTTCCGCATCTGGGAACTGTAATGACCCAGTGCCATGAAATATGCAGCAGTCCGCTGGCTGTGACCGGGGGGGTGGCGAAACATGAGGTGCCGCAGTCGTCTTGCTTCCTCGATCAGTGCATCCGGTCCGGCGAGGTACCCAAGCCTCAACCCCGGAAAAAGCGACTTCGAAAAACTGCCGATATATACAACCCTGGCTTTTTCATCCATGGATTTCAGCGCAGGAGAGGGGGGTGCAAGAAAGTTCATTTCAAACTCGTAATCATCCTCGATCACGATGAAATCATGCTTTTCTGCCAACTCAAGCAGTTTCTTCCGCCGGTCAACCGGCATGGTGACGGTGGTCGGGCACTGGTGGCTGGGCGTGACAAAAACAAGATTGCAGCGGGCAAGCTTCTCCTCATCAAGGATCAAACCGTCATTATCAACGTCAAAATACTCGATCCGGTTTGTCCTCTTGGAGACGATATTCCGGATATCAGGGTAACTCGGGTTTTCCAAGCCGACGACCGTATCCTGACGGATCATCAGTTCCGCAACCAGATAAAGGGCATTCTGTGCGCCCAGTGTTACAAGAACGTGTTCGGGTACCTTGTATATGCCGCGTTGTGGGAGGCTGTGGCTGGCAATGTAATTGACCAGCATCGGGTCATCACTGTAGCCAAAGTCACCAGCCAGCGCACCAAAGTCCCGTGCGCCGAGTGCCTGTCGTGCGCAGTCGCGCCATTCTGAATGGCTGAACAGTTTGAAGTCGGCCTGACCGTAAACAAACGGAAATTCGAATTCACGCCAGTTGAGCGGTTTGCGGATAACCCGCATGTTGCCCGTGTCACGATGAATGCGGTGTCCCCATTCGATCTTGTCTTTTGGCTCCCGTTCGGTCTCCATGAAGCCGAGAGGGTTGGCCGGCGCGTCCTCGTTTACAATATAACCCGACCTTGGATGGGACACGAGATAACCGTCATCGGCCAGCGCCTGATAGGCCAGGGTCACGGTATTGCGTGCAATGTTGAGATGCCGTGCCATGCTCCGTGTGGAGGGTAGCCGTTCACCCGGTTGCAATGCCCGGCTCAGAATCGCGTTCACCACTTTCTCGCGCAATTGTGCCTGCAGGCTGGCGGGCAGGCTCGGGTCAAGTTCAAACAGGATTTCTTTCATGGCTTGCAGCTCCCACGGACCGGTAACATGCCACGACTGGCACCAACCATTGAGACTTTTGGTTCTATTGCAGATTTCCTGATCATTCTAGCCTTTAAATCGCTGAATATGTTTTCGGCGGAACGAACCTTGGAGGAGGTTTGTACGGGGAGGGAAGAATATTGCCGTCTATGCACGAGATATACATCGTTGTATCCAGTACCCAGCCCTTGTCCCGGGCAGGGGGTTTGCATGTTGTCGGCATTTCATTTCCTGCATCAATTTCCGCGCTTACCAATGGGGGCTTTGGCTAGTTGAGTAACGCAGATTTCCAACCAGTTTCGGGCCTGGACCTTCCCCGTTTTGCGGGTGTGCCGACTTTCATGAGGCTTCCATTCATCTCCCGCGACAATGCATTGTTCAGTGAAGTGAACATCGGTTTGGTTGGCATTCCGTGGGACGGTGGTACAACGAACCGGCCCGGCGCCCGTCATGGTCCCCGCCAGGTACGTGATTCCTCCACAATGATCCGTGCCCAGCATCCTGTTTCACTTGTGAAGCCGTTCGAACTGGTCAATTGTGCTGATCTTGGTGATGTATCACCCAATCCAGCCGACCTTGAGGATACGCTTAACCGGGTAACCCAGTATTACAAAGGGCTTGCGACCAGTGGCATAACACCCTTGTCCGTAGGCGGAGATCATCTGGTCAGCCTGCCTGTGCTGCGCGGCATTTCAGCAGCAGAACCGTTTGCGATGATCCATTTTGATGCGCATACGGATTTGTATGCCGGGTATTTCGGAAAGACGAAATATACCCATGGAACACCCTTCCGGTGCGCGATTGAGGAAGGTTTGCTTGATCCGAAAAAGGTGGTTCAGATTGGCATTCGCGGCACCATGTACAGTACTGAGGACCTGGAATGGGGCAGGGAACGCGGAGTAACCATTATTACCATGGACGAGGCGCGCGAACGGGGGCATCAGAATGTGATGCAGCAGGCGCGGGAGATAGTCGGCGATACCCCGACTTATGCAAGCTTTGATATTGATTTCATTGACCCTGCCTTTGCTCCAGGTACCGGAACACCGGAAATAGGCGGCGTCGACAGTTGGACGGCACAACAATATGTACGCCAGCTTGGCGGATTGAACCTGGTTGGGGCAGACATGGTTGAAGTGTCGCCTCCTTTCGACCAGTCAGGAAATACAGCCTGGGTCGGAGCTTCGATCATGTTTGAACTGCTTTGTGTTCTGGCACAATCAGCAAGCGTCCGTTAGCATGAGCAGGGACACTGAAACAACAAGTCTTGCCGTGGATGGTTATGCAGTGTTGCCATCTCCGGACCGAAACAAACACTGCAGCATTAGGGAGAGACTGACATGAAAACATTGAAAACGATGGTGGCGGCGCTTGCTGCGTCCACTGCGGTACTTGCCGCGACAATGCCTGCCAATGCTCTGGACGAGTTGACCGTTGCATACTTCCTTGAGTGGCCGACACCCAACCAGTATGCCCAGTCAAATGGCATTTATGAAAAGGAACTGGGCGTGAAGGTAAACTGGGTGTCTTTTGATACCGGTACCGCAATGTCCGCCGCCATGGCTTCCGGTGATGTTGATATCGCCTTTTCGCAGGGTGTAACCCCTTTCCTTGTCGCTACAGCTGCCGGACAGGACTTGCAGGTTGTTGATATCGCTGTTTCCTATTCCGACAATGACAACTGTGTTGTTCGCTCGGAGCTTGAGATCGACAAGGGCAATGTGGCCGAGGAGCTCAAGGGCAAGAAGGTTGCTGTTCCTCTCGGAACTGCCGCGCATTCCGGCTTCCTGGCCCAGATGAAGCATTTCGGCATCTCGGAATCAGACCTGACAATCGTTGACATGGCGCCGTCTGATTCTGCTGCTGCTTTCTCCCAGCCGAACACGGACCTTGCGATGGCCTGTGGCTGGGGTGGTTCGCTCCGCACCATGAAAGAGCACGGCAATGTGCTGATTTCAGGCGCTGAAAAGGAAGCGGTTGTCGGCAAGGTTTTCGATGTGACCTCCGTTCCGACTTCATTCGGACAGGAGAACCCGGACCTTCTCGCCAAGTTCCTCAAGGTAACTGCTGACATGAATGCCCAGTATGCAAAAGAACCTGAGCCGATGATGGAAGCAATCGCCAAGGAAGCAGGCATGGATATGGCCGGCACCCAGGCTGTAATTGACGTTTTTGCGTTTCCGACTGTTGAAGCACAGCTTTCTGATGAATGGCTGGGCGGTTTTGTGGCACAATATCTTGCCGACAATGCAAAATCGCTTGAGGAAGGTGGCAAGATCAAGGCTCTGGCTGATTACAAGCCGCTGGTCAACACGACCTACCTTGAAGCCGCAGCAGGCATGTAAGGTCTGCAGACAAGTATGCGGGGTCCTGCTTCATGCAGGGCCTTGCTGGCAACAAACAAACCGCTTGTTTCCTGAACGGCGTTTGCACGACAGAGGTGCGTGCAATGGCTGGCGCCATAGCGATTTGACCTCACTATTACAGAGGGGAATATTACCACATGTCCGGACTGCTGATCGATAACGTCTCGATGACGTTCGAATTACCCGACGGGGGCAATGTAGAGGCTCTCAAGAATATCAATCTCGACATCAAGGAAGGTGAAATTGTTTCTGTCCTGGGCCCGTCAGGCTGTGGCAAGACCACATTGCTGAACATCATTGCCGGGTTTCTGGCACCCACTGCCGGGCAGGTTCTCCTGAACAACAATCCTGTAAAGGGGCCGGGGCCGGAAAGAGGAATGGTTTTTCAAAAAGGTGCCCTTTTTGAATGGATGAGCGTGCGCAAAAACGTTGCATTTGGGCCTTCCATGAAAGGCATGCCAACCAGGGAATCCGATGAAATCGTCAACCATTTGCTGGAAGTGGTGGGACTGAAGGATTTCAAGGAAAAGGCGATCTATGAACTTTCCGGTGGCATGCAGCAGCGTGTCGCCCTGGCACGGTGTCTTGCCAATGAACCCGATGTCATTCTGATGGATGAACCATTGGGCGCCCTTGATGCGCTGACACGCGAAAAGATGCAGGGTCTAGTGCTGAAACTCTGGAAGGAAACCGGCAAGACCATCATCCTGATCACGCACTCGGTGGAAGAGGCCTTGCTTCTCGGTGAACGACTGATTGTAATGGCTCCAAGGCCCGGCCGCCTTCACAAGGAATACAATCTGCCATTTGCAGAACTCGGAGTTGGTGCCGATCTGCGTGAAGTCAAGAAACACAAGGACTTCGGAAAAACCCGCGATGAAATTCTCTCCATGATCTGGGACATGGAAGAGGAAATCATGGGCAGAACTGAAAACGCGGCCTGAGGGGACAGACATGTTTATTACCAATCCTGATTTTCTGGCCGAGTTCGGCTTTGCCCTGACAACCTCCTTTTGGATGATCCTTGGCATTGCGGGCATATTTGCCATTTACCTCCTGTTCAGTGCTTTCTTCGCCTTCCTGAACGGGCTGTTGACCAAGGGCAAGGAAGCCAAGGGCTTCGGTTCACTCAAAACCGTGACTTTTGGCGATGAGAGTGCCGTTGTCGCCAATCGTATCGCGTCGGTTCTTGGCGTGCTCACCATTTTTTTCCTGTGGGGCATCGCCACGGAATCAAGGCTTTTGCCGTTCAGCCTTCCCGGGCCGTTTACCGGGGATTCCCAGTTTGAGTATATGGCACGCAATGCAGCGGGCGAGACGGATACGGGTACTGTCTATTTCCGGGTTTACAGCCGGGACCAGGAAGTTGAACGGCTGGAGGTCGAGGATAATTCTCCGGGCTTCGCAAAGGATGATGCCGTCACCATTCTTGAGCGCCGTTCCGCCATTGTGCGTGCCCAGAACAATGATGACGGTGGCAAGGAAGACGGCTACACAATCACTGAAATCAACGGTCAGCCTGTTGAAGCCGACGATGTCGTGAACATTGAAGGTGCCGAGGTGCTGTTCACCAAGCGTGGCAGCTTCTCTGTTCGTCCAAATCAGGGCATGACCATGGAAGCCCTGTTTCTGCCGCCTCCTGAAAAGGTCTGGGCAACATTTCTGGACTTGAATGCCAACGGCTATCAGGGCGTCAGCCTGTGGGAGAATGTGTTCTGGTCTCTGGCCCGCGTTGTAATCGGCTTTGGACTCGGGTGCCTGTTCGGCATTCCGCTTGGTTATGCAATGGGACTTACCGGCTGGTTGCGTGGCTGGTTTGACCCGATTGTCGAGTTCATGCGTCCGGTTCCACCGCTTGCGCTTATCCCGCTGGTCATCATCTGGTTCGGTATTGGTGAGCAAGGCAAAATTTCACTTCTGTTCCTTGCTGCCCTGTGGATCATGACAATTGCTGCCCGGTCCGGCGTGTCAGGCGTGAACATCTCCAAGGTTCATGCTGCCTACAGTCTTGGGGCAAGCAAGACACAGGTCCTTACACGTGTCATCATACCCAATTCATTGCCGGATATCTTTACAGGTGCCCGTGTTGCGATGGGGGTTTGTTGGGGCACCGTGGTTGCCGCCGAACTGGTGGCTGCCGAGAAGGGCGTCGGCAAAATGATTATTGCCGCATCCAAGTTCCAGCTTACTGACATTGTGATTGTCGGTATCGTGATCATCGGTATCATCGGGTTTGGCATTGAGGTGCTGATGCGGATGATCGAGAAAAGACTGATCCCGTGGAAGGGTCGCGGATAAGCATCCTGTGTTGCCCGGAAACGGGCAACACATTTCAAATTGGCAACTGCACTGTGTTTCCGGTTCAGTTCATTCGGTATGTTGCAGATGTCAGGCAAACGCTTCTCAAAATCCTTTACCCAGCAGGAACCCGTCTCCGGAGAGGCGATCACCCGCGCGGTTGAAATCTTGCAAACCGGGCGATTGCATCGATATAATACGATTGAGGGCGAGGTTGCGGAAGCAGCCCTTCTGGAAAGGGAATATGCAGGCTGGCAGGGAGCAAGTTATTGTCTCGCCTGTACGTCCGGCGGTTATGCCTTGCAGGTTGCCTTGCGTTCATGTGGACTTGTGCCAGGTGACATGGTTTTGACCAACGCCTATACGCTGGCCCCGGTTCCGGGAGCCATTCACGGGGCAGGCGGCAAACCCTTGTTTGTAGAGACGGGGGATGACTGGAAAATCGACCTGAACGACCTTGCTGAAAAGGCCGAACAGTCAGATGCCCGCTTTTTGTTGCTCTCTCACATGCGGGGGCATATTGCGGACATGGACCGCATTCTGGATATCTGTGGGCAAAACAGGATTACGCTCATTGAAGATTGTGCACACACAATGGGTGCACGCTGGAAGGGAACGCGATCCGGAAATTTTGGGAAAGTGGCGTGTTTTTCTTCCCAGACCTACAAACACATGAATTCGGGCGAGGGGGGCTTGTTGACCACCGACGATGAGGAGGTAGCCGCCCGCGCAATCGTGCATTCCGGCTCCTACATGCTCTATCAAAGACACGGAGCTGCGCCATCGGAAGAGGTTTTCCGCAAGGTCCGGCTTGAAACCCCGAACATGTCAGGCCGCATGGACAACCTTCGGGCTGCATTGTTGCGGTATCAGATTCGGGATCTGGACAGCAACATAACCCGCTGGAATGAGCGCTACAGGGTTTTGGAACAAGGCCTTCGCATGTCGAAAGAGCTTTTGGTACCGGAACGTCCCCGGCATGAGGCCTTTGTCGGTTCTTCCATCCAGTTTCAGGTTCCGAACGCATCCGCAGAAAGAATGCAGGCTCTGGTAACCCAATGCGCACGAGAGGGTGTTGAGATAAAATGGTTCGGTGAAGCCGAGCCGAAAGCTTTCACCAGTCGTTATGATTCCTGGCAATATGTCGAGGAGCAACAACACCTGCCGAAAACCGATGCTGTGCTTGCCAGAACATGCGACCTGCGTGTCCCTCTCACTTTCGACCTTGATGATTGCCGGTTGGTCGCTGAAATCATTTGTGAGAAAACGGCGCAAACCGGAAGGGTTGATTAACCCATTTTGGGACTGTTGGTACCAAAACATTTGCGCGTTGGGTCCAACGCCTGATAGTTCTTTGCTGTATGGCTTGGCAAAGCAAAATCAGGGAGTTGCGTAATGGGCGTGCATGACCGCGATCTGGACAGGTCACCACATGTTTCGGATGAGATTCGCAAGACCACTTGCTACATGTGCGCCTGCCGCTGCGGCATCAATGTCCATATCCGCAAGGGTGAGGATGGTCAGCCCAAGGTTCGTTATATCGAGGGAAACCGCGATCACCCGGTAAACCGCGGGGTTTTGTGCGCCAAGGGTTCTGCGGGAATCATGCAGCATTATTCACCTGCCAGGCTTATGAAGCCGATGAAGCGGGTCGGGCCGCGCGGCAAAGGGGAATTCCAGGAGATCGAATGGGAAGAAGCGCTTTCCCTGGCTACTGAATGGCTGGGAGAAATCCGTTCCACTGACCCGCGAAAGCTGGCTTTCTTCACTGGGCGTGACCAAAGCCAGTCCATGACCGGCTGGTGGGCCCAGCAATTCGGAACGCCAAACTTTGCAGCCCATGGCGGCTTCTGCTCCGTCAACATGGCGGCAGGAGGCATTTACACATTTGGTGGTGCTTTCTGGGAATTTGGTTCTCCTGACTGGTCAAAATCCGAACTCTTCATGATTTTCGGTGTTGCGGAAGATCACGACTCGAACCCGATCAAGCTTGGCCTCGCGGAGATGAAACGTCGCGGCAAGAAGATTGTCGGCGTCAATCCTGTGCGTACCGGCTACAACGCCATCGCCGACGAATGGGTCGGTATCACGCCGGGTACTGATGGCCTGTTCATTCTTTCCCTGATTCACGAACTTCTGAAAATGGGCAAGGTGGATCTCGATTACCTGCTTCGCTACACGAACGCGCCCTGGCTTGTCATTGACAATCCGGGCGGGGCGGATCACGGCCTCATAGCCCGGGACAAGGATGGCAACATTCTGGTCGCCGACCGCAAGACGATGAAAGCCAAAAAGGCATCGGACAAAAAGGTGAAGCCTGCCCTCAAGGGTGAGTGCAAGTTTGCCCGTGGCAAGGTGGCGCGTCCGGTATTCGAATTGTTGGCGAACAAATACCTTTCTGACGAATTTTCTCCGGAGAATGTAACCGAGAGAACCGGCGTACCTGCCGACCAGATCAGGCGCCTTGCCAACGAAATTGCCGAAGCTGCCTTTGAGAAGGAAATCGTCATCGAGCAGCCCTGGACGGACGTGAAGGGCGAAAAGCATGACAAGATGATCGGCCGTCCGGTATCATTTCATGCAATGCGCGGAATTTCTGCCCACTCAAACGGCTTTCAGACCTGCCGTGCACTGCACTTGTTGCAGATACTTGTCGGGTCCATTGATTGCCCGGGCGGCTTTCGCTTCAAACCGCCTTATCCGCGTCCCGTCCATGCCCAGCCCAAGCCGCATGGCGGATCGGTCGCCAACACACCTCTGGCTGGCCCGCCGCTTGGCATGCCGAGGGGGCCTGAAGACCTGTTGTTTCAGGAAGACGGCGTAACACCCCAGCGCATAGACCGGGCATATTCATGGGATGCCCCGCTTTCGGCTCACGGCATGATGCACATGGTGATTTCCAATGCCCATGCCCGCGATCCGTATCCCGTTGATGTCCTGTTCATGTACATGGCCAACATGTCGTGGAACTCCTCCATGAACTCGCGTGGCGTCATGCAGATGCTTGAAGCCAGGGATGAAGATGGCGAATACGTGATCCCCAAGATCATCTATGCCGATGCCTATAATTCGGAAATGGTGGCCTATGCTGACCTCGTGTTGCCGGATACGACCTATCTGGAGCGGCACGACTGCATATCACTTCTCGATCGTCCGATTTGCGAACCCGATGTCATGGCCGATTCCATACGCTGGCCGGTTGTGGATCCGGCAACCCAGGCAGATGGCCGAGATGTCCGTGGCTTCCAGTCAGTCCTGCTTGACCTTGGTGCAAGGCTCGGCCTGCCGGGCATGACCAATGAGGACGGTTCGGCAAAGTATGCCGACTACGCTGATTACATGGCCAACCATGAGCGCAAGCCCGGTGTCGGGCCGCTGGCGGGTTGGCGTGGCAATGGCGACAGCCACGGCCGTGGCGCTCCAAATCCCCGGCAAATAGATGCCTATATAGAAAACGGCGGCTTCTTCGAAGCGCACATTCCGGAAAATGCGAGATACTTCAAACACGCAAACCAGCATTGGCAGGACTGGGCAGTGGAAATGGGGCTGCAGGACGGCCCGGTGGAGAATGTCTTCAACCTCTATTCCGAAGCCATGCGTAAGTTCCAGTTGTGTGCGGAAGGAAAAGCCGAACCACAACCACCTGAATCTCACCGGCAACGGATCATCGATGCCTTTGACCCGCTGCCGGTCTGGTATCCGACTTTCGAAGGTACACAGATCTCCGAGGAAGAATATCCGTACAACGCACTGACCCAGCGCCCGGCTGCCATGTACCATTCATGGGGTTCGCAAAATGCCTGGTTGAGACAAATCCACGGTTCAAACCCCATGTATGTTCCTTCAAACATTTGCGATGCAGAAGGTCTTGAAGACGGGGATTGGGCCCTCGTATCTTCCTATCATGGTGAAATTAGGGTTCAGGTAAAACGCATGAAGGCGGTGAATGCCAATACCATGTGGACCTGGAATGCAATCGGCAAGCGTTCGGGGGCATGGAACCTTGATCCTGATGCTCCGGAAGCAAAAAAGGGCTTTTTGCTCAACCACCTTATCAACGAATTGTTGCCGCCGAAGGGCGACGGAATGCGCTGGTCCAATTCTGACCCGGTCACAGGTCAGGCGGCGTGGTTTGACCTGAAGGTCAAGATCCGCAAGGCACCGGACCAGGAAGGCCCGACAGCGCCACAGTTTGAGAGCCAGAAAAAGTCCCGAACAGCTCCGGTCAATGTCGAATACGGAAAGGAGTGGACAAAATGACTTCCTTGCCAACCGAAACAACCGGAAAGAAACTGGGTCTTGTCATCGATCTGGACACTTGTGTCGGATGCCATGCTTGTGTTGTGAACTGCAAGGAGTGGAATACAGGCGGATATGGTGCGCCGCTTGGCGATGAAGATGCATATGGTGCCGATCCTGTCGGGTCATGGCTCAACCGCATTCATACATTCGAGGTTACGCCGGACAACGCACCTGCCCAGATTGTCCATTTCCCGAAGTCCTGCCTGCACTGTGAGGATGCGCCATGCGTAACCGTTTGTCCGACCGGGGCAAGCTACAAGCGCGGTGAAGACGGCATTGTTCTGGTCGATGAAAGCATGTGCATTGGCTGTGGCTTGTGCGCCTGGGCCTGTCCGTATGGCGCCCGGGAAATGGACCCGGTCGAGAATATCATGAAAAAATGCACCCTGTGCGTTGACCGGATCTACAACGAAAACATTCCCGAGGTTGATCGCGTGCCCGCATGTGTTCGCACATGTCCTGCACAGGCACGGCATTTCGGGGATTTGGGTGATCCGGAATCAGATGTATCAAAACTCGTGGCAGAACGCGGCGGCATGGACCTGATGCCGGAGCAGGGCACCCGCCCGGTGAACAAGTATTTGCCACCCCGGCCCAAAACCCATTCAAACACACCATTGTCAAAACAGGCAGCACCGGCAGACAAGGCCAGTGGCGGCTTTCTTGGCTGGCTTGACAGCGCACTGGAAAAACTCTGAGGTTCACCTGACATGCATCCCGCAGTATCAGTCATCTTTTTTACCGTCACATCCGGTGCAGGTTTCGGCTTTCTGGCAATGATCGGGCTTGGCGTGCCGATGCCTGAAAGTGGCCCCGGTGCTTTTCTGGCATGTCTGGTTGCCGGCGGCCTTGCCGTGATGGGGCTGATATCCTCAACCTTCCACCTTGGTCATCCGGAACGTGCCTGGCGGGCAATTTCGCAATGGCGCTCGTCGTGGCTTTCAAGGGAAGGGGTTTGTGCAATCATCACACTGGTTCTGTTTGGTTTTTACGCGCTCTTCTGGGTGTTCTTTGGCGAGCGCATTGCACCTCTCGGAATTCTGGTTGCAATCGGTGCCGCAGCTACTGTTTTCACGACATCGATGATTTATGCACAGCTCAAGACTGTTCCTGTCTGGAATACCTGGATGACCCCGGCCTGCTATCTGGCATTCTCGCTGACCAGCGGGATTTTGTTTGCAGGTGCATTTGGGCACTGGCAGAGTTTTGCCGGGCTATCTGTCCCCTTGCTCGGGCTTGTTGCCCTTGGGTGTGCCTGGCTGATGAAACTTCTCTGGTGGCAGAATGGCGGGCGTGCAACGCTGGAAGCCATGGGGTCCGATACCGGGACTGCAACCGGCCTCGGCTTCCTTGGAACAGTGCGCCTGCTGGAAAAACCGCATTCGGGCCAGAACTACCTGACCAAGGAAATGGTTCACAGGATTGGTCGCAAGCATGCTGCCAAACTTCGGATAATATCACTTGTTCTGGGAGCAGCCCTGCCACTGGCCCTGTGCCTGTTGGCGATGTTTGCCACAGGTGCAGCCAGCCAGTTTCTGCTTGTACTGGCTGTGTTTGGGTTGATTGCCGGATTGTTCGCGGAAAGATGGCTTTTCTTTGCTGAAGCCCGGCACGCTGTGTCGCTGTATTATTGAGAATGTTTGAGGGTATTCCCGCAAATCAGCAAAGTGTGTGTCTTGGGAAAGGTACGGATATTCAAAGAGTGCAAACAACCTGCAAAGATGGGTTGCAACAGGAATGAAAAGGGAATAAAGACGCATCCAGCGAAGGCAACAAATGGATTCCTGTACGATCCGGTTCTGCCTCAGCCCCTATAGCTCAGCTGGTAGAGCAACTGATTTGTAATCAGTAGGTCCGCGGTTCGAGTCCGTGTGGGGGCACCATATTTTTCAATGACTTGAGACACTTTCTGGAAAAACTGTGCAACGCTCGTGCAACGGGTTTTTGGCCTGTTTCGTTGCACAGTCAAAGTGTGCAACGAAATTTGTGTTTCCGGCTTTCTGCTCATTGCATTTTCTCCGGGTCCTTTTTTGAGCATTTGACTGCCTTGCGGTTATGAATGGCAATCAATGCGGAGGGTAGCGTTGCCCCTTCGAGCAGCTTTATGGCCGCTTCTCGGTCACCTTGTGTTATCGTCAGGCAGAGAGAGGCTACAAGATTGCCGGTGGCCCGCGCTGCCTCAAAATAGGTGAGGCCGCTATTGCTTAAAACATCACTGAATGCGTCCGTTCCGCGCCTGATCGCTTCATTCGCGATTGCCAGCTTGGCGCTGTCTGGCAGTTTCTGTGCAAGGGCTTGCCCTTCGGTCTTGTTCTCATGATCCGTCATCCGTTTGTCCTTTCTGCTGGATGCTTTCCTCGTACCAGCTGACCATCTTCTCGATGGCGCCATCGCTGATTTCCTCGTTCAGTTCGAGATAGTGGCGCAGAATCCGCGTGGCGCTTTCAAGTTCGTGGCCGGTGATGCTGCAAATTGCTATGAAGTCGTTTTTCGCGCGGGCCAGCCATGTCACGGCCGTATCCCTCAAGTCCTGGTCTGTCAGGGTGGCAACCGTTTCGATCGGTTTTGCATAGGTGTATTCCTGGCCAAGAAAACGGACCTTCCCGGTCGATGCCAGTTTGCGGACGCTTTCAAAGCGGCGGGTGTAAAGACGCGCCTTGAAGGGCTGCCAGTCCTTTTCGTTCAGAATCACCCATGGTGAAATGATGCTGTAAAGCTTTCGCCGGGCGGCCGCTGCTTCCAGCCGTTCCGTCAGGGCCGGTGCGTTCTTCACGGATACCAGCTTGCCTGTCTTGTTCTGGCGGAAGTATGTCCGGCCATCGATGAAGCCCTTGTGCTGCAGCTGCAGGCGGTCTTCCTGTCGCTGGCCGGTCCAGACCGCGAGAATGATCATGTCTCCGATTTCCGGTAGGCCCATTGCGTCTGCGCAGGCAACCAGCGTGAGGATTTCGTCAATCGTGCCGACCCGGACCCGTGGTTTGACGCCTTCAAGGCCAAGTTCGCTGCACGGGTTGACCGCCAGCCGGACCTTGCCGCGCTTGATGCCCCATTTGAACGCGCCCTGCAGGGTGCGCATCGCGGCATTGGCGACCGGCAATCCCCGGCTGATCCAGATTTCCTCATACATGCCGTAAGTAATCGTCTTGTCGAACGCATCTGCAGGGCTGGCCCATGCATCGATGCACTCGTCCTCGATGACGCGGGCATTCTGCCGGTAAAAGCGGATGGTGCGCGGGGCCAGCGGCTTCTGGCTTTTCCTGCCCTCGACAAGGGTCTGGCTGCCAAAGCGGGGATTCAGTTTCGGGTTTTGCCAATCCTCGAACAGGTTGCCCAGGGTGTAGACTGCCTTTTTGCGCTTCTTCCCGGTGGCATCGACCAGACCGGCCTTCTGCAAAACCTTGAGGGATTTCGCTTCCCTGCCAATTTTATCGGACCACTCGCGCGCTTCGCCCATTGTGAACCAGCGGCCATCATCGTGCTTGAGGTTCTTGCGGCGGTAACCAAGCCTGTAAAGCGCGGCTGACGGGGCAAACCGCGGCCTTGGCTGGCCGGTACGTGGATCCGGGTTTTCTTCGATATAAAGGATCTTCGGCATGGTGTTTCCCTTACGCGGTTACTGGCGGTCGATTGAAAGGTGCGTGACCGGCATTGCTCACTGTGCCGGCCACGCCTGTTGAAACTGCAGATGCGGTTGCAGCTTCAAACCGTGTATTTGAGTTCCCGCCTTGGCAGGCTCTTGCATTTCAGCAGGGTGGCGACATCGCGCCCCTTGCCGGTTGCCGAAAGCGTGTGCGGGGTGCATGTCCTGTCGATGCGGACAAGGCCGTGACGGGCCAGCACTTCATGGGTCTGGTGACCGAGATTGTGGGCACGGTTGCGCCAGCGGTTGCGGATCAGCACTGTCTTGTGACGAATGATGCTGGCTAGTGCTTCGCGTTGTGAGCCTGTCAGCGTCTTGTGCCAGTCCGTATCGAGCAGGGGGCTTGCATCGGGTGCAAGTGGTGGTGTCGGGGTCATGACCGGTTCTCCCCGGTGTTCCTGATGGTCTGCAGGTCCGCTATGAGGTCATCAATTTCACTCAAGTGAATGGAGAGGGCGTTCTTGTCATCCGGATGTGACAGGATTTGCACCTTTTGGCCCTGCCGGCTGATGCGCCAGTAATTCCAGTTTGCGGGTGGAACCTTCTTCCCGTCATAGATTGCACGTTCGACGATAAACCTGACTGTCTTCATGGTTTCTGCTCCTGCCGTTCAAGCCATTTGAGTTTGGGGAGGGTGACCGGCGCTGGCTGGCGGTTTGTGAATTCCTGCCGCATGGGGTGTATGAGGCGCTTGCGCGGAGCAGGGTGCCACCTGCCGGTTGTTCCCGGCTTCTGGCGCGTTGTTTTGCCGGCGGCCGTCATCGCTTGCTGCCATAACGGGCATGCAGGCCCTTGCGCGCTTCTGATATGTAATCGGCAGGGGCATCCGCCCCGATGCCGGCATTGTCGTTTACCGGCTTGCGCCGTTCTTCCGGGGCAGCGCCGCCTGAACGCAAATACTGACGCAGCGCCGCCGCCGGAAAGCGCCAGTCCGTACCCCGGACCGGCAGGGGGAACCCGAACCGTTCATTCCACTTGCGACAATTGCGCCGAACGGTCTCCGGAGCTCTTCCGATCACGCTTGCCACCTCGTCCAGGGACAAGGTTTCAGCCTTGAGGGAGGAGACCAGGCTATTGGGTAGCGTGTCTTCTTGCATCGTATCACTCCGGTTTCGGGTGATTCGAATATATACGCGAATTAATTCGCGTCAATTCCCATTTGCTGAATTAGTTCTCTTTCACTGCATGAACTTACGAACAAATTCGTATTTTTCGACTTTAAATGGAAAATCACAGCGTGTTTGAGGCGCGCGTGTGTCCGGACATTTGTTAAGTGAAAGAAACTGGCGGCTTCGCTTCATGTCCGGACATTTGTTAAGTGAAAATGCGTGTGATTATGAAAAATCAATGTCCGGACATTTGTTAAGTAAGCTGGATCGCAGCGGCGACATTCATTGAGTGGATGAAGCAGGGCCGTTGACGAGCAGCCAGCCTGTCTTTTCAATTGCTGCGAGACCGACCAGCAGCGACAGAATGAGAAGCAGGAGCAGAGCGATTTTCAACCAGAGTGGCAGCGGTTGAAAGTCTGGTTTGTGAGAAACTTTCTCACGGTAAGTCCAATACTTTCCGGCCAGGAACAAAGGGCCAATAATCAAAACCAGGTAAACGGCCCAGGATGTCAGCATTGCAACAATTGTTGCCAAGCTTTCTACCGTAAACACAAATGATGACCGCAAGAATTCAAGAGCAGTCCAGATCACTGACGAAGTAATCCATCTATCACGCCCATGATCTTCACATTGCTGCCATCGACCAGGACGGGTGTTTCTATCTCTTTGCTTGAATGGGTCATCAGATAGGGTTGCCGATGTAGCCTGAAGACTGTCTGGGCCGCGCCAACAGCGTTGTTATAGATTTGTGCGCATACCTGTTTGCCGTTTGAGGCAGACAGGCCCTGATCCACAATCACAATGTCGCCCGGCATGATGCCTTCCAGGTCCAGTGAGTAAGACTTGATCTGCCATGCGGTGCGGCTGGGCGAATTCCCCAACATGTTTCGTACCGCCATTTGCAGGCGTTCATCACGGCTGCTGTCATAGATGAAGGGGATGGCTTCCTGTTCCCTGAATCCACGCCCCCCATTGGCCGGTAATTGCAGAACCGGAACGCCGCTATAGTTCGATAGTTTCTGTAGGGTTTTGGCTGACAACAAAAACTTTTCGTTCGTGTTGTTCATGAACTTGTTGAGCGTTGATGGCGATATGGAAGAATTCTTGGCCAAAGCGGACACGGACATCCCCAACGCTTCCGTCAGGTAATTCACCCATTCCTGCTGTTCGCGGCGCGTGTCTTCCATGACAACAGGCGTAGAACTTTGGGACGCACAACTCAAAAACATCTTCGGCCCTTGTACAATGCGAATTTATTCGCATCATTGTACGAAGTAATGAAGGTGATTCGGAAAGTCAAAGCATGGGCCAGCAAATTCACACAATCGAACAAATCAACCAGCGCAGACGTGACCACAAGATATCCGCGCTGCAGCTCTACACACGAGCGGGCGTTGCCCATCGCACGTGGTTCGACGCGGTTTCCGGAAAAATCCAGTCAAACATCCGCACGTTGAAAAAATTTGACGATGCGCTGGACGAGCTGATCGGCGAGAAGGAGGCCGCACAATGAAATTCTACATGCATTTGGGCATACTGACCTTTTCTGTGTTTCTCATGGGTGCGGTCAGCATCCTGCGGTTTGTCGGTTGATGAGCAAGGGGTACATCCGGTACCAGGTCCGACTGGCAGAGGGCGGGGCATCGCGGCTGCTGCTCGATCATGAGGATGGCAGCCTTTCCGTTGTCAAACTTTCCGATAGTGAAATTGCCGACCTGCACGGCGGCCATGATCCGGGTGATGTGCAGCCGGAACTGACCGTCACGCCTGAAGAGGCTGTCGGCCTTGCCGTTGCCGTGCTTTCCGGGGATCTGGAAGCGGTGAAAAAAACGGAAGGGGCAATGCGCATGCTGGCGGCTTTCCTGCTTGTCTATGTGACCGTGAAGGAAAGCCAATGACCCCCGGTGCCCCTTGTCCGATCTGCGCTTCACCGCTGCCGAAACTGCTTGAAGTTTATGACCAGGCCAGCGGCATTCTGATCAGCAACGGGAATGTTGTCTATCTTTCCGAACGGGAGAACGAGTTTTTTGCGGCTTTGTGGGAAGCAAACGGAAGGGTGGTTAGCCGGCAGAACCTGATGCGAACGGTTTACTGGATGCTCGAAAATGAAGAGCCGCACATAAAAATTGCCGATGTCCTGATCTGCAAAATCCGGCGGAAGCTGAAACAAACAAATATCCACATCGAGACATTGTGGCGCCAAGGCTACCAAATCAGGAGAAGGAGTGTTCCAAATGAGCAGTGAAGAACTGATTGATCCCGGTCCGAAGCCGGAACTGAAATGGATTGATGTTGATCTGATCGATGTCGATCGGAATTACCAGCGCGACCTGCGGCCCGTAAAGGTCGCAACAATCCTGAAGAAATTTACCTGGGCGGAATTCGGCGCGGTCATTCTGGCTGAAAAAGGGGATGGACGGTTCAACTGTTATGACGGCCAGCACAGGACAGAGGCTGCCAAGCTGCATCCTGCGATCGATGCCGTGCCGGCCAGCGTCTACCGGTTCGAAAGTTTCCGCGACGAGGCGGCGGCTTTTCTGGCGGTCAATGTAAACCGTTCTGCTGTTTCCACGATCGAGCGGTATCACGCAGGGCTGGAAGCCGGGGACGAAAAGATGATGGCGGTCTGTGCTGCTGTCGAGGAAGCGGGTTGTCAGGTCGCGGCTGTGCATGGCGATACCGCCCCCAACAAGACCCACGCCGTGACCGCGGTTTCCCGGGCAATCCAGTATTTCGGGCATGAGGCGGTTGTGGCGGCGTTGGAGAGTATCCGTGCCGGTTGGCCAAACGAACGCATGGCATTGAAAGGCACCATCATCGAGGCGCTTGCCCGGATCATTTCGCAGAATGAAAGCATGGACAAGGACCGTCTGGTCAGTGTTTTGCGGGGCAGGTCACCCACACAGTTTTCAGCCGATGCAGAGGCCATGAAACGGATCAGCGGCGGATCACCCGGCCTGAACCTGACCCGCGTTCTGGTTGCGTCCTACAACAAGGGGCTGTCGAGCAGCACGATTGCGATCGGAGCTGCCGGGCGGTAACAGGAATGGCGGCGATCGAGGACATAGAGGCAAAGCGGGTGCAATTGGGCATCAGCAAGGAAAAGCTGGTCCGGGCGGCACAATGCGCGAGCAAGAGCTATGACCGATGGCTGAAGCACGGTCTGCCACTTGTCCAGCCCTATGAGCGCCGTTTGCGGCAGGCGATTGCTGAAATTTCGGGACTGGAAAAGTCCGGGCCCCAATTCTGTCAGCGGATTTTCGCCTGTTACCTGTCGGTTTGCGCACTTGTCGCGCGGGACCTGGACATTGACATCGATGTCGTCAAGCGCAACCCGCCGAAAATCAGGGCAACCAACAATCGCGAATGGATGGATGCTGCGGCCGTGCGGGAAGTGGCTGCCTATCTGCTGCACACATCGCTCGGGTTCAGCCAGCAACAGGTTGCCAACGCGATCGGTGTTTCAAAACCCGCTGTCTGCCAGCTTTGCCGGAAGGTGGAGGACAGGCGCGATGACCCGGAATTCGAACAATTGCTGGCCCGCATAGAGGGAGAACTTGCGATATGAGAGATTCACGTGAATCGGCCGTTTGGCCGAAAAACATGACCTTGCTTGGTTGTGCATACAAGCTGGTTCCCGAGCTGGTTTCAGCGTTCGGCAAGGCGGATTGCATGTGCTTCGATCCGCCATACAAGTTTGATGTGCGGGGAGGCGGCAAGTATCGCAACGCCCGCAAGGGCCTTGACCGGGTGGCAAGCATGTCCCTGCACAAGGGGTTCAATGACGAAATCATCAATTCGGAATATGCGCATTCCGCAATCGTGTTCTGCCACAATGACCAGCTGGTCGACCTTCTGCCACAGGTGAAGCGGCATTTTCACCGCCATTGCGTGTTGAGCATGCACAAGAACAACCCGCAACCGGTGGCAAACAAGCATTACGTACCGGATACCGAGTTTTACATTCATGCCTGGAACCGCGGTTACGAGCCACAGGGAAAACTCGCCGACAAGGCGCGCCACATAACGGTTGCCCGGCCTGCCAAGGTGCCGTTTGTGGATCCGGCAACCGGTGCAAAACAGTTTCACCCGACCGTGAAGCCAATGGCCGTGATGCGCAAGATCATGACCAATATTGCCGGTGAAACCGTGCTTGATCCGTTCATGGGAACCGGAACAACCGGGGTTGCCGCGCTGGAAGCAAAAAAACGCTTTGCCGGGTGCGAAATCATGCATGAGTGGTTCGCCGTTGCGCAACAGCGGTTGCAGGCGGTGGCATAATGGGCCGCAATCCGGACATCAAGGCTGTCAAGGTCATGCTGCAGGATCGGGTAGAGGACATTTGCCGCGAATTCCTGCCGCGCGGCCGGCGCATGGGCAGGCAATGGGTATCTACCAATCCTGTTACCGGTGACGAGAAAAAGGATCCCGCTTTCAAGGTTTACCTGGCCGGTGCCGATGCCGGCGGCTGGAAAGACTGGCGCAGTGGTGATGGTGGCGACATCATTGGCCTGATGGCTTATTTGCACGGCCACGGAACGCGGGACCATGCCGCGGGATATCGTATCGCGCTCGACTGGCTTGGCTATGCCTCAATGAGTGACCAAGACCGTGAGAAGGCAAGGCAGAAAGCAGAGCAGTCAAAGAAAAAGGCGGCCGCACAGGACGAGAAGGAACGCAAGCGCCAGCTCAACCGCGGCTTAAAACTGTTCCGGAGCGGACAGGAGAGCTGGCATGAATGGTCCCAACAGCCAGGATCAAGGCTGATGCCGGTGCAACAGCACTTCGTGAACTATCTCTACGGCCGCAACATCGCAATCGACCAGATTGCCAATCTCGACACTATGACGTTCCGTTTCAGCCCATCGACCGAATACTGGACGAAGGGGCAATGGACGCATGAGAACGGCTATGCGCGGAAAGTCCAGGACGGGCCGTCATACCCTTGCGCGCATGCAGCGATCCGCAATCCTTTCGGGCAGATCATCGGTTGTCACTGCACCTTTCTTGATCCGCTGGAGCCGCGCAAAGCCCCTGAAAAACCCGCCAAACTGATGCGTGGTTTTCATCTTGGCGGCTTCATTTCCCTGTCTCTTGGACCTTCCGGGAAAAACCCGTTCATCAATCAGGAACCCGGCCTGATTGCGGTGGCGGAAGGTATAGAAACCGGTTTGACGGTGGCCGAAGCGGAACCCGAGGCCCGTGTGTGGGCTGCCGGCAGTCTTGCCGGGTTCGGCCAGTTGCCGATCGACATGGCCTGTGTGGGGGAAGTGATCGTTTGCCGGGACAACAATGACGGAAACAAGCAGGCACAGGACCAGTTCGACGAAGCGCTGGACAGTCTTCAGAAACACGGAAAACCGGTGACCGTGATCAATTCGCCGGTCGGTGATGATTTCAATGATCTCGCCAATGAAGAAAGGCAGCAAGCATGACCAACAAAAAGCAAACCGAGGAAGCCAAAGCCGATGCAAAACAAAAAACTGAAGCAGCCTCCCAAACCGAAACGAAAGCGGCGAGGACGTCAACTGCCAGTACTTCAAAACCGTCTGGAAGTAGTGACGCTGAAAAATCCGCAACTGCGAACCAGAAGGTGGGGGCGGAAGGGTCGCAAGATACAGCCGAACATGGTGGAAAAGTGGATCAAGAAAGAGATTTATCTGATGCACAAACAGCGTCAGGCGGACGAGCTGGAAGCGAAGATAAACAAGAGGATAAAGGAAGTGGAACAGAGGGAAAAGGAAGTGAAACGCCGGTGGCAGCGGTACATAAAGAAGACGAAACGGAAGCCAACCCAAAATCCGGCGATTCCCCGTTTGCTGAACTAGAGCCTGCAATAGGCGCTCATATCTGTTCATCGGTTTGTGCAGAAGTTTTTTCCAGATTTGCTGATAAAGAAGTTGGTTCTGATTTCTGGCCAGAATGCGGGGTCAAGTGTGACAGGGATCAGTTGAAATCCCATCTTGATGAACTGGCAAGGTTCCTTCGGGAAAACCCGCAAGAGGGAGCAAAGACGCTTTTCATTCATGCCAGCCTGAAAGGCATTCACAAGGAACCGCGGCAACCCTTCTCGAGCCAGCCGGTGTGGGTCCAGATGGCTTATGAAACGTTCGTTACCTGCTTGCGCCGGCTCGACACCATGAATGCAGAAAAGGAAGCTGCATAGCCACCCCAACGCCTGTGCCGGGCAGCATTCTGCCCGGTGCATTGTTTAAATGAAGTCCGGAACATGCCGGCAAGAGGACTGATGCGCGCGCCACATGACAAAAAAACATATAAAAACCATTCGTTCGATGTTTTCCGATGCGCGCGAAGAGCTGGCAGCGCAGGCACGAATAACGGACCCGCCCAGTCACCTGGCGCGTGATGGCGTGATGCCCGGGCAATGGACCGGCTTTCCCTATCAAAGCCTGCCACCGGACTGCCCGATATCCGTTCATGGCCTGAATGGCAATGTGATGTACGTGACAGACGCAAACGGCCAGCTTATCGAGGTTGAAAGGGGGGATGCGGTCACGATCACGCGGCTTTTCGGGAAGTATCAGAATTACCCGGAATGGGCTTTTCCCCGGTTCGGAAAACCGCAAAAAGACCCTGAAACAGGCGAAGAACTGCCACCAAAAATCAATGGTCTTGAATATCAGAAGATGCATCGATGTCTGGTTGCGGAAGCTGGCCGCAAGGGGCTGTTTGATCCATCCAAACAACATCGCGGCCGCGGCGGCTGGCTTGATGCGGAAGGAAATTTTGTCTGGCATGGTGGCGAACAGCTTTATGTGGTCCGTGATGGCAAGCTTCTGCATTCCCGTCCCGGTGAACACCAGGGCAGCCTTTACACCGTACAACCTTCAATAACAAAACCCTGGATGTCGCCCGTTGCCCGTGAGGAAAGCCCGGCCGTGCAGCTGCTGGCGGATTTCAAGACATGGTCATGGGAACGCGACTACCTGGACCCGGTTCTGCTCGTCGGATGGCTTGTAACCGCTCTAATGGGTGGTGCGCTGAAATGGCGGCCGATCATCTTCACAACTGGCGGCGCTGGCGTTGGGAAGTCCACATTGCACGGCATTATCGAGGCTGTCATGGGATCGGCAGTGATGGCCACGGCCGACACAACCGCAGCCGGCATCTATCAGAATATCAAGCAGGATTCGACGGGCGTTATTGTTGATGAATTCGAGGCTTCAGCCAACATGGCAAAGCGCCAGCCGGTTATTGATCTGGCCAGGATCGCGGCCAGCGGTTCGAGCATGTTCCGTGGCGGTGCGGATCATACGGGTACAAGCTTTGAAGTGCGTTGTTCATTCTTCTTTTCAGCCATCAACGTTCCGCAACTGAACACGGCCGACAAGTCGCGAATGGTAATCTTGAACCTGGGCAAGCTGGCAAGTTCCAGTGAGGCTGGCCGCGAATTTGTATATTCATCCGACCAGGGCCGCATGTTGTTGCGGCAAGTGATGGACGGTTACAAATATTTCCGGGAAACCCTGTTGCCCGATTGGAAACAGATGCTTCACAAAGCCGATTTCAATCAACGTCAAGTCGATACATACGGTACGTTGCTGGCCGCTGCAGAGCTCGTTCTGGGGCCGGAAGCAATGGAAGATGCCGGTTTGCCAACAACCGATCCTATTGCCGTTGGTGAGTTGATTGCAGCTGCAACCAAGACAGAGCGGGAAGAGCAGTTGCCCAACTGGCAACGTTGCCTTGAATACCTGCTGGATTCTCCGATCGAGCTTTACAGGAACGGAGAGCGGCCGACTGTTGGCGGCTTGATCAGTGAATTGCAGGCGACAGAACAAAATCCGGGCATTGCAATTGATGTTGTTCGTAAATCGCTTTCGTTGGCTGGCCTTGGCCTGCTTGACCGCGGGAAGCTAGCGGATTCGAACGGATACACGCTTTGTGTGCCAAACACGCACCAGCAATTGAACCGGCTTTTCGCAAACACGGAATTTGCCGGAGAAGTGTGGGGTTCAGCTTTGAAGCAAGGCCCATCAGATTTCATCATCAGGAACGTAAGCGATCGTCCAGGACTGACCAATAACAGCTTCAAGGTCAAAATAGGTTTGACAACCAAGCATTGCGTGTTGATTGATCTTGCTGCCTTCCAGAAATGGCAGGCAGGTTCAGATGATTGATTAGGTTGCGTAGTAAACAAAACTTCGCAGCATGCAGGAAAGGGAAGCTATGCCAGCCATGACACCCAGCGAATTCCGCGAAGCACGACAAAGCCTCGGTTTGACGATGCGTCAACTAGCCAAAATACTGGATATTGACGACAGAACTATAAGGCGTTTTGAGGCAAGCCCGGGATCATCTACTGCCAGAAACCCTAACCCAATTGCATGCCAAGTTTTACGATGGCTTCAATCTGGTGAACTTAAACTCAAAGACCGCTCTTAGCGGTTTTTTTTTGTCTTTTTTTCTGTGATAGGCTTGACAGAATAGGGCCAATGGCCCTATTATCATGTTGTCAACAGGGCACTGGAGCCCACAACATAACGGAAAAGACAATGAAAAAAGACATTCAAACCGAAGTAACAGATCGAATCATTGAAGCGCTGGAAACAAGCACAGCGCCTTGGCACAAGCCCTGGAAGTCTGGCGCTACCGGTTATCCCCTTCGTTCTACTGGTCAAGCTTACAGAGGCATCAACGTTTTGTTGCTTTGGTTGGCTTCCGATAAAGCGGGTTATTCATCCGACTACTGGTTCACATACAAACAGGCACAGGAATTTGGCGGACAGGTCCGGAAAGGCGAAAAATCAACAGGGATTGTTTATTACAACACACTGGAAAAAGAGAACGAAGAGACGGAAGAAATTGAACGCATACCGTTCCTCAAGCAATACCGTGTTTTCAATGCTGATCAGATCGCTGATCTACCAGAAAAATTCTATGCACGGCCGATCGATCAGGGCGCGCGACCGATTGCTGATTTTGAACGGTTTTTCAACTCGACCGGTTGTAAGAGACAAACCGGCCTTGCCGCCTTCTACACACCGGCAACCGATGTTATCACAATGCCGGCCATTGAAACGTTCGCCTGTCCGCAAGCTTACTACGGAACGCTTGCGCATGAACTAACGCACTGGACGGGTGCCACCCACCGCCTCGATCGCTTTGGTAAAGTATTCAAAGGAACCAAAGATTATGCATTTGAGGAATTGATTGCAGAAATCGGTTCATGCTTTGTCAGTGCGGAGATTGGTGCACTGCCCGACTTTGAGCAGTCAGCAGCCTATTTGAAACATTGGATCAAGCACCTTAAGGATGACAAGAAATTTATTTTCAAGGCAGCCGCTGCAGCGCAACGCGCAGCAGACTACATCATGGAATGTTCTGCTGTTGAAGATGAAAAACTAGTCGCATAATCTAGTCACACAATTGAAAACAAGGGCCATGAATTTCATGGCCTTTTTTTTGCTTTCCCATGCCCGGTTTGCTTGAGCAATTAACCCTTGCCCATGCCAGTTTTGAAACAAATGGCGCTTGCGCAACACCTGTTATGTTGTGAAATCGAAGAAAACTCGCGCAAGCACTTAACAGACATGAACCCGGGATAGTCTGAATGAAATTTCGGGTGCAGGGAAAGCCTCCTGGGCTCCAGTTACTTGAGTAACCTTGAAGTAACCGGCAAGTAACCGAAATAACAACATAAAATCAACGATTTACAGGAAATGGTTACTTGGTTACTGAATTTGGGCCGGTACAGGATACATGCACATGCGTACGCGCGCGCGCGAGTGCGCGTAACAATAGTAACCAAGTAACCAAGTAACATTAATCTTATGTGTATGTATTTATTGCGTTTTTCCGGTTACTTCGCGGTTACTTTTGGTAGCAGGTTGATCGTTTGCAGTAACCGGAAAATTTCGCCTGTCTGCTGACCAAATTAAATATTCGAATATAATCAATGGCATGAGTGACAACGACAAATTACCAGCCTGGACTGGCACACACGCAGGCGAAATTGAAACGCCAGCCGATCCCGAACGGACAGCAGCTGCCACCGATCGAGCCGGAACCGCGCCCGGGACAGAACCGGCCACCGATCCTGACGCCATCGAGCCTGATTTGTTCATGCCTGATCCCGATGGCGCGTTGCCGTTGCCACTGGAACCGGCGGAAAACAAGACTGTTGCCAAGCGGGAACGGGGGAGGCCACCCGGATCAAAGAACAAGAAAGATACCGACCTGCTGCAATTCCTCATGCAACGCGGCTATAACACGCCATTGCAGGCAGGAGCGGCCATCTACAACATGGACACCCTGGAACTGACGCGCAAAGTCGGCGCCTGGCGGCGGCAGCTGACCACCGAGTATCTTGAGCGGGAAGGCTTCACCATCGCCCAGATCAAAGCGATGCGGAAGATGGACCAAAAGGCGTTGAAGAAGCATGGCGTACCCAAACGACATATCGATGTGCTGTTTGAACAATTGCCAGACGATCCGCTGGAAGTGCTGAAACTGCAAATGGCCGTTGCGCGTGACCAACTGCCATATTGGCATGCGAAGAAGTCAGGGGATGAAGCGCCGCCCGAGCAGGTCAGGCCAGTCATGAATATCGGCACGTTGAACGTGCAACAGAACAACCATTCAGGTTCCATGAGTGCAGGTTTGCCACCCGATGGCTTTATTGAGCAAAATCAAGACTTTATCGAAGGCGAAACAGTGCAACAGGATAAAGAGCCGTTGCACAAAACAGATAAATAACTGAATTTTATAAGTAAATTCCATTTTGTCGGCTGATTGAAAATCATCAGGCCATGATTTTGCAGCACGGTTTTGAGTATCCTTGCGCGTTTTCGTGGCATGCGGCGGACCCCACCCCGGGGCATTCATCCAGCCGCAAGCCAGCCATTGCCACTTTCAAAAATCGCACACCCCGCCCCCCGCCCTCTCCGGGGGCTCTCACACACACGACCTGTTTTGACCAGTTAACCCGCCCGGCTGAAATTTATCTTGAAGGCATGGGTCGCGGGACCGGGTTTTATCACCCCGGCCGGGACCGGGTTTCAGGGGAATTGCGCTTGTCTGACCAGGATCATGTCCGCCGCGAAGGCAAATTCCGGATTTACGATTTTACGCCGCCGGGCCCGGTGTGTGCTGCCTATATCGAATCCAAGGGGCCTTTCGATTTCATCATGGGCCCGTGGGGCAGTGGCAAGACGGTCGGCACCGTGTTCAAGATAGTCCGGCATGCCGCGGTGGATTTTGCGGTTTGCAGGGACAGCAGCCCGAAATATCCGCACGGTGTCGTCCATGCCCGGGTCGCGGCGATCCGTGACACCTATCGGGAACTGGCCAAGACGGCGCTTTCATCCTGGCATGAATTTTTCCCGAAACACGGGCCTTTCACGCGGCAACCCGTGAACAAGAACTACACAGGCGGTATCGACAGGCCCGTTTTGCATGGTCTGGAATGGGACACGATCCGGAAGGTTCCGGGGCCGCGTGGCACGTGGGTTGATGCGAAGATACCGATTATCCTGGACATGGAATTCGGTGCGATCGGCACCAACAATCTGGACAGTTTTTTCAAGGGTTACGAGATCACGGCCGGATGGCTGAACGAATGTGACCTGATCGATCCTGCAGCGCCCGGCAGAATGTATGGCCGGACAGCGCGTTATCCACCAAGGGCCGAAATCCAGCCCTGGGAGGCGGAACGTCTGGGTACGGAAACGGATCCCGATACCGGTGTTGAGGCGATCAAGGTTCCGCGCATTGTGATGGGTGATTACAACCCGCCGGATGAAGCCAACTGGACGTATGAAAGGCATATCGAAAACCCCGGGCAATGGCCGGGATACAATTTTTTCCAGCAACCTTCCGGACTGTCAGCGGAGGCTGAAAACAGGATCGGCAAGACCCGCGCCGCCTATGCTGAAGATGAAGAGGCGTTTGGTGGTCCCAAGCATCCTGACAGTCTGCGAAATGTGCATGGCCAGTATGCCGCGCGCGCTGACAAGGGAACGCCGGTCTATGCCGGCAGCTTCAGCATCCAGAAACACAAGGCAGATTCCCCGCTGGAACCGGTACCCGGAGTGCCATTGTTGCTGGGGATTGACGGCGGTGGTTCGCCTGCATGTGGCATTGGCCAGATATTGCCGACCGGCCAGGCGCGATTGTTGCGGGAAATCACAACGGTGCCGATAACAGGTGCAATCCGTTTTGCCGAAATGATCAACCGGGTCTTGCTGCAGGACTTTCCCGGATATCCGGTTGCCAATGCATGGGGCGATCCGGCGAACTTTTATGGTGCTGATGTCCAGAACGGTGAAATGTCGTTCATGCAAACAGTCGGCAATGCGCTTGGTATCATGATCATGCCGACCTTGAGCAATGATCCGGCTTCCCGAATCCAGTCGGTTGAAATGCAGTTGCGTGATGTTGACGTGAACACGCCGGGCCTGATCTGTGATCCGCGGCTGAAAATGACATTGCGGGGTTTCGTCTCCCAATATCACCTCACCAAAAAATCATCTGAAAGCGGGACCAATGACGTGGTTGTCGAGAAAAACGAATATTCTCACATCCATGATGCCTGGCAGTACCTGTTTTACGGATATCACGGTAATGCGGTTGCGCAATCAGCTGCGGGCATTGTGCGCGGTCGTAACATTGTCTCGCTGACCCGCGCGAAAGCGGCTGCCAAACCCAGAAAATCGATATGGGATGTTTGAATGGAACTGCGGTCGCCAGCGCTGTTGATGAACCTGCAGATACTTGCGGCAAAGGATGGCTACAGCAATTCGATGTCAGTCAAGCTGGTTGCGGCGCAGTGGCGGCGCTCGATCAGCATTGAGGCCGGCCCGGCATCTGCGCCGGTTTGTGCGCTGGTGTTTTACCCGGTGGACAATGAAACCTTTGAAATGTGCTCGCTCTTCGCCCCTGAAGCTTCCGGTCAAATGCTCAAACTGGTCCGCATCGGGCAATTAACGTTGCGAAAACTGGTCAAGGATACGGGCAGCAGCATTTTTTGCATCGTGCATCCGGGTTCACCCGGCGAACGAATGGCAAAAATATTGGGCTTTCAGGCCGGTGAAAATACCGGAAAACGGTTGAGGATGAACTATCATGGGTAAGGTTGCACAGCAGTTGACGGGGCTTTTTTCGGGCGGGCGAGACAACAGTGCTGCAGATTCCGCAGCCAAGGCGAGGGCAGAGCGACAAATTTCAAATGACCGTGTCGCATCCGACCTGCAGGCAGATGAAGCCCGGAAAACCGGCAGCAGGAAGGTCAAGAAAGGGCGTCGCCTTTTCATCGAATCCGCAAGCACTCTCGGATAACCCGGCATGGCGAGCGATGAAGGTACGCCAGTTGCCCGGCAGCTTGTGAAGGCAAAGGCAGTCTGGGAGACAAGGAACCACTGGAACCGGTATATCCAGAATGCCTATGATTACGCACTGCCGCACAGGCAGAATGTTGGCAAGACATCAACTTTCGATATCGACAAGCTGACTGACATGACCGCTCCAATGGGGGCGATGTACTTTGCCGGCAATCTCCAGAAAGACCTGTTTCCCGCGGCCAGCTCAAAGTTTACATATGAGGCCGGCCCCCTGTTGCAAAACGAGCTCAAGGCGCGCGAGCTGATCGTGCTCGAAAAAGAATACCAGGGCATTGCCAACCGCGTTGATCCGTTTTTTCAGTCCGGTGATTTTGATACTTCCGCCAATGAGGCATGCATGGACCTTGGCATCGGAACCGGTGCCATTATGCCGGTGCATGGTGACAAGCACCAACCCTTGTTCTTTGCCAATGTTCCCTTTGAAAACCTTGCCTGCAAGGGCGACCTGTGGGGCAGGCTGACCTATATCAGCTGGAAGCAAAGGCTGACCATTGAAGAAATCCATTACGGTTTTCGCGATACCGGGCGCTTCTCCGATGCGTTCATGGAGCAATTGAAGTCCAAGCCCAATGACGAGCTCGAAATATACCAGGACTTCTGGAAAACCGCACACGGCTGGATATGGGTTGCCTATACAGAAAAATATTGCACGGAATTCATCATTGAGGCCCGTACCCGGACGCAACCGATTGCCGTGATGCGTTATTTCCGTGGCCCGGGGGAACCTTATGGCCGGGGGCCTATCCTGCTTGGCATGCCGACCATCATGACGCTGAACAAGGCGCAGGAGCTGGCATTGCGTTCGGCTGCCGTACAACTGCTTGGCATATGGGGTTACCGTACTGGCGGCACATTCAATCCGGACACGGCCCACATGGGGCCTGGTGAATTCTGGCCCATGATGTCAACCGGTGGGCAGTTTGGCCCGGATGTGCAGCGCCTTGATCCCGCTACAGCGAATTTCAACATTGCGCGTGTCGTGATTGACGGCATGCGTGATGATATCAAGGGGCTGTTGCTTGACAACCGGCTGGAACAAAAAGGACTTACGCCGCCCAGCGCTTCGCAGATCGTCGCAAGTCTTCAGGACCGGGCCGATGCAAACATCGGTGCCTTTGGCCGTTTGAGCCGGGAAAGCATGCCGGTGCTTGCACCACGGGCAACAGAAATCCTCTACGAGCAGGGTTATATCCAGTCACCTGTGCAGCTGAACGAATTGCTGGTGACGACAAAGGTCCGTTCACCAATGCAGCAAGCGCTGGACGCCAGAAAGCTGGAAGCCTCGGTGACCTATTTTGACATGGTAACCGCAATTGCCGGTCCGCAAAATTCAGACGAGCACATCAAGGCTGATGAAGTTCTGGCCGATGCGCGCAAGGTTCTTGATATCGATCACCGTCTGGCACCGAGTAATGAGGAACGCCAGTCCATCCGCCAGCAAAAACAACAGCAGATTGCTGTTGCCACTGCCGCGGAATATGCACTTGAAGCGGCGAAAATACCGCAAGACCAACAAGCACAGGGGGCCATTGCATGATGGATACAAAACCGCTGCTGCCTCCCAAAACCACCTTGTCGGTCGATGACCTGCTTTCCCGGTCAAATGCTGCAGGTCCCGACCTTGATCAGGCGTCAAATATCATGAGCCTTGCGGATCCGGGAAAGGCATCGTCTGTCAGCCCGACCGTTGCCAAATACCTTTACGGCCTGTCGCAATCCGAGCAGGGTCGCGCGGTCCTTGAATTTCTGTGTGACATCACGGTCCGCCGGCTTGAGACAGGTGCGCTTGCATCCATCGAGGCGGAGGCGCTCGCAATGGCGCGCGTCAAGGAACGCAATTCAATTTTCATGATGATTGCCGGTGCCGTCAATGAGGGGCAGCGACTGGCGCTTTCTGAAAAACAAACAGGCAAATGATGAAGAGGAAAACAGCATGAACGGCCTTTTGAACAAGTATCTACCTGTCCGCAATGCAGAAGGTGCGGGCAGTGGTGGCGGTGACGGTGGTGAAAACAAAGGCGGCGAGGGACAGTCGCAAGGGACAGCCCAAGATACAGGTGGCAAGGCTGATGCCGGGGGCAAAGCTAATGACGGGGGGAAAGCAGGTGACGGGGGTGTGCAACCTTATCGTGTAGACGGTATTCCGGAAACCATGTTCGGCAGCACGAATGAGGAAACCATCGACAAGATGGCCAAGACCATCAACGGTTACCGGACGAAGGAAGGAAAAAAAGAGACTGTCAAGGAAGCGGCTGAATATGTGCTTGGTGAAATGCCGGACAATATCAAGCCTTACCTTTCGAATCTTGAAACCGATCCGGTTTTTGCCACAACGCAGGCCGCTGCCCTCAAGCACGGCTTGTCAAAGGATGCATTTGCCGGGTTTGTGACAGATGTTGTCTCGGAATGGGTTGAAGCCGGTATCCTGGGTGATGTGGTTGACGTGAAGGCAGAGCGTCAGGCGTTGCTACCTGCAGAATCGCAATACCTGTCGCCGGACGAACAGTCGCAAGCCATCAATTCCCGCATGCAGGACAATTTTGACTGGCTGGCTAAGGTAGGGCCAATGAAAGGCATTTCTGCGGAAATGGCTGAATACATGCAGGACACGCTGGGCGACCGTGCGATGGGTCATCAGGTGATCGAACTTGTTCGCAAAATGGCAGACACGCGCCCGCAACCGTTGTTTGGTGGTTCTGGTGGCGGCGGCGATGTTCGTCAGGAACTTTCCAGCCGTGAGCAGGACCCCCGAAACGATCCATCAAGTCCGAAATACGATCCGAAATTCCGGGCTGCCACGGATGCCATGTGGAAGGACCTGCCTGACTAGGCAATTAACGCTCTTCAAGCCGTGCCTATGATCCGGATGTACTGACTGGAGTGCGACCTGTCCTGAACTTCCCATTGAATAGATCGGACGGAACGGACGGCTCTATCGGCCTCAAGACAGTTTGAACGCAACGCTCAAACAACAGAGGAATTGAGCCATGACTAACTCTCCAAACTGGTTTTCAGAAAAGATGAAAACCAAGGTTACGCATATCAGGCAGGCGCGCGGAAAACGCCTTGCCGGGACAACCCGGCGGGGTGATGTGAATGAAGCCAAGGTTATCTTTCCGATTGCGGGTCGCGGTGAGGCATACGAACTGACTGGAGCCATCCAGGACGTCAAGCCGATGAACCCCAACCGTGACAAGGTTTCAGTGGACATGCGGGACTATGAGGCTTCGAGCTGGATTTACACACCAGACCTCTCCAAACTCGGGCCTTCCGAAACGCAGACCCGTGCCGAGGAACTGGCCTTTGCCATCAACCGCAAGGAAGACATGATCCAATGGGATGCAACGGCGCTTTTTGCTTCAAGTGTGACAGCTGTAAAGAAGGTAGGGGGTGCCACGCAGGCAACCACTCCGCAATTTTTCATTGCCAACAAGGCCGGCATTCGCGGGCAGGGCGATAACGGACAATACAATATCTTCTGTCCGGTACCGGAAATGGCGATGGAACAACTCATGCTTTACAAGCAGTTTTCCAATTCGCAATGGGTTGGCCCGGAGGACCTGCCGATGAACCAGATGAGTGACATGCAGGTCAAGAACCATCGCGGCATCATTTATTTTACCCTTCCTGACGAATATTTCGTTAACGCGTCCGGTGTGTCTATCAAGGACGGTGCCACGGATTATTTCACCTACATGTGGGCGAGTGATGCGATTGGTGTTGAAACCAATTGGGATGAAATGGCTCCTGACTTCAACAGGATACATGAAAAGGAAGGTTCGCCCTGGCTTGGCAAGGTCGGCATGGGTGGTGCCGCAGTCGGCATCCTGCCGGAAGGTGTGCGGCGCCTGCAGCTCAAAACCATTGCTGAAGCTGATCTGACACTGCCTGCATAGGCGATCAATGCAGCAAGACCCGGGGCGATGAGCGGCCCGGGTATTCCAACAACATGAAGGTAAAATCATCATGGCACTCAACAAACGTTCATTGGTGCGGATCGGTACTTCACCGCTTGCCGGTACCAACACACAGGTAAGCCTGTTTTTCCTGGCAACAAGCGATGCAGTCGCGACAGTGATTGCAGACGGGTTTTTCAATGATGCCCGTGACCAGCTCACGCCGGGAGACGTGGTTATCGTTTCCGCCGTTATTGGTGGCACTGCGGATGTTCTGCTCGTCAGGATCGATACCGTTCCGGCCAGTGGGGATGTGACCGCATCTGCAGAAACCGGCGCTTCCGGTTCATAACAAGGGCATGCGCGGACATGGTTGACCAGATTGACAAGGCCAAAATCATTGCTGATGCGCTCGGGCGCTTTGCAATAACCCTCAATGCCGACCTGGAAAGCGACGATCCGCGCATGCACCGCCTCAACACGATATACGAGGGGACGCTTGCGCAAGCCTTCAATTTCACGACATGGAATTTTCTGAAGGCAACGGTTCGCTGCACCCTGATAGACAAGCAGGCCAACGGCATCGAGGAACACAAGCCCTGGCCGAACGGGTATTCCCATGCCCATGCCATACCGGGCAACAAGATGGGCTCTATCCGGAAAATCCTTTCCAGTGAGCATCCAAATGCCAATATCCGCGATTTCGAGATAGAGGGCGAACGCTTGTTCAGCCATTGCAAGGATGTGTGGATTGCCGCGCGGTTTGCAAAGGAGCCTGAATTGTGGCCGGCTGCCTGGCGCGAAGCCTTTACCGTATTGCTGGCCGGACGTTTTTCCGTGCCGGAAACCCATGACACTGAACTTGAAGACAAGTTTCTGACCGAAGCGCTTGGCACACCTCGGGAACGCGCCATGCCGGGAGGCATGTTCGGAAGGCTTCTTGCCCAGGACCTGGCGGAAAATCCACCTGATTCCCCGTTGCGCTCCGGTGATCCGTTACTGGATGCCCGGGCGGGCGGTTATGGCGGCCGGCGGTCCCGGCCCTGGTACGGGGGGTATTGATGGTTGCCAAGACCGCGATTTTCAGGCCGTCCATGAATGCCGGCGAATTTGGTGAATTGCTGGACCCGCGCCTGGACATCAGGGAATATTATTCAGCCTGCCGGCGGATGCGGGGGGCTGAACCGATTCCGCAATCCGGCTTCCGGAAACTGCCGGGCAGCCGGCAGATTGGCCGTGGCAGAAACCAGATGGCGCAGGTTTCAGCAGCCGATTCCGGAGGAACCGGGCCCCATTCAGTCTTTCCGGTGGTTCTTGAAACGGCCGTATTTGCCGAAACCGCTATCAATGCCGTTTCAATCGATACGCTCGATGTGGACGCCGATGTAACCGGAACCTTCAAGGTGCAGGTTGAAACAGGCGGAAACTGGACGGATTTCGGTAGTGAATTCTCACTGGCAATCGGCGACAACAACCGGGTGGCAATGCTTTCTCCCGGTCAAAGCATTCTTGCGACCGGTGCGCGACTGGTTGCCAGTGCAGACGGGCCGTTCAGCACTACCACGGCAATTGCCGTTCATGCGGAAACGAGTTCAATTCCGGAAGCCATTGTTTACGAGGATTACAGCTTTTCGCAGGCTGAAACCTTTTGCCTTTCGCTGACGCCCGGTTGGTGCGATGTCTGGCGGGACAATCTGCACAAAGGCGGTTTTCGCCACCCCTTCACAGCCGGGCAGCTTCCATTGGTGAAGTTCTACAGCGAGGGAAACACGTTCGGCATGTTTCATGAAGATGTTGAATCCCGGCGCGCTTTCCGGATTGGCGGAGTTGATCACGAATGGCGGTTCGATCTTTGGCCTTATGAAGAAATCGGCCTGACCAATTACGGTCGCAATGCGGATGGTAGCGAATATACCCGGGTTGACGATGTCTGGACAATTTTCGTGCGCTTCGCATCGGTCGATGATCTTATCCTGAATGTGATCATCAATGGCGAAGAAACCGGCGGGGTCGCCCTTGGTGTTGCGCCGGGCAGTGCAACATCGACCGAATGGGATGATTTTGCCGATGCAATCAAGGCGGCCATAGAGGGCTTGCCGAGCATCAAGACGGGTATCAGCATTACCAACCAGGCCGCTGCCGGAACAAGACAGTTTGTCATCACGTTCGGGGGTGGCAATTCCGGAACCGAATACGAGTTTGCCAGCCAGATCGTCAACACTTCCGAGGCAAGCGCGCTGGCTGCGCACACAACGGTGGGGGAAACGATCGGTGAACCCGCCATATCCGATGACCGGGGCTGGCCGGGAACTGTTGAACTGGCACAGGACAGGCTTATCTACGGTGCGTTAAAGTCCCGTCCTGCCGGCATGCTCTTTTCGGAAAACGGTGAGTATTTCAACCTTGATATCGAGCAACAGGCGGACGATGCGCCCTTTTTCCGGGCGATCCGCGTCGACAGCCAGGAAACGATCCGTCATATCGTCTATTCCCGCTATCTGCTGATTTTTACTGATCAGGGGGAGTATTTTGCCAATGACCGGGAAATCAACCGCAACAAGCCGCTGAACTTTGTCAATGCGAGTGAATTCGGTTCTTCTGCCGTTGCCAGGCCCCAGGATGTTGAAGGCTTGCTGTTTTATGTCAATGAGGATGGCAATGTGCTTTACGTGGCATCATATGACGATGTCCGTACATCCTACGAATCCGACCCGGCCTCCACCTTTGCGGATCATATCTTCAAGGGAATAATCCGGTCTGCGCGGAAAAAGCCCGATGACCAGATTTCCGCACACCGGCTGTACTACCTGCGGGACAATGGCGAATTGCTGCAACTGATGGTCATGAAAAGCCAGAACATCAATGCGTTTTCGGTCTGGGAAACGCCGGGCGATACCAAGGCAGTCTGTGTCGACCGGCAAGAAACCGTCCATGTGGCCGTGAAGCGCCAAGACGCGAATGGCGATTTTATCAGCCATGAAGTGTGGGACAGAACCGTATTGTTGCACGGGGAAACCAGTGCCGGCCCGACCGACCTGGCGGGTATGCTGACTGTGCCTGCCAGTTATGAAGGCATGAAAGTGTGGGTTGTGGCGGACGGGTTGAGCCTTGGAGAACACACGGTCACGAACGGGCAAATCGATCTGGAGTTTGCCTATACCGATTGCCGCATCGGGTGGTGGAAAGCGCCCCATGTCGAGCCGATGCCGTTTGTCCGTTTGTTGCCGAATGACCAGATTGTGCGCCGGCCGGGCCGGATTCACACGTTCCGGGGCAAGCTGAAGGATACATCCAGTATCGCGATCGGTGCCAATGGTGAAACGCCGCGCGACATACCACTTGTCAAGGCGGGTGATGTGGCCGGCGTTGCGCCGATGTGGAATGGCGTTCGGGAGGTAACCGGCCTTGGTGGCATGATGGTTGATACCACCCTTGTAATTACCCAGACAAAGCCGGGCTTTCTTGAAGTCCGGGACCTGGTTGTGGAGGCAAAACTCTGATGGCTGAACTGGCAACTATGTTTACATCCGTGATGGCGGGCGGCGGCTCGGCTGCGGCTGGCGCTGCAGCAGGGGGCGTGGCAACGGCGGGTTCCGGCCTGTTTACGTTACTGCAGGGCGGGGCATCGCTGTTGAGCATCATCAGCGGCTTGGAGGCTGACAACCAGCAAGCGGAAGCCCTGCAGCTGCAGGCGCTCGATGCGGAAGAAGAAGTGGTTCAGGAAAACCTGCGCGGTATCGAGCGGCGATCATCCCTGCGGGCTGAAGCGCAACAGATTGCTGGTGAAACCGCGGTTGCTTTCGCGGCCGGTGGCCAGGACCTGACTTTCGGTTCTCCAACGCAGGCGCGCAAGGAAGTCTATCGCGAGCTGGATACATCGCTTTCCGCTGACAATGCCACAAGGACAAGCCGCATTTCCCGGTTGAACGAACGGGCTTCCGGCTATCGTTCACAGGCCCGGAAGGTGAAACGTGGCAGCGGGCTGAAAGCCTTTACCAAGGCACTACAATTTGGCGGGTCCGTCATCAACCGGGGCTAGGCATGGCAAACAAGAAAAAGCAGACAGTTTCCTACAGGCGTTTGCAGCTTCCACGGTTGCTGCCGGACGGCCTTCTGGGTGTTGCACGTGACCGGGGCGAAGTCGAGCGGTCCCTTGCGGCCCGGTTTGATGCGCTTTCAGGACAGGCATCCGGCATGGCGGACAATGCAGCCCGCAATGAAGGCACACGGCAAGGGCGGATTGAAGGGGCAAGTGAAGGCTTTCGTCCGACCCGCAGCAACAGCATTCGCGGCCAGGCATACGATGCGGCCGGTGAACGGGCCTATATGCAGAAACTTGAAAGTGACCTGCGCACCGACATGCAGCAATTGTATGAGCAACACAGGACGGACCCTGTTCAACTCAACCAGTCCTTTTCGGCACTGAAAACCGAGTATGAGGGAAAGCATGTCTATGCGGAAATAGCCGGAGACTTTGAGCAGGGATTTGTCCGGTTGTCCACCGCTTACCGGAAATCGGCGGCTGATGCGCATCAGCGAAAACGCGACCAGGAAGAGCAGGCAGCCATGCTGGCGCGGCTGAATAATCTGGATACTGTGACCAGCCAAACATTGCTTACCGTGGATCCGGAAAGCCCTGCGGGGGAGGCGCTTGTCTCCGATACGCTTGGCCAGTACGAGAAGGAGCTGGACCGGGCAGTTGCAGCCGGGCGCATGACGCCGGTGCAGGCCGAAACCAAACGCCAGATGAAGCGAAGGGAGGTTGCTACCGGTTTTTATACCCGCCAGGCAGAGCTGCTTGGCACGGTCCAGGAGGTGGAAGATTACCGGGCATCATTGCGGTCGGACTTCACGGAAGGCAAGCTGGATCATGTCGATGCCGCATCCTATGAAATGATTGACAGCAAGCTTGCCGCCCGTTCCCGCCAGATTGCAACAAAGGGCAGGCAGGCAACAAGTGCAACCGTGAAGGAAACGGATGACATTGCCGGGCGCATTGCTTCCGGGTTCAGACCAAAGGGAAGCGAGATTTCGGAGCTTCTTGATACGGCAAGGCGTTCGCCGGACAGTGACCGGCTTCTGGCCGGTGTCCGCTCCAAGCTCGGTCTGGCTGAAAAGTTTTCCAGTTCCACCCTTGGGGAGAATTCGGAAACGGCAAGGCAATTGCTGGAGCGTGCGCGGGAAACTGGTGATCCCGATGATCTGGACCTTGCCAGATGGGCGGAAAAAACGGTTGAGGCAATCCGCAAGGAAGTGGTGGAAAGTCCCATTGCAGCGGCCGCAGCGCGTGGCGTCATCGAGCAGCCAACCAGTTTGTCAATCACTGCAGAAACAAGCCTGGAAGATTATGCGCAATTCTGGAAAAAACGGACCGTTTCGGCTGAAACAGCGGCAGATTATTGGGGAGTTGAACCGCGCATGTTCCTGCCCGGGGAGGTCTCATTCATCAATTCCAGAATCGAGAACGATCCGGCCCTGGGCATCGATGTTGCAGCGGGTCTGCTTGCCGGTTCCGGTGAATACCGGGAAAAGGCGCTTTCGGAGCTCGGAAAATCTGCGCCCAAGGTTGCAGAAGCCGGCAAGGTGTTGCTGGCCGGTGGTACAAGGCAATCCGCCATTGATGCGATCCGTGGAAGTTCGAAGCTTCCGGACGGGCGGGCGCGATTGCGCCTGGCCAGAAAGCAGGAAACCGCAGTTGCGCGGGAGGTATACGGTGACGCTTTCAGTGTTCAACAGGGCGATGGCGACCTTGCCCGCCGGGCAGCTGCCAATATTGCCCGTGCGAGGCTGCATGATATGGGCATTGATCCGAAGGATGGCGATGCGGCAAGGCCGGTCTATGAGCAGGCATTGCAGGATGCAGCCGGGGCAAATGTTGTTGCCGGGAAACAATATGGCGGGATTCACCACATCCAGCGCAATTTCTGGTTTGCCGATGATGTTTCCCACAAGGTTGTTGTGCCGCCAACCATGCGAACCGACCTGTTTGAAGAGGTGATCGGTTCAATTACGGATGATGATCTGGCGGCACAGGCGATCTTGCCAACCTTGCCTGACGGGACATTTTATTCGGCTGCTGATTTTCACGACGCCAAACCGGTTGCCGTCAAGGGTGGTTACGCCTTTGCTGCAGGTGATCCTTCCGGCGACAATCCGCAATGGATACGCGGTGAAGACGGCAAGCCCTATGTACTGGATATCGAGGCGATGCGCGAGCGGCTTGGCGCACGTGTTCCGGGGGCATGGAAATAATGTTTCTCGATGATCCGAAATTCCGGGAAAGCTTTTATGAGCCTGTCCGGCAACCTACCGGCCGGGAAATCGACGAGCAGGGTAACGAACAGACCGGCCTATCAGCTGCAGCGGTGGCGTTGCGGCGCAACCTGCCCAAGTTCCGGACACTTCTTGAAGCCGAGACGAATGTGCAGGTTTACGTCGACAACCTGACGGCTGAACGGGAAGCAAGCTACAAGGCATACCAGAACAGGATTGAGGCGGTGCGCAGGATGACAGGTGTTGACCTGGCCAATCCGCTTGATGCTTCCAATATCGACCCGCGCAAGGACCCCGTCCTGAACGTGTTCGGAAAACCGGCCGGCAATGCGGCACGGGCTCAAGCCGTGCAGAAGCGTGAGTTCGAGGAACGGATTGGCGAGCTGGCAGAACAATATCCCGAGTTTGCGGATGCCATTACCGATGGTGGCCGGACGCTCGCCGAATCGGCTTTGAAAATCACGGCCGATGCGGAAAGGCAGCGCGACCGCGTTTATGCGGAAAGCGATCTGAATGCCTTCCAGAAAGGTGTGACCGGTCTTGCCGGCGCATTTGCCGGGATGGCGCGCGATCCCTTCCAGATTGCAACGGTCTTTCTGGGGGGTGGTGCCGGTGCCGGCCGTACCATTGCTGCAAGGGTGGCCCGGACAACGGCGGCCAATGCCGCGATAAGCGGGGCCATCGAGGTTCCCTTGCAGCTCAAATCACAGGATTTGAGGCGGCGGGCCGGGCTGGAATACGGTTTTGAAGAGGGCTTGCGCAATGTCGGTATTGCGGCGCTGTTTGGCGGTGCCCTTGGGGGTGGTGCGCAAACTGCAGGGGAGGCCATCCGGGCCATTGCCAGGGCGAACAACAACAAAAAGCTGACTGACGAAGGTGTGTCCGTTCTGGAGCGTGCTTTCAATGACACGCTGGAGCCGCGAGACCAGGCTTTGCTTGAAAGCGAGCTTTCCACCTTTCTTGACCGCGAGCTGACCCCGTTTGAAACGGAAACAATCGCGGCCGGTTTTGAACGGGACCTTGTTGACAATGACTATCTGCAGAATGCGGGTTCAACCTTTGTGCTGCCCGAAAATGCAGACAAGGCCAGGGTGTCCCTTTCACAAAGCGCCTTGCGCTATGCGGACGATCCGGACAACAACCTGCCGCCCGAAATCCTTGAACGGGAAATGGCCGACCTCGAACTGCAGCGGGGCAGCCTGACCACGGATGATTATATCCGTCTCTATGATCTGGGCGATGAAGTGGACCCGGTCGCTGCCGCGATCGATCACGCGCAATCGCGTCATGCCGACAATTACTCCCAAACAGCCGATCCGCTGGCCGGGGAGGCGCTTGCCCCTGATCCATTGCCTGGCCGGGGAAAGCCTGCCGCGACCGGTGAGGGTGACGTGCCAGTCAATTATGGTGAGCTTGAGCCGGAATTGCAGGCGAGCCTTGCGGATGCGCAAAGGCTGGTTCCCGATCTTGAGGACATGGACGAAACCGATGCTGCCAACCTGATCACGCTTTTTGACGACAACGGGAACCCCCGCCAGCTGACGGCGAAGGCGGCTGTTGAGGAAGCGAATGCGGGTGTGACCAAGGCAGACGTGCTGGAGGCTTGCCGGATATGAACCTGAAAGAATGTCTTGCCAGTGCAGTGGAGCAGGGGGCGCTTAACGGCCGCCAGGCTGAAGAATTGCTGGCCTATTTCAACGAGCGTTTCCAAAAGAAGCGAAAAACCATGAGCGAGGCGGAAGCAACCGCCGCGGCCAAGGCTGAAGTTTCAAAGGAGTTGCGGGCAAAGGCGGCGCGGGATGCGGCCAATGCGCTGCTTGCAGAAAAGGTGCGGCGGGACCTGCTGCCCGTCCTGACCAACAATCCGAATGCACAAAACCGTTCCGGGATTGGCAAGCGTGTCACAGCCGATCCGCTTGATGCGGCCCTTTCCCTGCTTTCCAATTATGGCTTGAAGGGGGTGCGCTCGCTTGAAGGGCGAACATCGGCCATACAGGCGATGGCACACCGTGACCTTGCGGAAGTCATGCATCATTTCCGCAAGTCGAAAGTGCTGGCAAGACAGACCAACAAGGTTGACCTTGAAAACCTTGTGCGTGCACTGGATGGCCAGAATGTCAACAACCCGGCCGTGGCTGCGTTTGCAACCGCGGTTGAGAACGTCCGGGAAGGCATGCGGCAACGGTTCAACCGGGCGGGTGGCAACATGCCGAAGCGCGAGGGCTTTGACCTGAACCACACGCACAACCGGCGCAAGATGCTGAAGCTCGACAAGGACAAGCTGAAAGCGCGCGAGAAGTGGAAGGATTTCATACGGCCGCTGGTCAATCCGGACCTGATGACGGATCCCCGCACGGGTGATGCAGTGGGGGCGGCCGGTCTCGATGATGCGCTTGATTACAGCTGGGAATCGATTACCTCTGACGGCTGGGCGCACCACAACCCGCAGGCAAGAAAGTTTGGCAGCGGTTCGATTTCCAACAAGTACCAGGACGCAAGGTTTCTGCAATTCCGCGATGCCGATGCATGGCTTGCCTATAACCGGAAATTCGGTGAAAGCGATGTTATCTCGAACATTTTCAACCATGTGAACATGATGGCCAGCGACATTGCAGCGCTGGAGCAATTCGGCCCGAATCCGGAAGGCACGATCGAGTGGATGAAGCAGGTTGTGCGAAAGGAAATCGGCAAGGCGCAATCCGGTGTTTCCGACCAGGTGTATTCAATGGTCGGACTGGATGCCGGGCAGGGCGCAGAATACCGCATTGATGCACTCTGGCAACGCCTGCGCGGGCAACCGACCGTATGGGGAAGGCCCGCAAAGTTGGCAGCCGATGCCCGGAACATAGCCAGCTCTGCCTATCTGGGGGCAACCGGTATCCTTGCCGGTGCAACCGATCCGTTCATTTCTGCCAGCGCGCGCTATCTTGCCGGGCTGCCTGTCATGAGCACGGCCAATTCCATGTTGCTGCAGATGGCGCGGGACATCAATACCGGGACCGGCAAGCGCGATGCGGCGAAGCGGGCAATCATCTGGGACGACTACCTGCACACGATGCACCAGGAAGCACGGTTTGTTGACCAGATGTTCGGTCATGAGTGGTCGAAATACCTTGTTGACCGGGCGCTGACCATCAACGGGCTGAAGCCCATGACGGCAGCCAGAAAGCGGTTGGAAGCGGCAACATGGCATGCGGAGCTCGGCAAGCTTGCAGAACAGGGTACGGACTGGAAAGCCCTCGACCAGCGGATGCAGAACGCCCTTGGCAGTTTCGGAATTGATGCAGCCGGCTGGCACAAGATGCGGACGGCGGTTGACGATGCAGGTTTTCTGGACCCCGGGAGTGTGCTGGACAAGACCGGTGACCGGCAACTGGCGGAAACCTATGCCGAACTGATCAACCAGTGGAACGAACGGTCTGTGCCTTCCGGTGACCCGCGCGTGAAAAGTTTTCTGACCGGCCAGACGGAACGGGGAACGATTGCCGGTGAAGCCATGCAATTCGGTTCGCAATTTCTGGGATTCGGAATGAGCTTTACCGCAAGGCAGATGGAGGCGACCTATGCCGTCTCGATGTTGGCCCGGTCAAAGCCGGGGCAGGTGGCCAAGGGGGCGACCTATTTTGCCGCCATGTCGACCTCACTAATGGTGGGGGCGGCAATTTACGAACAGATCAAGGCGGTTCTTGACGGCAAAGACCCGGTGCCCATGGATCAGGCATTTTGGGCGAAGGCGTTCATCAAGGGCGGTGGCGGCGGGTTGTTTGCGGACTTCGTCGAACGCACCGAGAACCGTTTTGGTGGCAGTTTTACCGAAACCATCCCCGGCCCTGGTGTGGCTTTGATCGCAGATACGCTTGACCTGACTGTGGCAAATGCTTTTCGTTTGGTGCGTGGCGATTTCGATGATGATCCTGCCACCGAAAAGGACGAAGCTTTCAATGCAGGCAGGCAGGTAACCAACTATTTTGGCCGAAATACGCCGGTTCTTTCCAGCCACCCGGCAACCCGGCTTGCCTATCGCCGGCTGTTTCTCGACAATCTTCAATATCTGGCCGATCCGAAAGCACATCAAAGCTTTGCGGCGAAGGCCCGAAAGCAGCCCTATTTCTGGGAACCCGGCAAAGCAGAGCCAAGCAGGGGCATTGATTTCGGCCCGGCAACTGAAAACCTGCGCGGTTTCGGCAATTAACGCCATGCCAGACCGGCGACAATGGCAGCATTCGACAAACGGATGCCGCCATGACCAATCCATACCCGATCGCGCGCGACAAGCGGGAAACCGAGATTTACACGGCTTCAGCCAGCCAGACTGTTTTCGGACCAACTCCTTTCAAGATATGGGACCTGGCTGATCTTGAAGTGTGGCTGCAGCCTGCCGGTGGCAACTGGCAGAAGCTTGATGCGGGCTGGAATTCTTCAAAAACTGCTGACGATGTTTATGACACTGCGAGTGTCACGCTGGATACAGCGCGCGCGGCCGGCGACAAGGTTGCGATCAGTTCGAAGCGGCTACACGAGCGGACCGGATCGGTTACACAGGGCGGCACCATCAATTCCGTTGCTCTTGAGCGAGAATTCGACCGTATTGCCACGATCATGCAGGAAGTGCGGCGGGACCTGGACGATCAAGTGCAGTTGCAGCCTGACAGCCTGGCATTCGACGCGCAGGGGAAGCGGATTGTTGGTCTTGGCAATGGGGTCGATGACCAGGACGCGGTGACCCTGTTTCAATTAAACGAAATTGCCGGTAGTGCGGAGATCGCAGTAGCCGCCAAAATTGCCGCAGAAGAAGCCAAAATTGCGGCGGAAGCGGCTGCTGGATTTGGAACAATTTACTTGAACAGAGACGCTGCTCTGCTTGCCAGCCCTCCCGCGGTTACCATCACAATTGGTTACTACAGCCAAAACGGTCAACTTTGCCTTTTTTTCAAGGACTCGCAAGGCACAGCGCTTCAAACTGCTAACGGTGAACGGTGGTCTCCTGCCTTTGATGTCACACCTGCCCATTTCGGTACGAACAATACGGGACTGGCAGACGATACTGCAATCATACGGGCCATGCATGAATATGCAAATGCCACCAAACGCAATGTAAGCTACGCAGGAACGGACATTGTCTACATCGACGCAGATGCTGAAATTCAAATCAGCACAAGCGTAGATTTCGCCAATGCAGTGATAAAGGCGCGAGATGGAATAGTCGTATCACCTGCTTTCGGCACTATTACAAAAATGTTTATTGTAAGTGACAGCGCAACGCCGCTGGTAACTGGAACTCAGGCGGTAACAGGAAGCAATCTTGCTATTGGTTCTTACAACTACACTGCGGACTATTTTGACGGTCCGGGTTACGTTTATTTCAGCGATAACAGTGATCAAGTAAGCATTGTTTCGCGAGATACACTGACAACTGTTCCATTCAGATATTCAGCGGCAATTGGCTATGATGGCAGATCGGTGCATCCTTTGCCGGTGGATATGTCGTCTGTAACATCAGTCTATGCAGAGTATCGGGCGATGCCTGAAACTGGCTTGATTACAATCGAAAACATCAATCACGATATTAATTCCTTTAACAATGCAACGGTTTTGCGCATTGAAAGAAATATGGTTGATGTACGGAATTTTTGCGCTGTTCCCTCAGTCGGAGAAAGTCAAGTAGCAAGCGTAAACAGGTTGATAGATTGCTACGGGTGCTCAAATCTCAGTTTCACAAATGTGATAGCGCCACCTCAGCTTCAATCCGCAGACGGAAGCTATGTTTATCATTTCCGAAAATGCGCTGAAGTCCGAATGGATAATGTTTCGGCGATTGGTCCAGGGTGGGGATGCATGGCCAGTGACCATCTTTCCGGGTTTTATCTGCAACGCTCAACCGTTAACCGCATTGATGGGCATAACGGATTGCACAATGTGTCGGCAACCGATTGCACGTTTCATGACATCGGTATCGTTTATGGCTGGGGTACAGGCTTCATTGTTGCAGAAAACTGCAGGACTGTTGAGTGCCCAGTTGTTTCGACGAGGGTGGATTACGGCGGATATTTTTGGGGAGAAATTATCGTCAACAATGCAAGGGCTTCCTTCAACGATTTCACGGTCTATGCAGTTAACATTGAAGTTGGTGTTGCGATGCCCACGAGCACCGCAATTTTCAATGCTCCGGTTCCCAATGTAATTGTTGACGGTTTCACCGTTAGACAGCTCAAAACGGATAACGGCTCGATCCAGCCAGTGCGTATTGTCGTGAGAGCGGGTAGCGCACAAGCTCCTGTGGCTCCTGCCATTGTTTCGGCGAACAATGTTTTCGGTAGCGGTGACTGGCGTTTTGAGTGCTACATTGACATTTTGAATATGCAAAATAATGGCGGTGACCGAAAGCTTATCAAGCTTTCGAATATCGCGGCCACGCGAGCATGCACAATCGCTTCACAAGGGTTGGTGCCGCCTGCGAATTTTATATCTGGGATTTCTGCATACACCATCAAGGTAGAGATTTCGGATGTTCGCTTTTTATCAATGGATTACTCTGCCAAGTCTGCAGACGTAACGGTTGCTGGCGGTTCGGTCAATCAGCTCCAGATATTCACCGCCCGAAATCTGACTGCCTCAAACATCACTTTTGAGACACCGTTCTCCGGTGCCACGCAGTTTGGCGCAGTTGCTGCATCGGGAACGAGCCAATTTGGCACAAACCTGAACGGCGGTCGTATTAGCGGCAGTGCCTCGTTGCCTGTGTGGGATTTCAGTTTGTGCCAAGCAATCACTGGCCTTTATATCGGTGACGCCACGGGCATTACGCTACCTGCCGGTGCGACCCAAGCGAACGTCTATACCGGCTGGCGGGATTAAAAGAGATGACGCTTGGTACAACCACCTTCAAAAGATTGGACCTTCCGGCATGAGCGGAACACTCATAGGTTTTCGAGGGATCGAAATCCCGCTGCCCTGGTCGGAAGGCATTCTGAAACTTGCCACGCGCATGCAGGATGCACATGGCTGGCAAGTCGGCGTTTACGACCTGGTGCATGCGTACCGGGCAATTGACAAGCTGGAGACTGCAACCGGCCCCATTGTCATGATTTGCCACAGCGCTGGGGCCTCGGCAGCGATCAGCGTTGCGCGCCATTTTGGCAAGCGAATTGATCTGGCCATCGCCGTTGACAGCTGGCTCCCCGGCCTTGAACTGCCAGCCAGTGTGGAGCGTGTCATTTCCGTGAAGGCCGCCACAGGCGGGCGGTTCCACGTCAAGGGGGCGAATGTCACGGACAGGCTGGAAATTCCCGGCACCACGCACACCACGGTGGACGACGCCGAACAGCTGCACGAGCTGGTGGAAGCCGAACTGCTGGCGCTGGCCCGACCGGCCCATGATGCCCGGCCTTTCTACATGGGGCAATTCAACCCGCTGAAAGATCGGCAGGTTGTTGACTACGCTGGCTGGTTTGATGTTCCCGAAGCGCATTTGCGGGCCGTGATCGAGATTGAGGCCGCAGGCCGTGGCAGCGAGACGAGCGGCGCATTGCGCCACCTCTTTGAACCGCATGTGATTTGGCGGAACCTGCAAACCGGCGCAAACCTGCAAGTGCGCGACCTTCTGAAACAGCACGGCCATGCTTACCCTGACTGGCGGCCCGGCGCATACCCGGACAATCCGTACCCGCGAACCGATGAAGTGGTGGCGCTGATTGCAAAACATCATCCGGCGGGTTTGCCAGCGGCAATCGAGCTGACCGCGCGGGCCTGCAGTTGGGGGCTTGGCCAGGTGCTGGGCGAGAACGCCGAACTGTGTGGCTATGCATCGGCAACCGACATGGTGATGCATTTCAGGCAGTCGGAAGCGAACCAGCTTGAAGGCATGCTCGGCTTCATCAAGGGTGCCGGTCTGCTGGACGCGCTTCGCAACGGCCAGTGGACGAAATTTGCCCTTGGCTACAACGGACCGAAACAGGGCATACACAATTATGACGGGCGGCTGAAAGCGGCTGCAGCGCGCTGGCAGGCGAAGATCGACGCGCGCCAGCCGGGCGAAATCATCCGCGAGCCAATCCCCGAAAAGAACCCGGACAAACAGGTGTGGGATCGAGACGGCTCGACCGTGCCGGTTCCAACCCCTGCAGAACGGCCAGAATTGCCGCCTGACGCGCAGAAACCGGTTCCGGCACCACAGACGCCGCACCCGCTTCCTGACGCTCCTGTGCCCGAAATGGGCGATCTGGATGCGGTTTTGGCACGGGCGTATCCCGATGTTGACGGACATATCCGCCGACTTGTCGGGATGGCCGCCTATGCAATGGCGCACGAGCTGCGCCGGTTGCCGCAAGGCAGTTTCAATTTCAACGCTCCAAAGGAGGTATCCATGAGCAAAGCATCATTGAGCGGTGGCAAGCCGCTGATCAAGTCAGGCACGTTTCTTGGCATTATCGGTGCAGTCTTCACGCAGCTTGTGCCGGGTGGCGAATTGCTGGTCGACCTGATCGCCAATCCGCCCAACGTGGACACGGTTGTCGTGCCGGGTGGTGACCCGTCTTTCCGCGATGCAATCGAAATGATGGTCAACGGCGCGCGTGAGCTGATTACCGGTGGTTTCCTCGCCTGGTCGATCTATCGCACATGGCGGCGCGAAGAACCGATTACCGGCGTGGTGAAAGCCAGGTAGCGAACCGGAATACAGCTAGTGTGGTGGATGCATGGGCGAGGCAAACAAAGACGTGTGGGAAAGTGTTGAACAGGCCGGGCGTGTTTCCGGCCATGTCGACAAAATCTGGTCGCTGATCTGGAAATTCGGCATGGCATTTTTTGGCTTTCTCGGCATTGCCTATGCCACCGTCACGGCACCGGTCAACCGGCTGGAAGCGCGGGTGCTGCAGCTGGAAGAAAGCCTGACAGCAGACGTGGCCCGCCTTGAGCAAAACCAGAACCTGCTTGGCCAGCGCATCGCGAGCATGGAACTTTCAATTGAAGACCTGACGCCGCCGCCCGTCATCACCGAATACAAGCCCGGCAGCGCGCGCCAGATGGGCGTGTGCAGGATCAACGCGGTTTGCATGGTTCGCATGGAAGCGCTTCGCAGCACGTTTGGCGCGGCTTGTGAAGTGAAGTCCATCCAGCCGAAACTGATCAACCATTTCGGGCAGACCTTCTACCTGCAGTATGTGAACTTCAAGCCGGTGAACCTGGATGATGAACGGGAAGCCACCCTGATGCCGGATTTTCGCCCGCCGCCATCCGTCTTGCCGGGCCTGTCTTTCTACGTGACACGCATCGAGTATCACCATTGCCAGCCCGACCGCCCCGAGACCGAGGAAAACGAATACACGCGGGTGTATGTGGAGAACGCACCGAAAATCCCCGTGAACATAGAACCGGCAGAGTGAACCGAATTCGCAGGGTTGGCCTGCGATTGCACAGAAAGGAAAACAAATGTCAAAAACCAAAGGTGAGTTTCGTGTCGGCATCGACTTCAACCCGTCTTCCGATGACAAGGTGGGGCGTCTGAAGCGGGCTGCAGCTGATCTGATTGACCTTGTCGATGAAATTGAACTCGGCGAGGAAGAAGGCGGGCTGGCGAAAGAACGGTTTCGACTGAAAGCACTGGCAATGACACATATTGAAGAAGCGGCCATGTGGGCTGTGAAGGCGCAGACCAAGGCGCTTTAAGAACGTATCCCCGACCGGGCGTCATGCGTGTCCGGTTGTCCAACTGCCCCGGTTGCGAAAGCTTCCGGGGCTTTTTTTGTTTGCCTTTCCCGTCATGTCAGGAATACATTCCTGCATGGTTTATCGTGGCGAAAGTTGCGGCTCCATGAGCAATTGAATTCGCGGCGTGTCCGGCTCGTCGTCATGGGTTACACGGATCGGAATTCCAAAAAGCCTTTTTCGATGCATGTCTATGGCGAATGCATAATCAGCACTTGAGATAATATCTCTCCATGCTTTTTCGGTAAGAAGAAAAACCGCTGATTGTTCATCCACTATTGCTGTATTGCAGTTATAGCGGTTCAGCATCAATCTTCTTAGTCGATTAGCTTCATCAAATGTTGTGTTTGCAAAATCTTCTGGTTGAAGCTTTTTCACTCACTCTCTCCCTTGTTCGTGGGGTGGCCGCCGAGGGTTCTATTCCTGTGCCGCCTAAGTTCTGCCAAATGCTGCTGAAGTTCTGCGGTACGTTTCTTGCTTTCAGCGATGAACTTCTCGCTTTCAACTTTTCTTTTTTGGTACTCCTTCCGCCGCAAACGGAGATTTTCTTCTAGTTCTTCCATTCGCTTCTGATGGCCAGCGACGTAGATCATCATTGGCACTGACGGTGCCACTACAACGAATATCAAGGCCGCGATCGTCAGCACATTAGTCAGTATCTCAATCATGCCGCTGTACTCCGACATCTGTCCTCATTAGTAATCTCCCGACTGGTATCGCAAATCCTGTTCGGTCCTGCAGGTAAACAGCCATGCAGGAAGGCCATCCACATCCTTTCTGCCAATCAGCAAGACATTGCAGGAAGGGCAAGAAAAAGGGGGGCTTTTGGTGACAAAAGAAAGGTCTGTCACATAGCCCTCCCGGTCTCTGGTCAACCAAGAGTATACCCAGGGGATGGCGTCACTCATTTCAAACGGAATCGGCTCGCTGCAGCGCGGGCAAACAATTTCTTCCGTGTTGATATTGATGCGGGTTGCGGTGTTCATTGTTCAGTCGTCTTTCTTATAGTCGTGCCAGTCTCTCGGACAGTGATGCCCGAATTTGGTCTTCGGCTCGTAATGTTTCCTCGTAGGTATCCATTTCCATCCGAGCTTCGATCGCCGCAGTAACTATGTCGCGCAACCGCCTTGGCGGTATTGCTTCCGCTTGCGTAGTGCGGCCAGAAAAAGCGCGGCGATCTGTTGATTTTGCCGGGGCGGTTGGTAACCGCATTTCTTCAACCTGTTCTGGTGTGACCGCGATCCGGTCTACTGATATATCTCCGCCATAGTACGCAATGAATGCTTGCAGGTCTTCGTCGAGGCTGGAGTACATGTGCACTCCAGAAGGGTCGTGATCACCAATATGCAGAATATTCACCAAGTCGTGTGCGGCTGCTTCCTTAGCGAAATTGTGTTTTGTTGTGACGCTGTCAAACCCCCCTGATGAAAGAACCGAAACACCAAAATCCTGACAATACCGGGCAAGTTGCGGCAGCATGCCACCAGCTTCACACCACACAATTAACTGACACGGCTGGTTTTGCTGACGGTTAAGGCGAAACCGATCAGCGTAGCTTTTAAACGTGTCAATGATGGTGGCCTCGTCTTGCCATCCATCAGGGTCTTCGCGGCGTAATCCATCGTCGCGAATTTCGTCCATGCTCACCCATCTTGCCCGCCTGGCCTTGTTCATCGTTTCACAAAGACGTTTGTATGCCTTCTCTGTTTTTTCGTAGTGATAACCAGATACCAGCATGTAAAAAATCTGGCGCAAGGTTAGAGGTGCGATGTCTCGATTTGCGTCGAGAATTAATTGGACACTTTCGATCAAGTCTGCTGTTGCTGGCTTTGGTGACCAGTCTGCAATAAATCCTCGTGGCCTGCTCATGCTGCTATCCTTTCACTGTTTTGTTGAGACCCGTCAGAACGGAAGTTCATCAGGGCCGACGAGACGCAACACGTCGCAGTGAAAGTCGTGTTCATCCAGCTTGGTGCCGTCGAACCACTGACAGGTGACATCTTCGATGCAAATCATGGCGACTGTCATTCGCAGGCCACCACCTTTCAGCTGGACCACATCGCCGCGCTTGAACCGCTCTTTGGTTTGCCGGTCTGCTTCCGCGCAGGTTTGGGGCGTATTTTCACGCCTCATGACGTTGTCGATCTTGTCGACAATGTCCGGATAGGCATCCGCCCGGATATACGGCTTCCACCAGTCCTGATGCTGGTTGACAATGACAAATGGCGGGTTGTTGTCTGTTTCGTTAGTCATGCTGCTTTCCTTTCCATGACGTGTTCACTCCATTGAACGGCCAGTGCATCGGCCATGCCGGGGAAAAATCGGCTGCGCTCGTGACCGCGATTTTCGTTGGGCGGCATGCGCCATACCCGGTTCCATGCCTTCCATTCCTTGCTGTCGCGCTCCGGCTCGGGCAGGCGGTTGGTTTCCTTCAATTCGGGCAGGTTCTTGCGATACCAGCCGGTCGCCTTGTATTCCGGATGGCCGAACCAGAACGGCTGAACCATTTGCGGTTTTGGAATTTCCGGCATGCGGTCGCGCGCCAGATCATGCATTTCGGGGTTTTCTATTGCCACATGCTCAACCGGCGCATTCCAGCAGGCCAGAAACAGGTTCACGGCCTCGTCAAACTCGCGCTTCATGCTTTCCCATGTCCGGCCTTTTGGCAGCTTTTTGGGTGGTGTCATCTTGCCCGGCCCTGAAAGCCAGCGGCGGCCGGAACGGCAAAGGCGGGTGCATGGCGGATGGCAGACCACAAGCAGGTCCCATCCAAGATGCAATACATCGCGCACATCGCCGACAATATGCTTGTTGGAACGGTCCTCGGCGGGCAGCAGGTCGCACGACCAGGCATCATGCCCGAGCAGGGCAAAGGCCCGCCTGACCGTGCCTGAATATTCACAGCCGACCAGAACCTTCATCGTGATTTAATGTGTGTAAAAGCGCCGAAAATGGCTGGATTCGTCGCACAAAATGCAATGTCATATGCAAGACATTGAAAAGAAAGGCACTTTGTCAGATTTGTAATCAGTAGGTCCGCGGTTCGAGTCCGTGTGGGGGCACCACTCTTCCCAAATCCCCTCAGGTTAACCCCATGATTTTCAATGGTTTTCTATTGGAGCACATGCGGAGGGTAGACCATGCGGTACACCAAATCAGCCTCTTACATATTCACCAAACGAGGCATCTATTACTTCTCACGAAGGATCCCTGAAGACCTTAAGAGCCACTACAATCTCACCAGAATTGTCATTTCGTTGCGTACAAGGTCACACCAGGCAGCCGTCGCAAGAGCATCATCGCTCAAATCCAAGCTAGATGAAGACTGGATTGTACTTAGGTGGAGATCATCAAGCGCTCCCTTTAAGAAGTTCTTAGTGGACAAACAAGGACTAGTGGCACCAGGTAGCATCCCTCCAACTACAACCGATGCTCCTCCAATGGCTGAAGCAAAGGAACTCTATCTTAAAGCCAAAAACAGAGGACGCCCCAAGACCTTCATCCAGGGAGTAGATCGGGCTGTCCGGTACATGACTGATCTACTGGGTGATAAACCAATCAATGCCTACAGCAGACTAGAGATCAACCAACTCCGGGATGTCTTGGCTGAGAGAGGTCTTGCCGCTGCAAGTATCAAAAGGAACTTCAATGTGCTCCGAGCGCTGGTGAACTTCACAACACAAGAGCACGGCCTTCCTGACATCAATGTCTTTACAGGTATCTATCTCGGGGAGCCACAAGCTTCCCTTCCGAATAAACGTCTACCCTTACCTCTTGAGTACATTAGAAAGATACAATGCGAATGTCGTGAAATCGATGATGAGGCGCGATGGCTGATAGCACTCATTAGCGACACAGGTATGCGTCTGAGTGAAGCTGCTGGTCTGACTTCTTCGGACATCAAACTCCAAGCAAAACATCCTCATATCTTGCTAAAACCACATCCTTGGAGACGCTTGAAGACCAGCGGCAGCGAACGTGTCGTTCCTCTGGTAGGAGTGGCCCTATGGGCTGCCGACAGAGCCACCGGGGGCACTAAGAGCCGCTTCTTGTTTCCCAAGTACTGTAACAATGACGGTTGCAAAGCCAATACAGCAAGTGCCGCACTTAACAAGTGGCTTACACCGAGGGTCCCAAAAGGTTGTGTAGTGCATTCTTTTCGGCACAGCATGAGGGATAGGTTAAGGGCGGTTGAGTGTCCGCCAGACATCATTGATCGGATTGGAGGCTGGTCTGTTCAAGGAGTTGGCGAAACTTACGGCGCCGGTTATCCTCTTAGCATCCTATCAAAATGGCTTCACACAGCAATTGATGTTTGAGTAGGATGCAGATTAGACACAGGTCAAGTCCACTGTGTTTCAATAGAAGGTTAGAAAATGTCCTCAGGTATTAGAATTTCGGAGCTTTCGATTTCAGAAGTATTGGAAAACCTAAAAGAACGAAGATGGAAAATTCCGCGCTTCCAACGAGAATTTGTTTGGGACCCTTCGGCGGTAGCTGGACTAGCTACGTCTGTTATTGACGGTTATCCAATAGGAATGGTTACTCTTTGGGAACAACCGTCTCAGTCTCATATCGATCTCGAACCTCTCGCTATAGACGATTGGGATGTTCAACAGCGACAGAGAGTGGTGAGAGAGTTTGGTGATCCACATGCGAACCCTTCACAAACAATGGCTATACTTGATGGGCGGCAGAGAAGCACAGCCTTAGCTATGGCATTCGCTGGATTTTCTCCAAAATTTGGAGGGAATAAATATGCGGGAAAATACTTTCTTAATGCATCCCTTAAAGACCCATTGGAACGCATAATTTTTAAAAAGAAATCTGCCATAGAAAAAGAAGGGTTATCAAATCTTCCCGCCTGTATTGCAAAAGGATATTTTCCCTTGGCCAGTTTTGAAGCTGGACAAAGCTTACTTAAACAGTGGTATGGCTATATACAGAAACTAAAAGATAAAACCATCTATCCCGATGGTGATTACCCCTCAGCGGAAGAAATCGAACGAAGAGATGGCATTCTTCAAAAAGCCTTTGAGGGCATTACCGAGACCAAACTCGGCGCCTGTATAGTTCCGCAACGATACGATCTGGGGCAAATCTGCGAAATCTTTGAAACACTGAACTTGACGGGGATGAAAGTATCAACAGTTGACTTGATAAACTCCTGGTTACTTCGCGATACTAACGACGAAGTTCACCTAAGAGAATGGATGGATGACTTAGCTGAAATTGATGGTGCATTGGGATGGGCATTGCCAAGAAAAAGACCGGAGCTTATTGCACAGCTAGTGACTGCTTGCTTCGTTGCTCTTTCAGACCTACCTACAAAACCTGAGCCGCGCAGGATTGCTGGGTCTTCACGAACACGAAAAATTACAACTGTTAAGTCATCCGACTTGTTGGCAACTCCAGTTGAACACTGGTTAAAAGTCATCGAAAATACCGCAGAATTTTCACAGTTTATAGGAGATTTTCAAGAAACAGTTGCCGGAGGAACATTTGGATACAGTCAATCGCCCTACCCTATATCAGCAGGAATTTACGTTGGTCTCAGGTGGCACAAGAGATTTGATCCCGAGAACACCCACGGAAGCTGGTCCATAGCAGACCTGAATAAACTGTACCGAGCTTTTTTCTGGAGAAATGCTCTAGCATCTCGGTACGATCAGGGTTTCTTGTCGCAGATGGGCACGGACATGATCCTCTTGAAGACACTTCTGGGTTCGAAGGGAAACTTCCAGACAGTGGAAGAATGGCTCGAATACTGTGAAGAAGAAATCAATAGAGAGATCAAACCCACGGATGTGCGAAGTAAAGAAGACCTCGAGGAGATACTACAAAACGGACGACCCGGAGGTGCTCTTCAATCGGCTCTCATGCTACCAATGATAGCTTCATCCGAAGAAGATTTTATGGGCAACCAATTGTCAGGGTCGGAAGAGAAAGTAGTCGAGTTACACCACATTTATCCAAAAAAATGGTGTCGGGATAATGCATCTGGAGAGCACCGCGAAATACTCGGGAAGGACACTGGTGATAAAAACTATGTAGATAGCATCGCTAATCTGATGCCTATCTCACGAAAGCTCAATAATGAATGGAAATCCAGGAGCCCATCAACATTCTTTATTGAAAAAGCAGTAAGGTATAAAGGCAAGGCTGCCGCGAGTTTCTCAAAGTCATATATTGATCGACATGGATTTGACTTACTTAACACTTCAGGCCTCGCCTCGGTTGAGGCTTTTTGGAACCATCGAGCCTCAATGATTGCGGACCATCTCCTTGAATTAACTAGCCTTCGATAAAATGCAAACTGCTGAACCCAATCTCCTCGGCCTCGTAGCTCATGCCTTTCAGTTTGGTGTAGAAATTACCATTGAGGAAATTCGCAAGTTTCCAGAGTTTGAGGAGTTGGGCTTGATCACTGCTTGTCAAGAAATAGAGAAAAAGCTCGAAGAATGTGGTCTTGAGATGACCCCTCCAATACTAGAAGGGGAACTAGATGAAATCCGCTATATTGCTCGCAAGCGCCAACCCGAGAGTTTCGAGACTGCTCTTGACGAAGCATTAGGTCGCGGAGAATGCCAATCGGTCGAATTCAAAGAAAGTTTGCATCTTAAGAAACAACTTGTCGATAACCCTCAAATATCCCGCGAACACCTTGTGTCACAAGAGATTGTTTTTGAATGTATAAAAACAGTTTGCGCTTTTTTAAATGCTGACGGCGGAACGCTACTTGTCGGGGTTAATGACGATGCAGAACCGTGTGGTTTAGAGTGTGAACTTGGTTATCTCCCGGGCAATTCTAAAACGCTAGACGATTGGGAGCTCTACTTTGCAAATAGGCTAGAACACTACATCCATGATTACAGAAGTTGTATCGGGCATGTAAGTTGGCGGCTTGTGACCGTTGGAGATGTCACTGTCTGTGTAGTTGTTGTTAGACCTAGGCGTCATGCTCTCACTGTCTGCCGTCACCCCAGAAACCTAGATGACGAGCTAGTTTATCTCAGGAATGGAAATGGCAGTGCCCAGATAAAGGCCAGAGCTATTGAAGGGTTAGTTAAAAACCGTTTAGAAAATCAATTGAACTCGGGATAATGCGGTAACTTTCAGGAAGATGGTCTACCCTCCGCATGTGCTCCAATAGAAAACCATTGAAAATCATGGGGTTAACCTGAGGGGATTTGGGAAAAGTGGTGCCCCCACACGGGGTTCGGTTCCTATCCCAGGCCTCAAGCGACCTATCACATCCAACGATATCAACAGTTTACAGGTTTGATGCTGGTTGTGAAGGGGCGTGTTTGGTCTACCGTTTGGTCTACCACCCCAAAGAACCCTCAAGATAACCGACAGAGCTCCCGCAACTGTATCCTGAGAGCTTCTCAGAAGGCCGTACGTGCACCTAAAGCCTACGCAACACCTTACCCCCCTATGGGGAAACCTGGAGTAGACTGGAGTGTATTTTGGGGTCACAGATTTTTTGGGAAAATCTCGGGGGAATTAAAGCTGCATATAGTACATATTTGATGGACAAATTCTGACTACCTTGACCTTTCCATAGCTAATCTAACAGTTACCTTCCCATTTTACAGAGAACAATTTTCTTTGGCTCGCTGTGAATTACTGCCCACTGTAACAGAACAAACTATTTTGGGTTCAGATGGGAATTAACCCTTCATATAACACAAGTCAGATAATCAGCGTGGCTGACTAAAAGACATACGACCTGTATTAACCCTTCATAT
>JAEPNK010000002.1 GCA_017643495.1 Rhizobiaceae bacterium | reverse complement strand
GGCGAATGTTTGCCAGCAAACGACTGAACAGGCGATGCACGGATTATGTGGCAAGCGGCAGGGGCGGGGATAAGTTTTTGACAGGACATCTTTTCCGTATTGTTGAAACATATGCTTCGGCTTGCTGCTGAACGTCGTGGGGATTGCGGGCAATTCAGGAACCTTAACCGTTACCGGCAATTCAGACACTAGAAGCGAAAAACCAGGGAAGCAGAAGGGAACACCAATGTTGACGGTCAAGGAAATCGGGACAAACGTTCATGAAATTACGCTTCAGGGCGTGATTGAAAAAAGCGATATCGAAATCATGGAACAGGCGCTTGTGCCACTGCTTGAGGGTGACAGGCGTTTCGGGCTGGTTGTGCGAACCGAAAAGCTGGAAGACATGACGGCCGGTGCATTGGCTGAGGATGCGAAGTTCGAGTTCAGCATGCTTTCACGGTGGTCGAAAGTGGCAAAACTCGCAGTGGTCTCCGACCTGCATGTTTTTGCGGCGCTGACAAAGTGGATCGATCCGGTGTTCCCGATGATCGAGATGCAAAGTTTCGGTTCTGAACAGGTCGCCGAGGCGCACAAATTTGCTTCCGACCTTCCGGTATCTTCGGAGACGGAAGAAAACGGCACGGTGAAAATTCTTTCAGACGGCACAGATGGCCTTATTGCATTTGAGGTGACGGGCCGTGTTTCCCGGGAAGATGCGCAAGCCGTCATGCAGCCGCTTGAAGCAGCCCTTGAGCGCGACCAGCAAGTGGACCTTCTGGTCAAACTGGATGGTTATGACGGATTTGATCCGGGAATAATGGCCGACCGCTCGTTCATGAAAACAAAATTCTCCTCAATCCGGAACCTGAGGCGATATGCATTGGTTGGTGCGCCTTCATGGATGAAGGCGATGGCATCAACCATGGCTTTGGCAATGCCATTCGAGATGCGGTTCTTCGACCAGAGCGAGGAAGAAAACGCCTGGAGGTGGGTCAAGGAAAGTTGATGCGCAACCGTCAGATACAACAGCGGTTACGTGCTTGCACTGCTCTCCTGGCTGGCACGGTTCAAAATTGACAGCGTATGCTCAATGGTCCGGTCAATCTCGTTCGTCATCTTTCCTGCTTCGCGGATGGCCTGACGGTCGGCTTCAACACCCGAGATCATTTCGGATATCAGACCGGATTGCCCGGAATCGATGCGTTGCAACAACATCACCAGAATGTAGTCATAGGCGTTGTCCATCATGGCGCGCGTCCATTTTTTGAAAGAGTTTTCGTGATCCCGTTTTGTGTGCTGTGCTTTCGACGTGCAGAAAAGTATTTATTGATTTTAATGGCTAGATCGCACGATCTGTCGCCCAATTTTTTAAAGGCAATTTCACTGGCTTTGACTTGGCATATATTCAAGCCATAATTGTTATGGCTTACTTGGTGGATTGAGCCACGTACGAGAGAAGCTCCTTCTTGGTTTCCCCATACGTAGCCATGGGCGATTAAATTTCTTCGTTTGTACAAATTTAGTGTTTTGTTATTTATCGAACGCCACTCATTGTTGATTTCTTGATCGTCAATTAATTCGTTTACTAGTGTGGTGACCATGCCTAAGCGGGTTCTGATATTTGTTGAAGCATAAAAAATTCCATATGTGAGTCTCATAGCATTGGGGTGAAAGGTCTTCATTGTCCCGGATATGCTACAGATAAGGGTCCGAGAGAAGATGTCGCAAATTCCATCTTCAATGTGCTGCCATGCTGCATTGGCCCTGCCAGTAGCTTCATAAAATTGTTCGAATGGGACTTGGTTATTCATGTTGGTAGCCTGTTAAAATGTAGATGATAATAAAAAAGGATCTTTCCTGCTTCGCGGATGGCCTGACGGTCGGCTTCAACCCCCGAGATCATTTCGGATATCAGGCCGGATTGCCCGGAATCGATGCGTTGCAGCAACATCACCAGAATGTAGTCATAGGCGTTGTCCATCATGGAGCGCTTTCCATTCAGTCTTCGCGATCAAGTTCAATTATCTCCAGTGTATCGGGGCTGAGCTTGATATCCCAGCGTGAACCATCCTGTTTTCGCGCGTCGTCAATTTCCCAATACGGACCATCATCATCCAGCTCGATTTCTTCCCAGCTTACATATCCAAGACTGTTCAGTCTGGCGGCCAGTTTTTCAGCTTCTTCTGCATTCGGTGCGCGGTCGGCAAGGGCAGGTGTAGCCAGAAACAGCATGGAAAGTGTGGCGATCATGGTTTTCTTCATGGAATTCTCCGGTCTTGGTTGATCCTGCAAGAGATAGTAATCCCCTGACACGAGTGCCAGCTGAGATGCGATTTCATGTTTGAAACGCTTTTTGTGACAGTACGGAGGCAGTTCACGGGAACCTGTTACAATAAAAAACCACCGCAATGCCGGACTGCGGTGGTTCACTGAATTTCACTGAAGAGTGACTTGTCCGGGTCTGAAACCCTAGGCCAGCTTGCCCATGGCCACAGCCGTGTCGGACATGCGGTTTGAGAAACCCCACTCATTGTCATACCAGGTCAGGATGCGGCACATGGTGCCTTCCATTACCTTGGTCTGGTCCATGTGGAAGACAGAAGAACGCGGGTCATGGTTGAAGTCGATCGAGACCAGGCTTTCATCCGTATAGCCGAGAATGCCGTTGAGCTCGCCGTCGGCGGCTTCCCGGATTGCCTTGTTGATTTCCTCGACACTGGTTTCACGCGAAGCGATGAAGGTGAGGTCAACAACCGATACGTTCGGGGTTGGAACGCGGATTGCCACGCCATCCAGCTTGCCGTTGAGTTCCGGCAGGACGAGACCGACGGCCTTGGCTGCGCCGGTCGATGTCGGGATCATGGACATGGCTGCTGCACGGGCACGGTAGAGATCCTTGTGCATGGTGTCGAGCGTTGGCTGGTCACCTGTGTAGGAGTGGATCGTGGTCATGAAGCCTTTTTCAATGCCGATGGCCTTGTTGAGGACATAAGCGACCGGTGACAGGCAGTTTGTTGTGCATGATGCGTTGGAAACAACCGTGTCTTCCGCTGTAAGGCTGTCGTGGTTGACGCCGTAAACAATCGTCTTGTCCGCACCGGAAGCAGGCGCGGAAACCAGCACCCGCCTGGAACCGTTTTCGAGGTGAGCCGATGCCTTTTCCTTGTCTGCAAAAATGCCGGTGCATTCCATTGCGATGTCAACATCGCCCCACGGCAATTCCTTGGGGTCGCGAATGGCCGTCACCTTGATCGGGCCCTGACCGACGTCGATCGTGTCGCCCTCAACCTTCACTTCACCCGGGAACTTGCCGTGAACGGAATCATAGCGAACCAGATGAGCGTTTGTCTCGACAGGGCCAAGATCGTTGATTGCTACAACCTGGATATCCGTACGGCCCGACTCGATGATGGCGCGCAGCACATTACGGCCAATGCGGCCAAATCCGTTGATACCGACTTTCACAGTCATGGGCTTGTTCTCCAAGATTTACGATTGATTATGCTTCTTCGTTTTTCCCGATTGCTTCAAGTTGCTCGCGGGCGGCCGAGACAATTGCCTCGGTCGTGATGCCGAAATGTTCAAACAACTGGTCGGCAGGAGCGGAAGCGCCGAAACTGTCCATGCCGATGAAAGCACCCTCACAGCCGATGATTGCTTCCCAGCCCTGTTTGATCGCAGCCTCGACGCCGATGCGTACCGGTGCATCGCCGATGATCTGCTGGCGGTTTTCTGCCGACTGAGCCTGGAAGAGTTCAAAACACGGTACAGAGACCACGCGGGTTGCGATGCCGTCTGCTTCCAGCTCTTCCTGTGCTTCCAGTGCCAGGCTGACTTCCGATCCGGAAGCGAAAATTGCCACCTGTGCCTCGCCGGATGCTGAAGAAAGTTCATAGGCGCCCCGGGCACAGAGGTTTTCCTCGACAAATTCTGTCCGTACGCTCGGCAATCCCTGACGGGTGAGTGCAAGTGCGCTTGGCGATGTCTTGCTCTCAAGTGCCAGTTGCCAGCATTCCGCTGTTTCGGTCGTGTCGGCCGGGCGGAATACCTGCAGGTTGGGAATGGCGCGCAGGGAAGCCAGATGCTCAACAGGCTGGTGGGTCGGTCCGTCTTCGCCAAGCCCGATGGAATCATGGGTCAGGACGTGGATCGACCGGATACCCATCAGTGCGGCGAGCCGGATAGAAGGGCGGCAGTAATCGGAAAAGATCAGGAAACCGCCTGAATAGGGAATGAGACCGCCATGCAGTGCCATGCCGTTCATTGCTGCGGCCATGCCGTGTTCGCGGATGCCGTAATGCACGAAACGCCCCGAATAATCGGCCGCGGAGAACACATCGGTCTGGCTTGTCTTGGTGTTGTTGGAACCGGTCAGGTCTGCGGACCCGCCAATGGTTTCCGGAACAGTGCCGTTGATGATCTCCAGAACTTTCTGGGAAGATTGCCGGGTCGCCATTTTCGGCTGCTCCTTGGCAAGCTCCTTCTTCATCTTGGTGATTGCGCCCGAAAGGTCAGACGTGATGTCGCCATGCATGCGGCGTTCGAACTCGCCACGGATTTCGGGGTCTACAGCCTCGAAGCGTTTTTCCCAGGCGCGGTGTTCCTTGCAGCAATTCAGCCCGGCAACGCGCCATGCGTCGAGCACGTCTTCCGGCACCTTGAACGGGGCGCATTCCCATCCAAGTGCTTCGCGGGTCAGCTTGATTTCCTCTTCGCCAAGCGGTGCGCCGTGGGCTTTTGAAGTGCCGGCAATGTTCGGCGAGCCGAAACCGATTGTCGTCTTGCAGGAAATCATGGTCGGCTTGTCACTCTTGCGGGCTTTTTCAAGCGCTCCGGCAATTTCATCGTGATCGTGACCGTCAATGTGGAGCACATTCCAGCCGGACGCCTTGAAGCGGGCATGCTGGTCTGTCGAATCAGTGATGGATACAGGACCGTCAATCGAAATCGAGTTGTTGTCCCACAGAACGACAAGCTTGTTCAGCTTGAGGTGCCCGGCCAGGGTGATCGCTTCCTGGCTGATGCCTTCCATCAGGCAGCCGTCACCGGCAAGACAGTATGTATAGTGGTCGACAAGATCATCACCGAAATCCGCATTGAGCTTGCGCTCGGCCATTGCCATGCCGACAGCGTTAGCAAGGCCCTGGCCAAGCGGCCCGGTCGTGGTCTCGATGCCTGCCGCGTGTCCGTATTCCGGATGGCCGGCCGTCTTGGAGCCAAGCTGCCGGAAGTTCTTGATTTCCTTGATGTCTATGTCCTCGTAGCCAAGCAGGTAGAGGAGGGAGTACAGCAGCATGGAACCATGCCCAGCGGACAGTACAAACCGGTCACGGTCAGGCCAATTGGGATGTTTGGCGTCGAAATTCATGAATTTCGTGAATAGCACCGTGACGATATCCGCCGCTCCCATTGGAAGTCCGGGGTGTCCCGAATTGGCAGCCTGAACCGCATCAATCGAGAGAAAACGAATGGCGTTTGCCATGTCGTTAGAAGCGTTCTTCTTGCTCATATTGTCTCACTGGATGTGTGTCTTGCAGTCGGGGCCGCATTCTGGCGCCCGGATCGTCTGGCGAACACTTATTCAGGTGACGCGCCAGAGTCAATGCACGCTGCCGATCTGCCCGGCGCCAAGCGGGGCAAGCAGACTGGGGGCAACCTCGCCGCCGTGTTGACGCAAACTTCCTGCAAAGCTTAATCTCTTGCGACTAACTGCCTGTCATTGCTGTGATTCGTGACCCTGGACCGGGTTGGGGAGAGCAGGCTGAACAATCCGTGTGGATGACGGGAGAGTCATGTGTATTACGCGAAGTGATTTTGAATGACTGAAAATCCGCCGCTCATTGAGGCATTTACCCGGCTGAACCGCGCTGTTGAGGCACTTGAGAAAAATGTGAGCCAGCGACTGGAGCGTGAGGCAGCGCTTGATGAAGCCGAAGCCGAGGTTCAACGCATGGCGGCAGACCGTACCCGGCTGGCTGAGTCGCTTGACGAGGCCCAGGACCGGGCCCAGAAACTTGATCATGTAAACCGAGAAGTTTCGCGGCGTCTTGTCGACGCGATGGAAGCCATCCGTGCCGTTATCGAGCGGAAGCGGGAAAGCCAGTAGCCCTTCAAAAAATCGAGCAGGAGAAAACCAGTGCCGAGTATCAGCGTTAAGATCAACGGTAAAACCTACCGCATGGCTTGTGATGAGGGCGAGGAAAGCCGTCTTGAGGCGCTTGCCAGGAAGTTTGATTCCTATGTCGATGAACTGAAAGGGTCGTTTGGAGAAATCGGCGACCAGCGACTGACCGTCATGGCCGGTATCATGGTTACAGACGAACTGACAGAATTGCGTTCGCGGGTGGAAGAGGTGGAAGGAGAGCTGAAAAGCCTCAAGGAAAGCCGCAACCTGCAATCGCGCGAGCGCAAGGCAGGCGATGATGATCTGGCCCGCGGTATCGACAAGGCAGCAGCATCAATTGAACGGCTCACAACAATGTTGTCGAGTGATCCAAAGGCTTGAACCTGGATTCTCCGGTCTGTTCAACAACGGAACAGGTGCGGCCTCCGCGCCGGTCAGAACGCCCTTTCATCCATGCCCGAGAGCCCGGCTGCAAGTCCTGGCATGACACTTGCATGACAGTTTTGTGACAATGTAGAAATACGAGTATTTGGATACCGGCGAACTGCCCCGTGCAAGGCAGGGTTATCGGTATCCGGTCAGGAGTGACATGCAAGAACTGCAAGCAAGAACCAGAAATGAAGCCATATTGTACGGATTGCCATTGCTGGTGGTTTTCTCGCTATTGCTGGTATCCGGCACCCTTGCGGGCAAGGGGTATCAGTCGTTCAACTGGGTTTTGACCCTGACTGAAGAGGACAAGTGGCTCGAAGTCATTCATGCGCTTGGTTATCTGGTTGGTGCCCTGGTCAGTGCAGCCGGAATTTTCCTGCTTTCCGCAAAGAAGGTTTTTTTCCTGATATGGCTGGTATTGTCCGTCCTGTTTCTTGGCGAAGAGACAAGCTGGGGACAGCGTATCTTCAATTATGAAGTTGCCAGTGTGCAGGCGCACAGCCTGCAGAACGAGTTCAATCTGCACAACCTGTATTTCCTCAATTTCGGAGGGCTGACATCTGCCGAGAACTGGCGCGATGTACTCAAGGCGATGCTTGACATACAGTTTTTATTTCAGGCGTGTTTTTTCGCATACTTCTCGATCATACCCCTGGTCAGTTACCTGTCATCACCAGTTCGCCTGCTGGTAAAACGTTTTCAATACATCCAGCCCACCGCCATGCTGAGTATCGTGTTCACGTTCCTGTTTGTGGCCAGCTATGTTGCTGTTCTCATGGTTGAACAGGAATTGTACAAGAATGCCATCGTTGAAATTCGTGAAACGCTGTTTGCTCTGGTTGTTCCGGCATATCTTTACCAGTCCTATTACCGGGTCCGCAGCAGGAACACGGTTGCGGCCTGACTGCCGGTTTCAGAACCCGGCAAAGCACTCAACGCGGAAACAGCAATCCCGGCTCCGGCCGGGATTTTTCGTGTTGCAATCTCGCGTCAACATGTCAGTGTCGCCATCACTGACCGATGGTCCCGATACGAGAAAAACCGGAGACAGCAAACATGGCTGGTGCATTTATCGAACACCTTGAAAAAGAAACCGAGGCGTTGAGAAAGACCGGCCTGTTCAAGGAAGAGAGGGTTATTACCTCCAGGCAGTCAGGTACGGTTTCCCTCGAAAGCGGCAAGGAGGTTATCAATCTCTGCGCGAACAATTATCTCGGCCTGTCAGACAACCAGACGCTGATTGATGAAGGATGTGCCGCCCTGCAAAGGCTTGGTTACGGCATGTCCTCGGTTCGTTTCATTTGTGGTACGCAAAATGTCCACAAGGAGCTGGAAGGCCGGATTTCCCGCTTTCTCGGTTTTGAGGACACGATCCTTTATGCTTCGTGTTTTGATGCCAATACCGGTTTGTTCGAGACCCTGCTCGGACCGGAAGATGCGATCATTTCCGATGCGCTGAACCATGCGTCGATCATTGACGGCGTGCGGTTGTGCAAGGCGCAGCGATATCGGTATGCAAACTCCGACATGGATGACCTTGAGACACAGTTGAAGGCTGCAAGGGATGCCCGTTTCAGACTGATCGCCACAGATGGCGTATTCTCGATGGACGGCTATATCGCAAGGTTGGGCGAGATATGCGACCTTGCGGAAAAATACGATGCGATGGTGATGGTCGATGACAGCCATGCAGTCGGGTTTGTCGGCAAGACAGGGCGGGGCAGCATCGAGCATTGTGATGTGATGGGCCGTGTAGACATTGTAACCGGCACGCTGGGCAAGGCATTGGGCGGTGCATCAGGGGGCTATACTTCCGGCAGGAAGGAAGTGGTTGAATGGCTACGCCAGAGATCCCGGCCGTATCTCTTTTCCAATACCTTGGCGCCGGTGATAGCTGCAACCTCGATCAGGGTTCTGGACATGCTTGAGGGGTCGACCGAGCGACGTGACCGGCTGGAGGAAAACGCCCGGCATTTCCGCTCGCGGATGTCGGAAGCGGGGTTTGACCTTCTGCCCGGAGAACACCCGATAATTCCGGTAATGCTGCGTGATCCGGTGCTTGCCCAGACGATGGCAAGAAAGCTTGACGAACGGGGTGTGTATGTAGCGCCGTTTTCCTTCCCCGTGGTGCCGCGCGGACAGGACAGGATCCGCACGCAAATGTCGGCTGCGCACACGACCAGCGAACTCGACACGGCAATTGATGCATTTATTGCTGTCGGCAAGGACATGGAGATCATTTGATGAGCAATGAAATGCGTGCGCTGGTCAAGTCAAAGGCAGCAGAAGGCCTCTGGATGGAAAGGGTGCCGGTTCCCGAACCCGGCCCCAATGATGTATTGATCAAGGTCAGGAAGTCTGCGATCTGCGGCACAGACGTGCATATCTGGAAATGGGATGACTGGTCGGCAAAGACGGTTCCCGTTCCCATGGTCGTCGGCCATGAGTTTTGTGGTGAAATTGTCGATACCGGCACCGCTGCGAAAAAGTTTTCCCGCGGCCAACGCGTTTCTGGCGAAGGCCATATTGTTTGCGGCACCTGCCGCAACTGCCGGGCTGGCAGGGGACACCTGTGCCGCAACACGCTTGGGGTTGGCGTCAACCGTCCGGGTTCATTTGCCGAATATCTGTGTATTCCCGAAGACAATGTTGTGCCGATACCCGATGACATTCCCGACGAGATTGCCGCAATCTTTGATCCGCTTGGCAATGCGGTACATACGGCACTGAGTTTTGATCTTGTCGGTGAGGATGTACTTGTGACAGGCGCAGGGCCGATAGGCATCATGGGTGCACTCGTTGCCCAGCGGGTTGGGGCACGAAAAGTGGTCGTGACGGATATCAGCCCCTATCGCTGTGACCTTGCAAGGCGGATGGGCCTTGTCCACGTCGTCAACCCTGCTGATGAGGACCTCGCCCATGTGATGGACCGGCTCGGGATGACCGAAGGGTTTGATGTCGGCCTTGAAATGTCGGGAGCAGCACCCGCCATGCGGGACATGATCGACAAGATGAACAATGGCGGCAAGATTGCCCTGCTGGGTATTGCCCCGACCGAATTTGCGGTTGACTGGAACAAGATCATCTTCAAGATGCTGCAGGTCAAAGGGATTTACGGGCGCGAGATTTTTGAAACCTGGTACAAGATGATTGCCCTTGTGCAAAGCGGGCTTGACCTGACGGACCTCATTACACACCGTATCGCGATAGAGGATTACGAGAAGGGGTTTGAGGCGATGCTGTCGGGCAAGGCGGGCAAGGTGGTGATGGACTGGCACTGAGCGGGTGGGGTGAAGCTTCCATTTCGTCCCTGAAACCCGTCCTTATGGTGCAACCGGGGCCGATTGATTCAAATCACAGGATGACATCAGGCCCCGGGCCTCTTATATGAAGGTCTGGCGACGCTGCGTGGTTCGACAGGACACACTATTCCTGGGGCCTTACTCAATCTCAAGGGAACTGTCCCTGACCTGGCTCGTGGGCCGGGTCATCACGGTGCCCACCTACTTTGTAGGTTTCCGGGATTGCAAACGTCCATCGGCCAAGGTGGCTCGCCTCCCAATTCTACCGGATCCGGCCGGAACCCGGCAAACGCGATGCAGATGACCAGGGCAAGCATGACTGCAAACGAATTTTCCTTCAGTGAAACCAAGAAGCGGTTGCGGGAGGAAATGCTGGCAAGGCGGGACGCCCTGACAACCGAACAGCGTATCGAGAAATCACTGGAAGCTACCGCGCACGGCGAAACCGGCATTTCGATGGTGCCGGGAACGGTTGTTTCCGGGTTTTTCCCGATCCGTTCGGAAATTGATCCCCGCCCGCTGATGGATGCATTGCGCAGAAAGGGAGCGCGGCTTTGCCTGCCGGTGGTGCTGGATCGCACCACGATCATCTTCCGCGAGCTGGTGCGGGGCGGCGAACTGATTGATACGGGATTTGGCACACGTGGCCCGGCGGAAAGTGCCGAAATACTCGATCCCGACCTGATGATCATGCCGATGTCCGTGTTTGATCTTCATGGCGGGCGCATCGGTTACGGTGCGGGGCATTATGACCGGGCAATTGCAAGGCTGATTGATTTGGGCAGGTCACCCCGGCTGATCGGGATGGCTTTTGATTGCCAGCGTGTTGACACGGTTCCGGTTGAGCCACATGACCAGCCACTGGACGCGATCATCACTGAAAGCGGATATCACGAGGTGAAGAAATGAGGCTGCTGTTTCTGGGTGACATGGTGGGCCGTGTCGGGCGCAATGCGGTTTTTGAAAAACTGCCCGGGCTGATCCGCAGTCTGGATGTCGATTTTACAATCGTGAACGGTGAAAATGCTGCCGGTGGTTTTGGCATTACCGAGGACATTTTCAACAAGACAATCGAGGCTGGTGCCGATGTTGTGACGACCGGCAACCATGTCTGGGACCAGAAGGAAGCGCTTGGTCTGGCCGACCGTGAAGAGCGCTTTCTGCGGCCTGCAAACTTTCCGGCAGGCACGCCGGGACGTGGCGCCAATCTGTATGAGGCACGAAACGGTGCGCGAGTGATGGTGATGAACATCATGGGCAAGGTGTTCATGCATCCTGACCTTGATGATCCCTTTGCCTGCGTGGAAGCCCGGCTCGAGGGAGCAGGGCTTGGCGATGTGGCAGACGTCATCTTTGTCGACTTCCACGCCGAAGCAACTTCGGAAAAACAGTGCTTCGGCCACTTCCTTGATGGCCGGGTTTCGGCGGTTGTCGGTACGCATACGCATGTGCCGACTGCCGATTACCAGATCCTGAATGGCGGCACGGCTTACATGTCGGATGCCGGCATGTGCGGGGATTACGATTCCTCTCTGGGCATGGACAAGGAAGAGCCGCTGAACCGGTTTGTCTCAAAAATTCCGCGGGGAAGGTTTGAGCCGGCTTCGGGCGAAGCAACACTGTGCGGGGTCGGTATAGAGGTCGATGAAAAGACCGGTCTGGCCACGGCTGTAAAGCCCCTGCGCGTCGGCGCGCGGCTTGAACCGGTGCTGCCCTGGTAAGGGCCGGTTGATACCCGGTTGGTGCAACGCAGCAGGCTGTTTGAATTCAAAAGCAGACCGGCCGGTCTGGACGCACGCCCAAGCCTTTTCTATAAGCAGGCAAATTCCAGTCAATAAAAACAGGAGTGAGCCGTGGCAGGCCATTCGAAATTCAAGAATATCATGCATCGCAAGGGACGGCAGGATGCAATCCGTTCCAAGATGTTTTCACGCCTTTCAAAGGAAATCACCGTTGCCGTGAAAATGGGTGGCGGGGTCACCGATCCGGACATGAACCCGCGCCTGCGCCTTGCGATCCAGAACGCCAAGGGCCAGTCCATGCCCAAGGACAATATCCAGCGGGCGATCACCAAGGGTTCCGGTGGCGATGGCGAGGATTATGAGGAAATCCGCTATGAGGGCTACGGGCCTGGCGGTGTTGCGATTGTCGTTGAGGCACTGACCGACAACAAGAACCGTTCGGCTGCCAATATCCGGGCGGCCTTTACCAAGAATGGTGGCCAGATGGGCGAAACCGGCTCGGTGTCCTTCATGTTCGAGCGCATGGGTGAAATCACTTACAAGGCGGAAACCGGGTCCGAAGACGAAATCATGGAAGCCGCGATCATGGCCGGTGCTGATGATGTCCAGTCTGACGAGGACGGTCATGTCATCTACTGCCAGTTCGACAGTTTCGGGGACGTGACCAAGAACCTCGAAGATGCTCTTGGCGAGGCGGAAAGCGTCAAGGTTGTCTGGAAACCGCAAAACAACACGCCGGTTGACGAGGAAAAGGGTGCGACGCTTTTCAAGCTGCTGGAAGCCCTTGATGAAGACGATGATGTGCAGAATGTCTACTCGAATTACGAGATGGACGATGAAGTGATGGCAAAGCTGTCAGCGTAGGACTTCATCCAGCAATGGCAGGCTTGAAACCGCTGCCAGCAAAATCATGAAAAAGGCGACGCGGCGATAGGTTGCGTCGCTGGCGCCGGTAAAGAAACGGGTGCCGATTTCTATTCCGATGAAATATCCCGGAATGCAGATCAGCCCGCGCATGAAAGCCTCCCACGTATAAATATCGCCGAGCAGGTAGCCGACAATGATCATCAGGTCTGTCACGAACAGGTAATAGATCATGTTTGCGCGGACGGTCGCCGCCTTCGCCGGTCCGGCAAGCCAGTAGACAAGCACGGCAGGGCCGGGAAGGGCGGCAGCAGCTCCCATGAAGCCGCCAAGCCCGCCAAAGCTGAACGATACCGGCCTTGTGCGGGGGCCGTTGTATTTCCAGCCCGACCAGAGGATCGATACGGCGATCAGGATGCTGACGGATATGAACCACCTGAGGGCTTCCGCGTCGCCGGTTTTCAATACCCAGATGCCGAGCGGCACAAGTAGCGCATAGCCGAGGATGACAGGCAGGACTTCGCCCCAGTTCACCGAGCGGCGGGCACTCCAGACAAGCAAGAATGTGGGAACCGAATCCATGATGGTGACCATGGCAAGCGCCATTTGCGGGCCGAAAAATGCAGCAGTGGACGGGCCGATGATCATGCCGGAACCGAACCCGGAAAAGCCGCGTACGATGCCGGTCACGAAAACAATCGCGAGGACAATCTGCATTGCAGGTTCGGAGAGGTAGGCGAGGAGGGTTTCCATTATGCGACGCTAGCAAGCCTTTTGGCAAAGGTCGCGATCCAGACCGGCTTTTTACTGGTGCCAGGGTGTGGATGGAAATGTCAGGCGGGCCGAGGCGGGAACAACCCGGCGGGATGAATGATCCCGGCCGGATTTGGTTTTGTTACTTGCGCTTGGTGGCGCCTTTGGCCTGATGGGCTTTTTTGCGCGCTTTTTCGAGAGCCTTGCCATCGCCGTCATAACTGGAAAAACCGGTATCCTCGACCTGTTTGTCCTGCCACCCAACCGGCCAGTCCAATGCACTGACGGTAGAGGCCTGAACAGGCACGGCAAAGGCCGTCACAAGCAATGTGGCGGCTGCGAGCGAAGCAAGTTTGTTCGGTTTCATGTCGCTTTCCTTTCGTGTGTTGTCAGCAACAGCGACAATCTAGGAAAGCGGGGTCAGGGTTGCTCACCGATTTCAAAACCGGTCGGGGTTTTTCGGAATCAGCCAGAGTTTTTCAAAATCGGTAACTGCGAAAGCGGCAGACAGAAGGATGCTCACCCCTTGGAAAAGGTACGCTTGCGGAATTGCGTCGGGTTCTCGCCAATGATTTCGCGGAAAGCACGGTTGAAAGGGCCGAGAGAAGCATAGCCGACATCATAGGCAATGCTGATAATCGGCATGTCGGCCTTTACCGGATCGGCAAGAACCTCGCAGGCAGCCTTGATCCGGTGTTCGTTCACAAATGCCGCAAAATTGCGATAGCCAAGCCCCTTGTTGATGACTTTCCGCAAACGGTGTTCCGGTGTTTCAAGGTCATCGGCCAGCTTCCTGATGGTCAGTCCCTCTTGCCGCCAGATATCGTTTTCCATGGATGATTTCAGTTTCTGGAGAACGGCCATTTCGGCTGGAGAGAGCGAGTCCTCGGAACCCTTGCGGTTGCGGACCGGGTCTGCCCAGAGATTGTCGCGAACGACCAGGGCCCAATAGGCAAAAACCAGTATCAGGATGAGCATGGTGACGGCCTTGAACATGTGAAACCAGACCGGCAGGTTGATATCCCCGAGCCACCAGTGTGCGGCTGTGAGCAAGACACCGTCAATCGCAGCAAGGGTCATGAACCACTGGCGGAATTTCAACCGGTCTTCAACAAGGTCATTGCGGTTGGTCGTTATGGTTACAAACAGCAGATAGACATAGATGAGCAGGGATGACAGATGACAGAAGATGTCGAATGCCGGATATCCCTCGGCCACAAAATGGCTGGTTATGCTCGCAGCAACGAAGGCCAGTTGCCAGGGTTGCAGTTCAAATTCGTCTATGAACAGTTCCAGCAATCCCCAGGCAATCAGCACCGGGCAGAGTGCAACAATCGCAGTCCTGATCCACCAGTAACTGCTTTGCATGATGCCGGAATTTTCGATTGCCATGAGAGACATGACCATCATGGCGCCGATGACCAGCAGCATTGCCAGGGCCGATACCGTCTTGCGGTTGAGACTTCGTGAAAGCACCAGATGCACACAGAGCAGGCCGAGAATCCCGATTGAGGCCGCATTGATCGCGATATCGAGGGTTTCGTACATGGCGCTGTTGATCCTGTATGCGGGTTGAAACCCGGATGGTCCGGTTCTGCAATATAGGCATGACTTGCCTGCAAGCCAAGAAACGGAATGAAGGTTACTTGCAGAATGTTTCCGTTTCGTTCACTGTTTGCATGCAAGTTCTGTTATCAGGATCATATCATGCAGACAGCGACACGAATATTCGGGATTGATCCCGGCCTGCGCAATACCGGGTGGGGGGTAATCGAGACGAAGGGCTCTTCCCTTGCGTTCGTTGCCGCGGGAACCGTGCGCTCAGATGCACGGGCACCGCTGGGTGAACGGTTGCGACAATTGCATGAGGGTCTTTCCGCGTTGATCAGCGACTATGCACCGCATGAGGCAGCGGTCGAACAGACCTTTGTGAACCGGGATGCGCAGGCGACGCTGAAGCTTGGCCATGCCCGCGGTGTGGCGTTGCTGGTTCCTGCACTGGCTGGTTTGCCGATTGCCGAATATGCCCCGAACCGGGTCAAGAAAACCGTTATAGGTGTTGGACACGGTGACAAGAAACAGATCCGTCTGATGGTCAACATGTTGCTGCCGAAAGCCAGGTTTGACAGCGATGACGCGGCTGATGCGCTTGCGATTGCAATTTGTCACGCCAATCACCGGGGCAGTTCGGAGTTGAAGATTGCCGCTTCATTCTGACCTTCCGCATACCCCTTTTGACGGCTCGCACCCACTTTTCCGCATCGGGCTCAAGCCATTCCGGCGTGCGGACTGGTTTCACGCCGATCACTGTCTTGAGGAGCATCTTGCCGAAAAACGAAGGCTGGTCAGCGAAATCCCGGACAAGGTTTTCCGAATGACCAAGGGTACGGAAGCAGCCCAGCAAGAAGTTCTCTCAATTGTCGGCAATCATCTGGTCGAGCATGACGCAGGGCGCTATTGCAGAACCGGTGACGGAACAGGAGTGACATTTGCTTCCGCAGCCATGCTTCCCGATAGCGACATACAAGACATGCCGGCCCTGTTGAGGGCGGCACTGCTTGTTCAGGAAGACCTTGTCATCATGTCCAGGCGGGACGGTTTCTGGCATCTTGCTGCAGGGGCTGTCTGTTTCCCGTCCTCGTGGTCATTGAAGGACAAGGCCGGAAAACCGATGCATGGTGTTCATGCCCCGGTCCCCGGGTTTCGCGAGGGAACCCGCAATGCGGGGCTGATAGAGAGAATTTTCGACAATCTGCAGGTCGAGCAACCTGTGGAGCGTTTCAACTGGTCGATATACAATACAGACCGGTTGTTTCAGGATGGCCGTTCCGGTGAACATGTCGGCAAGGATGACAGGCATTTTCTGCGCGTTGAACGGCAGACACTGACACGCCTGCCTGAAAGCGGGGACATTCTTTTCACCATCCGCATATATGTTGATCCGTTCGAGGCACTGGAGGGAAGGGCAGACCGGTCTGAAATTGCCCGCGGCTTCATCGGCCTGCTTCAGGGTCTGGATGAAGAACAACTGGAATACAAGGGGCTGGTCCACGGACGTGCCCGGCTGGTAAAGCGATTGCAGGCTATGGTGGAATGATGTCGTGATTGGAAAACTCAAGGGAATTCTCGATACAATCGGTGACGAGACGGTCATACTGGATGTCGGTGGCGTGGGCTACGAGGTGCATTGTTCGGCCATGACATTCGGCAAGCTTCCCGCAGCAGGTGAGGCTTGTACACTGTCTATTGAAACCCACGTTCGCGAAAACGAAATTCGCCTGTTCGGTTTTGCCAGCGAGCAGGAACGCCAGTGGTTCCGGCTGTTGCAAAGCGTGCAGGGTGTGGGTGCCAAGGTTGCCCTTGCCATTCAGTCCACGCTTTCTGCCAGCGACCTTGCCTCTGCCATTGCCCTTCAGGACAAGGCAATGGTTGCCCGTGCGCCGGGTGTGGGGCCAAAGGTTGCACAGCGAATTGTGCTGGAGTTGAAAAACAAGGTGCCGGCCTATTCCGGAGCAGAAGCGGCTGAAATGGGTCTTGCGGCCGATATCGGGGAGGGTGTTGCCTCAAGTGCCGTGCAGGATGCGGTTTCCGCGCTCGGCAATCTGGGCTATTCTTCGCAGCAGGCGGCCGGTGCCGTCTCTGCCGCACTTGCCCAGGCTGGGGAGGATGCGGACAGCGCCACACTTATTCGTCTCGGGTTGAAGGAGCTGGCAGGGTGAATGATCCAATTTTTCAGACACGGTCCATTACCGACGGGTTTGTCCGTGTTTTCGGCGGTATGATGCTGGGCTCCCTGGCCGGCATTGTGGTGCTGGTCATCGGCATGCTGCTGCTGCACTATTTCGGATCGGGTCTGATCGGCCGTGATCCGGGCCTTCTTGCAGAAAACGGATATTCCGTATGGGTGGCGATGCTTGTTGGCGGATGGCTGGTGCTGCTGCCTTCGATCCTTTTTGCCACCGTTTCGGCTGCCCGCAGGCAGTCCAGGCAGGCGTTGGTCCTGCTGATCACCGGAGGGATGGTGTTGCTGGTTCTTTGCGGGGCATATCTCCTGTTGCCGGGCAGCAAGCTCGTTTCCCTTGCGGGCGTTCTTGCTATGCTGGTTCTGGTCATTGAAATGATGCGGGCTTCATTCCGGATGCTGATGCCGTTTGCCTGGCGTTCTGTGCGTTCTGTAAAAACCGGACCGGAACTTGCCCGATGACGGCAGACCGTTTGATTGACGCCAGTGAACGTGGCGAGGACACCGATGTTGCGATGCGGCCGCAAACGCTTGATGATTTTATCGGGCAAGCGGCGGCACGGGCCAATCTCAAGGTTTTCATTGAGGCGGCCAAGAAACGCGGTGAGGCACTCGATCATGTGTTGTTTGTCGGGCCGCCGGGGCTTGGCAAGACAACGCTTGCCCAGATCATGGCCCGTGAATTGGGGGTGAATTTCCGTTCCACATCCGGACCGGTAATTGCCAAGGCCGGAGACCTCGCTGCCCTGCTTACCAATCTGGAAGAGGGCGACATTCTCTTCATTGACGAAATTCACCGCCTCAATCCGGCGGTTGAGGAAATTCTCTATCCGGCAATGGAAGATTACCAGCTTGACCTGATCATCGGTGAGGGGCCGGCTGCCCGGTCGGTCAAGATTGATCTGGCAAAATTCACGCTTGTCGCTGCGACCACGCGGCTCGGTCTCCTGACCACGCCGCTGCGTGACCGGTTCGGCATTCCAGTAAGGCTCAATTTCTATGAGCCGCAGGAGCTGGAACTGATCGTGCGGCGCGGTGCGCGGATCATGGGGCTTTCGATGGCCGATGACGGGGCGAAGGAAATCGCCAACCGGGCTCGCGGAACACCACGGATAGCCGGAAGGCTGTTGCGCCGGGTCCGGGACTTTGCAGCGGTTGGCGAGGCTGAAACCGTGAACGCGAAAGTGGCTGATGAAGCCCTGTCCCGTCTTGAGGTGGATGCAATCGGGCTTGATGAACTGGACCGGCGCTATCTCAACCAGATTGCCCGCAATTTTGGCGGGGGGCCGGTCGGGATTGAAACCATCGCGGCAGCGCTTTCCGAGCCTCGCGATGCGATTGAAGACATTATTGAGCCGTTTCTGATCCAGCAGGGTTTCATCCAGCGTACGCCGCGCGGGCGTTTGATGACGGAACGGGCATGGCAACACCTGGGCCTGCCGACCCCTGCCAATCTTGCCGCGCAACAACGCAGCCTGTTTGATGATGAGCAGTAGTTTTGAGAGTGTGAAAGCCCGGAGTTTCCTCCCGGTAATGGCAACAAAAACCAGATGGCCTTCAGCCGGAAAAATATTTCAGGTGTTACTCCCCTGCGGTCATAGATAGAACATAATTCGGGATCATCTGGCAGTTTCGGGCGAGATGTTTCGCCCCTGGAGACCCCTTAAATGAAAAACCTTGTTGTGCTTGCTTTTGCGGCGGGTGCGATTTCGCTTTCCGCCATTTCCCCAGTGTTTGCCGATGTGGCAACCGGAAAAATCCTTGCCTTTGACCGGAAGGCACGGATCATCGTTCTTGAAGACAAGACCGTTTATGAAATCAGTGATCCCGAACTTTCAATGCCGGAAGGGCTGAAGGCCGGTGACACGGTTGAAATCACCTCCGATGGTGAGGGCGAAGAAGGTTACGGCAGTATTACCGAACTGAAAATTGTCAACTGACTGTCTGCCTTTGGTTGCAGGATCAGACCCGGCCGTAGGGCCCGGAGATGACAACAGAGCTTCCCGGCTCAAATCCACTGCGCAGACGGGCGGTCACGGGATCGCCCGTTTTGCTGTCTTCTACAGAAATTTCATAGCTGCCGTTTTCTGCCCGGGAGAGGTAGGCACTGGTCCAGCCCTGGTCACCCAGATGCAGGCGGAGTTTTTGTCCGGGTTTTGCCGTAGGCAGAGGCCAGGGGCCGATTGCCTTCAGGCGGATTGATGTCTGTTGCTTGTCTATCCGGCACCCGTCAACTTCTGCCATGCGTGGCCATTGTGCGTATTTGCTCGCATTTGCAACGATGCAATTTTCATGCGCTGCGCTGCCGTCACCCGTGACGGAGATGCTGTCGCCCTGGCCGATCTTTCCGCCGGAGACGGGCCGGGCATACATGCCGCAATAGATATGCCCGAAATGTTCGTTGAGGCCCGGTGTGACGGGAATGTCGCGTTCGCCGGTCTGCGGGTTCACACCCGGTGTCGGGCAACGGTCAATCGGGCGGTGAACATCAAGTTCCACCCCGCCAATTCGCACACGCTTACCCATCCAGGAAAATTCCTGCCAGGCAGGCAGGCCCGATATCACGATATTGCCCCGGAAGCGAAGCGGGTCGAGTTCCTCACCCATTGCCTTGCCGGCGGCCCTCACACTTTCTGCATTGATGATCGATATTGGCGTGTCGACGTAATCCCACATGGCACCGTTGCGACCGCGGTCGATCAGCGCGGGGCGGGGCAGGTCCGGTTGCACACCGACCGGTTGCATGAATCCGGCAATCGCCTGATTGGCGCGGGAAAGGCTTTCCCCGTCATCAGGAACAAGGTTGATCTCTTCTCCGTTTGCATTGACCAGTTTCAGCTGGTGCCCGTCGAAATCCATGGTGAATTTCATCATGTCATCCACCACGGCGTTGACGAAGAAGGAGCGTGAACGCATCCACTCGCCTTCATATTCAACACCGTTGGTTACGGCGTAGCGCCGGTCAAACGGGATGCCCTTGCCGGCTTCAATCACGGTTTCATCAAGTTTCTGGCCCGCAAACCCCTTTACTGGGAAACGGTAAAGGGTTTGAACTGTTGGTCCTGACATGGCATGGCTTCCCGATGATTTGGATTCGGCACGGACGATGAAAGGTTTTTAATTCCATGTCACGGGAAAATACAGCGCTGGCCAACCGGTTGATCGACAATGGCCACGAAATGGAAGTCCGTGTCTATTATGAGGACACGGATTTTTCCGGTGTCGTCTATCATTCAAACTATCTCAAGTTCATGGAACGCTCGCGTACCGAATGGCTGCGACATCTGGAAATATTCCATACCGACCTGGCAGAGGATGACAGCGCCTTTGCCATTCATCGCATGGCGTTGAAATTCGGGCCGCCGGCGGTCATTGACGATTTGCTGACAGTGAGAACCATATTGCAAAAGCTGACAGGGGCGCGTTCATTTCTGCGACAGGAAGTGTTGCGCAGGGAAGCCGATGGAAGCGAAACCATGCTGTGCGGCGCGGATGTCGAGGTTGCCTTCATCAATCACGGTGGCGGGGCCAAGCGCTTTCCCGATGACCTGCGCGCCAAACTCGGTGGCTGAAGGGGCAAACACCCGAGGATGCAATATCGGGCTAACACTTCATTAACCCTAATCGATTCTAAAGGTTCAAGAGAACCGCATGGAATCGACAGAAATCCCCTGTGTCATCCTTTTACCACAGTTTTCGCATTCAAGACGGTGGGGCAGGATGATGGGGAAGTGTCTGGCGGGGCCATGGGCAATGCCTGACGTATCCGAATTTATTGAAAGAGACCGGTAATTCATGTTCGAAGCAGCACTATTCGGTGTTTCCCGTGCCTATGCGCAGGGAATAGAAGCGACCGAGCTTGGCAGCACAGTAGACGTGTCCCTCTGGGCACTCTTCATGGAAGCCTCGCTTACGGTGAAACTCGTTATGATCGGCCTGTTGCTGGCTTCGATCTGGAGTTGGGCCATCATTGTTGACAAGTCCCTTATGTACGGGCGCACAAAACGGCAGCTCGACCGGTTTGAAAAAGTTTTCTGGTCAGGACAATCGCTTGAGGAACTGTACCGTTCCCTCTCGGAACGTTCGCCGAACGGAATGGGGGCACTGTTTGTGGCTGCCATGCGCGAATGGAAACGCTCGTTCGAACGGGGCGCGAATTCACCGATCGGCTTGCAGACCCGCATCGACAAGGTGCTGGATGTTTCGCTCGCCCGTGAAACAGAACGGCTTGAGAAACGGCTGATCTTTCTCGCCACGGTTGGTTCGGCAGCGCCGTTTATCGGCCTTTTCGGTACCGTTGTCGGTATCATGACTTCGTTCCAGGCAATCGCCGGCTCGAAATCAACCAACCTTGCCGTTGTTGCGCCGGGTATTGCGGAAGCGCTTCTTGCAACCGCACTGGGCCTGCTGGCCGCCATCCCGGCCACGATTTTCTACAACAAGCTGCAGACGGATGTGGCAAAGATCACCATGCGCCTGGAAGGTTTTGCCGACGAGTTTTCTGCAATCCTGTCCCGCCAGATCGACGAACGAACCGGAGCCCGCTCACAACAGCGGGCTGCCGAGTAAGGCAGGCCGGTTATGGGTATGTCCGTAGGAACCGGTGGTGGAGGCGGAAGCAGGAGACGCCGTGCGCGCCGTCATGCACCGGTAAGCGAGATCAATGTGACACCGTTTGTTGATGTCATGCTCGTGTTGCTGATCATCTTCATGGTGGCAGCACCATTGCTGACGGTAGGTGTTCCCATTGACCTTCCGGAAACACAGGCGAAAGCTCTCAATGCAGAAACCCAGCCGATCACGATTTCCGTCAATGAAGACGGCCGGGTGTTCATTCAGGAAGACGAAATTGCCGAGGATGAAGTGATTGCCAAACTGCAGGCAATTGCAACCAACGGCTATGACGAGCGTATCTATGTTCGCGGGGACCGCACAGCAGATTACGGTACGGTGATGAAGCTGATGGCGCGTATTTCCGCTGCCGGATATACCCGGATCGGGCTTGTGACTTTGCAAGAACAAACCAACCAGTAGGTTTTGATAACAGCCAATGAAACTTGGTTTCACCCTTTCGAGCGCAGCTCATGTCGTGATCCTGACGTGGGGACTGGTGTCGCTTACCTCTCCTGAAGCTCTCAAGGTTCAGGACGTGGAAGCGTTGCCCGTTGACATCGTGCCGATTGAGGAAATCACAAAAACGGTAAAAGGTGCCGAAGAAGCGGAGATTGCCGAAAAATCCGCGCCGACGCCAACCAAGAGGGAAACGCCAAAACCCGAGGCCCAAAATGTCGGGGACAAGGAAATAGACAGCAAGCCGGTTGAAAATGCCGAGCGCGAATCCCCTGTTCCGGTTGAAAAGGCTGAAGCGCCTCCAAAAGCCGAGGCTCCGGCTCCCAAACCGGAACCCAAGCCAGAGCCGGTGAAGGAAGAAGCCAAGACCCCGGTTGAAACAACCGAGGTTGCTGCTGCGCCACAGCCCAAGGCAGACATTACGCCGGAAACACCAGCGGATTCTCCTGAACAGCCACTGGAAGGCGAGCAGTTTGCCAAACTGCCGGATACGGTTCCTGTGCCGTCCGTGAAACCGACGCCGCCAAAGCCGACCGTTGCCAAGACAAACGAACGCAAGAAAGTTGAGGAATTGATCCGCGAGTCGGGTGGCCAGACCAACGGAACGGAGAAGCAGGAAGATGTTGCCGTCAAGAACAAGGTGAACAAGGCGGAATCTGCCGGTGGTGGTGCAAAAACCAGCACGCAAACCGCTGCACTTGGTGCACGCCGGGGAAACGCGGAAAAACTTTCCCAGAGTGAAATGGATGCGTTGATTGCAGCCATTACACAATGTTCGACCGGGATTGCCGGACGCCGCATTTCGGAAGATTTGCGGATCAAGGTCATCATGCGGCTTGATCGCAATGGCAACGTCATTGATGCAAAAGCCGGGCCGACCGGGGGAACCGCAGAGGAACGCGCGCGTTTCCCACGTGACATACTGCGCTATGTCAAGCGTTGTGCCCCATATGATTTCCTGCCCAAAGACAAATATGAAACATGGGCCGAGGTCGTTCCGACCTTCTATCCTGCCCAGATGTTCCAGTAAGCCATTATTGCAGAGGTTTTGACATGAACAGATTTTTCCTCCGCCTTTCAGCCCTATGCGTTGCCTTCCTGGCAGCGGTCAATATTGCTCATGCGCGGATTGAATTCGATATCACCAAAGGCAATGTCGAGCCATTGCCGATGGCAATCATGGATTTCAAGGGCGACCCGGTGGCCGCACAAGTGGTTCAGGTCATACGTGACAACCTGCGCAACTCCGGCCTTTTCAACCTGATCGACAAGGCGGCTTTCCTTCAGAACGATCTGGATTTCAATACACCTCCGAAGTACGAGGACTGGCGTTCGATCAATGCGCAAGCGCTTGTAAACGGGCAAGTCACGAAACTGCCGGACGGCAAGCTTCGGGCGGAATTCAGGCTATGGGACATTTTCGGTGCCTCGCAACTTGCGGGCGAGCGCTATGATATCCAGCCGGAATTCTGGCGTCGGTCTGCGCATATCATATCCGACAAGATCTACGAGGCGCTGACCGGGGAAAAAGGGTATTTTGACACCCGGGTTGTTTTTGTTGACGAGACAGGGCCAAAGGACAAGCGCGTGAAGCGGCTTGCGATCATGGATCAGGACGGCGCGAATGTGCGCACCCTGACACGCGGCAGTGACCTGGTACTGACACCACGGTTTTCTCCCACAAGGCAGGAAATCACATACATGTCGTTCGAAGGTGGCCAGCCACGAGTGTATCTTCTCCAGATCGAGACCGGGCAGCGTGAAGTTGTCGGGAACTTCCCCGGCATGACGTTTTCACCGCGCTTCTCACCGGACGGGCAGAAAGTGATCATGAGCCTGCAACAGGGCGGGAATGCAAACATCTACACGATGGATTTGCGGTCGCGGAACACAACCCGGCTGACCAATTCCTCGGCAATTGATACTGCCCCTTCCTATTCGCCTGATGGCTCCCAAGTGGTCTTCGAATCCGACCGGGGCGGACGTCAGCAATTGTATGTGATGCCCGCATCGGGCGGCGAGCCGCGCCGGATTTCGTTCGGAAACGGACGTTATTCAACGCCTGTGTGGTCGCCACGCGGTGACCTGATTGCCTTTACAAAACAGGCGGGCGGCCAATTCCTGATCGGGGTGATGAATGCGGATGGCTCCGGTGAACGGATCCTTACTGAGGGCTTTCACAATGAGGGGCCAACCTGGGCTCCGAACGGACGTGTATTGATGTTCTTCCGGGAAACGAGGGGTGCGGGCGGTGGTCCGAAACTCTACTCGATTGACCTTACGGGGAAGAATGAACGGCAGATTCCGACCCCTGCCTTTGCCTCAGATCCGGCGTGGTCACCACTGTTGGATTGATGCAACACATGCGCGGCAAGTGAAGGCTTGCCGCGTTTTTGACATATTGGCGTGTTGATGACACGCCTCAAGTAACAGGTGATTGTAGAGAAACAGGCGCATCGCGTTAAGGAATTGTTTACCCCGTTTCTTGAACTGAAGTTAACCTGAACAGATTATTACATTCGAAAAGAAAATTCAAAGGAGCGACGTGTCAATGTCTGCTGCAGCGTCCATTCTCAAATCACCTGCTTTCCTCGCGCTGGCCATCGGGCTTGCCGTTGCCGGTTGTGCAAAGAAAAACAATCTTCCGGACAATTCCGGCCAGCTTGGCCTCAATGGTGCCACGCCTGGCTCCCAGCAGGACTTTACCGTCAACGTCGGTGACCGTGTCTTCTTCGAGACGGATTCTTCCATCCTTACGCCACAGGCCCGCGCCACGCTTACCAAGCAGGCACAGTGGCTTGTCCGCTATCCGAACTATCCGGTAACGGTTGAGGGCCACGCAGACGAGCGCGGCACGCGTGAATACAACCTTGCACTCGGCGCACGCCGTGCAGCGGCAACCCGTGATTTCCTTGCCTCACAAGGAGTGCCGGGCAGCCGTATCCGTACCATTTCCTTCGGCAAGGAACGTCCGGTTGCGGTTTGTAACGACATTTCGTGCTGGTCACAGAACCGTCGCGCTGTAACCGTGCTTGCCGCGCCGCAGGGCTGACCGCAAGTTGCCGCTGAAAAGCGGCCAGAAAATTCAAGGGGCGGCCCCATGAGCCGCCCTTTTTCTGTTCACGGACGGTTCATCCAAATTATGACATGGAATTGTTGAAAAGTTTGGGTCGATCTTTATGTTCGACGTGCTGAAAACACTAGAAACGGGTGAATTCCAGATGCACAAACTCATATTGCCAGTCTGTATGGCAGCGCTCCTTGCAGCGCCTGTTCATGCACAGACCCTGCAGCCCGCAGCGCCGGGCGTGCAAGGCCAGTCAAATGATGTCTCTTACCGGGTAAGCGTTCTTGAAGAACAGGTTCGCCAACTGACCGGAAAGATTGAAGAACTGACGTTCCAGCTGCTCGAACTGCAGGAGCAATTGCGCCGGACGCAAGAAGACAATGATTACCGGCTTCGCGAGCTTGAAGACAAAAGCGGTGATGCGGGTGGTTCCACCGTTGGTGACAACCTTGCCGACAATTCGGGAGAACAAAGCCTGGAAAAGCCACAGCCGTCTGAGCAGTCAAACTCCATTGCCGGTTCAGACGGAAATTCCAGTACGACACTTCCCCAGCCACCCATGAAACCCGACAACGGATCAGCGCAGGAACAGGAAACTGCCAAGAGAACCATTGACGGTGTGGAAATCTATGAAGGTGAACCCGGGCTTGCCAATGATGGCAGCGGCACGCTCGGCACCATCCAGTTTGACCAGAACGGCAATATCATCGACAGCGAGATTGGCCGTCCGCTTGAACTGGGCGGCGAGAATACTGCGAGCCTTGATATGTCCCTGCCCGATGATCCGGACGGCTTGTTCGATGCCGGTTATCGCCTGGTGCAGAGTGGCCGCTATGAAGATGCGGAAAAGGCACTTGTGTCATTTTCCGAACGCTATGAAAACCATCCTCGCATGCCGGAAGCCCGGTTCTGGCTTGGGGAAAGCTACCTCGGGCGCAAACAATTCCAGCTTGCAGCCAAAACCTATCTTGATGCCCACAAGCGCTGGCCGAATTCAAAGTTCGGGCCGCAATCCCTGCTCAAGCTGGGCGTTGCGATTGCCGGGCTTGAACAGCGTGAGCTTGCCTGTGCGACATTTGCCGAAGTGCTTGTCAAATACCCGAACGCCTCCAGTGCCGTGCGCCGCAATGTTGTTTACGAACAACAGGCCGCCCGGTGCAGCATAAACTGATTTCCACCCATGCCGGCCCGAAGCCGGGAAAGATGTTTCATTGACGCTAAATCCCAGACTTCTTTTTCAGGAAGTGGCGACCGACCAGCCGGTACTCGTTGCCGTTTCGGGGGGCAGTGACTCCATTGCGCTCCTGCTGCTTGCCGCTTCCTGGGCACAGACCCGGAAGGTCGAATTGCAGGTGGTCACGGTCGATCACGGCCTGCGCCCGGAAGCTGCGGCGGAAGCGGCGTTTGTTGCCGGTGTCAGCGAGGCCCTCAACCTGCCGCATATCACACTTGCCTGGGACGGCATCAAGCCGGTCAGCGGCATTTCACAAGCTGCCCGTTCAGCCCGTTACAGGCTACTGGAAGAATATGCGTGCGACACAGGTGCGGGGACAATCCTCGCCGGTCATACGGCCAATGACCAGGCTGAAACGATCCTGATGCGCAGCCTGCGCGGTGATGCTTCATCCGGGGGCAGGGGATTGTCGGGCATGTCACGGATGACCGTTCTGCCGGAAGGCACCCTGCTGAGGCGCCCGCTGCTTGGTGTTACGCGTCAGGCGTTGCGCGACTATCTGTCGGAGATGAACCAGAGCTGGATCGAGGACCCGAGCAACCAGGACAGCGCGTATGAGCGAGTGCGCATTCGCCGCGACATCGGTGATGATGAACCGCGCATTCGCAGCCTTTGCAGGTTCGGCGACCTGATGGGCCGTTATCGCAAGCAGCTTGCCATCGAGACTGCCGAATTTCTGTCGGGCAATCTCGGCATTGACCAGGGACCGGTATACGGCCTGTCTGCCGACGCCATGGCGGAAAGGCCCGATCCGCTGAAATTTCTCGCCCTGCAAGTGGCCATTGCGATTTCAGGGGGGGGTGAGTATTTCGTGTCGACAGACATTGTTTCGCGGGTCCTCGAACTTGCCAATGGTGAGCGCATGACTGCGGGCAATGCGGTTATCGAACGGGTTGGCAACCGGTTCCGCTTCTACCGCGAAACCAGAAACCTGCCGGCGCTTCTCATTGCGCCCGGTGAACAGGTCTTGTGGGACGGAAGGGTGGCAATCGAGAACAATGCAAACGTTTCTTATTTCTGCTCGGCTCCCACGCCTGCCCAATTGAAGCAGTTCGAACAGTTGCTTGGCCGGAAACTCGATGTGAAACCCCGGCCGGTACTGGGTTCAACGCCGTATCTGTCTGCCGATGGTGACGACATGACCCTGCCATTTGTTCACGGCTTCCGGTTGCCTGAAAAACTCAAGGTCTCACTGGCGGTCAGGGCGATCGAACATTACTGCCCGGAACACGATCTTGCACTGCTCGAACTGGTCAACTGGCTGAAGAAAAAAACCGCCGGGCTGAAATCACGTCAGGCGTGAGCGTATTTTTGCCGCAGTGCCGGGCGAAAAATTGCACGGGTTTTGCTTGGCATTTGGCCAAACAGAACCTATTTAATCTTGTGTTGGTGTGTATGGGGCAAATCGCCTATACTGCACCCTAAACCAGTTCCGGGAAGCGTACATGAACTCGAATTTCAGAAATCTCGCCTTGTGGGCAATCATCGGTGTCATGCTGATTGCGCTCTTCAACCTGTTCCAGAATCCCTCGCCGCAAGGCAAGGCCGCCGAGATATCGTATTCGAAATTCCTTGATGCGGTCGAAAACAACCGCGTCAAGGCGGTCACGATTTCGGGCCAGCAGATCACGGGTGTCTATGACAGCAACGAGCGCTTCTCGACCTATGATCCGGGTGACAGCGAACTTGTCAGCAAGCTCGAAAACCGGGGTGTGGAAATTCTCGGCACACCGCCGAACGAAGGTTCATCCATTCTCGGCTTCTTCATCAACTGGTTGCCGATGTTCATCATTCTCGGCGTCTGGATATTCTTCATGCGCCAGATGCAGGGTTCGAACCGCGGGGCAATGGGGTTCGGCAAGTCAAAGGCAAAGATGCTGACCGAAACAGCCGGTCGTGTAACCTTTGAGGATGTGGCCGGTGTTGACGAAGCCAAGGAAGACCTGGAGGAAATCGTCGACTTCCTGAAAGACCCGCAGAAATACCAGCGCCTTGGTGGCAAGATTCCACATGGTGTGTTGCTGGTCGGCCCTCCGGGTACCGGCAAGACCTTGCTCGCCCGGGCCGTGGCCGGTGAGGCAAATGTGCCGTTCTTCACTATTTCCGGTTCCGATTTTGTTGAAATGTTTGTTGGTGTCGGTGCGAGCCGTGTCCGTGACATGTTCGAGCAGGCCAAGAAGAATGCGCCATGCATCATCTTCATTGACGAGATCGATGCGGTTGGCCGTCATCGTGGTGCCGGCCTTGGCGGCGGCAACGACGAACGCGAGCAGACACTGAACCAGCTTCTCGTCGAGATGGACGGTTTCGAGGCCAATGAGGGCATTATCCTGATTGCTGCCACCAACCGGCCGGATGTACTTGACCCCGCGCTTCTGCGTCCCGGCCGTTTTGACCGGGAAGTCGTTGTGCCGAACCCGGATGTTTCCGGACGCGAGAAAATCCTCAAGGTACATGCCCGCAAGGTTCCGCTGGCCGACAATGTGGATCTCAAAGTACTTGCACGTGGTACACCCGGTTTCTCGGGTGCCGACCTCATGAACCTTGTGAACGAGGCTGCGCTGATGGCAGCCCGCCGCAATCGCCGCCTGGTAACACAGCAGGAATTCGAGGACGCCAAGGACAAGGTAATGATGGGTGCCGAGCGCCGTTCCACTGCCATGACGCAGGAGGAAAAGGAGCTGACTGCCTATCATGAATCCGGTCATGCGATTGTTGCGCTCAACGTGCCGGTTTCCGATCCGGTTCACAAGGCGACCATCATTCCGCGCGGCCGGGCACTTGGCATGGTGATGCAACTGCCCGAGGGCGACCGGTATTCCATGAGTTACAAATACATGATTTCCAGACTGGCAATCATGATGGGCGGTCGTGTCGCCGAGGAAATGAAATTCGGCAAGGAGAACATCACTTCCGGTGCTGCTTCCGATATCGAGCAGGCGACGAAGCTTGCCCGTGCCATGATTACCCAATGGGGCTTTTCCGATGAGCTTGGCCGGGTGTCTTATGGTGAAAACCAGCAGGAAGTATTCCTTGGCCATTCCGTTGCGCAATCCAAGAACGTTTCCGAGGCGACAGCACAGACGATCGACAAGGAAGTGCGCAGGCTGATTGATGATGCCTATGAAAGCGCCACCAAGATTCTCGGCAAAAAGAAAAAGGACTGGGAAACGCTGGCTCAGGGCTTGCTTGAGTATGAAACCCTGACCGGCAGCGAAATTACCGACCTTATCAATGGCAAGCCACCCAACCGGGACGAGGATTCCGGCAAGCCTCCGTCACGCGGGTCAGCGGTTCCGACTGCCGGTTCCAAGAAGCGTGGTGGTGACGAGGCTGGCGACATGGAGCCCCAGCCGACCTGAGGCAGCGCCATAATTCCCGATTAACCATAGGCCACTTTCGATCAGGAAGTGGCCTTTGTTTAAGGGAATGTATGTTACATTACGATACACTGTTTGAACGCAGGATGGACAAGCCTGTAGTATGAACTTGCAGGATTTGCGGATCCTCCGGAGTGCGCAGCCTGCCCGGCATGGCGCGTACAATACAAGGTACAGGATTCAGGGAACGGGATCATGGGCAGAAAATATTTTGGAACCGACGGCATTCGGGGAATGGCGAACAGCTTTCCAATGACTGCAGACATTGCAATGCGGGTCGGGATGGCTGCCGGTATTGCTTTTCGCAGGGGCGACCATCGTCACCGGGTAGTGATTGGCAAGGATACACGGCTTTCAGGCTACATGATCGAGAATGCCCTTGTCGCCGGGTTCACCGCTGCCGGCATGGATGTCATGCTGCTTGGGCCGCTGCCCACACCAGGTGTGGCGATGCTGACGCGCTCGATGCGGGCTGATATCGGCGTGATGATTTCCGCTTCCCATAACGGGTATCGCGACAACGGGATCAAGCTGTTTGGCCCGGACGGCTTCAAGCTTTCCGATGAAATCGAGATGAGCATTGAGCGCTTGCTCGATGAATCCCTGGATTCAAAACTTGCGTCCGCAAAGGATATCGGACGCGCCAAGCGCATTGAAGGAGTTGATGCGCGCTATATCGAATTTGCCAAGCGTACATTGCCCCGCAACCTGTCACTGGATGGTTTGCGGGTTGTGATGGATTGCGCCAACGGTGCAGCCTACAAGGTTGCCCCGGAAGCGCTTTGGGAGCTTGGTGCAGAAGTGGTTCCGATCGGGGTCAAACCGAACGGTACAAACATCAACCTTGATTGTGGCTCAACAAGCACTGCCGCCCTGTGCGACAAGGTGCGTGAAACGCGCGCTGATATCGGTATTGCGCTTGATGGTGATGCGGACCGGGTCATCATTGTCGACGAGCATTCCAATGTGATTGACGGTGACCAGATCATGGCAACCGTATCGGAGTTCTGGAAGACCGGTGAGCGTCTTTCCGGCAATGGCGTGGTTGCGACGGTCATGTCAAACTTGGGCCTTGAGCGGTTTCTCAAGGAGCAGGGCCTGGGGCTCGCCCGAACCAAAGTGGGAGACCGCTACGTTGTGGAACACATGCGCAAGCACGGCTACAATCTAGGGGGTGAACAATCCGGCCACATGATCATGTCGGATTTTGCGACCACCGGTGATGGTCTGGTTGCTGCCTTGCAGGTTCTGGCCTGTGTGCGAATGGCTGACAGGCCGGTTAGCGAGGTATGCCGCAAATTCGAACCGGTTCCGCAATTGCTGACCAATGTCCGCTATGCCAATGGCAAGCCCCTCGAGGATGACCGTGTGAAGAATGCGGTTAAGGATGCAGAGAGCCGTCTTGGCAATTCCGGACGCCTTGTCATTCGTGCATCGGGGACAGAACCGTTGATCCGCATCATGGCCGAGTGTGATGATGAAGCCATGGTGAAATCGGTGGTGGACGATATTGCAAATGTCGTAAGGGAAGTTGCTGCCTGAGAGCAGAATTCGGCAAGCATTCACCAAGAATAACCCTGTCAGAACATGACGGGGTTTTTTTATACTTGTTAATTTTTGTTAACCATTTTGATTAACCTTAACAAACACGGTTAAGCGCGTTTTAACCATTATCGTTCATTTTCCTTCCAACTGGGTAGTTCCCAGAATGCCGATCACGGCTTACATCAGGAAGGAAGTTGTAATGCGCAGCTTGAAAAATTTGTCTCTCGTTGCTGCTGCACTCATGGCATCTACCGCTATGGTTCAGGCAGCTGATATCATCCCTGAACCCCCGCTTGAGCCATTGCCGCCTGAAGTTGTACCCACTCCCATAGCAGGTGGCTGGTACATTCGTGGCGATATCGGATACTCAAAACTCAAGTCCGAAGGTGTTACCTATTTCCAGGGTGCTGCCCTGTCCGGTTCATTCGAACAGGCAGAATATGATTCAACCTGGTCGCTGCAGGGCGGTATCGGTTACCAGATTACCGATTACCTGCGGGCTGATGCCACACTTGCCTATTACGGCTCTGCCGGTTTTGACGGGTCTTCGGCCACACGTGCAGCGTGTAACGGATTTGCTGATACCTGTGATTTCAATGATGACTCCGAGCTGGAATCAGCAACAATTCTCCTGGCCAACGCCTATGTTGACCTTGGAACGGTAAGCGGTTTCACAGCTTATGTCGGTGCCGGTATCGGTGGTGCGCATGTCAGCTACGGCGATCTGCTCAATGACCAGACCTGTGACGGCGGCGGCGCATGTGACGACAACGACTTCATCCACAGTGGCGAGGATGGCTGGCGTTTTGCCTGGGCCCTTCATGCCGGTGGTTCCTACGCAGTCAATTGCCGTACCACGGTTGATGCGGGTTACACGTTTACCCGTATCGAAGGTGGCCGGATGTTCGGAAGCGGTGTTCCCGTCGGCGGTGGTGCTGCAGCCGGGGGTTACGGTTTTGACGGCGGCATAGACATCCATACCGGCCGGGTCGGCTTGCGCTATGCGCTCAGCGATGCAGCCTGTCAGGCTCCTGTCTATGAGCAGCCAGAGATTGTCTACAAGTAATCAGGTTCACCGGGGAGCAGGAAATGTTCCCCGGTATCCTTTGTATCATGCCCGCAACGGGCTCAGCGTAATATTCGAGGGCTTACAATGAAGCATTTTCTTTTAACCGGCTCCCTTGCGGCTTTTGTATTGGGTAGTGCCGGTCTGGTACAGGCCGGAGACTATGGTTCCGGTTATGTGTCCAAGACGCCCTCGGGCGGATATACGGATGTGGAATTCGGAAGCGGCTGGTATATTCGCGGTGACATCAGTTACAACATTGATGGTCGCTCCGATCAGGGGTACGAAGTCCTGCCCGGAACCGGTGGCCCAACAGCTGTTGACTATGATGACGGTATTGGTGCCCGTATCGGTTTCGGTAATTATGTGACGCCCAACCTGCGGATGGAAGTAACAGCCGAAGGCTTGTTCAATTCGGAGTATGGCGGTGTATCCGGCCAGACTTTCCAGGGTAGCCGCGATACGCCAGGCGGAACGGTCACTTTTGACGGAAACGGTGTGGTTACCGGATCAACCGACCCGGCGTTTACGCCTGGAGACAATGTTGGTGCCATCAGTGGTTCGGAAAGCCTGGACGGTTCCTATTCAGCGACAGCCTTCATGGTGAGCGGGTATGTCGATCTCGCCAGCATGGGCAACCTGACACCGTATGTCGGTGGCGGTGTTGGTGTCGGCCAGGTCCGGATCAATGAATCAAGGACGTGGACCTGTAATCCGTCTCCGGATGAAACCTGTGGTTTCCCGAGCGGTCAAACGCTGACTACGAATTACGAAAAGTGGCGCCTGGCATACCGGTTGAGCGCGGGTGCTGCCTACCGGATTGACGACAAGATGTCGATCGATGTCGGTTACAGCTATTCCGATTTCGGTGGTGATGACATTGAGTACAGCGACGGCAGTTCGGTCGATATGGACGGGTTTGCCGTTCACCAGATCCATGCCGGTATCCGTTACGATCTCTGGTAAGCCCGCGGCATCAGAAACTTGTTCAAAGGCAGCCTGCGTGGCTGCCTTTTTTGTTGGCCAAATGGTTGAAAAGCCCCAGCCGGATTTGCGTCCGGATACATTTTCATGCCGGTTCGTGGGAGTTTTGAACCATGCGCGCGATTGCAGTTTTCAGCGATGTCCTGCCGCGAAGGTGTTCGGTTCCGTCCTGCCGGTCGACCCGGCCGTTTGCGATGCCCTCATACATGCCGACAAGGGCAGACGCGACTTCGGGTGACAGGCCTGCCTGCTCCAGTAATGCCTGTTGCTGGTTCAGCGGTATGAAAGCGGGTTCAACCGAGTGACCGAGCGCACTGGCAAAGGCTGACGCCACATCACGAGGGTTGACTTCCTCGGGGCCATCCAGTTCCACAATGCGCCTGCCGGCCCAGTTCTCAAGCATAAGCTGGCCAGCCGTCTGGCCTACATCCGTGGTGCTTACCATCGGTATTTTCTGCCCGGCTTCAATAAATGTGGGAAGCGAATGATCGTTGGCGACGCTTGCCAGCACGTCTTCCCAGCTTTCAATAAAGTAACCGGGACGCAGAAAAGCCACAGCAGGCAAAGCATCATGCAAGGCCATCTCAAACTGGTGCAGGGTGGCAATGATGCCAGTGCCTGTTCGGTGCTGCGCTCCGATTGATGACAGGATCACGGCTTTGGGCAGTCCTGAACGATACATTGCTTCTGCAAGTGATGCGGCCCTGAGTTCTGCCTCGACAAACGGGTCCTGGATCATGGGAGGCGGGTTGAGCAGGAAAGCCGAGCTTGCTCCAGAAAGTGCTGCAGCCACTGCATCCGTGTCTTCAATGCTTGCAACCGCGTGTTCCGCTCCCAATGCCGTCCAGGGGGCTGCCTGTTCCGGGTTTCTGACGACGACCCGAACCGGTTTGCCGGCATCGATCAGGGTTTGTGCTGCTTGTCCGCCAACCTTGCCGGTTGCTCCGAATATCACATGCATGGTCTGTTCCTTGTCACTGGTTGTGTCTGTTTTGATGCATGGAGACTAGGTCCGGCAGTTTCATTCGTCTAATGCATGGTATATATATCTGGTATGCATGAAGTGGATATACGCCAAGTCGATCTCAATTTGCTTGTAATGCTCGATGCGCTACTGGAAGAGAGAAGCGTGACCCGCGCGGCTGAACGTCTTGGCATGAGCCAGCCGGCGATGAGCCGGGCGCTGGCCCGTGTGCGCAAGGTGTTTTCCGATGCCCTGCTGGTCGAAGCGAAAGGCGGTTACCTTCTCACTGCACGTGCCGAGGGACTGCGCCCCTCTTTGCGAACGGTATTGATGGGGATCAACGAGTTGCTTGAAACCCGTCCGTTTGAACCCGGAAAAGCCACGGGTTCCTTGCGGTTGTTGATGACCGATCTTGAAACAGCTTCACTGGTTCCCGGCCTGCTGTCGGGGATAACCGCGCAAGCGCCGGGGTTGAACCTTGATGTATTGCCGCCTGGCCCTTCGATCTTCGAAGCTTTGGAGACGGACAATGTGGAGGCGGTTATTGGCGTTGTTGAAGATGCGCCAGCCGGAATCCAACGGCGGGGGTTGTATGATGATCATTTCGTTACGCTGATGCGGCAGGGGCATCCGGATGCCAGGACCGGCATCTCGCTCGACCGTTTTCAGGAACTTGGCCATATTGCCATCAGTGTAACCGGATCCGGGCCAAGCCCGGTCGATGTTGCACTTGCGGAACTTGGCAGGAAACGCTGCGTACGCGTGCGGGTGCCAAGCTTTCTTGCGGCACTGGAGATTGTTTTTGCTTCCGACCTTGTGATGACGCTTCCCTCCAGCCTGGTACGGTCTTCATCAATGATGAACCGCTTTGTGGCAGTGCCGCCGCCAGTTAAACTGCCGGATTTCACGATGAGCCTGCTTTGGCATGCCTGCCATCAGGATGCACCAAGGCATGTCTGGTTGAGGCAAATGATGGTCGATGCGGCACACGCCATGAAGACGAGAGGGAAGGGGGAAAGACCGGACCTTCTGTCATGACATTGCAGGATTCCGGGAATGCTGTTCTTGCGTTGCTTCTTCACAATTGTCGCATGTTTGCGAAAAATACTTGACTGAAAACGACGCGCGGCATAGAGCGGTCAGTGGGACACCCTTCCCCAACGAAGGGCAAACTAGCTGGAAGGTTAGACACATGACTGATATTGCGCAGCCGGACAAGCGTCCGGCCAATCCCCGTTTTTCATCCGGTCCTTGTACCAAGCGCCCCGGATGGTCTCTCTCAAAACTCGAAAATGCAGCCCTTGGCCGTTCTCATCGTGCCAAGGATGGCAAGGCAAAGCTCAAGCTTGCCATCGATCTGACACGTGAAGTGCTTCAGGTGCCGGATACGCATCGTATCGGCATCGTACCGGCATCGGACACAGGCGCTGTCGAAATGGCCCTGTGGAGCCTGCTTGGCGAGCGTGGCGTCGACATGGTGGCCTGGGAAAGCTTCGGTTCGGGCTGGGTGAGCGACGTGATGAACCAGCTCAAGCTGGATGATGCCCGCAAGATCACGGCCGGATATGGCCGGTTGCCGGATCTCGGCAGCATCGATTTCGACCGGGATGTGGTCTTTACCTGGAATGGCACAACTTCCGGTGTGCGAGTGCCGGACGGCGATTTCATTCCGGCAGATCGCCAGGGATTGACAATCTGCGATGCCACTTCGGCAGCTTTCGCCCAGAAACTCGATTTTGACAAGCTCGATGTGGTCACGTTTTCCTGGCAGAAAGTGCTTGGCGGCGAAGCTGCCCACGGCATGCTGATCCTGTCTCCACGAGCCGTTGAACGGCTGGAGACTTACACGCCAGCCTGGCCGTTGCCGAAAATTTTCCGCATGGCGAAGGGCGGGAAGCTTATCGAAGGCATTTTCGAGGGGGCAACGATCAACACGCCTTCAATGCTTTGTGTCGAGGATTATCTCGATGCGCTCGACTGGGCGAAATCCGAAGGCGGCCTTGAAGGGCTGATCCGCCGCGCGGATGACAACCTTGCCGTGATCGAGCAATTTGTTGCGAAAACCGACTGGATCGGTTTTCTCGCGGAGAAGGCTGAAACACGGTCGAACACGTCGGTCTGTCTGAAAATCACGGATGAGCGAATTGTCTCCCTTCCTGACGATGAACAGGCGGCCTTTGCCAAGTCCCTGGCTTCCCTGCTCGACAAGGAAGGTGTTGCCTTTGACATCGGCGCTTACCGCGATGCACCTCCCGGCCTGCGGATATGGACCGGTGCAACCGTTGAAAAGTCCGACCTTGAGGCATTGATGCCCTGGCTCGACTGGGCTTTCAAAAAAGCACTTGCCGCGACGGATCTCAGCAAGGCGGCGTAAGCCCGCTCCCTTTTTCAGCATTTTTACATTTTTCAAGACAGGAGGCCGACATGGCTCCAGCAAACAAACCCCGTGTACTCGTATCCGACAAATTGTCCGAAACCGCTGTCGACATTTTCCGCCAACGCGGAATCGATGTCGATTTCAAACCGGATATCGGCAAGGACAAGGATGCACTCCATGAGATAATCGACCAGTATGACGGGCTCGCTATCCGCTCGGCCACCAAGGCAACGGAAAAACTCATCAACAAGGCGGACCGCCTCAAGGTGATTGGTCGCGCAGGCATCGGCGTTGACAATGTCGACATTCAGGCAGCGTCGCGCAGGGGTGTGATCGTGATGAACACGCCTTTCGGAAACTCGATTACGACTGCGGAACATGCAATTTCACTGATGCTTGCCTGTGCAAGACAGATACCGGAAGCCAACAGTTCCACCCATTCAGGCAAATGGGAAAAGTCCCGTTTCATGGGTGTCGAGATAACCAACAAGGTTCTTGGTCTCATTGGTTGCGGCAATATCGGTTCCATTGTGGCTGACCGGGCGATTGGCCTGAAAATGAAAGTGATCGCCTATGATCCTTTTCTTTCGGAAGAACGCGCGGAGCAGCTGGGTGTCGAGAAAGTGGAACTCGATGACGTCTTCGCACGTGCCGACTTCATCACGCTGCACGTGCCGCTGACCGACAAGACGCGCCATGTTGTCGATGCGGATGCAATTTCGAAAATGAAGGATGGCGTGCGCATCATCAACTGTGCGCGTGGCGGCCTTGTTGTCGAGGAAGCGCTGGCCGAAGCCCTGAAATCAGGCAAGGTTGCCGGAGCAGCCTTTGATGTGTTCGAGGTGGAGCCGGCGGAATCCAGCCCGCTCTTCAACCTGCCGAATGTGGTTGTCACACCCCATCTTGGCGCGGCAACATCGGAAGCACAGGAGAATGTTGCCATTCAGGTTGCCGAACAGATGTCCGACTACCTGATCAAGGGGGCAGTCAGCAATGCGATCAACATGCCGTCGATCACGGCTGAGGAAGCACCGCGCCTGCTGCCATTCATCAAGCTTGCGGGTCATCTTGGTGCGTTTGTGGGACAGGTCACGGATACCCCGATCAAGAAGGTGGAGATCCTTTACGATGGCTCGATTGCCCAGATGAACACCAATGCGCTGACCAGTGCCGCCCTTGCCGGACTGATCCGCCCGCAAGTGGCGGATGTGAACATGGTTTCGGCACCTGTGATGGTAAAGGAGCGTGGCATTCAGGTATCGGAAACAAAGCAGGACAAGTCGGGTGTTTACGAAAGCTACATGAAACTTTCGATCACGACTGCCGAACTGACACGTTCGATTGCCGGTACGGTCTTTTCCGATGGCAAGCCGCGCTTCATCCAGATCAAGGGCATCAATCTCGATGCGGATGTCGGGCGCCACATGCTGTATACGACCAATGTCGACCAGCCCGGTATTATCGGCATGCTCGGCCAGATCATGGGTTCGGGAGACGAGAACATTGCAAACTTCCAGCTTGGCAGGGATCAGGCCGGAGGCAATGCCATCGCGCTTCTCTATCTCGACAAGGCTGTCAGCGACAAGACGATTGCCGATCTGAGGGCCACCGAAAAATTCCAGCAGATCAAGGCGCTTGAATTCGACGTGGACTAATCCGCTGACTGGCCGGTTTCCTGGCCAGTGATACCGGCCGCCTTGCGATAGGCGTTGTCCAGCAATTCCAGAACGGTCATCCCCGGGGTCTTTCGGGGATGGCCAAGGTGAATGTGTCTCAGGTCATCCTGAAAACGTTCCCACATCTCGTTTCCACCATTCTCGAGCAATTCTGCACGCACACTCAACTCGTGAGTGGGCGAAAGATGGCGTCTTCCCCAGGCCCCAAGCTGAACCATCAGGGGCACCAGTTCGATTGATTTTTCGGTAAGACTGTAAATTGATTTCTGCTTGTGGCCAGGATCCGGTTTTCTCGTCAGCAAGCCTTCGGAAAGAAGCATCTTCAAACGGGCCGAGAGAATGTTTGATGCAATGCCTTCAAGCGAATTGCCCAGCAATTCCCTGAAAGTCCGGCGGTTTCCGAACATGATGTCTCGCAGGATAACCATGGTCCAGCGGTCTCCAATGAGTTCGATTGTCTGGTTGACGGGGCAGCCTGACCGGGTTTTCATGATCATTCCCTCAAAGCAAAAACTGATTGCAATATAAAATCGGTTATGGCAAAGCACAACTGATTGCAAGTTGCAATCAGTATATGGAGATTGTGAAATGACATATGTAGACGGATTTGTTGCACCTGTGCCTGATGCAAACAAGGAAGAGTTTATCAAACATGCACGTGTCGCGGCAGAGGTATTCAAGCGCCATGGCGCATTGAAGGTCGTGGAAACGTGGGGGGATGACGTGCCGGAAGGCAAGGTGACTTCCCTGCCGATGGCGGTTCAGTGCAAGGAAGGTGAAAGCGTTGTGTTTTCCTGGGTTGTCTGGCCGTCCAAGGAAGTCCGGGAAAAGGGTATGGCTGCCCTGATGGAGGATCCTGACATGAGTGAGGAAGCAAACCCGATGCCGTTTGACGCCAGCCGCCTCATTTATGGGGGCTTTGAAGTGGTACTTGAGGTCTGAAGCTCCGGGCCCGGGTTCTGCTGAACTAGATCGCGGCTTTTGCACCAACCTTTTTCTGGGCGAGCGCAATACCGCCCAGAACAAGCACAAAGCCGATCGCATGGTAGGGCTGGAAGGTCTCGCCAAGTATCATGATGGCGAGAATGGTTCCGAAAACCGGCACCAGATTGATGAACAGACCGCCTCGGTTCGAGCCGATCTGTTCCAGTCCCATAACCCAGAAAAACTGTGAGACAAGAGACGGGAAGATGCCGGCATAAAGGATTGCACTCCAGCCGGTTGCATCCGGCATGATCAGACGACCGGCTTGTGCCTCATAGACCGTGAACGGTATGGAAGTCAGCATCGCGGCGATGCTCAAGACCGTCAGGAAACTGACCAGATGTATCCGGGGCTTGTTGCTGATGATGACGGAATAGACACCGTAAAAGAAAACGGCCAGCAACATCAGCATGTCACCCAGATTGGCATCGCCACTCAGCAGTGCCATCACATTGCCGCGCGAAACGGTGATGATCACACCACAAAGGGCGATTGCAAAACCGACCATCTGGAATATCGTCGTGCGGGTACGGAACAGGAGATAGTTCAGGATGAATACAATCAGCGGCATCGAGGCCTGTTCAATCGCAACATTGATGGCACTGGTGTAATTCAGCGACAGATAGAGGAGGTTGTTGAACAGCATGAAACCGATGGTTCCGCACAGGCAAAGAAATGGAAGGTGCCTGCGGATAACCGGCCAGTCGCGTTTCAGGTGAGGCCATGCAAAGGGCAGGAGAACGATTGTTGCGATAATCCAGCGCAAGGTTGTCAGAAGAAATGGTGAAACATGGCCTGCAGCAATTTTTCCCGCTACCGCATTGCCGCCCCAGAAAAGGGTAGTAAGTGCCAGCAGAAGATACGGGTTGGTCAGCGGGGAATTGTTGTTGTGCATGGGGCCAGACTTTTTCACCGTGCGGTGCAATGAGAGTTGCAGGCAGAATGGTTTCGCCCTGCAGGTTCGGGGAGACTAGACCTTTTGACCCCGGCAATAAACCCGTGTCCGGCACCTTTTTGGGGCACGACCGGGCGGCAAGCACGTTGGCAATTGTGCAGAAATGCACTTGTTTGCAGCCCGGTTTCCACATTCAATCGGTTTCAGCGCTTGATGTGGCAATTGTTTTTAGCCTAAGAAAGCCCGTAACTTTGTCGGCGATGGTGACTGGCCATCGTTTTTACGCGGCCATTCTTCCGGTTGGCGGGCGGGTTGCACCCAGACGCAGACGACAGATAAAGCAAACGGAAATTTCATGACAAACGTGGCAGTGGTTGGCTCCCAGTGGGGAGACGAAGGCAAGGGCAAGATTGTTGACTGGTTGTCGGAGCGTGCCGACCTGGTTGTACGTTTCCAGGGCGGGCACAATGCCGGCCATACACTTGTGATTGACGGGAAGACCTACAAGTTGAGTCTGCTTCCCTCCGGCGTTGTACGAGAAGGAAAGCTTGCGGTTATCGGCAACGGGGTGGTGATCGATCCCCATGCGCTGATGGCGGAGATTGACCGATTGGGCGAACAGGATGTGAAGGTTACCCCTGAGAACCTGCGGATTGCAGAAAACGCAACGCTCATTCTTTCACTGCACCGCGAGCTTGATGCGATCCGCGAGGATGCAGCTTCCAATTCGGGTACAAAGATCGGCACAACAAGAAGGGGCATCGGCCCGGCATATGAAGACAAGGTCGGTCGTCGTGCCATCCGGATTCTTGACCTTGCCAACACGGAAAGCCTGGGTCCGAAAATTGACCGCCTGCTGACGCACCACAATGCGCTGCGCAAAGGGCTCGGTCAGCCTGAAGTTTCTTATGATGTGATATTCAAGGAGCTTGAAGAGGTTGCGGACCGCATTGTCCCGTTCAGTGAACCGGTTTGGCGGCTGCTTGAAAAGGCAAAGCGTGAGGGTTCGCGCATCCTGTTTGAAGGGGCGCAGGGAACGCTTCTCGATATTGACCACGGAACCTATCCGTTTGTTACCTCGTCAAACACGGTTGCCGGGCAGGCTGCTGCCGGTTCGGGCACCGGGCCTGGTTCGGTCGGCTATGTACTGGGCATTACAAAGGCTTATACTACCCGTGTCGGCGAGGGGCCGTTTCCAACCGAACTGGATGACGAAATTGGCCAGTTTCTGGGTGAGCGCGGTCATGAATTCGGTACTGTTACCGGTCGGCAGCGCCGTTGCGGCTGGTTTGACGCAGTACTGGTTCGCCAGTCGGTTGCGACCAACGGAATGCACGGTATTGCACTGACCAAGCTTGATGTGCTGGACGGTCTGGAGGAAATCAAGATATGCGTCGGCTACCGGCTTGATGGTGAGGAAATCGACTATCTTCCGGCAAGTCAGGGCCGACAGGCCAGGGTTGAACCAATCTATGAAACGCTGGAAGGCTGGAAAGAAACAACGGTTGGCGCAAGAAGCTGGAACGATTTGCCTGCTCAGGCTGTTAAATATGTCAGGCATGTGGAAGAATTGATCGGGGCTCCGGTAGCCCTTCTTTCAACAAGTCCTGAACGGGATGATACAATACTTGTTCATGACCCGTTTGAGGACTAATAATTAAGAATGGAAGTACCGGAGACGGGCCGGCTACTTTGTGAAATGGGTAAAGGTGCGCGTGTTCGGGGATGGCTGATTATTATTCAATACTGAAAAAGACCGTTTCAGGTCTGAGCAAAAATACACCGGAAATTCGCGCTGCCGTCTATTCCAAGGCCCGTACTGCCATTGAGAAACAGCTTCGGGGCTTGACCCCTGCGCCAAGCGAGGCAGCGATTGCCGGTCAAATGGATGCGCTTGAAGAAGCAATTCTGCTTCTTGAATCAGAGCATCAATCCGTTGCCGGTGCCCAGGATGCACCAGAGGCCGATGCTGCACCGCCAACGCCCGGTTCTTCTGCAGCGGCGGGGGCGGGCGCTTCAGCGGTTGCATCACAGGAACCTGATCCGGCGCCTGCGACAAGCGGGGATGTGCCACCACCGCCGCCACCCCAACAACCAAGTCCTGCCCAACCCGTCCAGGAACCGCCAACAGCAACCTTGCCACCGGAAACGGACACACCACCGCCTGCCGACAGCGGCCCGTTTGCTGCTGATGCGGGAACAGGTCCTGCGCACACGGCGGAAAGCGCGGTGCCGACCAAGCCTCCGGTTACACCATCAGATCCGCTGATGGACGTGGTTTCCGAACAGCAACCGTCTCCCGGTGCTGCCCAGTCGCATAGTGGCGTCCAGACCACTGCGGATGCGCTTGATGCGATGTCCACGGCTGTCAATGAAGGCAAGACGAGTGCGGCGCCAGAAAGTGTCACGCTGGATGATGACCGCGAACCCGGCGTAACAGAACGATCAGCACCCGCCAAAAAGGGCGGCTTTGGCCGTATCGGGCTGATTGCACTTGTTGCATTGCTGCTTGGCGGTGCGGGCTATGCTGCCTGGATCAACAAGGATGCACTTCTTGAGAGTGGTCAGGAACTTGTTTCTGCATCAGGCGATGGCGAGGGCACAGATTCGGAGACTGCTGACAGCAGTTCCGACAAGGAAGCTGTGAGAATTGGTGAAAATGGCGAGGATGCCTCTGCCGGACCGGTGGATGAAGATTCAACCGCCAGCGGAGAAACGGAACTTCCGGCCATCACCACCGATGAAACGGATACCACTGAAGAGCCTGATGCCGGCGAAGAACCGGCAGGCAATGAACCGGATATTGAAGAACTGGCACAACAGGAACCTTCAACCGGCAATGACACGGATGGTGAGCAGCCTACGGATACAGGTGAAACTGACGGAAGCGATACGGATACGCAAACCGGAGAATCACTGGAACCGGAAACACTTTCCACCGCGGATGCAGAAACTTCCGATAACGAAAATGCTGCTTCCAATGACAGCCAACCGGCAATACCGGCCAATGGTGAAGTTGCATATCTTTATGAAGAGGGCAGTGCCGGAACCGGAGCAACCCGCACCAATGCGAGTGTCAACTGGACGGTTGAACGCCAGCAGGTGGAAAGCGGCAGCACACAAGAGCCTGTTATTATTGGTAGCATGCAGGTTCCGGAAAAAGACCTTTCGGTGAGAATTGTCATCAAGCGCAATGTTGACGAGGCATTGTCAGCCAGTCACCTGATCGAGTTGCGTTTTGACCTGCCTCAGGGGTTTGACGGGCAGGGTGTTGAGGAGATCGCCCGGTTTGTCATGAAAAACACGGAAGAGGCCAGGGGCGAGGCGCTTGTTGCTGTTCCGGTCAAGGTCAGTGAGGGATTCTTCCTCGTTGCCCTCGACAATCTTCCGCAAGCCGTCGAGGTCAATACACAGCTTCTCGAAGCCGGTGGATGGATCGACATACCGGTTAGCTACTCAACCGGCCGCCGCGCATTGCTGACCCTTGAAAAGGGTACATCCGGGCGGGCTGCCTTCGAGGAAGCGTTCAACGACTGGAAGAACCGGCAGTAGCAATCAGGCATTCTGGAATCCGAATTAAAAAACCGGCGCCACGTGTGTGACGCCGGTTTTCTTGTTTCAGGCAGGAAGTCTACAGGCTTACCAGTTCGCCTCGTGCCGGATAGTCTTTCTCGATCACGAATTTTGCAGCGCCAAGAATGTCGGAAAGCTGTGGCCGGGCAAACGGCATGGTCTGGACCGATGAGAAATAAAGGGTTCCGTCAGGGCGTACCATAAACAGGCCCGGCTCTGAGAAATGTTCCGGCTCGCTGCTGTCAGGGCGCCCGGCAGAGACATGCAATCCCCACTCAAGTGCCTTGTCCAGCCCGATACCATAGCCGAGATCAAGACCGTCAAGTTCCCATTCATCCCGTGATTTTTCCGCACGGTCACTGTCATCTGCAGAAACTGCCACGACATTGATGCCGGTTTTGGCAAAGTCCTCTTTCATTGAAAGAAGCTCCTGCAACTGTTTCTTGCAGATGGGGCAGTGATAACCACGATAGAACACGACAAGTGTAAAGTGCTCGGGGTCTTGTTCTGCAAGGGACCAGTTTCCGCCACCAACAAGGGAAAAATCCAGTGAAGGGGTTTGGGTGCGAGGCAGAACGACATTGTGTTGTGTCATGTTTACTCCTTTTGCTGATGGTTCCTGATGCAGGTCTGCTGCAAAAGAAAAGGGCCGGAAAACCGGCCCTTGTTTCAAAGAGGGTCAGCCATTCGGCTACCCGGCATGGTGCTCCAGTTCCGGGTTGGGGCGGGCCAGTTCCTTGGCGGCATTCACCATGGCTTTCTGGACTTTCTCGAATGCCCGGACTTCAATCTGGCGTACCCGTTCCCTTGAAATGTCGAACTCGGAGGAAAGTTCCTCAAGTGTGATCGGCTTTTCTTCAAGTCTGCGGGCGAGGAAAATCCGCTTCTCGCGATCGTTGAGTACCTCAAGCGATTGCGCTAGCATTTCACGGCGGCTTTCCAGCTCATCCTGCTTGATCAGCGTTTTCTCGGCACTGTCGCTTTCATCCACGAGCCAGTCCTGCCATTCACCGCTTTCCCCTTCCGATGCCTTGATCGGAGAGTTGAGGGAGGCATCACCACCCATGCGGCGGTTCATGGAAACCACTTCTTCTTCGGAGACACCCAGTTGCGTCGCGATCTGTTCAATCTGGTCAGGCCGCAAATCACCATCATCAAGTGCCTGAATCCGGCTTTTTGCCTTGCGCAGGTTGAAGAACAGGCGCTTCTGGTTTGCAGTCGTGCCCATTTTGACAAGTGACCATGAACGCAGGATGTATTCCTGGATTGCGGCCTTGATCCACCACATTGCATATGTGGCGAGGCGGAAGCCCCGGTCCGGGTCGAATTTCTTGACAGCCTGCATCAGGCCGACATTGCCCTCGGAGACAACCTCGCCAATTGGCAGACCATAGCCGCGATAGCCCATGGCAATCTTGGCAACGAGGCGCAGGTGGCTTGTTACCAGTTTGTGTGCCGCTCCACGGTCATCATGCTCAAGATAACGCTTGGCCAGCATGAATTCCTCATCCGGCTCCAGCATGGGAAATTTTCTGATTTCCTGAAGGTATCGGCTCAATCCGTTTCCGGTTGAAGCGATTGTTGGTAAAGTTTGGGCCATAAAGCACCCTCTCCCTTTTGTTCGGTTTTCACTCCCTCTTGGAGGCAAGTGATTTCAATCAATATATAGGTATTGTCAGCACTTTTTGCATGAAATTTTGGCAATGTAGCGTCATGTGAGCATTCCTGCCGGTTCAGGGTGCAATGATGCATCCGTTTTTTGGTTCAAAATAATTTTCAACCTTTTGAAATATAACAAGAAAAACAAGACGCAAATAAACTTCACCCAATAGCTCAACTATATGTGATCGGACTGATCCAGAGCTTGCCAGCAAGTCCAGACTGTTCTTTTTGCGAACCGGAGCCGGAAAAAAGCCCGGCAAGGGACAGGGCTGCGGGTCATATTGCAGTATCTAACTGCCGTTTAAACCAGTGATTTCGCGGGTTGTAGTCAAATGGAAAATGCGTCGATCAATGCCTGAAAATCCGCAGGGGGCGGGGTTTCAAAACGCATGTGCTCGCCGGTTACCGGATGTTCAAAACCGAGAACCGATGCATGAAGCGCCTGCCTGCGAAAGGCCTGGACACTTTCGCGCAACGGGGAAGCAAGGGTGTTTTCCTTGGTCTGGAAGTGTTTTCCGTATTCCTGGTCCCCCAGCAGCGGATGGCCAATATGGCTCATGTGCACACGGATCTGGTGAGTGCGGCCGGTTTCCAGGCTGCAGGCGACGAGACAGGCTATCGCCTCGCCATTGGCATCCGTGCCAAATTCTTTCAGAACTTCGTAATGTGTGATCGCTTCCTTGGCTTCCCGGTTGTCCGGATTGACCACGGCACGCTTTTTCCGGTTGCTGTTTGACCGGCCAAGATGGGCATTGATGGTACCGGAAATCCGGTCGAAACGGCCCCAAACCATTGCCATATACTGTCTTTCCAATGGCCCGGTACGCCCGTGATCGGCAAATTGTGCCTGCAGGCCGGAATGGGTCTTGTCATCCTTGGCGACGACAAGCAGACCGGATGTATCCTTGTCCAGGCGGTGGACAATCCCGGGCCGTTTCACTCCGCCAATGCCCGCAAGTGTGTCGCCGCAATGATAAAGAAGGGCATTGACCAGCGTGCCTTCCCCGTGTCCGGCAGCGGGGTGAACAACCATGCCCGCAGGCTTGTTGACGACCAGAAGATGTTCGTCTTCATGGCATATTTCCAGCGGGATATTTTGGGCAACAGGCGCTGCTTCCTCCGGTTCGGGAATGACGATTGTGATGCATTCACCTTCCTTGAGCCGGTAATTGGGTTCCCGGCACACTCCGTCCCCTATTTTCACCCCTGTCTGCTTGATGATTTCCTTGACGCGCGAGCGGGAAACATGCGGGGGCATTCCGGCTGCCAGAAAAGCGTCAAGCCGGCCGCCTGCCGATGCTTCATCGACAATCAGGACTTTCTCTTTTGTACCGGTTTCGCTATCAGTCATTTACAGTCCAGTTTTCTACAGGCCAGTTTAACAGCCATGTCCCATGCCCAAGATGAAAAAGAAGAACCGCTTGATCCGGCCATTGAACACATTCGCCGGCGGATGATCCGGCTTCTGGTTATTTCCATCGGCATCATGATGGTCGGGCTTATGGCTGTCCTTTTTGCCATTGTCTACAAGATAAATGCCGGAAGTGACGCAAATGATGCTGGCGAACAGTCGGTTATTCCCGGTGAAGAGCAGTCGGATGGCAAGGCAGGCCTTGCTGAAAACATTGCGATTGATCTCCCGGAACGCAGTGAGATTGTATCATCGCGATTGTATGATGACCGGTTGGTCCTCGAACTTGCCATTACCAATGGTGAAATGCAGATCTGGATCGTGGACCTGAAGACGGGGCAGGTCGAGAGCAGGATCAGCCTGAAATAAATCACAAATCAAAAGCTGCGAAGTGCGCGGAAAAACAGCTTCCTGCGTCGTAGCTTAACGTCCGGAACCGGACGCCTGCTGGATGGCGCGAATCCGTTCTGCCAGGGAAATCCGCTCGCCCGGTGCTGCTTCCTTGATCTCTTCAGAACGTTTGGAGCCAGACCGCGTCCGTTTGCCGCCTTTGGCAAGCATTTTGTTGATCGGGGAGGAGGGGCCCTCAATTTCAGCGGTCATGGCTGCAATCCGCGCGGCCATATCGTTCATGCGTTCACGCAGAAGTGCGTTTTCCTGCCGTTCGCTCGCCCAGTTTTCTCCCGCTTCAACAGAAATGCCGTCAAGCTTTTCCTGCAATGCATCGCGTTGCGAGCGGGCTTCATCAAGCTGCTTTTGTGTTTCGCTGACCTGTTCCCTCACGGATTTCAAAGCTTCTTCCACATTCTGGTTTGATGCATCGGAGAGCAGTGCTTCCATTTTGAGCGCCTGTGTTGCCAGCCGTGCTTCCAGATCAACCGTCTTTTCCCGCTCGTCCATGAGTTCACGGTTCAGTTTGTTGATCTGCTCGCTGTCAGCGCTGTTTCCGTTGCGGCTTTCATTGAGTACGGTTTTCTGCTTTTCCAGCTTGTCGGCATTCTGCCTTGCTTCTTTCGCTGCCAGGGCCGCTTCCTTGTCGGCTGCCTTGACGCGCATTTCGGAGCGTTTCAGTTCAGCCTTGAGTTCTGCGATCTGTTCCTTGGCCTTGCTGGCCGCCGCATCACCGTCTGTGCCGGAGAGCAGGGTGCTGTCGCTCAGCGCGTCAATGCGTGTGTCGCGCGCAGCGATTTCAATGCGTTGAGAGGTGAGTTCGTCATCCTTGTCAGCCAGCTGGTTGCGCATCTCGGAAAGCTGTTCAAGCGTTTCGACATATTGCTCCTGAAGCTTGTCATGACGACGCTTGGTTTCCTCAAGCAGCATTTCCCGCTCTTCGAGTTTGCGGTTCAACTCAACCGTTTTGGCTTCCACTTCGCGGATCTGGGCCAGGCGTTCGGCTTTTTCCGCATCATAGCGGGAGAGTTCATCACGCTTTCTGCTGATTTCCGCCAATTGGGCAGAAGCCTTGTTGCGCAATTCATCCACGCTCATTTCAAGACGACGGGTGCTCATCGCGAACTCGGCACGCAACTGGTCCTTGTCGGCCTGGATTTCATTCAGGGTAAGGGGGACAGAACTTTCTATCTTGCGCTTGGTCAGCACGACTGCACGGTTCCAGATTGCAGGTGAAATCATGAGAGCCAGCAATCCGGCACTCAGGAAACCCAGAACGAAATACAGTACGGCTTCGAGAATCATGGCTACTTCATCTTTCAGAGGGCGAAAACCGGCTGCCAGCATTCGGCTATCCGGTATACGGCCAATCATGACATGAACGGGAGCGGATTTCCACAAAAGCCCGTTTAAAGCATGCATTAACCTTAAGACACGGGCGCCACAACAAAAAAGGGAGCGCAAATGCAACTCCCTTTTAACCGGATTTTCCTGCCGGTTCGCCGCTTTCCGGCGGGATTTCCGGTGATCAGAACGGGTTGATGGTTGGCCTGCGACGCAGTTTCAGATAGCCGACATTGACCCCGAGCCGCGCGCCGACACCGGTACGGATCGGTACAAGGTGTACGCCCTTGCGGGTCAGTGCGGTAATTCCGACACCGCCAACCAGGAATGCAGAGCCGCTGACACCGATATAGCGTTTGTAGATTTCGCTTACATCAGGCAGGTGGTAAACCAGCATCATGGTACGGTTTCCGTCGCCGCCATAATCCCAGCCGATGGACGGGCCCTGCCAGAACACCTTGTGATCGCCGGCATTTTTCGTATAGAGCATTCCTTCGCCGTAACGCAGGCCACCGATGAAGGCGCCACCGGCTTCTTCACCCAGCACATAGCCGTTCGGCAGTCCGTATTTTGCAAACGCCTTTTCAAATGCTGCTGCGAGATTGCCTGAGGTTGCACCGAAGAAGGCATGGCCAGCATCAACAACTTCCTGGGCGGAATACTGCGCGCTTGCCTGGGCACGAGCCTTGGTGGAGACGAGCGGCAATGCAGCGGCAAAGGCTGCCAGAACAAGCAACAAGGCCAGCATGGCACGCACTGGCGTGAAGGCAGGGCGGAATGTCCGTGTTTTCGTAGTGGTCATGATCATATCCCTGATGGTTGTGGTTGAGCGAAAGTATTAATGAAAACCTTTTCTGAAAGGTGAATCAAAAGTGACTTTTTTGGGGCGCATTTTACCGATGTGGCCCGGGCCCTGTTGTCGGACTGGGGAAATCACGGTTCATGAAAGACTGTGTTTCGTGGTACTTCTAACAGCGTGATTCGGTGTGCTTCTGCCGGGCCATTCAAACAAACGGATTCAGGAATATCTCTCCATGCAAAAATTACCGGAACTTGCGGGAATGGACCTTGCAGCGCTGCTTTGTTCCCGCGTCTGTCATGACGTGATCTCTCCAGTCGGTGCGATTGCCAATGGTGTTGAGCTGATTGACGAGGGAGCCGATGAGGACACTACCGAGATTGCTATGGACCTGATCCGGTCTTCGGCAAAAAATGCTTCCGCAAAACTGCAATATGCGCGGATCGCATTTGGTGCAGCGGGTTCTGCCGGTGCCCATATCGACACGGGCGATGCCGAGAATGTTGCCAAATCCTATTTCGACAATGAAAAGAAGACCAATCTGGCGTGGGACGGTGAACGCGCACTGATGGCCAAAAACCAGGTCAAGTTTCTCCTTAACCTTCTGATTGTCGGGCATTCGGCAATTCCGCGTGGCGGGGATCTCTCCGTGAAAATCACCGACCCGAACAGCATGCCGGTCTTTACCATCACGGCACAGGGCAAGAATGCACGGGTTCCGCCGGCTTTTCTTCACCTGTTGAACGGCACGTTTGAAGAAGCGATTGATGCGCATGCCATTCAACCGATTTACACATTGCAGCTTGCCAATGAATGCGAGATTGACATCAGCACCCGGGTTGATGGTGAAAGTGTGGTGTTTGAAGGTCGCGTAACCAAGGAAAATCCGGACGCAGCCAACATTATCCGGTAACCGCGCATTAAGCATACTGACAGTCAGTCGGCTATTTGCCCCGGAATGCCCGATTCCGGGCAAGGACTTAGCTTCTCCTTAAGATTGGCACCATAACCTGCCCGCAACGTAAGTTCCGTTTCGGAGTGGAAGCCATGAAGATGTTCATGATTGTTGATGATGCACCTGTAATCAGAAAGGTTGCGAACCGCATTCTTTCCGATCTCGGATTTGCCGTTGTCGAGGCAGCTGACGGCTTCGATGCACTGGAAAAGTGTCGCTACTCCATGCCTGAAGTCCTTATCGTGGACTGGGACATGCCGAAAATGAGCGGCATTGAATTCATTGAAGAGTTTCGCCGCATAGAAGGTAATGAACAAACCAAGCTGGTTTACTGCACCAGTGAGATCATGGTTTCCGAAATGACCCGCGCCAAGCGCGCCGGGGCAAACGGGTTTCTGATGAAGCCGTTCAACAGGGAAATCCTGATCCACAAGATCCAGGAAGTCGGTATCGAGATTGCCGACAAGGACAGTCAAGCCGCCTGACAAACCCCCGGGGTTTCATTGTTTGCTGCAATCCCCATTCCCGTTTGGCAGAATTATCCGGAAAACCGGTTTCAGATACAAAAAAACCCGCCTTGAAGGCGGGTTGAATGCTTTATCCTGTCTGGCAGTGCATCAGGCACTTTCAGCAAGTTCCGATCCGTCCGGCTCCCGCAGCACATAGCCACGACCCCATACGGTCTCGATATAATTCAGGCCATCGGCAGCATTTGCGAGTTTTTTGCGCAGTTTGCAGATGAAAACGTCGATGATTTTGAGTTCCGGCTCGTCCATGCCGCCATAAAGGTGGTTGAGGAACATTTCCTTGGTAAGTGTTGTGCCCTTGCGAAGCGACAACAGTTCCAGCATCTGGTATTCCTTGCCGGTAAGGTGGACACGCTGGCCTGCAACTTCAACGGTTTTTGCATCCAGGTTGACCACAAGGTCTCCTGTTGTGATGACCGACTGGGCATGACCCTTGGACCGGCGAACAATTGCGTGAATGCGGGCAACCAGTTCATCCTTGTGGAATGGCTTGGTCATGTAGTCGTCTGCACCAAAGCCTAGGCCACGAACCTTGTCTTCAATACCGGCGAGGCCGGAAAGAATGAGGATAGGTGTCTTGATCTTTGAAAGGCGCAACGTGCGAAGAACCTCGTAACCGGACATGTCCGGAAGGTTAAGGTCCAGCAGGATGATGTCATAATCATACAGCTTGCCCAGATCCACGCCTTCTTCGCCCAAGTCCGTTGTATAGACATTGAAGCTTTCGGATTTCAGCATCAACTCGATGCTTTGGGCGGTTGCGCTGTCATCTTCGATCAACAGTACACGCATCTTTATAGTCCCCTTTTGCCGCTTTCAGCATTGCCGGACCGAGGGCCTCGTACTCCCTTTGGGCCGGCATGGTTAAGGTGTTTTAACCGTATGCTGGTACATAATGGTTAACAAATTGTGATTCCTTAGCGCAACCTGTAAAAATTGCCTTAAGGCGTGTCTGCAAGCCATTGTTTTACAAAGGTTTCCGCAATTCGAATTGTTAATTTCTGACTGGAAAGCCTTCGTTCAAGCGAATCATTCAGCAAAAAACGTTGGTCTGCGAAAAGAAACGGGCTGGTTTACTCACCCTTAATATCCCGGCTGTATACTTAATCATACAAGTAAACGAATGATTAACAGACCCGACACTCCCATGTCAGTCTGGTCTGTAAATCAGGACAAAATGCGACGCTGACCAGCGTTTTTGGCGGAGTTGCATTTTGCGGTGCGGAGTTTGCGTGCCGGATTTGCAAAACAGGGGTGACTGCATGCAGTCTCCTGAGCGGTTCAAGGAGTATTGAGTATGAAATCGCGTGAAAACCTGCTTCGCTTGAAGCATTTCCAGGTGGAAGACAAAACCCGCCAACTTACACAGATCGACCTGATGCTTGCGGAATTCGAAAAAATGCATTCCGACCTTCAGGAACAGATATCCATAGAAGAAGAAAAAGCAGGGATCACCGATCCTGCCCATTTCGCCTATCCGACTTTTGCCAAGGCAGCACGTTCCCGCCAGGAAAACCTCGAGGGTTCAATGCGTGACCTGAAGGAAAAGCGGATCAATGCCGAAGCCGCCCTGGCGGAAGCCGAAGAGGCGTTGAAGAAGGCACAACGTCTTGAGCAACGGGATGGCGGAACCGGAGCCATTGAAGATCAGTTCGATGACCTGGCTGAAAGCCGGGCCATGATCGGCTGACCAGTCTCCGTCCGGAACAATACTTCTTCCCGAATTCTGCAGGCCCCGGTCGGCAGGGTGTTCACGGTTGCCATTTTCAACGGTCATGGTATTGGCAGATATCTGAAATGTGAGCCCTGCCATGCCTGCCATACGACCGTTTCTGCTGCTGGTCGCAAGTGTCTCCTTCGGGCTTGGTATATCCCTGCCGCTCATGCGGCTTGAAACACTGTATTTCTTTTCCGAGACGCCATCCCTTCTGGCCATCATCAGGGGCTTGTGGGAAGAAGGGGAGGTGGCGCTTTCCGTTCTCGTAACGGCTTTTTCAATCATTTTCCCTTTGCTGAAACTTCTTGCCGCCTTCGATGCAGCTTTTTCACGACGCCAGGTTCCCGGATGGGCTGCTGCCCTGGGAAAGTGGTCCATGGTGGATGTAGTGCTGGTGGCAATCGTGATTTTTGCGGCAAAAACGTCCGGGCTGGCAGATGCCTTTACCCAGCCAGGGGTATGGTTTTTTGCAATTTCCTCGGTGACGGTTGCGGTTGCCTCGGCCGGTTGGTCGCGAAGATAACAATCCGTCTTTCCAGCAGACAAACAAAAGGGCAGGTTTTAAGCCTGCCCTTTTGAAATGCTGTGCTCTTTCGTGTTGCGTCCGCCCCGGACAGATGGTCCGGTTGTGCTCCCGTTCGGTTGCAACAGCTTTCCTTGCCCCGGTATCCCCCGTTGATGGAAAGCTTACCCGCGTTCTGTTTTTTAAGCGCGGTATTCCTGAATCCTTGTTGTTCGAAGACCGGCAAGGCCATGCTCGTCGATGGCGCTTTGCCAGTTGAGAAATTCTTCCACTGTGAGCGTATAACGCTCGCAGGCTTCCTCCAGGGAAATCAACCCGCCTCGAACGGCAGCCACGACTTCCGCCTTGCGACGAATGACCCAGCGCCTTGTTGAGCTTGGGGGAAGGTCGGCGACTGTCAGGGGACTGCCGTCCGGGCCTATTACATATTTTACACGCGGTCTTACCATATCGGTCAATACTCACTACTAAAACGGACCAATTACCTGCCCAAACTAGACCATCTGTCTTAAATTTTGGCTAAGGAGATGGTTACAATTGAGTAAGAAAGGTAAACCGCCCGGGATCAGGTGAGGATTGCGCTTGCCTGCATGGCCATGCCGCCGCCAGGGGTTTCTGCCCAAAGAGCAATTTCTTCTCCGTTTTCCTCCTGCCTTGCCCGGATGGCAAAAGGCGTTCCGGAAAAAAGCGGGGATGTTGCACGGTAACGGAAACGGGCCAGTGTCCGGTCAGCGGCAAGGTCGGCTGCCAATGTGCAGAGAAGGGTTGCGGTCAGGGGAGCGTGAAACACAAGTCCGGGATACCCTTCGACATCCCTTGCATAATCGGCATCGTAGTGAATCCGGTGACCGTTGAAAGTCAAAGCGGAGTAACGGAACATCAAAACAGGATCAGGCTCTACCTGCCGTGAATGCGTCGCGTCCATTGGTGGTTCGGGTGGTGTTGGGGCGGGGCTGGCCGGATCAGGATCTTCACGATAGACGAGGTTTTGCTTCTCCCGGATGCACAGTTTTTCTCCGTCGAAATAGTCATGGCCAACGGTAACAATGCAGAGCTTGCCCGTCTTTCCCTGCTTTTCATCAATCTTCTCGATCACGGAGCGTTTGGTTATGTTACGGCCGATCTCCAGCGGTGCGTGAAATTCCATTTCCCCTCCTGCCCACATTCGCCTCGGCAGGTTTACCGGTGGCAGAAAGCCTCCCTTTTCGGGATGGCCGTCCCGGCCAAGCCCGCCTGACGGCACGGCATCATTGAACCAGGCCCATTGCCAGCAAGGAGGAAGGTTTTGTCCGGCTTCCGGCGGTGTGGCGTTCAGCGTTACCGCCAACAGTCCGGCATGGCGGGGATCAATTGTCTGGTTAGTGCTGCGCGTCTTTCCAACCCAGCGGGCGATTTCGTCTGGTTGTGTCATGTTGAAAGGTCCTGAAACATGAAGTGAAAACAGGTTGCCACCTTAACGCCAAATTTGCCCGGGATTAAGCTTGCATTCCTGATAGCGAGTGGAATTACCAAAATGAATAAATCTGTGTTTCTGGTGGCAGCCGGTGTGGCTGCGTCTGTCCTGGTTTCTGCAATGGTTGCAGGCATGCCAACTCCGGCCCAAGCAGCGAGCGGTTGTGGCGGAGCTTCATGGTACAACATGCCCGGCTCCAGGACGGCAAGTGGCGAGCCGATGAACCCCAATGCAATGACAGCGGCACACCGCAACCTGCGGTTTGGCACCAAAGTGAAGGTGATCAACAAACGCAACGGCAAGAGTGTGGTTGTCCGTATCAATGATCGTGGTCCGTTTGTGCAGGGACGTGTCCTTGACCTGTCAAAGGCTGCTGCAGGCAAGCTCGGATATATCGGCCGTGGACACACGAGTGTGTGTTATGCGCTGGTAGGATAAACGAGACCTTGTCCAATGAAATTTACCGCCGCCCGGACCGGGCGGCGGGTTTTCTGATGCCGGTTCCGGCAATCGGGAGTTATGCTTGCGTACGGTTCAGAACCGCTACCAGAACAATGCCGTAGAGGACATGACCCACAAGGGCTACCCAGGTGATGCCTGTGAAGTTTAGGAAAAGGGGAAGTCCGGCAATTGCGGTGATGCCGCCAATTGCGAATACCCAAAGACCGAATCCGTAAATTGCCGATGGCACAAACCAGTGGCCGGTTCCAATAATGCGGTTCCACAATGGCTTGAAAACATAAAGCCAACCAACCGGGTAACCGATCAGTCCGACCAGATAGAAGTGCATGAAGTATCCGGCAAAGTTTCCGTTTGGCAGGCCGAATGTGCCAAGCAGGCTTCGCGCAAGGCCGTGCGGTGACAGGTTTGCAAAGCCCAGTGCCGGACTGATGATCTGCCCCCACAAGTCAAAGGCAAGGGTTGCAAAAAAACCTGCAACAAACATCATGCCAAGCGTTTGAATGTTGAGGGGAGGGGTGGTGTTGCTCATTTCATTATCCTTTCATGAAAATCTGTCAGAGCTTGGAAATATGCGTGTCCCGTGATGTCGGGGCAGTCGGGTAATCTTGTGCTTCCAACCGTTCAAGTTCGCTGTCGACCGGGCAATTGCGGCAGGAATAGGCATCGCACAAACGGCATACACTCAGGGCGTGTACCTCGTTGCGGACCATTTTCCCGAGCAACTTCTCCGATATGCGGGCCAGCACTTGCTGTTCTTCCTTGTCCAGTTGAGAAAATACGCCGCGCAGAATGTTGCGGCGGCCGGCAAGGATTTTCTGTTCAATTTCCCTGCCCGGGCGTGTCAGGTGAAGTTCGACTGCGCGGCCATCGCTTGGCGAGGGGCGCCGCTCCACCAGCCCGCCTGTGGCCATTCGGTCAATCAGCCGGACCGTGCCCGCATGGGAAAGGTTCAATCCGTGGCTCAATTCCTCAATGCTGATGCCGGGAACATGCCCGATCAGGGCCAGGCCAGCGGGAGAAAAATTGTCAGGCACTCCGTCATGGACGGTGTTGAGGATCTCATCCGAGACAGCAAGGGCAAGTGCGCCGAAAATGTTCTGTGAGCGAAGGTTTGTCATGCAGGCAAATTATATGCGCGGCGCATGTAAACCAAGAGGTCCGGGCATCACGTTTGCGCACACAAGCGTGAGTTGCTGTGAACAGCCCGTCACCTTTCACGATCGGCAAACCGGTGTTTGCGGGCCTAGGCAATGCGGCCTGCTTCCACTATAAGGCAGACAAGTTTCATCGGCGCTGCCTTTACCAGCGCATGTTTGGAGAAGAAAATGACTGAACTCAATTCCCTCGACCTGCCCGGTCGGCCGGAGGACTGCCGCATTGTGGTGGCGATGTCCGGTGGTGTGGATTCTTCCGTGGTTGCCGGACTGCTTGCCCGTGAGGGCTATGACGTGGTCGGCATGACCCTGCAATTGTATGATCATGGCGAAGCGATACGGCGCAAGGGCGCCTGCTGTGCGGGCCAGGACATTCATGATGCCAGACGGGTTTCGGAAGCGCTTGGCATTCCGCATTATGTCCTCGACTATGAAGACCGGTTTCGCAAACAGGTGATCAACCCGTTCATGGAGAGCTACATTGCGGGCGAGACACCCATTCCCTGCGTCACCTGCAACCAGACGGTGAAGTTTGCCGACTTGATGGCAACCGCCAGGGAGCTTGGTGCGGATGCCCTTGCAACCGGGCATTATATCCGCTCTCGCCTTGCTGATCCGGCAACCGGCAGACGGGCGCTTTACCGCCCGAGGGATCATGGCCGCGACCAGAGCTATTTCCTGTTTGCGACGACGCAGGAACAAGTTGATTACCTGCGCTTTCCGCTTGGTGACCTGCCGAAATCGGAAACCCGGCAGCTCGCCCTTGATCTCGGTCTGGAAATTGCCGAGAAGCCGGACAGCCAGGACATCTGTTTCGTGCCGCAGGGCAAGTACACGAACATCATCAACAAGCTGGAGCCGAAAGCTGCCCGGCATGGAGAGATTGTCCATATTGACGGACGGGTACTGGGTGAACATGAGGGCATCATCAAGTATACGATCGGCCAGCGGCGGGGCATAGGCGTGGCAACCGGCGAGCCGATTTATGTTGTTCATCTTGATGCGAAAAATGCGCGCGTGATTGTCGGGCCGAAAGAGGCGCTTGATACACGGCGACTGTATCTTCGCGATGTGAACTGGCTGGGTGACGGCCCGCTGGAAGACATTCCGGCGGCAGGGGTCACCATCTTTACCAAGGTCCGTTCGACACGCCCGCCGATTGAGGCCGTGTTGCATCCACCTGATGCTCAAGGGCGGATTGGTGTCGACCTTGTCGGCGGGGAAGCAGGGATCGCGCCCGGTCAGGCCTGTGTCTTCTATGAGGATGACAGCGAGGATGCGCGCGTACTCGGCGGCGGTTTCATCGACCGGACCGAACGCGAGGCCGGTATTGAAGCGGCGCTGGACACTGTTCTTTCGCGTGAGGTTTCCGGTAGCGAAGTGGTTGCCTGATGCGTATCGGCATTGACTGGGGCGGTACAAAGCTCGAGATCATTGCCCTTGATGATGACGGCAAAACCCTGCTTCGCGAACGCATCGCCACGCCGCAGAACGATTACCGCGCCAGTGTGGAAGCGGTTGGCGGACTGGTCGCAAAAGCTGAAAGCCGGACCGGCCGGACAGGCACGGTCGGTTTCGGCATACCCGGGACGATTTCACCTGCAACCGGGCTTGTCAAAAATGCCAATTCGACATGGCTGAACGGCAAGCCGCTTGAACAGGACTTGTGTGCAATGCTCGGTCGGGAGGTTCGCATCCAAAACGATGCGAATTGTTTTGCGGTATCCGAAGCGGTGGACGGGGCAGGCGAGGGCGCGCGCACAGTTGCCGGCATCATTATTGGTACGGGCTGTGGTTGCGGCATTGCCATTGACGGCAAGGCGTTGACCGGCCGGGGCGGGATCGCCGGTGAATTCGGTCACACACCGCTGGCCCCGATGATGGCGGAAGAAATGCCCGGCAATGAATGCTGGTGCGGCAGGCGGGCGTGTCTCGAAACCTATGTGTCGGGACCGGGGTTTGTGCGCACCCATGATGCAATAGCCGGAAAAACATCCGGACTGTCTGTTGCCGGGATTCTTGCAAGCGATACGCCCGATGCCAGAACAGCCGGTGCGCGCTATGTCAGCCAGCTTGCCCGTGGCATTGCGATGCTTGTCAACATTGTCGATCCGGATGTGATTGTGCTGGGTGGCGGCATGTCCAACATATCCAGCCTTTATGATGACCTGCCCGGTGCCGTCGCGCCGCATGTCTTTACCGACCGGTTCGACACGCCGATTGTCCGGCCACGGCATGGTGACAGTTCGGGCGTGCGCGGGGCGGCCTGGCTGTGGTAACCGGCCTGCAACTTTTGCCGGGATTTGGCAGGGGACATGAGATGGCGGGGATGGGACGGCAGTCTTGAAATAATGTTTGGTGCAGGTTGGCAGAAGCGCTTGACAGGCAGTCACCTTGCTCCTTATATGCCGCCTGCATCGCCAGCAAACCGCGATGCCGTGAACTCGTTCACGTCTTCCTTGGCGGGGTAGCTCAGGTGGTTAGAGCAGCGGAATCATAATCCGCGTGTCGGGGGTTCAAGTCCCTCTCCCGCTACCATCATTCCACCCATACATTTTTGAGTGATATCTTCCGTCTTTTGGCATGTGCTGCGGTGGCATCATTGTGGCACAGGACCGGCTTTTTCTTGAGGCCGGTTCAGGCATGATACCGGAAAAATATCATCAAATGTATACTTGTGGGATTGAAGCATTGCCGGATTTCAACTGAACCAGACAATTCCAACGTGTTTTACATCATTTGCCTGAATTAAAATTTGGCTGTGGTGAGTGCCGGTGGTATTCAATGTTAGGGGTAATTCCGGGAAAGATAGTTTCGATGGCTGAGAACACGCCTGCAAAAGCTGTGCTTCAAGACAATTCCGTATTTCTGGAAGGAAAGCATGACTTTCAGACTGATATCGAAATCCTGACAAACAGTGATCTTATTCAGACAGTCCTGGAGACAATCATTCAGGCAACCAGCATGCGCTTTGCAGCCATCGCCAGGGTAACAAGAGACCGCTGGGTAGCTTGCAAAACAGTCGACGAACTGAATTTCGGCCTTGCTTCTGGTGATGAAATAGAGATCCAGTCGACATTCTGCCAGACTGTGCGTGATACCGGCGAGCAGGTGATCTTTAGCGATGTGGAAACAGATGAAATTTACCAAGATCATCCGATTGCAGCAAAGTTCGGGATTGTCAGCTATGTTTCCATCCCGATCAATCGCAGTGACGGCAGCTTTTTTGGTACATTGTGTGCGATCGACATAGAGCCGCGGGATGTCAAAAACCCCCGTGTTCTTGGCATGCTTCACATGTTTGCCAATATCATCAGTCAAACACTCGAAGCCGAGGAACAACTGGCCGTTCAGGACCGACTCATCGAGAAAGAACGAAAACTTGCCGAAGTACAGCAAGAGTTTGTAGCCATTCTCGGACATGACCTGCGCAACCCTGTGGCGGCACTTGGTGCCGGGCTTCGGCAGCTGACCAAGGAAGCATTAACCGGGAAAGCCCAGTCAATCCTGCCCCACATGCGCTCCTCACTTCGCCGGGTGAACGAGTTGATTGACAACATGATGATGCATGCCAAGTCCAGATTGGGTGATGGTATTGAAATCGAACCGAAATCCAATGCACCATTGGCTGAACGTATAGGCCAGGTTGTTGAAGAGGTCAGACTCGCTTCCCCAGGCACTGAAATATCACTGAATTTTTCAATAGGGAATCCGGTGTTTTGTGATGCTTCGCGGTTAGCTCAAGCGGTGTCAAACCTGATCTCCAACGCCATCAACCACGGAGCTCCCGGTAAAGAAATTCGTGTTGAAGGAAATCGTGTAAATGATGAATTGACAATAAGCGTTACCAATTACGGAAAGCCAATTCCTGAAGAAGTGAAACGCGAAATGTTTCTTCCCTATCAACGCGGTGGGAAAACGAAGAGTGAAGGCTTGGGGCTAGGCTTGTTTATTGCCCATTCAATTACTGCCGCCCATCAAGGGAAGATGGAGGTGGTGAGTGAGAATGGCACCACGTCATTCTCAATTCGTATTCCGGTAGCAGACGTCAGCAATTAACACCGTTTCATTCTGTTACAATGCAGCTGGACGCGAAACCCGATACCGGGAAAATTCAATTCTTCTTGTCAGCGTTTTCCGTTTTTGGCTTGCCGGTCGGCAAATCAATTGTCGCATAGGGCTTTTCGGCTTTTTTCCAGCCAGCAAACCCGTCTTCCAGATGTCGGGCCGTTTCATGACCGTTTTCAAGCAGGCTACCGGCCAGTTTGCCCGACCGCTTGGATGAACCGCAAAACAGGATAACCGGCTTGTCTGCGCCTGCAGGGAGTTTTGCAGGCTTGAATTCCGCCATGGGAAGCAGAAGGCTGCCGGGTATGTGTTCCAGCATGTATTCCTGTGGTGTCCTGACATCTACCAGAATGATTTCATCGCGTTCAAACGCTGATGAGACTTCATCTGCTGTCCATGTCTCAAGTGTACCGTTCCCGGTGTTCTCGGTTTTCATGTGCATTTTCCTTTCAAAACCTGTTGGCGGGAATCTTGAAATAGGAGTGACCGTCAGGTTCAGCCTCCGGCAGCCGCCCGCCACGCAAGTTGACATGCAAGGCGTAGAGCATTCTGTCTGGAATGGTCAGTCCTTGATCCTTTTCGGTTCGGATTTTCACATATTCCGATTTGCTGACACCGCCACCGACATGAATATTGTTTGCCCGGTGTTCAGCTACCGTGGCTTCCCAGGCAGGTTCATGGCGTTCATCAGTTCCGTAGTCATGTCCGATGAAAAGCCTCGTCTTGTCGGGCAAATCCAGAATTGCGTGGAGACTGTCGAAGAGTTCATCCACTGAAGCGCCGGGGAAATCTGCTCTGGCGGTTCCCGAATCCACATGCATGAATGTGTCATGCACAAAAGCGGCGTCAGTGCCCGTTCGATATGTGACCGAACCCAATGTATGGCCCGGAGACAGCATTACGCTACAATCCAGGTTGCCGATTTTGAACGTATCGCCATCTGCAAACAGGCGGTCGAAGTCATCCCGTGGCGAGAAAGCGTCAGGCAGGTTGTAAATGTCACGCCACAATTCTGCGATGTCGCAGGTTTTCTCCCCGATGCCTGTCGGGCAATCAAATATTTCTTTCAGGTAAGCACCTGCCGTGAAATGGTCTGCATGCGGGTGGGTGTCGAGTATCCATTCGACCTTGAGGTCCTCGTTCCGGACGAAGTCAACAATATGGTCGGCTGCTTGCGTATTTGTTGAGCATGTAACGGGATCAAAGTTCAGAACCACATCGATCAGTGCTGTGGCCCGGGTCTCGGGATCAATGCAGACATATTGGCAGCTTCCCGTATCCGGTTCATAAAAGCCGGCAATTTCGGGCGAACCCTTGCCATTGCTTGCACTTGTCCGGGTAAACGCAGTTTCGGGATTTTCCTTGATACTCATTGTGTCACCATCAATTGCTGTTCCTTTACGAACTGATCAGTGACCAAATTGTTCCTGCTCATTCCCCGATGTGAAATTCCGAAGCCGTGCGGGATGCCACCGCGGTTTGAAAAAGTCTCTGGAGACTTCCACACGGCATCAGTCGGCCAGAATGCGATCCGGGTCTTCACCCAACTGGCGCAGGCGGGTTTTGAGCTTTTCAATCTCGCCGTCACGTTTTGCAAGGTGAGGGGAAACAAGCGCAGTTACTTCATCGCGTGTGTATCGCGGTTCTATGTATTTGGGGCAATTCCAGTCCATCGCGGCCAGTTCAATCGTTGCAATCCGCTCCACCGGCCCCTGGTTGGCGACTGCAAGCTGTTCGGCCAGTTCGGGCAAATCCCCGGCCTCTTCCATCTGCATGTGGCCGATCAGCTTCAGCCGGGCCTGGCGGGGATAATCCATCAATATCAGCGATACCCGGTCATCGTGGCGCAGGTTGCCCTTCGAGACATATTGCTGGTTGCCGTGGTAATCGGCAAAGCCGAGCCTTGACGGGCCGATCACTTTCAGAAACCCGGCCGGGCCGCCACGATGCTGAACGTAGGGCCATCCGGTTTCGGAAACGCTGGCCATGTAGAAGGAGGTCCGGCTTTCGATGAAGGCTTTTGCCTGTTCGTCAAGATCGCCGGTGAAGCGGTTTCGATACATTTTCTCGAAACGTTCGCGAATGCCGTCCTTTTCCTGTTCTGCCTGAACAAGCGGGGTGAACATGTGCCGGGCGAAACTGTCCATTGTCGCGTTCCTTGCTTCGCCGCACCGTAACTGGTGCGCTCATTGCGGAAGGGACCGGTCAAATATGATGATCAAGCCTAGTTTGCAAGGCGTGTACGGGTGCCTATCACGCCATTGTTAGCAGGAACCGGCACTTCCGAGCCTGCGTAATCGGCGTTCAGGACAAGATCAACGCCCGAGGTCACAAGCACGTTGCGGGCAACAATGGCTGTCCAGTCGGAATACTGGCCGACATTGGCAAGGCACCCCACAAGGTCATTCAGACTGGGGCGGCTTTTCTTGCCGTTGTTAAGGTCTTTCCATTCCTCGTTATTGCCAGCGCCGCGACCAATGCCAATTTCGAGCAAGGGATCGTTGCCTCGGCCAAAATTGAGTTCGATATTGATTCCAAGTGCCTGAAGTCCGACACGTACAAATTCAGGTAGTGGCGGATCATTGAAAAGGTCGCATTCTCCATCGCCGTCCACATCATCCCCCAGCTTGAACGTGTTGTTGGGGGTGTAGATCAGGCCTGTGAAGTCCTTGGCGTCATCGCTTTGTACTTCGAAAACAAGGTCAGGATCGTTGGAAGGATGGGCTGCGACCAGCATGCCGGCCATCGAACCGTTCTCCGGCGCGGAAAGGTCGAGCGTGCTGGCGTTGCGCACGAAGAGGCGGGAGTTTTGCCTGAAAAACAGGCTTACCCGTTTGCCCTTCACTGTTGAGCCGCCGCCAATATCAAGATCGCCATCGATGAAAGTATAGGTACCAGACTGGAACGTGACTTCGGCATCTTGCGTGATGAACAGGCCGCCGCAATATACACCGGGTTGCAGTGTTTTTCGCTTGTCCGCCACCAATACTTCCTTGAAGTCGCAACTTGTTTTTGTGGGGAACGAGCGGTTGGAAAGCGGATCACTGACTGCCGGGCAGTCTGTCAGGGGCTTCGGGTCATAGCTTGTTGTCAGGCCTGCATAGCCACCGGTGACACAGGTCGTTTCGGACTGGATCTTGCCGGTTACCGGAACCTGCAGGGCCTGGGTATCGGCAGAATTTGCCTGCACGGTACAGTCCCGGGCACGAATGGCTGATTTTCCGGTCAGGGACAGGCTGCCGCGGGCAGACGTATCAAGGGAAAGAGTGCAGATGCTTGCCTGCGATGCAAGGACGGCTTTCGCGCTGACACGGATCGGCAGAACCTTGCCGTCAAACGTATGCGCGAAAAACGGTGCCCATGTATAGGCAATCGCGACATTGAGGCCGGACCGGTCCGGAGAAACCGAAGTTTCGACCTTCATCATGCTTGCAATATCCGACTGGCCGGTGGCCCGGGCGAAATTCGACTTGGCGTAATTGCTGGCAACAGAGCGGATCTGTTCCTCGCTGGTGCCGGCAATGCCGAGTTCCTTGGCTGCAGCAAGTGCTGCCAGATCGGCTGCATGCTGGAGTTTGGCACTCTTGTTGTAGAAAAATGCGTAATCGACCGCGAGACCCGTGCCACCAAACAGCACCGGTGAAAAAAGGGCAGCCGCAATCGCCATGTTGGCGCTCTTGTCCCTGCCAAATTTACCCAGCAATCCAAACATATCGGGAGCGACCTTAAAGCAGACGAATGAATTTTGGGTTTAAGAGACATACAAATGCGGAGCAGTTTGTTAGCCATCTGTTTACTTCCCGATTTCCGCCAGTGGCCGATATCTTGGGAATAGAAGCCTGCGCTATTGATACGGCTGCAAAAAATGACAAAGATGAAACCGGTTCAAAAAGGATGATTGTGATGGGCATGAATGATACCGACAGGGCCTTTCTCCGCGTTGCCTATGAGGAGGCGCTGGCCGGATACAATGAGGGCGGCTGCCCGATCGGCTCTGTGCTTGCCGAGGGAGACAGGCTGATTGCGCAGGGGCGCAACCAGCGCGTCCAGCAGGGCGACCCGATCGCGCATGGCGAGATGGACTGCCTTCGCAAGGCAGGACGGCAGAAAAGCTACCGGGCGATGACACTGTATACATCTCTCAGCCCCTGCATGATGTGCAGCGGCACAATCCTGCAATTCGGCATCCCGCGGCTGGTGATTGGCGAGAACAAGACTTTTGGCGGCAATGAAGACCTGCTTCGCGAGCGCGGAGTGGAGGTGATCATTGCCCAGGATGACGAATGCATTGAGCTGATGAGCAGGTTCATCCGCGAGAAACCGGAATTGTGGAATGAGGACATAGCAGAAGAATGAACGAGCCAAATGTAACCGTTGTTGACCACCCGCTGGTTCAGCACAAGCTGACACTGATGCGGGAGGAAGATACATCTTCAGCCCAGTTCCGGACCCTGCTGAAGGAAATCTCGCTTCTCCTCACCTATGAGGTGCTCAGGGACATTCCGGTGGAGATGCGCCCGATCCGCACTCCCATGGAGGAAATGCAGGCGCCGGTACTGGCCGGCAAGAAGCTTGCCTTCATCTCCGTGCTGCGGGCGGGGAACGGTCTCCTCGACGGAATGCTGGATCTCGTTCCCTCTGCACGGGTCGGTTATATCGGCCTTTACCGCGATCATGAAACGCTGCTGCCGGTCGAATATTACTTCAAGGTTCCCAAGGACATGGAAGACCGGCTGGTCATTGCTGTGGACCCGATGCTTGCAACGGCAAACTCCATTACTGCGGCAATCGACCGGCTGAAGGAAGCAGGTGCCACGAATATCCGTTTTGTCTGCCTGCTGGCTGCACCGGAAGGGATCAAGGCGCTGAGCGAGGCCCATCCGGATGTCCAGATATTCACAGCGGCAATCGACAGTCACCTGAACGAGAACGGTTACATTATCCCCGGATTGGGCGATGCCGGTGACCGGATGTTCGGCACGAAGTAAGCAGTTCTCCCGTTCTGCCCAGGGCAGTTGTGGTCCCTTCAGAATTCCTCTGTCAGGGCCTGCAGTTGCCTGATGCGTTTTCGCGTGAGGTCCGCACGACATGAATGGATGATGAGCGGCTGAATGGTGCCGCCCGTGAATTGCGCGCCTTCGGCCGCACAATGCCCGTCACGGAAGTCGATCCACGCGCGCTGCGCTTTCAGCAGGCTTTCTTCGCCGTTTGCCCGGTCCGGATAAAACCCTCGGTTGGTTTCATCCAGCTTTTGGAAATGCTCGCGTATGCCGGGCCACAGCGCGTTCAGTTCCGCATCCGCCTTTTCCCAGTCCTTGAAGGCACACATGTTCATGCCCTGCTGGGGCAGGTCGTCTGGCTTTGAACAGTCAAAATCCTGGGCTTGTCCCCCCGGCATGAATGCTGTTGCCGACAAAAGCACCGCCAACAGGAAGGTCGTGCCTTGCATCATGCAGCTTCCGCCTTGCGTGCACGAAGCTGGAGAAGAAGGGCGGGTATGAGCAATACAAGGCCTGCACCCATCGTCGTGAGACCCGGTGCAATAAAGAGGAATGACACCAGGGCGACATACCATCTTTCAAGTTTGCTCAGTGGCGCCAGGAAGTAGCCGGAAAATGCTACGCCGAGCAGGCCGATGCCCATCATTGCCCCTGCGAGGGTCACTGTGAATGCCCACCACGTAAAGCCGCCTGCAACCAGCAGAAGTGCAGGGGAGTAGACAAAGACAAACGGAACAAGTGCCTTTGCGATGCCCAGCATGAAAGCCGTGTTGCCGGTCTTGAACGGGTTTGATCCGGCTATGCCTGCCGCCGCGTAGGCGGCGAGTGCGACTGGCGGGGTGATGTCTGCAAGGACGCCGTAATAAAAGACGAAGAAATGCGCCACGATCGGTTCGACACCGAGGATCTGGAAGGCGCCGCCGGTTACCGATACGAGGATGATGTAGGTTGCCGTTGTTGGCACGCCTGCTCCCATAACGATACAGGCAATCGCGACCAGGATCAGTGAGAACAGCAATGTCCATTGCTGAATGCCGAAATAGCTGAATACCGGCAGGGCGGAGAAGAAGGAGCCCAGATCGTTTGCCGTCTGGATCACAATTCCGCCGATCCGGAAGCCGGAGCCGGAGAGCGTAATCACGCCAACGATAATCCCGACACAGGCAGCGGCTGTGCCGATTGCGATGGTGCTGCGGGCACCGACCGCAAATGCATCCCACAAGACCTGTGGTGTCATGCGGTCCTTTGGTTTCAGGAAGCCGACGACAATGCATGCGATGATTGCATAGACCCCCGCATAATCGGGTGTGCGGCCCGAGAAGATTGCATAAAGCAGTACAATGAGCGGAATTGCAGCCATCCAGTGTTCGCGGATCACCAAAAAGGCTTTGGGCAATTCGTCTGCGTTGAGTCCGCGAAGGCCTAGTTTCTTGGCTTCAAGGTGCACCATGATGAAGATGCCGAAATAATGAAGCAGGGCAGGGAAGAGCGCTGCTGCCAATACGTCACGCAGGGGAATGTTGAGGTAGTCCACCATGATGAACGCGGCTGCGCCCATGACCGGAGGTGTGATCTGCCCACCCGTGGAGGCCGTGGCTTCGGTAGCGCCGGCAAAATGCGGCGGATAACCGATTTTCTTCATGGCGGGGATGGTCAGTGAGCCGGTTGTTACCGTGTTTGCTATCGATGAGCCGGAAATACTGCCCATGAAAGCGGAGGCGCAGATTGCAACCTTTGCCGGGCCACCGGAATACCGCCCGGCAGCGGCACTTGCGAGATCAATGAACAATTGCCCGAGGCCGATACGGGTTGCAAGGACACCGAATACGACAAACAGGAAAACGTATTTTGCCATGGCGCCGATCGCGATGCCGTAAATGCCCTGCGAGCCATAAATGCCGTCAATAAAGCCTTCCCAGGATACGCCTGCATGGATCAGCGGGCCGGGGGCGTAGCGTCCGAAAATTGCATAAAGGACGAAGATCAGCGCAATGAGTGGCAGGGTGGGGCCAATTGACCGGCGGGCCGCCTCAAGGGTGAACAACAGGACGACCGATCCCATGAACGTGTCCATGAAATTCGGGTTGCCGGCCCGGGCTGCGGCTTCTTCAAGCGGTATCAGCGGCAGGTAAAGGGCGGCCGCAACAGCAAGGACTGCAAAGATGATGTCAAGGAAATTGACGCCGTCAAAACTGTACCAGTTCTTCGGGGCGGGTGCTGAAACACTGGCCCTGCGCCATGAGAAAAGAAGGAAAGCAAGTCCCAGGACATAGGCCAGATGCACCCCGTAGCGCATCAGTTCATTCGCTGTTCCAAAGCCAGCCTGGTAAATATGGTAAAGGGTCATGGAAACCAGGGCGACAGAAATGATTTTCGCCATGGTTTGCCCGGTTGGACGGAATGCCGTCTCGGGATCAAACTTGCGTTCCAGTTCAGCAAGTTCTTCCGCTGTCAATTCTCTGTCTGCCGTCATTCTTATCCCCCCAGACCCGTATCAACATGCAAAACGGCCCGGTCATTTGCATGACCGGGCCGGATTTTGCTGCCGCCTTATTCCATAAGGCCGGCTTCCTTGTAGAACTTCTCTGCACCCGGATGGAGAGGCACGCCAACACCGTTCATGGCAGTTTCCATCGTGATGGTCTTGCCTTTGGCATGGCCAACGTCAAGAAGCTTGCGGGAGTTGTCGTTCCACAACGCCTTGGTGATGTTGTAGATCAGTTCTTCATCTTCCTTTGCAGAAGTGAACCACTGGGCGCCAACGGCAACCGTGCTTGTTGCATCAACACCTTCGTAGGTTCCTTCCGGAATATCGCTCTGTGCGAAGAAGCCGTACTTGTCAGTCAGCGCCTTTGCGCCGTCACCATCAATCGGTACAAGCTTGATTTTCTCGGCTGATGCCAGTTCGACAAGCGAGCCGGTCGGGTAACCTGCAACAACGAAGAATGCGTCGATCTTTCCGTTGCGAAGGGCTTCCGATGCTGCATTGCCTTTCAGGGCTTCTGCCGAAACATCGGTAACCGCAAGGCCGTTGGCTTCGAGGATCAGAGTGGCATCGACATAAGTGCCGGAACCGGGCTCATCAAGCGAGACGCGCTTGCCCTTGAGGTCGGCAACGGAATTGATGCCGCTGTCAGCCAGGGCGACAAGGTGGATGTGCTCTTCGAACAGGGCGGCAATGGTGCGCAGGTCCTTTGCAGGCTCCTTGCCTTCCATCGTGCCGGTGCCGGTATAGGCCCAGTAGGCAACGTCAGACTGTGCAAAGCCGGAATTGCGCAGGCCGGAAAGAATTGCGTTCACATTGTCCACAGAACCGCGCGAGGATACGGCTGAAGCAATCAGGCCTTCCACACCGCATGATCCGCCTTCGCTACACTCGCGTGATCCCGGAGGCTTTGAAATCGCATTGGCAATGACACCACCCACCGGATAGTAGGTGTAGGCAGTTCCGCCGGTTCCAATCGTGAAGAACTTGATGTCCTGGGCGACGGCCCCTGCGGCAAGTGCGCCGCTCATGAAGACGCCAAGCGCGAGCGTCTTGAGTGATTTTGTAAACAGGGTCATGTTTTCTCCTCTCCCGGTTACACGTTACACAGACCCCGTGTCTTGAGGCACGGGTGTCGGATTGTCAAAAAAATTGCGTGCACACCGTGCACCTGGAACGAGTTGAACATTTCCACTGTGCCGTGTCCATAAGCCGGACACACAAAAACCGGGCTGATACACAGCCCGGTATTGTTTCAAAACGGGAATTTCCTGTTTTGGTGTTTATTCGGCTGCTTCAGGCACCCTTGTGCGCGCCTGCATCAGGGCCTCGAAATACCGGATAGTCTTGTCGAGTCCGTCACGCAGATGAACCTTTGGTTTCCAGCCCAGCAGTTTTCTTGCGCGGGTAATGTCCGGGCAGCGCTGGAGCGGATCATCGCTTGGCAGGTTCAGGTAGTCGATCTTGGATGCGGACCCGGTCATTTCAATGATTGTGTCGGCAAGTTCGCGCACGGTTATCTCGTGCGGGTTTCCGATATTGACCGGCTCAGTTCCTGCTTCGGTATTGTCCATCAGGGCAATCATGCCGGAGATGTTGTCATCAACATAGCAGAAGCTGCGGGTCTGGGTACCGTCACCGTAAATGGTGATGGGTTCGTTCTTCAGCGCCTGAAGTATGAAATTGGACACTACGCGCCCGTCATTGGGATGCATGTTCGGTCCGTAGGTGTTGAAAATCCGCATGACCCGCGTATCCAGGGCATGTTGCCGGCGATAGTCGAAAAACAGGGTTTCTGCGGCCCGTTTGCCTTCATCATAACAAGAGCGAAGGCCGATCGGGTTGACATTTCCCCAGTAGCTCTCGCTCTGCGGCGTGATTTTCGGGTCCCCATAGACCTCGCTGGTGGAGGCTTGAAGTATCTTTGAGCCTGTCCGCTTGGCAAGGCCCAGCATGTTGATCGAGCCATGAACCGAGGTTTTCAGGGTTTGTACCGGGTCATGCTGGTAGTGGACCGGGCTTGCCGGGCAGGCGAGATTGTAGATCTCGTCGACCTCGACAAACAGCGGAAGTGTAATGTCATGGCGCATGAACTCGAAGCGCGGATGGCCGAGAAGTTCGGTGATGTTGTAGCGTGAGCCGGAGTAAAGATTGTCCACTCCGAGTACTTCCACATTGTCGTTCTCAGCCAGCAGCCGCTTTGCCAGATGAGACCCCAGGAAGCCTGCAACCCCGGTTATCAGGATTGTCTTGTCGGAAGGGTGTGTGAAATCTTGCATGGTTAATTTCCCCGTTAGGTTCATTTGTCCCTTCCCATGCAATTGGCGTGCCAGTTTCAGTTCCTGTGGCCAGAAACATGCCAAGCAGACATTTCGCTTGACCTTCAGCCGGGATTTTCTGAAACAAGCGGCATGATCGAAATTCTCGGCCTCATCCTCCCCCTGTTCGGCTTGATCCTGCTTGGTTTTGCCGGTGCCCGTATCACCAAGCAGCCGATAGAAGCGCTGGGCTGGCTGAATACGTTCATCATTTATTTTGCCCTGCCGGCGCTGTTCTTCAAACTGCTGGCAAAGACGCCGGTTGAACAACTTGCCAGCTGGCAGTTCATTTTTGCCAATATCGGAGTGACCTACGCGATATTCATCATGACGTTTGGCTTCGGGCTATGGAATGCACGGGGCAACATTGCAGAAGCCACCGTTCAGGGGCTTGCTGGCGCTTATGGCAATATCGGTTACATGGGACCGGCGATTGCCATTCTGGCGCTTGGGGAAAATGCTGCAATTCCCGTTGCAATCATTTTCTGTTTCGAAAACATCATGCATTTTGCCATTGCGCCAGCCATGATGGCGATCTCCGGCCAGAAGCAGCAGAGCCCCGGCGAACTGGTTCTCGAGATAGTCAAAAAAATTGTCTTTCACCCCTTCATCCTTGCAACGGCCGTCGGCGTTGCGGCTGCGGTTATCGGATTCCAGCCACCGGTGGCACTTTCAAGACTGATTGATTACCTGGCGCAGGCGGCAGCGCCGTGCGCGCTTTTCGCCATGGGTGTCACGCTTGCACTTCGCCCGCTGAAACGGGTGCCCTTGTCGCTTTCCTATATCGTTCCGGCAAAACTGGTGTTGCACCCCTTGCTGATGTTTGTCGTGTTGAGTTATGCGGGCAATTTTGATCCGACATGGATGTATGCAGCCATTCTGCTTGCTTCACTACCGACAGCTACAAACGTGTTTGTAATTGCCCAGCAATACGGCGTGTGGACCGAACGGGCCTCGGCAAGCGTGCTGGTGACCACAGCCTGTTCAGTGGTGACGGTTTCGGCATTGCTATACCTGATTACAACAGGCATTCTGCCTGCAGACCTCGTTCCGTGAGAATGGCGGGTTTGTAAGCCTCACCGACCAGAAGACAAATTCTCTTCCAGCGCAGGCAGGCCGGGTTTGCTTGCTTCTGCGGGATTGCGTTCCACGAATTCCTGTTTGATCGCTTCCGAACCTGATACGGCCACATCATGCCGCCAGCCGGGAGGGCGGAACAGGTAGCCGAAGCGCTGGCCGGGGTTGAGACCGGGCCGTATGGCATCACGGAACATGTCGACCCATTCATGGAAAGCAACACGAAACGGATTGAAGGTACCTATGTTCCTGACAAGACCGTAGCGGGGCAGGTCGCTTTCCAGTTCCTCGACAAAGGTTCCGAACATGCGGTCCCATATGATCAAGGTGCCTGCATAATTGGCGTCGAGATAGCGCGGGTTGGTTGCATGATGTACGCGGTGGTGGGAAGGCGTGTTCATGATGAATTCGAACCAGCGTGGCATTTTGCCTATGGTCTCGGTATGAATCCAGAACTGGTACAGCAGGTTGATCCCGCCGACAAAGACGATCAGGGCCGGATGAAAACCGGCGAGAACAAGCGGAATTCGCAGGACAAACATGCCGGTAAAGATGCCGGTCCAGCTCTGGCGCAGTGCGGTCGACAGGTTGTAGTGCTGGCTTGAATGATGAATTACGTGTTCAGCCCAGACCCAGCGGCACCGGTGTGCTATTCGGTGATAGACATAGTATCGAAGGTCATCGATCAGGAAGCAGGTGAGAATCCAGTACCATTCAAAACCGATGGTGAAGAGGCGATACTCGTAAAACCAGACAAGCACACCATAGGCCACAAAGCCGAAAAGCAGGCCACTGACCACGTTTCCAACGCCCATGAACAGGCTTGTCATAGTGTCCCGCGTTTCGAAGCCTGCTCCCCGGCGCAGACGGCGCAAGACAAAAAGTTCAACAAGGATCAGTCCCACAAAGGCAGGAATCGCCAACTGGGTAAGTGCCGGAAAAGCCGGAATTGCCAGATCCATTTCTATACCTGTATGCCCGTTTACACCGTTTTGGCAGACAGGCCTCCGAGGCGCTCTGCCAAGTTTTCTCTGATGCTTCTGTCAGAGACGTTAACGTAAACGGAATTGAGCGTAAAGTCGGCAAGTGACAACCGTAAGCCGGTGTCGTCATGTTCGATTGCGCGCACCATGCCGGGTTCCAGCATCCGGGTCAGGTAATGTCTTCCCACGGTATGGACGAGGCCGATCCGCCCGTCACTGCCGGAGAACAGGAATGCGGTCTTGCCGTCATCGCCCAAGCAGGTCCGGTCAATGCTGAAACCGGGATAATCTTCGGCAAAACGTGCAGTGGCAGTTTTTTCATCCAGTGTCTCGGCGATATTTGCATTGCCATAAAACCGGACACAGAGAAAAACCAGGAAGAGGCCGATTGCAACAAGCGGTACAAGAATCGTAAGTGGCATGGTATCCGCTATCCGCGCATGCGTTCACCGGCCGGGTCGAATGGCGGATCAACATTGATGCGTGCCTTTCTGCGTACTCCGAGTATTTCGATCTCGAACATGTCTTCGCTTTCGTTGCCTGACAGCTCTGCCGGTACGTAGCCCTGGGCCATTGATTTCCCGACCCCGTGGGCATAGCCGCCTGATGTGACATATCCGACGACACGCCAATCTCCATCGACCATTGAAGACATGCCCGGGTAGGGCAGTTCCTTGTTGTCACTGGTGAAGCGTTTAGGCCCGCCCTCGTGTGGATGGTCAATATTGCCATAATCGGTCGAGGTCTTCGCCCAGACCGGTTCGTCGTGCATGACATCGGCGTTGTCGGCATCGATGATGAAGGATACCCGGCGGATTTTCGGACCCTTCGCGTGTTCTTCTGCCGCTGCCTCGCGGCCGATGAAATTGTTCTTGGAGAGTTTGACAAACCGGTCCATCGATCCCTCGAACGGTCCGTAGACAGGCCGCAATTCATGCCCCCAGGTTGGAAAGTTTTTTTCAAGCCGCATGGACAACAGCGCGCGCATGCCAAAATCTCGAATGCCGAATTCCTGACCGGCTTCCTTCAGGTCACGATAAAGCTGGCGTGTGTAGGCCGGTTCGCACCAGATCTCATATCCAAGGTCACCGGTATAGGAGATCCGGCTGACGATGCAGGGCGACCCCTGGACATCAATTTCCCGGCTGTCCATGAAACGGAATGCCTCGTTGGAAACATCGGTATCGACCAGTTTTTCCAATACCTTGCGGCTGTTGGGTCCGGCAATGGAAAGGCCGTTCAACTGCATGCCGAACCGTTGAACCGAAACAGAACCGTCATCCGGCAGATGCCGTTCAAACCACCGCATGTGATAGACCTGTGCTGCCGATGATCCCCAGATCATGAAGCGTTCATCTGCCAGTCTTGCAATGGTGAAATCGCCTATCAGCTTGCCGAATTCATTCAACATCGGGGTGAGGACCATCCGGCCCAGCCTGGGCATGGTGTTGGTCATCAACCGCGAGAGCCAGGCTTCTGCGCCCGGACCCGAGACCTGGTATTTGGCGAAATTGGAAATCTCCGTAATGCCGACATTTTCCCGGACGTTTTTGACCTCTGCTGCCACATGGCTGAAATCGTTCGAGCGTTCAAAGCTGACCACATCATGTGCCTCGTCAGCAGAAGGGGCATACCAGAGCGGTGTTTCGAGCGCCCAGCTGTCACCCATGACGGCATGGTTCTCGCTGGCCTGAATGTCGTAAAGCGGAGTTGTCTGGTGGGGGCGTGCGGCCGACAATTCCTCATTCGGATAACGTATCCGGAAACGGCGGGAGTAGTTTTCCCGCACTTTTGCATTGGTGTAGCGCAAGGTTGCCCATTCACCATAGCGCGCGACGTCCATACCCCATACATCCGCGCCCGGATCACCATTGACCATCCAGTTTGCAAGTGTCAGGCCGACACCGCCGCCTTGCGAGAAACCGGCCATGACAGCACAGGCAGACCAGAAATTGGTAAGCCCCTGAACCGGTCCGACGAGCGGATTTCCGTCGGGGGCGAAGGTGAACGGCCCGTTGATGATCTGCTTGATTCCGGCCTTTTCGAAAGGCGGGAAATGCTTGAACCCGATCTCGAGGCTGGGCGCAAGGCGGTCAAGGTCCGGCTGCAGCAATTCATGGCCGAAATCCCACGGCGTATTGACCGGTGACCAGGGCTTGCAGGCCTGCTCGTATGTACCGAGCAGCATGCCCTTACGTTCCTGTCTTGTGTAGATTTCGCCCCGGAAGTCGACTGCGTGAATGAGTTCGCGACCCATCTTCTCGTTGAACTCGATCACTTCCGGCATGTCTTCGGTAAGCAGGTACATGTGTTCCATGGCAAGAAGCGGCAATTCCAGCCCTACCATCCGGCCAACTTCACGGGCCCACAATCCGCCTGCGTTGACAACATGCTCTGCCTTGACGGTTCCCTTTTCGGTGATGACATTCCATGTGCCGTCAGTTTCCTGGGTAAGTTCCTTGACCGGATTACGCAGGGCAATCTCAGCTCCAAGCTTCCGTGCAGCTTTTGCATAGGCATGGGTGGTTCCCGAAGGGTCGAGATGGCCCTCAACAGGGTCCCACAAGGCTCCGACAAAATTGCTTTCGTCCATCAGCGGAAACATTTCCTTTGCCTCGGACGGCGTGATCAGTTCTGTCTGCATGCCCATGTGGCGCCCCTTGGCATGAAGGCTGCGAAGAAAATCCATGCGCTCCGGACTTTCAGCCAGCATGACGCCGCCGGTCAGGTGCAGGCCGCATTCCTGTCCGGATATCTCTTCCAGTTCCTTGTAAAGACCAACCGTATAAGCTTGCAGCTTTGCGACATTTGGATCACCGTTCAGGGTATGAAACCCACCGGCAGCATGCCAGGATGACCCCGAAGTGAGTTCCGAACGCTCGATCAGGAGAATGTCTGTCCAGCCGGCCCTGGCCAGATGATAAAGGACTGAACAGCCGACGACACCGCCCCCGATCACTACTGCGCGATAATTGTCTTTCATCGTGTTCTCCCGGATGGTGTTGCCTTGGTATGTGATCGTGCTGGATGGATGTTGCGGGGCGCTATCCGATTACTGAAAAGCTTGAGTTCATGTTTATCTCGCGGTTGCGGGAAAAAGTGGCCAGCGAGATCGTGTGCCCGATGTTTTCGAGTTCGAACATCAGAGGTTCTGCATCGTGGTCGTGGCCGTTTTCACTTGCCTCTATGATGGCAGTCATCATCTTGCCGGCAACAGGTGCATTCTTGAACTGGTTGCCGGAGGTGCCGCATGCCATGTAGAAGCCGGGCAGATCTGACTTGTCGTAAATCGGTACCCAGTCTTCCGTCACATCATAAAGGGCAACGACGCCCCTTGCCTGTTCGGGAATGCCCAGATCGGGCAGCCGCTGGGCAAACCGCATGACCAGGGTCTTGTTCTGGTCGGTGAAGTTCTCGTTGTAATTATCGGGGTCATCGACGAACTCGCGTTCATCGCATTCGGGATCTTCCGAGCCAATCAGTATGTTGCCGCCGGTCTCGGAGCGGGCATAGGTCGAGATGTCACTGTCGGAATAAACAAAGCCGCCGTGCCCGTAATCAATCGGGTGAGGTGCCTTTACATGGGCAACTTCGTGCCGCAATGCGCGGGTCGACATTTTCATGCTGTCACGAACACCGGCCATCTGATTGATGATGGAGGAATGAGGTCCGGCGACATTGACCACGACCGGGGCATCTATCCGGGTTCCGTCGGACAGGGTGACACCGGCGACCCTGCCGCTTTCCTGGCGGATTTCGGTTACCTCGGTGCGGAAACGGAACTTGGCACCATGTGCTTCTGCTGCGCGCTGGGCGTTGTGGGCCGACAGTTTCGGGTCGGAGACATATCCGCCTGCATGAAACAGGACCGCTCCTTCAAGACTGCCGCCGGTAGGCTCGCCGAACCCATCCTGGTCAATACGTTTGGCAGGCGCATACCGGCTGGTATCTGCACCGTTCAGCTTGCCGGCTATTTCATGTGGTGCGACATGTTCATAGGGACAGCCAATACGATCCATCGTTTCGCAGGCATTTTGCAAATGCCCGTTGTGTTCGGTCTTGATGACCATGCAGCCGGTGTCGTGATAGTTGATGAGCCCCTGTTCGTCCTTGACGCCGATGTAATTGGCCCAGTTTTTCCAGTAGAACCAGCCTTCATAGGCAAGGGCGCAGGTCTCATAGGCGGAGTAATAGGTGCGGATGATGGCGCATGAGCCGGAGGTCGACCCGTATCCGGCTTCAGGCCCCTTGTCTATAGACAGGGTTTTCCAACCCTTCTTGGCCAGTTCGAAAGCGGTGCAGGCACCAATGACCCCGGCGCCGATAATGATTGCATCATACTTTTCGTTCACAGTTTCCTCCCGCTCTGCATGAAGTTGTCGCGTGTCGTGTTCAGGCGATCAAGCGCCGATTGCGACAGCCGGTTTTGCTGATCGCGCCTCTTTACCCCTCGTCAGCTAATTCCAATTTGCCGGGCGATGCAATATAGATTGCGCAGATGCAAACAGGGAACCGGACATGCAACCAACCAGACTGACCGTACGCAAGGACAGGCGATCGCTGGAAATCGCTTTCGGGGATGAAGAGGTTTATGAACTGCCGGCAGAAATGCTGCGTGTGCTGTCGCCTTCGGCCGAGGTTCAGGGACATTCCCCCGACCAGAGGAAGACAATTGGTGGCAAACGCAATGTCGAAATCATGCAGATGGAACCTGTTGGCCAGTATGCGGTGAGAATCACGTTTGACGACATGCACAATACGGGGATCTTCACATGGGATTATTTCCTTGACCTTGGGCGCAACCGCGAAGACAAATGGAATGCCTATCTGGAGGAACTGGAGGAGAAGGGGATGGCGCGCTGATGCTCACCATTTATTCCGAGGATCACCGGAAAAGAAATCCGAAGACGGAGCTTTATGGCGGGCAGCTTGTCCCGCCTTTTGAAAAACCCTCACGAATGGATTACGTGCTTGCAAGGCTGCGTGAAACCGGCATGGGGCAGATAGCGGCACCCCGGGATTTTGGTCTCGAACCGATTCTCAAGATACATGACAATCATTATGTTTCGTTTCTTGAAACAGCATGGGAAGAATGGAAGGCCGCCGGTTACAAGGGTGAAGCGATTGCTTCAAGCTGGCCTGCGCGCCGAATGGCACAACGCTGCCCGTCCGACATAGACGGCAAGCTTGGTTATTATGCCATGGCTGCTGAAACGGCCATTTGTGAAGGAACCTGGGCAGCAGCCCGGGCAAGCGCAAACGTGGCGCTTGAAGGCGCTGCGCGGCTGATGGATCAGGGGGCTGTCTTTTCCCTCTGCCGTCCTCCGGGACACCATGCCGCCATCGACATGTATGGCGGATACTCGTTTTTCAACAATGCAGGGCTAGCTGCCCAGAGCCTGCTCGACCAGGGGCTTGGCAAGGTTGCAATCCTTGATGTGGATTTCCACCACGGCAATGGCACGCAGGACATTTTCTATGATCGTGATGATGTGTTGTTTGTCTCGCTGCACGGTCGCCCGGAAGACGAGTTTCCTCATTTTCTCGGTTTTGCGGATGAAACCGGTACGGGCAAGGGAGAAGGATACAATCTGAATTTTCCCATGCCGAAAGGGACCGGATTTTCAACATGGCGGGAAAACCTCGGCAAGGGACTGCAGAAGATATCGGATTTTTCACCGGAAGCAGTGGTCGTCTCCCTGGGAACGGACACGTTCGTGAGGGATCCGATCAGTTCTTTCACCCTGGAGTCCGATGATTTCACTACCTATGGCAAGGATCTGGCCCAACTGGGAATACCGCACCTGTTTGTCATGGAGGGTGGGTATGCCGTTGAGGAAATCGGCATCAATGCAGTAAATGTTTTACAAGGATATGAAGGCTAGCAAGGGCTTGGCCCTCGATGTTTTCATGAACATTCAATTTGAATATTTGATTTAAGAAAACCTATGGATTTTCAGCGTACCAGTTCCCATATCGGCTCAGTCAACACACATTTCCTGGTCATTGCTGGGTTCCCAGCTTTTCGCCGCTGACCAACCAACACATGAATTCAGGCGTAGATTTCATACATGAATTTGCAAGATCTCCACTTGGGTGACGCTATTGGTGTTTTCGCCAATTCCGTCACAACCCGATTGAATGAAGCTGTGACACAGGTTTCAGGACTCAGTCCTTCAGCCTGTGCGGCAATCGTCAAGGTGGGTACAGAACCCGACAAACCGATTGACCATTTGCGGAAAGCGTTGTCGCTTCAGCATTCTTCTGCTGTGAGGCTGATAAAAAGGCTGGAAACGCAAGGCCTGCTGGACCGCAATCGCGGTTACGGTGGCGACATGCGTCATGTAAGGCTGACACTTACTCCGGCAGGAGAGGAATGCCTTGCAAAGATTGTTTCTGCACGCTGCAAAATCCTGCGCCAGATGGTCAATTCACTTGATGAAAACGGCCAGGAGAAATTGCGTGAACAAATCAGCCACCTGATGAGCGCAATCCAGCGAAGTCCTGCCTGACGGGAAATTCCCGTCAGAATGCATTCTTGCTGACAAGCCCGTAATAGGGGGTTGCAAGGATGATCTTGAGATCAAGCCAGAATGACCAGTTCTCAATGTAGTCGAGATCATATTCAACACGCTTGTCCATCTGTCCCGGCTGATCGGTCGGGCCGCGATAGCCGTTGATCTGTGCCCAGCCGGTGATGCCGGGTTTTACCTTGTGGCGGTTATTGTACCGGCGAAGCCTTTTCGAGAAGGCATCGTTGAGTGCAACCGGGTGAGGTCTCGGGCCGACAATGGACATGTCTCCCAAGAGCACGTTGACAAGCTGTGGCAGTTCATCAATCGAGCTTTTGCGCAGGAAGTTGCCGATGCGGGTTACCCGGCTGTCATTTTTGGTAGCCTGGCGGAACGCATCGCCATTTTCCATGACAGTCATTGTGCGGAACTTCCAGACCTTTATCTTCCGCTGGTTGTATCCGTGCCGGTACTGTTTGAAGAATACCGGTCCCTTGCTGTCCAGCTTGATTGCGATTGCAGTCACCAGGAACAGGGGAGACAACAGAAGCAGGCCTGCTGCTGCTGCCGTGCGGTCAAAGAGGGATTTGGCCAGCAGGCCCCATTCCGAAATCGGCCGTTTTTGAACCCGTATCATGCGATTGTCCTGCACCCGGCTGAGGCCGGAAACCTTGGCCGTTTCCCCAAGGAAAGCGGGATCCATCAAAATTTCACAAGGAAGGATACTCAACCGGTCGAGCAAAGCAGACATTTCTCTGCGGTCAATGCGCTCCTTTGCAATCACGACCTGGTCCAGCCTTCCTGCCTGGCCGAGTTCAATCAGTTCAGACAGGGTCCTGTCCTCTGCAGAGTTGGACTCGCATGTTAATGGGCCGATTTCATAAGTGCCCATGATTTCGGTCGTTCCGTCGACCGGCGCCATGACGGTTGCAAGGTTTGCAATCGCTGCCTTGTCTCCAATGATGGCAATCCGGTTCATCCGGATGTCAAGGTTTGAGAGCCTAGACAAAATCTGGGCAATGATGCCGCGCAACAACAGAACAACGGCAAGGGAGGAAAAAGCCCAGCTGACAAACCAGACACGCGAATATTCCTCTGCAATGCCGGCCAGAAACAGAAGCAGGACAACAATGATGAAACCGGTGCCCATCTCTTTCATCACATCAAGTGCTACCTGGTTTGGTGATTGCAAACTCGTCAGGTCGTAAAGGCTTTCCCGGTTGAACAGAAAGCCGATTATCGCCGGAGCTGTCAGCAGCGGCGTCAGGTACAATGCATAATATCCGGGTTCTCCCAGCGCGGAAGCGACATAGAAATGGGCAATCGCAAGGCCGAGCAGGAACAGGACGGCCAGTTCGGTCACGGCATAGGAAAGGGCAAGGAAACCCTCACTCACACGCTTGGAACGGCGTTGCTTCCTGTTCTTTGCCGGTGGAATGATCCGGGGGTTGTTCGACGATATGCTTTCGATACTCACTGGGGCTTCCTGTATTTTCTGGCGGGAAAGGCTTTTTCCCTGTTTGCCTTCCGGTTGCAAAAACCATGCCAGACCATGTCCATGCCTGCGGTTACTGCAATGTCAGACGGATTGGAGAGGAAGGGCGCGCGCCTGATGAAGGAGGCAAATCCGCAATGTGCAGGAATGGTACACATGGGTCTCCGAAAGCAGGGCTACTGGTATTTTCCAATGGCTCTTGCCAAACATGGCAAAACCTTGCCAGTCATCGCCGGAAACCTGCAGGAGACTGTTCAGGTTATCGTTCGGAAATCACGATAATTCCATAAGCTATTATTTTTAAAAAGGAATTTTTTGAACCCAATCTGAACGTGGCGTTACCTGCCGGTTCAGGACGATCATGCCATTCTCTTCTCATGGTCAGGCAAACACCATGATCCGAAGCAAGACAGAAGGAGAGAAATCATGTTTACGAAATCAATCAGGACTGTATTGGCGGCTGGCGTCCTTGCCCTGGGCACCGCAGCTACAACAACTGCACCTGCACAGGCAGATGGCCGTATTGGTGTTTATATCGGCTCCGGTGGCAGTGGCATCTATTTCAACAGCGGCGGACGCCGCCATCATGGCCATCGCTATCGTGGCCATCGCAGGTTTTCCTGTGGCCCGCGCCGTGCAGTCAACAAGGCTTATCGCTGGGGCATGAACAACCCGCGTGTAAAGCGGGTAAACAAGCGCCGCATCGTGGTAACAGGCTGGAATCGCGGACATCGTGCACGCATGGTCTTCAGCAGGCAAGGCCGGGGTTGTCCTGTCATCAAGGCCCGCGGCATCTAGTATCCGAAATGTTCACCGGCCATTCCGTCTTTAAGGCCGGATGAGCGTAGCCCCGCCAGAACATGTTCTGGCGGGGTTTTTCAGTTTTAAGGGTTTTGCGTTTTACTGGCCGATTTGCCAGCGAATGTTCACTTCCACCTGATAGGTGTTTTCACCTGCTGCAACCGGTACGGATGCGTCGGAAGCAACCATTGCCTCGGCTCGCCCGCGCATGCGTGGCATTGGCATCGGGCGATTGACGTTTTCGCTGATCTCCAGAATCCGGACAAGTTTCACACCTGCTGCCTCGGCAAGTGTTTTCGCCTTTTTCGATGCATCCTCAACGGCCTTGATCCGGGCTTTTTCAAGAATTGCGGGAATATCGGCATTGGTGAAGCTGATGTTTCCACCGCTGTTCACACCAAGTGTTACGACCTGGTCCAGCACGGCACCGGTTTTCGACAGGTCGCGAATTCGTATCGCGACGGAGTTGCTCACCGCATAGCCTGTAATGCGCGGTGATTCCTGCTCGCCATTATCCTTGCGCGGCGGATAGAAATATTGCGGCTGGATATTGAACTGGGAAGTCTGGATATCCTTTTTCTCGATACCGCTGTCCTCAAGCGCCTTGAGAACCTCTGCCATTGCCGAATTGTTGGCATCCAGGGCTTCGCGGGCGGTTTTTGCTTCCCTGAAAACGCCAAAGGAAACATTGGCCATGTCCGGTTCGACATCGACTGTTCCGGTGCCTGAAACATGCAGGCTGGGGATTTGTTCTTGAGAAGCATTTGCCGGTACGATCAGCAAGGCACTGATGAATAATGCTGCAATTGCATTGACTGGTTTGTAAAACATCATGACTCCGTAATTCCACTTGTGAAAATACCCCGGATAAAGGGAAATAATGCCTGAAATGAGGAAAGCACAACTTATTGTCGACTTCGCAAACACAAGCAGAATACGGGACTTGTGAGCGCGCAGCAAACAAGCTATTCAGGCTTTCGATGGGCGTGTAGCTCAGTTGGTTAGAGCCGACCGCTCATAACGGTCTGGTCGGGGGTTCAAGTCCCTCCGCGCCCACCATCTTACTTTTATTCATGAAAACCTCCTCTATTGCGTTGAATACAAACGATTTTTTGGTGTTCAAACTCCCTGTTTTACGGTCGTATTGAATGCGGCCTTGAAAGGCCAGTCTGAGCACCAGCTTTTGCAGTACCATATTGCCAGAAACCCATAGCTTCCAAGGGTTTAGAAGAAACGTCAGAGCCGGTTCAAACAAATCCTCGTAGCTCCCCTTTGGTTGCCCCTGGTTTGATACTTTTTCGCGCAAGATAATCTTGTCACGTTCCAGTTTCGCAACCTTTGCCTCATAAGCCTCTATCACGCGTGTATTGTCAGTTTCCATGATACGGTTCAGCAGATGTTCCACTTGCGTATCTAGGCGGCTTATTTCGGCTTTGTACGCTTGCGCACACTCTTTGGCTTGTGCACTGCGTATCGTCCAAGCTTGCTTGAACATGTGCTTGATCAAATCCGAGAAAATTGCCTTGGGCTGGAGCGACTGCAAAACCGTACCGAATTGATTTTCGATCTTGGCGCGTGGGATAGATTTTCCGTAGCTTTCACAGTCTTTGTAATAGCAACGATAGTAAGGATGATGGGCATTGCGCCCCTTTGACCAACAGGCGGTCAAAGGCCGTGTGCAATCAGCGCATTCGACAAAACCGCGAAGCACAAAGTCTTCGTTGATGTCCTTACGCGCCGGAGCAAGACTCCCTTCTTTCAGGCGAGCCTGATTTTTATGATATACCTCGTATGAGATTAATCCTTCGTGCCGTCCTTCGCGCATCGCAATGCCCCATTTGGGAGCATCAATGAATCCAGCATAGACAACTCGCTCTAATAGTTCTGTCACACGCGAGGGATGTACGCGGCCATCCCTGCCTTTGGGATAGAGCGGTTGGTTTTCCAAAAATCTTTTGACCTCAGCTTGTGTCTGAAACCTGCCAGACGCAAAGCCCTCAAGCGCCTCTTGTATGACGCTTGCGGCAGGCTCGTCACGGACAAGTTCCTTGCCGCCATATTTGGATTTCTGATATTTGTACCCAATCGGAGCTTGGAAGACCCAAAACCCTTGCTCTATTCGGGCGCGCATCTTTTGAATAACTTGCCGCCCATTTTGCTCACGCTCAAGTTCGCCTTGTGCCGCAAGCATGGTTTCGATGAATTTGCCTTCTGGCGAGTTCTCAAAGTTGAAGTTCAGGCATTCACGCGTTGCACCGCGCTCATTCATGATCCTGCGTAGCTTCAAATGGAACTCCGTATCCCGTGCGTAGCGCTTTAGATCATCAAAGATGACGACGTAATTCTCATCCGGCTTGGCATCCAAGTAGGCGAGCAACGCCACCATGCCTGGACGATTGATGAAGTCGCCGCCGCCTGACACATCGTCAGGAAACACTGCCTCGACGACATATCCCTTATCCGCTGCATAATCTCGACAGCGATGCTCCTGGCTTTCAAGGCCGCCACCATCGCTCGCTTGTTTCTTGGTCGATACACGGCAATAAATTATTGCCTTTTGTGCCGACTGGGTTTCTTCTCCTTTTCTACTCATTACTCCTCCTTGCTCCGGGGCTGCGCGTCACCGCGCCCACGGGTTTTGTCGTTTGATTGTTTGGTAATGTTCCCTCTGAGGATAGCACATGCCGCTGGATGATCAGCGCGATATCTGCATCTTGTCCCGAACTTTCCGGAGCCTGCTGCACAGGATGAACCCCAAATCCAAGATCGACGAATGCGACGACGATTGACCAGAGGGTTTCGATGAACTCTTTCTTTTCCGCATCGGTCAGATCGGATTCTGCAAGCATGTGCTCGTACAAGTCCCAATCGATGCTGAGTGCTGGTTCTTTATCACGAGCGTTGTTTTTGAATATTTCCTTTAATTGATCGTCCATAGGGCCGCCTTTCGATTTACGCTATACTTTTTATTGTTTTCCCTATTCAACACTTTCAGTGTATCCGAAAGTATAGACATATTACAACCTAAAAGTGTATTTTGTTTCTATCTATCAATTATTTAGGGTGTTGTCTCGCGTACAAATCGGGTAATCCTGCGGGTGAAACGGGTAAAGTGAATCCCATGAACAACACATGTGACTGGTCGGATGCGACGAACGAAGAGATCAAAGACCTCTATCAGGTCATTCGCTCTCTTGAGAAAACGCGCGGGATAACGATGGATGTTGCATTCCAACGAGCCAATAAAAAGAAGGTCGCTCTCAGCCCGCATCTGCGCGGTAATTTCCGAAGGGGTGAACTGAGCAAGAAACTTGCCAAGCCACTGTTTGAATGGGTCGTTGAAAACCACCTGAAGCTCGCGACAGAAGTCGCAGCAAACACCTTTGATCCGTCCATGCTCACACCTTGGATGAATTTTCTGGAAAACCATCTTCAATACGGCGCATTGAATGCACGAATCTTCAACCAACGCGGATTAACCACCCGGAGCGAGGGTTTGCCGATTGCGGAACCAACGCTTCGATTGTCCAAAGATGATTATTACTTTGTGCTCAAGAGCAAGATCGCCGGTAGTCTCTTGGCCTTTGAAGGCTATGAGGGAGATTGGTATCCGATGGGCTTGCATCACGACCGCGATTCAAAGCTCACTACAGTCAATGTGGGAATGAACGAACTTCCGACCAAGGCAGATGACGTAACGATTGACCCTTTACGGGATGATGAAAGCCCCGGCCTACATCGTTTCGTTTTTATCATCGCACCAGAGCGCGTTCTTGAAAAACATCAAGATGACCTGATCATTGGAAAAGCCGCACAGCTTGAGAGCCTGGATAAACTCGCATATGCGCTCGAAGAGCTTGATCAGGAAAACTATGCCGTGCACGGCATCAATGTCCTGTTCAGTGCTTAAACATAGCGCGGAAGATCGAGCATCTGCATGAGCTTGAAATTCAAAGCTTCCAACTCCGCATATTCGATCGCGCCTTCGGTCTTCAGAGCCACATTGTCACTCGGTATTTGCAAAGCCCCGATATCCGCAATCAAATCCGTAAAATCGCCAAGCTCTCGCACGATGGCGTCCGCGCTATTGGCTTTTGCAATCAAGGCCGCGTCGGCAAAGGCCGGATAAACGACTTCGGTTTGAAAGGCGGCTATTTCCTCATCAGGCGGCAGATCATTTGGATCAATCCGAGCAAGCCCTTTTTCTTGCGCCTTGATCTTGGCAGGGATCAAATACATGGACGCCAAATGACCGAGCAATTGGAATATCCGCGTCGCGGCTTTGGGATGTGTTCTGGTCAAATTGCTTTTTGCGATTTGCTCTTCCTGTTCAATCAATATCATGATCATGAAATTGCATGCGGCCAAAAACCGAAGCTCTGGCCAGTTCGTATTGGAATACCCATCCAACATCATATCGATGGTGTCGTGATCAGCTTGGAGTTCCAAACACCGCTCAGCGGGTTTGCGTTCTTCCGGTGGCAAAGCCTCAATAAGGGATGGCGTATCACTCTCAGATCGTGACGCTAGCGAGTAGGCGACAGACTGAGATGTTTCCACTAAGCCCATCCCGCCCTTGAGTTTAAAGTGCCCCATCTGGAAATGATGCAGCTCATGCAACATCAGCCAATGCATCGAACGTTCAATCGCCTCATCCACATCGCCGACATTCAAAAAATGCGGATCAGAAGACTGACCGGAATATTCCATCGCCGCATTCCACGCATCCGTCAACCGGTCCACAACGCCAGAACTGATCACCACCCGAATACCGTCTTCACCGTCTTCGCCAAGGTGCGGCTCAGCCAAGGCGATGAATTGGTCAGTGATCGGAAAATCCCATTCCACCGCACCGGGAAACGCTTCGTCGGTGCATTTCTTGTAGCGGTTGAGAGTTTCACTGCCGCACTTGAGCAAATTTGTGACTAACAAGCTCAACGTTCATCCTTTGAAGGTTCAACCACCATGCTTCCAAACTTTCACCTATAAACGTACTGCTTCTGAAATGATTTATTGGAATACTATGCGAACAATTCTTTTACGCGTTTTGATAAGGATGCATTAACCTTTTGGGCAAAAAATGTTGCGGAGGATAACTTTCTGTCTAAACAACTAGAGTGTTTACTTGCTTGTGTTGTATTTTTATCAAAGACAGAAATTTATCTGTAGTCACCACATAGTTTCGTTTGTGATTATCCGTGCGTCGGGGCAAAATGTACACCTGAACTTAGGAGATAGCAATGACACAAAAGGATCAAACTAAAAGCAATGCAAAAATTTTGAAAAATATAAAGGTAGCATTCAACTTACAAGACCACTCGGATAAAGAATTAATCGGATTACTTCAGAATATAATTGATTCGAATTTCGACAACATTGTTGAGAATGGGATAGCGAAGTCAGGAAATGACAATCCAAATTTGAGTAACGGCCCAGATAAAAAACAAGAAAAAACCAAAAATTATAAGAAAGTTACATATCAATAGGTAATTTTTGTTGTAATCACAAATAGAGGAATTCCATTCTCTGATTTGCGATTCGATCTGCCGCACCTCAGGATCTATTTCTTTTGTTGCACTTTCATTGATTGCATCTCTAACCTCCTCAACTCCAATATTTTTACTTGGAAGTTTATTTTTTAAAAATTTTGTCAATTTGCCAGCCGATATATTTAGATGCTCTTCGTCGTGTTTGTTAATATTAGAAATTAGGTCTGATAGGCTACGACGAATATTATCTTTGTTTCTATATTTTATAACCGCTGGTGGTGCAAAAAGATAATTTACACCGGTGGCAAGCAGCAAGAGTATGCCGCTGAAGAAAGATAAGAAGAAGCTTATGGGAAGAGTGCGGCCCATTAATTCAGAAACTGTAGCTATTAGCGGTGAGGCTGTTAGAACAACGAAAACAGCAGCGCGCTTTTGATTGTTCACAATTTCATTGATACGCACCCAGTCAAAGGGAATTTGCATCTTCATCTAGCGCTTCTCGGAATCGGCGTCATAGCGGTTCACAAATTCCACCACATGAGGCAATGTCATTCGCGAGATTTTACGAACCTGTGATCTATTGAAACCGGCCTGAGAATAAGACCCTAAAGATTCGATTAGGCGGCGGTGCGAATTTCGAAGTCTTTCATCGATTTTCAAAGAACCTCTCTGCGGTTTTCTAACGCTTTTCGCGTATACGTACGATACACGAACATATATATCCCTGTTGTTAAATTCTCCTTTCATCAAAATTAAGAGTAGATGATTGATTAAATCCCATATTTCTTTTTGACTTAGCTGGCGACCGTTGAGTCTATTTCTCCAGAAAGGGGATAGTAATTCTACCAATTCAGTGAAATGCTCTTCCTCGCGCTTAAAGCGCTCTATTGTTTCTTCATCTGGAATAATTTCAATTGGAATATGAACCATCAATATCACCTTTACTTGTTTGCGTGCATAGAAAATAGTTAATTACGAATTTTGGCAAGTCACAATAATTTCTTCTATCCGCTTGAATCTTAAATCACTGTCTCGCTTGATATTCCGCGACCATAGCTTCGCTGACATCGGATGGATAGCAAAGCGGAGATGCCCCACCAGGACGAGAATAGGCGCTCCGACCGCCACAGCGACGACCGCTAGCGGTGGTGTTGTACGGACACGGACAATTCCCGGAATAGTACGCATGTGATCGCTGGATCAGTAATTGTTTGATCTGCGCAACGCTTGGGCCGGTCGCTTTGGGAACGGATGCGATCTGCTGCTTAGGCGGAGACGGTTTCGGCGTGAGATAGGTTGAGAACACCCATCCTTCGAAACGGCCCCCTTTCACGAATGACCAATCACCTGAGTGTTTGGCAACCGTGACTTTCTGACCACGCTTGAGCGTCCAGATGACTTTATCGGATTTTGAAGGGCCATTACGTACATTGAGGCGCGAGGCATCGACATACATGGTCTCAAGCGTTGGCAAGATAACGGGTTTTGAAGGCGGAGCGGTCGCAGGCTTCGTGGCCGACTTGGGTGCTCGTTGCAATGTCGTTGGTTTCGACTTCGATGGAGACGATCGCGGAACTACGGTAACTGCAGGCGTCTGTGGTTGAGGTGTTATGGAGACGGGTTGCGGTTCGGGCTGGGTTTGGACGATCGAATTCGACGGCTTGTAGTTCGAATTCGTATCATCATCGCCGAGCAAATATCCGATAAACAGGGCGCCCGCGATCCAGAGCCATCCCGATCGTCTCTTTGCCATACCTCTCCACCCACAGTTTCAGCGCCCACAGAGCTAGGATGGTTCGAATCCAAATGCAGGTCAAGTTACGGGTTTAGGGCCAATCAAGGTGAGATGCCCGTTGTAGTCTATTTGTGGTCCAGTCTGGCCTTGCCAGTTTGCGTTCTACGAACCCCAAACGATCCATCCAGTTTCCGTGACGCGTACCGCATTCTACACCGCTTATGCGCGCAATGACGCTGCCCGCTCCGTTCGAAAGTGTGAACGCTTTCTCCCGTGTGGGTCATGCGCGCGCGATTTGGATTCGGTTTTTTCCGAGTAACGGCTGGATCGTCCGGTCGCATAACGAAAGGAAAGAACCATGACGAATACAACTCAAAAATCAAACACCGAACTGCCACTTTACCGCGTGACATTCTCGCGCTTCACCGGCAAGGACGAGCAAGGCAATGACATTCTTGCACGGCCAAAAGAAATCGGCGCAGCCTGGTCTCGCAAAGGCGACAAACAAGGCGCAGTAATCGCCCTCGACATCATCCCAACCGATCTTGTGAGCCGCCAAGGCGTGATGTTCCTCGTGCCTGTTTCACCGCGAGATGAAAACGCCTGATCTGAAAGATCATATCTGTAAAATAGAAACGCATGGCCATTCGGCCATGCTTGTTCGATGAAGGTTGATTAACGACACATATTGTCTCAAATTGGGAGAAAATGGATCATTAAGCCGAAGGCAATTGATTGACGGTCATTCAGGTACATTCAAAAGTTCCAGATCAAATCGAACTAGAGGCATTGCTCGTCAACAATCCTCAGTTCGAGAAAATTGGTGCTTATCTCAATAAGTTTAATCCCATTAAAATCATGCGTATGGAAGCGATGGAAATTCGCCACTCTGCCGTATTGGCATGGCTACTTGATCCAAGAGAAACACATGGACTAGGCGACAAATTTCTACGTGCATTCCTGAGCGAAGCTCTCAGAGGTTCTGAAAATGGACACATGCTATCGGCTTTAAAAATCATCGAAAGCGATCTCAATGATGCTGAAGTCCGATTAGAATGGCAGAACATAGACATCTTTATTTTTTGTCAGCGCGAGAATTGGGTCTTTGTGATTGAGAACAAATTTTATAGCGGACAACATAGCGATCAACTCTCACGATACATGGAAACGGTCGAAAAACTCTATCCATCCAAAAAAGACAAACCCACTATTCAAGGCATTTATCTGACCTTGAATGATGCAGATGCAAACCACCCACGTTACGCTACAATTCAGTATCTTTCAGTCTTTGAATTGCTGTCGCATGTGGTTGAGAGTACCAAATTTCAAATGGCGGATGAGATCAGTGTATTCATTCACCACTATCTTGATGTCATTGCGGAGGCTGTGGGAATGAGTTCAGAATTTACAGAAATGGAACTGATAGCAAGGGACTTGTATCGCAAGCATCGCAAGACACTGGATTTTATAATCGAACATGGAGCCAGTACAGACTTTGCCTTCGCAGCAAGAAACATCACGAGTGAAAACCCCGATGAAAAGGAAATCTTTCAGCTCGGAAATTCGCAAATTGTATTTTCGTCGATTTCAAAGGACACATTTTCATTCCTACCGAAATCATGGTTCGACGCACTTGGTGGAACGCAACACTACTGGCACGGATGCGAAAATTGGTGGTTTGGATTTCCCGTTATTGTGTACGTCACAATAAATCAAAACAATGAAGGTACAGAAGGATTACTTCGCATAACAGCCGAAGTTGGGCCACTCGCTGATCCACAATTTCGAGCAAACTTAATTAATGCAATCGAAGAGGTTGCTAGTAAGAACAAATTGAGCAATATCAAATTCCAAAAAAACGCCTCACAGGCGGGAAAAAAATATTCTCGTTTCTTGAAGAACAATTCTCAAAAACTAACAGATGTCCATGAAGTAGAAAAAATTGAATTGGGAATAACTACTTTAGTCAAAAATTTTGAGAAAGAGTTCGAATCAGTGGCAGAAGTTTTGACTTCATTCAAGGAACACGGTCAAGACGTGCCATCAGAAACATCATAATAATTCCACATGAATTGGAGGAGGTCTTGTCAAAAGACGGTACGCTTTGAGCGAGGTTCTATTTTCCAATAATAGTGCCCTGGTACTGCGGTCAGTCAAAATTGACGCAACAGCACTAGGCGGACACCGCAATATTACATCCGTAGAGCAAGGCTTCAGCTAAAAAGAGAATCTTTCAGGAAAAACGTAATTAAGAACAGAATGCAAGATGTGTACGGTATAACACCGTACATCTTGGCAAGGGGGTTGCTGCGCACCCCCGTTGCATCCCCCGTGCCGTGGCGGTGATTTGGCATTTAGCCTGTCACCACCAGCAAAACGTCTTGCCGTTTCAACACGCGAAGGGAGATATTGCTCTCCCTTTCAACCCATCAAGCAAAGAGCGTTCCTGCCCTTGTGCAATCCTGTTCAACCCTACGCGGATTGAATGCCGCCATCTTGTCGAAGATGGATCACGATCCAGGAGCTACCGCGCCCCTCGAAACCCACTCGCTAGCGTTCAGCCGCTGCACCACAGGCCAGGGCGTTCCTACCCCGATACCCTGACCAGAGGAATAGATACGCCCCTCGCTCAAGATATCCCTTTCACAATTCCCTTGGGTCATACAATTCAATTATCACGTCACATCGGATACGGCGTGATCTTCGGGGATAACGTCATGTACCGCTTAGCTTGAGCGATCTCAAATGCCATAATATCCATATGCAGATTTTTCCAAGAAGCATTGTCAAAAATTTCCAGGAGTGTCGTCCAGGACAATTGGTACGAAAGTTCGAACATAATGGAAGTCCGTTGGCTTTGGTCGCTGAGTGCGGCAATGACAAAGATCCGGGTCTCGTGTTTTTGGAGCAGAAAGGTATAAGTTACCGCAGCTTTCAGCACGGAAGTGATTTTCCGGTATTGGTCTTTGACGACGAGTTGGTTTGGACGGTGGATCACGCGGGGGCGATTGAACCGCCGTTCCGAGAACTGTACGAGCAGCAGGGAGCACTTGTTTGTACACGCCAAGGTTGGTTTCTCAACGCCGCGCGATTTGGCAGCTCAGATCGTTATGCGGGAAAAAGATATGGGTTGAGCTCGGGAGACTTAGATTTCCCGGGACACGACAATTACGGTGAAATTTGCGCATTTGGTTCGTGGTCACTTTCGTTGCAGGACAAGAACCGGCCTGAGACAGGGCAGCACAGGATTTTCGAGTTCAACGCCACAAGCATTAAGAGCAGCACATGAACCGGGTTTTCTTTTCATACAGTCATGCGGATGAAGACCTTCGAGATATGCTTGAAAAACATCTCGCCGCGCTCAAACATCAAGGATTGATCGAAACATGGTATGATCGCCGTATCCAAGTTGGCGATGAACTAGACGGTGAGATCGATCAAAACCTGGAAACCGCTTCGATCATTTTGCTTTTGGTTTCTTCAGACTTTATCGCTTCAAAATACTGCTACGACATTGAAATGAAACGTGCGCTTGAACGCCATGAGGCAGGAGAGGCTCGCGTCATTCCGGTGATCTTAAGAGCCTGCGATTGGCACGATACGCCCTTTGGGAGGCTCATGGCTGCTCCAAAAGACGGAAAGCCTATTCGAGCGTGGCACGATATCGATGCTGCCTTCATGGATGTTGTAAAGTCCATCAAGGAAACGCTTAGACGCACAACCTTGACAAATGCGGAAAGCGGCACGTTTGAAAGCCTTGAACCTGTGATGCCACAGCACATTACGACAAACGAGAGGCGTCCGCGGTCCGCAAACCTTCGAACCAGAAAGACGTTCAATGACGCTGATCGTGACAATTTCTTGGATGAGGCATTCGAGTATATAGCAAGCTATTTCGAGAACTCGTTGAGCGAACTCGAAAAGCGCAATAACGACTTAGCTACACGCTTTAAGCGAGTCGATAACGGAAGTTTCACCGCTTCGATCTACGAGAACGGCCGCTCGGTATCATACTGCAAAATTCGCCTCGGCGGCATGCTTGGAAACGGAATTGCCTATTCCATGAGTGATCAAGCATCTGACAATAGTTTCAATGAAAATCTCAGTGTCGACTTCGATGACCAACACCTGTTTTTGAAGCCGCTCGGTTTTTCTATAGCGTCGCAACGAAAACTAAGTCAACTTTCGTTCGAAGGCGCCGCTGAATACTATTGGTCTATGCTCATGCAGCCGTTGCAGTGATATTGCTAGATTTGCCTCTCTGATAAGTGACACTCAGGAAAACTGGCAATGGTTTTCATAATCAGACGCATTGTAATGTTAATAGCGACATCTCAGTTCTACATCATTGCACAAACACCCATCTAAACTATGATCAAACCTGTATTGTTTCAATGTGGAGATTGCCTTTCTAGATAGAAGCTGCAAGTTTTAGTGATCATGGGCTGGAGTGTTGAGAGATGAAAAAACTTAAATTCGTTTGTCTAGCCACCATATTTACCTTAGCCATGTCGACATTCACTCACGCTGATATGGTTGTCGTCAATGGAAGATATGTATGGTCAGATACGGATTTACACATGAAAGTATATCAAAATGATGGGTGCAGGATTGTTGTAAATTTCCTACGCAAAAATCAATCTGATGGGCTTTATGCTTGCACGGGAAAGTGGGAGTGGAACGAAATTGAGAAAATGACTCATTATTATCGTGACAAAATCAATATTGATAAAACAGTTATATATTCTAATGTTATTAGGCAATCGCAGTATCAATGCAAGGAGTTAGAAAGAAATTCTGTTAACGTCTGCTAGCGCGTAATGTTCGAATAGCCAGTTACGCGATTTTTATTCCAAATAGGTACGTAGCAGCCGATCATCAGAACCTTCGACCTGGTACTCTCTCACCTCACATGCTCTTGCACCGCAAAAGGGATGATTTGTGAATTGCCATTGACATTGCAAATGTCCTAATTCCGCAATCAAATTTCCTGCTGCATTCGTCGAAAATGCTTTTGCTTCACCAGTTATACGGCTTCCGCTTCGACAAAACTCCGAAAGCTCCGAGATGATGGAAGCCTTAGTATTATCAAACAGAGAATCATTGACGCTTATCCGAGAGTCATTTTGCGTTTCTCGTTTTTCAGTCTCATCATATTTGGAAGTTTCTTGATCTGAGGCTTCTCGATTCTGTGCCTTCGCAAGCTGCGTGTAAGCATCAATTTCTGCTAGTAGCGGATAAGCTAACTGAATGTACTCTGTGCCATTCAGTCGCTGAAGAAGTTCTTTGCGAAGATCGGAATTGAAACGGGCCAAACCTCCTGGCGAACGCAGATCATATGATTTGCTATTTGCTAAAACAGCTTGGTTTATTCCGACAGTGTCTAGCGCTTCGTTAATGATGTTATTTGGAATAATCTGAACGCTTCCATCTTTTGGAACAATATCATCAAATTTGGCGGTTGGAGTTGACGAAAGCAGGATGCTTGTTACTAGATTGCCACCACTCAACTTCCCAGCATTTTTCAGGCTTGTGTTTGCAATATTTTTTAAGAGATCATCGCCATATTTGTTAGCCAGGCCTTTGGCCGTTTCTGCCGATGCTTTTTCTACAGCCTTGTTGGTAACTTTCTCTAAAGCGGTATCGACGCCGCTATCGCCCGTATCATATTCGAAAACTTGCGCAAAAGTGGGTGATGTTCCAAGGACAAATAGCGAAATAAAGGAAGCTCTCACTCTATTCTGTAGAGGTCGCTGCATCATTATCATCTTCCTTCAATTTCCCAGTCATTGTTCGCAAAGTTTTCTCATACACTCTGCGAACGGTTTGTGCCTTTGCATTCAGCTTTTCTTCTTGAGACATTGAACGTCCAATTTCTTGACTAGCTTCGATCAACAGACGTTCCGAATACATATCAATGAAATCGCTACAATCTGGTAACGCAGCAAGCACCGCTGTTTCCGCGTCGGAGCCTGTAAAGAAATACTCTTCAATCTGCGTACCCAGACAAAGATTCAGTAAATAATATGCCTGCTCTGCATCATACGACTGATCTTGAGCAGAAGCTTCATATCTAGAGAACAACAAAAAGGTAATAAGTAGAATTTTTTTCATATGTACATCGCTATCAATACTCTCATGATGATTTAGAAAGGTTGACAACTCAACACTTAATTTCTGCAGTGTTACCGCAACGCTCTTGAGAGTGTGAGTGGTGCGACGCCGTAGGATTTGGCGAGGTGGGTGATGGTGTCGGATCGGGTGGCGAGTTTTGTTTTGGCGCGAGCGATTTGGCGGCTAGTCAGTTTCCGAGGTCGGCCGATATGTTTGCCCCTGGCTTTGGCGGCTTTCATTCCGGCCTTTGTGCGTTCGGAGATTTGTTCGCGTTCGAATTCAGCGAAGACTGCGAGTTGGCCGTAGAGCATCCGTCCTACTGCCGTGGTGGTATCGATGCCTTGCGTGAGGGCTTGGAAGTCGATCCCGCGATTTCGAAGATCATCCAGTAATTGCAAAAGGTGGATTGTGGATCTTCCCAAACGGTCGAGTTTCCACACCACAAGTGTATCGCCAGCTTTGAGCGAGGCAAGCAGATCATCCAAGCCTTTGCGTTTAGTGATCTTACCAGACACGCCATGATCGCCGTAGATCACATGGCATCCTGCGGCTCTGAGCGCATCTATCTGCAAATCCTCGGTTTGTTCGGCATCCGAGACACGAACATAGCCGATTTTTCTTGGTGTTTTTTGTTTCCGTTTCGCCGCGCATTTCATCCCCGAAATCCTAATGTTTTCAGCGATCTGTGCAAATTGCATACATGCATTCGCACCCCTCAAAAGGGTTCCTTTTTGAAACGGTTGGTGACAGCGGATTCGAGAAGAAATCTATTTAACCCACGTCTTAGTGAATCAATAAGTTAGCGCAAAAGCAAGCCGATTATGGTAATATCATCAAAAGGCAAGCCTTTTGATGTCGAAAGCAAATCATCTGAAAAGCGTAGCCCTTTCCCTCGGCGCAGTATTTTTCCTCTGGTTTAGTTGGGGCTTTTGGCGAGAGCTTTTTACGGCCATAGCAGCAATATGGGCATGGCGCCCCGCCACAATCATCGGTGCGGTGATGATCATGATGCCAATTTTACTGGCATATCCCGTCCATTATCTCTTGAACGTGCGGCGCACCTCGAAACATGGAAGTGTCATGGTCAATGGTTTCATCGATTACCTTGGACATCAATTAGCAAACATCGCCGTTCGGCTGCTTTTTATTGCGTCATTTTTTGTCGGTATCTTTATCCTGCTTTTCGGATTCAATATCAGGTGAATTGTCAGAGCTAGCCTTTGAGTTGCCCATTGTCTGGTTTCCGAAGAATGATGATTGATCTTGTTGTGAACCCTCATTTGAGGCCGTGTCTCCGTCGTTTCGCAAACCATCGCCTCCCATTGGGTTCAAAGGTTGATTAGGACCTCCGCGTCCTGATGTGGAGTCGCCATCTTCTCCGCCCGGTTGTCGATTTGACCGCCACCATGAGCCTGCTTGTCTTGCTGCTGAACCTGCAGTGCGCCCAAGCCCGGAGCCGACACCACCGACGTTGCTTGCGAGTGTTTGACCAATCACAGCACCACCCAAAAACGCAGTTTGAGAACTGCCAACGGGATCTTCTCGATTATCGGAAAAGGTTTGTGCACCGCTACCGATCCACCTCAAGATTTGGTTCGGAACAGTGTCGACCATCTTGAACGTGCTAATTCCAAGCAGATAGGCAATAAACGCGAAAATCACCGTGAAAATCATCGTCTCCAGACCATAAAGGCCATCTTCCCTAGTTATCTCCAAAAGAGGTGTAAAGAGAATCTGTAGTAGGTAGATAGCGCCAAAGAAAATTAGTGAGCTTCCGAGCAAAGCAAAGATAATCAATGCGGGTCGTAGGAAGATCGCTAGAAGTAAGTAATATCCTTGGATAGCGGACTCACCCGGCATTCCGTCGCCATGTATTCTCAAATGCGCCAAAGCCCAAAGCGGCATTGCAACGATGGCCTCAAATATTTCCATCACCCACGCAACAACCGCGAAGAAAAAATACATGAATGGAAAAATCGGCAATAGAAAATACAAGACCACGCCGGCACCAAAACCAATAAAAGCAATGGTGATCAGCATGCCACCGATTTGCTCCGCCACAGCACCGATGCCTCCCACGAATGGTATGCCAGATAAAATTCCGCCGGTCACCTGAGCACCAAATCCCCACACGGCGAGTTCGTAAGATCGGGCCAGAATACTACCGCCCGCAGAAACCAATACCCCCATTGGATCAAGGCTTGGCTCTCTTGAAAGCGCCGTCAATTCCCCAGGCACAAATGTGGCGTTGATAATACACTGCAACTTTTCCATGATTGGCAGATCGGCACCGCCCTCGGTCTTGGCCGCAAGACATGAATTGTCATAAGAATTGTTGGCCGAATCTGTCGCTTGAGAAACTAGGGAGGGTACTAGGCCATACGTTCGAACAAGCGTCCTAGCGGCTCGTACCTGCGCATCCGTACCAGCATAACTTCCTGTGAGAGCCTCCCAAAATGAGGCGTTTTCAGGATCACGGTATTTTTGAGGAATAATAACACCAGGCACGACCTTTGAGCGTTGTTGATAAGCGCTTTGTAGCGTCCGGTTGATTTGAATGTACCAAATACCTGCATACAACCAACCTTTATCATCGACACCTTGCAACAGGTTTTTGAGATTTGCATTCGTTTCACTAGTGTAAAGATCACTGACTGAATCGGTAAGTTCCTTGGAGTATTCTTCGGCGATTTCCTTAAGCTTGTTGATTGTTTCTTCATCCTTTAGCCCGCCATCATAAGTGGCAGCCACGGCATCGACTTCTCCTAATGCCCGATCAATAACAGGTCGTACAGTGGTAAGCAGTTTGCCTGTTGGGAGCGGACTTTCTCGCTCCGGTATTCCAAATATATTGGTTCCCAAACCAACCCGTTCTTGTCCATCGGGGAAACTGACACTGACTGCACCACAACTGCGTCGATGGTGGGGTGCGCTGTCCGGGCCGCGCCAGTCATAAACGAATGAGTTCTCCGAATCTCCCGACATCAACAACCGTGTCCATTCTTCGCCACTACCTCCTTCGGCTTCATGCTCCGTATGCGCTTTGGCACAGACCGAAGCAATAAAGGCATTTTCGACCATATTTTGGAGAAAGAGCGGTTCGGATAGTTTGATGTTGTACAGAGTCTCTGGTGCTTCTTTGATTTGATCTGCAAGTCTCGACCAGATTTGCGACCCTAACCCCGATCCTTGTTTCGCCATCCAAAGGGTAATGTACTGAGCGCTATTTAATCCCGAGGCCAATGGCACTAAGAGACCAAGTGCAACTACCAATCTTATCGGCGCCCAAAGAGCATTGAAGCGTTGCCCGAAAGGCGTTCCAGTTTTGGCTGCTTCTCCGATCACTGTCAAAATATAGTAGAGGACGATGATCACCGCGATAACCATTGTTGCCATGCTGTAGATGCTGAGCATAGTACGAAGCGCCACGTGGAGAGGATTTCCTGTGGTTCCAAAAAGAGGATTACCCTCACTGTCGATGCCGCCAGCACCGAACAACTCAAGTTCTGTTCCAAAAACTTGAGATAGAAAGATAAACGCCAAATCTTGATCTTCATTCGGCGTCTCGAAGAAACTCGCTGGATCGGCTTGTGCTGACGCAGGCTCCACCAGGGCTAAGGCCGCTATCGTGATGACTTGCAAAACGATTAAAACCAGACCGATAGCGACCGCACAGAAAACGGCAATCTGATCGGTGTTTTTCCACGACCATTGAATATTGTTTGCGGCCACCGCCAGGACTTGGCGCACTCCGTACCGCCCAATATTACTCGCGTTGCAGACAGAATGCCCGAGCGGAATGAGGCGGGCCGAGGACAGGACCATTGCGATCAGGTATGCGAAATGGCCAAAATGAAAACCCAGGCCACGAATTCTTGGGATAATTCCGGGCAGCATCGCGTAGCGAGCGATCGCTTTTCCGTTAATTTTTGAGTTTATAGTTCTGCTTTGATTGCTTTTATCCATAAATATATTTCTACTAGTTATAAAAATATATTATACTATATTTAATAAAATTTGATTAATATTTTATATTATTTATGAATAAAGAGAAGTTATCAGATGTTGTTCTGAGTATAAAATCAGCGCTGCCACCCGACATGGACGGATCACAGCGCGCGGATATGTTTGTATATTTGGCTATAGAGCTGGGACTTGATCACCTGCTAGCACCTGAGGTTCTGCCGCCCGAGAAAAAGGCATTTTTTCTTCCTGATACAGCACCAGAGCTGTATAGGGAGCGAAAAGACAAATCAGAGAAGCCTGCTAATTTTATCGGCCGGGTTTACGCCGATTGGCACGGTCAGGGCTTGGCGAGACACCACCTTTTGAAACTTGACGAACCGCTTTATCACGCTCTGTGCTGCTGGTTGATTAAAAACGAAATGCCCGAATGGCTCGATCTCCCAACGAAAAAGGAAATCAATGATCGCGATCTAAACCAGATTGGTATCAATAAAGGCCAAAGACTGCCTTATCCGAGCTATTATGACGGGCTGAAAAGAGAATTACGTCTCTATAATGCTGCGCGGAATAGGTCAGATGATTGAGTTACTTGTTGCGAAGGAGCAAAATCTCATGGAAGAAGAATTATTTCACGAATATTGCTGGCATGATTTTGATCGGCGGACATTGCTGACCACGATTGAAGGGTTTGGATATCTCCTTGCGACATCTGAAAACCTATCGGCTGACAAGCTCACCGAATATCAAGGCGCTCTAAAGCAGGCATGGGAAGAAATCGGCGCATTGGATAAAAAGCGTTCGATTTGATCAAGCAGTTCAACGATGGCGTTATAATCGTCACTCTCGGGATCGAGCGTCGATAAGTCCTCAACAAGCGTGCGATGCAAAATATCCAATTCATCTCGTGTCATGGTTTGTAATTCATATATCGATGGTAACGGGATCATTGGTTTCTCCTTGACTCGATCCGGCCAATCCAGATCGTGCTGGAGATTTGAAACCCACTTTAACGCTGGGCTTTGCATCCAGGAAGACGTCTCACCCTAAAGAAGGTCATACTTTCTTCGAGTAGCCTTGCGCTGACTTAGGCTAATGGCGATTGAATATAATTATATGATTGAATTGAAAATAAAAATGAAGACTGCCTATATATAGCAGAGTAGTCTTCAGTACTTGATGAAAGTGTACATTTTCACTAGATTAGTCTCCTACTGTATCACAGCCCAATCACCACTGAAAGGGCTATCGCGGGCCTCTCGGCCAGCGAAAACCGTTTGGTAATCAGCGCGAAGCTATTTAATTAACACAGCACGCTAGATTGCCGATTTTTTCAAGAGGGTAGAAATGCGTGTTATTCCTTGGCTAACGGACCATGCTATAACATTTATAGAAAACTTCATTGCAGATCGTATTTCTAAATATGGAATTGCGCCCAAACTCTTAGAATTTGGGATTGGAGATAGCACTCTTTTCTTTCAGGATAAGACGAGCAAGATCATTGGATTTGAACACGAGCTACACTGGTATGAAAGAGTAGCAGAACAATTGCGTTTATTAGGTTGCCACCACGCTGAGCTCCATCTCTTAGAACGTCCATACTCTAGATTTATCGAAGAAATTGTTGGTGGCGAACAGTTTGACGTGATTTGTATTGATGGACGTGATCGAGTTTCCTGTCTAGATCAAGTTCTTAAATCAAATTGCTTGTCCGAAAGCGGAGTTATAGTCTTTGATAATACCGAGCGTATATCAGGTGCAGGGCAAAAATATAAAGAAGTCTTGTCGATGCTCGAGACAGGGTTTCAGTGCATCCATTTCGAGCAAATTGGTAGAGATCGCGCTGGCTGGAATCCTACCCATAGGTGGATTACATCTGTGGCTTGGAGAGAAGAATGTTGGCAAAGAACAACGTTAGGTCTTGAGCTGTAAGGTGTTCATTGTAGCTAAAGTAGCTCATTAAAATTTTGCTTATCGAATAATATTAATTATATTAGATTCACGAAAATACCACCAATTGTTATACTCTTTAATTTTGTATCCAAGAATATTGCCAATGCCGCCTTGTCTTTTTGCGATGGCGATACATTTTTTATATCCTTCAAGTCTAGTTTAAAAACATGAGTGGATTGGTTTTTCTCAAGTAACGTCTTTTGATGACCGGGAAGCAAGTCTTGCCTGTCTCCATTCCCCGGAAAATAAAATATTTGAAAGCTAATATTTAAGTCTTCATCCGCTTCACTAACAAAGCAAATTTCCAAACTTGTAAGCTCGATAAGCTGCGCCGCTGGAAAGCCACACTCAACAGTTAACCAGGAAAGCTCGTCTCCTGTGTTATCTATCTCGATAACCTGTCTCGAAGGAGAAACAACTATTGTTGATACATCAACTTGGCCTACCTCTTCTTCTTTAATACCAAACCATACCTCTTCACACACATGCTTATACGGGATGACCTCAGCTGCATCAAAGAATTTAGGGTCGAAGAGTTTTTCTAAATGCGGAGATAACTCAACGGTAGGTTTATCGTTTCCGAATTCGGAATGCATCAAGGAGCTCCATTCAAATCTCTTAAATCATTTGGCGTTTAAAAACATATCGAAAAAGGCATCTGGTGTGTACTTGGTTAAGAGACCGGGCTCCAGCTTTTCAAGCTTACAAAAAATATTCTCCCTATATAACTTCTCTATATTTTTCCTAGTTTCATAGTAGTATCCCTCTATAGATCTTTCTTCATTAGAAAGTACAATATCCCGTTCATACTTGGATAGCTTGTAATGCCTCACCGGCAACAGATTTTCAGTCCCGGTAATAGCTGGCACCATCCCGTCACTCGCTTTCTCTCCAAATTGTAAATTATGGAAGCCTTGATTGAAAATAAGTTGCGGTGAATACCTAAAAAAGGGAACTTTTCGTAGGCAATCTATTGTACCCAATAAATGAAATCTTACGTCGATGGACCAGCTAACTTGGGAAAGGTCTCCAAACGCCCAACTAACTCTATCTAAATATTCGGAGCTAGGACTTGTGTTTAACTTAAGAAATGAGTCAAATCTGCTCACAAAATTTCCATCAATTTGCTTGCTATCGATGTCTGGAACTAAATCTAGCAAGATTCCTTGGGCATATCTCGAACTAGAGTTTTGCAGCCTTTGACCGTACTCCTTGAATGATGGACAATTGGGAGGAAGGTCGACAAACTCATCTGCATCTACCATTAATGTCCAGGCCCCTTGTACCACAAAACGAGACATCAGAGCCTTTAGCCAAAGCACTTTAGATGTACCAAATCTGCCAAATTTTGGCTCAAACCAGTACACATTATCTCGAGAAAAAGCCTCACATCCCTTCACATCCGATCCATCATCTACAAAAAAGAAATGCTCTACACCGCGCATCGAATAGTGATCATAAAACGGAGCAAGAAAACGCTCATCATTTTTCATACACGCAAATAACGCTATTCCCCGAACGGGTCCTTTAGGTGCATTAGATCCTTGGAGTCTCATAAGACTCCTCACTTCATCTTCTCCTGCTCTTTCCAAATATCGAAAGCCAGCATTTCTCGCTTTCGTTCTGTAATCTTCTTGTCTTTTAGGGTCTCGTTCATTCTTTTCAAAAGAAGCATACATGTTGAATAACGTCATCGATGAAAGATGCGGATTGTCCTGGACATAGCTTACTTTTTTCTGGTTTATGGCTCTCGTTTTTTGGGTTTCGTATTCTTGTAAGAACCGTTCTTCAAAATGGAGATTTTCTGCGAAGCGAGATGACTCAACACTAGATAAGGCGTGATCTAAAGTTGGTTTCCTATAAAATGAGATACCAGGAAACGCGCAAATCGTTGAAATTATCATATCCATTTCATCAAATTGCCGCCATAAAAGGCGATCGTCATAACCCACCTCATTATAGATCGCTCTAGGCAGGGTCACTCTACCACTTGTTCCATCTCCCCAAACTCCTGAAAAATGATGTATTATAAGTGGTCCAGTTTCCTTATGCATGATGTCTAGAAGCTCTCTGACGTCACTGGGGTCCACAAAATTATCAGCGTCTAAACTGGAATAATATTTACCTCTCAAATATCCCTTAAAGGAATTCTTCGCGATGGAAAAATGCCAATTTTCAAGGCATCTGGGTTGGATTATTCTAAGGTATCCACGGTTGAGATAGTCAGAAAAATTGTCCCTTATCCAATCAAAGCTGGGATCAGAGTCACTCAAAACGCTAACAAGGAATTCAATATCGTTTTGATAATCCTCATTCTCTTGAAGATTCGAGCGAAGCGTATGCTCCAAGTCAGACAGTCTATTTAGAATTGGTATGCAAAAAGAAACCTTAATGCGGGCACTGGCAGTATCTAACAAATTTCTAGCATCTGTCAGGCCGTCAGGGGTGTTATTTATCGGTCTTTCAACCCCTTGCCCAGTCAAAGAAAAATGCTTGGCGGGGCTCATATCCTTTGTGAATAAATCGCCGTAGGCTTCACGATACCATTCAGTATCAAATTTACTATTATTTTCTACAATGTCCCATATGTTTGTACCGTGCAGAGCAATATAAGAATCGGACCTCTTCGACAAACTTAGTTCCTGAATTTGAACAGACTTATGCACCATTTCGTTCCCGAGCCCAAAATCTTGAAAACGGGAATATAGTGTGGGAACGACTTCCAGAGTGCGATGTAATTTTTAAACTATTGCGGACTTCGGTGGCATGCAAAGCTACTCGCAGTCTTCGCATAGTTATTTTTTTTTCATTCCATTTCGATTGAGTAATTTTGTTCAATATCAAGTCCGCACTATTACATACTTTCAGGGCGCGGTTATACTTACGCAAAGCAATGTTTTCCTCCACAATTTGACGGGACTCCTTCATGTAGCTACTGCTCTTTTTTTCCATGTTTAGTGAGCTCAAATATAATTTGTCCTCACCTACACAAATTTTGTTTTCCAAATGACAAATTATATTGGACTGGTCATCAATCAGTTTTACAAGCCCCCGAACTTCATTTTGCAATAATATTTTATCTCGCTGTAAAGCGCTTACTTTCCTGTCATTATCATCTACGTGGTCGCTAATTTTTTCGATAGTCGACAACAGTTCACAATTTTTGTGCTCAAGCTCATCTATTGCCCCTTTTAAAATTTTCTTTGATTTTTTCAGGTCTTTATTTTTTTTCTTGTAACTAGAGCGAATCATAGAAATTTTTAAGTCTCGCTCTTCTAATGAAGCGGTGAAATTTTGAACTAAATTTCCATTAACACTATCCTGATATTCACGAGCTGAAACTGCATCTTTTCGCTCTACTTCAAGCTGCCGCTTTAACGATTCAATTTGATCTTTTAATGTTTCTACATGTAAGTGATTTTCATCGCGCTCAAAAGTTAACGCAGATACTTCTTGAGCTTTCTCGTCAATTGTTTTGTGCAAATCCTGAATTAAGGCTTCTTTATTTTTAATGACGTTTTCGCTCTCAAAGGCGATCTGAGAGAGCTTGAAAGGTGTCTCATCGACAAATTTCTTATGAACGTAGACAAGATCATTTCGTCTCAGGCTTAGACGATCCAAAATCCAGTCGTGCATTTGTTCGTATCGCCTAAATAGATCGAACCCGAATTCCTGCAACACAGGATCAATATCTTGCTCAGGGGTTTGTTGGTTTCTTAGTTTTGATCGACCGGCTTCTATATGAATAATATGAATTTTACCTAAGTTGAGTAGCTGTTTGGCACCCTCAAGCACATTCAATTCATGCCCTTCTACATCAATCTTGAGAAATGTTATTACCGGTTCACCACAGACCAACTCTTGATCTAATGTGCTCGTATTAACAATCAGTTCCCCATTTTCACCATTCTCCACGTCAGACATCAGATAAGACATATCATCGAGAATTTTGAGCTTAGCAGTGCCTTGTGTGTTACTGAGCGCTTTTGGAATTACTGTGATTTTATATTTATCATGGATCGCTTCCGTACGCTTCCGTAAAACTTCCAAGGCGTTAGGATTTGGCTCAAACAAATAGGAATCAAATACAGGCCATCCACTGTTGACGAAATCCAGAAAGCAATCCCCTTTGTGCTCACCAACGCCGATATAACGGACACGGCGATAACCAATCAGAGGTCGGAACTCCTTAAGAAAACGTGAGAATTCAGACATTAATTTGGCCCTGATATATCGTGAACGTTGAAGTCCTCAAATGCATATTTTTCTTCCGGATCCGTACGGACTTAGGGTCGCGCATGATATCCTTAGCTCGTTACGCTCTACGTCTTAAAGCCAAATCATGATACCCCCCACCTTGAAAAGCGAAATACGCCAACTCCCAATTGGTGGTCGAATTCAAAAACTCATTAACTGCTCGTGAGACACCGTAATTCATCATGTTGGCAGGACTCCACAAAGTATAGTCATTGAACACAAGGTAGCCCCCCTGAACGATTTTTTCATGAGATTCTATAATATCGCGCTTCACTTGCTCATAACTATGATCTCCATCTATGTATATCCAAGTAAAGGTTTTATTAATATTAGATATTGATGTTTCAGACCTCCCTTCTATTAAGCGAACACATTTGGAGGCTCTTAGAAGTTCTTCATTCTCAGGATGCAAGCGAGACAAATCGATATCTATCAAAAAAAGTTCGTCTGGGTAGCAAATTTCAATGATAGATTTAGAGAAGTGACCCTGATCGACACCAATCTCTGCCACGATACCTCTTCTGGGCAAACGTTCGAGCAATTGATAGCGGTCACTTAGCAAAACAGCGCCCTCTAGCTTCGAATCGTCAACTATCCGCGGTGCGCGATTCAGGTATGAGTTAACGCCAAAATCTTTTTCAAACCGCTGAATTTCGATACCAAACGTTTTTCGCAGAACTTCCAATTTTTGGAGTCTTTCCTGCTTTTCTTTATTCATTCTCATTCCTAACTACGGTTACGATGGTCTATGTTTTGACCTATGACGCATTCGTGTTAGTTGCAAGTCTGCACCAATACGACATTACAAAGGGTTTGTTGATGTTCTATTTAAGCACATATTTACCGGGAATCATCGGACATGTGCAAATTCAAAAAAGGCACCCCCTTAAATTCTTTGCTTGAATTGAACAAAGAAAGTTAATGAGAGCTATAGATGTGTTTGGCCGCAGTTCTATGAAAGTTGTATACCTTAATTACAGCGATGAAAGGCTAAATAGTGATTGATTCTGAGTGTTTGCTATGAACCAAGATATTAAAACAAAATGTCCCATATGCGAGGGTGAGACTTTCGTGGATTTCAATGGGAGAATAAACGTCAAATGTGTTTCATGTAGTAGTTTAGAGCGCCATAGAATAGCATTTCAAATATACAAAAATGAAGGACTATTCGAAGAGGGTAGACGGCGATATGTTCTGCATCTTGCACCCGAGCGTATACTTTCAGAAAAATTAATGGCGAATAGGGACCTAAGTTACTTCGGCTCAGACCCAAGAACGGAGAGTTACAATTGGATGAGGCTGCTTAAGCTTTATCTGCCTAATGACTTCAAGATATTTGACGATAACTATTTTGATTTCATTCTGCATAACCACGTAATGGAGCACATACCCGGTTCATATATTGACCACCTGCATGAATTTCAGCGAATTCTTGCACCAGGTGGGGCAATGATTTTTTCGATCCCTGGGCCCTCCATGAGCAAGTTGACCGAAGAAGGGGGGGAGCACCTGTCTAGCCCCGAGGAGCGGTTAGCTAAATTCGGTCAGGTCGACCACTTCAAGCAATTCGGTCGAGATCTTGTTGATTTTCTAGAAGCTAGTGACGGAATGAGGTTTCAGTTCGACCAACTTACGGATATCGAACGTGTTCGGATGTCAATTCCTAAAGGCAGTAATCGCTTCTTAATATGGCGTAAAAATCAGCGTAGACAAGAGAACTGAATAGTCTCATTCGTGCTTTTATTTAGATTAGCGTGCCACTCCAAGGGATTTAATCTGTCTTGTGGACATAAATAGACCTACTCACTTTCTAGCGAGCGCTTGAATGCTATCAAATATCAATTGAAGTTAATCCCTTTGACTTCATTACATTGAGTGTCAGGGGAAGCCGAGAGGCATCTGCCTCTTCTCTCCCCACAAGTGAATTAGACATGACCGTGTTGCGATTGTGCCAATCGCTGCCCGCACCCCTCACATCGAATTCCCTTTGCCCCTCCCATCTCCGTTCTCGCCGAAGGGCAAGGTTGCATGTGCAACCCATACCCAAAGGAGATTGAAAGATGGAAACCACAGGAGACAAAACACAAAGACAAACAACATTTACAAGTGACGCGCGGTTCTATGCGCAGCCCTATGACATCTGTGCGCAAGGGTTCTTTTTTGTCGGGAAAGAGGATTACAAGGCCAAGTTTGGCCAGTGCCGCAATAGCTATGGAGAGCCTGTCGAAGAGTTCGAAATACAATTTATCGACGGGAGTGATCTGGATTATGACCTGTTCAATGCCTTGGACATTTCGCAAGCCACGATACTGGACTTTATCGACAAGCTGGATGAATGGGAAGAACAAGATAAAATCAAGCTGATCATTGCCGTTGGCGAAGTGGGCTATGCATTCGATTTCAAGACAGGGTCACCCGATGATTATGAGATTGATATCTATGCGGATATGACGTTATCCGATCTGGCGTACATGTTCGTCGATGAAGGCTTATTCGGCGATATCTCGGACAACATTCTCATGTATCTGGATTATGACCTGATCGCCCGTGACCTTGGTTATGACTATACCGAAATCACGATTGCAGGTGTCACCTACACCTTTCGCGCAGCGTAAGGGGGCAGTCATGGAACAGACACTCTTTGACACGCTTTTGGCCGACACGGACAAGATCAACGAGAAACAGCGGTTTGATAAAACGGTCTCGCATCTGCCCGATACGATGGATGGCGCAATCACCTTTCATCGCCAGCAGATTGCCAAACATCATCAAGCCATGCTTGATTGTGAGTTTGATAAAGCTGTCGCAATACGCGAAGAAGCGCGTTTATTGGCGTTAAAACTCAATAACAATAAAAGCGGCATTATCGCCCATGAGAACGCGCCGGGTTGTGTTCTGGCAAGAAAGTGCGCATCCAAACATGGTACATTCCCGCTATGGGGACAGGATGGAAAATTCAGAATCATCGTGCGCGGCGTTTCATGCGCCGTCTCAATGAACGGTATATTCGGCATTGGCGCTACATCCATGATGTATGCGGGCTTCAGTGTAAAAGCTGTTGATTGGGCCAGACCTTTTATCTCTGAGACAGGATATCGCAGCTTCCTTGGATGCTCCGTTATGCCCCAAGAAGGCATGACACCGAAGGATTTTGTCGGAATGGTCATCGCTGATTATATTGACACAGAATTAAAGGGCAAATTGGTTGCAATCAGCGCACGGTTTCATCCTGACAATCGATAAGTCAATCGCTTTACAATCGTCCGAGGAAATCGGGAAGCGGGTCACCCGCTTCCTTGCGATCCAGCATATCTTGGTAAACCCAACGCATGGCGTTTTCGGAGAATGTCATATCGCCACGATCCTTGTCGCAATCCGCCCAATAGCGATCAACATCGATCACGTAGCGATCCAAAAGCCAATCAAAATAGCGCCAATAGCTGGCAGGCAGAACGACACGTTCTTCGATGCAGAACGCGTTTTTGATAAACCGCCCTTCGGGGTCGGTTCCCTCATGTTGCGATTGGCTTTTGAGATAGGCTTCGAACTCCATTTGATCCATAGGATCAGAATAGCAGACCAGCGACCTGATCCGCTATTTGAATATAGTCCTAGCGATTAAATCCATGACCGCGATCCTTGTCATGATCGGGCGATGCAATGGGTTTGAATTCGCGTTCGATATCGCCTTCCCATTGAAGAACGGCTTTCACCACATCTTTGTCTGCTCTGGATTTGGGTTCCAATTCCCACCCTTGCTCGAAATTGGCGACAGGCTCGCCATCCTTGTAAATCAAAAGTGCTGATATGCGTCCGCTATCAAGATTGTGAATCGAACGATACTCGTCCACTGCAATGGCAACATCATAGCGGCTTTCGGTTTGAACAATACCGTTGACCCAATTATCCGTATGCGAGAGTTCCTCGAAATACGGCTTTTGGGGAGCATCTTGTTCACGAGGAGAAAGCACATATTCGCCTATGCCAGGCGGGCGTTGGTTCACACGCGTACTCTGTCCCATGCCCTGCGGTTTGGGTTCGGGTGCTGTATTTCCTTCCTTGCGGTCAGGATTGATCGCAAGGGGATCAACCCCTTGCGATTGCTCGTTATTCTCATGTGCGTTTGTGAAGTCACGTTGCGGGCGTTTGCTCATGGCGCGTCACCCCAGAATGCCTGCTCGAAATCATCCGGGTAATATTCCGGACAGCGCCGCTCGAAACTCTCCCTGATCGCTTCCAGAACGCCGTAGCGGGCATAGTCTTGAATGCATTCACGCTCTTCGTTCGAGAGTGCGTTCCAATCGGTCTCAAGGTGCACTTCAAGACCCGCCAAACGGGCAGCTTGAAACACTTGACTTGTTGAGAGCGGGACGACCAGAAAGGTCGCGTCATGCGTTTGATCATGGCTCATGATCGTTCTCCAATTCTTGTCAAATATCGGGAATTGGCGGGGCGTTGCGCCCCGCCAATGCTGTTATTTTTTCTCGTGCAGATTGACGCCGAGGTCTTTCAGCTCATCATCCTTGAACCACGGCGTTTTCGTCGCCATGATCGGATTCATATTGTTGATGAACACGAGCTGCTGATGGTCTTTCATCCGCATCAGTTGATCCGGGTTCACGAGCTGCCGCTTGGCCGGAGAGATCGTCTCGGTCGTGCCGCTGCTCGTCGAGTGCGACGCCTGCCCACCATAGGAACTCCCCATCGTGCGCGCGAGCGCGTTCGAGAACGTCCAGACCGTCGTCACCCCGCACAGGGATGAAAAATACTCCGCCGTGAACTTGTCCCGTGATCCGAAATACTGGATCACGCCCGCATTCGACACGAAGGTCTGCCAACCCTCACCGTAAATGCGCTTCAACTGCGAAGCATCTTGCGCGATCGCCCACAGCTTGATTCCGTACCCGGCCATCAGGCCAAAAGCTTTCTCGATCATCGGCAGCTTACCCAAGGCAGGCAGTTCATCGAGGATGAACAGCACAGGCTTGTCCGGTTGCACTGCAATGTTTTGCGTCAATACGCTCAATCCGCATTGGATCATCAGGCGCAGCCATCTGGCATGCGAGTCGAGCTTGTCGGAAGGCAGCACGAGGTAGACCGAGACTTGCTTGGACTTCAAATAGGCAAAGCCAAAATCCGACGCGCTGAGGTTCTCGCGGATCGCAGGACTTTCGAGGAAGTGCGTTTGCGCCTGCACGGACGCCATCACATTGGCGAGTAGCTTTTCATCCTTCTGGAGGCTCATCGCGCCGATTGACCGCACCGTGCGATGCGTCGATTTCTGCATGTTACCGAACAGCTTTCGAAGTTCCACGCCATCGAGGGTCAGCAGATCACGGACACGAGCAAGGTGGCGATGCTTGGCCTCGCTCTTCTCGGTCGCGACATAGAGGATCACGCCGAGCAGCATAGACTTGGCTTCCTCGTCCCAGAAACGCCCTTCACCCTCGGTCACGATGATGAGCGCTTCCGCAAGCAGCATCGCCTTATCCGCAATCTCGGGATCACCTGAGACAAGCGTGTCCATTGGATTGTAGCGGGACGTGTCCAATCCTGTGATCTTAAAGGGATCGATGACATGCACTTCTTGCCCCATTGCCTTGCGGCGTGCTGCCGTAATCATCGCGTTCTCACCCTTCGGATCGATCACAACAGCCGACCCTTCATAGGTCAACAGGTTTGGGATGATCGCCGTCGTACCCTTGCCTGAACGGTTGGGCGCGATGGTCAGGGCGTGCCGATCTCTGTCATAATGGATCGGCGCCACGCCGTTACGATGTTCGAATGCACCGATCCGCAGACCGGTTTTGCCGATGACCTTGGCTTTGATCAGCTCGACAAGTGTCGCCCATTTTGCATCACCGAAGAAATTCGGCAGGCTCATGAATTTGCTCGCCGCTTGACGGAGCCAATAACCCACGCCTGCAAAGAATGCGATCCAGGCACCAATGGTGGTTGCCAGATTCCCCGGTATCGCCAGATCAAAGATCGTGTAAAAGCTGATCACTGAAAGGAATAGGCCAATGGCAATCTTGCGGACAGGCCCTGCTTGCGGCGTCATCATCCAGCCTAGCGCGAAGCCGAGCAGGCCGGAGAACGCCATGATCACGTGGCGATAGACACCGTGTCCGGTTTCGTGCGGGTTAAAGTGAAGCGGGTAGTGCATGAACCGCTCAAGCGCGCCGATTTGATAGGCGATGATCATGGCGACCATGCCGATGCCAAAACCGCACAGCACTTGCATACGTGGACTATCAATAAAGCCCGGCATATATTTGTTGATGAACACGGCGCAGGCCGCACTGATTTTTTCCGGCAATGACACCGCCGGAGGCTTATTTTCCAGTTTCTGAGACATGAGTTTTCCTTTCAAGTTTGAAACTCGAAAGGGTTTTGACATGCCTTTTCAGGTGAGGATCGGGTAAGCAGACGGGTAAAACGGGTAAAGTGTATGAATTACAAGGCAAACAATGATTACAATGCAAGCAGTACACACACAAAGCGAAGTGCAATTCGAAACAATTATCTTACATCTCTGCAGTTATGCGGTTAAGCGCCTCAATAAGCATTGTAAACTAAAATAAACGTTGATAGGTTCTCTAAACATAAAATGCCAATGGTTTGATAACAGAAGTATGGAATTTTTTATTGGAATTTTCACTGTCATATTTCTTTTCGTTTGGGCAACGGTAGGTGAGAAATTGGTGGCAGAAACAACCTACAAGTTTGTAGGTATTTTAGGTTTTGTTTTACCCCTGCTTTTCTTATTGGCTAGGTGCTCTCAATAAAATGAAAAAGTTTATATTATTAAAGTGGCATTATTGAATCTAAACTGCATCGATCATTCTTACCAAAACGGCGAACGCCGCCATACGCGCTACTGGCTAAATATCTAAAGTCCTAAATCCCGACGGATGTGCCGCGTCCGATCCAAATCGAGCTCATGCGCATCATCTCGATCTCGTTCACGTTCCTGATACTCCGTCGCCTGTTGAACTTCTTTCATGAGCAATTTGCGGTCATGACCGTGTTTGCGACGCAGGGCATCGATGTCGGTCTGGAGCAATCGGCGGTCGCGCATCTGTGCGGTGATCATGTCATGACGTTGGCGTTGGTCGCGTTGCGCGCATTCCCATGCTTCGATTTGATTTTCATGCTTGATCTTGGCCGTTTGGCCTCTGAGCTTGTCCCATAACCCTTTCAGTCCCGTATTAAGCCGTAAGGCACGCGCGCGTGTTTCGGCCTGCCATCGCTCCTTTTGACCTTCAAGCATACGTTGACGCTCTTCTCTGTGCTGCGTGAACATCGCATCACGTTTGACTTCGAGCGGCTCGAAATCCTTCTCATGCTTGCGATCCACATCATTGATAAACTCTCGCAGTTTGTCGGTGACTTTGCGCGCGATCATCGCTTGCGTACCTTCGACGGAACGCAACATGTCAGGATCACCAAGCTTCGCTTTGACTTCCTTCGTTTTGATCCCAACCATCCTTGGGACGGGGAACACTTCCCCGTCGATATTGACGGCGACAAAGCCGCGCCGATCACCACGGGCTAAAAAGTAGCCGCGCTCTTCGAGCGCATGTTCAAAAGACTCAAGATTATCCGAGCGTTGCCACGCCTCTTGGAAACTTTGTTTGATCTCTCTTGGATTGAGCTTCAGTCGCTTGGCTTGTTGCCACTCATCCAAGGTAAAGTTCAGAGGCGAGCGACCACCGTCCCGGCGCAGTCCATCGGGCATGTCCCAGCCATGTTCCAGATAGAGTTCTCGGGATAATCCCATCAGCCGGTTCTTGAAGTGCGGGAGGTTGATCGCCTTCATCTCTTTGCCATCGATGCGTGACCACACCGCATGTGCATGGCGACGGCCTTCCTTTTCATGAATGACGATGGCCCTGGGTTGATCATCTAACCCCAATGCTTGTTCCGCTTTATCGATGGCATCGATAAACGCTTGCTCACCCACATCCGCATCCTTGGGCGGACTAAGGCTCAGTGAAAACAGATATTGCTCGCACTTCGTGCCTTTGGAGATGGCATGGGCTTCTGCCAAAGCTTCATGTAAATCCCGACCGACAAAGCCGCGAAGCTCGTGCAGTGCAATATGATCGTTATCCAGATCATTCATCAGATGCGCTGACAAGTTCGACGCACCACTTCTCTGTGAACCTTTAAGGATCATTCTAAACCGCCAGTCTCACCAATCCTTGGTGCGGGCATGGCGGGTGAATGTATGGGTCAATGACTCCTTCTTGAGCTGATCTTCATCGATCCGAAAGCCGAGCGATTGCATGAGCATCAAGCGCATCACACAAATATCATTACAGGCTTTCTTGATCGCAATCGGCACATCGTCATCGACGTAAAGCGTTCCAGTCGAAGCCGCCTCCGACAGCTTATGCATGCTCTCGCTTAGTCGCGACGACCCAAGCAGGGCGAGTAGTTCTGCCAACCGCACATGATCTTTCACCGGAACGCGCATGCCACGCGCACGAGGCTTCACACCCTCGGCGAACAAGGCGATCTTGATATAGGTGCCGAGCGCCATTTCCCCGGCGCGGCGTTCAAGCTCCTTACGCTCATCATCCGTCAAGCGAATGGCAAATGGCTTGGCCTTTGTGGAACGGATTTTGACGCCACTATCAGTCGGCTTGTCGACATCGGAAGGATGGTTGTTCTTGGATTGAGAAGATAGAGTGGCGTTCCCATTACCGATATCGCCAATACTACGCTTGAGCTTCTTCTTATCACGTGGGTCGAAATCTCTCATGGCTTCGGCCCTCCCATAATCCGGCGAAGCTCGAACTCATGCTCCTCCAGACACTCACTCCAGTCCTCTAACTCATCGAAAATGTCGTCAAATTTATCGTAGACCTCACCGAATGAAGTGTTCAAACTTTCTCCGTCAAGCTCCACCATCCAGTCTTTCAAGCCTGAAAACCCCGTACAGCGTGCGGGGGGGTGTTTGCCACTCGATATATTATCAGTTCTTATGTTGTACCTGATTGTTCGGAGAGTTTTGCGCGAGAGAACAGCCGCACGACAATGGTGAAGAAGAGCGGCACGAAAAGAACGCCCAGAATGGTCGCGGACAGGGTTCCGCCAAGCACGGCTGCGCCGATTGCATTGCGCCCGCCTGATCCTGCGCCGGTACTCAGTACAAGTGGCAGGACACCGAGTGAGAATGCCATGGATGTCATGACAATCGGGCGGAAGCGCTGGTGGGCTGCTTCCCTTGTTGCGGTAAGCAACGGTATTCCGTCATTCAGCTTGTCGCGCGCGAACTCCACAATCAAAATTGCGTTTTTCCCGGTTAGGCCGATAACGGTCAGCAGTCCCACCTGGAAAAACACACCGTTTTCGAAATTGCCCAGCCAGGCGCCGATCAGGGCGCCGAACACACCGATCGGCAAGGCCAACATGACTGCGAAGGGAATGGTCCAGCTTTCATACAATGCAGCCAGACAGAGAAACACTGCCGCGATGGACAGGGCGAAAAGCATCGGAGCCTGATTGCCGGAATCGCGTTCTTCGAGTGAAAGACCGGTCCAGGCTATCTGGTAACCGGACGGAAGTTGGGATACCAGCCGTTCCATTTCCGCCATTGCTTCACCTGTCGAGACACCGGGGGCCGGTGAACCCTGGATCTGCATGGAGGGAATGCCACCATAGCGATACAACCCCTGTGGGCCGTAGTTCCAGCTACCGGTTGCAAAGTTGGCAAAGGGAACAAGTCCGCCTGTGGCATTGCGCACGCGCCACTTGCTGAAATCTTCCGGTCCGGACCTCGCATCTGCTTCGCCCTGTATGTAAACGCGCTTGATCTTGCCCTGGTCTATGAAGTCATTCACATAGGAACCGGCCCAGGCGATGGACAGCAGTTGTGAGACGTCAACTGCAGTAATGCCGAGCGCCCCGGCGGCCCGCCAGTCAATGTCGAGATTGTACTGGGCAGCATCTTCCAGACCGTTGGGCCGGGCCGATGCTATGAGCGGGCTTTGGGCTGCCATGCCCAATAGCTGGTTGCGCGCCTGCAGCAACTCGTCTTGGGTCTGGCCGGCACGTGCCTGAAGATAAAAATCAAACCCGTCGACATTGCCGAGTTCCAGAACAGGAGGCGGCACGATCGGGAATATCGTGGCATCCCGGATTTGCGAAAGGGCTCCGAAAGCCCGGCCTGCAATGGCTTGTGCCGACTGGTCCGGGCGCTGCCGCTCATCCCAATCCTTGAGCCGGACAAAGGCGAGACCTGTGTTCTGTCCGCTGCCGGCAAAACTGAATCCGACAATGCCGAATATCGAGGCTACATTTTCGGATTCCTGGTTGAGGAAATAATCCTCGACCTTTGCCACTGATTTGCGTGTGCGTTCGGCTGTGGCACCGGTTGGAGCCTGGATCAATGTGAACATGATGCCCTGGTCCTCATTGGGCAGGAAGCCGGTGGGCGTCTTGTTGAACATCCAGCCCATGGCGCCAACCAGTGCGAAATAGGCAAGGCCGGCAAGAAACAGACTGCGGATGATCCACCTGACCAGCGAAGTGTAACCGTTCTGTGTTGCCTCGAAACCCCTGTTGAACAGTCCGAAAAACCCTTTTTTGCTGTCGTGGTTTTTCTTGGGTTTCAGGAAGGTTGCACAAAGTGCCGGTGTCAGCGAAAGGGCAACGATGACCGAGAGCGCCATCGCGGAAATAATGGTGATTGAGAACTGACGGTAGATGACGCCGGTTGAGCCGCCGAAAAATGCCATCGGGACGAACACCACGGAGAGCACCATCGCAATGCCGATTAGTGCGCTCGTGATCTGGTCCATCGATTTTCGCGTTGCTTCCCGCGGTTCCAGCCCCTCCTCGTGAATCAGCCGCTCGACATTTTCGACAACCACAATGGCATCATCCACAAGCAAACCGATGGCCAGTACCATGGCAAGCATGGTCAGTGTGTTGATGCTGAGGCCGGCTGCAGCAAGAACGCCGAATGTGCCAAGCAGGACGACCGGCACCACCAGCGTGGTAATCAGGGTGGCACGAAGGTTTTGCAGAAACAGCAACATGACCAGGAAGACCAGCCCGATTGCCTCGAACAGGGTTTTTATGACCTCTTCGATTGAAATGCGGACGAACGGTGTCGTGTCATACGGAATGGTATATTCGACGCCCTCGGGGAAGAACTCTGAAAGTTCTTCAATTTTTGCCCTTACTGCATCCGATACCTGCAGGGCATTCGCGCCCGATGCCAGCTGGATGGCCATGCCGGAGGACGGCTGGCGGTTGTATTTGGCGATTGTCGTGTAGTTTTCCGCCCCGATCTCCACCCGTGCCACATCCCGCAAAAGGACAAGGCCGCCATCTGTTTCGGCACGCAGGACGATCTGTTCAAAATCTTCCGGTGACTGCAACAGGGACTGGGCAGTAATGGTCGCATTCAGCTGTTGCCCCTCGGGAGAGGGAAGGCTGCCAAACGAACCTGCGGAAACCTGCGCATTTTCTGCTGATACCGCAGAAACCACATCTGATGGTGCGAGTTTGTAGGCGGCGAGTTTTGCCGGATCGATCCAGATGCGCATGGCATATTTAGAGCCGAATACACGAACCTCGCCAACGCCGCTGATCCTGCTGAACTCATCAACCAGGTTACTGCTGAGATAGTCCGACAGGTCAACCTGGTTCAGTTTCCCGTCTTTGGAAATGAGGGCGATAACCATGAGAAAGCCGGCGGACGACTTTCGGACGCTGATGCCCTGGCGTTGCACGGGTTCGGGCAGCAGGGGTGTTGCCTGGGCCAGCTTGTTTTGGACCTGAACCTGCGCGATATCCGCATCTGTTCCCGTCTCGAATGTCAGGGTTACCTGCGAGGAACCGTTTGAGGCGGAGTTCGAACTGAAATAGCGCAGCCCGTCGAGCCCGGTCATCTGCTGCTCGATCAACTGGGTAACCGTGTTTGCCACCGTCTGGGCAGATGCGCCGGGATAGGTGGCGTTCACAGAAATAGAGGGTGGCGCAATTGTCGGATACTGGGCAACCGGCAATGTGAGGATCGACAGGAAGCCGATCCCCATGATCAATATGGAAACAACCCAGGCAAATACCGGGCGGTCAATAAAAAACCTTGCCATCCGGTCAGTCTCCCGTGACTGTTTTTTCTTCCGGCGTGACGGTCGCACCGGGTGAAACTTTTTGCAGGCCTTCAAGAATGACGCGGTCACCAGACTTGATGCCGTCACTCACAATCCAGTCCGACCCGCGTTCCTGCAGGACTGTCAACTGGCGCTGCTCCACTACATTGTCCTGGTTGACAACCAGCGCTGTCGGATTGCCGCGCCGGTCGCGCGAGACCCCTTGCTGGGGAACGAGATACACCCCGTCCATTGAACCGGTCGGCATCTCAACCTGTACATACATTCCCGGAAGAAGCAGTCCGTCCGGGTTGGCAAACTCCAGACGCAGCGCAACCACGCCGGTTTCCTCGTTCACGTATGGTTCGGCTGCGGTCAGTTCTCCGGTATGGTCGTAGGAGGACCCGTCGGCAAGTGTCAGCCGCACCTCGCGGGGAGGAGGGCTTTTTGAACTTGCCTGATGACGCCGCCACTCGATCATTTCTGCTGCTGACTGGGTGACGTCGACATAAACAGGGTCGATGTTGCGGATTACCGCCATGGGGGTTGCCTGACTGGCTGTCACAAGGGCACCCTTGCTGGCTTGTGAGAAGCCGATTTCACCCGACAGACGGGCGCGAATTTCAGTACGGTCGAGTTCCAGTTGTGCAGATTCAAGCTGGGCCTTTGCCAGTTCGAGCGAGGCTGCGGCCGAATCGCGTTCCGAAATCGCATTGTCTGTTGTTGCCGCACTGCTGATGCCGCGTTCGAGCAATGTGGATACGCGGGTGGCTTCCCGTTCGGCAGCCTTCAGCAATGCTTCTGCCTGCCGCACACTGGCCTGTGCCTGCGATACAGCGGCTTTGTACGAACCGGGATCAATCTTGTAGAGAACCTCTCCCATTTTCACTTTCGAGCCCTGGGTGAAAAGGCGTTCCGTGATAATGCCGTTAACCTGTGGCCGAACTTCTGCTTCAGCGGAGGCGCGGACCCTTCCGGGCAGGGTTGAACTGAGCACAACGGATTGGGGTTCAAGGGACTGTACGGTCACCGCAGCCGGCGGCCTGCCTTCCTGGGCAAGGGCAGGGGCGACAAATGTGAGGCTGGTCAACAGGGCGGCTGTAAAAACTGCATTCAAGGAAAAAGACAAAACCGGTTCTTTCTAAAGGGCAGCAATGAATATTGTAACGGGAAAGCCTGGCAGTGGATTTCCGGAAATGATTAATGAACTCGCGATATCAGGTCCGGCGCATGCAGACCATTTCACAGCTACCCAAACCGGCCTGGTGACCGGATTCCTGAGCGGATGTAGCAGAAGTCAATCTAGTTATTGGCATCTTCATTAGCAATGAATTATTTGATGCAATCCAACAAAACGGTACCTGTGCCATTTCAGGCACAGCAGCAAAGAATTCACAAAAAATCCGGTTTGCATGATTGATCCACTTGTACATCAGTTCTGATTGGCTATCCTGCCTGCGGGGCAAGTATTACGGTTATCCGGTATATGCATTCGTCCGGAGCCAGTTTGGAGCCGAGGAGGATAATGCATGTCTAACTGGATGATGGCCTTGAGATTTCAGGGTCTGGCAACACAATTGCGCGTGTTGCAAAGATGCTCACTTTTGATGCTGGCCTGTTTCACACTGGTGCTTTCCGGCCCGGCTCCTGCAAATGCACAGAATCAGACTGAAGCGCTTGCCCTCGGGTTTGTGCAATCACTTTACAGCGCGCACAAATCCTTGAGGGATGCGGGACTTGGCGGCATCTGGAAAAATGCCGAATTGCGATCCACATTCTTTCAGCCGGAAATTGCGGAAACCGGCGAACTGGTATCCGGTGAGTTCGACCTGCTTACAGGCGCTGCTCCGGAGAAGATCGATGCGTTCCAGACCCGGGTTGCGGGAAACCAGCCGGACCAGGGCGTTACGATCGAAGTCGCAGTACGTTCAGGCGGCCCGGCAAGGATTGTTTCACTTACTGTCAATTTCTATGACGGCGATCAGCAAAGGATATCGGCAATCAGCGGACAGGACTGGAACCTTGCCGAAATTGCGGTTCGTCATGGCGGCGGTTCTGGAAACTCGTCAGGTGAAGACCTGTTTGGTGAAGCTGCTGCCGGTAATGCGACAACCAATACGGATGGATCGGCTGGTTCCGGTGCAGCAGATGCCGAAACCGGCGAAGAAACGAAAGCGGATGAAACCGCGAACAATGACGGGGCCGACAATAATGCCGGACAGGCCCAGGTGCCGGGCATTGCAGCAGTCGAGGAAGAATTCGATGGAAGCAAGCTTGGCGGCGGCTGGCAGATCGTGAATGAAGACCTGAACAGTTTCCTGCTTGAAAAAGGTGCCATTCTGGCGATTGCGACGGGCGACAAAGCCGGGTTTGAAAACCCTGAATCCACCAATCTGTTCAAGCATGGCGAATTTGCCGGTGCCGGTGATTTCACGATGCGCTTGAAAGGCAGGCTTGAAGCCAAGACCGGCTATGAGACCGTGTGGCTGGGAATGCACGCCAATGACAATGACTATGTGGCATTGACCTTGCGTGTCCAGACTACCGGCTGCGGACCAACCCTTTATCTCGACATCGTCAATGAAAGAATGGTGGCCTCGCAGGAAAAACCGGTACGAACATCGTTTACCAAAAACCTCTTTGACAAAAGCATTGTCAGAAGTGTCTGCTCGAAAAGCGAGATGGGACGCGGACTGGGTGACCGGATTTTGGCGGAGCTGGAAAACCAGGGTTTTGAACTGACTCTCAAGCGGGAAGGGTTCCGCTACAGTGGTTCACTTGCTCTCAATGTACCTGCTGCAGGTGACGAGCCGGGAGGTCCCGCTACAATCGAAACGGACAGTGTCAGCCGGATCGAACCGTTTGGTGCACCGGCTTTTCAACTCGGACAGCTTAGAGGCGCCAAGAGTGGCGAAACCGTTGCATATTTTGACCGGTTCGAGCTGATTCCAAATGCACAGTAACAACATCCCCTATCGTGGAACCATTCGCACAACCAGAGGAGAGGTAGCGATGACATTTTCAGCAAGGCTGGTGAAAGGATTGCTGGCCGTCTTCCTGTTTGGCGGGCTGGCATTTGCACCTGTGCATGCGCAGGACAATCTTGAGCAGGCAACCGATCTGGTGGAATCCATGATGTTTGACCATCTGGACCGCTTCAATTCAGGCAGGCCTCCGGTGTTGAACGACCCGGATGCGACAATGCTTTATTTTGTAGACAGTTATGCCGTGCCGGGATTGCAGGGAAAGCTCGGTTTTGATCCGGTTTTTGATGCGCAGGATGCTGATATCCGCAATATCAGCATTGGTCCCGATCCCCAGACGCCCGTCTTGCGCGGCGCTGCCCAGATCGTGGCAAGTTTTACCAATTTCGGCCAGCCCCAACGTCTGCTCTATACTTTGGTCAAGGTGCCGCCGCACAATGACTGGCAGATAAACGACATTTATTCCGAGGCGAATGGCTGGTCCCTGGCACGTCTCAGCCAGAATTTTGTTGGCCGCCCGACGGGAAGCAATGATGTGACGCTGTACAATCAGCAGCCAGGCGGTTCAAACGAAGAAAACATCGGCATGGAGCAGGGAGATACGCCCGGCTTCAACACTGCGCAAAACACTTCATCCGGCAGCAATCCTGCTTCTGCCCCGTCCGGAACTGCCGGAGCTGGTAATGCTGTTTCGGCACCCTCTTCATCCGACATCCTGTTCATGCTGGATGGTTCCGGCTCCATGTGGGGCCAGCTTAACGGTGTAGCCAAAATCAGTACCGCCAAAACCGCTCTTTCCGGACTGGTTTCCGATCTGCACGGGCAGAGGAATATCGGGCTGATGGTCTATGGCCACAGGCGGGAGGGTGATTGCGGTGACACCGAGATGATCCTTCAGCCCGGCAATCATGCGCTGGGCAACATACAGGCCGCAATCAACAACATCACGCCGCGCGGCAAAACGCCGATCGCCCGTTCACTGATGGAAGCCGGGGAAGTTCTTTCCGTTGCAGAGCGTCCTTCAAGCATCCTTTTGATTTCCGACGGCCTGGAAACCTGTGGCGGGGATCCGTGCGCTGCGGCTGCACAACTTGCGGCCCGCGGAATTGATACCCGTGTTCATGTTGTCGGGTTTGATCTGAGTGAACAGGAAGCAGCGGCGCTTCAATGTATAGCCGACAATGGCAATGGCCGGTATTTCAACGCAAATACGGCAGATGAATTTGTCCAGGCGGTAAATGATGCAGTTGAAGAAGCAAGCGCCCCTCCACCACCGCCACCCCCACCGGCACCACCCGAGCCCGAAACTGCAACAGCGGTTTTCGAGGAATTGTTTGACGGTCCGGATCTTGACCCTGCAATCATGGTTGAGAACCCGGTGCCCGAGTATGTCACGTTTACCGGCCAGGGTACGCGCTTTGTCTCGGTCGCCGGCGCACCCCGCTATGATGCGGCTGATGCCAGCAACCGGCATGTGGTCGATACACCGTTGCCTGACGGCGATTTTGATCTCGTTCTTGAGTTCAGCCACGACATGCAATCACTGGCAGAACAGGTTTCCGTGTCGCTGTTTACGGATGCATTCAACCAGGTTTCTGCCGTCGCGTGGATAGAGACACAAGGTTGCGGTTCAACCATCAAGCTTTCACTCGTGCAGGACAGTGGAACGGAAGGCGATGTCACACGCAAACTTTTCACGGACAACCTGTTCGATGGCCCTTTCACGGATGGCATCTGCAGCAAGAAGGGGCGGGCACATGCTGACCTGATCCTCCAGTCCCTTGTGGAGAATGGTGCTACAGTAAGGCTGAAACGGCGAGGTCGTGAAATAACGGCAGAGTTTTCGATGGATGTTCCCGGTGCCGAAGGCGAGCCATCCACAAGAATGACCAAGGCCACGGAACCTGTTTCCATGCTGCGACTTTCAGGCAAACCGGCTTTCCTCGTCGGCCAGTCCAAGCGTGCGCGTTCACATGAAGGCATATTCGAACTCGACCGGTTTGCGATTGAAGTGCCTCCGCAGGGAGGCTGAATTGCGGGCCCGCTTCGCCACTTTCTCAAGACGGGTCTCTCGTCTCGGGCTTGTGGTCTTGGCAATTGGTGTATGTGACAACGCCATTGCCCAAAGCGTGGACCTTTTCAAGGAGGCTGAGAAGGCGGACAACCAAATTGCTGGCGACCGCTCCGGAACAGAGGTCTTGCGCATTCCGGCTGGCGAGATGTTTGACTTGTCAGCGGACAACAATGCCGGGCTGACGCTCAAGATGAAAAACCTGGGCGGGACGCTGCTGACCTTTCCTCCAGTTGAAACAACCGAGGAGGCTGACAGGACCCTCTATCGCTTTCAGGCGCCTCCCGTGGCAGGCAGGTATCAGGTTCATGACGGCAATAACGGTGTGGCTGCAACAATCGAGGTTGTTGCCCCGCTGGCAAAACTGCTTGCGCCGACGGAAGTCGGTCTTTGCGAGAAGCAGTTCCCGGTTCGCTTCAAGGGGCCCAGATCCCGGTTTGACAGGCTGGAGCTTTTGCCGACAAACGCCACAGCCTCTCCGCATAACGGATATGTGCAGCCAAGCGTCATCAAGACACTGAATGCAGAAAGCCCCTCCACAGTCTTTATTGATGTGCCGGATGAACCTGGCATCTACCGTCTCGGTTACTTCACCCAGTCAAGCATGGCGGTGTACCGGCCGATTGCCGAACAGGAAGTGAAGGTGATGGCAGATGGGGATTGTGCAGCAAATACTGCGGAAAGCGGGGAACCGGTGTTCAAGCCCGGTGGTCCATTGCTGAAGCCGCTTTCAGGAGAACAGCAATGAGATTTTTGAACCCGTTGGGACTTTCCGTCTCCGGTTTGTTGGCCTGCATGATGGTTTTGACCCATTCAGCATTCTCCCACGAATTGCTCAAGCTGGAGCCTAATGCCGGTCACGTGCCAAGCAAGTATGGCGTGCCTGCCGGCGGGTGGAAAACCATCGCAGGCTGGTCTCCTAAAAACATTACACTTACGTGCATGGATCCTGACAACAGTAAACGCGACAATAAAGATTGCCCGCAATGGGACGTGACCAATGGTCCGCGCATAGAGAAGGCTGGCCGGGACGCCATGCACTGGCTAGAGAAGCAGGGTTTACCAAGCCCTGAACTGCTGGGTCCGGTGGTTACACCCAATGCTTCCGGCTCAACTGAATCGTTGCTGGTGTTTACCGGAAAGCTCGACAATGCAATTGCACAGGAACTTTCCTGCAGAGAAAATCTCAGCGAGGGAAAGGCTGTTGCATTGCAGTGGAATGTTCCCGATGACGAAAAGCGTGAATTTCCAAAAGACAAAGACGGCAAAAAGCCCGATGACGTAACGGACCGACCGGCCGAGACAATTCTGGCTGATGAGACAGTTGTTCCGCAATGGGCCCTTCAGGGCATATTTGCGCATGAACTGAGCCACGCAATTCAGGACAGTGCATTTTACCAAGCCGCCGGTTATGCCACCGCTTGCGACCCGAGAAATGTGTACAGCCGTGCACCCTTCCTGTTTGAAGGCTTGGCAGATTTTGTCAAAAACAGCTATATACGCTGGCACCTGCTCAAGGGTGAAAAGATGCGTTACCCGATCCGTGACATCTGGAAAGACCGGGTTCTGGGTTCGGGCCTTACGGCAAGCCAGTATGCCAAGTATCATGGATGGGCGGCCTACCGGCAAGGTTTCTTCAATCCGTCAATCGCCTACCAGACCAGTTCTTTCTTCCGCCATTTGTCCGAGCGATATCTTGACGGGTCGGTGTTGTTGCACAACGCATTTTTCAGTCCAGACGATGCCAGTCATCCGGCTTCGGACCGTGATATTGTGCGCTGGTTTGAACAAAAGCTGGGACTGATGCTGGGAACCGGGCCGCTTGGTCCGACCCTGACACTTGCTTATGCCGACATCGCTTCATGGCCGGATACGTCCTTTGACGGGCGAACAAGACTTGAAACCGAACCTTCCCCACCCGGTCATATCTGGCGTGATTACATTGCCAGTTGCCAGTTGCGTGAGTTGAGCGCGTCAGAGCCTGTGAAACGTAAACAGGTAGACATTGTCCCCTATGGTGTCCGCTGCCTGGATATTGCAATTGAAGATGACCGGGCAGAGCAGAACAATGTCCATGCCCAGATTTACATTGAAGCCTCGGCCCGGTCCTTGAGGGAGGCAGACGGTTTGCATCTCGGCATTGTCCAGGTGATGGAGGGAGTGCCGCCCCATCCCGAAAACAAGCAGGAGGCTGAAACCAGCAAGGCAAAAAGTATTGAGATCGATTTCGGTATTGCCAAACCATGGGATCCTGAGAAGAGGCTTTTTTCCTGCGCAGCGACGCTTGATGCCCTGAAAGATGAGTCGATTGAAAAGGCGAGCAAGCATTGCATGCCGGTACGCGATGGTCCGATCAGGCAGGCAAACGGACGATATGTAGTCCGCTGGACCTTGCCCACACCGATGTTGAGAAACTCGGTGACAACATCTGCAGTTCTTGCGTATGTGCCTACACGTGATACCCGTTTCGGGCCGCAAGCACGGGAGGCCTATACACGTTTGTCTGACGCAAAAGTGCGGGTAAGCACTTCATTGCGGCTGGTTGCCGATCTCGACAAAACACCTGTTGAACTTGCGCAAAACATTGAACCGAAACCGGTGCCAGAAGTTTCTCCCTGTGATGAAGCAATGGCAATGACACGGATTGCCCGCATCAACGCGATCACGCGGTCTTTTGGCGTGGCGGACTGGAACGCGTTTGATTTTCCGGATGACATCCGCTCCGACCCGAACAGTGAGCTTGGCAGGGAGCGCTCACCCTTTATCGGTCAGAATGTCAAACGCTCGGAAATGGCTGGCAGAAGTGGCGGTGCCCTTCATTTCACTGTTGCTGCGGGTGTTTACCAGCATGATGTGAGAATGCTTGAGCAGTTCGCCAACCCGCTATTGGCCAATGAGGAAACGGGACGACGGATAGATGCTTTCCGTGACCAGGATGATGTGGTGCTGGGGTTTTCCCTGGAAACGTCGGAATATGGCTATTGCAACGGGTTCAATGACGATGATCCGAGTGCCTCCAAGGAAGGTGAAGTGGAGTACTTTGTCTTCTTTTCCGAATTTGAAGGTGAACGCTGGAAAGGCTTTCGCCCCAAAAGGTGGGGAGAGCTTTCGATTGGAAGCCGCTACCCGCTTCAGGTTCACAAAGTTACCCATACATCGCTCTCGCATATAGGACTTGGCGAGACGCTGGAACGCGGGAGTGTTGACGTTCTGGAACGCGGTGATGATTGGGTGAGACTGCGCTTTGTCATCACTTCTGATGACGGTGCCAATCGCAATTTTGAAGTGGTACTGCCCGCGCTTGAATATTTTACCTGGGACAGCAGGCGAGAGCTTGTCGAAACAAAAACGCAGGCTTTTTACCTTGAGCGGTGGCGAAATGAGCAGCAGTTTGAATACCGCGGTAAAGAAGCTGATCCGTTTGGCAGAATAATCGAGAACAAGATTACGGTTCCTCAATCACAGGCTGGTGCCGGATCGAACAGCGCGTGTTCATGTTCTTGCGGGGCGCTCTCCCAACAGGCAATCCAGTTTGAAGAACTCAAGCGGGCGCCGGACAATTTCCTGCGATGCTCGGCCCGCTGTTGCAGTTCTTACCTTTCCTGTCCATCTGAGGGACGCGAAAGTGTCGCCCAGCTCAAGAAAATATGTGAGTGGTAACATCACGACATAACAGGAACTTGGCCATGACGAGCTGCAATCAAAGGGGAGATGCAAAACATGGATGCTGAACTTTCCCTGATGCCGTCCATGCTCTCGCGGGGCTTTGAAGAAGCCGAGTTTGTCATGCGGTTGAAAAATGCGCAGGCACTCATGGCGGCACAAGGGGTTTCCGGCCTCCTTTTGATGAGTGAGCCGGAGGTGCGCTATTTCACCGGCTTCCATACACTCTTTTGGCAAAGCCCCACCCGTCCGTGGTTTGTATATGTGCCTGTTGATGGCAAGCCGGTTGCGATCATTCCGGAAATTGGCGCAGACCTGATGCGCAAGACGTGGATCGAAGACATTCGCAGTTGGAGCGCGCCCGCACCACAGGATGACGGGATCAGTCTGCTGACCGAATTGTTGACGCCACTTGCAAATGCGAAAGCAGGACTTGGCATCATGAAGGGGCATGAAACCGGTCTGCGCATGCCGCTGGGAGACTGGGAACGTTTAACCAAAGCCTTGCCCGGACTCGAGATCATTGATGTGACCGGGTTGGTTCAGGGTTTGCGGATGGTGAAGTCGGAAGCCGAACTGGAAAAACTGCGCCATATTTGTGCAATCGGTTCAGCAACCTTTGCCAGGGTTCCGGAAATTGCAGGGAACGGGTTTCCGCTGGAGGAAGTTTTCCGCGAGTTTCGCCGGCTTGCACTCGCCACAGGAGCCGATGATGTGCCTTATCTCGTGGGAGGTGCCGGTCCGGGTGGCTATACCGATGTTATTTCCCCGCCTTCCCGCCGTCCGTTGGAAAACGGGGACGTCTTGATGCTGGATACCGGTTGTACCTGGGACGGTTATTATTGCGATTTTGACCGCAACTGGGCTATCGGTCATGCGGGTGATCCGGCCAAACGGGCCCATGATGTTCTCTGGCGGGCAACCGATGCAGGTATTGTAGCGGCCCGCCCGGGGAATACCTGCAGTGACGTTTTTCATGCCATGTCCAGGGTGCTTGCAGAACTGGGTGATGCTGGGGGTGACATTGGCCGGCTTGGTCACGGGCTCGGTATGCAACTGACCGAACAGCCCTCACTTGCAGGTTTTGAGCGAAAAGTGCTTGAGGAGAACATGGTGCTGACCATTGAACCGTCAGTTTCCTACGGAGACGAGCTGATGATGGTGCATGAGGAAAACATCATTGTGCGTTCCGGTGGCGCGGAACTTATCACGGCTCGCGCACCATCAGAGCTGCCCGTTCTTTGAGCGCACTTGCGGCGGTGGAGGGCTATTCATATCCCATCGGGTTTCTCGACTGCCAGTTCCATGCGTCCCGGCACATTTCCCCGATGCCAAACCGTGCCTCCCAGCCGAGATATTCACGGGCCAGGCCGGGGTCTGCATAGCAGGATGCAACATCGCCTTCACGGCGCCCCATGATTTCATAAGGTATGGGCTTTCCTGCCGCTTCGGAAAAGGCGGCAACCATTTCCAGAACACTTGTTCCGCGGCCTGTGCCGAGATTGATTGCAGTGCATTGCGGGGCTTCAATCCGGTTGATTGCAGCAACATGACCTGCTGCCAGGTCCTTCACATGAATATAATCACGGACCCCAGTACCGTCCGGTGTGTCATAATCATTTCCGTAAACCTGCAGCTTGTCCCGCCGGCCAACTGCCACCTGGCAAATATACGGCATGAGATTGTTCGGTATGCCGTCAGGCGATTCCCCGATCAGGCCTGTTTCATGTGCGCCTACCGGATTGAAATAGCGAAGCAGTATCACCGACCAGCCCGGCCCGGAACTTGAAACGGCCCTCAACATGTTTTCGATTACCAGCTTTGTCTCGCCATAGGTGTTGGCTGTCGACAGGGGGTGGGTTTCAGGTATCGGCAATTGCTCCGGGTCGCCATAAACAGTGGCCGAGGACGAGAACACGATTTTCCTGACCCCGTTTTCCTGCATGGCCTCAAGCAGTGACTGGGTGCCTGTTACATTGTTTGAATAGTATTTGAGCGGGTCTTTCATGCTTTCGCCAACTGCCTTGGCACCGGCAAAGTGAATGACAGCCTCCGCTCCTTGTTGGGAAAGTGTACGGCTCAGCAGGACAGTGTCCCTGATATCGCCTTCTATCATTACCGGAGTTTTGCCGGTCAATTGTTCCAGGCGAGGCAGAATTTCACGACTTGCATTGGAGAAATTGTCAAAGATAACCGGCTCATGACCTTCCCTGACAAGTTCCACAAATGTATGAGAGCCAATGTATCCTGCACCGCCTGTTACCAGAATTTTCACGTCTTTCTCCTGCAGTTGGATCCGAGATGTCCTGTTCCCGTTTGTTCACTCATAACGGCGGCTTGCCTGTCGAAGTTCTTTGTCCCATTTCCTGCGCATGTATGCCCGTTCGCGCAGAAAGCGTTCATTGTGATCGGCGTCCGAACCACGGCTTGCAGATTCATTGTGAACCAGATTTGCCTGCGCGCAACAAATATTGGCCAGTCCTTCCTTGCGTATCTTCAGACACAAATCCACATCATTGAAGGCAATGGCAAGATTGGTTTCATCCATGCCGCCGACGGTGTGGAAAAGCTTTTTGCGCAACAACATGCATGCTCCGGTGACTGCCTGTGCGTCATGCGTATAAGCCGCAATGGATCTTGTTTCGACCTCGCTTGCAGGCAGGCCGTCAAAGGGCGAGAAAGCAATGCGAAGCACATCAAGCGTCAGCTCGGCATGTTGCACCCTGCCGTCCGGATGCCAAAGTCGTGCGCCAATTGCACCGGCTCCGCCTTGCCTTGCAAAATGCATCATGGCTGAAAGCCAGTTTTTTTCCGTGACCTCGATGTCATTGTTGAGCAAGAGCAAATACTCGCCCTGCGCCTCCCTGGCCGCCAGGTTTATCAGCTTTGCAAAATTGAAGGGGCCGGGTGCCGGCAGAATGCGGACGTTCGGGCGATCAGAGACCGTGTTGAAGAAATCCCGGGTTTCTTTTTCGACCGAACCATTGTCGACAATGATCAGTTCAATCGCCGGATAAGCGGTTTGTTCAAGACACCCTTCAACACTCTTGCGCAACAGATCGAGCCGGTCGCGGGTCGGGATGATGATCGATACCGTTTCATCGCGGGGCGGTTCGGTTGTCTCTTGTATCTGCTGAATACTGGTGGGCGTTTGCAAGGCCTTTGTCGCCGGCTGGTGGACAAGGACCATGTTTTCGCGGTGAGTTTGCCGTGGCCTGATTTTCCCGTATGTCACTGCGGACGGAGAGAGGGCTCCTTCTAGGCTGAAACTTTCCGTATGAAAAGTGGCTGTTTGGACAAGATAATCTGTTTCTCCCAGCATGACCGGATCAAATTCCGGTCTCCAGAAAGGGAGAGAACGCTCACCTGCGTCATTGATGATATCATCATGTCCATAAAACAGCTTCAGGGCATTGTTTTTGCTGAATGCGCGGAAAAATGCTGCACAATAATCCCTGTTCAGTTTTGCCCCGGCTACAGGAAATGACGCCCAAGGATAGACGGGCATCTCAGCCATGCGCTTTTCTGTCAGCAAGGTTATCCTTGCCTGAACGGAAGGCGGCAAACTGGCCAATTCAACCGACAGCTTTTCGTAATCATCGGGCTGGGAAACAATTACGGTCAGATGCCAACCGGGAGATGTCTGCCCGACCAGGCTGTTGAGCGTTGCCATTGCAGCGTTGGTACTTGCCTCTCTTCCATCAAGAGCAAACCCGATGGTTGGGCAGGTGGCCTTCCGGAATTTTGCAAACAGGAGACAGGCTGCCAGAACCAGCCGGTTGTAATGTTCCTGCCAAAGCCTGTTTTGGGGATAATCGCTTCTCCCTTTCCTGATACCTGCTTTCCTGCGGAATTGTGACCAAGCCATGCGGGCCAGAATTTCGGGGCCTTCCAGGGTGAAAACCCTTCTCGCAATGGCCAGGTTTTTTGTCAGGGAAGGAAACAAGTTCAGGGTCCGGTTGATCTTGGCAACAGCATTGAAGGATCAACCGAAGCCATTGCACCAGGGCTTATTTGGCCTGGTTTGCATCATGATGGGCGATCGCTTCATCAAGGTCTTCATAATAGTCGAGCCTGCCGGAGTCGAGTACGCAGCCATGCTGGCAATATTGCTTGAGTGAGCCTGAACTGTGCGACACCATGATGATGTTTGAAGTACGCAGCTTCTGCTCAAAGACCTCGGCACATTTTTTCTTGAAGCGCGTGTCTCCAACCGCCGTTATTTCATCGATCAGGTAATAGTCGAATTCAACAGCCATACTGACACCAAAAGCCAGCCGGGCCTTCATGCCGCTGGAATAGGTCTTGATCGGGGCGCGAAGGGCAGGGCCGAGTTCCGAGAAATCCTCAACGAAATCGATCATTTCGGCAATGTCCTGACCATACATGCGCGCAACAAACCGGATGTTTTCCATGCCCGTCATCTGGCCATTGAAGCCGCCACTGAAACCCAGCGGCCAGGAAACATTTGCATATCTGCGTATCTTGCCGGCGTCAGGCAGTTCTGCCCCTGCTATCAGCCGCATCATGGTGGATTTTCCGGCCCCGTTATGGCCAAGTATGCCTACGCTGACACCGGATGGAAACGTCATGTTGAGGTCTTCCAGGATGACCTTCTCGACGCCACCGAGGCGATATGATTTTCGAACAGATTCAAATTCAATCATTGTCGTCAGGCCAGTTTTTTCCTGAACAGTCGTGCACCGCCAAAACCTGTAAGCAAGAGGCCCGTTGTCACGTAGAACAGGAACGGACCGTCAAAAATCACACTTTCATAGTTGATGTAATATGCGGCACGGAACCAATCAATGAAGTGTAGCAAGGGATTCCATGCCAACCAATCTGTTATATAGGGCGGGAAAGTGGTTGGAATGAAAAATATCCCGGAAATGAAAAACAGCGGTCTTGATATGATTCCGTAAATTTGTGGCCAGGTACCCCAGAGGCACTTTACAACTGCATTGGTCACCCCAACTCCCAAACCGAACAGGGAAAGACAGAAAATTGCGGCAATCGCACTGCCGGGATTGTGAGGCCAGGGTGCAAACCCGGTTATGATCAAGGTTGAGAAGAATACCAGCAGGACGAGGAAATAGGTCGCGATCACGAGCAGGTATCTGGCAAACACGGCATCGGTTTCCTTGACGAGAGGATACGTCATCAAGCCCTTGTTCTGTGTAAAGACGGCCATCAGCGAATTCGCGAGCTTGTTGTACATCTCGAAAGGTATGATCCCGGTTGCAAAAAACAGGATGAAACTGGTGCCGATTGGCGGCATCCGGCTGATGAAGGAAAAGATCAGCACCATGATTGTGGTGGTCAGTATGGGGTTTGCTATTGCCCAGAGATATCCGAGTTGGGCATTACCGAAAGTCACCCGTGTTTCACGAAGGATCAGGGCCCAGATAACGCGCGACTGCACGGTCAACGGGTTTTCGTCAAATCTGTATCGCGCGCTTGCCATGATGTTCGAGGGCCAGCCTTACCGAATATGATCCCTGACCGAATTGACCAGCAACAGGCCTATGGACCACAACATCAGGCAAATTACGAAGACCAGAATGCTGTTCAAAATGCGGGTCGGGTAGATCGCATCCTGTGCGAGTGACGGTTTTTGATAAACTGCAAGGAAGCGTTGCTGCCGGTCGGCGTCTATGCGGGAGCGTTCGAGTGACGACATGGCCGCTGTATAGGCCTGTTGTGCGAATTCGAGATCAACCTGCAAACGTTCAAAGTCAGACAGAATTTCTGAAAGGCTGGCACCGGAACCACTTGATTCAATTTCCGCCTTTTTCAGGACCAGTTGCTCCTCGAGTGCCTTGATCTGGCGTTTCAGTTCACGAACCGTGGGTGAATCCTCGTCAAGCTGGCCGTTTCGCGCAGCAGTCAGACGGGCATTCAGGGAGATAAGCTGCTGTTCAAGTTCCGTCGTCAGCGATACCTGGGCACCGGCCGAAGATTCCGGATCAACCGCTTTGGTCTCGGAGCGGAATTCACGCAGCTTGTTGCGAATGAATTTCAGGCGAAGTTCCGCCTTTGCGACTTCTTCCTTTGAAAAGGCAACGGCATCCCGCCGGGCCTGGTCGGACAGTTCATTGACCAGTTCCTGACTGTATTTGACAACAAGGTTGGCGACCTTGAGAGCATCTTCCCTCGTGAATGCCTCAACCTGAAACTCGATCAGGCCTGATGTGTTGTCATAGGAAGGCTCAATCATCCATTCCCAGTATTCGAGAATGTCTTCGATCGGGTCCTCGGGATCGAGACGGTAGAAAAAATCGGCATGGTCAGCACTGTAGGCGTTGAGAAAATCCGCCTCGTTGATCAGTTTTTCCAGCAGTTCCCGGCTCTCCAGATACCGCATGATGATATAGGAATCCGTTGTGGTACTGCCGGATGTGCTGGCTCCGGTCAGTGCGCCAAGGAAATCCGTGCTGATTGCCCCGCCTTCGAGGGTTCTGACTGAAAAACCTGCGCTTGAGACATAGCGGTCGGAAGCAATCATCAGAAAATAGATGCTTCCCAATGCGCCGGGAAGCAGAACGAGCAGCAGAAAAGAGGCCAGAACCATTTTCCGGAAGAGCAGTTTCGGCTTTCGAAAGGTAAGACGCAGTGCGTTTTTCGCTGCCTTGGGGGCGTTCGAAACCACATCAGCGGTCTTGCCGGGCATCGGTACGATCTTGGAAGAAGATTCGTTTGTAACCTTATGCTTGCTCTGGTTTGAATTGAGCATTGCTTCAACATGCTTGTTCATGTTTTCACTACCACGCCTTGGCTGCTTTTTACGGGTATCACAGTTGTAGCTTTGGACAAACAAAGCAATTTTCTGGTTTTGAAGCAAACCCGACGGTGTCGGGAATGCAAAGACCTGTGATGCCTAACTTCAAATCATAGCAATTTTTGGACTAAGGATTTGTAAAGGATTAATCTGTTGCAGGGCTTGTCTTCCGGGCTTTCAACTCACTTGATCATGGTATAGTCGGCCTGGAACCAGTTAACTCCGGGGCAATATTCCGAATTCATACAGGTGTTCGATAATCCGGTCTGCAGCATCGTCTGCCGACTGCTCGACGGTATTGATGCTGATTTCCGGGTTTTCCGGAGCCTCATACGGGCTGTCGATACCGGTGAAATTTTTCAACTCTCCGCGGCGTGCCTTCTTGTAGAGGCCCTTCACATCCCGTTCTTCGGCCACAGCCAGAGGGGTGTCCACATAGATCTCGATGAAATGGCCATCTGCCACCTTCTCACGGGCTATACGCCTTTCGGACCGGAATGGAGAGATGAAGGAAACCAGCGTGATCAGGCCGGCCTGAAGCATGAGCTGTGAAACTTCCGTGATACGGCGGATGTTTTCCACGCGATCGGCTTCGGTAAAACCGAGATCCCGGTTCAGTCCGTGGCGAACATTGTCACCATCAAGCAACATGGTGTGCCTGCCCATTGCAAACAGTTTCTTCTCCAGTGCGTTGGCAATGGTTGACTTGCCCGAGCCGGAAAGACCGGTAAACCACAACAATGCCGGCTGCTGGCCCTTCTGTTCTGCACGGGCCTGCTCGTTGATTTCCAGGGATTGCCAATGAATGTTAGCTGCACGTCTCAATGCAAATTTCAGGAAGCCCATGGCAACCGTCCGGTTACTTATCCGGTCAATGAGAATGAAGCTGCCAGTGGTCCTGTTATCCCCGTAGGCATCAAATGCGATATTCTGGTCCAGGGAAAGATTGCAGGAACCGATATCATTGAGTGACAGTGTGCTGGCAGCAAGCTTCTCGAGAGAGTTGACATCCCGCACATAGCGTGGTGCCGCGACTGTTGCCTGGACAGTCCGGGCACCCGCCTTCATGAGGTAGGCCCTGCCAGGAAGCATTTCTTCATCATCCATCCACAGAATGGTAGCCCGGAACTGGTTGGCGACCTCTGTCGGATCATCCTTGCCGCAAATGATGTCACCACGGGAAATGTCGATCTCGTCATTCAGCGTAAGGGTAACAGACTGGTTGGCAACCGCTTCATCCATACGGTCCGTTTGGTCAAACTTTGAAGGAAAAACAATTTCCCTGACCGTGCTGGTTTTACCTGATGGCAGTGCACGTATTTCATCGCCCGGGCGGATTGTTCCACTTGCTATGCGTCCTGAAAACCCGCGAAAATCCAGATCGGGCCGGTTTACCCACTGGACTGGCATGCGAAACGGTTTGGCACGGGCATCATCTTCAATCGGCACCGTTTCCAGATGGGCCATCAGGGTGGGGCCGTGATACCAATCAAGTGATTCACTTTTCTCGATGACATTGTCACCCCGCAGTGCTGACAGCGGTATGGCAAGCACGTTTTCTCGAGCTATGCCGATTTCGTCAGCGAAACCGAGATAGTCGGAAACAATCTCGTCAAAACGTTCCTGGCTGTAGTCGACCAGATCCATCTTGTTGATGGCGAGGACGAGGTTTTTCACACCAAGCAAGTTGACAATGTAGGAATGGCGCCGGGTCTGGGTAAGTATGCCATGCCGGGCATCCACCATCAGAATGGCAAGATCAGCAGTCGAGGCACCGGTTGCCATGTTTCTTGTATATTGTTCATGACCGGGGGTGTCGGCGACAATGAACTTGCGCTGGTCTGTTGAGAAAAACCGGTAGGCAACGTCAATCGTGATGCCCTGTTCCCTTTCGGCAGCCAGCCCGTCGACCAACAGGGCGAAATCCAGGTCCTTGCCCTGGGTGCCCACTTTCTTTGAGTCACTTTCCAGCGCGGCCAGCTGGTCCTCGAAGATCATTTTCGATTCATACAACAGGCGGCCGATCAGGGTTGACTTGCCGTCATCCACAGAACCGCAGGTGATGAACCTCAGCATGTCCTTTGTTTCATGCGCCTTCAGGTATGCGTCTATATCACTGGCAATCAGGTCGGATTTGTGGGCCATCAGAAATAGCCTTCCTGCTTCTTCTTTTCCATTGAAGCGCTCGCATCGTGGTCAATCACCCGGCCCTGGCGTTCGGACTGCGTGGTCAGCAGCATTTCCTGAATGATGCCGGGCAGATCGGTAGCCGAAGAGCGGATTGCACCCGTCAACGGATAGCACCCCAGGGTCCGGAACCGTACCATCTCTTGCCGTGGCACTTCATTGTCACGTAGCGGCATGCGTTCATCATCGACCATGATCAATGCACCATCGCGTTCCACCACAGGGCGTTCTGCTGCAAAATACAGGGGCACGATGGGGATGTTCTCAAGATAAATATACTGCCAGATATCAAGCTCGGTCCAGTTTGACAGGGGAAATACCCGAATGCTTTCCTTGGGTTGTTTGCGTGCATTGTAAAGCGACCAGGGCTCGGGCCGCTGGTTTTTCGGATCCCAGCGATGTTGCTCGGAGCGGAATGAGAAAATGCGTTCCTTTGCGCGGGACTTTTCCTCGTCCCTTCGCGCTCCGCCGAAGGCTGCGTCGAACCGGTATTTGTCCAGAGCCTGTTTGAGCGCCTGAGTCTTCATGATGTCCGTATGGAGGGCCGAACCGTGGGTAAACGGGCCGACACCCTGACGTACACCTTCCTCATTGATGTGAACAATGAGTTCCATTCCCGTATCACTTGCCATTCGGTCACGGAACTCGATCATCTCGCGGAATTTCCATGTCGTGTCGACATGCATCAGCGGAAATGGCGGCACTGAGGGGTAGAAGGCTTTCTTGGCAAGGTGCAGCATGACTGCGGAATCCTTGCCAACAGAGTAAAGCATGACCGGCTGTTCAACTTCGGCAACCACTTCACGCATGATGTGGATGCTCTCTGCTTCAAGCTGCTGCAAATGGGTCAGATGTGATGTCATGGGATGATCGATTGGTTCAGACCGGAAAGGGCAGGGGAGGTTTAGCGCCAAGTACGGTGCTTGGGCAACAGTTAATGAGACTTTTGCTGCGAAAGTGTAGTATTGCCGGGCCAACCGGACTGGCAATCAGGGTTCCCGGGAATGACTGCCCGATGGTCTTGAAAATGCCAAGTACAGGTGATCATCTGGTTGAGGCAAAGATTCGGGACATACAATCAAGGGGAGAATTCCTGCATTCCAATGCGTTCAACAAGTGCAATGCACTGTGAGACGCCTGCAGGGAAACTGAAGCCAATATGCCACAAATCACACCGACCTCGCTTCCCGATGTGGTGGAAATCACGCCTGAGAGATTTTCTGACGAACGGGGTTTTTTCTCCGAGGTTTACAATGAGGCAGCCTTGAAACAGGCAGGAATCGATTGTGAATTTGTCCAAGACAATCATTCATTCTCTGCTTCTAATCGAGTGTTGCGTGGTCTGCATTTCCAGTCTCCGCCATTTGCCCAGGCAAAACTTGTGCGCGTTACGCGTGGCAGTGTGATGGATGTGGCAGTTGATATCCGCCCCCGTTCCCCGACCTTCAGGCAATGGGCGCGCGTCGAAGTCTCGGCCAAGAAATGGAACCAGGTTTACATACCGGCCGGGTTTGCCCACGGGTTTGTCACCCTCGAACCCGACACCGAAGTCTTGTACAAGGTTTCGGCAGCCTATTCCGTGAAGCATGAGCATGCGATCCGTTATGATGATCCGCTATTGGGAATAGACTGGGGCGTTGACCTTTCAAAGGTGATCTTGTCCGACAGGGACAGGGAGGCTCCCCTGTTTTCGGAAATTGAAAGCGGGTTTTGATGATGGCCATGCCTGTTTGCAACTGCCTGCTTTCTGACCTGAAATCGTTGACAGGATTGCAATGAAACTTCTTGTGACAGGAAAGCAGGGCCAGATTGCGCGATCGCTTCAACATGTCTTGAAAGACGAGGCGGGAGTTGAAGCTGTTTTCACCGGGCGTGAAATGCTTGATTTGGCGGATGCGGCGTCAATTGACAGGACAGTCAAGCAGGTGAAGCCCGACATTATCATCAGTGCGGCAGCTTATACCCAAGTCGATGAAGCCGAAGACAATCCCGGGCAGGCGCTGTTGGTGAATGGTGACGGACCTGCCCACCTGGCAGCTGCTGCATGTGGTGTCGGGGCAAAGATCATTCATCTTTCCACCGACTATGTGTTTGACGGCAAACAGGCTGGCGCATACAGGGAGGATGCGCCGGTCAATCCGGTCACGGTTTATGGAAAGAGCAAGCTTGAAGGTGAAAATGCGATCCGTCTTGCCCTTGATGACCATGTCATCCTGAGAACTGCATGGGTCTTCAGCCCCTATGGCAAAAATTTCATGAAAACCATCCTCAAGCGGGCCGGTTCGGGCGATGACCTCAATGTTGTGTGCGACCAGACCGGCAATCCCACCTCGGCACTGGATATTGCCAGAGCGATATTTGCAATTGTTCTTGCCACACGCGACGGATCAGGCCGCTGGGGCGAAACTTACCATGTTGCTGGACCTGAGCAGATGGCATGGGACCAATTCGCCCGCATGATCATGGAGGTTAGCGCCAACAATGGCGGAGTTTCCGTGCCGGTGAACTCCGTTTCCTCCTCTCAGTATCGCACGAAAGCAACCCGTCCGGCGAATTCCAGCCTGGATAGTGGCAAGTTTCATGCCCATTACGAATACAAGGCAAGGCCCGTCCGTCCTGCCATTGAAGAAGTGTTGTCCGGGCTGAAGAATTGACAAACTGCCGTTTACGGATCAGGGAGCGAAAGTCATCGTATTGCCGCGGTTATGCGCGGAAATCCATGGCTTCCGGTTTGCTGTGCCTGACTACTGCCGTTCGATGATGATTTCGGAAATTCTCGCAGTGAGGTGACGTGAATCCGGTTCGCCCCGTTCTGCCGGTGAAACGGCCTCGGGAAACTCCAGTACCAGTTCTCCCGGCTCGCCGGTTGCCTTGCCTACCTTGAAGCTGGCTTCTATCTCAGCCGGGAAGGGGGAAACACTGGAGTCGAGTTTTGCCCGTGTCCGCTTCCACATACCCAGAGGGCCGTGCAGGTTGGTGCGCAGGTTGCTCTTCGTGCGAAGCTTGGCGTTGTCGACCGAGATTTCCATCCGGTCGAATATTTTTCTCGACATGGTGGACACGACATTCATGGTCAGCTTGTAGCGCCCTTCAGACAAGGAAGGCAGGCGAACGGTGGAACGGGTGCCCGGTCCTGCCCAGCGGCCATCGTGTTCAGGATCATACCAGTTCATGCCATTGATGAACTGGCGCATGTCTATCCTGATTTTCCCTGATTGGGGCGGCCGGTTTGTATCCCTGGTTGCAGGGGCAGGTGCGGCGGGCGGAGCAGCGTCCCCCGCAGCAGTTTCACTTTTTTCTGAATCCGCTTCCTTGCCGATTTTTGCAGACAGTTGCTGGGTCTGTTTGAACTGGTATTCCAGCTCTTCCTGAACCTGTTCTATCTGGAGTTGCAGGAGTTCGTTTTCAGCCTTGATCTGCCTGAAGTCTTCTGCCTCAGTCAGTGAGGTTTCCTTTTCCCTGGCAAGCTTGTCCTTATCCTCGGAAAGTGCCTCTTTTTCTTTGGCAAGCACCTCTTTTTCATCCAGCGCTTCCTGCAATGCTTGTCTGGTCTCCTGCCCTTCCCGGTACAGCGTTTCCAGTTCTTCCTGTACGTTTTCAAGCTGGAGGGTGAGAAGTTCGTTATCCGATCGTGCCTGCTCGAGTTCGCGTGCTGCAGAAAGATGCTCTGCGAGAATGCCGGTGAAATCCGGGGGCGTGTTGCTGCCATGGGTGCCACGGCAATCCGCCATCGCCTCGAGTTCGCCAAACACCCGTGCAGTCTGGCTGTCGGGGTCGGAAAACGCAGGAGAGACAAGCGAAAGGATCGGCGACAGTTCACCGGTTTCAACAGCATCGAACGTGAGCGTATCCGTGTCCAGTTCGAGTTTTGAAGAAAGAGCTGCCTTCAATTTGTCCGGGTCGGCCTTGATTGCGTCGATGTTTGCCAACAGGCACCGGTCTTGATGGTCACTGTAGAAACGCAGCAACGCATCGTTGAAGTCCTGCCATTCGCTGAGCAATGCGTCCATTTGTTCCCGGGCGTTCTCACCATTTGCGATATCAAGCCCTGAAACTGCATGGCATGAATCGGAATAGAAAAGGGCAAAACGGGCGCCGGGTTCAAATTCAGCCCAGAATTCCAGCAACGGGAGTATCCGGTTGTCCGTCCAGCCCCAGTGATCCTGTTCCGCATTGGCAATGACAAGTTCGGCGGCTTTCATCTGCCATGCCTTGCCGATCTTTTCTGGCGGGATTGCCTTGGATGAATTCACCTCCCGCTTGACGTATGCGGCACGCAGTTTTTTGCACAGATCATGCGGGTCGGGTGTGTCACCTGTTGCCGGTACCGGTGAATTTACCCCCGCGGTTACCAGCATCTGCTGAACCATGTTGCAGTGGGATTTCAGATAAGACGTTGTGATGATGAGAGACATGACATCATGGAACCGGTTGATCTGGCATATGTGGGTATAATGATATGTGGCGGGTTTCAACCCGGATCATCTAATCGGTGCCCGGGAAAAATATTCTTACAGGTGATGACAGCTTTCGATATAGCCGCACCCTTGTCCGGGTGACATCCTGTGGCAAACCCCGATTGCCCCGGTGGTGCAACCTTTACGAATGTTCTGGCATGGGATAACCGTTTTACAAACGCAGTGGGACGTCATGACCGAGCAGATTTCCATCACTTCAAGCCTTTCCCTGCTTCAGCAGCTCTACCCCCCGAAACTGTTGTTGCATGTTGGTGCCGGAGGACCATCCGGGCCATTTCGTGCGTTCGCACAAACCGCACAGACCAGCATTCTGGTTGATGCTGACCAGGAAAGGTTCGAGCGGCTCAGAACGCAGAACCATGATGTGCGCTCGACAATTGTTCTGAACGCAGCGATCGGCCAACAGGGCGGGTTGCAAACATTTTTTACCCATTCACTGGAAGGCGAAAGCGGGTTTGTGGATGCCGGGAGCCTTTGCGCAGTCTGGCCCAACATAGAGGCTGTGGGGCAAGAGCAGATCGAGCCACAGACAGCAAAGCAGCTTTTCGCAGACAAGGCGCTTACCGGCCTTGAAGTGTCCTCCTGCAACTGGCTTGTCATTGGTTGCCTGCCAGCTGTTGATATGCTCAAGGCCTGTGAGGATGTGTTGGTCAATGCCGATGTTGTGTTTGTACGCGTCTATCTACCATCCGGTGATGCAGCAAGCGGGCTGGCATCTTCGTCGCGGCGGGCTGTTTTGTCGCTGATGCGGGAACACGGTTTTCTGGAACTGGGCGTTGAAACCGAAAGAAACAAAAATCTCGGCATGGCTGTCTATGCCCGCGACTGGCGCATGACCGCCCATCAACGCACTGCAGAAACAACGCGGGAGATGCAGGCCCAACTTCAGGCTGCCGATGAAGAGGCGGAAAACATCCGGGAGCGTTACCGCAAGGAACTGGCGGCCAAGGACAAGGAAGCCTCAGAAGCAAGGCAGAAGCACCAGGATGAGCTTCAGGCGGCCTCTCAAAAGCTTGCTGAGGCGGAGTCTCTTGCTGCGAAATTTTCCCGCGTTGAAGAAAACCTGAAACAGGTCGAAGCAGACCGGGACCGTGCACAGTCTGAAATCTCGGCAGCCGGCGAAGCTGCAGAGATTGCCGGCAAACGGCAACAGGTGGCTGAAAACAGTCTTGAGCAGATGCGTGAAAAATACGAAATGCTGGCAAGTGTCCACCTTGAGGCGGAGGAAAAACTGGTGAACCTTGGCAGGGACATACGGCGCATTCTTGCGGTGGCAGATGGTGCCGAAGATGAAGCACCTGATGCGGATACGTCTTCGAAACGCCGCGTCACGAAGTCGACACGAAAAGCTGCAAAAAAGTGAAAATGGTGGCCGAGAACAGGATACCCCGCATCGCTGATGAACTTGCTGCCCGGGTGTTCAATCCCGGAATTTCCGGCAAGTTGATTGACCAATTGCGCGCTGTTGAAGCCCGGTGTCCCAAACAGACCTCGCTTGATGAAATGCCGATCCGCACCATTCACCATCTTTCGTGTACGGGCGGCACACTTTTTACCAAATGCATTGCCGCCATGCCGAATACTGTCGTGCTGAATGAAATCAACCCGTTCAGCAAGATGATGATAGCGAAGGGCAAGCCTGCGTTTACACCGACAGACATGGTTGCGCTGGTTCGCCAAGGCGATCGCTCACTGGCCGATCACGATACAATCAAGGAACTGTTTCTCGACAACCTCGCAGTGCTCAGGAGAAAATGCTGGTTGACGGGGAGGGTGCTGGTGTTGAGGGACCACAGTCACAGCCAGTTTCTCCATGGGGAAATGGATGAAGCGATGCCAACGTTGCGTGACATTGTTGCCGAGCGGTTTCCTGTGGTTTCGGTCGTGACAACACGCAAGCCGGAAAATGCCTTTGCCTCGATGGAGAAGCAAGGCTGGCACCGTCACTTTGAGCCGGCCACGTTCGAAGAATATGAGCGCCGGGTCCGGCAGTTTGAAGCGCGCTTTGGAGAAACGGAGATGTTTTCCTATGAAAAACTCACCCGTAACCCAAGCAAGGTGATGAAGGCGCTCTGCAAAGCCCTTGATCTCGATTTTTCATCCGATTTTGAACAGACTTTCCATGCCTTCCGCTTTAGTGGAGATAGCGGCAGGGGCGGGAATTCCATCCAGCCAGGGCGTTAGAAACACACGGTTCGACAACATGAAGAATGATATCTACGGGACCACGAGAAATTCCCGCTTGAACCGTATTTTGCAGTTGGCCCGATCTGGGCAAACCGTATCGGCGTCGCGCGAGATTTCCCGCTTCTATGAAGATTTTACCATATCCGGCCTTCGCTCAAGTGAAATCAGGTTGTTGGCAAAAATCACTGAGACTTTTCGGTTGAAAGAGGTGAGCCGACCAAATTCCGGTAACCGCGTCGACTGCAGGATTGGTGCCGAAGAGAGTGGTGTTTCACTCGTTACATGTGTCAGAAACCGTACCAAGAACCTTATGCAGTGCCTTGAAACCTGGCTAGCAGTCAAAGAAATTGATCAGATTGTCATCGTTGACTGGACGTCGGATATTCTCATCCGAAAGGAACTGGCTGATGCAGGTATTGATGATGCCAAGATAGAAGTAGTTGAAGTCTTGGATGAGCCCAGATGGATACTGTCCCCTGCATTCAATCTGGGTTTCCGGCACGTGCGCTTTGACAAGGTGCTGAAGGTTGACGCGGATATTCAAATCCACCCTGATTTTTTCTCAAAGAACATTTTGGGTGAAGCAGACTTTATCGCAGGAAACTGGGAAGCTGCGGCCAAGGGGCAAGAACATATTAATGGGTTCTTTTATCTCAAGACCTCTCATCTGGCAGCCATCAACGGATTTAACGAGTATATTACAACCTATGGCTGGGATGATGATGATATTTACCGCAGGCTTTCCGGGATTGGTCTCAAAAGGAAACTTGTGAGCCTCGAATCAATACATCATCTGGATCATGATAACGCCTCGCGAACAGGGAATTCCACCGCTTCAATAAATGCCTGGGATGAATTGGAATCAGACCCCATGTTCCACATCCGCCGGAACAGGTTCATATCAAACTGTTGTCCCGTCTGGAATGAAGGCAGGCAGCTTGCACCTTTCGAATTGGTACTGGAAAATGGTGCCCGTTACAGACAGGTGCGGCGACTGGTAAATGAAGCACCTCATTATGTGACTTCGGATATAAAATCTGACAGTCGATACTATGCTGCCCTGGAGTTGATATCCTGGCGCTCAGGGACGCAAGCCTATCATGTTCCCAGGGCACGTTTTGAGTGTCTGCTGGAAAAGCATTGTCTTGAAGACCTTTGCCATGATCTCATAATTGAAAACTGTGAGCTTGTTACCGACTATTTTGCTGAACTGAACGCACCGCAGACTGTCCGCCTGAAAGCAAGACTGTTCATCGATGCCCAGCATGGTCTTGGCAACCGGTTGCGTGCAATTGCATCAGCGGCGGCGATTGCGAAGGAGACGGATAGGGAGTTGGTAATTGTCTGGCAACCCGATGCCCATTGTGAGGGACGCTTTGGCGATCTCTACCGGTATCAAGGTGCGGTGATTGAAGAGAGTTTTGTTAGCGATGCGTCGAGAGATGGTTGCAAGGTATACAATTACATGGAAGTGGAGCCCGATGCGGACAAGGGGCGCGTTCTGGATATGGAGTGGACAGGCGATATTTACGCACGTTCCGCTTATGTGCTTAATGCGCCACCCTCCAGATGGGAAACCGAAAACCACTTTCTGAATGGACTTAGACCGGTAGAAGAGGTTCAGGCGCTTGTAGGCAGTGTGCGCAAACCGAACGATGTATCCGTTCACGTGCGAATGGTTGGTGGTGCCGAGTATGAGCATCTTGAATATGAAGCCTTGGACAACTGGACGAAAGAGGGGCACGAAGAAATAAAATACTGGCGCGAGAAAAGCCATTTTTCCCATTTTATCAAACGGTTGGACATGCTGATCGCAGAGGGCGGTGCTGAAAGGATTTTTCTGGCGGCAGACAAACAAGAAACATATGACGTTTTTCTGGAGACATTCGGAAGCCGGGTTGCCTACTTGCCAAGGGAATTATATGACCGTTCAGCAGAACAGCTGCAATATGCACTGGCCGATGCAATGCTGCTTGGCACAGCGCCCTTGCTTTTGGGGTCCGGCTGGAGTTCGTTTTCTGAACTGGCGATGCGGCTTTCACCGAGCCCCATGAAAATTGAAATGAGCGGCAAGGATTTTTGATTGTGACAATTCAGTACAAGAATTTCATTTATAACGAGGAGCGCAAGTTCATCTTTGCCTATGTACCCAAGGTTGCTTGTACAAACTGGAAGTCTCTGATGCGCTACATGGCCGGTTATGACGATTGGCTTGATAACAAACTCGCGCATGACAAAGTAAACGGAGGGCTGAGGTATCTGGATTTTGGAAATCCGTCCGATTATGCCCTGCTCAAGGATCCCGGCATTAAAAAGTATACGATGGTACGGGACCCATACAGTAGAGTGCTATCGGCGTATCTGAACAAGATCGAAAACCGCCTTCCACCACAAGCCGAAACAGATGATGAGGATCATTTTCGCAAAGTTGTCAGAGATATTGATGGCTTTCGGATCGATAAGCTGGGATCAGAAGCTTATCCCGAAATCACGCTTGAGGTTTTCCTTCTTTGGCTGCAAGCTGGTGAATCATGGTTCACGAAAGATGAGCACTGGGCTCCGCAATCGACACTTTTACAACAACCAGAGATCGAGTTTGATTATGTCGGTCGATTTGAAACACTGCCCGAAGACGCTCCCCTTATCCTGCATGCGATGGGATGTAGCAAGGATTTTCCCACCCAAAATGAAGTTAACTTCGCTCCTACAGATGCGAATTCCAAGGTAAGTCTCTATTTCATGCCTGAAACCGTCGCGCTGGTTGATGAAATTTTCGCGAATGATTTTAGGCTTTTTAGATTCCAGCGGAATGTATCCTTGGGTGGGGTGGAAATCTCTCGGTCAATTAGCGACGCTTAAACCCAGAGTTTTCCTCAGAGCAGTTTATTGGCAGTCATATTTGCCCGCATGAGTTGATAATGAAAGGTATAGGATTGGAATGGGAATTGAAAAGAACGGTGCAGCCATATGTTCTGTATGCAAAGCTGTGGCTTCGAATTCAAATCTGAAGATAAGATCTAAGAGACAATCTTGGATGATTTCGTGCACAGAATGCGATCACGTTTTTGATGAAAATCAAAATGTTAGTGCTGAATATAATTCAAATACACAGCAGAAATCTGTCATGGAGAAATATACCGTAGCTAAGCTTCATCTGAAGTTAGATGACGACGGTTCAATTAAGAATGGGTCGCAATATGGTGAGGTTTTCGGTAAACGCCTTGGGTCTTTTAAAGACTATATTGAAGGGTTTTCGAGCGGCGCATTTGTCTCGCAAGAGCGTAAACCACGCATGCTAGATATTGGGCTTGGTGCTTCGGGGTCTTTACGGTATTTCGCTGATCTAGGTTTCGATGTTTACGGTATTGATACAGACCCAGTCGCATTGGAGTTTCAAAAGGAATTGTGCCCTGAGGCACACTTGAAAGAGGGTTTCTTCCCTGACGTGCACTTTGAAGAGAAGGTCGACGTTGTCGTAGCATTCCATGTACTTGAACATATACCTGATCCACCCAAGTTTATGAAAGTAATTAGGCGTATTTGTGCTGAACCCGCAATGTTGCTATTTGAAGTGCCTAACCTGATCAATACGCGAAACGCAGAACAAGACTTCAGAACATGGAACATGTGGGGGGCATCTGGTGTTCATCTCCAACATTACTCCCCTCGTTCTATGGCAATTTCACTCGCCTTAGGTGGCTGGAGTATACTTAACTATCATCAACCGCTTGACTTAGAACGGGAGGTTATGACCGGCGCTGCGATTAGCGGCCATCAAGACAGTACTAAGCGATCTGCTTGGTCATTGGTCATGCAGCAATAACACTAGTTAATTATATGTTTATATGATTTTATAATCAAAATAATTTTGATTTTGTCATTTAAAAATAAAATTCTCTTGTAGTAATATTGATAATTACTAGTAAAATTTTTAATTAATTGTATTTTATTTAATTATTTAAATAACCCCAATTATAAACATGCTATTTCTCGAAGAAAACCATATTGCCAGACTCTCAGATGCCGCATTGATTAATCACTGGATTAATCGATTGAGTGATGAGCAGGGTGGTGGTGAGATTGTTTTGGGGGCAAGGAAATATCAGATCGATCAGCCGATAGTTCTTAAGACTGGTGTCCGGTTGCGTGGAAACGGAGCAGCTGCAACTCAACTAGCTGCCACTCCTGATCTAAACAGTTCGATCATAGTTTCAAACAATGCGGAAGAATTAGCTAACACAGACTCTTGGTTTCATAATGAAGGTGTGCCCGTCAGGTTCGGTGTCAGTGATTTAATGATTGACGGAGCCAATGGCCATATCGGTAATGCGTTTGGCGGTGGTTGCGGGATGCATTTGTATGGAAAAGGCTTTGAGATAGTTAATGTTCAAATAAGCCACATGAAAAAGCATGGATTAGTTTCGGTGGGGTCTGCGCGTGGTGGCCAAGAAACCTGGCTGGATGAGCCTGAAGCTGTTTTTGATGTCCGTATATCACGTTGTGGTGGCGACGGATTTCTAATGCGTGGTCCTCACGATTCCATCGTTAAACAGGCAATAGTCGCATTATGTAAAGGGCGTGGGCTGGCTGTTGAAACTGACGGTAGATATAACGGTGCTTGTGATATTGAGTTCTGTCATGCATATGGAACCGAAGATATTGCTATTGATTTGAAAGCCAAAGTAAAGGCGGGATTCCTTCAAGGAGATACAGGTCGAAAATCCGGGGTGAGGATCGCTGGGTCGAATGTAACTTACGTTGACAGGATCGAATGTTTCAAGACCCGTGGTTCACCAGAGGATTATGCGCTTGATATTGAAGCTCCGTTCACACAGGTTGGGCTAGCAAGAGTGAGGGCGGATTGGGGAACTTCTGGTGTTCGAGTTGGAGCGCCACATTGCCAAATTGGTCAGCTAGATATTGACGGTTTACGCAATACCGGAGGCCCGTATGCCGGCACTAAAAATGATTGCACTGCCCTTTTTATCCAGAAATCCCATAATAGGATTTCCTCTTTCAATTGTCGAAATTTTGAAAATGGGCGCGGCTTTGTGATGGCTCCCGGGTGCAAAGGCGTCGACGTTGTTGGAACCACGCTTAATTGTTCGCAACACGTATGGGTAGAAGGTGGGCTAGGTATTGATGCAAGATTAAACCTAATAATGAATAGCAACGAGAATTATCACGCTGTTCCATCGCCTGATGACAACTTTTCTATACGAGAAATTCGAAATTAAACAGTTGAGATGCTCAATATACTGAAGGCTCAATATGAGCTTTGTTAGCTTATGTATCATAGGAGACTACGATGACTTCAAAAACAGCACTTGTCTGCGGGGCGGGCGGATTTATTGGTGGCCATCTGGTAAAGCGGTTAAAACGAGAAGGTTTTTGGGTGCGTGGGGTCGACCTCAAATTCAATGAGCATGCAGAAACCGACGCTGATGATTTTGTAATTGGTGATCTGCGCGAGCAAACATTGGTACGCGATGTTGTCGATAGAAAGTTTGACGAAGTTTACCAATTGGCTGCTGATATGGGGGGGGCGGGGTATATTTTTACGGGCGAGAATGATGCCAATGTCATGCATAATTCAGCAACCATTAATTTGAATGTTCTAGATGCGTGTCACAAGCGAAACATCAAGCGCGTATTCTACTCTTCATCTGCTTGCATGTATCCGGAACATAATCAGTTGGACCCCGATAATCCGAATTGTGCCGAGGACAGTGCATATCCAGCAAATCCTGACAGTGAATACGGTTGGGAAAAGCTATTCTCGGAACGACTGTACCTCGCCTATAACAGGAATTTCGGAATGGAAAACCGGGTTGCAAGGTATCACAATATATTCGGACCTGAAGGAACGTGGGAAGGCGGGAAGGAAAAAGCACCCGCTGCAATGTGCAGAAAAATTGCGATGGTTGAAGATGGCAATGAGATAGAAGTTTGGGGTGATGGAAAGCAAACCCGGTCTTTCTTGTATATTGATGAATGTTTGGAGGGTTCAATTCGGTTACTTCGATCCGACTTTGAGGGCCCAGTTAACATAGGATCCGAAGAAATGATTTCGATAAATGATTTGGCCCAGATGGTGATTAATATCTCAGGAAAGAATGTTGGTATTCGAAATGTACCCGGACCAGAAGGGGTGCGCGGGCGTAATTCTGACAACAAACTGATTTTCGAGAAACTTGGTTGGGCACCGGAACAACCACTTAAAAGGGGTATGGAGAAAACATTTGCATGGATTTCTGGTGAAGTAAGCAAAAAGCACAATAAAAAGCCGCTTTGAAAGCAGCGGTTTATTCTATAATGTATTATTTTATCGCAGGTCATCGCGGAATGGTGGGCGGGGCGATTTTGCGAAAGCTTGAAGCCCGCAAACCCGGTGGTGAGCAACCGGAACTTCTCACACGGACAAGTTCGGAACTGGACCTCACCAACCAGAGTGCCGTGCGCGATTTCATGCAGGCGGAAAAACCGGATGTGGTCATTCTGGCGGCAGCCAGGGTTGGCGGTATCCACGCTAACAACACGTATCCGGCCCAGTTCATTTATGAAAACCTGATGATCGAGTGCAATGTTATCCACCAGGCATTCGAAGCGGGTGTGAAGAAGCTGCTGCAGCTGGGTTCTTCCTGCATCTACCCAAGGGACGTTCCCCAGCCGATGCGCGAGGATGCGCTCCTTACCGGTACGCTGGAGCCGACAAATGAACCGTATGCCATTGCTAAGATTGCCGGTATCAAGCTTTGCGAAAGTTACAACCGCCAATATGGCGTGGATTACCGCTCCGTGATGCCGACCAATCTCTACGGACCGGGCGACAATTTCCATCCGGAGAACTCCCATGTTCTTCCGGCGCTCATACGGCGGTTTCACGAGGCAAGGGAAAGTGGTGCAGAGACAGTGACCATCTGGGGCAGTGGCAAGCCAAGACGAGAATTCCTGCATGTCGATGACATGGCGGATGCCTCGCTGTTCGTGCTTGGTCTCGACCGGGAAACCTATGATGCGAATACGGCTCCGATGCTTTCCCACATCAATGTCGGGTCCGGGAGCGATGTGACCATTCTGGAGCTTGCCCGACTGGTTGCCAAAACCGTGGGTTATGATGGCCGTATCCTTACTGACCCTTCACGACCGGATGGCACCATGCGCAAGCTGATGGATGTGAGCCGGTTGGCAGCCATGGGATGGTCTGCCAGGATCGGGCTGGAAGACGGCATTCGTGATGCTTATACATGGTATCTGGAAAACCGGCAGGCTGCCCGAACCTGATACCGCCGCCGGTTTTCAACGATGATGCAGGCTCTGCAATTGCCGAAAAGCCAGGCCTTGCCAGACAGAATGTGCCGGACAAGAAACAGATCCGGTCAGGAATGATAAATGCGCAAAACCTTCAAGCGATGTATTATTCATATCGGCACAGAGAAAACTGGCACATCAGCCATCCAGCAATATTTCGAGAACAATCGGGAAGCCTATATTCATGACGGCGTCTTGTACCCGAAATTGGGCAATGGCGGTTCGCAATGGGAACTGGTTGCCATTTCCCACCCCGAACCATGGAACGATGCGGGGTTATCAAGAAACCTGAAGATTGATGACGCAGAATCCCGTGAGGCCTTTCGTGATGAACTGACAGGAAAACTGGACAAGCAGTTTGCCAAAGCCAAAAACTGTTCGACCTTGCTGGTTTCGTCCGAACATCTTCATAGCCGGTTACAGTCGCCTGCTGTCATAAACAGGCTGAAGGTATTCCTGGACCGGTGGGTGGAAGACTATTCGGTCATCGTTTATTTTCGACGGCAGGACCGTGTTGCCATCAGCCTCAATTCAACAAGGATCAAATCCGGGGCAAAGAAAGTAGATGTTGGTTTGCCAACAAATTTCAATCAGGTTCCCCGGTACTACCGGTATGACCGGATTCACGCTGAATGGCTGCAGGTTTTCGGTGAGAAATCAGTTGAAGCCCGGCTGTACCAAGAGAAGCGGTCCGGGCCGCAGTGGTTGGTGGAAGATTTTTGTGAAACACTTGGTTTGCGACTGAATGGCAAGGTTCCCGTACAGATCCACAATCCGTCACTGGACATGACCGGTCTCACGGTTTTGGCCAGACTTAACCAGTTGCTGGAGGGGGATGAAGCCGATGAGTATCTGGCACGCCGACAAATTGCCGTGCAACTGCTCAGCGACCGTTACAGCGGAAAGCATTATCATGTAAACCGAACACAGGCGAAGCGTTTCTATGAACTGTTTGGTGACGTAAATGCCCGACTTCGTGAAGCTGCTTTCCCGGCGGTGGAGGGAGCTGTTTTCGATGAAGACTTTTCCGAGTATCCGGAAAAGGTTCCGGAATTCTGCATGGATGAACAGGAAGTCAACCGGATGGCAATGGAAACGCTTTCGGCAGTCGAGCGGATACGAAGCAAGACAAAACCGGTTCGTGCCTTACACTTTCTTGCAAGAGTCCTGAAGCGATGACTGCACCTCCTTTCGTTTCCATTGTCATGCCCAGCTATATGCAAGCCCGGTTTATCGGGCGTTCGATCGACAATGTTCTTGGCCAGAGCCATGCCAATCTCGAGTTGATTGTACAGGATGGCGGATCAGATGACGGAACCATTGAAATCCTCCGCGAAAAGGCTTCCCGTGATCCCCGGCTGAAGTGGGAAAGTGCGCCGGATGAAGGGCCTGCTGATGCAATCAACAAGGCTCTCGTCCGCAGTCGCGGAACCATTATCGGCTGGCTCAATTCCGATGACCTTTACACACCGGGTGCGGTCAGCCGTGCTGTCGACGCGCTTGATGACCCACTTTTGCTAATGGTTTATGGCCACGGAGAGCACGTTGACGAGGAAGACGAAAAGCTTTCCGCCTATCCAACGCGGCGTCCGGATGCAGGCATTGATGCTTTTCATACAGGTTGTTTCATTTGCCAGCCTACAGCGTTTTTCAAACGGACAATGTATTCATTGCTTGGCCCACTGGAACAATCCCTCAAGACCTCGTTTGATTTCGAATACTGGTTGCGGGCGTTTTCCAATTTTCCGGACCGGATCGGCTTTGTTGACAAGGTGCAGGCCCGCTCCCGCCTTCATGATGCATGCATTACCAGAAACGAGCGTGGCACGGTTGCGGCGGAGGGGGTTGAACTGACAGACCGATATCTTGGTGATGCGAAAATGCACTGGGTTTCCACCCATCTGGAAGAAATCGTGACCATGCATCAGCAGGACAACAGCATGGATGATGTGTTCTCCATGATCGACCGGTTTTTGTCCAAGGTTTCCCACGCTTATGATGCGCGTGTTATTGAGGAAATGCGCAGCCAGGCCCGGCTCATGCTTGATGCTGGTACCGATACCGGAAGGAAAGGCGCATGAAACCGGTGCGGTCACTGACGCTTTTTGTCTGGAACCTGATACCGCCGGCCGCCCGACACCAGTTGCTTCTACGCATCATCAATCCGGCAAAAAGACAAATTCGCCGGTCGATGATCGCGCATCCGAGCCATGAAAAAACGAGTGGCAACAAATCGCCTCTGGTTGTGGCTGGTTTGTTTCGCACTGCAAGCGGCATCGGGGAGGGAGCCCGTTCGACTTACCGGTCGCTGGTTGAAGCCGGTGAGAAACCCATTGCTGTATGTCTGTCGGCCTCTTTCAATCTGGTCGACATGGAAAGCCCGGTGCCGTTGTCCGACATGCCGGATGACCAGCAAGGCACGATCATCCTACAGCTGAACAGCCCGGAAACGCCAAAGGCACTTTATGACCTTGGCCTGACAAGGGGGAAGTCATGGTATGTCATCGGATTCTGGGCATGGGAGTTATCCATTTTTCCGCCGGGATGGGACAAGAATTTCGATCTTGTGTCGGAAATCTGGACGCCCAGTACGTTCGTCACCCAGTCCTTGGCAGCACACCCCCGAGCACCCCTTGTCACTACCAAGGGTCATCCGGTTTATGTTCCCGAGAAAATCGATGGAAGCCGGGCGTTGTTCGGGCTTCCGGAGGGGAAAACCGTCTACCTGACGCTTGCTGACGCGCTTTCTTCGCTTGATCGGAAAAACCCGTTTGCGGCCATCGAGGCTTTCAAGCGCTCTCATGCTGATGATCCAGACTACATGCTTGTGGTCAAGACCCGCAATCTGCGACGCAATCCGCAGGCAGAGCAGGATTTAAGGAAGGCCATTGGCGATACACCCAACATCATGTTGATGGACAGATCGCTCACCGAGGCGCAGAAATGGGGATTGCTGAAAGCCTGCGATTGCCTGCTCTCGCTACACCGGTCGGAAGGGTTCGGCTTGCCGATAGCAGAAGCGATTGCACTGGGGAAACATGTTATCGTCACTGCCTGGTCCGGCAACATGGATTTCTGTACACCCCGGAATGCCACCTTGGTGGATTACGAGCTTGTTCCCTGCAAGGACCGGTATGGACGATACGAGTTTCCTGATGCAGTCTGGGCAGAGACGGAGCTTCCCGACCTTGACCAGATTGATCTGCAGGGCTCAGCCTCCAGCGACTAACGAATTTGAGGTTCCGCCAGGCCTGCCCGTGTAATTTCCCGGAATCTTGTCCGCTCGGCTACGGCAAACACCCGTTTAGGCCCAGACGCCAGTTACCGTCAATGCCCCGATCCTAAGGGCACCGCTCCCGTCATCATATTCGCGTACAAACACAAGGTTCGAGTTGGAGACGGGTGATTGAACGGTTGTGCCAACCTGCAGGAAGCCGTTTATAAACCCTCCACCAGCACCGGAGCCTGATGCAAAGCCGGTATCGTGGTCCGGAGAAGCCGAGGTCATGTTTGAAAAGCTGCCTCCTGATGCATCCGGAGTAGCTGCTATGTGGGCATACCAGCCTCCTGCGCCACTGGCCGAAATGCCTGCATTCATGGAAAGACCTGCCTGCCGGAAAACCGAGCCGGTGTGCAATTCCAGAAATTGTGAAATATCAACCGCTACCACACGCTGGGCATTCAGGTCAGGCTCACCGAGTTGAACTGTCTCTCCAGCCAGCCACGTGTTGATATGCGTACTATCGGTGACGACAAGGTCAGATCCGTTCGGCGCGGCCATGATCCAGCAAGCTTGGGCCGGGCTTTTTGAAATGTTCCAGAGGCGCAGAAACGAAAGGCCTTCCATTACACCAGTGAAAAACATCTTGTCCGCCACCGGGCCGTTTTGTCCGCTGTTTGCACCATGCAGGGGAGCGTCAAGAAGCGTGATGGTATCCCCAGACAAACTGTCAATGGTCGCAATTCTTGGAAAACCTGTTCTGGGTTCATCGAACCGCCAAATGGTGCTGACGTTTGACCCTCCGGGCGTGAATATCTGGTTTCTGAGAAGGGCTCCACTTTGTGGATGGATAATCCCGTTTGGAAAATTTGCGCTTCCCGTATTCCTGTCAATTGTCAGGGCTTCCTGCCAGACGGTTCCGTCTGCCGAAACCTTTACATGCCAGTCATCATCTCCGGTGAGACCAAACTCTGCCCGTCCACTCCAGTTTGTCTGAAACAAAAGGGAAGCGGTATCCACACTTGTGTTCTTGTTGATCTTGAGTTGATGGCCATTCCCGTCATGGGTCAACAGGGTTGCAGGTGATGCGACAACCAACCGGTTTTGCGCATCGGCGGTTCCGCCAATGCCTGCAAGTTCAAGGTTTTGCAATTCTGTGGGAACCGGAATTGCATCTGTCCAGTCTGTTCCGTCGTGGACGACAATCCGGTTTCCGGTCAGGTCATGTGCAAGCCAACCGGGCTTGGGTGTCAGAAAAGCCCATGCCCCGTCCTGCCAGACTGCCAGCTTGCCGGGGTGGCCAGTCCATGCTCCATCCGGGTTGCTGCCAATAGCGTGGCGTTCTCCGGAAGCAGGTTCCTGTGGTGGCGTATCAGCATCGAGGCTTTCAAGCTGTATTTGAACCAGACCGTCGAGCATCCTTATGGCTTCATTGTGGGTAACGTGTTTCTGCGCTTGTGCAGGCATGATGTAGGGGAGGGACAGGTTGTCGCTTTCAGTTGTCATGGTCAGTCCGGCCTGTTGTGAAAGTTTGAAGTTCAGGCATTAATTCCTATCACGGCCCATGAAAGCGTGGATAAGTTTAATTCCCGCGGTTTCCTGACAGCGGCAGGAACTGGTGAAAGATGTGTTCTGCGCTATTCAATAACCCATTGCGGACATTATTGTTTGCAAGTGTCCCGCAATCCGGGGCTGGATTATTGCCCAAAGGCGGTACACACGAACAGCTCATGTTGATAAGGTGGGCCGGTCTCCAGGTGTCAGGTGTGTGGACCAGTGGTATGAGTGGAGTTTGTTGATCATGGAGAAGATCAGGCCAGTGATCCTGTGCGGTGGGGCCGGTTCACGCCTCTGGCCCATGTCCAGGGCCACAAGACCCAAGCAATTCCATTCGCTTTACGGTAAAAGCAGTCTGCTTTCGCAGACGGCAGGGCGGTTTGTGCAGCCAGACAACACGGATGCCGACAATGCGTTCTCGCAACCGTTGATCCTTTGCAGTGCTGATCTCGGGAGCGTGCTTGCCAGTGAATGCCTGGCAGGACAAATCGATCCTTCGGCGGTTCTGCTTGAGCCTGAAATGAGGGATACTGCTCCTGCCATTGCAGCCGCGACGGCATTCCTGTTCAGGGAAAATCCTTCACAATTGATGTTTGTTGTCCCTTCCGATGCCATGATACTGGACAAGAAGCGCTTTCGTGACAGTGCCATACGTGCTGGCAGGGTCGCGCAGGGTCAGGATATCATCATGACGATCGGCGTTGTTCCAGACAGACCGGAAACGCAGTACGGTTATATTGAGCGTCATGAGCCGATGGCTGATGGCTGGTCTGTAAAGCAGTTTCGTGAAAAGCCTGACCGGGCTACCGCCAATCATTATTATGAGTCCGGCGATTTTTTCTGGAATGCAGGGATGTTCATGGCCCGGGCTGAATACATGGCGAAGGAATTCGAACGCCTGCAACCGGAAATCTGGCACCATGCTTGCGAGGCGGTGGAAAAGGCAGAAATTGACGGAAACAATCTCTTGTTGAACCAGGGTGAATTTTCGGCCTGCGAAAAGGTTTCCATGGATTATGCAATCATGGAGCGGACGCATTCAATCGGGGTGGTACCGGCAGAATTTGCCTGGGATGATCTGGGTTCATGGTCACAACTCCATGCACACGCACTCAAGGACGATCAGGGCAATGCCATAAAGGGCGGCAGTGTCACTGTTGCCAGCCACAACAATTTTGTTCGTTCGGTCGATGCAACGGTTGCACTTGCCGGAGTAAATGATCTGGCGGTGGTTGCCGAGGATGGTGCAGTTCTGGTTGTGCCATTGTCACAGGGACAGCTCGTCAAGTCGGCAAAAGAGGAAATGGAGAAGCTGAAGGCTTCACAACCGGTTTTCGGTGACAGGGACGCTGTCAGGGATTGGCTGGTTTCAAACGCACTGCCTTACTGGGCGAAGAACGGACTTGATCACCAGCATGGGGGTGTGCACGAGGCTTTGACCTTCTCCGGACAGCCCGCCAGCCATGATGTCAAGCGTCTGCGGGTTCTGGCGCGCCAGATCTACGTTTATTCACACGCAATGAAGCTTGGCTGGTACGAAGATGCTTCGGGTGTGCTGGATCATTGTTTCAACCATCTTGTAAAAACCGGATGGCATCCGGATGGTGGCTGGATACACTTGTACAACCGTGACGGCACGGTTCGTGATGATACACGAGATACCTACGACCAGTGTTTTGTGCTTCTGGCATGCGCATGGATGATGCAGGCGGGATACCGACCCTCAGAGGCGCGAGACTGGGCAGACAGGACGATTGCCTTCATGGACGCAGAACTATCGGATCCGGAGCATGGCGGTTTTCATGAAGGGCTGGCTGCAAAACCGGACCTTCGCCGAACCAACCCCCACATGCATTATCTGGAGGCGATGCTTGCCCTGTTTGAAGCAACCGGGGAAGAAACTTATCTTGATCGTGCAGATACCATTATAGCACTGTTCGAGAACTCCTTTTTTGACGGTTCCACATCCATGCTGCGCGAACACTTCAATGGCAACTGGAAAACTCATGCAGGACAGGACCCGGTGCTTAGAAGGGTTGAACCCGGTCATCATTACGAATGGGTTTCATTGCTGATGAGCTATCATGGTTTCAGGGAAAAGCAGGGTTTGAAGGAAAAAGCTCTCAGCCTATATGCAAGCGCGTCGGCCTTTGGACATCATGCTGAAACAGGTGCGGCTGCCGATTACATGCAGCCGGATGGCTCTCAAGTCGCTGAGAATGCCAGATGCTGGCCCCAGACCGAACGACTGAAAGCGGCAATTGCCATGGAGCAACAAGGCGTGGCCCGGGCAAGCGCTGACAGGAAAAGTGCAGTATCTGTTCTTTTCAGGCATTATCTGGACGGGCCGGTTTACGGTGGCTGGTATGACCGGATCAACAGTTCGGGAAGGGTTACGGCACCAGACATGCCTTCAAGTACGTTCTACCACGTATTCAATGCACTGGCAGACCATGTCATTACGGGCGATGCAGAACAGGCAGGCGTTTCAAGCCCCCTGGCAATCCGTCCCGATACGGACAAGCGACCGGATTGATTGGCGGTGTTGCAGAGCCTCTATCCATCCGCTGAACGCTTTTCTTCGATACTGGTATTTGGTTCCAGTCCCAATTCGTCAGAACAGTATTACATACTGTCCCGCCTTTCTCCGGAGGCAAGGGTCAAGGTTGTACACCATGACCCGTTCGCCCAATCTCCACTTGCTTTCGAGCTCAAGGCTGACAATGCCCTGGTGATAATCAACCGGTACATTACACGCGGCATGGTTGTGTGGCTGAAACGTCATCATGCCCGTCTTTCCGGTCTGGTTTGGGTTCTGGATGACGACCTCCGGGCCATGACTTACAGCAACAGCGTACCTGCAAGAAACAAGATCAAACCGGCCTTGACGCTTTTCAACCAGCGCTCACTGCTGCCGATGGTCGATCACATGCTGGTTTCGACGAACCGCCTGAAAGCTATTTATGCTGACTGGCCAGTCAGCGTCACTCCACCTGTAACGGAAACCCCTGTCCAAACCCGTCCGCTTGATATTCGGCATATGTACTATTTCGCGAAAATGCACGGGCCTGAGCATGAGTTTCTTCGCCCGGTCATGCAGAGAATTCTGGGCCTGCACAAGGATGCGAGCTTCTCAGTCATCGCCACGGGGAAGACAGCCCGACGCTGGAAAAGAATTGAGCGGGTCAAGGTTATTCCTGAGATGGGCGTTGAAGCCTATGAGAATTTTCTCGCCGCTTTGCCTAGTGGCGGGCTTTTTCTGGTTCCCCTTGTCAGGAACAAGATCAATGCCAGCAGGTCGGATGCCAAGATCATCGAAATCGTCAAGTCAGGCTCGGCAGGCCTGATTGCGAATGCACGCGCTTACAGGCGCGTTTTGAATGACGATTCTATCCGGACTGCAGGCATTTCAGGGGTTGCCAGTGATGAGGATAGCTGGGTCGACGCGATCGACAAGCTTCTGAGTTCCCCGAACCATGCCGAGCGTAACCGCTCTGCTCTCAGGAATTTTGCCAGTCAACGTTTTGAGAAGAGGCTGCTCATTGTCTGAAAGCATGGCCGTTTCGCATCTTATGGAGCCGAACAAAATGCAAATGACAGGATCAAACCTGCTTGCGGAAGGCATATTTCAGAGGGAAACCGGTATTTTCTGCCACAGAATTTGAATTCAGCAGCCCGGTGACCTAGGTTCTGCCCATACATTCATACTGGAAATCGTTGCAGACAAAATGAATAAATGGCGTTCCCTGCGCAGTTATTGTTGCCGGCCTTCCGGACTTCACATGTCGAGTGTCATCCTCTGACCTCCATTCCTGTCTACAACCTTTCCAGTCCGGCAATCACATAATCACAAAAAGCGAGAACAATCCCCGATGTGCGGAATTTGCGGAGAATTCAATATCAAAAAGCATCCGGCCAATGCCGGTGCGCTGGAACGCATGGCAGATGCAATGGCGCCACGCGGCCCTGACGGAAGCGGCGTCATTATCCGTGACCATGTCGGGTTTGCCCATCGCCGGTTGAAAATCATTGACCTGTCAGATGCTTCTGCCCAACCGTTTGTCGATACTGCTCTCGGACTTACCATTGCCTTCAACGGCTGTATCTACAATTACCAGCAATTGCGTGAAGAGCTTACAGGGCTTGGTCACAGTTTCGCATCGAGCGGCGATACCGAGGTGATTCTCAAGGCATGGTCGCAATGGGGCGAGGATGCGGTTTCAAAACTGCATGGCATGTTTGCCTTCGCCTTGTACAATCGCGAGAAAGGCACGCTTACCCTGGTTCGCGACCGTTTTGGTATCAAACCACTCTATTATTCCCAAAGTGATGAGCGTATCCGATTTGCATCGTCGCTTCCGGCATTGCTGGCTGGTGGTGACATAGATACAAGCATTGATCGTGTTGCGCTCCAACATTACATGAGCTGGCATTCCGTCGTGCCTGCGCCGCGAACCATACTCAACGGGGTACGCAAACTGCCCGCCGCAACCATCCGGACAATTGAGGCTGATGGTTCGGTCTCCGACAAAATTTACTGGCGTCCCGATTTCAGCCGTTCGAAGACGGATGAAGAACGTTCTGACGGGGAGTGGCAGGACATGCTTCTTGATGCTTTGCGCACCGCCGTCAAACGGCGGATGGTGGCGGATGTTCCGGTCGGGGTACTGTTGTCCGGCGGCGTCGACAGTTCGCTGATTGTCGGCCTTCTGGCGGAAGCGGGGCAAGAGCAGCTTGCAACCTATTCCATCGGCTTTGAAGCAGCGCATGGCGAAAAGGGCGACGAGTTTAAATACTCCGATCTGATTGCCGAACATTACAAGACCGATCACCACAGGATTTTCATTTCTTCCGACGAGATGAGGGAAAACCTTCCCAAGGCCATTCAGGCGATGTCGGAACCGATGGTCTCCTATGACAATATCGGGTTCTTCCTGCTCAGCAGGGAGGTTTCGAAAACCATCAAGGTGGTTCAGTCCGGACAAGGTGCGGACGAAGTGTTTGGCGGCTATCACTGGTATCCGCCGCTTGCCGGTTCAAACAAAGCTGTTGCAGATTATGCAAACGTGTTTTTTGATCGCTCAAATGCTGTGTTGGCTGAGCATCTTTCGCCAGAGTACATGGCGGACAAGGATGAAACCCTGGCATTTGTAGAAACCCATTTTGCAGCAGCCGGAGCCGATGACCCGGTCGACAAGGCATTGCGGATCGACACTAACATCATGCTGGTTGATGACCCGGTGAAGCGTGTAGACAACATGACGATGGCATGGGGACTTGAAGCGCGGGTTCCGTTCCTTGATCATGAACTGGTGGAGCTTGCAAACCGCATGCCCTCAAAGCTGAAGTTGGCGCAGGGCGGTAAGGGCATTTTGAAAGAAGTTGCCAGAAGAATTGTTCCTTCTGAGGTGATTGACCGCCCCAAGGGATACTTCCCTGTTCCGGCGCTGAAATACATTGAGGGCCCTTATCTTGAAATGGTCAGGGATTCACTTTCCTCACAACAGGCCCGGGAACGAGGGCTGTTTCAGCAGTCCTATCTGGATAAACTGTTTGCAGCTCCCGCCGATCACATAACGCCATTGCGCGGGTCGGAACTCTGGCAGGTCGCCCTTCTGGAGATGTGGCTGCAAACACATGTAACCGGAGGATAGGTGCCGATGACACCGGGTGACAAGAAACCAAAGGCGGACGGTTCCCGGTCGAGGGGAGCCTCGCCCCGTGGCGGACACAAGTACCGGCTCAAGCGGATGCGCGAGGAAAGTCTCAAGCCTCCCCTGGCCCAGCATCCCCGGGCTGAAAAAGAACAGTCCGAAAACTTTGCGCTTGATTGCGGTTGGGGACGACTTGTCTTTGCGCAGACTTTCAATGATCTGGAAACGCTTTCCAGTTCGCTGCGCGAGGAAAAGCCGGACAGGCGCGACATCGCCATCTATGTGCGTGATCCGCATGTGTTGCTGGCCAATGCTCCGCAGGAGATGTTTCTTGACCCGTCCCACACGTACCGGCTCCAGTTTTCCGGTTACCGTGCCTCCAAACGGTTGCCCAAGGGGTTTTTTATCCGGCGGTTGACGTCGCAACAGGATGCTACCGCAATCAACCGTATTTATGCATCCTGCAACATGATACAGGTCCCGCCCGATTTTTTCTGGTCCAAGCGGGATGCGCGTTCCATCACTTATTTTGTGGCAGAGGATGAACATTCGGGGGAGGTGATCGGTACGGTCACCGGCATTGACCATTTCAGGGCATTTGGAGACCATGACCACGGTTCTTCACTGTGGTGCCTTGCAGTCGATCCGCAGGCAAGACATCCCGGAATTGGCGAATCGATGATCCGGCACCTTGCAGAACACATGATTGCACGTGGCGCTGCCTATCTTGACCTTTCGGTTATTCATGACAACGAACAGGCCATCGGGCTTTATGACAAGCTCGGTTTCAAGCGTGTTCCCTTTTTCAGCATCAAGCGGAAAAACCAGATCAATGAGGCATTGTTTTCCGGTCCGGCGCAGGATGAAGAGCTCAATGCCTATGCCCAGATCATCATCAATGAGGCACGCAGACGGGGTATTCAGGTAGATGTTCTGGATGCCGAGGGAGGATTTTTCCGGCTGACACAGGGGGGTGTAACCATTCGTTGCCGTGAAAGTCTTACCGACCTTACCTCATCTGTCTCAATGGCAATATGCGATGACAAGGCAACCACGCGCCGGGTGGTCAGTGAGGCCGGTGTAAAGGTGCCAGACCAGATTGTTGCAGACGCACCTGATCAAGACATCGCAGCATTTCTTGAGAAATACGGGAACGTTGTCGTCAAGCCGGCGCGAGGCGAACAGGGAAGGGGAATATCCGTCGGGCTGGAAACAGTTGATGGAATTGAGGCGGCAATCAAGGATGCGAAGCAATATTGCGACCAGGTTCTGGTTGAGGAATGCGTCGAAGGCATGGATTTGAGGCTTGTTGTCATCAATTTCCGGGTAGTTGCAGCAGCAATTCGCAAACCGCCGGTAATCGCAGGGAATGGGCGCAGCACGGTTCGTGATCTCATCAAGGTTCAAAGCCGCAGACGGGAAGCGGCCACGGATGGCGAATCTTCGATTCCCCTAGACCAGGAAACGGAGCGTACCGTATGCGCGCAGGGCTATGATCTCGACAGCATTCTTGAAGACGGCGAAGAACTTGTCGTTCGCAAAACGGCCAACCTGCACACTGGCGGGACCATTCATGATGTGACAGATATTGTGCATCCTGACCTGGTTGATGCAGCGATCAAGGCTGCCCGGGCGATTGACATTCCGGTCACCGGCATTGACTTCATGGTCAAGTCGGCCAGTGGCAGCGAGTATGCCTTTGTCGAGGCAAACGAACGGCCGGGACTTGCAAACCACGAGCCGCAACCAACAGCAGAACGTTTCATAGACTTGCTGTTTCCACTCAGCATGCCTGCTTCTGCCAGACAAGCAAACCAAAGGCCGTCAGCGGAAAACGAAAAGCAAAAAGGGGAAACATGAAGAAGCTGGAGATCGATACCGAATATCTGGAGCAGGTGTTGGCAGGGCTCCTCGAAATTCCAAGCCCGACTGGTTACACGGATAATATTGTCCGCCATGTAAACAAGGAGCTTGAGGCACTCGGGCTGAAACCGGAACTGACCAGGCGTGGCGCCATTCGGGCAATACGGCCCGGCAGGGAATCGCATGGCGCAAGGGCGATCGTATCGCATCTTGATACGCTGGGCGCACAGGTGAAAATGCTGAAGGACAATGGCCGGCTTTCGCTGGTGCCCATTGGAACCTGGTCTTCACGGTTTGCAGAGGGTGCCCGCGCAACCGTTTTTACAGATGCGGGAAGTTACAGCGGTACAATCCTGCCACTCAAGGCATCCGGTCATGCATTCAATGACGAAATCGATACACAGCCGGTATCATGGGACAATGTCGAATTGCGCATTGATGCCCTTTCCAGAAACATCGACGACCTCCACGGTCTGGAGATTGATGTCGGGGACATTGTTGCCATTCATCCGCAGCCGGAATTCATAGAAAACGGGTATATTGTTTCCCGCCACCTCGACAACAAGGCCGGGGTTGCCGTGATGCTGGCCGCACTCAAGGCAATGCAGGAAGCGGGCGTGGAAACTCCTGTCGACATCCATTTCCTCTTCACGATTGCTGAAGAAGTGGGTGTGGGCGCTTCGTCGATACTTGTGCCGGATATCGCTGCCATGCTGGCCATAGACAACGGGACGACTGCTCCGGGCCAGAATTCTGACGAGTTTGGTGTAACCATCTCGATGGCTGACCAGACCGGGCCTTTTGATTACCACCTCAACAAGAAGCTCGTCGAACTTTGTCGCGACAATGATATTCATTACCAGAAAGACGTGTTCCGGTATTACCGTTCGGATTCTGCCAGTGCGCTGGAAGCAGGGGCGGATGTGCGGACGGCACTGATCACGTTTGGTGTCGATTCATCGCACGGTTATGAACGCATTCATGTGCATGCGTTGAGATCCCTTGCCGAACTTGTCTCCTGCTATGTGGCCAGTCCTGTCGAGATCACGAGGGATTTCAAGGAAACAGCTCCGGTCGAAGGGTTTACACGCCAGCCGGAAGATGATGCCGAGCAGGAATTGACGCCGGACAGCAAAACGAGCGATCTGGACCTTGGTGAATAAGACACAATAACTGCCAGCATCTGTGCGTTTTTGAGGGCGTGCAGAACAGCTAGTGGAATCAGCCAAGAGTGTCGCATGATTGTCATGTAATTCCTGCAATAACCTCGCAGGAGAACGACATGATTCATAAGGACAATATCAGCCAGAGACAGGCATGGATGGCGGTACTTTCCAAGGCGGCGTGCGAAGAACTCGCAATGCTTTGGGGGGCGGTCAGCGACAAGCCTTCCTACGAACTGCTTCGCAAGCCCGAGACCGGACTGGTCATGGTTCGCGGCAGGATGGGGGGCACGGGCAAGCCGTTCAATACCGGTGAGGCAACAGTTACCCGCTGTTCCGTGCGTTCGGACAGTGGAAAAACAGGCCATGCCTACATACTTGGCCGTGACCACAAACATGCGCGTCTGGCTGCAGAGGTGGATGCCGCCCTTCAGCAGGATGAGAACCGTGAAGGGCTGATGACCAGCATCATAATGCCCTTGGCGGAGCAGCATGAAGCGAAGCTCAATCTCCATCGCAAGAAAGTTGCTGCTACCAAGGTCGACTTCTTCACGCTGGTTCGCGGAGAGGATGAATAATCATGCAGACAATCATCAACCAGACAGGGATATCGGCCTCAACAGCGGGGTTTGACCAAGAGGCCCTGGCATCTGCCCGGAACTTTCGCTTGATCATGGACGCGATGGCCCGTCCGGGAAACATTGTGAGACTTGGATTGCAAAAACAGCCTGTCGGAAAGATGAGCGCAGGTTCGCAGATGGTCGCACTCACCCTCTGTGATCACGAGACGCCGGTTCTGCTTGATACCTCACTTGGCGAAGAGCCGGTCGAGGAGTTCTTCCGTTTTCATTGTGGGTCTTCCTTGGTTGATGACCCTTCAAAGGCCATGTTCGCATTTCTTTCCGGAGTGCCTGATGCCGACATGCTTTCAGCTTTTTCGGTCGGAACACCTGCATATCCGGACCGTTCCACTACGCTTGTTATTGAAGTGGATGGTTTTGATAGTCAGCCGGACAAGGGGCTTGCGTTGAGCGGACCCGGAATCCGGAATGTGCACTACCTCCAGGTTTCCGGAATTGATGCGCATTTCTGGAAATGGTGGCCGGGCAATGCATCCCGGTTTCCGCTCGGTGTTGATGCAATCCTGGTTTCCGATGATGCGATTGTTGCCTTGCCCCGAACCGTCAAACTGATGGAGATTGCGTAATGTATGTTGCTGTCAAAGGGGGCGAGCAGGCAATTGACAACGCCCACAGGCTGCTTGCCGAGAAGCGGCGTGGTGACCAGCAGGTTGCGGAAGTCACGACCGAGCAGATATCCGAACAACTGACCCTCGCCGTTGACCGTGTCATGACAGAAGGGTCTCTTTACGACCGCTCCTTGGCGGCGCTTGCCATCAAGCAGGCGCGCGGTGACCTGATTGAGGCAATTTTTCTTGTAAGGGCAAGCCGCACAACGCTGCCGCGCTTTGGATACAGTCAGCCGATTGACACCGGAAGCATGGAGATATCACGTCGGATATCCGCGACTTACAAGGATCTTCCGGGTGGCCAGATACTTGGCCCTACATTCGATTATACACACCGGCTCCTCGAGCCCGGACTGGAAGACGGCAACCTGCCGGAGCCGGCTGCGCTTGGCGATGCAGATGACCAGCCTGCTCCTCATGTGCTCGGCCTGCTTTCTGAAGAAGGGTTGATGGAGGCACCTTCTTCCGGCGGTCAGGACGATGAGCCTGACGACCTGACGCGTGAGCCGCTTTCCTTTCCTGCCGACAGAGACCTCCGCCTGCAAAACCTTGCGCGCGGTGATGAAGGATTTCTGTTGGCACTCGGTTATTCAACCCAGCGCGGCTTTGCGCGCAACCATCCGTTTGCCGGGGAAATCAGGCTTGGCACTGTCGAGGTAGAGTTTGTTCCCGAGGAACTCGGCTTTCCCATAGTTCTTGGTGAAATCGAGGTGACCGAATGCGAGATGGTCAACCAGTTCAAGGGCTCGAAAAAGGCGCCGCCGCAATTTACGCGAGGCTACGGGCTTACTTTCGGGCATTGTGAGCGCAAGGCGATGTCGATGGCACAGGTGGACAGGGCTTTGAGGGCGAAAGAACTTGGAGAAGACGAGATTGCTCCCGCACAGGATGAGGAGTTTGTTCTTTCACATTGCGATAATGTGCAGGCAACCGGTTTTGTGGAGCATCTCAAACTGCCCCATTATGTCGACTTCCAGTCTGAACTCGAGCTTGTCCGCCGCATGCGCAAGGAACAGGCAGAGGCGTTGAGGGAGGCTGCGGAATGACCCGTTACAATTTTGCCTACCTCAATGAGCAAACCAAGAAAATGATCCGGCGCGCCTTGCTGAAGGCGATTGCGATACCGGGTTATCAGGTGCCATTTGCGAGCCGTGAGATGCCAATGCCATATGGCTGGGGAACCGGTGGTGTGCAGGTTACCGCCTCCATTCTCACAGCCGATGATGTCCTGAAGGTTATCGACCAGGGTGCGGATGACACAACCAATGCGGTTTCCATTCGAAAATTCTTCAAGAAGACAGCAGAGGTGCGGACTACCGAGGTGACCGAGGATGCGAGCGTCATCCAGACGCGCCACCGCATACCGGAAACACCGCTGCGTGAAGACCAGATACTGGTTTACCAGGTTCCGATACCTGAGCCGCTGCGGTTTTTGGAACCGCGCGAAACGGAAACCCGCAAAATGCATGCCTATGAAGATTACGGGTTGATGCATGTAAAACTGTATGAGGATATTTCCCAGCACGGGCACATAGCCACCACCTATGCGTACCCGGTGAGTGTTGAAGGGCGTTATGTGATGGATCCTTCACCCACTCCGAAGTTCGACAATCCCAAAATGAATGATTGTCCTGCATTGCAACTGTTTGGCGCGGGGCGTGAAAAGCGCATATATGCGGTGCCACCCTATACTCGTGTGGTAAGTCTCGATTTTGAGGACCACCCGTTCGAAGTCCAGCAATGGGATGCGCCCTGTGAACTCTGTGGCGCAAGGGACACGTTCCTTGATGAAGTGATCACGGATGATGCCGGTGGCCGGATGTTTGTCTGCTCGGATACGGATTACTGTTCAAAAAGACAGGCCGAAAGTGAGGCTGCCGAATGAGTGCGGATCTTTCCAAACCACTGTTGAAAGTGGACAATATCAACAAGCAATTCGGTTCAACGGTTGCTTGTGACGATATTTCTTTCGAACTCTGGCCCGGTGAAATTCTGGGAATTGTCGGCGAATCCGGTTCCGGAAAAACTACCCTGCTGCGGTCGATTGCAGGACTAATCGAGCCGGATAGCGGATCCATCTCATATGCCGGAGACGGAGAACTGGTGGAGGTCGACAAGCTTCCGGAACCGGCATTGAGGCAATTGCAGCGTACCGAATGGGCCTTTGTTCATCAGCATCCGCGTGACGGATTGCGGATGAATGTTTCAGCAGGTGCGAATATCGGTGAGCGGTTGATGGCCAACCAGTGGCGCCACTATGCCAACATCCGGGCAGAAGCCCTCAAATGGCTGGAAGCGGTGGAGATTGATGCTTCACGGATAGATGACCTTCCGCGCACGTTTTCCGGGGGCATGCAACAGCGATTGCAGATTGCCCGGAATCTGGTGACCCGTCCGAAGCTTGTTTTCATGGACGAGCCTACAGGAGGGTTGGACGTGTCAGTTCAGGCCCGTTTGCTTGATCTGGTTCGGGGTCTGGTACGAGATCTCGGTCTTTCTGCCATTATTGTCACGCATGATCTGGCTGTCGCGCGCCTTCTCTCCACCAGGATGATGGTCATGCGCAAGGGTGAAGTCATTGAACAGGGACTGACAGACCAGATACTTGAAGATCCGCAGGCTCCATACAGCCAGTTGCTTGTATCATCGGTTTTGCAGGTGTGAGGTGAGAACATGACAGTGGCACTGCGTATCCGGCAACTCAGGAAACAATTTGTTTTGCATACCCAGAACGGCGCTGTTCTGGATGTACTTCAGGGTGTTGATCTTGATGTGAAGCCTGGCGAAATCGTAGCACTTTGCGGTCCGTCGGGAGCAGGCAAAAGCTCTCTGTTGAAGGCGGTTTATGGCACCTACAGGGTGGATGGTGGAGAGATCATCATTGCCCACAACGGGCGCGAAATTGATCTCACCGCTGCAAATCCGCGGGAGATTGTTGACATGCGCAAGCGTTCAATCGGTTATGTCTCGCAATTTCTTCGCGTCATTCCCCGGGTTTCAACGCTCGATATTGTCTCCAATGGTGCGATAGAGTTGGGTGCCGGTCCGGAAAAAGCGCGGATGGATGCGGTTTCTCTGCTTGAGCGTCTCAGAATTCCTGCCGCCTTGCATGAGCTTTCGCCCCTGACATTTTCCGGCGGTGAGCAACAAAGGGTGAATATTGCAAGGGCAATGTCGAGTCCGAAATCACTGATGCTGTTTGATGAGCCGACTGCTTCCCTTGATCCTCAAAACCGGCAGACCGTTTTGTCTATGCTCCGCGATCTTGCCGATCAGGGAACCGCCGTTCTGGGAATTTTTCATGACCCTGCCGACCGTGCCGAAATCGGCGCCAGGGAGGTGACAATGGAGCAAATCAGGGAGCCTGAACATGCCTGACCAGGTTTACTCGAATGCCCGGATAATTCTGGCCGATGAAGTTGTTCATGGCAGTATCAGGATTGCTGATGGCAAGATTGCCGATATCGCTACGGGAGCGACGGCCCTGTCTTCAGCACTCGACATGGACGGTGACTACCTGATGCCGGGCATGATTGAACTGCACACGGACAATCTGGAACGTCATCTTATGCCACGGCCAAAATCCTACTGGCCCGTAAAGGCGGCTGTGCTGAATCACGACCGGGAGATCACTGCAGCGGGAATAACCACTGTCTATGATGCGATATCTGTAGGGCACCTTGATGCAGGGGCACGTGCAGAGGATACTGTTCGGGAAAGCGCAGGTGCGATCAGGCAATTGACTGAAAGCGCATCTCTCAAGGCAGATCATTATCTGCACTGGCGCTGCGAGGTATCCGGCGACAAGCTGATGGATACACTCCCTGATCTGGCTTCAAACCCGCTGACCGGACTTATTTCCGTGATGGACCATACCCCTGGGCAGCGCCAGTTTGTGTCGATTGATGCCTATTGTGTGTACTACCAGGGCAAGTACGGTCTCGGCGACGAGGAAATGAAAGCGTTCATGAGCACGCGGCTGGCAGCGCAGGAACGCAATTCTGCGCCCAATCGTGAAGCGGTGGTCAGGCTTGCACATGATCGCAACATTCCCCTGGCCAGTCATGACGATGCGACGCGTGCGCATGTGGAAGAGGCGATTGATAATGATATCGTCGTGGCTGAATTTCCAACGACGGTGGAAGCTGCAGAAGCAAGCCATGACAACGGGCTAGCCGTTCTCATGGGTGCTCCTAATGTGGTGCGTGGAAAATCCCACTCCGGTAATGTTTCAGCAAGGGAACTGGCAAGCGCGGGCGTGCTGGATATCCTGTCCAGTGATTACGTGCCGTTTTCATTGTTGTACGGCGCGACAGTCCTTGCCAGCGAATGCGAGTCCATCACCCTGCCGCAGGCAATTGCAACAGTCACCCGTAATCCTGCCTGGAAGGTAGGACTTGATGACAGGGGTGAGATTGCGATTGGCAAACGTGCAGATCTCGTCCGGTTCAGGGTCGATGAGGATTGTCCGCATGTTGTCGAGGTTTGGCGCGAGGGAAGGCGTATCGCCTGATTGTCATGAGAGAAATTCTGGATTGCATCGAACGGATGCTCAATGAAAACGGTAGTGACCTGTATGGTGGTGAAGCGGTAACCCAGACCCAACACGCCTTGCAATGCGCCCAGCTTGCTGAGGCTGAAAATGCATCGCCGGAGCTTGTGGCAGCCAGCTTGCTGCATGATATCGGGCATCTGCTTGATCCGGAGTTCAGGAATGAGCTTCAGCCGGATGAAGACATGGTTCATGAAGACATGGGCGAAGCATTTCTGGAAGACTGGTTTCCTGAAGCGGTCACGCAGCCGGTTCGGCTTCACGTTGATGCAAAACGATATCTTTGTGCAACCGATAGCGGATATCTGGCGAAATTGTCACCTGCATCCGTTCACAGCCTGGAACTTCAGGGCGGGCCGATGAACGAGGCTGAAATTGCCGTTTTTGAAAAGAACAGGTTTTACATGGAGGCATTGAGGCTGCGCATCTGGGACGATTTGGCCAAGGATCCGGACATGGAGACCAGGCCGGTTGCCCATTTCATGGGATATGTGGAGCAAAGTCTTGATGTGCAACGCGGAAACAGAAACTGACAGCCCGGGAGACGAGGCTATGGCAGGCATCTTTTTTGCAGTGGTTGGCGCCAGCGGCGTTGGCAAGGACTCAATTCTTGAGGGTGCCAGGGCACGCCTTGAGATAGAAGGCAGCTTTTACTTTCCGACACGCCTCATTACACGGCCGGCCGACATGGGCGGTGAAGATCATCACAGCATCTCCAACGCGGACTTCGTACAGGCGGTTCGTGATGACAAGTTCAGCCTTTGGTGGTCAGCGCATGAATTGCATTATGCATTGCCGGATGATGTGTATGACAAGCTGCGCCAGAATATACACGTCGTTGCAAATATCTCGCGCCGAATGGTCGAAGAGACGATTGTCCGCTTCAATCGGGTGGAAGTCATCGAGATTACAGCTTCACGGGAAATCATTCGAGACCGGCTAATGGCCCGGGGACGGGAATCTGAAGCAGAGATCATGGTGCGCCAGTTGCGGGAGATAAGCCCGGGTTGGGCAGCCAATGCCCATGTTACCCAGATCAAGAATGAAGGGACACTGGACGAGGCTGTCGAGAGTTTTGTTGATGCGGTTGTCAGGCTTTCAACACATGCCGTTCAACACGTTCGAAGGGCCTGACACCTCCCGGGTCTGCGTAAACTGAAATTGCATCAAGCATCACCGGCTCGCAAGGCAGAAGACCGGTTATTGCTCCAAGTGCATCTTCAAGCTGGCTGTCCGCCAATTGTGAAGTCAGGGTCATGTGGAAGCGGAAAGCATCCCCAACATAGGGATAGCCCCATGCTTCCATGTTCTGCATCAATTCCGGGGCAAGCATGCCGCGTTTGTCACGTTCAACCTGCGTCAGGGGCGCACGAAACCTGTCCAGTTCACGGACACAGGACCAGGCGGTTTTCGATATGTCGTCGTGCAATTCCGGTTCAACAGTCAGTGCCAGAAACCGGCCAATCCTGCGTGGCTTCAATATGCCTAACGGGACAGGTTTCAGTTTTTCTGAAAGGGCCTGAACACTGTTGTTGAAATCTGTGAAGATGCAGTCTTCGCGAAGTCGCATCGGCGCTTTCAAGGTTGCATGAAAGCCGTATTTTCTGGGTGTTTCAACATAGGGCGTCGGAGCCTTGCCCGTCCAACCGGCTGCTGCATCCATGCCGAACCACTCCTGGCCGAAACGGGCAAGTGGTGAGCCGGGAGGTGGTTCAAAATACACAGCGTAGCGTTGATAGGTCTTTGACAAGCTTGCCGTTCCGTAATGGCGAAGATTCCATGTGGCAGGGCTAAATCAGATAGCCCATTTGCGCAATTGCTGGGAGAGAATATCAATCAGGCTGATCGATACAACGATTATGATCATGATCGCTGCGGTTTCTGCATATGCGAAACTGCGTATGTTTTCCCATAGGGACTGGCCTATGCCGCCGCCGCCTACAATCCCCAGAACAGTGGCAGAGCGGACATTGGTTTCAAACCTGTACAAGCCGAAAGAGATCCAGTGTGGAGTGACCTGTGGCACTACGCCAAAGATGATCTCCTGGAGTTTGCTTGCGCCGGTTGCCCGAATACCTTCAACCGGTCTTGGATCAATGGCCTCAACCGACTCTGAAAACAGTTTGGCGATCACACCGAGATTGTGAACGAACAGTGCCATTACACCGGCAAAGGGACCAAGACCAACGGCGACAACAAAGAGAAGGGCGAAGACAATTTCATTGATTGCACGACAGGCATCCATGATGCGGCGGATGGGTTGTACGACCCAGAAAGGACAAATGTTGGATGAGGACAGGATGGCGAACGGTATGCCGACGACGATTGCAAGAAATGTTCCCCAGATGGCAATCTGGATGGTTACCACCATGTCGGCAAAGTAAATATCCCAATCCCGGAAATTGGGTGAAAGGAAGCCGCTGGCAAACTGTGCCATGTTGCCGGCATCTGTAAACAGGTTCACCCAGCGATGCATTTCGACCGGGTTCCAACTCCAGGCCAGCAGAATGGCGATAACGCCCATTGTCAGCCAGCTTGCCGAGCGGGTTGCCAGAGGTTCCCTGGGAATTGCAACCGGTTTGCTGTTCAGTCCTGGAATGTCGATTTTCATGGTGAAACTGTCCGTAAATAAAGGACCCGTCAGCAGAGAGGGGGAAGCCGACGGGTCCGGGTCTAAGCAGGCTGCGGGATTATAGGCTTGGGACTTCGTCCGCCAGCTTGCTTATCTCGTCGACCTTCTGCTGAAGTTCGGCCAGTTTCGCCTTTTTCTCTTCTTCGCTAAGCTTCTCGTCGCTGCGAACCTTCAGCATGTCCTTGTTGTAGGACAGGATGCGGATCGGATAGAGCTGGGCATCGGATGAAGGACGGAACGGTGCCCACTGGAGTTCACCGAGAACGCTGCGTGCTTCTGCAATTTCTTCCGGTGTGCCATTGCGGCCATAAGTCATGAAGAACTTGTAGATTTTTGCTTTTGCCTCATCACCAAGGTCTTCACGCCACACGATCGGGTCAGACGGGATGAGTGGCGATTTCCAGATTACCTTGAGCTTGCCGTGTGCTTCCGGATCAGTGATTTCGAGGCGTCGCATGTTCTCTGTGTTGTTGGTGGCAACATCAACCAGTTTGTTGGCGGCGGACATGGCGTTCGACTGGTGGTTTGCGTTGCGAACCGTTTTGAAGCACTCGGAAGGGTTCACATTGTTGCGTGCGAAAATGTATGTGGTCGGAACCAGAAAACCGGAAGTGGAGTTCGGGTCACCAATGCCGAAATTGAGAGAACCGTCACACTTGAGAACATCGTCGACTGATGTCAGCGGGCTGTCCTTGTGGGTGACCAGAAGTGACCAGTAACCGGGATTTCCGTCACCATCGACTGTCTGGGCGAAGATCTCGCCATCGGCACGGTCAACAGCTTCCATAGCTGACTTGTTGCCGAACCATGCGACCTGAACCTTGTCAAAGCGCATGCCTTCAATCACGCCGGCATAATCCGGGGCGAAGAATGCATTGATCTTGATGCCGGTTTCCTCCTGCATGGCATCGAGGAAAGGCTGCCATGTGCTTTTCAGGTTGGAGCTGGATTCGGTTGAAATGATGCCGAAATTGATTTCCTTGACTTCATCTGCGTAGGCAATGGTTGCCGACAGTGAACCGGCAGCCAATACGGCAGCCATCAGGCTTTGCTTGAACATTGAATTCTCCTGTTTTCGAACGTTGCAAATTCGTTTTGGTTTACGCCAGAGCAGGCTTGAGAGCTGGCGATTTGGGTTTTGTAACTGTTGGCTTGTTGCCAGCCTGCATTCCGGGAAGGAAAAGCTCCTCGCTTTCCGCTCCATAAAGCTCGCCGAGAAACTCGGGGGTCAGACGTTCCGAAGGGCCGTCATAGACAACCTCGCCATTTCTCAACGCAATTGTTCTCGGGCAATAATTCAGCGCATATTCAACCTGATGAAGCGATACGAGGACTGTAATCCGGTCTTTCTGGTTGAGTTCACGAAGTATGTTCATGACCTTGCGCGCTGAAGAGGGGTCAAGGGACGCGATCGGTTCGTCAGCGATAAGGAGTTTGGCACCTTGTACAAGCGTTCTTGCAATCGCTGCCCGCTGTTGCTGTCCACCGGATAGCGTGGAGCCGCGTTGCAGTGCCTGGGGAGCAATGCCCACCCGCTCCAGAGCTTCCATTGCGGTCTGTTTCTGGTCTTTGCTGAACAGGCCAAGCGTCCCTTTCCAGCGGGGCATGGTGCCAAGATTGCCGAGCAATACATTGGTGAGTACCTTGAGGCGGCTTACAAGGTTGAATTGCTGGAATACGACACCGACCCGTGAACGCAATTTTCTTGCATTTGCCGTGATGCGACCACCACGCTGCATCGTGTCTCCGAAAATCACCACGGATGACCCAGCATTGCGGTCGGATTCCACAAGTCCTGCTATGTGCCTGAGAAGTGTTGACTTGCCCGATCCGGAAGCGCCAATCAGGGCAACCATTTCGCCGTCTTCCACGTCTACGGAAACATTGTCCAGGGCGCGATTTTTTGCGCCAAAGGTCTTCGACAGGTTTTTGACCGTCACAGCCTTCATGATTGAGCTTCCCACCGCTTTTTCAAATCGTCAGGACCCTGCATAAATGGCTTGTATGACAGTTCTTGAAATATTGAATGACGGTTTGGTGACACCTGTGGAGAAGCCGGAGGTACCCATTACAAGTGTGCTGAAGCCATGACTGTCTTCATGCTGTTACATTGAGGATGCATCCAGATGATTTTCTGGAAGAATTCGGAGCAGGAAGCATGAAATACAAGGCAGCAATATTTGACTGGGCGGGGACCATGGTTGACTTCGGATCATTTGCTCCGATGGGCGCGTTTGTGGAGGTGTTCGCAGAGTTTGGTATGGAGATCAGCGTTGAACAGGCACGCGAACCCATGGGCATGGCCAAACGTGACCATATCGCTGCCATCCTGAACATGCCGGATGTCTCAAGGCGTTACAAAGAAACCTATGGACATTTGCCCGATGATGCGGCGATTGACCGTATCTATGACATTTTCGTTCCCCTCAATGAAAAGGTTGCCGGCCGTCATGCAGGTCTTGTTCCCGGTGCCCGTGACACTGTTGAATGGTTGCGCAAGAGGGGAATGAAAGTCGGTTCCACGACGGGATATACCCGCTCGATCATGGAACATGTTTTGCCGGTTGCCGCCGATCAGGGATATGAGCCCGACAATCTGGTTTGCAGTGATGAGGTAAAGAATGGTCGCCCTGCCGCAGATGCGATGATCAAATGCTTCTCCGATCTCGGGATTGATGATCCTGCCAGTGTGATCAAGGTTGATGATACAGAGCCGGGTATCGGAGAAGGCGTTTCGGCCGGATGTCTGACTGTCGGGGTGATGCTTTCCGGCAACTATGCGGGCAAACACCCGAAAGAAATTGCCGAAATGGATGAAGCTGAACTGGACGAAGTCCGCAAGCTGGCAGGGGCGCGATTAAAGGAAGCGGGCGCCGACCACCTGATCGATACCGTGGCTGAATTGCCATCCCTCATCGAGAGACTGGAGATGGAAGCCAGTGTTTCGTCAGCCTGACGGGTGAACGCTGCTTCCATGGGTTTTTGCACAGCTATCATACAATGAGGTTCGTGCATGCCTGTAGAACAGGTTAACATGCGTTCGGAACCGGCTGTCATGAAAGGCAGGCTGGTTAGCAGGCAGACAGCATTGAACCGAGAGGCAGGAATTCATGAGCAAACTCAAACTGGCACTGGTTGCACATGATGCATGCAAACCGAAACTGGTGGAATGGGCAAGCAATCACAGGGATTTTCTGCTCGAGACAAGGATCATTGCTACCGGAACTACCGGCGAGCGTCTCAAGGAAGCTATCCCGGCGCTTGATATTACAGCTTGCAAGAGCGGTCCCTTGGGCGGGGACCAGCAGATTGGCGCAATGATTTGCGAGGGCAGGCTGGACGGCCTGATTTTCTTTATCGATTCCCTGTCACCCATGCCGCATGATGTGGATGTGAAGGCACTGACACGGTTGGCAATCGTCTACAATCTGCCGTTTGCCTGCAACGAGGCGACAGCAGACTGCATCATCCATGAATTTCAGAGGAATGCCTGAAATCTGGCCGGAGGGTCCAACCCTCCGGATTTATTTCATGATCATGCGTTGCGCTTGGCAACTTCTTCCATGAAGCGGTGGCGGATAACCGGAGCATCAAGTTCGATGACCGGTACCTGGATATTGCCGCTTTCGCATTTGCACACGATAATTGTCATCTCGTCGGCAGCAAGGGCGGCTTTCATCACGTCCACGGCTTCTTCTGCCTGACATTCGACAACATTTTCGCAACCGCATGCACGGGCAACTTCGGTCAGGGAAGTTTTCTTGCCGGCATATGTGGGCTGGTCACCGGTCGACCCGTAAGATCCGTTGTCAACGATAAACAGGATGAAATTCTTTGCAGGGTTGTTGCCGATTGTCGGCAGGGTACCCAGATTGGTCAGAACCGAACCGTCTCCGTCGATCGAGATGACCTTTGCCTTTTGCGACAAGGCAAGGCCAAGGCCGATTGATGAAGAAAGCCCCATTGTTCCGAGCATGTAGAAGTTTGACGGCTGGTCATCCATCATGTGGAGTTCCTGACTGGGAAGCCCGATGTTTGACACAACAAGCTCGTCAGTGATGAGCGGGATCAGGTTTTTGAGAACCTCACTTCTAATCATGTCAGTATCCTCCCCAGAAATTCGAATCCGTCAGGATCGCAGTCGGTTTGCGGCTCATGTATGTGTGGTTGAGAATTGTGTCGAGTTCATCCACATCATCCGGAGTATGGAAGTGGTAAGTCTGGATGTTGAGCTGATTGAGTAATGCTTTTGTGTGAACGGCCATTTCTACCTGGCAGGCAACACGCTCACCAAGTTCGCCACGGTAACTGATGATCATCGGTAGTGGGATGGTGTAATACTGGATGAGTGTGGCAAGCGTATTGATGGTAACGCCTATTGCTGTGTTCTGCATGATGATGGCAGGCCGCTTGCCTCCCATATAGGCACCGGCACACAAGCCCATGCCTTCATCTTCCTTGTTTGAAGGAACATGCAGGATGTCATCGCTCTTTTCTACAAGGTCAATGACGCCTGCAAGCTGTTTGCAGGGTACGGTAGTGACGAACTCCACCTTGTTTTTGACAAGGCTGTCGACGATTTTCTGATTTACGGACACGCTGGAAACTCCCGGATTAGGATGTCTGCGATGGCAGTTAGAATTAAATCATATCTTTACGCAAGACAAAGTTTCTTAATGATTGATAAAGCTCTGCTTAAGGCGATTGGTGCCGGTTGCATGTGGCAACGGTCAGTTTCATTTCCTCCAGCAAGCGTTCTGTCAGATGGAGTTTGCTGCCGTCAATACGGGTAAGCAGACCAAGCTTGCGCGGACTGGTGTTCCTGTCGAGCGGGATCTTGCGCAATTGTTCGAATACCGGGTCGGGTACACACAGGTTCGGAACAATCGACACCCCGAGATTGTGAGCGACCATGCTGCAAAGGGTATCCAGTGATTCCATTTCCATGGCTGCGTGCAGCATGATGTTGTTGCGTTTCAGCCATTCATCCGCGAGTTGGGCAACGGCAGCACGTGCTGTCAGGTGTATGTAGGGCATTTCCGCAAGCAACTTGCGAACATCGCCGGATTCAATTTCCGGTGCAGTCAGCAGCACCATTTCCTCTTCTGCAAACGGGTGCCAGACAAGATTGTTGCCGAGTACGGGTTGTTTCGCGATCACTGCCGCATCAAGTGCTCCGCGCTCGACCTGTTCGCAAAGGTCCGAAGAAAGACCGGGCACCACACGGATATGTACCTGCGGATAGGTTTGAACCAGTTGCTTGATGGATCGCGGTATCAGGCCGCGGATCATGGTGGGAATAGCTCCCAGTGTGAGTTCGCCCATCATGCTTGATGCGCCGGCTACATCATCCAGCATGGTCTGGTACTGATAGACGATGTCGCGGGCTTTCGGGACGAGGGCCTTGCCAAGTGCGTTGAGACGAGGGGTTTTCTGGCTGCGGTCAAACAGGGAAATCTGCAACTGGTCTTCAAGCCGTTTCATCTGCTGGCCGACAGCGGCCTGGGAAATGAACACCTTGTCCGCTGCAGCCTTGAAACTGCCCGTTTCCGAAATCGCGATCAGGGTTTTTAACAGGGTAATGGACAGGGCAGGCTCCAACTGCGGTTGAGAGGAGTCAGAGCCTAATTGTTGTCCAGGATTTCAGCAAGCTTGATGCGCTGGATTTTGCCTGAAGGCCCCTTTGGCAGTTCTGGCAGGAAATGGATGTGATCCGGTGCCTTGAACTTCCCCAACTTGTCGATGCACAGGTCCAGCAATTGCTGTTCGGTGACGATGGAACCTTCCCGCAAGGCAACACCGGCTTCAATGCGTTGGCCGTAATTTCTGCAAGGACAGGCAAAAGCGGCAGCTTCAACCACATCGGAATGGCTGTAGAGTGCATCGTCAATTTCGCGCGGGGCAATGTTCTCGCCACCCTTTATGATCAGTTCTTTCAGCCTGCCAGTGATATAGACATAGCCTTGCTCATCCATCCTGCCTAGATCGCCCGTTCGCAGCCAGCCATCACTGGTCAGGGCTTCTGCGGTTGCATCGGGGTTGTTGAGATAACCCCGCATCACGTTTGGGCCGCGTACAAGCACTTCGCCTTCTGTTCCCCGGATCATCTCGCGCTGGGCTGTATCGGCAATCATGACTTCATTTCCATAGGCAATGCCGGGAGACCCGATCTTGCGTGTCCCCGGCGGCATCGGGTTTGACAGTATCTGGGCAGCAGTTTCGGTCAGTCCCATGGTCTCGATCACGGGTATGCCGAAAGCATTTTCGAAGGCCTCGTGAACATCGGGAGAAAGCGGTGCAGAGGCTGACCGGCCGAAGCGCAAGTGTTTGCAACCGGCTGCAACAGGTTTGCCGTTGTCCATGTCATGCAGGAGATAGGAAATCTGTGTCGGAACAACCGAGAACCAGCTACAGGCCTGTGCTGCAATCGTTTGCCAGAATGTTGAAACGGAGAAACGACCCGGAATAACCACGCTTCCCCCAGAAACCAGAGGTCCCATGATTGTTACACACAGCCCGTTGATATGATAAAGCGGCAAGACACACATCGCTCGGTCATTCCCGGAAAGCTGATGGGCTTCAGCCGCGTTTTTTCCGCCAGCCAGAAGGCTCTGGTGACTGAGCATCACACCTTTTGGCCTGCCGGTGGTGCCGGATGTGTACATCAGGAGTCCGTCAGTACCGGCTTCTACCGGCTCGGCGTTTTCTGCATTTTCCTGTCCGCTGACCGAAGCCATGTCTGATGGATCAAGGACAATGACCTGATCATCCATTTCCACAGCGGACAGTATCCCGGCTCCTTGTTTGTCGGCAAAAACCAGGCGGGTTTGCGAATGGTCGAGCACATATGAAATTGTGTCCTTGCCCGCCACCAGATTGATGGCTGTTGCCAGAAATCCCCCATACATGATGCCGAGGATCGCGAGTGCAGCATCCGTACTGTTGGACATTGCATAGCCTACTGTGTCGCCTGGTTTCAGTCCGTGAGAACGGACAAGCCCGGCAATGGCCTGGATGCGGTCAAGACAATCGGAATAGGAAATTTCCTCGCCGGCTTCGGGATTGATCAGGAAAGGTTTTGCAGGTGTCAGCTCTGCACGCATGTCCATCAGGGATGTGACGGACAGGCCTGTAATGTCGGCCCGTTCGTTCGGCATGTGGTTCATTGGTTGCTGACTTTCCAGTAATCGTCAAAAATGCTTTCAACACTCGGTTCGTTCACAGGGATTGTTCGGATAACCTTCGTGATGTTCATGAGATGCTGGTGATTGAAATTTTCATCGATCGAATTGCCTCCCCAGCTGCCACAACCCATTGAAAGGGAGAAAGGCATTCCATTGTCAAAAGAGCCACCGGTTGCAAAGGTGTGAGCCTGGTTGACAATGACGCGGCAAGTCGGAATTTCCCGGCCAAGCATCAGCGCACGTTCATCGTCATTGGTATGAATTCCGATGGAGTGACCTGCGCCCTGGTGAGAGAGAATTCGCCCGGCTGTCTGTTTGGCTTCTGCAAAGTCGCCAGCCCGGTAAATTGTGGTGACAAGTGAGAGCTTTTCTCCGGACTCGGGAAAGTCCGGGCCTATGCCCTGACCTTCGATAAGCAGAAAGCGGGCGCTTTCTGCATCCTCTACCTCAAGTTCTGCAACGTCAATTACCTGATCAACATCCCGTGCGATAATGTGCCGGTTGAGATGGCCGTTCTGAAACAGGGCCTGTTTGAGTTTTTCACCATTGCCGGAATCGAGTAGTCGCCCGCCAGCCTTGTGCAACTCGCGGACAAATTCATCATAAACCGCATCAACCACTACCAGGGCGTTTTCCGCAGAACAGGACGTGGCATTGTCAAAGGTCTTGGATGCGGTGATTTTTGCGGCCGCATCGGACAGGTTTGCAGTTTCGTCAATGATCACGGTTACATTGCCTGCACCAACGCCTATGGCCGGTGTTCCGGAAGAATAGGCACGGTGAACATTGTTCTGGCTGCCTGTGACAACCAGAAGGTCAACTGCTTCCATGAGGCGTTGTGCCTTGATCTTGGAAACGGGTGCCGGGATCATCTGTACAAGGTCATGGTCAAGGCCAATCCGGTCAAACTCGGCATGGATGTAGCTAAGCAGTTTTTCACACACCGCCACTCCCTTTGGTGAAGGGGAAAGAATGATGGCATTGCCGCATTTAAGCGCATTGACCACGTTGTTTGTTGGCGTGGCGACCGGGTTGGTGGAGGGGACAACGGCCCCCACGACGCCTACCGGGCGGGCTATTTGTGTGATGCCGGTTGCCGGATCATCACTGATTATTCCGTGGGTTTTTGAATCCCGGATATCACGCAGGACACCAAGCGTCTTGCGATGGTTCTTGATAATCTTGTCTTCTATATTGCCAAGGCCGGTTGTTTCGACAGCCATCGTGGCAAGTTCTTTGTTTCGCGCGGGCTCCATCAGTGCCCAGGCTGCCGCAAGTGCAGCATTGTCGTAGCGTGCCTGGTCGGCTCCTGTCTCAAACTTTTGCTGAGCGGCACGCGCGCGTGCCACAAGTTCATCCACAAGGGCTTCTTCATCTTCAAGCGGGACAGGTGCTACTGACATTTTCTCGTTTTCCTTGTTCTCCGGACAGGCGGATTTCGGCCTGTCCGGAATTGCTTTCATGATAATCAAAGACCGGCAAGCAGTTCCTTGAGGGATTCCTGCCGCTTCTTCCACATGGCCTGAACCTCTTCACGGCTCATGATGCGTACAGGAGAGCCGCCTGCCTTCATTCGTTTGGTTACACGATCGTTGGCAAACATCTCGGGAGCCTTTGCAGCGAGTTTGTCGATTACTTCCTGCGGGGTACCTTTCTTGACCATGAGGCCGCGGAAATTCACAGAGGCATCGTCGACATCATAGCCCGCCTCCATGAGGGTCGGCACATCGGGAAGGAACTCCTGATTGCGTTCCAGATCGGCAACTGCAAGAATTTTCACGTTACCGGCTTCGCGGGCGCGAAATGCATCGGAAAGGTTGTTGATGCCGCCCATCACGTCACCGGCAATCACTGCCTTCATGGCTGCTGCTCCGCCACCCTTGGTCGGGATGTAGGCAAACTTTGCGCCGGTTTCCTTTTCAAGCTGCAGGGCAGCAATATGGTGTCCTACAAAAAGGCCTGCTCCGGAAAGTGTGACCTTGCCGGGGTTCTCCTTTGCAAAATCGACCATGTCGCCAATCGTGTTGAATTCACTGTCGTTGCCGACAACGATAACAGCCGGATCAGCACCCCAGTTTGCGACAGGCTCGAAACTGTCTGCCGAGTAGCTGACACCGCCCTTGATGGACTGGGCGATAAAGTGGGGCACATTGTAGGCTGACATCATGTAGCCGTCTGCATCTGCTTCATTGGCAAACCAGTTCCAGCCAACGCGGCCACCAGCGCCCGGTTTGTTGACGATATACATCGGTTGTCCGAAATATTCCTCGTTTCCGGCAACCATTGTGACAATACGCGCCTGAAAGTCGGTTGCTCCGCCAGCCCCGTAGGAAACAGCGACACCGATTGGCCTGTCGGGAAAATCTGCAGCCCAGGCCGCCGTTGCTATGGCGGCTGCCGCTGCGGCACCCATTGTCAAACCCTTGATCCAGTTCCTCATGATTTCTCCTCCCATGATTTCGTTGCGGGTTAAAACCAGATGCCCCTTGGCGTCTGCACCTTGAGCAGAAGCGCGAAGAGGCCATACATGACAACCATGAAACAGGTGGTCACGATGATGCGCTTTACCCAACCCTGCACGTTCACAGGCGAAAGAGGGTCGTAAAGCGTATAAAGCAGCAGGAACGTCACCCACGAGCTCAGGTAGAACCCGAGGAAGCGTGCTGCAAAGAAGACGTAGACAAAAGCAATCACCAATCCCGGCAAAATCTTCAGGAAGGTATCTGCGGACATGCCATCCCCAACCTTGGCCATTCCTGCGACGGCACGTACCAGATTCCAGGCGGCCAGCCCGGCAAAGAAGACCGATATCAGTCTGGGGAACAGAAATGCGTCAGCAGGCTCCTGATAAAAGCTTATCCAGGCTACCACTACGGCTATCACGAAAATGAAAACAGCCGCGAATGTATGTTGCAGGCGTGAGGTATCCATCAGCCAGCCTCCTCTGCAAGGGTGCTTGTCCGTCCCTGGATCATGTTGGACCAGAAACTGTACGCGATGGACACGACCACCAGAGTGATCAGCAGGACGTTGAGCGTGCCGGTCATGAAGTATTCGAACGGCCCGTTCTGTGCATTGGCAATCAGGGAGCCTTGAATGAAGTTTGCTTCTGCAATGGGACCAAGAATAAGGCCCAGTACCAGCGGTGCGGCGGAAAAGCCGAACTTCTCTAGGAAATACATGCCGATGCCCAGCGACAGCATGATGTATACATCGCCCATGGATTGCTGAACCGAATAGGAACCGAACAGGGCGAGTACCATCACGGCTGCGGCCATGATCGGCATGGGTGCCCTTGCAATGCGTGCCGCCCATGCAGCGGTATAGATGCCGAAAATAACCATCAGGATCTGACCGATCAGCATGGAGTTGATAAAGGTCCATGCAACGTCCGGATGTTTTTCAAACAGGTCTGATCCCGGGAAAATGCCGTGTATCAGCAAGCCGCCAAGCAGGACGGCTGCAGTCGGGCTGCCGGGAATTGAAAGGGTGAGAAGGGGAACAAGTGATGGCCCAACCATCGCATTGTTTGCAGATTCTGCAGCAATCACTCCTTCACCATGACCTGTTCCGAACTTCTCTCTTTGTGAAGAAAACTTCCGGGACTGGTCATAAGCAACCAGTCCGGCGATCTGCCCGCCAACTCCTGGTATCAGGCCAATGATGCTGCCAATGATCGTGCCGATCGACAGGGCGCGACCCGAGCGCCGCAATTCGCCCACAGACTTGCTGATCGGGTGCTTCGGCACCTCGATCTGCTCGATGTCACGCGACTGCCTGCCTTTCGAGAACATGTCGAGCACCTGAGGTATGGCAAAAAGGCCAATCAGGGCGGCAATGATGTTGATCCCGCCGGTCAGCGAGTCGGAGAAGATGAATCTTGGAACACCCAGGTTGTCATCGTAACCGATGGTCGAAAGCCACAAGCCGATACATCCCGACAGCAGGCCTTTCACAAAGGATTTTGAATCAAGTGATCCAATGACCGTAACCCCAAGTATGGAGATCCAGAACAGTTCCGACGGGCCGAACTCAAGTGCCCAGCTGGCAAGAACGGGTGTGAGGAAGATCAACAGCATTACACCGGTTACGCCGCCAATCCCCGAGGACAGGAAAGAGAGATGAAGGGCACGTGCTCCCTCACCATTTTTTGCCATCGCATTACCGTCCAGCGAAGTGGCAATGTTTGCCGGTGCACCGGGAATTTTCAGCAGGATTGCGCTGACTGCACCTCCTGCCACGGTAGAGGTATATGCAGCACCAAGCAGGATCAGCCCCTGGGTTGGTGAAAGGTGGAATGTGAATGGAATGAGCAATGCGACTGCCATGGTGGGGGACAGGCCCGGTGTGGCACCGAGAATCAGTCCGCCGACCGTTCCTCCAATCAGCAGCAACAATGATAGTGGTTCGAAAACGCCTCCGAAATAGGCCAGAAACTCCATGGCCTCATCTGCCTCCCAACAGTAAACAATCGCAACGTTGACCGACGCTAAGGCATGAAAACAAAAATGCAAACGTTTTCATTTTGAAAATTTGCGTCTATTCTGACGGGCGGAGGAAATACATGAAACAGGCCCGGTCAAGAAAAGGAGCGCCCGGAATTCTGGATGTCGCCAAGCGTGCAGGTGTGTCCCCGGCTACCGTTTCGCGGTTTTACAATGCCCCTGATGTTGTTCGTCCGGTTACACGAAAACGGATTGAGGAGGCCGCGCAGGACCTGGGTTACATCCGCGACCGCATGGCGGGAACCATGCATCACGGCTTCTCGGGTACATTCGGGTTGATTGTTCCCACTATCGACAATGCCATCTTTTCGGAAATGATCGAGGCTTTTTCGACAAGGCTTCAGGAGCATGAACGAACCATGCTCATTGCTGCCCACGGATATGACCTGGCTCTGGAAACGGCAATTGTACGCTCGTTGCTGGAGCGCAGGATTGACGGTGTGGCGCTGGTCGGTTTCGATCATGATACCGTCCCCTTCAACATGCTGGAACAACGCGATGTGCCGGTTATCTCAATCTGGAACTATCAGGAGGACGCGCCACTGCCGTGCATTGGTGCCGACAATAGGAAAGCGGGCTCACTGGTCATGCAGCATCTGGTTGACCTTGGTCACCGGGATATCGCATTGCTGTTTCCTGAGACAGGCACAAATGACCGGGCTCGCGACCGGTTAAAGGGTGCGTTGGAAACAGCCGGTCAGAACGGGATTACCATTGCGCCAGACAGGCTGCTTTCCTGTCCCTATGACATCGGGGAAAGCAAGGCATTTGCCGAACCGCTTCTCAGGGATAACCGGCCCAGTGCCATTCTTTGTTGCAATGATGTGATTGCGCACGGGGTCGTCTATGCCTGCCAGGGGTTGGGTCTGTCCCTGCCCCGGGATGTTTCGGTGGCCGGAATCGGGGATTTCCGTGGCTCGGAGCACATGGAGCCCGGGCTGACAACAGTTCGTCTGCCAGCCAGAAGGATAGGGCGGCTGGCAGCCGATACGCTGCTCACAATGTGTGAAACCGGCATGATGCCAAACCCGCCCAATCTGGCAATCGAACTGGTGCTCAAGAAGCGCGGCTCAACAGCACGGATCGCAGGTTGAGACTGGTTGACGCTCGTCAGGCAGCGCCCAGTCCCCGTCCTTGCAGCAATGCATCAATGGTCGGCATTTTTCCCCTGAACGCCTCATAGAGTTCTGCGGGGTCACGACTTCCACCGGCCGAATAGATGTTTTCAAGCAAACGGCTCGCGGTTTGCTTGTCGAAGCTGTTTCCTGTTTCGCGAAATGCTTCAAATGCATCTGCATCCATGACTTCCGACCACATGTAGGAATAATAGCCGGATGAGTAGCCGTCACCCGAAAAGACATGTGCAAAATGTGGTGTGCGATGGCGCATGGTGATCTGCTTAGGCATGTCGAGATGGTCCAGAATGTCCGTCTCGGTTGCCACGATATCTTCAATCTTGTCTGCAGGCATTGTGTGCAATTCGAGATCGACCAATGCTGAGGCAACATATTCAACAGTGGCAAATCCCTGGTTGAATGTTTCGGCAGCACGAAGCTTGTCTATCAGGGATTGCGGCATCGGTTTGCCTGTTTTGTAATGGACGGCATATTCCGAGATGATTTCCTGTTCGCCAAGCCAATGCTCGAAAAGCTGGGAAGGAAGCTCGACAAAATCCCTGGCAACACTTGTTCCCGAAACTGACGGATAGGTTACGTCCGAGAGCATGCCGTGCAGGGCATGGCCGAACTCGTGAAACAGTGTGCGTGCATCGTCAAAGGTCAGCAGGGTTGCCTGGTCCTTTGCACCCCTTGCAAAATTCATGACGTTGACGATTACCGGCCTGATGTCTGCCTTCAGTTTCTGTTGCGCCCGGAAATTGCTCATCCATGCCCCGGAGCGTTTTGAAGCCCTTGCGAAGTAATCACCGATAAAGATGGCGACATGCTTGCCAGCTTCGTTCGTAACTTCAAAGATGCGCAGATCCGGATGGTATTTTGGCATGCCGGAAAGTTCTTCAAACTTCAGGCCAAAAAGTTTGCCGGCCGTGGCAAAAGCAGCTTCAATCATCTTGTCGAGCTGGAGATAGGGCTTGAGTTCAGCTTCATCCAGATCATGTTCGCTTTTGCGCACCTGTTCGGAATAATAGCGCCAGTCCCAGGCGGCAATATCAAAATTCTCACCCTGGCTGTTGGCAAGTTTTTGAAGTTGGGCTGCTTCTTCGCTGGCGCGCTTCTTGGCCGGTGACCAGACGTTCGTCAGCAATTCCCGAACGGCTTCGGGGGTTTTTGCCATCTGGTTGTCGAGCTTGAAATGGGCAAATGTTTCAAAGCCGAGAAGTTTCGCGCGTTCTTCGCGAAGCTCAAGGGTTTCCCTGATGATTGCGCGATTGTCAGTTTCGCCGCCGTTTTCTCCGCGGGCAATCCATGCCTTGAATGCCTTTTCGCGCAGATCGCGTCGTGAAGAGAATTGCAGAAACGGTTCAATCAGTGAACGTGACAGGGTTATGAGGTGTTTGCCCTCATGGCCGCGTTCATGAGCGGCATTGGCAGCGGCATCCACCAGAAAGTCCGGTAACCCCGCGAGTTCTTCTTCTGTTTCCAGTACCAGCTCATATTCTTTCTCATCGGCCAGAACATTTTGTGAAAACCGTGTGCCAAGCGTTGCCAGTTGCTTCAGGATTTCGGCCATGCGCTCGCGGTCTGCTCCCTTGAGATTTGCGCCGGCGCGAACAAAATTGGAATGGGTGCGTTCAAGAACGCGCAATTGTTCAGCATCAAGTCCAAGGGATTCACGTTTTTCATGAAGCGTATCAATACGCCGGAACAGTTGCGCATTGAGCATGATACGTGAGGAATAGTCGGCCAGCCTTGGTGCCATTTCACGTTCGATTTCCTGCAACTCACTGTTGGTATGCGCGCCTGTCAGATTGTAAAATGTAGACGCAACCCGGTTCAGGAGATCGCCGGCCATTTCCAGTGCTTCAATGGTGTTTGCGAATGTCGGTTCGTCGGCGTTCTGCGCAATTGCGTTGACCTCGGACATGCCTTCTTCCAGGGCCTTGTCAAAAGCCGGACGAAAATGCTCCGCTTCAATCTCACCGAAAGGCGGGAGTTCGAAAGGTGTGGCCCATGACTGGAGAAGCGGATTAGACATGTAGATTTCCTCGACTGCTTGTTCGACAGGCTCCTGATATGCGCTTGTCGAAGCAGGTTTTTAAGGGGTGCAAAAAGAAAAACCGGCCAGAGGCCGGTTTTACAACAGATCCGGTTCGGATTATTCGGCCGGTTCTGCTTCAGGCAACTTGCCACCGCTTGCAGCAGCTTTTGGTTTGTCGAACTGGGTGAGAAGTTCTGTTTGCTTCTTTCTGGCCTGTTCAACAGCCTGTTCCTTGACCGGGCCGAAGCCGCGTATATCGTCCGGAATGCGTGCCAGTGCTACGGCAAAGTGATGGTTTTCAGCCGAAAGGCGTGACAAAAGTCCGGTGACCATGTCGCGGTAATCATCAATCAGTTTTCGCTCCATGCGCCGTTCGCCGGAATATCCGAAGATATCAAGCGGTCCCCCTCGCAAGCCCTTGAATTTGGCAAGGAAACGGAACATTGGAAGCATCCACGGTCCGAAGGCACGTTTGCGGGGGCGTCCGTTCGGCTTCTTGCCGCCACCGAATATGGGAGGTGCCAGGTGATAATTGAGCGTGAAATCACCATCAAAGGTCTTGGCGATCTGTTTTTCAAACTCGCCATTCGTGTAAAGCCGGGCAACTTCATACTCGTCCTTGTATGACATCAGTTTGAAGAGGTTCCGGGCTACTGCATTGGTCAGGTCACGCTTTTTGCCTATTGCGGCTTCTGCGGTTTCCACCTGTTTCACGAACTCGCGATACCGGTTGGCATATGCCTCGTCCTGATAACCCTTGAGGAAGTCGGCACGTTTGTCGACAATCTGCTCAAGTGTATCGGGCTCGACAGCTGCAGGGCGTAGCTGTTCGAGAATGTCACTTGCTTCCTGCGGGTTGGCGGCAAACCGCCTGCCCCAGGCAAAGGCCCGCTTGTTGGCCTTAACAGCAACCGCATTCAGTTCGATTGCCCGCTCAATTGATTCCGGCGTAAGCGGGACAAGGCCTTGCTGTACTGCATAGCCGATCATCATGATGTTTGTGGCAATTGAGTCCCCACATACGGTTTCGGCAAGCTTGGTGAAGTCAACAAGGTGCGGCTCCGGTTTGACGTTCTGCTTGATGGAGTTGATCGTGTTCTGCTCACGGAAATCATAGTCGCGATCGAAAATGAAGTTTGAAACCGGGTTCAGGTGGGTGTTGAGCACACCAACCGTGTTTTCGGTACTGAACAGGGCAATCGAATCCTTGGAGCTGGCAACGACTGTGTCAGCGGCAAGCAGGAGGTCTGCTTCACCAGTTACAATTTGCGGTGCGGTCACGAGGTCAGGCGTTGGTGCAAGACGGACATGGCTGAGCACTGCTCCGCCTTTTTGTGCAAGACCGGCCATGTCGAGAAGCAGTGCTGCCTTGCGTTGTACATGTGCAGCCATTCCCAATATCGCGCCGATGGTAAGAACGCCGGTGCCACCGACGCCGGTGATCGCCACATTGTAGACGTCGTCAAGCTTTGGTGTTTTGGGTGCGGGCAGGTCACTTGCGTCAAGTTCCGGCAATTCCGGTTTCCGCAAGCTTCCGCCATGAACCGTCACAAAGGATGGGCAGAAACCCTCAACGCAGGAAAAGTCCTTGTTGCAGGAGGACTGGTTGATTGTCCGCTTGCGCCCGAACTCGGTTTCAAGCGGTTCGATGGAAATACAATTGGATTGTACGGAGCAGTCACCACAACCTTCGCAAACCAGGGGGTTGATGAATGCACGCTTGTCCGGGTCGGGAGCCAGGCCGCGTTTGCGTCGCCTTCTAAGTTCGGCTGCACAGGTCTGGTCATAGATGATCGCTGTACATCCCTTGACCGTGCGAAGATGTTTCTGGACTTCCTCGATGTGATCGCGGGAACGTATCTTCACACCTTCGGCCAGTTGCGACTGCGAATAGCGTTCCGGTTCATTCGAGATCAGCCAGATTTCCTTTACACCTTCCGCCTTCAACTGGTGCGAAATTGTGGGAGGGCTGAGGGGACCGTCGTGAGTCTGCCCGCCGGTCATGGCCACGGCATCATTGAACAGTACCTTGTAGGTGATGTTGACGCCTGATGCGATGGCGGCACGAATTGCCATCAGCCCTGAGTGGAAATAGGTTCCGTCGCCAAGATTTGCGAAGACGTGATCCTCGTCTGTGAAATTGGAGAGGCCAATCCAGCTCGCTCCTTCTCCACCCATATGCGAGAAGGTTTCCGTGTTGCGGTCCATCCAGACGGACATGAAATGACAACCGATACCGGCCATGGCGCGGCTGCCTTCCGGAACCTTTGTTGACGTATTGTGCGGACAACCGGAGCAGAAATGCGCGGTACGGGTCACTGCTGCTTCATGGTTCTGGCGAACAGTTGCACGTTCTTCATAGTAGGCAAGTTTTTGCGCTATTCTTCCGGCAAGCCCGTCCGGCAGGTCGAAGGTGAGCAGGCGGGAGGAAATTGCGCGTACGGCTACACCGGCAGTCATTTCCTCGTTGAGCCGCAGGATGTGATTGTCCTTGTGATCGAATTTTCCGACAATTCTCGGACGGACATCCTCCCGCCAGTTGAACAATTGTTGCTTGATCTGGTTTTCGATGATCTCGCGGCGTTCTTCGATAACGAGAACCTCTTCCAGGCCTTCGGAAAATTTCCTTATGCCTTCGGGCTCCAGTGGCCACGGCATGCGGACCTTGTAAAGACGAAGTCCGATCCGCTCGGCCACCTTTTCATCGATACCGAGCTGGCGCAGCGCTTCGCGAACGTTTTCATAGGCCTTGCCGGACGCAACAATCCCGAACCGCGCCTTTTTTGAATCGAATACAACGTGATCCACCTTGTTGGCACGGGCGAAGGCAATGGCAGCATAGCCCTTTTTCTCAACCAGCCGTTCATCCTGCTCAAGAATGGCATCCGGCCAGCGCAGGTTGAGACCACCTTGCGGCATGTCGAAATCTTCCGGCAGGACAAACTGGCGTTTCTCTCCTGCAAGGTCAACGACACCGGTTGTCTCGATCGTGTCCGAAATTACCTTGAAACCGCACCACAACCCGGAATAGCGCGACATTGCTATGCCAAGCAGTCCAAGTTCAACAAACTCGTGAACACTGGATGGAAACAACATTGGCATGAGTGATGCCATGAATGTGTGGTCGGACTGGTGTGCGATGGTCGATGATTTCGCATTGTGGTCATCACCGGCAAAAGCAAGAACACCACCCAGAGGAGACGTGCCCGCAGAGTTTGCATGCTTGAATACATCGCCGGAACGATCAACGCCGGGGCCCTTGCCGTACCAGAAGCCGACTACACCATCCTTGTTGGCAAGCGGGGATGTATCAATCTGCTGGCTTCCCCAAACTGCTGTGGCAGCCAAATCCTCGTTGAGGCCGGGCTGGAATACCACCCCTTCCTTGTCGAGGTGCTTTTTTGCCTGGTGAAGTGCAAAATCGTAGGCGCCAATAGGAGAACCACGGTATCCGGAAATAAAGGCACCTGTATTGTGCCCGGCAGCCCTGTCCCTGCGCATCTGAACCAGCGGCAGCCGGACCAGTGCCTGCGTGCCGTTCATGAAAACCTTGCCATCCGTGGCAGTGTATTTGTCTTCCAGGCTGATGGCGTCGCCGAGTTTCATATCCGTAATCGGGCTGCTGTCTCCCATTTCATTCCTCCTCGTACATGTACCTTCCAAGTATGGAGCAACTGGACTGAAATTGCAGTTCAAAATTTTAGCCATACGCAGGGCAAGATAGGTTCTTAGTTCAGAAAGCCCTTGCCAGTTAGGAGAATAACCTAAATTGGCAAGCAGGAAGTATTCTTGATTTCATTCAAAGCAAAATGGGAATTCATGGCGCCGACATGCGGAAGCTTGAGCAGTTTGCCCTTGACGGTTTTCTCATAGTCCCGCACCGTTGGAACCACCACCCGCAACAGGTAATCAAATTCGCCACTCATTGTGTAGCATTGCATGATCTCGGGTATGTCCCGTGTTGCAATTTCGAATGTATCAAGAACTTCAGATGAATGTATGTCGAGGCGGACAAAAACAAAGATCGAAACATCAAGGCCGACCTTTTCGGCGTTGAGGTGGGAATGTTTGCCGGTGATAACCCCGTTATCCTGAAGTTTGCGGATGCGCCGCCAGCAAGGGGTATGGGAAAGCCCCACCGCTTCACCTATGTCCGAGATGTTTCGGTCAGCATCCTGCTGAAGGATGCGCAGGATTTTCAGGTCCGTTTCGTCGAGGGTCATGTACGAGTACCGCGCTTAGCCATGCAAGCAAGTCTGGATCAGAATTCCGGGAATTCCTAGACAGGCGTTAAAGAAAATTTGGGGCGCCACAAAACGGTGGCATCCGGCGGGTTTTCTTGTATTTTGCGGCAAAATCCCGAATTCAGGAATGTTCGATCCGATGTCCAACTATCTAGTGGCTGCATTTTACCATTTTGTTTCTCTCCCCGACTTTGCGGATTTGCAGGGGCGTATCCAGGAATGTGCCGTGGAAAACGGGGTTATGGGAACGATCCTGCTTGCTGATGAAGGCATTAACGGAACGGTTGCCGGCAAACCGGAAGGGGTTCATGCATTGCTTGATCACATCCGTTCCGACCCGAGGCTTGCGCCGCTGGAGCACAAGGAAAGTTTTGCCGAAGAAAACCCTTTCTACCGGATGAAAGTGCGTCTGAAAAAAGAGATTGTCACACTCGGTGTGGAGGGTGTCAGTCCAACCAGGGCCGTAGGCGAATATGTGGAGCCTGAAGACTGGAATGCCCTGATCTCGGACCCGGATGTTGTGGTGATCGATACACGCAACGATTACGAGGTTGAAATCGGCACTTTCAAAGGCGCTGTTGATCCCAAAACCACCAGCTTTCGTGAATTTCCGGACTGGTTTCGCAAACAGGCAGATAACCTGAAGAAACCGAAAATCGCGATGTTTTGTACGGGGGGAATTCGCTGCGAGAAATCAACATCCTTCCTGAAGGCAGAGGGATATGAAGAGGTTTTCCATCTCAAGGGCGGGATACTGAAATATCTGGAAACCGTTCCCGAGGAAGAAAGCCTGTGGGAAGGAGAGTGTTTCGTCTTTGACCAACGGGTCAGTGTTGGCCCCGGCCTTGTCCCGGGCCCCTATGATCTTTGCCATGCATGCCGTCATCCGATCACGGAAGAGGACAAGCGGTCACCCCTCTACCAGAAAGGGGTTTCCTGTCCGAAATGTCATGACAAGCAAAGCGACAAACAGCGCCAGCGGTTTGAAGAAAGACAAAAACAGGTCGACCTTGCCTCAAGTCGGGGTGAAAACCATATCGCAGCGGACCAGGAAGTGCAGAAAGAGCGCAAGAAGGCTGCCAAAAAGGAGCATGCCATTCGCTCGAACCGCAAGTAATCTGCTTGTCCATGGTTTGTGCAATAAACTGACAATCGCTGAGCAGGCGATGTCCGAAGAATTTTGACGCGATACGCCAAGCCCGATATTGAAGGGACAAATTCGGATTTACATCTTCAAAAGTGGCCATGACTGTTTCCAATTTACCGGTTCTGTATTCCTTTCGTCGTTGCCCTTATGCAATGAGGGCAAGACTGGCGCTTGCAGCAGCAGGCCATACAGTCGAATTGCGGGAGGTTGTGCTGCGTGACAAACCCGCTGCCATGCTGGAAGCAAGCCCGAAGGGTACCGTCCCGGTTCTGGTTCAGCCGGATGGAAGCGTTCTGGAAGAGAGCCTCGATATCATCCAGTGGTCACTGGATACTGCGGGTGCGCAGAGCATTGCTGCGAAATGGTCGCTTGATGAAAGTTTTGGCGAGGGGGCGTTGCGTGAACTGGTCGCCGAGAGCGACGGGCCGTTCAAGGCAGCACTTGATGCCTACAAATATCCGGACCGTTATCCTGATCGCGAACCCGAAGAAGCGCGGGAAGCCGGAAGCCGTTTTATCGCCAGGCTTGATGCCATTCTGGCAGGCAGACAGTATCTGACTGGCGGCAGTTTCTCCGCAGGGGATGCGGCAATACTTCCGTTTGTCCGGCAATTTGCCCATGTCGACCAGGAATGGTTTTACGACCAAGACTGGCATGAGGTGATCCGCTGGCTCGATGCGTTCAAGGCCAGTGAACGGTTTTCAGCCATCATGTCCAAGTACAAGAAATGGGAACCTGGGGACGCACCGGTTTTGTTTGGTGCAGGTGCCTGATCACCAGTTCAGGATGAGAGGGCCCGCATGACTTCCCCGATTTCCGCGTTGACAACGCAGTCCGCATAGCTGTCGACCTGAGTGGGATCGCGGTTGATGATGGCCAGTTTTGCACCGGCATGTTTGGCATGGAGGGGAAGGGCTGCAGCCGGATGAACCACCAGTGAAGTCCCGATTGCCAGAAATAGGTCTGCCTGCTCGCTCTGTTCAAATGCACGAGCGGTTTTGTCGCGAGGCATGGCTTCTCCAAACATGACCACATCAGCCTTGATGATGCCTCCGCATGACCGGCATTTCGGGCTTGCCCCGGTTTCTTCGAACATCTGGCGGCATAGCGTCATTTCATGATGTGACTTACAGTGAATGCAAGAGGTTGTTGTGGCATTGCCATGAATTTCAATGGTTCGTTCTTCCGGCGCACCTGCTTTCAGATGCAACCCGTCGACATTCTGCGTTACAAGGCATGATGCCTTGCCCTCATTCAACCATTGGGCAATCGTGTGGTGGCCGATATTCGGTTCAACCGTTCCGATCTGGTCAGCCATGTAGAAGCGGCGGTGCCAGTCTTCGATACGGGCATCCTCGCTTTCCACATATTCATTATATTCGACAATGCGGAATTTTTCCCACAAGCCCCCCGGTGAACGGAAATCGGGAACGCCGGATTCCGTTGATATGCCCGCTCCGGTAAGAATGACCATGTTCTGCGCGCTCCCGACAAGCTCGCGCAGATTAATGATATCCCGAGACGTGGTCACCTGATGTTGCCGGTTCAGCCCGGTGAAAGGCCGCGCAGACGCTCACTTCTGCGGCGAAGGAGTTCGAGGGCCGTCAACAGGCCGATCGAGATCAAAACCAGAATGGTCGCCACGGCAAGGATTGTCGGGCTGATCTGCTCGCGAAGGCCGGAGAACATCTGTCTTGGAATCGTGCGCTGGTCGACGTCGGCCAGGAAGATAACAGCCACAACTTCATCAAGTGATGTGATGAAGGCGAACAGTGCGCCGGAGATCATGCCGGGCAGAATGAGCGGCATGATGACCTTGTAGAATGTTGTCCAGCCGTTGGCACCCATGCCCTGAGACGCCCGGATGAGCGAGCGGTCAAATCCTGAAAGCGTTGCCGTAACCGTAATGATGACAAACGGTACGCCGAGTATCGCATGGGCAAGAACAATACCCGTATAGGTATTGACCAGGCTTTCCGGGAAAAACGGAAAAATGTCCTTTTGGGCAAAGAAGAAAAACATGCCGGTGGCTGTGATCACAAGCGGTACGATCATGGGTGAAATGAGCAAGCTTGTTATTTGTGCGCGGAACGGCATTTCCGGCCGTGAAAGACCCAGAGCTGCAAGCGTTCCAAGAAAGGTTGCCAGCAGGGTTGCGCAGATCGCGATAAAGAATGAATTGCGGGTCGCCCTTATCCAAGTGGCATTGTTCCACATGTCACTCCACCAGTTGGGACCACCATCCGGACTGGTCATGCCGAAGCGGACGATGTCTGCATACCAGCGGAATGAATAGGCATCAGGGTCAAGCGACAACATGCCGTCTGTAAACGTGAAATAGGGTTCGGCGTTGAAGGACAGCGGAATGATTATGAGAATTGGCAGGATCAGGAAAATGAAGATGATCGTGCAGATTGCCAGATATGCATACTTGCCGATCTTGTCGCCTGTCGTTGCATAAGCAGGCAACGGGTTCATGCAGAAAAGGGGTATGCCGAAGATCAGCAGAAAACCGACCGTTCCCAGAATCGATTGCGTGAACAGCAGGAACAGGATGGTAGCGCCGATCAGGGCATAAAAACCGTTACTGGTGAGACGTTTTTTGAATGACATGGTGCGTTACCCGAATTTCAGTTTGTCGACACCAACAAGGCGGTTGTAGAGCCAGTAGAGCGTCATCACGACGACGAGCAGTATGGCTGCAAGAGCAGAACCAAGGCTCCAGTTCAGGGTTTTCTTGATATGGTCGGCAATCAGGTTTGAAATAAAGATACCGTCACTGCCGCCAACGAGGGCCGGCGTGATGTAGTAGCCGATCGCCAGAATGAAAACGAGCAGGGTGCCGGCAGCAATGCCCGGTGTCGTTTGCGGGAAATAGACACGGAAGAAGGCATAGGTCTGGGTTGCTCCCATTGACCGGGCCGCCCGCATGTAACTTGGTGGTATGGTTTTCATTACCGAATAGAGCGGCAAGATCATGAATGGCAGCAGGATATGGACCATGGATATGACCGTGCCGGTCTGGTTGTATATCATCTGTATCCGGCCATCGTCGCCAATCACGCCAAGAAACACCATGATGTCATTGATGATCCCTTCCGTCTGCAGCATGGCTATCCATGCAGAGGTACGAACCAGCAATGATGTCCAGAACGGTAACAGCACGAGGATCATAAGCAGGTTGGATGTTCGCAAGGGCAGGGTCGATAACAGGTATGAAACCGGATAGGCGATCAGGAAACAAAGGAATGTAATCAGTGCCGACAGACCAATCGTCTTCAACAGGATCGGGATGTAGATCCGGTACAGTTCGTTTGCCTGTACAATATCGCCGTCTTTATCATACTGCATGTCAACAGCGGCCAGCATGAATGCCAATGTGTAATTGTTGGAAGCCCGTTGGAGGGTTCGCCAGAGATGAATGTCTCCCCAGTCCTCGTCTATTTCCAGGAGCGCTTCCTTGTAAGGGCCCTGTTCGATACGACCGGCTTTTCTTGCTGTGGAAGTGAACAGGCTTCTGGATCCGGGAATCTCATAGTTGATGCGGGTTGCCAGATTGCCGACAGTCTTGCCGACTTCCCGGTTCTGGCGGGCGGTGACAAGATCCTGGACAAAAATCTCGAATATCTGCTCTGAGGGCAGTTCGCCGGAGTCTGCATCCCAATCCTGGATTGCTTCTGCAAAATTGGGTGCCACTTCGCTTACTGTCGGATTGTGGACGGCGCGATGGAGCATCTGGCCAATCGGTATTACGAATGCAACGAAGACAAAGAATACAAGCGGCAGGGTAAGCAGCAGGGCACGAAGCTTCATTGTCCGTGTGGTGCGTGCGAGCTTTTGTTTGAGCGGTATGCCGTCTGCAGTCACCAAAGGCCGGTCCGGCTGTGCAATATTGGTATTGGGAAGGGCGGTGTCGCTCATATGTCTCTCGCAAAATCTGCCGGAGGGTATGATTGTTTTCCGGTTGGCAGCGTATCGGTGAGGAAACGGTGCCGGAAGGGTTCAGGGGCAGCCATTGCCGCCCCTGAAACGAGGATGCTTAGCTAGCAAGCCATGCGTTGAAACGCTCGTTCAACTGATCGGCGTTGTCAGCCCAGAACTCGAAATTGTTCTGCACAGCATTTTCCAGGTTCTTTGGTGCTGTCGGCATTTGCGGACCCATGTCGATGTCCTTGTTGTGGTACTTGCCAACCATCGGCGAAGATGACTTCCGGGCAGGACCGTAGGAAATCCATGAAGCCTGTGCTGCAAGCTGCTCAGTAGCAGTTGAGAACTTGAGGAATTCCATAGCCTTGTCCTTGTTAGGAGCGCCTTTTGGAATAACCCAGAGGTCAAGGTCCCAAACCTGTCCGTCCCAGACGATTTCGAACGGCTTGTCTTCACCGGCAACCGCATTGAAGATACGGCCGTTATAGGCAGTGGTCATCACGACTTCGCCGTCAGCAAGCATTTGTGGAGGCTGAGCACCAGCTTCCCACCAGATTACCTCGTCCTTGATGGTATCAAGCTTCGCAAATGCGCGGTTTACACCTTCTTCGGTGTCAAGCACATCGTAGACTTCCTTGGCTGGAACGCCATCAGCAATCAGAGCGAACTCAAGATTTACCTTGGCGCCCTTGCGAAGGCCGCGTTTGCCCGGGAATTTTTCCAGGTCGAAGAAATCAGCCATTGTTGACGGAGCATCGCCGGTGATCTTGGTTGTGTCATATGCGTAGATTGTGGACCATACAATGCTTGCTACTGCACAGTCATACAGAGTGCCTTCGATGAAGTCTTCGGTTGCAGCAGTGCCATCCGGAGATGGTGGCAAAGCGGAATGGTCAATCGTTTCGAGGAGGCCTTCGTCACAAGCGCGGATAGCGTCTGACAGTTCAACGTCGACGATGTCCCATGTTACGTTTCCGGCCTCAACCTGTGCCTTGATTTCGGCGATACCACCATTGTAGTCCTCGGACTTGATGTTGGTTCCGGTCTTCTCGATAAACGGCTTGTGGTAAGCTTCAACCTGGGACTTGGTGTATGCACCACCCCAGGAAACCACGGTCAGGTCGTCAGCCTGGGCGGCTGCAGGACCAAATGCAAAGGCAAGGCCAATAGCCGTACCCGCAAGCAGGTTTCTGATTTTCATGTTTCAATTCTCCCTTTGGTTATGTTCCGAATACTGACGGAACATTCTGTTCACTGCCTTTGGGCGGCAGCGAATTCTCTGGATCAGGCCACGAGATCGAGGGCTTTGCAATCCATGCTGGCCCAACCGATCCTTGTTTTCTGTTTTTCTTCCAGTGGCCGACGGTCAGCTCTGTTGCGAACCTTGACAATAAAATCATCATTGCCAGCAACGCTCATTCGAACGCGAATATGGTCGCCCAGGTAGATCAATTCCTCAATCGTTCCCTCGATGGTGTTTTTCATCGATTTTGGCGGATCAATTTCAACACGCTCCGGCCTCAAAGACAAGGTTGTCTTGTCCCCGGCTTTGTCCACGTTGACCTTGTGCGCCTCGATTAGGGAGCCGTCCTCGGTGCGAACCGTACACAACTCACCCGATACCTTTTCAACGGTACCGTTCAGCTTGTTGTTTTCGCCGATAAACTGGGCAACGAAGGAGTTCTGCGGATTTTCATACAGTGAATCCGGAGCCGAGAGCTGTTGAATCACCCCGTCATCGAAGACAGCGACACGGTCAGACATGGTCAGCGCTTCGGTCTGGTCATGGGTGACGTAAACGATGGTCACTCCGAGATTTTCGTGTATGTGCTTGATTTCATACTGCATTTGCTCACGCAACTGCTTGTCCAGTGCGCCAAGCGGCTCGTCCATCAGTACGAGATCAGGTTCAAAGACCAGTGCGCGTGCCACAGCGACGCGCTGTTGTTGTCCGCCTGAAAGTTGTGCAGGTCTCCTGCCGCCCATCTGCGGAAGCTCGACCATTTCTAAGACCCGTTTAACACGGTCTTGCTGCTCCGATTTGTTCATCCCGCGAACCTGCAGAGGGAATGCGAGGTTCTCAGCAACCGTCATGTGCGGGAAAAGGGCGTAGTTCTGGAAAACCATTCCGATGCCCCGCTTGTTCGGCGGCACAGTGTTGATGGGACGGTTGTTCAGGAAAATTTCGCCGTGCGTCGCGGGCTCAAACCCTGCAAGCATCATCAGGCATGTTGTCTTGCCGGAACCGGACGGCCCCAACATTGTGACAAATTCGCCTTTGCCTATGTCAAGATTGAGATCCTTTACGACAAGGATTTCGCCATCATAACTCTTTTGTACATTTTCAAAGCGGACATAAGAATTGTCCGTTACTTGTTTCTCAGCATTCATGCCCGAGACTTACTCCCCTTGCGTATTCAGTTCTATCGACCGGTTTTACGCATCCTCTCCATGACGCAACTGTGAACATTTTGTGGGGCCGAGGTCAATGCAATATTTTTTGAATTTGGGGTAAATCATACCAAATACACCCGTTTTCGCGGTGAATCTGTCTTATTTGTTATTGTCGCATATGACACATCCGGTCCCAAATTGCGATCGAAGGGACCATTTTCCCACTTCTGGGCAATTCAGAAGTCTCAAAAACTGCAAAATCCCATGGGCAAGCCTGTTATTCTGCCTGCTGCGATGTAATGTTTTTCAGATGCCAAACAAAAAGGCGGCACGAATGCCGCCCAGATAATTTTCCGGTTTCATGAAAAACCGAATGCTCTCAGAAAAGCGAGCTCAGTTTCATGGCGACGCCCATGTCACCTTCGACCTTGATCTTTCCCTGCATGAAAGCTGCTGTCGGATCGACATCTCCGGCAATCATGCCCTGAAGTGTATCCAGCGAACAAACGACAGTGCAATCAGCGGCTGCGTCTTCGGTTGAGACAGTTGGCGGTGTCTGGTTTCCGTCAACAAACACCTGGCCATCCTCACCGCAGTCAAATTTAACAGTGGAGCCAATTGCGCTACCACCTGAAACCTTTTCGTTGATGGCCTGCGCTGCTGTATCGATGCTCATGATGCATGTCCTTCCGGATTGGTATTGATTGCTTCTGCCCCCGATATAAAAGGCTTGATGCGTGAATGCAAACTCTTACGTGTACGTAAAAGAAAATTTCTTCCTGACGATTTCCCTCAAACGGATTTCAGGCAGTCTGCGTATTCCTGGCGCAGTTCCTTTTTGAGAATTTTTCCGGTCGCACCAAGCGGCAAATCATCCACAAAAATCACCTTGTCCGGGATTTGCCACTTTGCCACCTTGCCGGAATAGTAATCCAGAAGTTCTGCTTCGGTTGCGGTTTCGTCAGCCTTGACTGCAATCAGGACCGGGCGTTCATCCCATTTGTCATGATGGGCCGCGATTACCGCAGCACCGGAAACCTTCGGATGGCCTGCAGCAATGTTTTCCAGTTCCACAGTTGAAATCCATTCGCCACCCGACTTGATGATGTCTTTCGATCTGTCACGAATGGTCATGAAACCGTCACCATCGAGTGTCGCAACATCGCCGGTGGCAAACCAGCCATCGCGAAGGGTCGTACCCTTTTCGGCAAGGTAATACTCATCAAGAACCCAAGGGCCCCTGCAATAAAGGTCGCCCTGGGTTTCACCATCCTCGGGAAGCCGGTTGAAATCATCATCAAACACGGCGAGTTCAATGCCAAACGGAGGGCGTCCCTGGCTCAGGCGTATGTTCTCCTGTTCCTTTTCAGGAAGTTCGAAATGCTTGTTCTTGAGGTTGTTGACCGAGCCCAGGGGGGAGAGTTCAGTCATGCCCCAGGCATGCAGCACCTCGACATCATATTTGTCACGGAATTTCTCGATCATTGACGGAGGGCACGCCGAACCACCTATAACCGTTCTTTTCATGTGGGGCAGGGTTTCTCCGGATGATTCAAGATGCTGGATCAGGCCAGCCCATATGGTGGGAACGCCAGCGGAAATGGTGACCTTTTCATCATTGAAGAGTGAGGCAAGGCTTGCACCGTCGAGACCCGGTCCCGGCATCACCATTTTCGCTCCGGCAAGTGGTGCGGCATAGGGCGTGCCCCAGGCGTTGACGTGAAACATCGGGACTACAGGCAGGAGACAGTCACGGGCCGAAAAATTCATCACGTCGGGTGTCGCCGACATCATGGCATGAATCAGGGTGGAACGATGAGAATACAATACACCCTTAGGATTGCCGGTGGTGCCGGAAGTATAGCAAAGGGATGAGGCATCCGTTTCCCCGATATCGTCCGGCCAGACATGATCATCGCTGCCTTCGGCGATCACATCTTCATAAAATTCCAGCCAGTCATGCTTTGCCGAAAGCTCATCATTCCGCGCCTCCATCAGTATCCACGACTTGACGTTTGGCAAGTGGGGACGAATGCCCTCAACAAGTGGAAGAAAGGTCTGGTCGAAAAAGATTATCTTGTCATCAGCGTGACTGACAATGTAGTTGAACTGTTCGGGAAAAAGGCGCGGATTGAGTGTGTGACAAACCAGACCTGCGCCCGAGATGCCGTAATAGAGTTCCAGATGCCGGTAGTTGTTCCAGGCGATAGTCGCGACACGATCAGATTTTTTCAGCCCGCGTCCTGCAAATGCGGAGGCGAGCTTCAGGGCCCGGTTGCGGATGTTGGTGTAGTTGGTGCGATGACGGCTCCCATCGGTATTCACAGAAACAATTTCTGTATCCCCGTGATATCGGGCTGCATGATCAATAATACTGGAGATCAGCAATTGCCGATCCATCATCTGTCCGAGCATGAATTCTCCTCCGCTTTTTTTACACCTATAAACATCACAACCCGGTGTGTGAACATAAAACTGAAGTATTGAAAGGCACAATCCATGACCAGGAAAACCGACGTCATCAGACCGGTCGATGAGGAATCAGCTGAATTGACGGCCACCTTGCTGGGGGCAACAAAATACGGCTCGCTTGGCGTTCTGGAGCCGGAAACCGGTTTCCCGGTTGTCAGCCGGGTTGCAGCCTGTTCGCACATCGATACGGGGCTGTTCTTTGCTGCTTCAGACCTGTCTGTTCATTCGAAATGTCTTGTTGCAGATCCCCGGTGTTCGCTGATGCTTGGTGAACCGGGCAAGGGAGACGGACTTGCCTATCCGCGGATAACCTTGCTTGGAACGACCCGGCGCATCGCGAATGACGATCCGGAGCGGGACGTGTTGCGCAAGCATTTTGTCGCTACTCACCCGAAGTCGAAGCTGTATATCGATTTTCTCGATTTCGGTTTTTACCGGCTAGATGCCGAACGGGCATTGCTGAATGGTGGTTTCGGGAAAGCATATCATCTGGAAGAAAAGGACCTGAAGCCGTTTCTAGGTTGAAGTCGCAAACAGTTTCACCAATAGTCATTCCATGAAAACAAAATCACAAGACAATGACCGCCCGCAGCGCCCGCTGAGCGGTTACAAAATCCTCGATCTTTCAACCGTTGTCCTCGGACCTTATTGCACACAGATGTTGGGTGACCTTGGTGCCGATATCATCAAGATCGAGGGGCCGGGTGGTGATGTGATGCGTCATGCAGGGCCACATGTATCAGAAGGCATGGGGCCGATCTTTCTCACGATTAACCGCAACAAGCGGTCACTGGTGCTTGACCTGAAAAAAGAGGGCGCAAAAGAAGTTTTGAGAAAATTGGTGTCCGGGGCTGATGCGCTGGTTCACAATATCCGGGCTGCCGGCATGAAGCGCCTCGGATTTGACTATGACAGTGTGCGCGAGTTGCGCCCGGACATCATCTATTGTCACGCAGTTGGCTACGGATCGCAAGGACAATATGCAGGTCGTCAGGCTTATGATGATCTTGTGCAGGCCGCAGCGGGTGCTTCTTTCATGTTGCCGATGCAGGATGGCAGCAGCGAACCACGCTATTTTCCGGGGCTGATTGCAGACAAAACCACTGGTTTGCACGCCGCCTATGCGATCCTTGCCGCATTCCTGCACCGTGAGCGAACGGGCAGGGGGCAGTTTGTCGAAGTGCCAATGCTGGAATCCGTTGTTGCTTTCAACATGGCGGAGAACCTTTTCGGGCATACGTTTGTGCCACCACGCAAGCCGATTGCCTACAGCCGGTCGATCAATCCGATGCGCAAGCCGTACAAGACAAAGAATGGCTATATTGCACTGATGCCCTATTCCGACCAGGACTGGCGCAGGTTTTTCCGGCTGGGCGGCAGGGAAGAGTTGATGGAAGACCCCCGCTACAGCACTTATGCAGCGCGAACCGGCAATATTACGGACCTCTACAAGGAAGCCGAAGTGATTGCCCTTCAGCGTACCACCGAAGAATGGATGACGGTACTGGCGGAAGAAAATGTCCCCTGCATGCTCGTTCACACACTCGAATCCGTACTTGATGATCCCCAATTGCGGGACACCGGTTTTCTGGAAGAGCGGGAGCATCCTTCCGAGGGCTCCTATCTTGCGATCAACAATCCGGTGGCATTTTCGGATTCCCCGGCTTCGATAGACCGGGAACCTCCGCTGCTTGGTCAGCATAATGAGGAAATATTGCAAGAACTGGGTTTTGAAGCGGAAACGATAAGCCGGATGAAATCGGACGGGGTGTTTGGCTGAACCTGCACTAACGGGAATTAATGTTGTGAAAACCCGTTTTCGGCCATGAATTGACGCACTTCGCGAAAAGAGTTTTCCGCATCCTTTGATGACAAGCGTTCAAGGTGGTGGCGTGGCGAATCCCAGTAATGCAGCCTGACACGGCAATTTTCCTTCTCGCCGTTTTCCGCCAACTGGATGGCGTCATCAAAATGCAAGTCGTTTTCACTGGTGTGAATGAGGATGGGTGGCCACCCTTCAAGGCTTGCAAAAACCGGCGATGCCAGCGGGTCGGTTGCCGAATGGCGCTGCAGGTACATGCGGGCGCAAAAGGCTGCAGTTTCCATCCTGAACGGGCTCTGGGCGGTTATGCTCCTGGTAATGTAGGACCATCCGCTCAGGCTGAGATCGCACCAGGGCGAGAACAGGATAATGCCGTCAGGCAGTCTGGCATTCTTGGCTTTCAGCAATTGTACTGCTCCCAATGCCACTGATGCCCCTGCGGTATCAGCGCCGAGGAAAAGAGGTTCATCAGTTTCGTCTTCACCGGTCAGGGCAATGAAGCGTTGGGCAATGTCATTGGGGGCTGCAGGAAACGGTTCTTCCGGTGCCAGCCGGTGTGTCCCGACAATGACTTCACTGTCTGTTTCCTGCGACAACCGCTGCAGCATCGACTTTTGCTTGCGTGATGGCGGAAAGATAAAGCCGCCGCCAGGTACATAAAGCAGGCGTTGACGCCAGTTTTTCTTGTTTGCGGGCGTACCATGCTGATCGTCCGGCACGGCATGGTATTTGCGGGGAAAAAAGCTCGGCATTGTTTCGAGCGCACCCGTTTCATAACCGGTACGCATTTCACTAATCAGCTTTTCGGCTGCTGCCTCGGAAGCCGAGTGGCGCATTGCCTTGCGCAAACGTGAAACGAGTATGCGTTCGATGACACGGTTTTCGATGCCTGCGATGATCTGGTCAATCCGGTTTCGCAGCCAGCTTGCCTCTGTCGAGAACTTGCGAGCAATCGTTTCGGCTTCCAGCCTCGCAAGGCGTGTATCCGAATAATTGTCGAGAATGCCGGTCTGCACATCCATGGCTTTGCCTTTGCAAATCCCGAAGGTCTTGACGGAGTTTACACCCCGGGCCGGGATTTACAAAGAAAAGTGGTGTACAATGCCAGTGTGACGAAAGAAAAAGAGCCAATCAATGATGCAGGTGCCTCCATGAGTGAGGAGGAGGCGCGCGCGCGTCTGCCCAGTCTTGTGCGCGAGATGGCACAATCCTGCCCCGAGATTGACCTCGACGATAGCCGCATAACCCGTCTCGGGAAAATCTTCGACCAATTGTCGCCCACTCTTGTGCGCCAGGTGCATAACCGGATGCAGGCTGAAATGTCTATATCCGGTGACAAGATGGGCATGTTTGTTGAGAGGTACGGAATCTCTGCGGCGGAAGCGCGTCTGCTTGCAACCCTTGTTGAGGGCAGAACTGTTGTTGAGCATGCCGGTTTGGCCGGTATTTCTATCAATACGGCACGAACCCATATGCGCCGGTTGCTAGACAAGTCAGGTGCGGCAAACCAGCTCGATCTTCTCAGAAAGTTCTTTGAGACCTGAACGGCCGCGGATGTACGAGAATCTCAAACATGCGGGTGTTCAAAAATTGCAATGAAACTTCATGGATCAAGGAAATGCCCGCCCGGAATGGAGCCGAATCCCGAAGAATCCGGCCCCACCCACGGAAAAGAGGAATAAGTTTGTCCCTAAGGGCTTTTGCTCCTCCATCAGGGCTTGATAGGCTGGGGCACCCTGACTTCCGCGAAGCCTTTCTACACAAAGTTTTCAGAAAACAAAACCGATACATATATTTATTCATATGATTTCTCTGGAGTTTTGTGGCACCCAGTAAACCAACAAGAATCCTTGTAAATGGTGTGAAAATGACAAAATCCGCTGGCGATCTGCTCGTTGAATGTCTGAAGGCCCAAAATGTGGAGCGTGTTTTCTGTGTTCCGGGCGAAAGCTACCTTGCGGTGCTTGATGGCCTTTATGGCTCCGGCATTGAAACCGTGGTTGCCCGGCATGAGGGCGGGGCATCCATGATGGCCGAAGCCGACGGCAAGATGACCGGCCGGCCGGGTGTGTGCATGGTGACCCGTGGTCCGGGTGCCACGAATGCAGCCAGCGGCATACATATTGCCTGGCAGGATTCTACCCCGATGGTTCTTTTTGTGGGACAGATTGGGCGGGAAATGCGCGGTCGCGAAGCCTTTCAGGAAATGGATTACAGGGCTGTCTTCGGCTCCGTTGCCAAATGGGTCGAGGAAATCGACATTGCCGAGCGCATTCCGGAAATCGTCTCGCATGCCTGGCATGTGGCGATGTCCGGAAGGCCCGGGCCTGTTGTTCTGGCCTTGCCCGAAGACATGTTGCGCGATGCAGTGAGCACGATTGCAGGACCGAAAGTCGAGGTGGCATCTCCCGCGCCATCAACAGACGTCATGGAGCGCTTTTGCGACAAGCTTGCCCGGGCCAAGCGGCCATTGATTGTTGCAGGTGGTTCCCGGTGGGATGCAGACAGTGTCGAGATGTTGGAGCAGGTCAGCGAACGATGGGGTTTGCCGGTGGCTGTTTCTTTCCGGCGACAACAGGTTTTTGATGCCAATCACCCCAATTATGCCGGCGATGTCGGATTGGGTATAAACCCCGCCTTGAGAGAGCGTGTATCGCAATCAGACTGTCTCATGTTGTTGGGTTGCAGGTTCAGTGAAAACCCGAGTCAGGGCTTCACACTGCTGGATATCCCCGGGAAGGGAGACCGGCTTGTTCATATACATCCGGGGCCGGAAGAACTGGGTCGCATATACGCGCCCGGAATTGCAATCAATGCCACCCCGGCCACATTTCTTGCTTCACTACTCGGCTTGCAGGAAGACGCAGTTTCGGCAAACTGGCAGGAAGATGCAACACAGGCACATGCGCAATATTGCGAATGGACAGACAATCCGCCCGATGGCGTTGGCGCTGTAACGATGAGCCATGTTATTTCCACCATCAGGGACAAGCTGCCGAAAAATGCCATCCTGTGTAACGGTGCGGGCAATTACGCGATCTGGCTGCATCGCTTTTACCGCTACCGATGGGGTACGCAGCTCGCGCCAACTTCGGGTTCCATGGGATATGGCATGCCTGCCGGGGTTGCCGCAGCGAAACGGAATCCGGACAAACCGGTTGTCGTACTGGCCGGTGATGGATGTTTCCAGATGACCATGCAGGAATTCGGTGTTGCCGCAGAGCATGGTCTGAATGTCAAAGTGATCGTTTGCGACAACGGTATTTACGGAACAATCCGTATGCATCAGGAGCGTGAATATCCGGGTCGCGTTTCCGGAACACGAATGAAAAACCCCGATTTTGCTGCATGGGCTGCATCGTATGGGGTGGGTGCATGGACTGTTGACAAGAATGAGGGTTTTGCTTCCGTCCTGGCAACAGCGCTTGACCTGCCCGGGCCATGCCTCATTCACCTGAAACTGGATGCCAGGGACATCGCGCCCGGACGAACTATCGACGCCTGATTTTTTTGAAACTTTCGCAACGGGGCTTCGTTCCTTTGGTTGAGCAAGAATGCTCTGGCTCAAACGAAAGGGTAGAAAAAATGACACTCAAGAAAATTCTCGCAGGTACCATGACAGCCGGTTTGATCGGTTTTTCCGTTCCTGCATTCGCCGACGACCATGGCATGAAAGTGGAAGGTTCCAATCAGGACATGTCCGGTGGGACCGTTACTGCGTCGAAAATCATGGCTGATGCCAATGGCTGGCTCGTTGTTCACAAGACAGACGGTGAAAAGCCAGGTCCTGTTGTCGGTCACGCGCCGCTGAAAAAAGGCGAAAACACTGATGTTACAGCCATTCTCACCGAGCCGGCAAAAGCTGGCGACAAGTTCATGCTGATGCTGCATGGCGAAGATGGTGGTTCCAAGACCGGTATTTTCGAATACACGCTTGGTGCCAAGGAAGACGGCCCTGTGAAGGTTGACGGCAAACTGGTGATGACCATCGTCGAAGCGATGTAAGCCAGAATGGATGAAAGGCGGGAGTTCAATCCCGCCTTTTCATTGTTTCACTGGCAATCTGTCAGCTTGTGGTTGCGGACCATTAATCGCCCGGCTGACAGCAATAATGACGTGGAGGCAACGAGAAAGGCTTCTTTCAGGGATGCTTTTAAATGGCCCTGACAAGTCCTTTCCAAAAGCGTCAGGCTATCTCAAACAGGCCTGCCGCTCCCATGCCGCCGCCAATGCACATTGTGACGACAACGTATTTCACGCCCCTTCTTTTCCCCTCGATCAGCGCATGACCTGTCATGCGAGCGCCTGACATGCCGTATGGGTGGCCAATGGAAATTGCGCCGCCGTTTACATTGTATATCTCGGGATCAATGCCAAGCTTGTCGCGGCAATAGAGGGTCTGGACTGCAAAAGCCTCATTGAGTTCCCAAAGTCCGATATCGTCGACCTTCAGGCCGTTTGCCTTGAGAAGTTTCGGAATGGCGAAGACCGGTCCAATACCCATTTCATCAGGGTCGCAACCTGCTACGGCCATGCCTCGATAAATGCCGAGCGGTGCAAGTCCCCGTTTTTCCGCTTCCTTTTCCTCCATCAGCACACTGGCCGATGCGCCGTCTGAAAGCTGTGAAGCATTGCCGGCCGTAATGAATTTCCCTTCCGTAATCTGTTGACCTCCGCCAAATACCGGCTTCAGACCCTGCAGGCCTTCAAGTGTTGTGGAAGGACGGTTTCCTTCATCCTTTTCAAGGGTCACCTCAACATCAGAGATTTCCCTGGTCTCCTTGTCCATGACTTTCATGATGGAAGGGAGAGGAACGATCTCGTCATCAAACTTGCCGCCTTCCTGAGCGGCAGCCGTACGCATCTGGCTTTGCAAGGCGTATTCATCCTGTACTTCCCTTGATACGCCATACCTGTCTGCCACGACCTCGGCAGTCTCGATCATGGACATATAGGTTGCCGGAATGTTTTCCATCAGCCAGGGATCGGCGGCCCGGTAGAGGTTCATCTTGTCGTTCTGGGTAAGCGATATCGATTCCAGCCCCCCGCCAACGGTAACCGTCATTCCGTCAGAAATGATTTCCTTGGCAGCAGTGGCAATCGCCATCAGGCCCGAGGAACACTGGCGATCAAGTGTCATGGCAGGGACCGAGGTGGGCAGCCCTGCCCGCAATGCACATTGACGGGCCGTGTTGAGGTGGGTGGAGCCCTGCTGAATGGCGGCGCCCATGATCACATCATCGATTTCGCCCTTGTCGATACCGGCGCGCTCGACTGCGTGGCCAATGGCGTGACTTCCAAGTGCCTGCGCCTGTGTGTCATTGAATGCGCCCCGATAGGCCTTGCCGATCGGTGTCCTGGCTGTCGAAACAATCACTGCGGATCTCATGGGAAACTCCCTTGTATTGGTTTCGGGTTGGTTCTCAGCTCCAGCGCACCAGGCCGATAATTGCTGAAGTGGCATAGAAGAACTGGAGGATCAGAAAAGCCCATCGACGGTCGATAACCGCCCAGGCCGCGAAAAGCAGTGCTGAAACAAGAAGCAGCATGAAGCCGAGTATTTCATTGCCTGTATTTGATGCAATCAGCAAGGCATAGGCCATTGCTGATACTGAGCCGGTCGTCTCAAACACGGAGACCAGCCGTTTCCTGTCACCGGTCACTTGGCCATCTCCACAACCTTGATCACATGCTCGGTGCCGGAGTTGAAGACATCCGGTTTTGACATGTCGCTGATCTTTTCAAAACTGGCGGCAATGCCGTCTGCAGTGCGTTGTTCTTCGGGCAGGTGCAGCCCTGCGCTTTCGCTGATCTGCATGGTGGTATAGCTGCCGGCACCCGCAAACATCACGGTGTGGTTGGGTGCGCCCCTTGATACCAGGAACACTGCGGCCGGGGTTACCCATTTCGGATCAAGCCTGGCAAGCATGTCGGGTGTCAGAATGTCTTCTGTCATGCGCGTGGCTGCGGTGGGTGACAGACAGTTGACGCGAATGTCGTTCTTGGCTCCTTCAATGCAAAGCGTGTTCATCAGGCCGACCAGTCCGAGCTTTGCGGCGCCGTAATTGGCCTGGCCGAAATTGCCGTAAATGCCGGATGTTGACGTCGTCATCAGTATGCGGCCGTAGTTCTGTTCCTTCATCTGGTTCCAGACGGCTTTTGAACAGTTCGCAGAACCGTTCAGATGGACGTCAACAACCGTGTTCCAGTCACCCATGTCCATCTTGCCGAATGACTTGTCGCGCAAAATTCCGGCATTGTTGACCAGTACGTCAACGCGTCCCCATCTCGATAGCGCGTCAGACACCATGGCTTCGCAATCATCAAAACTTGTCACATTCGCACCGTTGGCAATTGCCTCGCCACCGGCATCCGTGATTTCGCGGGCAACTTTTTCGGCCGGGCCTGTTTCGCCCCCTGTACCGTCGCGTGCACCTCCAAAATCGTTGACAACGACCTTTGCACCGCGTTTGCCAAGCTCGAGTGCATGGCTTCTGCCGAGACCATTGCCGGCACCGGTTACTATCGCGACCTGGCCTTCAAATGAAATACTCATGAATCTTCCCCGTTCAGAATGTTGAGGGCCAGCCAGTCTGCAACAAGTGCCGGCTTTTCCTGATTTTCAATCTCGATGCTTGTTTCAAAGCGTGAGAGATATTCATTTGGCTTGCGCATGACACAATCCAGCAATTTGAAATGACCACGAAGGCGCGCTCCGGATGGCACAGGGCTGAGAAAACGGATTTTTTCAAAACCGTAATTGATAACCATGCTGCGGTTGTTGATATCCGGCAGGCATTCCGATGCAAAATGTGAAAGCAGGGAAAGTGACAAAAAGCCGTGGGCGATCGTTCCGCCGAATGGTGTTTCGGATTTGGCTCTTTCCTCGTCAACATGGATGAACTGGTGGTCATGGGTTGCATCGGCAAATGTGTTGATCAGTTTCTGGTCCACTTCTACCCACGGGGAAGTGCGTTCCAGTTTGCCGACGTGTGAAAGGTACTCCTGAATCGTGAGTTTGCTCATCTATCTTTCCAGTCCAAAAAGGTCCGGTGCCGGGTTGACGTGAATTCCACCATCCAGAGGCAGGACAGCCCCGGTTATGTAGGCGCCTCCGCGACCGCAGAGGTAGAGTGTGGCTCCGGCAATGTCTTCCGGCGAGCCGATACGTCCCAGTGGCACGCCCTTGCCGACATGTTCTGCCTGTTCGTCGGTTGCCGTGGCAAAAGCGGTCATCTTGCTCTGGAAAGGACCGGGCGCAAAGGCATTGAACGTTATGTGGCGGTCTGCAAGTTCACGGGCCATGATCCGGGTGATGTGGTGTACCGCTGCCTTGGATGCCGAGTATGAGTATGCGCCTTCACCGATCGCAGCAGTGCCCATCACCGAGCCAAGATTGATCACTCTTGAGGGATCATCCATGGTGGCCGATTTTTCCAGCAGGGGCAGCAATTGCTGGCTGAGATGGAACAGGCCGGTAACATTGACATCCAGTACCTTTGACCAGGCTTCATAGGGGAAGGTGTCTATCGGCTCGCCCCAACTCACGCCTGCATTGTTGATCAGGATATTCAGCTTGTCCGTGCGGTTGCCTACTGCCCTGGCCAAATCCTCGACGCCATCCTTTGTTCCCACGTCACCTGCAAACCCTTCGGCGCTTCCCGGCGCGTCCAGGGCATTGAGTTCCTTTGCAACCGCTTCGCATGCCTCTCCCTTGCGTGATGCAATCAGCACATGCGCACCAGCTTCGACAAGTGCCGTGGCTGCCATGCGTCCGATTCCGGTCGCCGCACCGGTTACGAGGGCAGTCTTGCCGTCCAGTGCGAACAGCGAATTCAAGAAACTCATTAATCTCCTCCAGAACGGGATTACCGATTGACAATGTCGGGCACACAATGCTCTTTTTTTTACGTATTCGTAAAGGGCATAATCTGGAGAAAAACATGTCAGGATCACACAATAATTCCACTCACATGGTGGGCATGGACCTTGGCATGACGGAGCGACTGAAGCCCATACACGAGCAGGTCGCCCGAATGATTCGCGAGGAAATTCAACCGCTTGACGAAGAATTCCTGGCCGAGGTGGAAAAGGGCGGGAGATGGGAATACACCGCTCGCCAATCCGAGATACTTGAGGGATTGAAGGCCAAGGCCAGGGAGCGGGGGCTGTGGAATTTCTGGTTGACGGACTCTGATCGCGGTTATGGGCTAACCACCGTTGAGTATGCCTATCTGGCAGAGGAAATGGGCAAGGCGCATCTTGGTGCAGAGGTATTCAACTGCAGTGCGCCTGATACCGGCAACATGGAAGTGTTCGAGCGTTACGGTACAGAAGAACTCAAGGAAAAATGGCTGTCCCGGCTGCTGAAAGGAGAGATTCGTTCCGCCTATCTGATGACAGAACCCGATGTTGCTTCCTCGGATGCTACCAATGTTTCGCTGTCGTGTGTGAGGGATGGTGATGAATATGTCCTCAACGGCGAGAAATGGTGGGCATCGGGGTCGGGAGATCCGCGATGTGCTGTCTATATCGTCATGGTTCACACACCTGATGAAAACCGTTCGAAACATGAGCAGCACAGCCAGATCGTGGTTGATGCCAAAACACCCGGCATCGAAATTCTGCGGCCAATGCATGTCTATGGAGAAGATGATGCTCCCCACGGGCACATGCATATCCGCTTCAAGGATGTCCGCGTTCCCGCGGAAAACATGTTGCTGGGTGAAGGGCGCGGTTTCGAGATTTCTCAGGGGCGTCTCGGGCCAGGCCGTATCCACCATTGCATGCGGGCAATTGGACAGGCTGAAAGGGCGCTGGAACTCATGTGCCAACGCTCGCTGAGAAGGGAAGCTTTTGGCAAGCCACTGGCCCAACTGGGTGCTAACTTCGACATCATTGCCAATTGCCGGATGGAAATAGAGCAGGCTCGCCTGCTCTGCCTGAAAGCTGCCTGGATGATGGACCAGGGAGATCCGCGTGCGGCTGCGCCCTGGATTTCGCAGATCAAGGTGGTTGCACCGATCATGGCGCTCAAGGTGATAGACGAAGCGGTTCAATTGCATGGCGCACAGGGTATTTCACAGGACACATCGCTTGCCAGGGCATGGACCCATGTGCGGACGTTGCGCCTTGCTGACGGGCCTGACGCGGTGCATCGCAGACAGGTGGCCCGCAATGAATTGCGCAAGTACACGCAAGAGAAAATCTAGGTCCCTGCCTTTAAAAAACACATTCGGCTGGTTCATTCAGCCATGAACAGCTCTTCAAAGGGAGACAGTGATGCGCGCAGTTGTCTGCAAGGAATTCGGCCCGATCAGAAACCTGGAAATCGAGAACCAGCCTGACCCCGAGCCGGGTAGCGATGACGTCATCATCCGTTCCGAGGCGATCGGTGTGAATTTCCCGGACGGTCTGCTTGTGCAGGGTTTGTATCAGGTAAAGCCGCCAACTCCGTTCATTCCCGGCATGGAGCTTGTCGGTATTGTCGAGGCTGTTGGTGACAAGGTAGTGCATGTGAAACCGGGGGACCGGGTTGCTTCGGTTTGCATGCTGGGTGCCTTTGCCGAGTTGGCAAAAGTTGACAAGGCAACGGTTATGCCTGCTCCGCAAGGTGCCGATGCGGCTGAACTGACTGCCCTGATGTGTGGTTACGGCACTTCCCATCATGCGTTGAAGCAGCGCGCGGAACTACAGCCCGGCGAAACGCTTGCTGTTACCGGTGCATCGGGTCTTACCGGGCTTGCAGCAGTTCAAATCGGCAAGGCAATGGGCGCGCGGGTGATTGCCATTGCCTCGACCGAAGAAAAACGGGCGATCTGCAAGGACAATGGCGCAGACATCACACTTTCCTATGACAATCTGAAGGAAGAGTTGAAGGCTGCGACGCAAGGCAAGGGTGCTGATGTGATCTTTGATGTGGTCGGCGGAGATGCATTTCATGCCTGTTCCCGAGCGATCAACTGGGGTGGTCGCCTCTTGGTCGTCGGGTTTGCTGACGGCGAGATTCCGAAATTTCCTGTAAATCTGGCATTGGTAAAAGGATCGAGCATTGTCGGGGTGTTTTGGGGTGATTTCATTCGCCGTGAACCTGAGGTTTATGCCAAGAACATGAAAGAGCTGTTTGGATGGTATTCAGACGGTTCGATAAAGCCGCATGTCGAACAGCCGTTTGAACTTGCTGAGGCAGTTGATGCACTGACCCATATTCATGATCGCAAGGCAAGCGGCAAGGTTGTTCTCATCCCGGGCCAGAGCAGATGACTATCCCGGCAACCATGCATGGCCTTGTTTTGAAAGAAGACGGTTTTTCCGGAACCAGTGAAGGACCGTCAATCGAGGCGCTTGATCCGTATGTAGGATTTTCTGAATTGCCTGTTCCCCAACCCGGTGATGGCCAGGTGTTGATCCGGGTGACCATGGCAAGCATCAATCCTTCCGACCTGCATTATATCAAGGGTGAGTATGGGGTTGCCAGACGCAAGGGTGTGCCAGCCGGATTTGAAGGCGTTGGTGAAGTGGTCAAGGCAGGTGAGGGAGGCACAGACCTTGTCGGAAAAAGAGTGGGCTTCTTTGCTTCTGCTTCCGGAGTGTGGGCAGATTACGCAATAGCTGACATCTCAGCCTGTGTTCCGGTCATTGACCAGGTACGTGATGAAGATGCAGCAGCCCTGCTTGTCAATCCAATGACGGCAATCGCGATGTATGAGGAAGCAAAGGCAGGGGGCAATTCGGCATTCATCATGACGGCTGCGGCAAGCCAGCTATGCAAACTCATTGCGGGTTTGGCCGAAGAAGACAACATGCCGGTAATTTCCATCGTCCGACGTGATGAGCATGTGGCATCCCTGTCGAAATTTTCCTGCGTGCATGCGCTGAACAGCGAAGGGCAGGAATTTGACGATGAGATGAAAAGGCTGATAGCGGAGCTCAAACCCCGTGTCATGCTCGATGCTGTTGCTGATCAGGTGTCTTCAGACCTGTTCAGCGCCATGCCTGTGCGCGCACGCTGGATTGTTTACGGCAAGCTGTCATCTGAAAACCCCGTTTTGAACCAGATGGGCCAGTTCATCTTCATGGACAAGAAAGTCGAAGGGTTCTGGTTGTCCAAATGGATGGGCGAGCAAACCGGTGAAGTGCTGACATCGGCAGGGATGAAGGTTCAGCAGATGTTTGCTTCAGGGAAATGGCAGACAGATATTGCCGCAAAGATACCCTTGTCCGAGGCGCATGAAAAACTGCCAGCCGCCCTGGCAGGGGCAAATCACGGCAAGGTCTTTCTTGTACCCGGATAATTGGGACCGACGGTCAAATCGCGGTCGCCCTGACAGGTTCAGCAGTAGTCGCGGTCTTGGGTTTCCACGGGGTTTTCTTCAACCATGCCACCAGATAGGCAATGGCAACCATGCCAGCCATACCGGCCAGGTTAACGAGTGTCATCGGTATCCAGTTGAACCACCACGCAAGGAGCGTATCCTGACCGAAAATGTGGCTACCAAGGTCGCTGTTGATCACATCCAGCACAAAGCCACAGAACCTGCCGATAACCAGCCCGCCCATGAATGTTGCCAGTGACTGCTGACCAACCTTGTGAACAACTTTCACAAGCCGGCGTCCAACACTTCCACGAAATTCCAGGTTGCGACCGTTTTCTCCGGCCAGAATCCAGAACAGGTAGGCCAGACAGAGAAAATGGATGTACCGGAAAATACCGAAGTCGGATTTTTGCCGCAGATGTTCTGTGACATCGCGGAACTCGGTAATTCCTGCCCAGGAAAAATCGATTGTCGGGCCATATACGGAAGGCTGGAAGGCCTCGTCATTGTGTATGCCCCAGAATGCGTAGGGAATGGTGATCACAACGTAGGCAATGGCAATAAGGATCAACGGCTTGAGAACCGGGGGTTTTGGCAGCCAGCCCTTCATCAAGGCAAATCCGGTAAAGAATACAAGTTGCCATGCAAAGGGGTTGAAGAACCATGTACGGTCTGACCAGGGTTCTGCCGGAAGATCAATGCCGCCACTGAAACCCAGCGACTTCATCAACCAGTCCTGGGCAATGAGCCACAGCAATATGATGAATACAAACGGGGCATAATCATTGGCTTGGCGCAGTGCCATCACGACAGGAATCAATGCCAGAATGACAATGTACATGGGCAGAATGTCAAAAAGGTTCGGTACCCAGGTCAGAGTCATGATTCCGAGGAAATTCTGCATTGGCGAACTGCCGCCAACTTCCTGAAAAACATGTATGATGTTGAGCCTGCCAACATAATCCCAGGCGGGGCCGGTTTCCGGTGAACCGCAGAGCCTGCTTCCGTCATAAAAACACAGGACTCCTGTCCCCGAAGCCCACGTTTGCAGGATAACAAGGGCGAGAATCACAAAAAACACGCCGATATGTGCCCAGTAAACCTGCCACATCCGGTGCAGGATACGCATGGTTCCGACCAGCCAACCGGTGGTCTCGAAGATCTTTCCAAAGGCTATAGCGGAAGCCATGCCGGAGCAGAAAACAAAGATTTCCGTGGCATCGGACCAGCCAAAACGGGCGGGAATGTAAAGGGTAAAGAAATTTCCCGGCATGTGGGCCATGAAAATGATGAACATGCCGATCCCGCGAAAAAAATCGAGCCGCGGGTCACGTTTGCGTGGAGCAACGGAAGGTGTCGTTGGGGTGGTCTGGTTCAAATTCGTATTCCATGACTGCCAGGCATCATGGTCCGGTCAGATTCTGTGACAGGTGATTATCAGGCAACGTGCCTGTCCGCAACAACATGATCAATGGTGTTTCCGGAAGTACTGTTCAGCCCTTCCAGCGCTGCCCACCGGCTCTGTGAATAGCCATCACGGTGTCCGCGATGCAAATCACGTTCACGCAACAATCCGCGAGCCTGGGATGTCAATCCGCCGCGAAGGGCGGATTCGATGGCCAGCCGTTCAAACACGTCACGTTGGGCATGGCTTCCGCCAATGCTCTGGAGTTCCGGGCGGGCTTTGGAAAGACAGTTATAGGCCAGTTCAAAATTGTGGTCGCGGAATGCTTCAAGGCCGGTTGCCGCGAGCAGGCCCGGCTGATGGACTATTGCCTGCATCTCGTCATTGTGGCGTTTCTCGCCAATCGACTGCATGCTGGAAAGCAGGTTTGTGGCCGCTGTTTCGTCCGGCCCGTTGCAAAGCGCCATCATGTAATGGAGGTCTGCAAAGGCAACGCAATGATCCTGTGTTCTGGCTGAAGCGAGATTGGCCAGTTCGTCCCAGCGATTTCCCACATGCACCCCGTCAAACTCAAGCCGCAGCAAGATTGAAGTTGCATTGGCTATGTCACGATAATCATCGGTCTTGTCCTGGCGGATTTGTGTATCATAAAGCGAGAGAACACGGTCGTGATGACCAAGGTCCAAGTGCAGCAGGGCGTTGTGCCAGTGGACGTGGTAACGGAAATTGTTGCAATGCTGCCATGCTTCGTCCTTGCCTTCTGTCCAGGCAAGGCCTTCTTCTGCACGGGCTGTCATGTCAAAAACATGTTGAACGGCATGGAAGCCCCATGCGTCATCCGGGCTTAGTTCGAGCGCCTTTCGACCATGCTCTTCCGCGAGCCTGTATTCGCCCGTTTCTTCCAGTGTAAATGCATAACAACCGTTGAAATAGCCTTCGGCAACATGCCCGTTTCGGTAGGTGCCGGTCAATTGTTCGAGCGCCTTGCGCATCCCCTTGCTGTCGCCCAGCATGAAACGAATGGCATGATCAAGCTTCATGGCCAATGCATCATGGGGAAAGCTTTCCAGCACCTTGCCCATGCATGCAATGGCGCGACGGGGACTTCCTTCAATCCATGCTCCAAGAGCTTCAATGTAATGGCGTTCGCGCCGGGTTACCGCATTCTCATGGTCGATTTCGATTGCGGTACGATATGCATCACGAGCTACAGCATGAAGTTCACGCCTTCCCAAAAGCAGGGAGAACAGTCCTTTACAGGCATGGCCAAGGGCAAACCGCTGATCGCTGGCCAAGGCTTTTCCCAATGTTTCACCTGTCCATGCGGCATGGGCGAGAAAGCCGTGAACCGTGCGGTTCCAAGCTGCCAACGCCTCTGCATTGGCTACGCTGGTTTCACAGCCAAACATGTCCTGATGGGTCATTCAGTGTCTCCCTCAGCGCTGCCGGCGCCCGTAACCGGTACTGCGCATTCTTGCGATATGTTCAATTTGATTGAATACCAACTTCCATTCTTGTTTAGAAGTAACGCCTGTGCGCCGACTTTCAATTGTGCGTGAATGACAAATTGTTTCATTTCACACTGTGTTGAACAGACGGTGTCGCGACTACCTTCCTGCGATGGAAACATGGTATGGATTATGCGATTTTCCCTGAACGGATTATGAATGGAAGTGCATGACTGTCTCGGTCGCACAGGGTGAAAAACAAAAGATACCGGTTACTCCAGTTCTGGTGTCAGTTCTGCTTTTTGTTGCTGTTTTGATTGCTGCCTTGAGTATTGCGGGCAGCAAACAGGCAATGGCGGTCTTGTTGGGTGGCTTGGCGGGGTTTGCGCTCTATCATGCATCTTTCGGCTTCACTTCCGGATGGCGCCGGATTGTCACCGAGGGGCGGGGAGCGGGATTGAGATACCAGTTCCTGCTCATCCTGCTGGTCAGCGCTGTTTCATTTCCGCTCATTGCCTATGGCCAATATGTCGAACTCCCTGCTGCGCTTTTCGGGGAGGGGGCCACGTTGCGGACCGGAGGGTTTGTCGCGCCGGTTGGTGTCGGCATACTGGCGGGTGCTTTCATGTTCGGCTACGGCATGCAGTTTGGCGGCGGGTGTGGTTCCGGTACGCTGTATGTTGCTGGAGGCGGGAGCACCAGAATGTGCATCACTCTGGCGTTTTTCATTTTCGGGTCACTGCTGGGTTCAATCCATTTGCATTGGTGGAATGCATTACCGCGGTTTCGCGCATGGTCGATGGTTACAAGTCTGGGTCCACTTCAGGCATATCTTGTCCTGTCAGCCGTCTTGTTTACCATCGGGTGGTATACGATACGGCGGGAAAGAAAGCTTCATGGCGAAGTTGAACAATCACAACCGACCGGTTCACTCCTGCGTGGTCCCTGGTCCCCACTCACCGGCGCTGTTGTCATTGCGCTTGTATCAATACTGACGCTACTTGTCCTGGGGCGGCCATGGGGCATCACTTCCGCCTTCGCACTTTGGGGAGCGAAGATGGCCGATCTTGCAGGGTTTGACATCTATTCCTACCCCTATTGGTCCGGCGGGCGCAGGTGGTCTGTTGAAAACAGTGTCTTCTACAACGCGACCTCGGTCATGAATTTCGGTATCATGGCCGGAGCCATGGCTGCAGCAGCCTTGGCGGCGCGATGGCGTCCGGTCTTTTCCCTCCGGCGGGTCGAGATTGTCACCGCAATCCTGGGCGGGTTGTTGATGGGATATGGCGCAAGACTTGCCTATGGTTGCAATATTGGCGCCTATCTTGGAGGCCTGATTTCCGGCAGTGCGCATGGCTGGGCATGGGCTGTGTCGGCGTTCGCCGGAAGCAGCCTGGCAGTGATTACGAAGAAACGCCTGGGCATATGAACCGGACGACCTGTTGGGCAGATCGCCCGTAAACCCTGCGGGTATGACCGTTCAGAACTGCCCTTCGTAAGCACGCCGTCCAATCCGGCAAGCGAGCAGTGTGAAGGTTTCGCGGTTCAATGCGGCAGCGGTTTCCTCTTTCAATGTTTCGACATTGTCGACCCAGACACCATGCCCACCCAATGCATTGGCGACAGTCGGGAAGTCGGAGCCGGTAAAGTCGACACCGACATTCGGTCTCTGGGATGCGCGCTGTTTCATCTCGATGAGTGTCAGGCTTTCATCCACAAGAACGCAAATGATAATCGGGATCTTGTGTTCGCGCAGGGTTGCCAGTTCACCCAGTCCCATTTCAAGCCCGGCATCGCCGACGAAGGCAATCACCGGGGTTTGTGGACTTGCATGCTTGTATCCCGCAGCTATCGGAACTGCACAGGCCATCGTACACAAAGCCGTTGATTGCAACAGTGTCCGTGGTGAAGGGCATTTCCACATCTGGCTCAACAGGATGCGATGCGCTCCGCTGTCCACCGTTGCCACGGTTTCTGCCGGCAATGCCTCGCGAAGGGTTGCATATACCCGGTCCGGCCCGAATTCAGACACAGGAGTGAAGGCTTCGGCAAGTTGCTTGCGTATTTCCAGCATGTCCGGATTGACTGATTTCCTGGTGGTGGTGACTTGTTGGTCCAGTGCGTCCAGCGCAGGGATCAGTGATGACCGAATGGTGTGGCTGACATGGTGCATGCCGTGGGTGCGCGCGATAGGGGTAATCTCGATTACTGCCTTGTTTTCGTCCCACGGATTGCGCCAGCCGGCCCGCATTTCAATAGGATCATAGCCGAGCAGCAGGATGCAGTCGGAATTTTCCAGGGCGGGCATGAGAATACGGTCGGCTTTTGGTGAAAGCCCGGCACCGCAGATTACCAGTTCATCATTTTCGTCAATCAGCCCCTTGCCCTTGTATGGCGTGATCAGGGGGATGTGATGTTTTCGGCAAAATGCATCAATGGCGGGGCCTGCATGTTCGTTAACCGCATCCACTCCGGCAATGGCAACGGGGTTTTTCGCAGCTTGCAGGCTTTTTGCTGCGGCCTTGAAATTGTCATCCGTAATGGGTGCCGTCAGGGGAAGGGGAGACATCGACGGGCTGGCGGTTTCGGTTGACGGAGCCTCTGCAACGGAAACAGGAATATCGAGGAAAACAGGACCTGCCTGTGGTTCCTGTGCGATGGTTATCGCTTTCTGGGTAATCAGGCCGCATGTTGAGGTTGTTCCTGTAAAACAGGCTTTTGTAACAGGGCGAAGCAACTGGGTATGGTCGAAAACCTGGTGGGTGTAGCTTTCTGCTTCGGCCGTGTCGACACAGCCCGAGATAAACAACATCGGTACCCGGTCCTGCATGGCATTTGCCACAACGTTAACGGCATTTGCTACGCCCGGACCAATCGTGGCAATCAAGACAGGAGGAAACCCGTCAGCATGCCATGCTCCCTCTGCCATGAAGCCAGCCGAGTTCTCATGCTTGACCAGAACAAACTCTATTCCCACACGATCCAGGGCATCAATGATCGCAAGTACTTCTCCACCCGGTATGCCGAAAGCCCGCTTGCATCCGTTTTTTGCCAGTGTACGTGCAAGCATGTCTGCGGCGGTGGGCGTGGAGGAATCAGTCATTGGAACTCCCAAAGGAAAATTGCGGGGAAGGTGATGTCAGGCCTGACATCCGGTATCATGTGATCCGTGCCATATACATCCGGTTTCATAAAGAATGATCAAGTTATTTTTATTGCCGATCTGGAGGCATTTGGCTGTCAGCCTTGAAAAACCTGCAGTTTACCGGATATGCAAACCAGGAAAGAATTTCACGCAAACAAAGCGAACCGTTCATGAACCTGATCCTTGACATGCCTGATGCCGTGAAAACCGCGAAGTTTTCAGACCCTGATGTAACGGCAAAGGGAGAACAGCGTGCCCGGGTTGGCCTGAAAAAGCTGGAAACCCTGTGGTTCAATACCGGCACCCTTTGCAACCTAGCCTGTACAAACTGTTATATTGAATCCACGCCCCGCAATGACCGGCTGGTCTATCTGACACTTGAAGAAGTGCAGGTTTATCTGGATGAAATCCGGGACCGGAACCTCGCCACCCGTGAGATCGGCATTACTGGTGGCGAACCGTTCATGAACCCGGACATTATCGGTATCATGGAAGCATCTCTGGAACGCGGGTTTGAGCTTCTCGTTCTGACCAATGCCATGCGCCCGATGATGAAGTGCCAGGAAGAACTCCTCAGGCTCAAGCAAACCTATGGCAAGCAGATGACCCTTCGGATTTCGGTTGATCATTTCAAACCGGAACTTCACGAGGAAGAGCGGGGCCCCAATAGCTGGAAGCCGATGATGCTGGGCCTGAAATGGCTTTCAGAAAACGGCTTCACCATTGATGTGGCAGGCCGAACCAGATGGGGAGAGGAAGAGGCCGAACTGCGTCAGGGCTTTGCCGGTTTTTTTGAAGAACACGGAATTGCGATTGATGCTTCGAACCCGAAACAGCTGATGCTGTTTCCCGAGATGGAAGCAGGTGCCGATGTGCCTGAAATCACGACTGCATGCTGGGGCATTCTGGGGGTCAAGGCATCGGACATGATGTGCGCATCATCGCGGATGGTAGTGAAGCACAAGGGCGATGAAAAACCTTCCGTGCAAGCCTGTACCTTGTTAGCCTATGACCGGCAGTTCAATCTTGGCAACACCTTGCGTGAGGCTTCATGTTCTGTTCCACTCAACCATGAGTTTTGCGCCAAGTTCTGCGTCCTTGGAGGCGGTTCCTGCAGCGCCTGACAAACAGCTATCGGGAAATTTTACATGTTGGCAATCATCGGCGGCACAGGCCTTTATGACATAGAGGGTCTAGAAACCGTAACCGAGCAGGAAGTTGATACGCCGTTCGGAAAACCTTCGGCACCAATCAAGACACTGAAACTGGATGACAGGGAACTCCTGTTCCTGCCACGGCACGGCAAGGGGCATGCGTTCCTGCCCCATGAAATCAACTACCGGGCCAACATATTTGCGTTGAAAAAGGCGGGCGCGAAAATGCTTGTCGGGTTTTCTGCTGTGGGTAGCTTGCGCAAGGAAATTGCGCCCGGTGATTTTTCGGTCCCCTCGCAATATCTGGACCTCACCAAGGGCAAACGTGAGTACACATTTTTCGGTAACGGGCTTGCAGCCCATGTTTCAACTGCAATACCCACCTGTCCGCAGCTTTCCGCATGGATTGCTTCGGTAGCGGAAAAGAACGATATCGTGCTTCATTCGGATAAAACCTATGCCTGTGTGGAAGGCCCGCGGCTGGGAACGAAGGCGGAGAGCCATTTCATGCGTGGCGCGGGTTGCGATCTGGTCGGCATGACAAATGTTCCGGAAGTGTTTCTTGCCCGTGAAGCGCAACTTTCATACGCAACCGTCTGCATCGCTACCGACTATGATTGCTGGCTTGATGACCCGGAACAGCATGTTACCGTTCAGGCGGTGATTGAGCGGTTCGGCGCCAGCCTTGAAAGGGCAAAGTCATTGCTGATGGAAATGCTGAAAACCCCGTTGCCGGAAGTGGATGAAACCTATCGACAGTCGCTTGCCATGGCGGTTCTGACACCCGACAATGTTCTCAGCGATTCCCAGAAGGCAATGCTTGATGTACTCCGGGCATAGGACGTGATCTCGGTCATCATGCCACTTGGTCCGCATGACGGAATCCCCCGAAAGCTCATTGACGATCTTGGAAAATCTGCCGCGATTGGTGAAATCCTGATTGCGGTTCCCAGCGGTCGTAATCCGGAAGGTGGGGATGTCGACGGAGTGAGCGTGGTGCATGCCAGTCCGGGGCGGGCTTCCCAGATGAATGCGGCAGCTGGCAGGGCAAGCGGAAGTCACTTGTGGTTTCTCCATGCGGACAGTGTGCTTGGGCATGAAGCAATCGACAAACTACTTTTTTCACTGGAGAGAGACCCTGAAGCATTCTGGTATCATGATCTGTCTTTCCAGAAGGACGGACCGGTGCTCATGCGGCTCAATGAATGGGGAGTACGGTTCCGTTCCGACACGTTGAAAATGCCGTTTGGCGATCAGGGGTTCTGTTTGTCGAGAAGTGTATTCCGTCAAATCGGCGGATATGACGAAACGGCCTTGTATGGAGAAGACCATCTGCTGGTCTGGAAAGCGCGGCAGCAGAATGTTCCCGTCCTTCGAACAGGTGGGCGGATCCAAACCAGTGCGCGGAAATACCGGTCCGGCGGCTGGGCACGGATAACACTGCTGCATGTGTGGTTGACCACAAAACAGGCCTTGCCCGAATTCTTCAAATGGTTGCGGAGAAACAAGTCATGAAATGTGCCGTAGCCATTTTTGCAAAAACACCGGGACTGTCACCCGTAAAGACACGGCTGGCTGCTGACATCGGACAGGAACAGGCAGAAACCTTTTATGGATTGAGTGTGAAGGCTGTCGAGGCGGTTGCCATGGCGGCGTCTGAACAGTCTCCACTGGTTCCCCATTGGGCTCTTGCGGAAGAAGCGGCCATTACCTATCCGCAGTGGCAGGGATTTCCCGCTTTTTGGACCGGGGAAGGGGGACTGGGCACTCGGCTTGCCAATCTTTCCGATGCACTTTTCAGTGATCATGACGCGGTGATGTTTCTGGGTACAGACAGCCCCCAACTTACGCCCTCCCGGTTGATGGAAGCTGTGGCAATGCTCAAGGCCCGGCCGGAAGACTGTATCTGTGGTCCGGCTGACGATGGCGGGTTTTACCTGTTTGCTTCATCCTCGCCATTGAAGCGAGAAACATGGGAAAGTGTAACATACAGTGCAAACACAACCCTTGAAGAACTGGTCATGGCCTCGGGCCGGAAGTTCTTCCGGTTGCCGGTCGAACAGGATGTGGATGTGGTTGCCGATCTGGTCCGGCTGCACTCTAGATTTGAGAATGCAGGCACAAAACTGTTGCCAGAACAACTGGTACTCAAGAACTGGCTTGATGCCTATTTTGATGTGGCGGTGTAAACACCGTCCCAGTTGGTGCCCGGCGAGTTGACCTGGAATTCGGAAATTCGTGTTTCATAAATGAGCAGGTAATCATCCAGCGTCAGGCCAAGTTTTTCACCAAGCTCTTCCATCAGTTCAATGGCTGCAAAGGACGATTCCCAATCCAGTTTCCTGTATGACTGGAGCATTGTCCGGTTGAGCGAGTGAAACTCCCTGAAATCATCGGATTTCAGCATTGTCTCGTCACCAGCCAGCGCATAAATGCGGGCGGGTTCGGTTTTGCCCTTTACCCGGATGAGGTCAATTTCATACGTGGCGAGGCGGTCAGATACCAGTTGCGCCGTTTTCTCGCCGATCACAATAGGCAATCCATAAGGTTTTGACTGGCCTTCCAGTCGCGAAGCCAGGTTCACCGTATCGCCCAGGGCGGTATAGTCAAAGCGGATGTCGCTGCCCATGTTGCCGACTGTGCACGGGCCGGTATTGATGCCAACGCCGACGTTGATGGGCAGGTATTTTTCCCGCGCGTTTCCGGAAAGCTCCTTTTGTCTTGCTGCATTCAGCTCGGCGACATTGGAAATCATTTCCAGTGCTGCAGTGCATGACTTGTATGCATGATCTCCTTCATCCATGGGAGCGTTCCAGAACGCCATGATTGCATCGCCCATGTATTTGTCGATGGTTCCGTTGCGCTCAAGTATGGGATTGGAAAGCACGTTGAGAAAACGGTTCATGAGCCTGGTGAGACCTTCCGGATTTTCCTTGTAGCTTTCCGAAATGCCCGTAAATCCGCGCACATCCGTAAAGAGGACCGACAGTTCGCGTGTCTCTCCGCCGAGTACCAGCCGGTCCGGGTCTTCACTCAGCTGGTCAACCAGTGCCGGTGACAGATATTGTCCGAAAGCCCCGCGTATCTGCTGTCGCTCCCGTTCCTCACGAATGTAGTTTGCAGTCGCCGAGAGGATAAAGAGAACAGCAGTGGTTATGATGGGAAAGGTTGCATCCAGCAATTGCAGGTGTTCGGAAAACTGCCAATAGGAAAGCCCGGCAAAGGCTGTGATCGAGACAATGGCTGCAAGGGAAGCTACGATTGCTCCCAACATCGGCACGATCAGGATGATCGCGATACCCGCCGCAAGGCTCAACAGCAATTCATGCAATGTCGAGGTTACAGGTCGCTGAAGCATGGTATCGGCCAGCATGTTTTCAATGACCTGTGCGTGTACCTCAACGCCGGGAACCTGCCTGCCCAAAGGGGTGAGTCGGTAATCCTCAAGCCCGATCGCTGATGTGCCCACAAGGATCATGTGACCGCGAATACGGGCCGGGTCCACGTTGCCGCCGAGAACCTCACTTGCTGAAACATACCGGGAAGGGTCGCTTGGCGTGAAATAAGGCCAGACACGTCCCTGACCATCCGTCTCAACGAGCTTTCTTGCAAGGATAACGCCTTCGATCCCTGCCTGGTTTGAACGGATTGCAAAGGTTTCTCCACCGGTGGCAATCCGCAAGAGTTCGGCAGAAAGCGAGAGGCGTATCCTGTCACGCACTTTCAGAACAAGGGGAGCCCGCCGCACAACACCGTCAGCGTCCGTTTCATAACTGAACATGCCCCTGCCTGCGGCGGCTTCTTCCAGTTCCTGTACGTTTTCCAGCAAATCCGGAAAGTTTTTCAAAAACTGTTTGGGATTCGGGCCGATGCTGGCAAAGTTTGCGTCGGGAATTTCCTGATCTCCCGAGAGATTGTCCCGTTCTTGCCGGACACTTGTCTGGCCGAGAACAACACGATGGCGCTGCATGGCTTCCGCCATCACGACCTCGTTGTCAGGCAACTCACGAAGCGAGTTCTTGATATCGAGGCTAAGTGTCTTGTTGTCTTCGGCGATCCGCTGCGGGGACAGGCGGTCCCGCTCAGAGAAAACGATATCAAAACCGGTTGCCACTGCTCCCTGTCTGGCAAGCTGGTTTATCATCTGGGCGACCAGTGTTCTGGGCCATGGCCACTGGCCATACTCCCTGAATGACTGTTCGTCGAGATCGACTATCGTTACGGGAAGCTTTTCATATTCGCGGGGTTTGAGGCGTTGCAGGTAGTCAAAGCCCTGAAGACGAATGACCTCTACAAAAACGGGATCATTGATCCTCACGAACAGCAGCAGTCCCAGAACCAGGAAACCCACAAGCCTTGCCGGGCTGAACAAGAGGCGGAGCATGCCGGACCAGCGGTTTGCAAACCACCGTCCTGTCTTGCTGAAAACGCCCCCACGATTTTCGTCGGCCATCAAGCTTCCCCGATACTTCACAAATCCTAATCTGCCTTCTGCCAAATGACAACGCGGTTTGCATTCCGGGTAATTGGTGAAGCCGGATCACGAATTGCTGACCGGACGAGGATATACACGGGTCTTCAATGCAGCTAAGTTTTCCTCATATCAACTTCCCGTGGTAATTCATTTCATGAATGTGTCTCTTGTCACTGCCGTCGTCCTGCTTGCAGCATTTTCAATCTACCTTTCACGAAACCGGGTTTCCGTGGAGGGATTCTTCGACGGGGTCTCACATCGTGGCGATGTTCCGGGTCTTTGGACACTGGTTCTTTCCCAGGTTACGACATGGATATTTGCGCGGTCCCTGCTGACTGCAGCCATACTCGGTTTTTATTACGGTATCGGTGGTGCACTTGCATATACTGCCTATTACCTGTCGTTTTTTACCGGAGCTGTCATTGTCGACCGGATCCGGTTTGAACACGGGTTTTCCAACATCCAGTCTTATCTGAAAGCCAATTTTGGCCAGTCCGGCACGGTTGCCTACAATTTTGTCATAGCATTGCGGCTTCTGTCGGAGGTGTTTGCAAACCTTATTGTCATCGGCACATTGTTTGGTCAGGAAGGTTCGGGCCTGTATCTTGCTGCAGCCTCAACGGCTGCGATAGTCACCCTCGGATATTCCATGATGGGCGGGCTTCAGGCATCCCTCAAGACGGATGTCTTCCAGATGCTGTTTTTTCTACTGCTTCTTGTGGTGCTGTTGGTTGCACTGTTCAGCAATCCCTTGTGGTCTTTGGGGCTTGTGCAAACAAGCGCGATGCCGATAACGGACCCAGGCTGGGTATTGTTGGCCGTTGCCTTCCTGCAGGTCCTTTCCTATCCGATGCATGACCCGGTGATGATGGACCGGGGATTTCTGGCTGACAGGAAAACCACATGGCAAAGTTTCATTCTTGCCGGATTTCTTTCGATGAGTTGCATTTTCGGCTTTTCCCTGCTGGGAATTTTTGCCGGTATCCATGCCGGGGAAGGGGAGGCGATGCTTGACGCATTGTCTCGTCTGCTGGGGGAGACGCCCTTGCTTCTACTCAGTCTGGTGCTGATTGTTTCTGCGGTTTCCACCCTGGATTCAACGCTATCGAGTTCAGCCAAACTTGCCCTGCGGGACATGGGAATTGCTGCACCCACCCTGGCCAATGGGCGGATTGCCATGGCTGTCTTCATGGTGGGCGGTCTTGGCTTCCTCTTTCTTGATGTCAAAGAGCTTTATGCCGCTGTCGCAATTTCCGGGACGGCGTCCATGTTTCTTGCTCCCGTAATCCTGTTTTGCATAATCGGAGGCAGGAAAGTCTCGCTGTGGGCATTTCATGTTTCTTTTGCCACGGCAATGAGTGGCGCTGTGCTCTATTACCTTGAAACCAGCGGCCTTGGTTTCATGACCGCTGCTTTTGGGGTCGAGCACAAATATACGAAACTGTTATACATCTGCCTGACAGTGATGGGTGTTGGCTGCACTGCATTTGCTCTTGCGCTCAAGCCTGTGAACGAAAAAGCCGCTGCCTGACGAGGCCGGTCTTCAGGCGTCGGTTTCACCGGCGTCAAATGGAGCACGGCTGAAATCACCACTTTCATTGTTCATGGTCCACAGTTCGCCATGGGAGATGTCGAACCAGGCACCATGCAACTCAAGTTTGCCTTCTTTTTCCAGTGCAGCAACTTCGGGGAATGTCCGCAGGTTACCAATTGAATTGCGGATGGAATAATGCTCAAGCGCGATTTGCCGCTCGGCCTGGGTCATATAATCGTTTTTGCCGATTTCCCTTGCCGCAGGTTTCAGCAACTCCATCCATTTTCCGATGAAATCGCCGGGTGACAAAGGTTCCATGTCCGGATCAAGGGCAGCCTGTATGCCGCCGCAACGACCATGTCCCATTACAACAATATGGCGAACGCGCAGGGACTGGACAGCAAATTCCAGCGCCGCTGATGTCGAATGCAGTCCGTCGTCAGGATCATATGGCGGAACGAGATTGGCCACGTTGCGTATCACGAACATCTCGCCGGGTAGCGCATTGAAAATTGTTTCCGGTGCTGCACGGCTGTCACAGCACCCGATAATCAGAACGCTTGGCTTCTGGCCGGTCTGGGCAAGAGTCTCGTAGCGTTTGCGTTCCTGTTTGAAGTTTCCTCCACGAAACTTGTAATATCCGTCCAGTAGGGAAGTGGGAAAGTCAGACATTGTCGGTCCTGCAGCATGATAAATTTATGCGTTAATGCAAAACTGGACCGACAATGTCAAAAGCTCAATGGGTTTTTTCACCCATCCGAAATGCATTCTGCGAATGAATTCGCCATGTTTTCCATCAATGTGAAGTATTGCTCCTTGCCAGGATCAAGCGCAGCCCCCAGCGGGTCAAGGGTGGAAGTGCGTGTCGACAGCCCTTCGGTCACCGTTGTGATGATTTTCGGATCAAATTGCGGTTCGGAAAAAATGCAGGTCACCTTCAGGGATTTTATCTTCTCCTGAAGTTCACGCACACGTTTTGCACCGGGCAGGTTTTCCGGATTCAGTGTTATGGAGCCGGCAGCCTCCAATCCGTAACGTGCTTCGAAATAATGATAGGCATCGTGGAAAACTATGAAATTGCCTTTTCCAGATGAAGCCATTTTTGCGCTGATCTGTTCATCCAGGTCGTTAAGCTTTTGCGAAAGCGCTTTTGCATTTGCGGCATAGGTTTCAGCATTTTCCGGGTCATTTTCCGAAAGGGTAGCACGGATTGTCTCCACCATCTTGACGGCATTTTGTGGGTCCAGCCAGATGTGCGGATCGGTTTCTGAGTGGTCATGTTCATGTTTGTCATCGTGATCATGACTGTGTTCCTTGTCGTGATCATGATCGTCTTTGGCAGTTTTGTCATGGTCATCGTGTTCGTGGCCATCATGCCCGTGATCATCGTGCCCGTGGTCGCCATGTCCGTGGTCATGATCATGATCATGAGCTTCGAAACCGTCGCTCTCCCGGAACCCGAATTTGGTCAGTCCGGGTGTTTCCAGCATTTCAACAGTTGTTGCGTCAGCTGCGACCGTTTCCAGCGGCTTTTCCAGGAAAGTTTCAAGCCCGTGGCCAACCCAGAACACAATGTCACTTTGTTGCAGGCTTCTGGCCTGGGATGGCTTGAGGCTGAAGCCATGCGGGGAGCTGGCTTCCTGGACGATCAGTTCGGGTGTGCCGACACCGTCCATGACACCTGCAACCAGCGAGTGAAGCGGCTGGATAGAGGCGACTACCTTGGGTGCTGCCAGAACGGAGCCGGACATCATGAGACTTGCAGAAAGGGCGGAAATGAAGAGGCGCATCAATTACTCCGTGCATATTTGTAATGTTATTACATTGCGTGTCCATATAACGTATGATAATCGGGTGCGCAAGACTTCCGGACGAAAACCGGTATAATGATGACAGTGAACCGGAGTTCTAGAGATTTGCAGCAATCCCGACCACTTGTCTCACTCGCAAACGGGGGAGTGAGACGCGATGAACGCTGGCTTGTACGGGGTGTGGACCTCTCCATCAGTCGTGGTGAAATCGTTACCCTGATCGGTCCGAACGGATCAGGCAAATCGACCACCGCAAAAATGGTTTTGGGTATTCTGAAACCGGATGAAGGGACTATTGAGCGGGCATCTCGCCTCAAGATTGCCTATGTGCCGCAGAAAGTCGCCATCGACTGGAGTTTGCCGCTGGATGTGATGCGTTTCATGCGCCTGACTGCAAGGCTTTCCTCTGCGGAAATCGAACGTGCGCTTGAATTGACCGGGACAACCCATCTCAAGCAGGCACAGATAAGAAACCTTTCAGGCGGTGAGTTTCAACGCATCATGCTGGCACGTGTCATCACCCAGAAACCGGACTTGCTGGTACTGGACGAACCGGTCCAGGGGGTGGATTTCAACGGTCAGCTTGAACTGTATGAACTGATCAGGAAAATCCGGGATGAATTCGGATGCGGGGTTTTGCTGATTTCCCATGACCTGCATATCGTGATGGCCCAGACAGACCGGGTTCTTTGCCTGAACGGCCACGTCTGCTGTCATGGCGAACCGGCAATGATCATTGATGATCCGGCATACAAAATGCTTTTCGGCTCGCATGCGGTCGACAAGCTTGCAGTCTATCGCCATCATCATGACCACACCCACTTGCCAGATGGCCGGGTACAACATGCAGATGGTTCCGTCACCGAGGACTGCCACCCGGTCCAGGAAAGTGCCGGTACGGCGCACGAGCATGAGCAGGGCGGGAAACATCATGCTTGACGATTTTTTCACAAGGGCATTGCTGGCGGGTATCGGGGTTGCCCTGGTTGCGGGGCCGCTTGGCTGCGTCATTGTCTGGCGGCGGCTTGCCTATTTCGGCGACACACTCTCCCATGCTGCACTCTTGGGAGTTGCCCTGGCATTTCTCATGCAAGTCAACATTGTGTTTTCGGTCTTCGCCGTTTCGGTGATCGTCGCCGTCCTGCTCGTCTATCTGCAACGTTCCGGCGGGTTACCATCCGATGCCTTGCTCGGGCTGATGTCTCATTCCGCGTTGGCCATCGGGTTGGTGGTGCTTGCGTTCATGACGCAGGTTAGGTTCGACCTGACGGCTTTGCTGATTGGAGATATTCTGTCTGTATCCCGGAGTGATATCGCAATCATTTTTGCCGGAGGCTGTTTGGTTCTGGCGATTTTCATCTGGAACTGGCGCGAATTGTTTGTCGCAACGGTCAATGAGGAAATAGCTCAGGCGGAAGGCTTCAATCCTGCCCGGGCAAACCTTGTCTTCATGTTGTTGCTGGCAATTGTCATTGCCATTTCCATGAAAATAGTCGGTGTCCTGCTGATCACGGCACTGCTGATCATTCCGGCAGCAAGTGCCCGCAAATTCGCTTCCGGACCAGAGCAAATGATGGTTGTATCAAGTGTTGTCGGTGTTGCCGCGGTGATAGGCGGGCTGTTCGGTTCGCTTCAATGGGATACGCCCTCGGGGCCTTCCATTGTCGTGGCGGCCCTGTTTTTCTTTGTGGTTAGTCTCACGCCGATTGCTACATTGCTGCGGGGCAGAAAAGGAGAGGCATCATGAGTGCAAACAGCGAGATGAAGCTGACCAAGAACCAGAAACTGGTGCACGGCGTTCTGGTTGCATCGGGATCTTCCCTCAGTGCCTACAACATTCTCGATTCCCTGAGAGACGACGGGCTTCGTGCGCCGCTGCAGGTTTATCGTGCCCTCGACAAGCTGATGGAAATGGGGCTGGTGCACCGGCTGGAAAGTCTCAATGCCTTTGTTGCATGCAGCCATCCGGGTTGTGATGGCCACAGGTCGATTGTCTTCATGATCTGCGAGAATTGCGAGCGTGTATTTGAGCTCGAAGACCAGGAACTGGTCAACAAGGTTGAGGGCCTTGCTTCCCGGGAAAGTTTCAGACTTAAACAGACCACGGTTGAACTGCTTGGTGAATGTGCAGACTGTGCGGCATAAATGACTGAATCCAAGGGATTGCCAAGGCACAGTTTCAAGTTTCAATTATTGTTGAGGCGCGAAAGTTCAGAACAATCATGACGAAATGGGTGGCACTTCTGCGTGGAGTGAATGTTGGCGGCATTAAGGTGCTGATGGCTCCCTTGAGGGGCTTGGCGGAAGGTTTGGGCTGGACTGACGTGCAGACCTACATTGCCAGTGGCAACATGGTATTTTCAGCCAGCGGGGATTGTGAAAATCTGGCTGTGCAATTGCGCTCGGAAATGCAAACCGGGCTTAGTGCGGACATTCCGGTCTTTATTGTTTCGGCCACGGGCCTGCGGGAAATATTGGAGCAACATCCCTGGGAGCCCGAGAAAGGTAACCAAAGTCATGTCTATTTTTGCTTTGGCATTCCGGTAATTGACGAGGCGCTTTATCATGATCTCAGAACACCGGATGAGGAACTTCGCGTCATTGCAGGACATGTCCACTTCCATGCACCTGCCGGCATTGGTCGTTCGAAATTGGCAGAAAAACTGGGCAAGGTGGTACCAGGATGCGAGATGACCGGACGGAACCTCAATACCGTGCGCAAGCTTGTGGAAATGGCCGAATGCTGACGGTTTCAGGCTGTGAACCGTCATCGGTTTGCGATACCGGCCCTTGCTGATTGTCTCAAGCGTTTGTCAGGGTTCTGCGAACAGCCTCCGCCCACCGGGCGAGTTTTTCTTCACGTACCGCTGCTTTCATCTTGGGTGAAAAGCGTCGTTCCCTCGACCAGGTTTTTGCAAATCCTTTCCGGTCAGGCCAGACGCCAGCCCGCGAACCTGCAAGCCATGCCGCGCCAAGCGCTGTGGTTTCCAGTACATCAGGCCTATCAACCGGGGCATCCAGAATGCTTGCAAGAAACTGCATCGTCCAGTCGGAGGCGACCATGCCGCCATCGACACGCAGAACAGTCTTCTTCCTGCCTGCAGACTTCCAGTCTTTCTGCATTGCTTTCAAAAGATCGTGGGTCTGGTAACAAACAGATTCAAGCGTGGCACGGGCAATTTCGTTTGGACCCGTTGCCCGTGTAAGACCAAAAAGCGCGCCACGCGCTTCAGCGTCCCAGTGCGGTGCGCCAAGGCCGACAAAGGCGGGAACGAGAACGGTTTCTGAATCAGGGTCTGCTTCAGCAGCCATAGTACCGCTTTCGGCCGCGGCTTTCATGAAGCCGAGACCGTCACGCAACCACTGGACGCTTGCGCCGGCCATGAAGATCGAGCCTTCCAGTGCATAGGTGGTTTTGCCATCCAGACGATAGGCAATCGTCGACAGCAGCCGGTTTTTGGAAAGGACACGGTCTTCACCCGTATTGAGCAGGGCAAAGCACCCTGTACCATAGGTGGACTTCATCATTCCGGGCTCGAAACAGGCATTGCCGATAACCGCTGCCTGCTGGTCGCCTGCCACACCGAGAATAGGGATTTCTGTTCCAAGCAGCGATTTTTCCGTGACCCCGAACTCTGCCGACGAGTCCAGTACTTCCGGCAAGATGTCTTTCGGCACTCCCAGCGTTTCCAGAAGCGATTTGTCCCACTTATTGGTATTGATGTTGTACATCAGTGTGCGGGATGCATTTGTGGCATCGGTGACATGGCTAGCACCACCGGTAAGTCGCCAGATCAGAAAGGTGTCTATGGTTCCAAGCGCAATACGTCCGGCCTCACATTTCTCACGAAGACCCTTCACGTTTTCTAGCAACCATGAAACCTTGGTGCCGGAGAAATAGGGATCAAGCAAAAGACCGGTTTTCCGCGTGAAGCTTTTCTCGTGCCCGTCTTTCTTCAGGCGGGAACAAATATCGGCAGAGCGCCGGTCCTGCCAGACAATGGCCTTTCTGACAGGCTTGCCGGTCTTCCTGTCCCAAAGCACAACCGTTTCGCGCTGGTTTGTAATGCCAATTGCCGCAATATCGCCTGCTTCAAGACCTGCATCGGCAATGGCCTCACGGCAAGTCGACAGTACTGTGTCCCAGATTTCCTCCGGATCGTGTTCAACCCAGCCGGACTTCGGAAAATACTGGGTAAACTCCTTTTGGGCCATGCCCACAACCTTCTGGTTGCTGTCAAAGACAATTGCCCGGGATGACGTTGTTCCCTGATCGATTGCCAGCACGTGTTTGGCCATTCTGTCCCCCACATTGGTCATGGCTGTTGTTTCAGCTTTTCGGGTTTTCCCTGAACTCCACCGGGCCACCCTGTTTTTTCCAGTCGGAAAAACCCTTTTCAAGATGTGCCGCTTCAAAGCCCATTTCCTGCAGGGTTGCAACCGTCAATGCTGACCGCCAACCGGACGCACAGTGGAAAACGAACTTCCGGTCTTCACCAAAGACTTCCTTGTAATACGGACTTTGCGGGTCTACCCAGAATTCGACCATGCCACGCGGGCAATGAAAGCTGCCGGGTATGTATCCATCCCGCTGGCGTTCCCGTACATCGCGGATATCCACGATCAGCACATTCGGATCCCCGAGCATTGCGATGCCTTCGTCCGTGCTGATTTCGGCAATTCCTGCGCGGGCCTTTTCAACCATTTCCGCAACGCTTGTTTTCAGCTTTGCCATATATCGTCATCCTCCCTGAAGCAGCGAACATATCAGGCAAATTTCCCTCGTGCCAAGAGAGCTTCGTGTCTTGGCTGTGAAAAGTGCAGAACGGTTGCCAAGAAGCAAAAAAGCAGCTTTACAAGAACAAGCGGCGGATGACGCCGGTCCGAAAATTTCGTAACTATCGATCGAAACTCTCAGCAAGGAATCTCCGACTTGGCCAAATCACCCAAGGGTTCATTGCGCGATCAGGCGCTTCATTATCATGAATTTCCCAAGGCAGGGAAACTTGAAATACGGCCAACAAAACCGCTGGCCACACCAAGCGACCTGTCGCTGGCTTACTCTCCGGGCGTTGCCGAGGCTTGTCTGGCGATACACGAAAACCCTCTGGATGCCTCCAGGTTCACTGCGAAAGGTAACCTGGTTGCCGTGGTTTCCAACGGTTCCGCAGCACTTGGCCTTGGCAATATCGGTGCCCTGGCCTCGAAACCGATCATGGAAGGCAAGGCTGTATTGTTCAAACAGTTTGCGCAAATCGACTGCTTTGACATTGAACTGGATGAAAGCGACCCGGAGAAGTTTGCCGAGCATGTGATCGCGCTTGAACCAACTTTCGGGGCCATCAACCTTGAAGATATCAAGGCGCCCGATTGTTTCATCATTGAAAAGATCTGCAAGGAACGGATGAACATACCGGTCTTTCATGATGACCAGCACGGTACTGCAATCGTTGTTGGCGCAGCGGCCAAAAATGCACTTCATCTCGCAGGCAAACGGTTTGAGGACATCAAGATTGTTTCGACTGGCGGGGGTGCTGCAGGCATTGCCTGTCTGGACATGCTGGTGAAACTCGGTGTCAAACGCGAAAACATCTGGCTTTGTGACATAGCGGGACTTGTAACCAAGGGCCGCACCGAAGAAATGACGCCCCAGAAAGAGGCTTATGCGCAGGCTTCCGACAAAACCACGCTTGACGAGGTCATCGACGGAGCAGACCTTTTCCTCGGCTTGTCCGGTGCAGGGGTCCTGAAACAGGAAATGGTGCAGCGTATGGCTGAGAAGCCGATTATCTTTGCGCTTGCCAATCCCAATCCGGAAATCATGCCCGAGGATGTCACCAAGGTGGCCCCTGATGCAATCGTTGCGACGGGCCGTTCGGATTATCCGAATCAGGTCAACAACGTGCTTTGCTTTCCGTTCATTTTTCGCGGTGCGCTGGATGTGGGTGCAACCACCATCAACGATGAAATGAAAATTGCCTGCGTCGACGGAATTGCAGCACTTGCCAGAAAAACCTCTTCTGCGGAAGCTGCAGAGGTATATGGCGATGAAACATTGCAGTTCGGACCTGAATACCTGATCCCCAAACCGTTTGACCTGCGCCTTGTTGCCGTGGTTGCCGGTGCAGTTGCCAGGGCGGCCATGGAAACCGGCGTGGCAACCCGCCCGGTTGAGAATATTGATGACTACATACAACAACTGACAGCGACCGTTTACCGCTCCTCCATGATCATGCGACCGGTCTTCGAAACTGCTCGCGACCAGTCGCGCAGGATTGCCTTTGCTGAAGGAGAAGATGAGCGGGTGCTTCGTACAGCACTTGCCATGCTGGAAGATTCCAGTGACCATCCCATACTCATTGGCAGACCGGAAATCATTGAGCACAAATGCCGCAAGTTCGGTTTTCCTGCCGACATCACAAACCGGTTCGAGATCGTCAACCCGGAATCGGATTCAAGGTACAGGGACTATTGGGAAACCTATCATTCCCGCATGAAACGGCGTGGTATTTCCCCAACGCTTGCCCAGGCTGTCTTGCGGACCAATACAACCGTGATCGCATCGGTGATGGTGGCAAGAGGGGAGGCTGACAGTCTCATCTGCGGAACGTTTGGCAATTACCAATGGCATTTGAACTATGTCGAACAGATGTTGCGTTGCGACGGGTTCTCTCCCATCGGAGCCCTGTCCCTGCTTATCCTGAACCGGGGGCCGATCTTTGTGGCCGATACCCAGGTCAATGCAGAACCCACAGCCCAGCAGATTGCCGATACAGTGATTGGCATGGCCAGGCACATAAGGCGGTTTCGCATTGAGCCGAAGATTGCCGTCTGTTCCAACTCGCAGTTCGGTACACTTGATACGGAATCTGCGAGGCGGATGCGTGAGGCGCTTGAAATTCTCGACGCCCAGGAACTCGACTTTGTCTATGAAGGCGAGATGCCGGTTGATGCAGCACTCGATCCGGAAATCCGGCAGCGCATCCTTCCCGACTCACGGCTTGAAGGAAAAGCCAATGCATTTGTTTTTTCGAATGCAGAGACTGCTGGCGGTGTGAAGAACTCGCTGAAATCGGTTACCGACGGAATTGAAGTGGGGCCGATCCTGATGGGAATGGGAAACCGTGCTCATATCGTCACCCCGTCCATAACCGTGCGCGGACTGATCAACGTAGCCGCGCTTGCCGGAACACCAATGCAAACCTATGGTTGAGCCTGAACCGGACGGCGCGGGTCAGTTCCGGTTCTGTACGAGAAATACGACCGGCAGAACGCCAACCAGAATGATCAGAACGCAGGCAAGGGCGCCATCTTCGACGCGTCCCTGCGATGCATAGTCATAAACATGCGTCGCGAGTGTGTTCATGCCAAAGGGACGCAACAGGATCGTTGCGGACAATTCCTTCACGACATCAACGAAAACCAGCAATGATGCGCCAGCAATCGCCGGACGCATGAGGGGCAGCAAAATTGTTCGGAATACCTGCCAGTCATTACGGCCAAGGTTGCGAGCAGCCATGTCAAGATTGGGTGAGATCTTGGAGAAGCCGTTTTCGAGGTTGCCTTCAGCCATTGCCATGAAGCGGACAATATAGGCAAAGATGAGTGCGGCACCGGACCCGGTAATCAACAGGCCGCTGGAGATGCCTGCATATTCACGCAGGACCGCATCGAGCGAATTGTCGAATGCTGCAAGGGGAATAAAGACGCCCAGAGCGACCAATGTACCGGGGATAGCATATCCGGTTGTTGCCAGACGGACCATGAATTTTGCGCCCGGCGTGGGGTTTACCCGCAATGCATAACTCAGCAGAAAACCACCCATTACGGAAAGAAAAGCTGCCGCAAGACCCAACAGACAAGTGGTCACAAATGCCTCGGTGATGGCAGGACTGAAAATCAGGGCAATATCGCCCAGTGCAAACCCGGAAAGGATTGCCATCGGTATACCGAAGCCTGCGATGACAGGCAGGCACAACAGGCCGGTTACCAGCACCGCCTGTTTGCCTGAAAGCTGCTTGCGGACAACTGTTTTCTGGGAACTGCCCCGCAATTCATGAAAGCGGCGTGAGCCACGGAAAACATGTTCTGCAAAAATCAGGAAGGCCACAATGAACAACAGGAAGATGGCAAGTTGTGCAGCACCTGCCAGATCATTCTGGTTCAGCCATACGGAAAAAACCGAGAATGTAAGTGTGTGTGTGCCGAGATATTCCACTGCGCCAATGTCGTTGATTGTTTCCATCAGCGCGAGGGTTACACCGAGCGCGATTGCCGGGCGTGCAAGGGGCAGGGTAATTGAAAAGAAAAGACGCGGGCCGCTTGAACCAAGAACCCGGGCGCTGTCGGGTATGTTGCTTCCCTGAAGAAGAAAAAGTGCCCGTACGGAAAGATAGACATACGGGTACAGAACAAAGCCCAGGACAAAAACGGTTCCACCCAGTGAGCGAATTTCGGGAAACCAGTATTCGCGTGATGAAGTGAAACCACCCAACAGTCTTACGAATTCCTGCAGGGGACCCGTATAGGAGAAGAACTCAACAAACGTATAGGCGGAAATATAGGTGGGAACCGCAAGCGGCAGGACAAGTGACCACTGGAGTATCTTGCGAAGGGGGAACTCGAAGTAGGTGGTGAACCAGGCGCAAACAGTCCCGACAGTTGCAACAAACAGCCCGACACCGGCCATCAGCAAGATGGTGGTCATGCCTGAACTGGGCATGACGGTTGTTGCTATGTGCAGAAAGCTTTGCAGGTTGCCCTGCGCTGACATGACCACGAGCGTAAATATGGGCAGGCAGAGGGCAAGCGCAAAAGCAAGTGCGCCGGGCAAAAGATACCCGGCGCGCTTTTTGTCTTTGATACTGATATTTCTGGTATCAGTCAGTTCATTCAACTTGATGGTCCGTCATCGTAGCCGACCTTGTCGACCAGTTGGGATGCTTCCTTGCGCAATTCGGAAATTTTTTCAAGGGAAAGCGAGTCAGCTTTTATCTCGCCAAATCCGGCAACAGTGTCAGATGGCTTTGTACCCGGCTTGATCGGATACTCGTAAACCTTCTCGGCATAGATTTCCTGGGCTTGTCCGCTTGAGAGGAATTCCATCAGCTTGATGGCTTGCTCACGGTTTGGAGAATGCTTGGCCAGCGCCATGCCGGAGAGGTTCACATGGGTTCCGCGATCACCGGAATTGGGGAACAGAACCTTCATGGATTTTGCCCATTCCTTTTGTTCCGGGTCCTTTTCGTTGTTCTGCATCAGGCCGACATAATAGGTGTTGCCGATACCCAGGTCACATTCGCCGGAGAAGATACCCTTTGCCTGGGCACGATCATTGCCGTCAGGTTTGCGGGCAAGATTTTCCTTGACACCGGCAAGCCATTTTTCCGTGAATTCCGAACCCTTGTTGGCGATCATGGAGGCGATCAACGCAACGTTGTAGGCATGTTGGCCGGAACGTGTACAAATCTTGCCTTTCCATTTCGGGTCGGCCAGCTCTTCATAGGTGATTGAGTCCTGCTCAACGCGTTCCTTGGAGGCATAGACCACGCGACCACGTGTAGTCAGGCCAAACCAGTCGCCGTCAGAATCACGGAAGTTTTCCGGAATGTTTGCATTGATCGTCTCATTGTCGACCTTTGCAGTGAGGCCTTCATTGGCAATGCCTGAAAGGCGGCCAATATCAACTGTCAGGATAACATCGGCAGGAGAGTTTGCACCTTCAGCCTTGAGCTTCTCGATCATGCCTTTTTTCAGGAACTGGACATTGGTTTCAATGCCTGTCTGCTTGGTAAACTCGTCCAGCAGGGGGGCGATGAGGTCAGGCTGGCGGTAAGAATAAATGTTGACGGTTCCATCAGCGTAAGCTGCTGAGGCCGTGAGGGCAGTTGCGGTGGCAAGAAATGCACCGGCCAAGGCTTTGTGGATTTTCATATTGGTTCTCCCAAAAGTCGATAACATAACTCCAGATTGCAAAATCCGGGCGGCGAGTCAACGAAAGAAGACTATATCTATCAAGTTTAGAATTCTTCTAAAATCCACAAGCATCCACATTGCAGCATTAGAACGGGTTATGATTGTTACGGGCTAGGGAAGACCTTTGCTTATGGAGGAAAGGTTCTATCAGATGCATGAAAACGCATTTATATTTGTTAGGAATATTCATTATTAATTTCAATGCTTTACGAAATCCATCACTCCCAGATTTGAACTATTCTAAAAGATATTCGTTGACTCTGCTTTTTTCGGAGTATTTTAGTTATGTTCAGGAAAGCAGGTTTGTCAGGGCTATTGGTGACATGCTGGTTTGCAGCTGCAACATAATTACAGAATCCGATATCAAATCGGTTATCGAGGACATGCTCAGGCAGGATCCCTGGCAGTTGATTGTCCCCGTTCAGGTGTATCATGAAATGGGCAAGCGCGGCCGTTGCTGCGGCTGTTTTCCTCGTCTCGTTGACCTGATTGTCGAGACCAGTGAAGCGTTTCACCGTAATCTCAACAGTGAAGAAGACAAGATTGTCCAGTTTATCTGCAACTTGAAGCAGAAGCATCACCAGTGTGAAACTGCGCGGATGCTGGCTCGTCACCGTTTGTCCAAAATCCGGGCTGCCTGACGCCGGAACCGTTTTTCCGCCTCCATTCAATTGCCGTTTTCAGACCGCAAGCTGGCAAGCTTCTGGAAATTTCCGGTTGACAGAATCCGTGCCTGTTCTATTCTCTTTTTAGAATTATTCTAAATTGTATTGTGAATCGGAGATTACTGATGAAGGGTGATGCAAAAGTCATTGAACGCTTGAATGAGGCACTTTTCCTGGAGTTGGGTGCGGTCAACCAATACTGGTTGCATTATCGTCTTCTTGAAGACTGGGGATATGGCCTGCTTGCAAAAAAGGAGCGAGAAGAATCCCTTGAGGAAATGGTGCATGCAGACAAGATTATCGAGCGGATCATCTTTCTTGAGGGGCATCCGAACCTGCAAACCGTTGCGCCCCTGAAAATCGGCGAAAACATCAAGGAAGTTCTGGAAGCCGATCTGGAAGGTGAGCATACAGCGCGTGCCTCCTATGCCAAATCCTACAAAATTTGTGAGGAGCAGGGCGATTTTGTAACCCGCAAACTGTTTGAGGATCTGCTGTCGGACGAGGAAGGACATATCGACTTCCTTGAGACTCAACTTGAACTGCTTGAAACGCTGGGTGTTGAGAAATACGGCCAGCTCAATGCGGAACCGGCAAACGACGCTGAATAGAGCAGGCTGTTCCAAACACAAATTCGGGTCCGGTACGTGACTGCGTATCGGGCTTTTTCATGGCCAGTAATTGGTTGTGGTGAATACAGGGGAGTAAACTGTCCTGTATGCAAACAGGTTCAGGCGTTTGCTGCCCTTTTTGTAGTGTCGATGCCGAGCAACCGGTCGATGCGGTGGCGGTTCACGGACAAGTCCTTGATTGTGTATTTGTCCAGGACTGCGAAAAATGCACCGAGCGCCTCACGCAAAGCAGAATTCAGTTCGCAGGAATCAACAAGCGGGCAATCAGTGCCTTCTTCGCGAAAGCACTCGGCCATTTCAAAGTTGTCTTCCGTGCAGCGAACGACTTCAGACAGTCTGATTTCTTCCGGCTCGCGGGCCAGGCGAATGCCACCATTCCTGCCGCGTACGGATTCGATCAGGCCAGATTTGGTAAGCATTTGCAATATCTTGAACAAAAAGGGTTCGGAAAGTCCGTATGCGTTTGCAATTTCGGGTATCTGGCTCAGTTGCCCGTGGTTTGCGCCACAATACATCATGATCCGTATTGCATGATTTGTCTGCTTTGTGAGACGCATGTCTTGTACCTTCCAAATAAAACCTGACAATCATTTAAAGGATTTCTGGGTGGAAAATCCAGTCAAAACTTATGAATGACGAGCAGACAGGGCAATAACAGATTTTCCTTGGCGCTTTGGTGCTGGGGTGTTACGCTTTTGGCAACGTAAATATTCGCCGGTTTCCGGCTCAAAGGATATTCGGAAGTGAGCACACTTTTTTCCAGCGGCGAGCAGCCGGGAAGGAAGGAGCCGACCCCGAAACGACGCAGAAACAGGCGGCCGGGAAACCGGACCAGGCGCAATGGAAAACCTGCGTCTGATACCGAGCAAGCGGCTGCGGCAGACGCGACAGGGAATTCGCGAGTTCCTGCAACAGGCAGGGAACGTGAAGACAAAATCGGCTCCGGGACACCCTTGCCCAATGGTGATGGCAGGTTGCCAACGCCTGAGAAAAAGCAATCCGGACCTTCCGGAAACATGCAGGGGCACCCTCCATCCGGACATGGCAAGAAGCCTGAAAACCGCCCTGCCGGGTTGCAGCATGCGAATGGTGCCGGCAGGCGCAAAAGGCGTCGCACAAGGCGGCTTCCCGGACCTGCGCAGGTAACGGACATGAGGTATGTTCGTGACCTTCCCAAGCCTGTGGAAGACGCGAAATATTTCCCGTCCGCTGATCCGGGACAGGCTGACAGGGCAAAACACCGGCCGCAAGCCAAGAACCGCCGCCCCCATATTTCTTCCCAGCCCGCAAAGCGATATCCCAACCGCCTCTATGCCGCGCTTGATCTGGGAACCAATAATTGCCGGTTATTGATCGCACTTCCGCAAGAGCGTGGCCGGTTTCGGGTAATTGACGGTTTTTCCCGCATCGTGCGACTGGGAGAAGGGCTGGAACATAGTGGCCGGCTTGGCGATGAAGCGATGGACCGTGCCGTGGAAGCGTTGAAGATTTGCGCAGACAAGCTTGCCCAGCGCAAAATCCGCAAACAACGCCTGATTGCCACTGAAGCATGCAGGCAGGCCCTGAACGGCAAGGCCTTTCTTGAACGGGTCAAGCGCGAAACAGGATTGGAACTGGAGATCGTCAACCGGGAAACCGAGGCGAGGCTGGCTGCGGAGGGGTGTGGAACGCTGATGGACCGCAAGTCGGATGGCGCTGTGCTTTTTGATATTGGCGGAGGTTCTTCAGAGCTAATTCTCGTCGACAGTTCGCGGAATGAGCATGGCAAACGACGCCCCATTCAAGAAAGTATTGTTGCCTGGACATCGCTGCCCATGGGCGTGGTTACACTTGCAGAGCGTTTTGGTGGCAAGGATGTGACGCGTAACCTGTTTGAGGAAATGGTTCAGGATGTCATGCAGCACATCGAGGATTTTGGTGGCCGCGAAGCATTGCGTGCAGCTTTCAGAAACGGTCGTGTTCACCTGTTGGGAACCTCCGGCACTGTTACAACCCTTGCCGGCATCCATCTTGATCTTCCAAGATATGACCGCAGACGTGTTGACGGAATCTGGCTAAAGGATACGGAGATTGATACGGTTATCAATCGCCTGATTGGCATGAGCTATGCCGAACGGGCCCGTAATCCCTGCATCGGTGAAGAACGGGCAGACCTTGTACTTGCCGGGTGCGCGATCCTCAATGCCATCCGGCGGACCTGGCCCACACCAAGATTGCGGGTGGCCGACAGGGGATTGAGGGAAGGATTGCTTACAGAAATGATGAATGCTGACCGGGTATGGTCGCGCAAGCGGCGAGAACGGCGGAAGAAACCCGAATATCGTGAAAGACAGTCATGAAAAAAGCGGATGGACGTTCCGGGCGCACGAACCTCAGAAACCTGCGTACCAAGGTGAAGACGGCAAGGGGCCGCAAACTTTCCTCGACCATGTGGCTCGAACGCCAACTCAATGACCCGTATGTGTTGAAGGCCAAGGCGGAGGGCTATGCTTCGCGGGCGGCTTTCAAGCTTATTGAGATCAATGAGAAATATGACATCATCAAGCCCGGTGACCGTGTCATCGATCTTGGTGCAGCTCCGGGTGGGTGGTGTCAGGTTGCAACAGCGCTTACCAATTCGACTGCGGATGCACCCACTGTGGTGGGCATCGATTATCTCGAAATGGATCCGGTTCCAGGTGCAATCATTCTTCAAAAGGATTTTCTTGATGATGACGCGCCGGACCTGCTGATCGATGCGCTTGGCGGGAAACAGGCCGATGTGGTGCTGTCGGACATGGCGGCCCCGACGACTGGCCATCGCAAGACTGACCACCTGAGAACCATGCATCTGGTGGAGGTGGCACTTGATTTTGCATTGAATGTTTTGAAGCCGGGAGGGCACTTTTTGTCGAAAAGTTTCCAGGGAGGAACCGAAAGCTCGATACTGGACCTCATGAAGCGGAATTTCAAAACCGTGCAGCATGTCAAACCGCCGGCTTCGAGGGACGGATCAGTGGAACTTTACATGCTTGCAAGAGGCTTCAAGGGCTGATTTGCTACGAATTCCTTAATTACTTTACCCATGAAATACCTATACCGTTTGAAAAGGGGTTTTTTACCATTTGCCCCTAACGTCGGCATGATAGGCGAATCCGGGGTAAGAAATGTGTGGCAAAGAAAAGGAGTCGGCAGAAGGGGGCCGATCCAACAAACTGGGCGATAACAAGCGGTTATATGGTGCATTGGCAGTGGTTTCATCTATGCTGGTTCCCGTGTTTGCCGTAATGTTTGCAATTTGTTGGCAATTGGAACTGCTGGGCGATCTGGCTCTTGGCGGATTGCTGTTGCTGATGGTCGTAGCTTCCGTTGTTGCAGTTGCCAGTATTCTTCTCAAATCTGAAGGCATTTTTGACACGTTTGGCAACATGGACGCCGACGGGACGGAGATGAAAGAACAAGCGTCTGCTCACAACAGCAGCCGTGCCAAACTGGTATCGCTTGCATATACCGATAGCCTCACAAAACTTGGCAACCAACAGCGCATGATCGAAAAGTTCGGTACGCTGTGCGATAGATACCAGGAAGAACAGGAGCCGTTTCTTGTTGGCGTTGTAAATCTCGATGGCATGAAGCCGATCAACGACCTTTATGGTCTTGAGGGTGGTGACGAAATTCTCAAGCAATGTGCCCAGAGATTGTCGGCTGCGGTTGAGAAAGAAGGATATGCATTCAGAACGCGTGGTGACGAGTTCGGCTTCCTTTTTTCAAATACAGTTGATCAGGATGGTGCCAAACAGATAGGACGAATTCTTCAGGAAGTGCTTCAGGCTCCTTTCGACCTGAACGGGCGTACGGTGCGCCTCAGTGGGTCATTCGGTTTCGCGCTCTACCCGGAAGCCGGTCATGACTTCCAGACCGTCATGAAGAAGATTGAAAGCGCGCTTTATCATTCCAAGCGCAACGGGCGTGGCAGCATCACCGTGTTTTCGCGGGAGATAGAAGAATTGATCCTCGAGAATGCGCGCATGGAGCAGGCATTGCGCCGGGCAATTGCAAACAACGAGGTTTGTCCGCATTTCCAGCCGATCATATCCCTGCAGAACGGAACGTTGCTTGGTTTTGAGTCCCTTGCGCGCTGGATCGACCCCGAACTCGGTTTCGTGTCGCCGGGCAAGTTTGTACCCTTGGCAGAGGAGCGGGGCATCATCGCACCGCTCACCGAGAAACTTCTGATGCATGCGGCACGTGTCGCAGCGGGCTGGCCCGGAGACATCTTTCTTTCCTTCAACCTGTCGAGTGTCCAACTGGTTGACCCTAATACCGCTGGCAACATCATCCAGATTATCGAAGAAGCCGGCCTTCCGGCGCATCGCCTTGAAATAGAGGTGACTGAAACTGCAGTCATGTCGGACCCCGAAACGGCATCGATGATTATTGACGAGTTGCACAATGCCGGCATTCGCATTTCCATGGATGACTTTGGCACGGGGCAGTCAAGCCTTGGGCGGTTGCGTGAACTGAAACTCGACAAGGTGAAGATTGACCGGGCATTTGTAATGGGCATTGGCGAAGACCGCCCTGCCGAGCACATTGTTCGCGCCATTCTGGAAATGTGCGCCGGTCTTGACCTGGTGGTTGTCGCTGAAGGCATCGAGGAAATGCGCCAGGCCGAGAGCCTGAAGCGTTACGGCTGTCACGCGGGGCAAGGATATCTCTTCGGAAAGCCGCAGGATGAGCACAAGACCATGAATTACATTCGTGAGTTCATGAACGGACCGGCATATGCCGAGCCTGTTCGAGAGGCTGTCTGATCCCAGCATGACAATGCGCCCTCATACATGAGGGCCGTTCACTCCTTTCTATTGACCTTCGCATGGTAATTTTCGACACTGTCGAAAAAGCGTGGTGAGGGTTTCATGAGTCATTCCAAAAAGACCGGACACGACCATAGTCACTGGTCGGACATGCAGCTGAAGGTCAATACCCTGGAATCCCTTCTGGTAGAGAAGGGATATGTGGACCCCGCGGCGCTTGATGTGATTGTGGAGACCTATGAAACACAGGTTGGGCCCCGCAATGGCGCGAAGGTTGTGGCCCGGGCATGGGCAGATGAAGCCTATCGCGAACATCTTGAAAAGGATGCGACTTCGGCCATAGCCGAACTCGGGTTTACCGGGCGGCAGGGTGAACACATGATGGCTGTGTTCAATACGGATCAAACCCACAACATGGTCGTTTGCACGCTTTGTTCGTGCTATCCTTGGAGTGTGCTTGGTTTGCCACCTGTATGGTACAAGTCGGCAGCTTACCGGTCGAGAGCGGTTAGCGAACCAAGGGCTGTGTTGGGTGAATTCGGCGTTGAATTGCCGGAAGAACAAAAAATCAGGGTTTGGGATTCAACAGCAGAAATGCGTTATCTGGTCATTCCGCAACGCCCCGATGGCACTGAGGGGTGGTCTGAAGACAAACTTGCCGAACTGGTGACGCGCGATTCCATGATCGGGACCGGGTTTCCTGACTGTCCCGGGGGAACCCGGTGATGAACGGTCCCCACGACATGGGTGGCATGCAATGCTACGGACCGGTGCAGCCTGAAAAAGACGAGCCTGTTTTCCACGATGAATGGGAAAAGCGTGCCCTGGCCCTGACCGTTGCCATGGGCTTTTGCGGTGCCTGGAATATTGACAAATCCCGTTTTGCGCGGGAATGCCTGCCGCCCGATTTTTATCTTTCCAAAAGCTATTACCAGATATGGATTGCGGGACTCGAGCGCCTGATGCTGGATGCAGGCTTGGTGACAAAATCCGAAATCGAGAGCGGTAAAAGCGAAGCTTCGGCAAGAGAGGTAAGACGGGTCGTGAAGGGTGAGGAAATGCTTGCCGCCCTGGCGGCTGGTGGACCGGTCGGTCGTGCCCCGTCTACTGAACCGGGGTTCGCTCCGGGTGAGAAGGTGCGAACCCTCAATATCCACCCGGCCACACATACCAGGCTGCCCCGATATGTGCGCGGCAAGACGGGTACGATTGAGCGGATACAGGGCTATCATGTTTTCCCTGATACAAATGCTTCCGGTGGAGGTGAGAACCCCCAATGGTTGTACAATGTTGCGTTTGAGGCACGTGAACTCTTTGGCCCGGATGCGGAGCCCGGAGGCAAGGTGATGGTAGATTGCTGGGGGCCATATCTTGAGCACGCCTGATCTCGACACATTGCCCGGCATGGTGAAAAATGATGACGGTCCCGTCTTTTCACAGCCATGGGAGGCGCAGGCATTTGCCATGGTCGTGAACCTGCATGAAAAAGGTCTTTTCAGCTGGGCTGAATGGGCATCGGTGCTGGGGCGTACCATTGCTGACGGATCGCCAGACCAGCCTTATTATGAGCTTTGGATGCAGGCCCTTGAGGCAGTCATAGAGGAAAAATCGTTGCTCACAGAAGGTGAGATATCGGAACGGAAGATCCAGTGGGAGGAAGCCCTGGAGCGCACACCGCATGGTGAACCGATTGTTCTTGGCCAGAGCGATACTTCAGGCATCGGAATGGCCGGAACAGAATGAAAAACTTACATTTGTCATCTCAGCTCCCTATATGTCGGTAGCAGATTTACAGGAGGGAACCAGCCAATGGCCAGCATGCAGAAGTTTGACGCCGAAATTGAGAAGACCCGTCAAACCGTCGAGAAAATGAATGACAAGCTCAAGCAGAGTGGCATTGTTCTTGAGGAGTTTGCCAAGTCTGAAACCATAGGCCAGAGCGATTTCGATATCGAGAATGCCAGAATCAATGACATTCTTGCGCAGCAAAAGGTGATGGAGTCGAACATTGCCGACCTGATCATCGGTCTTGAGGATGCCACCAATGTTTTCGGCACCGAGTTCGAGAGCATGAAGAGCTATACCGGCTGGGAAAAGTTTGTCGGCCTGTTTTCGAAGCAGAAAATGCAACGCATGCGCACCGACAGGGTTCGCAACATGTCGCTGGCCGGGAACCTGCAGGAATTGCTGGCCAAGTCTGACCGGATTGTGGGTATACTACAGTCCCAGAAAGAAGTTCTCGACAGCCGCTATGCGAGTTCGGAGGCAAGCCTTCGTCAGGTCATTGAACGCCGCAAGTCGACCGTGGAACAACTTGAAACGGTTCAGGAGCGGATTGAGGAACTCAATCCGATGTTGCTTGATCTGGAGAACCAGATTTCGGCAACGACCGATTCCAAGAAGCGCACAGAACTGGAAGGCAGGCGTTCGGAACTAGCCACCGAGTATAACCAGCAGCAGGCAAAGGAGCAGGAACTGCTTGCAGAAAGCCAAACGCTTGAGCGCTATACATCCATGTTCCAAACGTTTGTGGACTCGCTCAACAACCAGCTTGCCGCACAACAGACCCTCATCAACAAACTGACGATTGATACCGAACAGCGGGTTGTTCTTTACAAGTCACTTGAGGATTCCCTGAAAACGGCTGCGCAGCAGGATGTGGCCCACAAGATCAACACACTCGGAAACCAGGTGGATACGGCAGCAGAAGAAACGATGGCCGGCATCGGTGCTGCAGCGCAATCCCATATTGGCGACCTGCTGGAAATGCATGAGAAAAACATGGTTTCCACCGAGGACATCCAGCGTCGCAAGAAACTCGCGGATGAAGCGTTTGCCCGCCGGTTTGAAACCGTGATGAAAAAGCATGATTCAGGGGCCTATGTCGGCTGATCCGTTTTGCTTTTCCATTTTGAACCGCTTCAGGGAAGGGGCTGGCGTTGACGGCGCGGGTTGAGGATTATTTTGCTTCGCTGGATGCTGCACTGGACGGGCTCGATACGTTTTTGCGTGAAGACGAGAGCCCGGCCTATCGGCATGACCTGATTGCAGCAGTTGCCACGGGGTATCTGAAAAAGCTGAAGGCATCGCTCAACAGCTGGCGCAACAAGGTGACTTATGCTTCGAAATTCCGCGTATCCCAGACGGAAAGCGGGTTTCCTGCCTACCAGAATGTGCTTGACCTGCAGAACGACATCCAGGATGCCGACCGGCGGCTGGATGAAATCGAGGCCGAAGCCGAACTGCGTCAGCAGATGGTTGATTTCATTCTAAGCCGGAAGGCCTTTCCCAAAAAACTGCAGGAGAAAATTGCCGAGCGCCGTTATCTTGAAACGCTTCATGCGGGAGAGCATTTTTCTCCCCTCGTCCTGCCGAGAACCATTCGTGTATCGGTCAACCCCAAGACACAACGCCCTTACTATGTTGTTCATTGGGGATGCTATGACGGGTCTGCCAACCTGCCGATGATCTACATGGCGACGATTGAGGATTCATCTCCTGATATCACCCGACTTCTCGTGACCCCACAGGGAAAACTCAACAAGACGGTGAATATAGAACTGCCTGTCGGTGGATTGCTCAATCCGGCACTTGCCTTGCAGTTTGACGAGTTCTGCGAAAAGAACTCGGCTTATTCCCTTACCCTGTCGACGATCGGCAGTAATCTTGACCAGGATTTTGAACACCTGCATCCGAAACAGTTACGGCGTTTTGTTCTTGGCCCCTTTTATCATGCTGCATACACCCAGCACGGGCAGAAAGTGGACGAGATACTTGCAAGGGTGAGAAGGCCGGAGAATGCCTGGCTGATGACCTGGACCATGCAGGAACTGTTCTCTGTCAACGAGAAACCTGCCAAATGGGGGTTGTGGGGTGGAGAGCCTGCCCGTGAGGAATTCTACATCAACACGGATGATCTCGACTGTGCCAGAATGGGGGCGAGTTCATTTCAGCGCAATGCGCTTGTGCCCCATGAAGCTTATCAGGCAATCTATGCATCGGGGCAGGCGGAAGCAATTTTTGACGGATACGAGCGCCATGTCATTTCCGGCGGTCATGTTTTGAGGAATATGTGATGGATACCGGACTTACCACAATTGATGAAAAGGACATTGCGCGCCATCTGCCCACTGCCCAGTCGATGGTCACCAAGCTGGTGCTTCTGGAAGCAAGTGACGGCAAGTCGCGGACAGAACTGGCCGGAACACGGCGGCGTTTTGTCTCCACTGTGTCGACAGCGGGTGCAAAATCAAGCCGTGAAGTCGAACTTGCCAATACGCTTTCTGCAATTTCGCCGGATGACGGCATGCTTTCTCCCGTACAGCATGCAATTCTTTTCAAGACCCGCAGGGCAATTGCGGTTGCGCTTGCCGTCTCCGATGAATTTGCCAAGCAGACGGGGCTCGACAGCCTGCGTACGAAAAATGCTGCATCGACGCTGGAGGGCGAGGATGCCACACGATATCGCGCCTTGCTGGAATCCTCGGCGTTTGTTTCCGCCTTCGCAGCGTCTGCCTATCTCCATCAGAAGGTAGAGGCTGCGGGCGAACCTGCCAATGACGTTGAGGAACCGGGTTTCAATTTTGACACGCCACAGGATGCACTCAAGGCACTTGTTGGTGCGCTGGATGCAGCGGCATCGGGCTCGCCGGACGATACGGTTCTGCAATCACGAATCAGGGCTTGTGCCGATGTTGCGCTGGAAGGCCTGTTGCAAAGAAAGGGGCGTTTTTCACAACTCGGCCCGTTTGAAACCACCCATCTGCGGCTTGAAGCGGATGATTTTGAACTGAACGGCTTTGACGTGACGCCGGGGGCAAAAACCAAGCCACTGGTCATGACCTTCAAGAAACCGGACGAGATTATCGGCAACCACATTGCCAAATACCAGTCCATGAAACTTGCCAAGATGTTGATGGCCTATGATTTTGACCGTCAGCTAAATCCGTTTGTCGAACTTGGCGGTTTCCTTTTCACCTTTATCGGTGACGGTTCTCCGGGCACGGGCAAAACCATTCTCATCCAGATGATTGCCGGGTTGATCAATGATTACTGCCAGACTGCAGGTTACGGTTTTACCTATGAGAATTTCGGTGTTGACCAGATTTCATCCTACCAGGGTAAATCCGGACAAAACTGCAAGCAATTCATAAACAATGTGCTGAATCCCAAAACGATTGGTTTCGGTACGGTGGATGATATCGACCAGGTGGCAGCCAAACGATCTGACGACCGCGCATCAGCGGGCCAGCAGGAAGTTACCGCGGTTCTGATGGAAAGTTTTGCCGGTGCAACGACCGTGGTACGCGGGAACTGCTCATTTGGAATGTTTTCAAATTATCCAGAAAACGTGGATGACGCCCTGCGCCAACGGGCAGGTGCGCGATGGCTTGTCGATGGTCCACAGACACGGGATGACTATATTGACATTTTTGCCCTGCTTGCGGGCAAGAACCACGATATCCCCCTGGGCGATCATGACCTGTTTTCCGCACAGGAGATCAAGGCGGCCGTATCAACAGCCTATGACAAGCACAACAAGCCCCAGGAAGAGGGGCTGCTTCGCGTGCATGAGCGGTTTGCCAAAGACAACAAGCTTAAGACGATGGCTGATGTCGGGACCTATCTTCACATGATCAAGCTGGCTGAACCGCGTTTTACAGGCCGGGCAATCAAGAACATCACGGATGCAATCAAGATGCGTGCCATGGATGTTGAACTGCCCGATGAATGGTTCGAGCGGCCGGAAGATTTCATGCACAAGTCGTATGATGAAAAGAAAGCCATGATCGAGGAACTGCGAGGACCCTTCACACTTGAAATGGTCATGCAGGAGATCAACCGGTATGCGGACTCCGAATTCCGCTACACCGACAAATCCGACAGTGCGGCTGTTGAGGATATTATTCGCCGTGAGCGCCAGCGCGAGAAGGCCGTAAAGGAAATTGCTACAATGAAATCAGACGGGCGGTGGAGTGAATAGGAATGCCCGAAACGCATGAAAAGCTGCTGCTGGTTGACGAACCGCACCTCGTTGAGCGTTACGGCAGGGCGATGACCGCATTTGATCTCAAGCCACCTCCGCTTGAATCCTTTCATGTGGACATGACGGGGTTTTCTCCGGAAGTCGCAGAGGCGTTGGGGAATGCGGATTATCTCGATCCTCCGGGGGATGATCGACGCTTCATTCTGGTTTCGCCACAGCAGGCTGATCTTCCGGTCGTGCATTCCTCCTTTTCCAATACCGGCGACCTGATGTCAGGTTTTTTCGAGAAAAACCGCAGGGTTCTCTATGCGCTGACAATCAAGGATGTGGTTTTCGGCGAAATTGAAGACAATGTTTTCGTGATTGATGATATCGACGACCTGCTTTCGATAGAACAGGTAACGTTCAAGATCGGCACCCATGAGGACCTGACCGGAAAAACCAATGAATTGAAGCGATTGATTGACCGCCTGTTGCAGGAACCGGATGCATGGAGAAATGATGCGATGCTGAACCGGATGGTCATGCTCGCTGGCCAGACCGGAGACATACGCGACAATGCGCTGGTTCCCGAAGCTGTTGTTTTCAGGAACGAGAATTTCTGGACGTCCCATTTTGGTGGAACCTACCTGTTCAATGACGAGCGGCAGATTACGGTTATCTGTGACCCCGAGGCACCCGGCTTTCGCAAGTCCCGACCCTGGGAAGTCGCCTATCTGGACATTGGCGATGGGGAAAGGGTCTTCGACTTTCTAGAAGCAAGCGGCAGGCTGCAGCAACCATCGGCTGACTGGCTTGAGAGTTCACGCCTGCTGGAACTGCGCAAGCACATGGCCGCTGCCTGGCTTGCTGCGCAGGAAGGTGACGAGATGCCGCCATCCCTCATAAACAAAACATGGGTAAGGCGTTGGGCGAGGGACAACCGCCGGCTTGTAAGCAATGACAATACACTGCCCCTGATCGAGTGGGTTGAAAAGCAGACCGGAGACGGCAAGCCGGTTTACATGGAAGACATAGATTTGCCAGACCGCTTCGCCCTGTGCCGTGCCCAGCCAGGGCATCCCGACATGGCATTGGTCAATCGCCTGATCAGCGAGTATCTGCCATATGATTTTATCACCCGTTATGAGTTTCACCGTCCCCTGTTTGTTCGTGAACGGACGGCATGGAACGAGAATTATGCAGAATTTGTAGCCGAGGCACTCAACAGTACCTATCTGATGAACAAGGCCAGGGTGTATGATGAACTGTACCTTTAGGGGGAAAGAATGTTTGATCCGGTAATCCAGTTTTTCAAGGCGGCAATTTCAAGGATTGGTGCTGCCATAGCCTGGCTGTTTGCGGTAATCATCGCTCCGTTTGTATGGCTGAGAAACCTGTACAGGCGTTCCGGATGGCTGATCCGCGGGGCGATTGCCATTCTCCTTCTGGGCATCCTTGTTCCTTATGCGCTGTTTTTCTGGAATGCAGCCTGGATCAGGAATTTTGATCCTGACTATATCGCCCGGCATGACTTCACACAGCGGGTTACGGAGCCGGGGGCCAGGGTTGAAGGTCAGGAAGGGGTTTGCGGAACTTCCGCCATTGTGGAGATTTCAGCAGAGCTGATTGATTTCAATGTCAACCAGAATGCCTGGATTCCGTCCAAGCTCCTGTCGAAAGCGGGGCTGTTCGGCATTCCCTGGAAAAATACACCCTTCATGGACAACAAGGCTGCATTCCAGCTTGGTATCAACGAGATATTGAGACGCACGACACAGGAAGCGGTTGACCGGCTTGGCCGGCTCAGGGGAACGTCACGCATTGACCAAAACCTTCAGAACGCAAGACAGAACATCCACTACACGGAAGATCTCTGGTATTTTTCCATGAGCCCTTTTGGCCCCACTACGCCAACTCCTTCACGCTACAGGCGGGCAATGACCAACCTGCAGGATTTCAACACTGCGCTTTCAACCTGCGAAGCAACCTTTGACCCACGCGCAGACAACTTGCTGCGGTTTCTTGACCAGATGACCAATGCCATTGGCTCCACATCCGATATTCTCAATGACCGGATGGCTGCAAGCAATGCCGGATGGTTCGATGTCCGGGCTGATGACCGTTTCTGGTTTGCCTATGGTCAACTCTATGCCCTCAACGGAATTCTGGAGGGCGCACGCAGTGACTTTTCCGAGGTTGTGCGAGAGCGCAACCTGACACGGACGTGGGACGAGGCGGCAAACCAGGCGCGCAATGCGCTCGACATACAACCCTTGATCATTTCAAACGGCAGTGAATCGGCATTCATCATGCCGTCGCATCTCGCGACCATGGGTTTTTACCTTCTGCGGTTGCGGGCAAACCTGACCGAAATACGCGACATTCTAGATCGCTGATCCGGCCATTTTCTGTATTGTGCCGGCCGGGTTGCGGAGTGACACGCCTGCTGGTGGCTTGAAAATCAAAATAACCGCTGGTAGTTGTTTGTTCATATTTTCTATCTATAGTTGTATTAATGGTTGATATTCAACCAAACCAACACGGTGACCGGCGACCCCTGCTATAGCCGGTGCGCAGTGTGCCTGCCCCGATGCAGGTGCTTAAAGGGAGGGTCCGGTCCAATCCGCCCGGACCGGACCTTCCGACATCCAGGCATGCCAACTAAAAATGCTTGCACGTGCCGTGGTGGAAAGCTAAAGAAATGACATGAGTATTTTGCGCAACAACAACTGGTGGTGGAGCAGCCTTTAGGCGGCTTTGCATCAGTGTGCGAAAAATTGAGGCCGCCGGAATTTTCCGAGCGGCTTTTATTTTGTCCAGAGCCGCTTGGCAAATGTCAGCAAAAGCAGGAGGAGCCAGATGGTTTCTGCAACATTGGAATTTGAAACAAGCGGAGGGGTTCATATCCGGAGGGAAAGTTTTCCTGACGATTATGCGACCGCTATCGACAAGACACTTGACCGGGTTAACAGCCAACGTGGTGCCGTTCTTTCTTCAAACTATGAATATCCGGGGCGATACACGCGATGGGATACCGCCATAGTAAATCCGCCATTGGGCATTGAGGCGAGGGGCCGCGACGTCAAGATCACGGCTTACAATGCCCGCGGACAGATCTTTCTGGAACCGATTTGTAAACTGCTTGATGCGCATGAGCACGTTCAGGCGGCAAACCTGTCCGGTGACACAATAAGCGTGACTGTACGAAAGGGTGAAAAGGTCCTTTCCGAAGAGATGCGTTCGCGTGCACCCACGGTGTTTTCTGTGGTTCGTGCCATCGTGGATCTGTTCAGAAGCAGCGAAGATCCAAACCTCGGTCTGTTTGGCGCCTTTGGTTATGACCTGGTGTACCAGTTTGACGATCTTGAATTCAGGAAAGCCCGGCCTGAGGACCAAAGGGACCTTGTGCTTTTCCTGCCAGACGAGATTCTAATGGTTGATCATCACCAGGCGATTGCATGGCACGACAAGTATGATTTCACGATAGCCGGAAAATCCACACACGGCATTCCTCGTGAGAGCGTGGAAGAACCGTTCAAAATGACTGACAAGGTTCCCCCCGCAGGTGATCACGAGAAAGGTGAATATGCGAAACTTGTCACCAAGGCCAAAGAGAAGTTTGTATGTGGTGACCTGTTTGAAGTAGTGCCGGGGCAGGTTTTCTATGAGCGGTGCACAACCGAGCCTGCGCAGATTTCCCGCAAACTGAAAACCACCAATCCTTCTCCCTATTCGTTTTTCATCAATCTTGGAAACCAGGAATATCTGGTTGGCGCTTCTCCTGAAATGTTTGTGCGTGTTTCGGGCAGGCGGATAGAAACCTGTCCGATCTCGGGAACAATCAAGCGTGGTCGTGATGCAATCGAGGATAGCGAGCAAATCATCAAGCTGCTCAATTCCAAAAAGGATGAGTCCGAGCTTACCATGTGTTCCGATGTTGACCGCAATGACAAGTCCCGCGTCTGTGAGCCGGGAAGCGTCAAGGTGATCGGTCGCCGCCAGATCGAGATGTATTCAAAACTCATTCATACGGTTGACCATATCGAGGGCAGGTTGAGGGAAGACATGGATGCCTTTGACGGTTTCCTGTCCCATGCGTGGGCGGTGACTGTTACAGGAGCGCCCAAACTATGGGCTATGCGTTACATCGAAGAACACGAGCGAACCACTCGTGCATGGTACGGTGGGGCTGTGGGTATTGTTCATTTCAATGGTGACATGAATACAGGGCTGACTTTGCGCACAGTCCGCATCAAGGATGGTATTGCCGAAGTTCGTGCCGGAGCTACGCTGCTTTATGATTCCGATCCGGATGAAGAGGAACGGGAAACCGAACTCAAGGCATCAGCCATGCTGGCGGCAATTCGTGAAGCGGGGAAACCCAATGATGCAGCCACAAACCGCCTGACTGCCAAGGTTGGGCAAGGTCGCAAGATCCTTCTCGTTGATCATGAGGATTCCTTTGTCCATACGCTGGGCAACTATTTCCGGCAAACGGGCGCAGAGGTCCTCACGGTGCGTTCTCCACTGGAGGATTCAGTACTGGATGAATATGCCCCGGATCTGGTTGTGCTGTCGCCCGGGCCTGGCAGTCCGTCGGATTTTTCCTGTAGTGAGACTATCCGCAAGGCAAGGGCCAGAGACCTTCCGGTATTTGGCGTATGTCTGGGGCTTCAGGCGATTGCGGAAAGTCATGGCGGAAAGCTGTTGCAGCTTGATGTGCCGATGCACGGCAAGCCATCACGGGTGGAAGTGCTTGCACCCGGAGTGGTTTTCTCTGGCCTGGAAAAAGAGATCACCATCGGGCGGTATCATTCGCTGCATGTCGATCCTGAACATTTGCCGGACGGATTTCTGGTCAGTGCGGTTACATCGGACGGTATCGTGATGGGGATTGAACATGAAACAGAGCCGGTTGCCGCTGTCCAGTTTCACCCTGAATCGATCATGTCGCTCGGCGGAGAGGCCGGCATGAGGATTATCGAGAATGTCGTCGCACACCTTGGGCGCAAGTAACCGGTCATGATCCGGCCCGGCTCCATGCCGGGCCGGAAAACCGGATTGCCAATTGCCTGTGTAGTGTTTCGCTCTTCTTGATGGAAGATCAGGCAACCTTTGCAGCCAAACGTTTTTTGATGCTCTCGACATCAGCCCGCGGTGTCGCGGCAAAAAGCGTTTTCGTGTAGTTGTGCTGCGGGTTTGAGAAAACCTCGTCCCGGGTCCCGTATTCGACAGCTTCGCCGAAATACATCACCATCACCTCGTCGGCAATGTAACGAACCACGGACAGGTCATGACTGATGAAGACATAGGTTAGCGAAAACTCGTCCTGCAAATCAGCCAGCAAGTTGAGAACCTGTGCCTGCACAGAAAGGTCCAGCGCTGATACCGGCTCGTCCAGAACAAGAAGCTGGGGGTTCAGCATCAAGGCGCGGGCAATTGCAATTCGTTGCCTTTGACCACCGGAAAACATGTGCGGATAGCGATTGAAATGTTCGGGAAGCAAGCCGATCTTCTCCAGCATCCCCATGGCACGTTCCCGCCTTTCGGAAACCGGTACGCTGCCATCAATGTTCAGCGGTTCCATCAATACATCACCGATTTTCTGACGCGGGTTCAAAGAGCCGTAAGGGTTCTGGAATACGATCTGCACTTTCCTTCGCATTTCAGATGAAAGTGGTCCGGCTGTGATATCGACCGGCTGGCCATCTATCAAAACCTCGCCGGAGGTCGGTGCATCAATCATGGTAATTATGCGAGCCAGTGTGGATTTGCCACAACCGGATTCACCAACAACAGCCAGTGTCTTGCCCTTTTCCAGTTTCAGGTCGATGCCTTTCAGGGCATGAACTGTTTTCTGCTTGCTGAACAAGCCGCCACCTATGCTGTAGTCGCGGGTGACGTTGCGTGTTTCGAGGACGATCTCGCTCATGCGGAGGCCTCCGGATTTGCCTGTTGTTCGAAGGTGAGATCGGTAACCGTGGGCAGGCGGTCACCGGTGGCGTTTTCAGGAAGTGCGGAGAGCAGGGCTTTTGTGTAGGAGTTCTGTGGATTTTCGAAAAGGGAAAGAACATCAGCCTCTTCCATTTTCCGGCCCTTGTATTTGACAATCACCCGGTCGGCAGTTTCGGCAACCACTCCCATGTCGTGGGTGATCATGATCATTCCCATGTTCTTTTCCGCCTGGAGGTCAACCAGAAGGTCGAGAATCTGTTTTTGAATGGTGACATCAAGGGCAGTTGTCGGTTCATCGGCAATCAGCAGTTTCGGATCGCAGGCGATGGCCATGGCGATCATCACACGCTGGCACTGGCCGCCCGACATCTGGTGGGGATAGGCTGACAGGCGGTCTTCAGGGTTCGGCAGACCAACGGCCTCAAACAATTCTATCGTGCGGTCGCGTCTTTCCCGCTTGTTGAGTTTCGTATGCTCCCGCAACGTTTCATCAATCTGGAACCCCACGGTGAAGCACGGGTTCAGGCTGGCAATTGGCTCCTGAAAGATCATTGCCACATCCTTGCCCACCAGCTTGCGCCTTTCGGATGATGTGAGGTTTGAAATGTCACGCCCCTGAAACCTCAGGGCGTCAGCGGTAACCCGGGCTGTCCAGGGCAGGAGCCCCATTACAGCCAGCATTGAAACGGATTTGCCGGACCCTGACTCACCGACAATGGCGAGGACTTCACGTTCGTGTACGGACAGCGAGACGCCATCAACGGCCTTCAGGTTTCCGCTTGCCGTGTCGAATTCGACAGTCAGGTTTTCGATTTCCAGTAGAGGTGTATCTGCTTTTGTCATGTTTACGACCTCTTCAGTTTCGGGTCGAGCGCATCGCGCAGCCCGTCGCCCATCAGGTTGATGGCCAGAACGGTTACCAGGATCGCGATACCGGGAAACGTCACCACCCACCATGCCCGCAGGATGAATTCACGAGCCTCCGCCAGCATCGTACCCCATTCCGGTGTCGGCGGCTGAGCACCCATGCCGAGAAAGCCGAGCGCGGCTGCATCAAGAATGGCTGTCGAAAAGGAAAGTGCTGCCTGAACGATCAGTGGTGCCGTACAGTTGGGCAGGATGGTTTTGAACATCAGGCGCAGATTGCCGGAGCCCGCTACCCGTGCTGCGGTTACGTAATCACGGTTTTTTTCCGCCATGACGGCCGCCCGTGTCAGGCGCACATAATGAGGCTGCTGGACTATTGCAATTGCGATCATGGCATTGAGCAGACCGGGGCCCAAAATGGCGACCAGTACAAGGGCCAGCAGCAATGAGGGAAATGCCAGGATAATGTCCATTACCCGCATGATCACCGTATCAACCGGGCCGCGAAAATAGCCCGCGATCAAGCCGATTGTGACACCGGTTGTCAGTGCAATTGCAACAACCACAACACCGATAAACAGCGAAAACTGCGAGCCATATATAAGGCGGGAAAGCATGTCCCTGCCAACCGCATCGGTTCCAAGTATGTAGTTCCAGCTGCCGCCGTCCTGCCATACGGGCGGTACGAGCAGCGCATCACGATACTGGATGTTTGGGGCGTGTGGAGCGATGACGGGCGCAAGTACAGCGAGCAGTACCAGTGCCAAAAAGATCCACATGCCGATCACAGCACCACGGTTTTCAGAAAAGTAAAACCAGAATTCGCGCAGCATGCGGTTGCGTGTACGCCGCCGCTCCTGAGCATCTGTCAATTTTTCGGTATCAGCAGTATTGGAGATATTGGTCATTGTTTTTCCCCTACTGGTGCCGGATTCTCGGATTGATCAAGCCATAGGCAAGATCAACCAGAAGGTTGACGACCATGACGATTGCCGCAATCAGCAACAAACCGCTCTGCACAACGGGATAGTCCCTTCGGAAAATTGAATCGACCATCCATTTTCCAATTCCGGGCCATGAGAAAATCGTTTCAGTCAGAATGGCACCGGCGAGCAGTGTGCCGACCATCAGTCCAATGACCGTGATGACAGGTATCAATGCATTCCGCAGGGCATGTATGCCAACAACACGGCGGGAAGACAGCCCCTTGGCGCGTGCGGTGCGCACATAGTCTTCGCCAAGAACCTCGAGCATGGCTGAGCGGGTTTGCCGGGCAATCACTGCCAACGGGATTGTTCCCAGAACGATCGAAGGCAGGACCAGATGGCTGAAGGCGGAGGCAAATGCCCCTTTCTGGCCGGACAGGAAACTGTCAATCAGCATGAAACCTGTTACCGGAGGGAAAAAGTAAAGCAGGGATATCCGGCCTGATACGGGTGTCCATTGCATGATTCCGGAAAAGACGATGATCAGCAGCAGTCCCCACCAGAAGATCGGCATCGAATAGCCGACCAGTGCAGTTCCCATGATGGTCTGGTCGAGAAATGAGCCACGCTTGCTGGCAGCAATAATCCCAGCCGGTATGCCGATGGCAAGTGCGATAATCATGGCGCAGAGGGACAGTTCGAGCGTTGCCGGAAAACGGGCGGCAAATTCTTCAAGGACGGGTTGTTTTGAAACGAGCGAATTGCCGAAATCACCCGTCAGGAGATTTCCCAGATAGTCCAGATATTGTTGCCAGATCGGGCGGTCATATCCGAACTCTTTCAGGAGCGCATTATAGCGATCCTCTGTCAAACCCCTTTCACCGGCCATGAGCAGGACGGGGTCGCCGGGAAGAACCCGGACAAAGCTGAAGGCGATGATGGTGATGCCGATGAAGGTCGGTATCAACAGGCCTATTTTCTTCAAAAGGAACTGGAACATTTGTTACCCTATTATTCGCAGATCGCGTGGAAACGAAGTCAGGCATTCAATGCCGTTTGCCGTCACCAGGACGTCATCTTCAATGCGTACGCCAGCTTCACCAGAACGATAAAGACCAGGCTCAATGGTGAAGACCATGCCTGCTTCTAGCTCTTGATGGTTGCCACGCATTATCTGGGGGGCTTCATGTACATCAAGTCCGAGGCCATGCCCTGTCTTGTGTACACGGTATCCGGAAAACTCGGATTGTTCTAGAACGATTTGGACCGCGTCATCCACAGCATGGGCGCTCACACCCGCTTTGCTGACGGAGCGGCCCTTTTCATTGGCAGCCAGCACAGTTTCGTAAAACCGGCGATTGTAATCGGATACCTCGCCCATGAAGAATGTACGTGTAATGTCTGCATGAAACCCCTGGAAACTGCCGCCGAAATCAATCAGCAAGGCGTCACCCCTTTGCAATTTGTAACCGGGCCGTGATTCCGCATGCGGCTGGGCTGAATTGCCTGCTGCGGCCACAATCGGGTCAAATGCAAGGCCCTCGGCACCATTGGCAAACAGGTTGCTCATCAGCATGCCCTTGATTTCCAGCTCGGTCTGGCCAGGCTTTACATTTTCCAGTGTTGCCTCGAGGGCTGTCTCTGAAATGCGGATGGCTTCTTTCAGCAGGGCGATATCCCTGTCAGTCTTGTGCAGGCGGATCGATGAAAGATCTGAGTGCGCATCCACAAATCGCGTATCGGGAAACACGGTGGCAAGTGCCATGTGTTCGAAGGCGCGCATGCGTTGGGCTTCAAGACCGAAACGGTTTGAACCATTGAGCTGCGGCAAGGCTTGTGCCGCGTCCCGGAAAGCATCTGAGTAGCCGTCTTCGTCACGCCAGTCGAAGATTTTTCCTGCAAAGCCGGTTGTAACAAAGCCTTCCATTTCTAGGTTGGGCACGATTGCGACAGCTTCTCCGGCAGCGGGTACAATAATGACCAGCGGCCGTTCCATGAGGTGAAAGTCTGTGCCCATGATGCGCCTGAAATTGGCGCCGGGTACAAAAGCGATTGCATCCAGCTTGCTGGAATTCAGCACGGCCTGGACGGAAGTGATATCTGGTGATGTCATGAGGTTGTTTTGCAAAAAGGTCCGGGCGCTTTGGCGCCCGGACCGAAAACCGTTACTCGGCGATGTCCACATTTGTGAACCAGTGTCCACCCAGCGGGTCAATCTTGTAACCGCTGACTTTCTTGGACATTGGCATGAACACGACTGAGTGCGCGATTGTTGCCCAAGGAGCCTGCTCCTTGAAGATGACCTGGGCTTCCTTGTACATTTCTGCACGTTTTGCCTGGTCCGGCTCCTGTTTGGCCTTGATCACCAGATCGTCGAACGGCTGGTGACACCATTGTGCGCGGTTTGAACCACCAACAGCAGAGCAGCCGAGAAGCACGGCAAGGAAGTTGTCCGGATCACCATTGTCACCGGTCCAGCCGAGGAGCACGGCACCATCACGGTCTTCCGCCTTGGACAGTTTGAGATACTCGCCCCACTCGTAGGAAACGATCTCGACCTCTACACCGATTTTCGCGAAATCAGCCTGAAGCACTTCTGCCATGCGTCGTGCATTCGGGTTGTAGGGACGTGCTACCGGCATCGCCCAGATTTTCATCTTCAGGTCGGACACACCTTCTGCCTCAAGCATTTTCTTGGCAGCTTCAGGATCATACGGATCGTCCTCGATAGCCTCGTTGTATGACCACATGGTCGGCGGAATCGGGTTCTTGGCTGCACGTCCGGCGCCGTCAAAGACAGCTTCCAGAATGGCATCCTTATTCACAGCCATGTTGAGTGCCTTGCGAACCTTCGGGTTGTCGTATGGTGCAACCTTGGTGTTATAGGCAAGATAACCAACGTTCAGGCCTTCCTGCTCCAGCATTTGCAGGCTGTCGTCAGCTTTCAGGCCGGCTACATCTGCAGGGTTCGGATAAGGTGCCACATGACATTCGCCTGCCTTGAGCTTTTGGGCCCGTACAGAGTTGTCCGTGGTGATCGCAAACACAAGATCGTCAATCGGCTGTTTGCCTGCCCAGTGGTCAGGATGCGCCTTGTACCGAATGACGGCATCTTTCTGGTAGGCTACAAACTGGAACGGTCCAGTACCAACGGGTTGCTGGTTGAGCTGTGACTGGTTGCCGGCTTCTTCAAGCTGGTCGGCATATTCCTTTGACAGTATGGATGCGAAATCCATTGCCATGTTGGCAATGATCGGTGTTTCAGGACGGTTCAGCACAAACTTGACCGTCATGTCGTCAACTTTTTCGACGCTCTTGATCAGCGCAGGCATGTCCATGCCGTTGAAGTATTCCCAGGAAGCGCCTTCAACATAGCGGTGCCAAGGGTTGTTTTCATCGCGCTGGCGTTCAAACGAGAAGATTACATCATCTGCATTGAAGTCGCGTGACGGAGTGAAAAAGTCTGTCGTGTGAAACTTTACGCCAGAACGAAGCTTGAACGTGATTTCAAGGCCGTCGTCGGAAACCTCCCAGCTTTCCGCAAGACCTGGAACAACGTTAGTCGTGCCGATTTCAAATTCAACGAGGCGGTTGTAAACCGTCTTCGAAGAAGCGTCGAATGTGGTACCGGACGTGTATAGTGCGGTGTCAAATCCCTCCGGTGAACCCTCAGAGCAGTAAACCAGCGTTTTTGCCTGTGCAGCAGTGACCGGTGCCAGCGTGCTAGACATGGTCAGAGCCGCTGCAAATCCAGCAACAATGAGTGCAGTTTTCTTGAGCATTTTTCTCTCTCTTTTTGTTAGAGGCAGACCCGATCATTCTAAAGCTTGGTCCGCCCTGAACTGAAGGTGACCACAAAAAATGAGACCTGTCACGGGGTATAATGCAAAATTTGAGCACCAATCGCAGTGAAAATTGCCAATTCTGACAAAAATTAGCAGATTTTCACCTGGATTCCGGATTTCGCATCATGATGGCTTTTCCCGTGTACAAATGCTAACCAACAGCGTGGTGCATTTGCACAGCGTACATATTCCGGAATTGATCCGGAGTGCATCTCTGACAGGAACTGTGAGTGGACAAGTTAAATCGCAGAATCGGGATCACATCAGTGTTCACTGCCGCATTTTGCGGGCTGGTTCTGCTTTCCACGGGAACATTGCTGTTCATCACGCTGAAAAATGCGTTTCAGACAACACGCAATTCTCTCGGAATGAGGATTGAGTCCGTTATTGATGAGGCTGTTGCAGAAGTCGACAGCTATTTTGATGCGATAGAGGATCATACCCACTGGCTTGTCAGACAGTTCGGGACCGGCGCTATCAGCCCCACAGACCAGCGGCAGTTGAAAGAAATATTCACGGGCGCCCTGTCAAACCTGCCTCAGATTGCAGAGGTAGCACTCCAGTTCACAGACGGGGCAGGTATTGTTTATACGGCTTCTTCCTCGGAACTCAGCAATGTCGAATGGGATCCGGTTTTCCGTGTTTCCACTCCTTCCTCGCAAGGTCAGCGCATACGGTATGAAACAGGATACTGGTCTATCCGCCCATCTGCCCTGACGCATGTGAGGGAAGGCACTTTCATGAAACCGTTCCAGACGCCTAATGGTATTTCTGGGGTTGTCCTGGTCGCTGCAAACCTCAGTCCCCTGTCCGAGATATTTGCCAGTGATGCATTTCTTGGCCAGCACCAGCTTGTGCGCTTCTTGCTGCTGAACAAGCGGGTGGTTCTTGCGCATCCAGAATTGAAGGAACAGAACACGATCGATACGCCGGTTGTCAGCCGGTTGCAGGACCCGTTCCTGAAAGAACTCGAGACTACCGAACGTTCCCGCATCGGACTGATTGCGGAAATTCCCGGTGTTGACGTTTTCACGACGGGAGATTCCAGAAGCCGTCCACGCGTTTTTGCGATACATGACATTACACGTCCACGGTCTGGAGGAGACCTGACGGTTGGCGTTCATTTTGATCCGAAAGCCGGCGAAGCCGAAATTGATCGGCTGCTGTCCATTGCTCTGACCGGTTTCATATTGCTTGTGGGGTCGTTTATTGCCGCCATTGTGCTGGGCAGGCGAGGCGCGGCGCCATTTCACAACCTGGCCAATGTTGCCCAACTGGTTGAGCGGGACAAGCTGGACGAGATAAAGCCGCTCAAGACCGGATGGATCAAGGAACTGGCATCTGCAGCCTCGGCCTTCAACAACATGGTCGAGGGTCTCAAGGAACGTACCCGGGTTCGTGACCTGTTTGGCAAATATGTACCCCAGAATGTTGCAGCGTTGCTGTTGAAAGATGACGGGATCAGCCAGCCGATCAATACCGAGGCGACCATCATGTTTCTTGATATCGTGGAATTTTCAGCGATATCTGAAAAACTGACGCCTGCCGAAGTTGTTGAAACCATGAACGCGTTTTTCTCGGATGCGGTCGCGCTGATAGAAGAAGAGCAGGGCATGGTCACCCAGTTCCAGGGTGATGCAATTCTTGCCGTATTCAATGTGCCGGTGAAGGTGGAAGACCATGCTGAAGCGGCGATCCGGACAAGCATTGCAATCCAGAAAAGGATACGCGAGCGGGATTTTGAGGGTCACGAACTGCGCTGTCGTATCGGTATCAATACAGGTGCACTGGTTGCTGGAGCGATCGGTGCTGCCGATCGCCTCAGCTATACCGTTTATGGTGATGCGGTGAATGTTGCAGTGCGTCTGGAGCAGATGAACAAGACCTACGGTACCGAAATCCTGCTTTCAGCCAGTACCGTCCGTCTTGCGCCGGGTTATGATTTCAAACTGATAGGAGAAGTGCCGGTAAAGGGGCGCGAGGTTCCGGTTGAAATCCATACGCTCGCAGATAACCAGTCCGGCACATAGCCGCTGTCGTGATTGCCCGGCACCGGATCATAAATCTGGCGGCTTTTGTCTTGCGTCCGGGGCGCTACAAGTCTATGTATTTTTACATGTACTCTATTATTGCCCTCCTTTCCGGTCTTCTACTCGCACTTAGCTGCGATCGTCGGGCTCGTATGTGAAAGGGCACCCGGCGGTCGATATGGCAATCGCCGCCTGCCCCTGCTTTCAAACACAACCTGAAATGTTATAGGCAAGCTGTCCGGGTGATACTCCCAACATGCTGCCCGCTGCAGGTCCACGATCCGGAAGGATGCCGGACCGGCACATAAAAGAGAACAAGACCATGACTGACACAAATCCAAGTTTCATCATGCCGCAAGCCGGCGAAAAATACCGGGCCTATGAACCGGTGGACATCCAGGACCGCACCTGGCCAAGCAAAACGATCACGGAAGCGCCCATCTGGTGTTCTGTTGACCTGCGGGACGGCAACCAGGCGCTGATCGATCCCATGGGCCAGGATCGCAAGGAGCGAATGTTCCGCTTGCTGCTGGACATGAACTTCAAGGAAATCGAGATCGGGTTTCCTTCGGCATCACAAACGGATTTCGATTTTGCGAGATGGTGTGTGGAGAAGGGAGAGGTGCCGGAAGATGTGTCGCTTCAGGTGCTGGTTCAATGCCGCCCGGAGCTTATTACACGCACGTTTGAAAGCCTCGAAGGGGCAAACAAGCCGATTGTCCATTTTTACAATTCAACGTCCGAACTGCAGCGGCGGGTTGTGTTCGGGATGGATCGCAAGGGCATCAAGCAGATTGCCGTGGATGCTGCAAAGATGATCCGTGACATGGCAGAAGATGCGGGGGGTGGTTTCCGGTTCCAGTACTCGCCGGAAAGCTTTACCGGAACCGAGCTCGATTTTGCCCTCGAAATCTGCAATGCGGTAACCGAAGTGATCCAGCCTGATGAAGACAACAAGCTAATCATCAACCTGCCGGCAACCGTCGAGATGTCCACGCCGAACATCCATGCCGACCAGATCGAGTGGATGAGCCGCAATCTCGACAATCGCGGGTCCATCATTCTCTCCCTGCACCCGCACAATGACCGCGGTACAGGCATTGCTGCGACCGAATTGGGGTTGATGGCCGGGGCTGACCGGGTTGAAGGAACACTGTTCGGCAATGGAGAGCGAACCGGTAACGTCGATCTTGTAACGCTTGCCCTGAACATGTTCACGCAGGGGGTGGACCCGAAACTGGATTGTTCGGACATTCCCCGGATGAAAGATGTTTACGAGTATTCCAACCAGTTGCGAATTCCGGAGCGTCACCCCTATGTGGGTGAGCTGGTCTATACGGCGTTTTCCGGTTCACACCAGGATGCAATCAACAAGGGCATGAAGGCTCTGGAAAAAGCAAACCAGCCGCTCTGGGAAGTGCCGTACCTGCCCATAGATCCACAGGATGTCGGTCGCAACTACGAAGCAATCATCCGCATCAATTCACAATCGGGCAAAGGTGGCATTGCCTATATCATGGCACAGGATTACGGAATCCAGCTTCCGCGCAACCTTCAGATCGAAATGCGTGAACTGGTGCAAAAGATCACCGATGAAGAGGGTGTGGAACTTCCTTCGGCGCGGATTCATGATGTATTCCAGCAAAGCTATGTGACCCAGCCACAGGGCCGGATAAAATATGTCGACCATCACACCACACTGGCTGATGGTGCCGTTTCGAAAGTCAGGAAGCTGGAAGCAAGCATTACCGACAATGAACAGGCCGTGACCATATCGGGTGCCGGAACCGGGCCGATTGACGGTTTCGTCAATGCCCTTTCCAGCTATCTGGATATCGGAATATCAGTAATTGATTATTCGGAACACACGCTGCGGCCCGGTGCGGATGCATCGGCGATTTGCTACATGGAAACTGAAATTGAGGGAAAGCGGGTGTGGGGTGTTGGTGTCAATTCCAATATTGTTGCCGCTTCCCTTGAAGCGCTTGCAAGTGCAGTGAACAGGTTTTTCAATCCCGACTGATGGGCTGGCTGCTGCCTGCAGGTAGAAACATGGAACAGTTGTGCTTTTTGTGCGACTGTTCCATTCAACTTTTCGCCAGTATGCCGGTGCATCATTTGCAAGCCGGATGATATCGGATATCGTTGCTCCATCTTTCCTGTTGTGGGGTAACTTGTCATGAAAAACCTCTCCGTTTCCAGACGCGGCCTGCTTGCCGGCACCGCTGCTTCCGTCCTGTTGATGAACCCGTTGACTGCCCATGCAGCAAATGTGGTTTCGGTCCTGCGGGGTGATGCGCTGAAATGGCAAGGACAGGTTATCGACCTTGACCCGCTGAAGAAATTCTACCGGGGCAAGTTTGGTAACGGCATATGGACCGAAAAGACGGGCCTCAGCAAAAACGGCAAGCAGCTCGTTCAGCTGCTGCAGCAGGCTGGCAGTGACGGTCTCGACCCGTCTGACTATCTTGCCGGAATTCCGGGTAATGTGAATTCATTGGGCGGGAAAGACCTTGCCTCCGCAGAACTGTTGTTGTCGCAGGCATTCTGGCGCTTTGGCCGTGATCTTTCTGCCGGTCGTACAACTCCTGCTGTGTCCGAACCGGACATCGTTATCTCGCGCAAGAAGGCGGATGTCACCGGATGGCTCAAGATTGCAAGCCGCAAGGGGCCAAAGGCGGTAATTGATGCGCTGCGTCCCAACCATGAACAATATCTGGCTTTGCGCAAGGCACTGGCCAATGCAGCACCGGGAAGCGGAAAAGCCCGCCAGATCATCGTCAATATGGAGCGCTGGCGCTGGCTGCCAAGCAGTCTTGGCAAGCGGTATGTGCTTGTAAACCAGGCCGCATTCGAAATGCTTATCCGGGAAAATGACAAGACCACCGACCGCAGGCGTGTTGTTGTCGGAACACCGTATTTTAAAACCCCGATGTTCAGCCACGCAATCCAGTATGCCGAGTTCAATCCGACCTGGACAGTTCCCCGGTCCATAGCCGGCAATGAAATGCTGCCCAAACTGCGCAAGGATCCCGGTTATCTCGAGCGGAACAACTACAAGGTATATACAAGCTGGAAAGCGGATGCACCGGCGATGAACCCGCGTTCTGTCGACTGGAATTCAGTCAACGGCAAGAAATTCCCGTATCGCATCGAGCAACAACCGGGCGACAATAATGCGCTCGGCCGGGTCAAGTTTCTTTTCCCCAACCGGTTCAACGTCTATTTGCACGATACCCAGTCAAAAAACCTGTTTTCACAATCGCAGAGGGCTTTCTCTCATGGGTGTATCCGTGTCGAAAACCCGATGGATTTTGCCGACAAACTGTTCGGGAATTCGCTCAACATGTCCAAGATCAAGGGCATTCTGGCAAATCCGGCAACCCAGCGTGTCAAGTTGCGTCGTCCTGTTCCTGTACATCTTGCCTATTTCACGGCATGGGTGGAAAACGGAAAGGTTTCGTATCACAAGGATGTCTACGGGCGCGACAAGCTGGTAGCGAACATATTATTCGGACAGGTTTGAATCATTCCGGTTGTTGTGACCTGCTCCCTGACAAGCTTGCATTACGTCAGAAAGCTGCCAATATTCACAGTTAACAAAAGGTGAACATGCAGGGAGTTTCCCATGGCAGACAAGGAACTTGAAGCAGAAGATATTGGCCGCAAGGTGCATGATCTGGCCGAGTCGATGGAGCGGGTGAGAACACGGCAGACAGACCGTGATGATGTGGTCGTTGATCTCAAGCATGCCCGGGTCAGCAGGCTGGAAATACTTGCGGACAACCTGAAGCCCGTTTTCAATGCACTTCCCGAAGGGCATGACCAGTTCGAGTTTGCCCTTTCCAAGGGTGAGACACCACGGTTGTGGATCGACATGACCTCATTCGTACGAATGGGGGGGGATGGTCGCGAATATGAGTTCGTGAAAGATACCCGTCTGGGCAGGACCATTCTCGGACGCACCAGCAATGTTGAAAAAATTGGCGAGAGAATTTCCGATTATATTGCCGAGCGCGTCCTCGAACGCGAACGGATGATTGAAGGAGACTGGATCGCATTCACGGCGCGTGAAGATGATGCCGATCCCAAAGAAGCCGAACAGGATGCCGGCAAGTCAACCGGCTCCGGCAAGGCATTCCTGAAATTGTTGTTCTGGTTCGTGATGGGTATCGCCACAGGCCTGGGTCTGCTTTACGCCGCTGTCCGGTTCAGGCAACTGGATACAATCATGGGCTGGTTTTCAGGGCTTGCCGGGTAATCCTGCAAGCCTTTCATCGTGGTGCCAGTCGCCAGGCATTTTCGGTGCCGGTTGTCCGCTCTGCCAGATGTCCTTTCATCGGCTCATCGGCGTTCGCTCGATCAGAAAGGCTTCATACCAGTTCCATTTTTACTGCTCACTGTAACAAGTGATCATGGACAACAGTTTGCCAACTCAAGTAAACTTGAGGTCAAGCGAAAATGCGGATTGATGAAACATGAAAAACAGTTTGCCTGATATTGGAGAAATCGCACGTATCTCGGGACTGCCCGTCTCGACGTTGCGCTACTATGAAGAAGTCGGGCTCATCGTGTCGGCTGGCCGAAAGGGATTGCGCCGCATTTATGAGGCAAGTGTAATCGACAGGCTGGCGTTCATTAACCTGGCCCAAATGTCCGGTTTCACACTTGAAGAGATCGGTCAAATGGCCCCGCCTGAAAAACACATTGAGATTGACCGTGAAGCGGTCTCTGCAAAAGCGGACATGATTGACCGGAAAATTGATGAACTGAAATTGTTGAGTGCCAGTCTGCGTCATGTTGCGAAATGTCCCGAGGAGGACCATTTCAGCTGTCCGAAATTCAGAGCCCTGCTGAAATCAGCCACCAGGGTTCGTCAAACCGGCACATTGGCTTGATGGTTGTGCCCTGCCGCTGTGTGATCTGCCACCGGGGCCTCAGGCATGCCTTTGCCGTGAATGATTCAACTCAGGTTGTGGCGGGCAACAAGACCAATTCCGTCTGAACCACGTGCCATGCCGTATTCTTCCATGGTGATGGCCCACCGGTCCTGAACCCTCTCTATCTCGAAAAGATTGTACCGGCCTGCAGGGTGTTCGTTGATATCTCGAGCATGACCGGCTGCCGGAACGCAGATAACAGGCACATTACCGTTCGGGCTGGCAATCTCGTTTTGTGTGGCCAGATGAGTATGCCCGTGCAGTACGAGTTCGGCTCCGTGTTCAGCAATGACCTTCTGGAACCTGCCTACTCCGATAAGCCGTTTGTGTGGCGGCGTGGAATGACGGATTGGAGGATGATGGATCATGATGACCCGGCACTTGTCCTTGTGTTGTTCCAGTATGGCTGCAAGCCGCTTGGCCTGTTTGCGGCGAAAATAACCGGTGGCGAAAAAGGGCAGGGTTGCCTCGGCGGAATTGCAGGCGATGAAAGCAATATCCCCCCGTATGCGGACAGCCGGGTATTCCTTGGCGCTTTGCATCAGGTCTCCATCGCCGCTGACATAAGGGCGCCATGCCCGTATCGCATTGCGGAGGCTGCCGGGGATGTAGGCATCATGGTTTCCGCAAACTGCAAAGACATCTTCAGGTTCACCCAGTAGCTTTAGAAACTTGGCTGCATTGATGAACTCGGCAGGCAATGAAATGTTGACAAGATCGCCGGTGACAACAACCTGTTCGAGCGGCTTGGTTGCCATGTCGCTAACCAGGTTTGCCAGATAATCTCCGGCAAGGAAGCTGCGGCGGTTGAGCTTCCAGTTGATGTAGCCCAGTATGCGTTTGCTCGCCAGTTGCCGGAAAGTGGGCTTTGGTAATGGTCTCAGATGTACATCCGAAATGTGGGCAAACCGGAACATGAAAAATGGTGTCCTGACTGTCTGTTGTTGTGAAAACCGGCAGGTTGGGCCTGCAGGGTGAAAGGGGTGATATGGCGCAGAAACGCTTTGTCGGCAAATTGTTTCATCTGGGATTTCTGATGAAGCGGCCCATGACCCTGGGTGTAAGGCTGCTTGCGACCAACCAAATGGAAGAAATCCTTCTTGTCAAACATACCTATGTTCCAGGCTGGTATTTGCCAGGGGGAGGGGTCGAAACAGGGGAAACGGCGCTAGAGGCTGCCTGCAAGGAACTGTCGGAAGAAACAGGTCATGCCCCGGGCAAGGCACCAACGCTGCTGGGTGTTTATTTCAACCGGAGAGCTTCTGCCCGTGATCACGTGCTGCTTTACCGTTGCGAGAACGTGGAAAAAATTCGCGATTTTCTCCCCAATCGCGAGATTGCAGAAATCGGCTTTTTTCCGGTGAACCAGTTGCCGGATGGTATGACGAAGGGGTCGGCCAACCGGATAGAGGAACACATTCTGGGTCAACCGGTTTCAGAATTTTGGTAAACCGCGCGAGGAAATGCATGGACGAACCCAAAACACTGTGCTAACCGCTTTCAATCATTTCATTTCAGGCTTGTCATGACACGTGCATTTTCACATCGACGACGACCGGCGACGCTCCCAGCGTCCGTTGACGCACGCCCTATTCCGGCTGCCTGAAACAGGTTCAGGCTCCGGGTCGATCCTTCGAACGTGAAAGCCTGAAACCATGAATATCAATGAACTGACCATTACGACAGAGTCCAAGCATGAGCATGAGTGTGTGGAAGCCATGGCGGCACGCGCATTTGGCCCGGGCCGTTTTGCTCGTTCTGCGTTCCGTCTGCGCGAGGGAGTCCCGCATGAAGCGTCGCTTTCTTTTGTTGCCAACGGAAAAGGCGGTCAAATGTTCGGTTCTGTCAGGCTTACGAAAATCATGATTGGTGACAAGTCTGCGCTGCTGCTCGGGCCATTGGTGGTTGACCCTGATGTCAAGAACCAGGGTGTGGGAGCAATGCTGATGAAACATGCCGTGAAAGCGGCCCGGAGCGCCGGGCATGAACTGATCCTTCTGGTGGGCGATCTGCCATATTACCAGCGTTTCGGTTTCGCTGTTGTTCCGCATGGCCAGATCAGCATGCCTGCACCTGTTGAGAGGGGACGGTTGCTGTTTTGTGAACTGGTTGATGGTGTGGGTGCATCCTACAAGGGAGACGCCACGCGGGCGGTTTGACTGCTCAAAGGCGCGTTAGTTGGCAAGCTGTGGCAAGCTATTTACTTGCCTTCCCTGAACCACATTGCCGCAAAACCAAGCAACAGCAGCGCAAGCCCAAGAAGACCGGTGAAAAGGGGAATTCTGAAAACACCATTCAGTACGCTGGCATTGGTATTGACCAATCCAGCCCATCCCCGACCGGCCCTGGTTGCATTGCTGCTGACCGGAATAAAGCTTGGAATGCCAGCCTCGGCATAACGGGATATTGAACCCTGGGTTTCACGAACGACAGGCTCCAGAAGGTCTGGTGTGCTGGTTACGGCGGCCAGTTCCCGCGGGTTTGCCGGTCCCACCTGGGCCAGTGCATTCAGGTCCCCATTGGTTACCCGGTACAAGCCGATCTCTTCAACCTGTTGCTCGATCTGCCAGGCACCCGGGCCAAGCCGTTCAAACTCATGGGTAGTTTGCAAGCCGGAAGGGCTCAGCAATTCCACTGGATCAGGCTTTTCACCCAGCGTCTGGCGCAAAATGGTGAGTGTTTCGCCACGGGACTCGGCAGTCAGGCGTTCTTCTTCCAGTTCCGGTTCTTTCATCAACCAGTGTGCAAGGCGGCGCAAAAGCTGGACATGTGGACCGCCGCCCTCGAAACCACGCGACCAAAGCCAGACATGATCGGAAAGGAATAGTGCAACCCGTCCTTCATTATGTCGCTCCAGCATCAACAGGGGGCGGTCCTCGCCATCAAGCATCAGGGTCTCGCCTGTAGCATCCGGTTCTATGCCGACTGAACGGAACCAGCGTGACCAATCCGGTTCTCCCGCATTCCAACCATCTAGGTTCCGGGTGACCGGGTGTTTTTCTCCCGTGTCAGAGATTTGTGGCACAAAGGGCTGTTCGGAGATGGCTCCATCCGCTGTTCCGGGCAGCACTGAATTCAACGGTGTTACACTGATGCTGGAAACGTCTGCATATTCCGGACCTGCCGCTACCATGACAGCGCCTCCGTTTTGCACGTAACGGGCAATGTTGTCGAAATACAGGACCGGCAACACTCCCCGGCGCTTGTAACGGTCAAATATGATCAGGTCGAATTCATCAATCTTCTGAATGAACAACTCTCGCGTGGGGAAGGCGATCAGTGAGAGCTGGTTGATCGGCGTGCCGTCCTGTTTTTCAGGAGGCCGCAAAATCGTGAAATGTACAAGGTCGACGGATGCATCGGATTTAAGCAGATTGCGCCATGTACGCTCACCGGCATGCGGTTCGCCGGAAATCAGCAGGACGCGAAGGTTTTCGCGAATTCCGTTTACGGTTGTGAATGTCTGGTTGTTGATCTCGCTGATTTCTCCCTCGGCAACTTCTGCCTGGAACTCGATAATGTTCTTGCCGCCGTGTGGCACATCAAAGACAAACGAGGCTTCCTCTCCGGCAATAACCCTTTCAACGCTGGCGATTTCACCATCAATTGAAATGGTCACATCGACTTCACTGCGTTCGTCAAAGCCGGTTTCCTCAATCTGGTAGAGAATTTCCTGGCTTTCTCCGACAACTCCGAAACGCGGTGAATTTTTCAGGATTATGCGGCGGTCCTTTTCGTTTTCCCTTCCGGTCAATATCACATGCAGGGGAACAGATGCATTCATCTGGTCGGGGCTGTCCGGCACGTCGTGAACCTGACCGTCTGTTACAAAGATTGCCCCGCCGATCCGCTCTCTCGGGATGTCCTGACTGGCAGAAGACAAGGCACCAAACAGTGCGGACGAAACATCGCTTGTCTGCGAAATCTGGTCACGGACGCGAACTTCCCGCAACTCGAAACCATTGTGCTTGGAAACTTCCTCTCGGATCTGCTCCACTGCTGCTGCGGTCTGTTCATCCCTGCCATCCATCCGCTGGCTGGTTGTTTCATCAATGACAAGGGGAATGACGGTCTTGAGGGGGGAGCGATCCTCCTGCAGCAATGCAGGATTGAAAAGCGCCAGTATCAAGAGGCCACCGGCGACACTGCGCAGCCAGCTACCCCTTAATCCATGTATGAGGCCGTAAAGGCAGAAAAGGGCTATCAGACCGGAAATTGCGATCAGCAACCAGACCGGAAGCTCCGGAGCAAATGTGATGTCGAGGTTCTCCATCCCTGTTCCTTCCGGTTACTGGCCCAGCCGTTCGAGCAGGGCAGGCAAGTGAACCTGATCTGCCTTGTAGTTTCCGGTCAGCGCATACATGACCACATTCACACCAACCCGGTATGCATAGTTTCGCTGGACAGGATCGGGTGGCACGGTTGGCAACAAGGGGCGCAGGCTGTTGTCAACAGCCCATGCCCCGGCCATGTCATTGCTGGTTATCAATATGGAGGAAACTCCATCACCCGCCCGAACGGGGCGGTTACGTGCTGTTTCAGCTGTAAAGGTTGTTTCAACCCAGAGGTCACCACCGGTATAGCGACCCGGAAAACTGTCCAGCAGGTAGAAGGATTTCGTTATGACATGGTCAGAGGGGACCGGCTCCAGTGGGGGGATGTCCAGGGTGGAAAGTATCTGTTGCAATGCGTTGGCGGCCGGAGAGTAAGCTGTTCCGCCATATACGCCCGATACCTGATCGCGTGTGTCGAACAGAATGCTGCCGCCCTGTTTCATGAATGCATCAATGCGGGCCATTGTTTCAGGAGTGGGGATTTCGGCACGCGGATCAACCGGCCAGTAAATTATGGAATAAAACGCCAGTTCGTCCGAGGAAATATCAAGGCCGATCGGCTCACCGGGTTCCAGTGCGGTTCTCTGGGCCAAAAACAAAGTGAGCCCACGTAGCCCGGCTTCGCTGATTTCATCTATTTCGGCTATGCCTGTGCGCACATATGCCAGCCGGGTTTCCAGTGCCGACGAAAAGTCGGTTTCGTTGTTGTCACTGCCCTGCGCAAGAACATCGGCAGGTGAAAACAATATCATGCTGAAAACCAATACAATGCCCGCTACTGAAGATCTGATATCTGGTTTTGCGAAGCGCAACGCGCCTGCCATCCACAGCACCACAATACAGTCAACCAGAAGCAACAAGGCTGCGCCAAGCAGTAGCCAGACTTTCAATTCAAACTGCTTGCCGGTCAGGTAATTGTGCTGTTCAAAATCTCCCTGCAAGCTATCGGTGGCCAACAGTTCGAGTTCGGTTTCCGATTCAAACAGGTTCAATGCGCTGAAAGCGTCTTCCGTGCCATAAAAGCCCGGAGGGTTCTCGCCGGATACAACCGGTTGTGAGTTGGAGGACAGAGCCAGTGGCTTGACGGAAATGTCCGGCGGTGAAAATTCGCCTGACCCGTTCAGCAGCCGCAATGGTGGCAGGGAGACAGCTTGGTCCGAAGGACTGGATATTCCCGTTGATCTGGAGAGGTTCACGGTCTTTCTCAGCATTTCGACAAATGTGCCCGAAAGCGGCAGGTTTGACCATTCCGCATCGGATCCGACGTGGAAAAGAACAATCCATCCGTTTGCGATCTTGTCCGCCGTCACAAGCGGGGTTCCGTCTTCCAGAACTGCCCAAGTCTTTTCTTCAAGCCGCGCTTCCTGCAAGGCCAGCAATTGTCGCTTGACCAAAACATCACGCGGGGCATCAAGGCCGAAAAACGGACTTTCCCTCTCAAATGCGGCCAGCGGTTTTGGCTCCTCCCATGAAAGGGCACCTCCAAGATTGCGGTCGCCGGGCCGAATATCGACCGGCAACAACGGGCTGTCAGGTGAGGCTGCAAGACGGGGACCGGCAAAGCGGATCAACAAGCCGCCCTTTTCGATCCACCCCTGCAATGTGGACACGGTTTCCTCGGGAATAACACCGACATCAGCCAGTACGATGGCTGAAACACCCTGATTGATGAGATCGGGAACAGAGGCTGCAACATTGGCATTTTCCGAACGACGGAGATCTGCAAAGGGTTCAAGCGCCCTTGAAATGTAATATAGCGGGGAGAGGAGCGGCTGGTTCTGGTCGAACTCTTCACCGGATATCAGGCCAACCAGCCGCCGCCGGTTTGCTTCATCCAGCAATTGTACGGCTCCTGCATTGTCAACAGTGGCTACGTCAAGACGGGTGATCTGGTTCCGCAGTTCGACAGGTTGCTGAAAGGAAAAGCGTACCCTCTGTTGCCCGGGCTGGTAGCTGACAATACTGCGGGCAAGAACAATTCCTTCTTCGTCCCTTGCTTCAATCGCATACTCGCCGGACAGTGAGGAGTCAGCCCTGACGATATCTCCATAAAGTTCTGCCGGTTCATTGCGTACCTGCTCAATCAACAGGAGGTCATCAGCAACCCGGTTGTAAATTCCCTTGCCGGCCTCCAAGCCGGAAAGTGCCTGTGAAAGTGTTTCGGTATTTTCATTGCGTGAAAGACCGTCCGACAGCCAGCTTATATGCCCGGGCGGAGATTGTCTGACAATTTCGCCGATCCGTCTGGCCGTGGCATGGTGGTCAGGTTCGAAGGGGCGAGCCTCTGCGGCTTCGAGCAGGCCAGCTGCCTCGTCGGGTGCGAGTGGTGTTCCAGTCCAGTTTTCCCTGCCGGTTGTGCTTACAAGGATAACCGTGCGTCCCGTTTCCCGGGCCTGGGACACAATTGATAATGCCGTATTCTTTCGGATCTCCCAATCCTGCGCAGAAGCCCAGCCGTCATCAACCACGACCAGCACCGGCCCTTCGCCTGTAAGCGCAGACTTTTCCGGGTTCCATACAGGGCCTGACATGGCAATGATGACGAGAGCAGCCATCAGCAGGCGCAGAAGCGTTAGCCACCATGGGCTGCGTGCGGGGGTCTCTTCCTTTGGTCTCAAGCGGGCGAGTATCCTCGTCGGTGGAAAGACCTCTTCCTGTGGACGTGGGGGTGTGAGCCTGAGGAGCCACCAGATAACCGGCAGGGATAAAAGTGCGGTCAACAACCAGGGTGTTGCAAAGGCGAGGGGCAGTCCAAACATCAGCGCCCCCGTTCGCCCAGGTGTGTGTGCAGTGCTACCAGTGCCTCGGAAGCCAGCCGGTCCGTGTGGTGGCGTATGAAGCTCCAGCCCAGTTGACCGGTCAGTTGCCGCATTGCACTGGTTCGGCTGCGGATTTCTGCGAAATAATCCTGTTTCAGACTTTCGGCGTTACCTATGGTGAATGTCTCACGGCTTTCGGGGTCCTGGAATTCCACCCGACCGGAATAGGGAAAAACTTCTTCTACAGGATCGATCAACTGGACGACATGACCACGCGCGCCGCGTTTGAAAAGGTCGTGAAGGTTCTGCGCATTGACATCGACGGGGTCAAGAAAGTCGCTGAACAATATGATATCACTGTGGGGACCCAGATCCGGATTGACCGGAAATTCGGTTTGCGGCTCTGAAAGTATGAGGGCCTGTGCCAGTCTCTCTGCAGCATTGCGGCTCAGGATCGGCTTTGTGTTGCCGAGCCAGCCAATCCTTTCACCACTGCGTGCCAGCAATTCTGCCATCGCAAATGCGAGAACAAGAGCGCGCGACTGTTTTGCCACAGTGGCCTGTTCCGATCTGAAAAGCATGGAAGGGGATTCGTCCACCCATAACCAAACCGTATGGGCTGCCTGCCATTCCTTGTCCTGAACGAAAATGCTGGTTTCATCCCGTGCAGAACGGCGCCAGTCGATCCGGGACATGGTTTCGCCGGGCAGATAGGGGCGAAACTGCCAGAAGTTCTCGCCGATGCCGCGTTTTCTGCGCCCATGCCAACCTGAAAAGACCGTGTTGGCGACGCGTCTGGCCTCTACCAGAAGATCGGGTATCAGGCTGGCCCGGGCCCGTGCCCGCTCCATTGTTTCCCGTCCGGTTTCACGCGGCGCAATCGTGCCCAGTGGCGGCATTATCCTATTCGCCCTTTCAGCGTGGAGATGACATCGCGCACCGTCATGTTTTCCGCCCGTGCGGCGAAAGACAGTTGCATCCGGTGCTGCAAGACCGGTTCTGCAAGGGCAATGACGTCATCCACGGATGGTGCAAGTCGCCCGTCAAGCAGGGCGCGGGCGCGGACAGTCAGCATCAGTGACTGGGACGCGCGGGGGCCGGGGCCCCATGAAATGAACTCGGAAAGATCATCGGCCGTAGTGCCGGGCCGTGCCGAACGAACCAGTTCAAGAATTGCGTCAACGACGCTTTTCCCAACCGGCAGGCGGCGGACAAGGGTTTGCATTTCCCTGAGGCGACCTGCCTTCACAGCCTGGCTGGCTGATTGCTCATTTGTACCGGTGGTTTCGAAAAGGATGCGCCGCTCGGATTCCAGGTCTGGATAAAGTACGTCCACTTGCATCAAAAAGCGGTCAAGCTGGGCTTCGGGCAGCGGATATGTCCCCTCCTGTTCAAGCGGGTTTTGTGTAGCAAGCACGTGAAAGGGAGCGGGCAGGTCGTAGCGTTTGCCTGCGATGGTCACGTGATATTCCTGCATGGCCTGAAGCAGGGCTGCCTGGGTTCTGGGGCTGGCCCGGTTGATTTCGTCAGCCATCAGAAGCTGTGCAAATACTGGTCCCTTGAGGAACTGGAATGAGCGCTTGCCATCTGCATCCTGATGCAGGATTTCGGAGCCCAGTATGTCTGAAGGCATCAGGTCAGGCGTAAACTGGATACGGCTTTCGTCCAGTCCGAGAACGGTGCCAAGTGTTTCTACCAGTTTGGTTTTGGCAAGGCCGGGCAATCCTACCAGCAATGCATGCCCTCCGGACAGAATGGTAACCAGAACGTTGGAGACCACATCCTCCTGTCCGAAAATGACTGTCCCGACATTGTCGCGGATCTGCCGGAGGTCACTTACGGCTTTTTCAGCCATTGCAATGACTTCTTTTTCATCGGTGCTGGACATTGAAGGATCGATTGCACTCATGGAAAAAGCTCCGGACTGGTTTGCATCAATGGGTAATACACTAAATATAACAGTGTAATTGTCGAATGTGTGACTGCAAGCATTTTGATGCTGGACAATTATTGTTGATCTGTTGCGGTGTCGTGTTGCAGCGACTTACAATGGCAAGACAATCATGTTTGACGGCAATGTAATGGCGGTTCCGGAGGCTGGAGTATGAATGATAGTGCGGAAGGATCAGGACAGGGCGGCCTTGCCGGCCTTGAAGCCCTGGTTTCCCGTGCCGGTGGAGCAGGGAAGGGGTTGCCCCCGGTCGACAAATGGAATCCGGAGTTTTGTGGTGACCTCGACATGGAAATAAAGGCCGATGGCACCTGGTTTTATCTGGGTACGCCAATCGGTCGCCATGCGCTGGTCAAGTTGTTTTCCAGTGTTTTGCGCAAGGATGATGATGGCAAGACGTATCTTGTCACTCCCGTCGAACGGGTCGGGATACGGGTCGAGGATGCCCATTTTGTTGCAGTCGAGATGAATGCAAGTGAAAAGGCAGGCGAGCAGGTCCTCACTTTCCGGACAAATGTTGACGATGTGGTCGAAGTCGGCCCGGAGAACCCTTTGCGGTTTGAAATTGTCGAGGAGAATGACGGGGTGAAGCCCTATGTTCTGGTTCGTGGCCGGCTTGAAGCCCTGCTCGCGCGACCGGTCATGTATGAACTGGTTGCCCATGGAGAAGAGATCGATGTCGAGGGCAAAAAAATGTTTGCAGTGCGAAGCAAGGGCGAGGTTTATCCCATCATGGAAGCATCAGAACTGGCCCGCCTCAGCGCCTGAACGGAAAGATCACCTTGTCTGTTACCGAATTACAATCCCTGGCCGATATTCGTGCGCTGGTCATGGCCTCGCAACATGAGGCAAGCGATACAGATGGCGATTTTCACCTGAACCCGGAGCTTCGTGAGGGGATAATCGGGAGTGCCAAAAGGGATGCTGCTGTTCTCATTGGTCTGGTTGAACGGAGTGAAGGGGTTCAGGTCATACTGACGAAACGCACGGAAAGGCTTTCTTCCCACTCCGGCCAGATTGCTTTTCCCGGCGGGAAGATTGACCGGGCCGATGTCTCACCGGAAGCGGCGGCATTGCGGGAGGCATGGGAGGAGATCGGGCTTGAAACCGACGAAGTACGGGTGATGGGCCGCTTGCCGGATTATCATACCGGTTCCGGCTTTCGCATTGCGCCGGTGCTTGGAGAAGTAAACCCTGATGCGGATTTCAGAATAAATCCGGACGAAGTGGATTACATGTTTGAAGTTCCGTTCAATTTTCTGATGAATCCGAAAAACCACGTAAAGGCCAGCAGGGTATTCAGGGGTGCCGAGCGTCGCTATTACGAAATGCCGTTTGGAGAACATTATATCTGGGGTGTGACTGCAGGAATCATTCGCGCCATGCATGACAGGATTTTTGCATCGTGAAAGCAAAGGACGATATGCGCATAGAAAACGCGGAATGGCTGAAGGACCCGGTGTTGCAACGGCTTTTTGATGCGCTTGAAGGAAACGGAGCCGAAACCAGGGTAGTCGGTGGAGCTGTCCGAAATACCCTCATGGATGAAGATGTCACCGAAGTTGACCTCTGTACGACCCTGCTGCCGGACGCAGTGGTTGAAAGGCTGAACGGTAGCGATTTCAAAACAGTTCCGACCGGCATTGAACACGGCACGGTAACAGTGGTCTCCGGGGGACAGCATTACGAGATTACGACCCTGCGGGAGGATGTGGAAACAGATGGGCGCCATGCCGTTGTACGTTTCGGCACGGACTGGCAGCGTGATGCGGAGCGTCGCGATCTCACCATCAATGCTCTTTACTGTGACCGTCATGGCCTGATCCATGACCCGCTGCAGGGTATTGATGACGTCATGAAGCGTGAGGTTCGTTTCATTGGTGATCCTGCCCGGCGTATCAGTGAGGATGCCTTGCGGATTCTCCGGTTTTTCCGGTTCTTTGCCCAATATGGCAGTGGCAGGCCCGATGCGGCGGGACTAAAGGCCTGCGCAGCTTCCCGAACCAGTATCAAGCAACTTTCTGCAGAGCGTGTATGGATGGAGTTGCGCAAGATTCTGTCGGCATCCGATCCGGGCCGTGCCTTGCTGTGGATGCGTACGACCGGAATTCTCGAAATGGTGCTGCCGGAAAGCGAGAAATGGGGCATTGATACAATACCTTCTCTGGTCCGCCTTGAGGCATCCGAGAACTGGGCACCCGATCCACTGATCCGCCTGATGGCCATCATTCGCCCGCATGTGCCGAATGTGCAGCAGCTGGCAAAGCGGCTTGCCATGTCCAATCGTGAGCTGGAACGGCTGGAGGCCTGGGCAGAAAGCCAGCCGCCGGCGTTTGATGTGTCGATGGATGAATTCCAGAAGCAACTTTACCGCGGTTCACAACAGGGAATTGTTGACAGGATTCGCCTTGAGGCGGCGCATCAGGAGGCAGACCGGAATGGTGGGCAACTGGAAAAACTGCTCAAGATGATCTGCCAAGCGCGACGCTGGCAGCGTCCGTCCATGCCGGTTCAGGGACGCGACCTGGTGGAACTGGGAATACCCGCTGGCCCTGAAATGGGCAAGATTCTTTCAGAACTGGAGGAAGCCTGGATTGATAGCGGGTTCCAGCTGGACAGGCAGGAGTTGCTTGTCATGGTGCAGGACAACCAAGAATAAACTGAAACGCTAGCAGGACGAGAGAGCGATGCTGCGGAAGGCAGACAAGGCCTTGCCGGATCGTGATATAATTTGTGCAGCATCGGGGCGGGGCATGGCACCCGTTACGCATCTTATCTGCCAGTCGCCAACCAGCAGGTTGATGTAAAGCTCGGCAAGTTCTTCAGGCAGCCAGTGACCGGACAGGTTTTCCGATGAAACGACCCGCTGCATCAGGTTTCTGAACAAGGGAAAGAGATCCTCGCGTCCGAACGCAGCCAGCGCCTCGCCAAGTTGACCGGAATGGTCTGCTGCAGCGGCCCGGTTGAGGGCTACCGCCCTCGGTCCGGTCAACATGCCCAACAAAACAGGGCCAAGTTCTTCAAAGCATTGTTCAACGCTCTTGTCCTGCCGGATTGCCTCATTCAGCAGGTTGCGGGCCTGTGTGGCATTTGACTTCACCATTTCACCAAACAGGCCGCGCTTGTCACCATACCAGCGATAAAGCGTCTGGTTGGAAGTGCCCGCCCGTTTGGCAATGCTCAGCATTGAAGTGCTCTCATAACCCTTTTCCTGAAGCAGTTCGTAGGCTGCCTTCTCGATCTGCATGAACTTGCCTTCCCGGTCCCTCATGGCTGCACTCCCCGTTTTCTGCCGGTTACTTGACACGGGTGTACACTTATGTACACATTGAAGCAATGGTACACATGTGTACACTTTTGCCAAGGATATGTTGCCATGTACGGACTGATGCGTTTTTCCGCCCTGATTGCGTTGCTCTTGACGGGCGCAATATTCGGTTTCTTCTATGCTTGGGTGTGTTCGACCATGTGGGGGCTGGATAATGCTGATCCCCGTGTCGCCATTCAGGCGATGCAGGCAATGAACCAGTCGGTTCGCAATGCGGTTTTTGCCCCGGCATTCTTCGGAACACCAATTGCCCTTTCAATTGCAGCAGCGTTGGCCTGGCTCGGAGGAAGACGGCTAGCGATGGCTTTCTTTGCTGCTTCTGCGATTGTCTATTTCTGCTTCGGGCTTGTCCTGACGATGATGGTCAATGTGCCGATGAATGAAGTGTTGGGACTTGCAGGCCCCATTGTTGATCAGGCAGTTGCAGCCGAAACGTGGCTTGCCTATTCGGGCAAGTGGCAATTCTGGAACCAGATGCGCACAATAGCCTCGGGCATTGCCCTTCTGCTTTGTGGGGCAGGGATGCTTGCCCTTCACAAAAACTGTGATGTCAGGACGACCTGACTGTTTCAAGGCCGCGCTCTGTCCACCACATTGCAGCAAGGGACACCAGTCCAAGGCTGGCGAATCCACCCACAAGAGGCAGGACCGTGCCGTCAAAAAGATAGCCGATCAGCCAACCCAAAGGCAGTGCGATAAATGTGGACAGGGAACCGACAACGGCAGCGCCCAGTCCGGCAAGGTGTCCAAGCGGTTCCATGGCAAGGGCATTGAAGTTGCCGAACAGAATGCCGAAACAGAAAAAGGTTGCGATCAGCCATATCATGGTCAGCCAGAGTGGGGGAAGAAACCCGTAAACAAACATGTAAAGGCAAAAGGCGCAGGAAAAAGCTGTCAGACCGAGTAGTGATCGCCAGGTCATGTAGCGCATTCCCAGCCTGACCACGACCCTGGAATTGAAAATGCTGGCGGCACCGATCGCCAGGGCTGCCATTCCGAAATACAGCGCAAAATACTGGCCTGAATTATAGGCAATCTGGAAAACCTGCTGGGCAGAATTGAGATAACCAAGCAAGCCACCAAAGGCAAAACCTGCCGTAATTGTGTAGCCGGTGGCAATGCGTATGGTCAGGACCTCGCCAATGCCGCCCATAATATTTTTAAGCGAGAATTTTCGCCGGTCTGCGCTTGCAAGCGTTTCCGGCTGGCGAATTCCGAACCACGCAAATGCAACCACTGCAGTCAGCAGAAGCATAATGAAAATTCCGCGCCAGTCAGCAACAAGCAGAACACCCTGGCCGATTGCCGGGGCAACTGCCGGAATAAGAACGAATACCGCCATCACAATGGACATGATCCGCGCCATGGCCCGCCCTTCATAACAGTCGCGTACCAGGGCGAGACTGACAATACGGGGAGCCGCTGCACCCAGTCCCTGAAGGACACGCCCGACCAGCATGACCGTGAAATTACCGGCAAACATGCACATGAGCGTGCCGATAATGAAGATGATGTAGCCCCAGTAGATGACCGGTTTCCTGCCAAAACTGTCAGAGAGCGGACCGGATATGATCTGACCAGCCGCAAAACCAAGGAACATTGCTGATATAACGAGCTGCACATCATTCGGATTGGCGACACCCAAATCCTTTCCGATGACATCAAGGGCCGGCAGCATTGCATCAATGGAAAGCGCCAGCACCGAGATCATCATTGCCAGAAGCAGGATGAATTCAGGCAGTTTCAGCGCTTTTTGTGTGGTGGGCGATACATCGGTGTTTGTCAGGGCCATTTTACTTCCGGGGGCATGGAGGACAAAATCGTTTCCACATTACCGCCCGTCTTCAGGCCGAAAATCGTACCGCGATCGTACAAAAGGTTGAATTCAACATAGCGTCCGCGTCGCACAAGTTGCTCCTCGCGCTGTTCGGGTGACCATTGTGTATTGAAGTTCTTCTTCACTAGCGCTGGATAAACCACGTTGAAAGCGCGACCGACATCCTGGGTAAAGGCGAAGTCGGCTTCCCATCCCCCTTTTTCATCGGGTGAGTGAAGGTAGTCGTAGAAAATGCCGCCAACTCCGCGCATTTCATTACGGTGCTTCAGGAAAAAATACTCGTCGCACCAGTCCTTGTAGCTGTCGTAATCGGCCACCTCGTGACGGTCACAGGCAAACTTCATGGCCTTGTGAAACACCCTTGTGTCTTCGTCTTCCTGGGTGCGTCGTGCGTCCAGCACCGGGGTAAGGTCAGCGCCACCACCAAACCAGTGACTGGTGGTAACGACCATGCGGGTATTCATGTGGACCGCTGGCACGTTGGGGTTGTGTGGGTGGGCTATCAGCGAAATTCCTGACGCCCAGAATTTGGGGTTGGTATCCGCGCCCGGTATCTGCTTGCGAAAATCCTCCGACAATTCACCGTGTACGGTGGAGGTATGAACGCCGACTTTCTCAAATACACGGCCGTGCATCATCGACATCTTGCCGCCACCACCTTTACCCTCTTCCCGGTCCCAGTCTTTCTGGACAAAACGGCCCGGTTCCCGATCGCAATACGGGCCTTCCAGTGCGTCTTCCAGGTTTTCGAAACTGATGCAGATGGCATCCCGCAATTGTTCAAACCACTGGCGTGCCTTGTCCTGCTTGGCGGCGATGTCTTCAGGCAAGCCCGGAGGCGGTGGTTTACGTTTCTCGGACAATGGGTGAAACCTTTGCAAGTGCGGGAGAGGCGGTCGTGTTTGTCACTGCTTTACAAGGGAGCTTGCATATCGGTCAACTGCTTTGGTTAGACGCTGCCTGCAGCAGCCAAAAGCGCGTATGGAAAATCAACATATTGACATTTTAAAAATAAAATACACATCATCTTGTGTATTCAGAATGTTGTAAGTGCAATTTTCGGATGTTGATCAAGGCAAGTGCGATGGTGGAAGACAAGAAAGCCATTTATTCCGTTTCAGATGTCGATCGTGCGGCCAGGGCTGTTGAAAAAACCCGGGTTGCCAACAAGAGTTGGGCGGAACGGCGTCGCGAGTTGAGAAACAATGTTCAACGCAAGGCCTCAACAACTCCGCTGTGGTGCAGAGAAACCTACACACTGCCGCGCGAACAGGCACGCGAGCAGGCGCGCAGGTTTTTCCAGAAATATCCCAAAGCTGCTTACTGGTCGGAAGTTGAAAACTGGCGAGTACTGGATGACGGCCTGATAGAATTTACCATGCGCCGATTGCCCAGCGCCGATTAAATCAATTTTCCGAGCTGATGATTGCTGGAACGGATTGTCCGGCAAAGCGTTACACATGCCAGCCAATTAGTAGATGCCGGATTTTCCATGTCACGACAAACGCTCGCCTATACAGTATTTTTGCTTTCCGTGATTTTTGCGCTCGCGCCGTTCCTGGCAACGGACTTTGCAGGATATAATGCGGAAGACTTTCCTGTTCCCCAAAATAACCCGGTTATCCAGCCTGCTGGCTGGGCATTTTCCATTTGGGGCGTAATTTACCTGTGGCTCGTCGCCGGATCAGGCTATGGTGCGTTTCGTGCGGCTGCAAACACTGACTGGCAGGCAATGCGATATCCACTGGCGGTCAGCCTCGGCATTGGCGTTTTCTGGCTCACAGTTGCAGCCATGTCGCCACTCGCGGCAACTATCATGATTGTGTTGATGGCTGCCGGTGCAATTCTCGCCCTTATTCGCAGTGGTACGGAATCTCCGCTGATGCAACGCGAACCAACAGCACTTTACGCAGGCTGGCTTACTGCCGCGACCGGTGTATCGATCGGCATTTGTCTCCCGGGTTATGGCATGCTTGATGCCGTGCCAGCGGGTGTGATTTCACTCGCCGGTGTGCTGATAGTGGCACTATGGGTGCAGTCCATCAAACCCCATGCATGGGCCTATGCAGTTGGCATTTGCTGGGCACTGCTTGGCATTCTGGTGAAGAGTGTTAGCGATGTTGAGCCACAATGGCTTATCGCTGGAATTGCAGCTGCGGGCTTTCTTATCATAGGCGGGCGGGCAGTTTATTTCAGCGCAGGGAAATAGGTTTACGTTGTTTGCCACGCGGTTTGGCGCAGTGCCTCTGAAATAACGATCGCACCCGAAAGGGCGACGTTTAGCGATCTTGCTCCTTCCTGCATGGGAATTCGCAGTCTGGCATCACAGGCATCGTGGACCGCATCCGGTACGCCGGAGCTTTCCCTGCCAAGCATGAGCAGGTCGTCTGGCTGAAATTTGAAACCTGTATATGAATCACTCCCGCGGGTTGTGAGCAGGGCTAGCCGCCGGTTTTCGTCTTTGCGCCATTTCTCAAAAGATGCCCAGTCCAGATGCCGCTGCATGGTGGCCTGTTCGAGATAATCCATTCCGGCCCTGCGGAAGGCTTTTTCATCCAGGCGAAACCCGGCCGGTTCAATCAGGTGCACGCGGATTCCAAAGCATGCACCCAGTCTGAGAAGGGTGCCCGTATTTCCGGGAATGTCGGGTTGGTAAAGAACGAGATCAGGCATGGGATTTATCCGTGTGGCAGGCGGGCAACAGTTTTTGCGAAGTTACACTTGTTTACAGTCGGCAATTGATTTTCGAAACAATCGGGTTCACATTGATGCCTTGGAACACAGCTACAGGAGGCATAAATGTTGATCAGTTTTGTCAAATGCATGCCTTCCTATGCGGGAGCGGACTCATAAACAGGCAAAAACGCCTGCTGTCCGTGCATTGATTGCCGACCCGGCAAGCTTCCGATGCTCCCGTTCGATTATTCTTTTTGTGGTTCCAGATCATGTTTTCCTTTTTTGAAAAATTAATAAACGCATACCCTTCGACCGTTCCCCAACAGCCGCCCAATACGATTCCGGCATTCTTCTGGCACTATGCCCGGCAGGAAGGCGTGTGGAAAGTTCTCGCATTGATGACTGTTTCGGTGGCGGTGCTTGCCGTTGTTGAAGTCGCGCTGTTCGGTTTTCTGGGCAATATCGTGGACTGGTTGAGTCAATCCGACCGGGAAACATTCCTTCAGGAAGAGGGAAGCAAGCTTCTGCTGATGATGGTGGTTGCATTGCTCGTCATTCCCGGACTGGCCCTGCTCGATTCGCTTCTTCTGCATCAGAGTATTCTTGGCAATTTCGGCATGATCATGCGTTGGGACATGCACCGTTATCTCCTGCGCCAGAGCATGTCTTTCTTTTCCAACGAGTTTGCCGGGCGGGTTGCAACCAAAGTCATGCAGACATCGCTTGCGGTCAGGGATGCCACAGTCACCATGCTGAACGTGATGGTGTTTGTGAATGTCTATTTCTTCGGCTCACTGATACTTGTTGCATCTTTCCACTGGATGCTGGTTTTGCCATTTATTGCCTGGCTTGTTCTGTATGGGATCCTGTTGAGGTTCATCCTGCCGAAAATGGCTGCGGTAGCCAAGCGGCAGGCAGATGCCCGCTCGCTCATGACCGGGCGTGTCGTCGACAGTTATACCAACATCTCAACGGTCAAGCTGTTTGCCCATACTGATCGTGAGGAAGAGTATGCCCGCGACGCAATGGATGGTTTCCTGCAAACAGTCTATCCGCAGATGCGTCTTTCGACCAGTTTCGAGTTTATCGTGCAATTGCTGAACGGCTTGTTGCTGAGTGCAGCAGGCGGCATTGGTATCTGGCTTTGGATGAATGAAATGTCCGGAGTGGGAGCCGTTGCCGTTGCCATGGGACTGGTGCTGAGAATGAACGGCATGGCGCACTGGGTGATGTGGGAACTGGCCCGCCTGTTCGAGTCTCTTGGCGTTGTGCAGGATGGCATGAACATGCTTTCCAAGGCCCAACTTGTGACAGACAAGCCCGGCGCCGGTGAACTTGATGCCGACGGCAAACCCATTGTTTTCAAGAATATCCGGTTTGCCTATGGCGGCGACGGAAAGGTAATGGACAATCTTTCCCTGGAAATCGCTCCCGGCGAGAAAATCGGCCTTGTGGGCCGTTCAGGAGCAGGGAAGACCACCCTGACCAACATTCTCCTGCGGTTCTATGACATTGAAGGCGGTTCGGTGAAAATCGGTGGCGTTAGTATTGATGATGTCAAGCAGGACAGCCTGCGCGAGAATATCGGCATGGTTACGCAGGATACTTCATTGCTTCACCGGACCATCCGGGAGAACATCTCGTATTCACGACCGAACTCAAGCGATGCCGAGATTGTCGAGGCAGCGAAAAAAGCGAATGCCTGGGAATTCATCCAGCAACTTGTGGATGTTCACGGAAATCGCGGGCTTGATGCGCAGGTTGGTGAGCGCGGGGTGAAACTTTCCGGTGGACAGCGCCAGCGGATAGCGATTGCCCGGATATTCCTGAAGGACGCGCCAATTCTGGTTCTGGATGAAGCGACATCGGCACTTGATTCCGAGGTTGAAGCAGCTATTCAGGAAAGCCTTTTTGCCCTGATGGAAGGAAAGACCGTGATCGCGATTGCCCATCGCCTTTCAACGATTGCACAGCTCGACAGGTTGGTTGTGATGGATGAGGGCACAATTGTTGAATCAGGTACCCATGATGAACTGGTTGCGAAACAGGGCATCTATGCGGATCTCTGGTCTCGCCAGTCAGGCGGGTTCATATCGTGCCAGCCGGTAGATAGCTCGGCTGCGGAATAGGCATGGCTTTTTTTTCCGGACTGATAAACGGGGTTTTCCGGTTTTTTGAAAACCGTATAGACCCGTTTGCCCAACGGGACGATTACGAGCCACCTGACACGTTCTTCGGATATGTCTGGTATTATGTCGGACAGGTCAGGTGGGCATTCCTTGCCCTCCTGATTTTTGGGTTTCTGACCGCGATTGTGGAAGCCCTGATGTTTTCCTATGTCGGTCAGCTGGTTGACCTACTTACGGCGTTCGACCAGGAAACCGGCAGACAGGCCGGATGGGGCGGTTTGCTGGAAGCGTATGGGTCAACGTTGCTTTCGATGTTGCTGGTTGTTGCCGTGCTTCGCCTGCTCATCATCGCGCTTGACGCGCTTGTTGAAGAGCAGGTCATTGTTCCCGGATTCTTCGTGTTGATGCGCTGGCAAAGTCACCGGCACGTTCTGGGCCAGTCACTCTCTTTCTTCCAGAATGACCTTGCAGGACGGATTAGCCAGAAGGTTTTCCAGTCCGGAATGGCAACCGGCGACATGATGATCGGCCTGTTGCAGGTCATCTGGTTCATTGTGATTTACGCTTTCACAACTGCAGGAATCCTTTTTGCACTGGATTGGCAGTTGGGCCTCGTGGTTGCAGGCTGGATCGGCCTGTTCACATGGCTTGCCTTCATCTTTGTTCCGCGCATACGCCATCACGCGAAAATAACCGCCGAAACCGCTTCGGGTGTATCGGGGCGCATGGTCGATGCCTATTCCAACATCCAGACGGTAAAACTGTATGGTTCGGAATCCGGTGACCGTGACGGCGTGCGAAAAGCCTTCGACAGTCACCGGTCTTCCATTTTCAGGTTTACGCGGATGCTCACCAGCCTGCGCGTACTCGCGAACCTCGTCAACGGGCTCGGTATCTCGCTTATTGCAATCATTGCCGTCGACATGTGGCTGAATGGTCTTACGACACTTGGAACCGTCGCATTTGTACTGGCCCTGAGTCTGCGTTTGAGATTGCTGCTGAACAGGTTGCTTGGCAATCTCAACAGCTTCTTTCGCAATGTCGGGGTTACCCAGAACACGATGGAGCTTGTTGCGCAGCCTCACGGCATTACCGACCTTCCTGATGCCAAGCCCCTTGATTTCAAGGGGGGCGAGGTCGAATTCGACCGTGTCAGCTTTCATTATGACCGGGATGAAGGGACGCTGGATGACCTTTCGCTGCACGTGAACGCTGGCGAAAAAATCGGCATTGTCGGTCCATCCGGCGCCGGAAAGACCACGCTTGTCTATCTGCTGATGCGTTTTTTCGATCCTGAAAGCGGTCGCATACTGGTTGATGGACAGGATATTCGCCATGTTACCCAGGAAAGCCTGCGCTCCTGTTTTTCACTGGTTCAGCAGGATACACAATTGTTTCACGCATCGGTTTTTGAAAACATCGCATTTGGTGATGCGGATGCCTCTCCGGAAAAGGTGGAGGCTGCGGCAAGAAAGGCGGAAGCACACGAGTTCATATCCGCAATCAGGGATGGCAAGGAACGGACCGGGTATCAGGCCCGTATCGGTGAGCGCGGGGTCAAGCTTTCCGGTGGTCAGCGCCAGCGTATCTCGATTGCACGGGCCTTTTATCGTGATGCACCAGTACTGGTGCTCGATGAGGCGACAAGCCAGCTTGATTCAGGGGTTGAGGAGGCGATCCAGAGCAACCTGCAACGCTTGATGAAAGGCAAAACCGTGTTCGTCATTGCCCATCGCCTTTCCACCGTTTCGAGCCTCGACCGGCTGATTGTGCTTGATAAGGGCAAGATCGTTGAAGAAGGAACCCATGAACAGCTGATAAAGAAGGCAGGCCAGTATGCAAGCCTGTGGCAGAAGCAGACGGGAAGCGTGCCACGGCAATTGTCCGATTGACTGTTTCCGGTATGGTTTTAAATACAGAAATGCCATCGACAAACAGGCTTTCGGAATCATGCCCGAATATGCAAACATGCCATCCAGTGACGACAGGGTCTTCAAACAGACATGAGCAGCAGAGAGCAGATTGAAATTCACATTTCGCAGGTGGCGCTGGGAAACCGGCAAGCCTTTTCCGATCTATATGATGCCACTTCCGCGAAACTATTCGGCATTTGTCTGCGTATCTTGAATGATCGTAGTGAGGCAGAGGAGGCCTTGCAGGAAACCTATGTGAAAGTCTGGCGTTCTGCCGACAAGTTTGCATCGGGCAAGGCCAGTCCTATTTCCTGGCTCGCTGCCATCGCCAGAAATTCAGCGATCGATCGCTACCGTAAGAAAAAGCCGGATACGGCCGAGCTTGTGGAAGCGGAGGTTGTTGCGGACGAGGCGCCATCACCGGAGTCCAATGCCATCATGTCTGATGACATGGATAACCTGGACCGGTGCATGGGTGAACTGGATGAACGCCATGCCAGCGCCATTCGCAATGTATATCTGGGGGGGTGGTCATACAATGAAGCGGCGACCGAACTCGATATACCGCTGAATACGGTTAAGACATGGATCCGGCGCGGCCTGATCAGTTTGAGAGAGTGCTTGAACAGATGACACGAGCAAGTTTGCCAAAACACGATGAATGGCTGGCTGCGGAATACGCACTGGGCGTATTGACTGGCGAACAGAAAAAGCTGGCTGAAAAACGGTATGACGGAGAAACGGATTTCCGGGCTGCAGTTGATGGCTGGCACAACCAGCTTGAGCCAATGCTTGAGGAGGTAGACGAAGTCACACCTCCTCCTGCGGTATGGAAAGCCATCGAGGCGGAGATCGGCATATCCGCGCAAGCAGCTTATGCCGCTTCTGGAAAAGAAGGGCTCTGGAAATGGGTTGCCGGTTTTGCAAGCGCCGTGGCTGTTGCCAGTGTGGCGATGCTGTTTTCTGTTACGGAAGGTGACATTTTCGGAACCAGTGTTTCAGAGTTGCGTAGCCAGATCGCCCAATCAGGTGACGAGATCGAGACGCTATCAGGAAAGCTTGAAGCGGCACAGGACCGGCTGACTGTTACCAGTGAGCAATTGGATGTTGCAAAAAGGGAAGTGGCCCAGGCCAGATCCGACAATGAAAGCTCGACCGGGCGGGTCGCCAGCCTTGAACAACAGCTTGCCCAGGCCGAGGAAAGACTTGCGGCAGCCCAGCGCGAGAATGAAGAGAGTCTCGAGCGGCTTGCGGAAATCGAGCGGGACATTGATGCGTCAGTACCACTGGTTGCTTCACTGACCAGCGAAGGAGAAGTTCCTGCATTTGTTGCGCAGTATGACCCTCTCTCGCGTTCACTTCTTATTCGTACCAGTGCTGAAGACCAGGATGAAAAAGTCCCCGAGATATGGTTCATACCCGGCAAGGGCGCACGCAAAGGGGAGGCATTGTCACTTGGTGTGATGGATGAATCCGCCCCGAACCGTCTTCAGGTCAGGGAAGAGTATGTACCCTGGATGGATGAAGGTGGGACCCTTGCCATTACCATGGAGCCCGAGGGTGGTTCACCAACCGGTTCTGCGACGGGGCCGATTATTGCTGTTGGAAAATTGCAGGCTTTACAGTAAAAACATACAGTTTCAGAAGTTTCGGCGGGCTGAAGACCATTTTCAGCAAGATGCATTTCTGGATGCGATCAGGGAGGAGAAGGCGATGATGATTGCCTTTATGATCCATCCTAGCGCGGCAGGGCATGGCCCTGCCGCGTTTTTTGTGCAGGTATGCGGTGTAGGGTGTACCTTGTGTTTGCTGAAACAACTTCAATGTGAATATTGAAACCAAACTCGCGCCATTACCGTAATTGTCATTGACTGGTTTTGGAAATGCCCGTGTGCCTTCCAAGCATATGCAATCAAGCAGCCGTCTCCGGATATATTTCACCGACACTTTCAGGTGTCGCGCGAATTTGCATGTCTTTTGTGATAGGTAATTGAAATAATTAAATAATTTGAAACTTTATTTGACCGCCTGCGTGTCTTGGACATCTGCCTTTCGCAGAAACATACTCAGGAGGACAAACAATCATGAAAAATACAATCAGCAGAATGTCGGCATTGGGAAGCTTTGTTGCGCTCTTCGTTGCCACAGGTTCCGCACTTGCGGAAAACCCGGAGGTCGGTGGTGCACCGATGTTTGAAAACAAGAACATTGTTGAAAATGCCGTGAATTCCAAGGATCACACGACGCTGGTTGCAGCCGTAAAGGCAGCAGGCCTGGTCGAAACGCTTTCAGGCGAGGGGCCGTTCACCGTTTTTGCCCCAACCAACAGTGCATTTGAAGTGCTGCCGGACGGTACGGTGGAAACCTTGCTCAAGCCGGAAAACAAGGACCAGCTCACCAAAGTGCTCACTGCGCACGTGGTACCCGGCAACCTTACTGCTGCGGAACTTGTGAGCAAGGCCAAGGCGAATGGTGGTCGCTACAACATGCAAACGGCCAGCGGTGATGCCCTGACTGCTGTGGTCAAGGGTGCCCAAGTCTACATTTTTGACGAGGCTGGTGGTGCAGCCAAGGTCACCATTGCTGATGTGAAGCAATCGAACGGCGTGATTCATGTCGTGAACGATGTACTTCTGCCGAAATAAGAAAAACCAAGGACCGGCACCGGGCAGGTGCCGGTCGTTTCCCGATACCTGAACAATGTCCTGCACACAGCGGTTTTGGGCTGTGTGAAAACAGGACAAGTCATCAAATGGAGAACAAAACAATGACAAACCGAACTTCAAGAATTGTTGCTTGTGCCGCATCTGCCATGCTGTTGGCGTCTGCGAGCTACTCGTTGGCAAATCCGCGGGTTGGTGGTGCAGCGATGTTCGAGAACAAGAACATCGTGGAAAATGCCGTTAACTCCCCCATTCACACCACGCTGGTGGCGGCTGTTAAGGCTGCGGGTCTTGTAAACACGCTTGCAAGCCCGGGGCCATTCACGGTCTTTGCGCCAACCAACCTGGCATTCCGGAAGTTGCCTCGCGGCACGGTCGATACATTGCTGAAGCCCGAAAACAAGGGGCAACTTACAAAAGTGCTAACCGCACACGTGGTACCCGGAACAATTACATCTGATGGTTTGAAGGAGCGCATTTCATCAAACGGCGGCAGTTACAGCATGAAGACTGCAAGCGGTGATACGCTCGTTGCATCCATGCGCTTCGGACAGATTTTCATCAAGGATGAAAATGGTGGAACGGCAAGGATCACAACGGATGATGTGATGCAATCCAACGGCGTCATTCATGTCGTCAATGATGTGCTGGTGCCGAAGTAATAAAAGGGGGCTGACCTTGACCGCGCAGGCGGTCTTGCTTCGCCCGTACATCAGGCCGGTCCCCGTTCCCATTGGGGGCCGGCGTTGTGTATTCATGAATTGTCGGCAAGCTCCTCGGCAAGGACTTCCAGTTCCAGCCACTCTTCTTCCTTTTCGACAAGCAGTTTCTCACGCTTGGCCAGTTCATTGCTCCAGGCAGTGAACTTTTTCGGATCTTCCTCATAGAAGCCGGGTTTTGACAGGGCGGTCTTGAGTCTTCCTATTTCAAACTCCAGTCTCTCGATTTCCTTCGGCAACTGTTTCAACTGGTGTTGCTGGGGAACCGTCAGTTTCACCTCTGCCGTTTCTTCCTGTCTGCGTTCTCCCTGTTTTGCAGGTTTTTTCTTTTTGGGGCGGGTTTGCGACGGTTTCTCTTCCGAGCGGGCAGGGTGGTTTTTTTTCTGGGCCAGCATGTCCGAGTAACCACCGGCATATTCCCGCCAAATCCCGTCTCCGTCACTGGCAATAACGGCTGTAGAAACCCGGTCCAGGAAATCGCGGTCATGGCTGACCAGCAGGACCGTTCCGGGGTAATCGGCAAGAAATTCCTGCAGAAGATCCAGGGTTTCGAGATCAAGATCATTGGTAGGTTCATCAAGAACCAGAAAATTTGAAGGCGTGCGAAGCCCCCTTGCCAGCATCAACCGGCCCCGCTCACCACCGGATAATGCGTGAATAGGTGTTCGTGCCTGTTCCGGCAGAAAGAGGAAGTCTTTCATGTAGGAATAGACATATTTTGATTCCTCACCGATCACGACCGTATCGCCTGTGCCGTCCGTCAATGCATCCTTGAGGGTCCACTCCGGATCAAGCATCTCGCGTTTCTGGTCTATGACAAGAGTTTCGAGATTGACGCCGAGTTTTACCTTTCCGCTATCGGGTTCAAGTGCACCGGTAATCAGTTTGACCAGTGTCGTCTTTCCCGAACCGTTGGGGCCAACAAGGCCGATCCTGTCGCCCCGGGAGATGGTAGTGGACAAATCACGGACAACTGTCCGCTCGCCATAGGATTTTGAGACGGAAAACAGCTTCGCGACTAGCTTTCCTGACGATTCGCCCTCAGCAAGTGTCAGGTTGACGCCACCGGCGACTTTTCTTTCCCCGGCTTTTTCTGCCCGCAGGTCAGCAAGTTCCCGCACCCGCCGCATGTTGCGTTTGCGCCGCCCGGAAACGCCGTGGGTTATCCAGTGTTCTTCGCGGACAATCTTGCGGGAAAGCTTGTGACGGTCGTTTTCTTCCTGTTCAAGCAGGTCATCACGCCAGTCCTCGAATTCGGCAAAACCGGAATCCAGTGTGCGTGACTGCCCTCGGTCCATCCACACGGTTTGTTTCGACAGTGTTTCCAGAAAACGGCGGTCATGGCTGATCAGGACCAGTGCGGACCGGATATTGCGCAATTTCTGTTCCAGCCACTCAATTACGGGCAGGTCCAGATGGTTGGTCGGTTCATCCAGAAACAGAATGTCAGGATCGGGTGCGATTGCGCGGGCAAGGGCGGCCCGCCGGGCTTCCCCGCCTGAAAGGCTGTCCGTTGATTGCCCGGGAGATAGTCCCAGTTCCTCAATCAGAAGGCGGGCAGTGTGCGGATCGCCCTGAGGGCCGAGGGCAGAAAGGACGTATGCCTCGATTGAGGAATATCCGGCAAGGTCCGGTTCCTGGGGAAGATAGTGGAGCGTGGTTCCCGGTTGAACAAAGCGCTCGCCCTTGTCCGGTTCGATCAGGCCGGCTGCGATCTTCATCAAAGTTGATTTTCCCGATCCATTGCGGCCGACCAGGCAAAGCCGGTCTTCCGGATGAACCATGAGGTCAGCCCCTTCAAGAAGCGGTGTGCCGCCGAAATTGAGATAAATATCGTTGAGAAACAGGATTGGTGTTGCCATGAGCGAAGCGATACGCCGTTGGCCATAGAAACTCAAGAATGCTGTTCAGTGTTTGTTTGTGCATGAATTGAGAAGGGAAGCAGAAGGGGATTTTCGCACAAATTTTCCGCGACAAACTGCCATAAGGCCCATTCAAGGGTAGACACCCGGATTATTGGATAATAAAACCGCCAAAACACGGCTTCACTGGGGGTTCGTGCGCGTGTTTTGTTCTGTGTTATTCTGCGCCGTGCCGAACTTGCTGAAATCGAAAGGATACCATCCGTGGCTGCGAAAACGAAAGCTGGATCACCGGAACCTACCCGCCGGGATTTTCTTTACATAGCAACAGGTGCAATGGGCGCCATTGGTGCAGGCGCTGTTGCCTGGCCATTGATCCGCCAGATGTCACCGGATGCTTCAACCCTTGCCCTTGCCTCAATCGAGGTTGATGTTTCGGCGATCGAGCCTGGTCAGGCCATCACCGTAAAATGGCGCGGCAAGCCGATCTTCATTCGTAACCGTACGGACAAGGAAGTCGAGGAAGCCAATTCTGTTGAGCTTTCCGATCTGAAGGATCCGGTTGCACGTGTCGCTGATGACGAGGGAATTCCTGCCACGGATCTCAACCGTTCTGCCGGAGAGGGCAAGGAGAACTGGATCGTGATGATCGGTTCATGTACGCATCTGGGGTGTGTGCCTGTCGGGCTTGCCGGTGATTTCAACGGCTGGTTCTGTCCCTGTCACGGTTCGCACTACGATACGGCGGGCCGTATCCGCAAAGGTCCGGCTCCCCTGAACCTGTTGATTCCGCCATATGAGTTCGTCTCTGACGACACCATCAAAATCGGTTAAGGTAGAGGAGAATAATCATGAGTGGTGGACATTCAGAATACGTTCCAGGCAACGGTTTTTCCAAGTGGCTTGATTCCCGCCTTCCCTTGCCGCGGATGGTCTATGACAGTTTCATTGCCTATCCGGTGCCCCGCAACCTGAACAGCTGGTACACTTTTGGTGCCATCCTGATGGTCATGCTGGTTGTCATGATCCTGACCGGTGTGACACTTGCAATGCACTACGCAGCTTCCACGGAGCTTGCTTTCCAGAGTGTCGAACATATCGAGCGTGACGTTAATTACGGCTGGCTGATCCGGGGCATACATGCAAATGGTGCCTCAATGTTCTTCATTGCCGTCTATATCCACATGTTCCGCGGCATGTATTATGGCTCGTACAAGGAGCCTCGCGAAGTGCTTTGGATCCTGGGCGTCCTCATCTTCCTGCTGATGATGGCAACCGCTTTCATGGGCTATGTCCTTCCCTGGGGACAGATGAGCTTCTGGGGCGCGACCGTGATTACCGGCTTCTTCTCGGCAATTCCGCTGATTGGTGAAGGTATCCAGCAATGGCTTCTTGGCGGCTTTGCAGTCGACAATGCCACACTGAACCGCTTCTTCTCACTGCATTACCTGTTGCCGTTCATGATTGCCGGTGTGGTGATCCTGCATGTTTGGGCACTACATGTGACAGGCCAGACCAATCCGACGGGTGTTGAAGTCAAGAACATGCGCAAGGAAACGGTGCCCTTTACACCTTTCGCAACCATCAAGGATGCACTGGCGATTGTCATCTTCCTGCTGTTCTTCGGCTGGTTTGTGTTCTATCTGCCGGACTTCCTCGGTCACCCGGACAACTACATTCCGGCTGATCCGCTGAAAACACCTGCCCACATTGTTCCTGAATGGTACTTCCTGCCGTTCTACGCAATCCTGCGCGCGATAACGTTCAATATCGGTATTCCGTTCACCGACATTGTGCTGATCGACTCAAAGCTTGGCGGTGTCATTGCAATGTTTGCCTCAATCGCGGTGATGTTCTTCCTGCCATGGCTGGACACATCAAAGGTGCGTTCAGGCAACTATCGTCCAATGTTCAAGATCTGCTTCATCCTGTTCGCAATTGCGTGTGTGGCCCTTGGCTATCTGGGATCACGCCCTGCAGAAGGCATTTACACAATCCTGTCGCAGTTCTTCACAGCATACTATTTTGCGCACTTCCTGATCATTCTTCCGATACTCGGCAGAATCGAGAAACCGGACGAACTGCCACCAAGCATCGCGGATGCGGTTCTTGACGAACCAGCGAAGGCCGGTCGTGGCCGTGCTTCCTCACCGCAGCCTGCCGAATAAAGCCCGGAGACAAACAATCATGAAACTTCAATTCCCGAGAATTGCCGGACTTGCGTTGGCAGCCCTGCTGACCATGGGAACCGGTTCTGCGTTTGCCGCGGGTGCGGAGCATTATCCGATCAAGGAACCCAAGCATGTGGACTGGAGCTTCTCCGGCCCCATGGGTACATGGGATCTTGGCCAGTTGCAGCGCGGTTACAAGGTTTATGCAGAAGTCTGTGCGGCCTGTCATTCCATCGACCTTGTTGCATTTCGCAATTTGGGTGAGTTGGGCTTCAGTGAGGCCCAGGTAAAGGCGATTGCTGCCGAGTTCGAAGTTGAAGACGGACCGAACAGCGATGGCGAGATGTTTGACCGCACGGCTGTCCCTGCTGACAAGATACCCGGGCCTTATGCCAACTCGCAGGAGGCTGCTGTCGCCAATAACGGTGCGGTGCCGCCTGACTTCTCATTGCTCGCAAAGGCGCGTGCGCCAGAGCGCGGTTTCCCGAACTTCGTGTTCGACATTTTCACAATGTATGCGGAAAACGGTCCTGACTACATCTACTCATTGCTGACCGGTTACGAAGAAGCTCCGGAAGGCAGGGAGATTCCTGAAGGAACCCATTACAATCCGTATTTCATCGCCGGTCCCGCACTTGCCATGGCAAGTCCGCTGAGTGATGGCATTGTCAGTTATGATGACGGTTCGCCGGAAACCCTTGACCAGTATTCCAAAGACGTATCGGCCTTCATGATGTGGGCAGCGGAACCATCACTTGATGAACGCAAGTCGCTCGGTTTCCGTGTAATGATCTTCCTGCTCATTTTCTCGGTCCTGCTTTATCTGACCAAGAAAAAGGTATTTCAGAGCCTGAAAAAATAAGTTTCTGATTGCATTCAAATTGAAAAGCCCGGCTTGTTTGCCGGGCTTTTTTGTTTCAGTTGTCGATTTCTGCCTAAAAGCCGACCGGTGATCCCCAGGCGTCTATGCCGGTTCCCGAGCTTGTCCTTACCTGTGCATCGTAGGAGGCCAGAGTTTGTTGAACACGTGCCTGGTCTTGGCACTTCCGGAAAATACCACCGATATACGAAATGCACTTGCTGAAAGTGCCGGGCACACTGCCTGTTGCCCAGTCCTTGACCAGACCGTCTTGCCCAACCTTGAAATAGGAGAGGCGGTAGTTTGTCACGGTCTTGTTTGAAGCAACAATTCCACCGAAATCGGAACTGGTCTCTGCTTGTGCGGCCGGTGCAATATGACGATAAAGCCTGGTGCCGTCTGCATAGGTTGAAGTGCCTATCAACTGGCCGTAACCGGTCTGGCTTGTTGAGAGGCTGTCGAGGGGCTGGTTACCCAGGGCAGCAACCCTTGAATAGGGCTTTCCCATGGCCCAGCTTGTGGTTGAGCGGTTTGCCGCGTTCTCGATTTTCTCAGCCGTCTGGGAGCAGCCGACCAGCAATGTGGCCACGATCAGCAACGCTGCAGACCCTTTCAACCTGTGCATGAATTTCTCCAATGTATTGTTTGTTTTTGGAACCCTAAAACGCTATGAAACCGGGGGTGACCGGGATGTGCGGTTTTGCACATGATATCTGTCAAGCCTCTGCTTTTGCACGTAACGGAGACTGAAGTTTTATGGAATATTCGCTCAGGGCTCAACTTGAGAATTCAATTCGTGCGATCCCCGATCATCCGGAAGAAGGTATCATCTTTCGCGACATCACGACCCTCCTGGGAGATGCATCGGCTTTCCGTCGTTCCGTTGATGAACTGGTCCATCCTTACAGTGGAGCAAACATCGACTACGTTGCCGGTATCGAAGCGCGGGGCTTCATACTCGGCGGTGCAATGGCACACCAATTGTCTTGCGGGTTTGTACCGGTTCGCAAGAAGGGCAAGCTCCCCCATGACACGCTGTGCATGGAATACGAGCTGGAATACGGTGTCGACGAAATAGAGATCCACAAGGATGCCGTGAAGCCGGGAGACCGTGTGCTGCTGGTTGATGACCTGATTGCGACAGGCGGAACGGCAGAGGCCGCAGTGAAACTGCTTGAACAACTCGATGCAACCATTGTTGCAGCCTGTTTTGTGGTTGATTTGCCCGAGCTTGGCGGACGTACACGTCTCAGAGACATGGGTATTCCGGTTCGTACACTCGTTGAGTTCACAGGAAAATAAAAACCCCACTTGTCGCATCCAGACCTTTTCCTTTTCATGGGATAGGGTCAGCTTTTTCGTTGAACAAGATCGGGTATGCACATGAAAACAGGGTTTGTCGGACTGGGAAATGTAGGCGCAAAGCTTGCCGGTAGCCTGTTGCGCAATGGTCATGATCTCATGGTTCTGGACCTGGACCAGAACAAGGTTGCAAACTTTGTGGAACGGGGAGCGAAGGCAGCCAAATCCCCACTCGACCTTGCAGTCAATTGTGACCTTGTAATCACCTGTCTGCCCAGTCCGGAAGCATGTTCGCGGGTAATGGAAGCAGAAGACGGCATTCTGGCAGGCCTGGCACCAGGAAAAATCTGGGCGGAAATGTCCACTACAGATGCGGACGAGATCAGGCGGATAGCGGCACTTGTAGAAGAAAAGGGGGCCTCTGCCATAGAGTGCCCTGTATCGGGAGGGTGCCATCGTGCGGCAACCGGCAATATCTCCATCTTTGCCGGAGGTTCGCGGGAGGCCTTTGACCAGATGATGCCGGTGTTAACAACGCTTGGCCGTCGTGTCCTTCACACCGGCCCGATTGGTTCTGCTTCCATCCTGAAGGTGATGACCAATTATCTGGCAACTGCAAACCTGCTTACTGTCTGTGAAGCAATGACAACCATGAAAGCCGCCGGAATTGATCTGGCCACCACCTATGAGGCGATTGCCATTTCTTCGGGCACGTCATTCGTGGCGGAGACTGAAGGGCAAGTCATTCTCAATGGCTCAAGAGACATTTCATTCACCATGGATCTTGTGAAAAAGGATATCGGCCTGTTTCAGATTCTTGCCGAGAAATATTCGGTTCCCCTGGAAATATCCCCCCTGATGGTGGACATATTCAATGACGGAATTGAACGCTACGGTCCCCGTGAACTTTCGCCGAACATCATTCGCAGGCTGGAAGACGCGACAGGCCTGTCCATCCTGGCGGACGGTTTTCCTGCGCAGATGGAAGATGATGAGCCGGAAGAGGCAGGGTATGAGGTTGTGCCGAAACGGTGTTAAATTCAGTCAGGCGGGAGCAGCATCTTTGAGCAATTCCCTGTTGGAACAGGGGGCGAACGGTTCTATCCTGCATTTAAACCGGATACGCCATGCGCCAGCTACTCAATGACATACCGTTAATCGACCAGGTTGCCCTTTGCCTGTGCATTGCGATCTGGGTAATGTTCGAGATCGTCAACGATCACACTCGATTCCGTTTCAATTCTCTTTCAGGCTTGATGGCGCGGAAGCGGCGGGAATGGATGCTTGTTCTTGCCGACCGTGAACTGCGAATTGTCGATACATCGATCATAGCAGGCCTCCAGAATGGTACGGTGTTCTTTGCCTCGACCTGCATCTTTGCCATTGGAGGGTGTTTTGCCCTGATCAATTCAGCGGATGTGGCGCTTGATATTTACCGGGATCTTTCAATCGAAGAGCCCCTTTCGCGCAGTGTTTTTGAAATGAAGGTGCTGGGGCTAGCCCTGATCTTCATTTATTCGTTTTTCAAGTTTGCCTGGTCGGCAAGGCTGTTCAACTATTGTGCGATCCTGATCGGTTCAGTTCGCCAACCCAGTGACGCCGAGCAGGCAGAGCGGCGCAAACAGGCGCTTGTCGCAGCCGAGGTCAATATTATTGCCTCACGTCATTTCACAGCAGGTTTGCGCGGGATATTTTTTGCCCTTGGGTATCTTGGCTGGTTTATCGGGCCTTACATGCTGGTCGCGACAACAGTGTTTGTGCTGGTGGTGCTGGTCCGCCGCCAGTATTTTTCACAGGCAAGGAAAGTGCTGCTTGATGAGCAAGTGCCCTAGGGCATTCAACTTTGCAGGAAGCAGCCTATTCGGGTTCAGACGTTGAACTTGAACAGCATGATATCACCGTCCTGAACGATGTACTCCTTGCCTTCGTCGCGTGACTTGCCTGCCTCTTTCGCAGCGGTTTCCCCACCAAGGGCAATATAATCCTCATAAGCAATCGTCTGTGCGCGAATAAAGCCCTTTTCGAAATCCGTGTGGATCACGCCGGCTGCCTGGGGGGCACGTGAGCCCTGTTTGACTGTCCATGCCCGCGTTTCCTTCGGTCCCGCGGTGAAATAGGTGATCAATTCCAGAAGCCCGTATCCGGCAGCGATCAGGCGATCCAGTCCGGATGCTTCCAGCCCGTTCATTTCCAGATATTCCGGCTGCTCTTCATCAGGCAGTTGGGCGATTTCTTCTTCAATCGCTGCCGAGATCACAACCGTGCCCGCGCCTTCTGCCTTCGCCAGTTCTTCAACCTGCGCACTGTGTTCGTTGCCGTCCGCAGCCTCGGCTTCGCTTACGTTGCAGACATATAGAACAGGTTTTGACGTGAGCAGGTTCAGGCCGCGGAGTGTTTTCAACGCTTCCTGATCCATGTCCTTGAGCAACAACCTTGCGGGTTTGCCCTCCTGAAGCAGCTCTATCGCTGCTTCCATGACAGGGAGTACGGCAACCGCTTCCTTGTCCTTCGCGCTGGCCTGCTTGCGGATGCGGTCAACGCGTTTTTCCAGGCTTTCCAGATCGGCCAGCATCAACTCGGTTTCGATTGTGCTTGCATCCTCGACAGGATTTATACGGCCTTCAACATGGGTGATGTCGTCATCTTCGAAGCATCGCAATACGTGCACAATTGCATCGACTTCACGAATATTGGCCAGGAACTGGTTGCCCAGCCCTTCGCCTTTCGATGCGCCCTTTACCAGCCCTGCAATGTCGACAAATGAAATACGGGTTGGGATGACTTCCTTGGAGCCTGCAATGCCTGCAATCTTTGCCAGCCGGTCATCAGGAACGGCGACTTCACCGGTATTGGGTTCAATCGTGCAGAACGGATAATTGGCAGCCTGTGCGGCGGCTGTCTTGGTCAGTGCGTTGAAAAGCGTGGATTTGCCTACATTCGGCAATCCGACAATACCGCATTTAAATCCCATAAAACGGGTCCTTCAGATGGGTGGAGAGATATTTTGCCATGCTTTAGTGCATGCGAACGGTCAGGGCAAGGGTTGGCGTTCAGCCAACCGCCTTGACATAATACCAACGGCCGTCACGTTTGCGGAAAAGACTGTTTTCCACCTGTTCCTGAAGCTTTCCATTGGCCATTGAGCGGGCATTGAACAAAACCGTGCCCCTGCTGTCCTGCTCCGATCCACCGCCGATGTCGTAGATTGACAGTCCGAGCCACAAGCTGTTCTCGGCGCGTGAACGATGGGCGATCTCGTCAAAATGTTTCTGGTTCGGGGGCCAGAGCGTCTCGCGCAGATAGTCGACTTCCTGCTTGACAAACGCACTGTAGCGCGACCGCATCAATTGTTCAGCAGTCGCCGGGAATGACTTGCCCTTGTGAAACGGTTCACAACAGGTTTCATAAGGCGAGATAGAGCCGCAAGGACAAGGCATGGCCGAGTATCCGTATTATGCTATTCCTTACCGGGGAACAGTTTTTTCAGCATATCAGCCATTGGCCCGGAGGTGGGCATGTTTTTTACACGTGGCGAATTGTTTCGTGCCTGATGAATGTGCGACTGCGGTTTTGCTTTGGGTTTGGCGTTCTGCCCCGGTTTTTCATCACCGCCCGTTGCCAGCGCTACCTTGTTCATGAAGTTGGCGGCCCCGTTTTTCTTGTCGGCAAGTTCTCCGGCATGATCCGCAACCGCTTCAAGCAGGGGGACAAGCCATTCCTGGTCCGCTTTTGAAAAATCACCCAGCACATGGCCTGTGACACGGTCCCGGTGGCCGGGATGGCCAATGCCAAGGCGCACCCGCCTGTAGTCCTGGCCGCAATGCCTGTCTATTGATTTTATGCCGTTGTGCCCGCCTGAACCGCCACCGGTCTTGATGCGTAGCTTGCCGGGAGCAAGATCAAGTTCATCATAGAGGACAACAAGACTTGAAACGTCTTCCTTGTAGAATCTCAGGACTTCGCCGATCGACTGTCCGGATTCATTCATGAAGGTCTGGGGTTTGACGACGAGAACCTTCTCGTTACCCAGTGTTCCTTCCGATACCTGTGCCTTGTGACGGCTTTTCCAGGGACCAAATGCATGACGGCGAACGATCTCGTCCGCCGCCATGAAGCCTATATTGTGGCGGTGGCCTGCATATTTGCTGCCCGGATTGCCGAGCCCTGCGATAATGAGCATGACTCAAACTCCAATGCCACGTGCGGAAAGAGAGGAGAATTATTCCTCTTCTTCGCCGCCTTCTTCTTTCTCTTCGCCGATAACTTCGGTTTCCGGTGCTTCCGGTGCACCTTCTTCCTCTTCCTCGTCGGACTTCAGGCCGGCAGGAGAAGCAATGGTCGCAATCGTGAAGTCGCGGTCCGTAATTGTCGGCTCAACACCCTCCGGAAGTGTAACACTGGAGATGTTGATTGAGTCACCGAGTTCGAAAGGTGCGAGGTCAATCGTGAAGCTGTCGGGAATGGCGTCAGCAGGGCAGTTAACCTCAACCGCAAAGCGCACGACGTTGAGAACACCACCAGACTTGAGACCCGGGCAGGTTTCCTCGTTCTCGAAGTGAACCGGAATTTCAACGGTAACAATCGTGTTTTTGGAAACGCGCAGGAAATCCACGTGCAGGATAAAGTCGCGAACCGGTTCAAGCTGGTAATCCTTGGGCAGAACACGGTATTCATCGCCATCAACCTTGATGGTTGCAATCGTGTTCATGAAGCCGCCGCCATGAAGCTTCATGGAGAGCTCCTTGTATGGCAGGACGATGGAAACGGGGTCTTTCTTGTCGCCGTAAATTACGGCAGGCACCATTGAATTGCGGCGATATTCACGGCTGGCCCCCTTGCCAGTACGCTCGCGCAATTGGGCCTCGAGTACGTATGAGTCACTCATTTGTTAGCCTTTCGCTAGTTTGTCTGGTTACAAGCCTTGGCATGATCATGGCCTGAACCGGTTTTCGGCATCCGCCCGGTAAAAGACGGAAATTGCTGTCAAAAACAAAATGATCTGAAACAACAAACCCGCACTGCCTCCAAGGGTGTCTGTGCGGGCAAGGGGCTTATAAGAGAAAGTGTGGTTTTGCGCAAGTGCAGATACACCAGCAAGGGATGCAGACGCATGCTGGTGCAGATATCTCAGTTGCTGATGGAGCGAAGCTCTATTTCAGCTATTCCTGCGGCAAGGTTGAAGCCCTTTTGTGTCTGGATACTCAAAGGTTGCAGGGCAAAGCTTTTTTCCGAGCCGCCAATCAGGGCATTGGCACCAAGCCCGACGGCAAAAGTAGCCTCCGCTGAGGCTCCGGCATAATCACCTTCAAGGAAACCGGGCTGAAAATCCGTTCGCGAAGCAGCGACTACCAGCCAGGTTATCGTGGACTGTTCAGTCTTGCCGATATCGATGCCGTATTTGTTGATTACACCGAAATAATTGTCAGTAAATTCGCTGTTTCCGGTGGGCGAGAAAACGCAACTGATATCCTTTGTCGAACCGAAAATGAAACCACTACCTTCGTCGACATAACATTCCAGTTTGCCAAGTTCGATGCTTTCAGCGTGTGCCGCAGGCAAGGCTGCAAACGTGGACAGGCTCAAGAGGATGGAAGTGATGGCCAGATTTTTAGCTGTCATTGCATCCTCTTTTCATTCCTAGTCGAACAGGCTCGAAACGGATTTTTCCAGGGCCGTGCGCTTTATGGCTTCACCGATGAGTTCGGAGATCGAGACCACACGAACATTACCGGCCGCCTGAACGGCTGAAGTAGGTTCAATCGAGTCCGTGATAACCAGTTCCTTGAGTTTGGAAGAGGAAATCCGCGCAACGGCTCCGCCGGACAGAACTCCGTGCGTGATGTATGCGGTGACGCTGGTTGCACCCATGTTCAGCAGTGCTTCAGCCGCATTGCACAAAGTGCCGCCTGAATCGACGATGTCGTCAATCAGGATACAATCCTTGCCGGTTACATCACCGATGACGTTCATGACTTCGGATTCACCAGGCTTGTCGCGGCGCTTGTCAACGATTGCGAGCAAGGAATCCGTGCGCTTTGCAAGTGCACGGGCGCGAACCACACCGCCGACATCGGGTGACACGACCATGACATTCTCAAGCTCGTAATGCTCTTTTACGTCCCGGCCCAGAACCGGTACCGCAAACAGGTTGTCTGTCGGTATATCAAAGAACCCCTGTATCTGCGCAGCATGAAGGTCAAGGGTAAGAACCCTGTCAGCGCCAGCCTCGGTAATCATGTTTGCTACCAGCTTGGCTGAAATCGGTGCGCGCGGGCCGGGCTTTCGGTCCTGCCTTGCGTAGCCGAAATACGGGATCACGGCTGTGATGCGTCTTGCGGAGGCTCTGCGCAACGCATCGATCATGATGAGCAGTTCCATCAAGTGATCGTTGGCAGGGTAAGAGGTTGACTGCAATACGAAGCAATCTTCCCCTCTTACGTTCTCCAGAATTTCGACGAATATCTCCTGATCAGCGAAGCGACGAACATTAGCCTTGCCCAAAGGGATGTCCAGATATTCGGTGATCAGATTTGCGAGGGTTTCGTTCGAATTACCGGCAAATAATTTCATCAGTCGGTTTACCCCAGTTTAGCCAGTCGCGACCGGCCCCTTCTTCTGATGGGCGAGTCATATGCCAATGTTCCTGGGGTCGCAATGGCGGATTCGGCAAACCTTCAAAAAAATGGGGAATTATCCCTTAACAACCGAAAGGAACTTGTCCTGATTCACAGGCAAACAAACCTGGCTGGAAACGGGGTGTTGATCAGCTGCGTGCTTCTACCCAGGATTTCAGCTTTGCGGCGGTTGTATCCGCTACGGCAGAAATTTCCTGATCGGTAATGGACTGCCAAGGATCCGCACTGGCATTTCCTGTCCGCTCGCGTCCATTGATGCGGTGTATGCGGTTGCCGTTTTGATCCACCACATCCCAGATGTAGACGAGCAGGGTGCCGGTGCCATCATTGAGTGCGGAGAAATAGCCCTTGACCCTGTATTTTGCATTCGTTGTATTTCCGGGGACAAGGCCCAGTCCGTGAACCTGCGATGAATTGCGCAGCGAACGGTTCAGGGCTGAAACAGTTGATTGCGGGGCGCCTTCAACGGGCAGGAAGACAATTGACTTGGAAGGATCAATTGCTGCCGTCTGGCTGGTCAGCGGCGATGGCGTGCTTTCCGCAGAGGCATAACCAACCACAGAAGAAGGCTCTGCATTTGCAGTGGCGATATCCTGCGGGTTTTCCGTTGGTTGAACACTGGATGCGACTGGTTGGGGAGCAAGGGTCTGGTCTACGGTGGCACTCGTGCATGCTGCCAGTGCAAAAAGACCAACCAACAACGCAATACTGTTCAATAGACGAGATTTCATATCTGATCCTGCTGCTTGGAAAGCCCCTGGCGAATACGCCTATCTAAACAGGTTGGCGATGTCAAACCCACCGGCCGCCGTGGTCTTCACTAACTCCGCCCATGCTTAACGCGTAATCAAGCCCGTATCGTGGCGGGAAAGACATTGCGGAGCACCTTCGGCTCTGGTGACAAAGCTTTGCCCAATGGTCATGGCGGTATTGCTTTCACTGTCAAAAATTATCATGTGAGCGAAAATCACCATTCGTTCTTCAATTTTTGTGTCATTGCCGGAATAGATCATCGGCGGATCCATCCAGCATGGTGTGAAAGCCGCCCCGAGAGAGTATCCGCAGGCATTCATGCGATGGCGCATCAGGTTTGCATCATCGAGGGCTCCGGCGTGGGCCTCGAACATGTCTGAAAATGTGTTGCCGACCATCATTGCATTTTCAACTGCTGACAGGGCGTTCGTTGCTGCCTCATGCAACTCAACATGTCGTGCGGTTGGTGTTCCGATCACCAGGGTACGCATCATCGCTGCGTGGTAATGGGCTGCCGCTCCGGACCATTCCAGGGTCAACTGGTCCTGCGCATCAAGTTTGCGGCGGCCAGACTTGTAGCGGCACAGCAGGGCATCGCTGCCAGAGCCGATAATGAATTCGTTCCCGGCATAGTCACCACCACGGGAAAATATCTCGGAATGCATGGCTGCCAGTATTTCTCCCTCGTCAGCGCCGGCGCATGTCTTGTCGATCGCTGCATCATAGGCGAAGTCGGAGAGTTCAGCCGCCTTTCTCACATATTCGAGTTCGGCGGCAGACTTTACCGAGCGCAAACCAGGAACAAGGGCGGATGCGTCTTCGAGTTCGCCGAACGTCTGGAGTCTGGCATTGAGGAGCATGGCAGACTTTCCCGTCAGCCCTTGTGTGTCATATTCGACACCGATACGTGCTCCAACCATGTCCAGTTCGGCGAGAATTTCCTCCAGATCCCGTGTCGGGTCAAACCCGCCGCGGTCTGTCCATATCTCGATATTCTGGATGATGGATGTATTCTGTGCCTGGCGAAGATCGGGTGCGCGGGTCAGGAGTGTCATCTCTCCCTCCGACGTTACCACCAGACACTGGAAGAAGCAGAAGCCGAATGTATCGTAGCCTGTAAGCCAGTACATGCTTTCCTGGGCAAAGAGCAGCATGCAATCGAGTTTTTGCTCCGCCATGGCCTTGTTCAGCCTCTCCATGCGGTCCGAATATTCTTTGCGCTCAAAGTGCAGTGCCATGATCAGTATCCAGTTTCTTCAGGGTTATTGCCGAGATTTGCCGGCCGTAGTCAGGTTCGTCGCGGTGTGTGCATCGCCGGTAGGAGTAAAACCTCGCCTCATCGCCATATGTGCAATCACCGGTCCAGTGGGCATTTACCCCGGCTGCTTTCAGCCTCATGATAATGTAGCCGGGAAGATCAAACATTGCATGTCCGTGCCGTGTCGAAGGGGACAGAAAGTCCTTGTTTGTTGGGTTCATGTCGATCAGGCGTTCAACAAACTCGGGGCCGACCTCGTAAGCATTGCTGCTGATTGTCGGGCCAAGAACAGCGGTGATATCGGTCCTGGCAGCACCAATCCCCACCATTGCATCGATAGTGTTTTCAAGCACGCCGCCTGTTGCACCTTTCCAGCCTGCGTGGGCTGCCCCAATCACGCGGTTTTTCGGGTCGCAGAACAGAACCGGTCCGCAATCAGCAGTTAGGGCTCCCAATGCAAGGCCGGGAAGATTTGTTACCATTGCATCGGCTTTTGGCCGGTCTTCATTGGACCATCCCCCGGTAACTTCTATGACATCGGGTGAATGGATTTGATGGACGGTAAGCAGGTGGTCTGGTGAAACATGCAGGCATTCTGCAACCCGGCGCCTGTTTTCCAGAACATTTTGCCGGTCGTCAGATGAGCCAAGGCCGACGTTGAGGCCATGAAACATTCCGGTTGAGACACCACCGGTTCGTGTGAAGAACCCGTGTTGAATACTTTCATTGTCGAGCGCATTCGAGCGTATCGGGTCAGGCTGGGTCATGGATTTATCAATTCTCCTGATCAGGCCGTACAAGAAGGTATTGCGGCATCACAAAGTGTCAATGGTTAGATTTCGCTTCCCGGTCCGGTCGTAAGGAAGATCATGTCCTGGTGTTGATGTAGCCAGTTTCGGTGTTTGCGTTGGTTCAACAATCGTTCGCGGGAAATGGTGTCAGTTCAATGGCAGACCCAGAAAAGGCAAATGCCTTGAAGATCTCTCCCATTTCCCCGGGCAGAGCCAGTCGCTCTGCTTCGCCGGTAATGCGTTGCTGAATTTCCGGGGACTGGTTCCGCCCGAGGGCACCGGCTCTTTCCAGCAATCCGAGTGAAAGAAGGAATTCTCCCTGGGTCATGAGCGGGAACACATGCATTCCGCTTGATAGCGCGATATTCTGCAGGGCTTCAAAATCGACGTGGCTGGTCAGGTCTGCGGCTCCAGGCATTTCCAGCGGGTCGACAGGACGGTGGTTTTTTACGGCCTGAAATGTATCCCCGATGGCGGTTTTGCCATGTCCATAGTCCGTGAAAAGCGCTACGCCGCCGTTGTTTTCCAGAGCCGTTGCGGTGTTCCTGATGAAGGCCTCGCGAACCGGAGATATTTCAAACACGGCGCCATCCGGCTCATTTTCGTGTCCGGCAGGCAGGCTATCATCAGGCAACCTTCCTGTGCCGAGAACCCAAGAGAGTTTGCCGTTTGTATCCAGTCCCACCGAACGTTCGTGCCATGCGGCACCCGTTTTCACGTATTGTCGAACCGGCAGGACATCGAGCAATTCATTTGCCAGAATAATGGATGGCCGGTCCGGCAGGTCTGAAAGGGATGCAATCCATTCAACCGTATCATGGCCGACCAGTGTTTCTTTCTGGGTTTGGGTGAGGCTGTCACTTGTTTCCACGAAGATGATGTTAGCACTGCTCATGAAAGAGGGGTGGGAAGCAGCAGCGCGGAGCATGTCTGCCATTAGTGTGCCGCGGCCCGGTCCGATCTCGACCAGATTGAAATGTGCCGGACTGCCAATTGCCTGCCAGGCTGCGATTGCCCAGATGCCAAGAAGTTCACCAAACATCTGGCTGACTTCAGGAGCGGTGATGAAATCACCATCCCTGCCGATGGGTTGGCGGGTAGCATAATAACCCTGCGCGGGATCCGACATGGCCCAATGCATGAATTCTGCCAGTGGCAAGGGACCATTGACCGAGATGTGCCTTGCCAGGCGTTCTGTGAAACTTTCGGTCATGCAGAACTGCTTAACATTGCCCGGTTTCTGGATGTAACCACTCCCCAGATGCCAACTGCCAGTACCGGCAACGACAATATCATGCCCATCGTTATCCAGCCGGTGTTCAGCAGATATCCCAATTGCGGGTCAGGTATCCGCACGAATTCGACGGCGATACGTGAGAGGGCATAACCACAGAGAAATACACCGCCGACAAATCCGGGATATTTCAGTTTCTTGAAATGCCAGCACAGTATTGCTAGCACTGCAAACAGGATCAATCCTTCCAGCAACCCTTCATAGAGCTGGCTTGGATGACGGGGTTGCCCGTCCGTGCCGGGAAAAATTACCGCCCAGGGGACGTCGCTTGCCCGGCCGAACAATTCCGCATTCACGAAATTGGCTACCCGGCCCAGAAACAGGCCGATACCGCAGCTTGCTGCGATGATGTCGAACAGCGAGAAGGGAGAAAAGCCTGCACGTTTTGCAAAGAGCACCATTGCCAGAACAATGCCGGCAAGTCCGCCATGAAAACTCATTCCTCCACGCCATAATGCGAAAATTTGCAACGGGTTATTCAAATAGGCCTGAAGGTCGTAAAACAGGATATAGCCAACCCGGCCACCGAGTATGATCCCGATAACGGCCCAAACGAGGAAATCATCGACCTGCACAGGAGTGATGGGAGAGTTTTCATTCGCCCACAGGCGATCTGTTGCCGCAAGCCTTCTTGCATACCACCAGCCAAACAGAATGCCGAATACGTAAGCAACCCCGTACCAGTGTATCTGCAATGGCCCGAGGGAGAGCATGACCGGATCGAAACCTGGATGGGAAATTGCAGCTAGAAAGTTGATCATCGACGGGGTTTCCGGCAGTTTTGGTTTTATCGACTGAATTGCATGTGGCGGACGGTTTGTCACCTTTCATTCGCCGTTGAAAGCAGCCATTGCTGTTACCATGTAAATGAAAACGGAATTTTGGAGAAATACCATGAGCCAGCCGACCAATCGCTTGTTTGATGAATTTGCCAAGCTGATGACAGATGCTGCAGGTACGGCCCAAGGGGTGAAGCGTGAGGCAGAAAATGCTTTCCGCAGCCAGATGGAACGTTTTCTTGCAGACATGGACCTTGTCAAACGCGATGATTTTGATGCGGTTCAGGAAATGGCTTCGCGGGCGCGCACTGAAAATGCGGTTTTGAAAGAGCAGGTCGAGAAACTTGAAAAGCGTATCGACGAGCTTGAGAATGGTTCCAAGCCTGCCCGTGCAACCTCCCGCAAGAAATAACGGCTTCTCCCCCGATTTTTTTGACCGGTGAATAAGTTCTGAAAAAACCAGCCTGCAGAATCCTTTAGCGCCTGTTCTGAATCCATCGATTCAATGATTCTCCACAGAAAGACGGGGCGCCGGATTCTGCTGGGGTAGCAATCACGATTCACCATTATAGACTGATTTTACAGGATGATTCGTGGCGGACTCTTAATCCCCGCTGGCCCGAAAATGACGAGGCCGGGTCAGTGGGGCGCTCCATCAGCATGTGAGTCGCATGATTGAGGCAAGGTTTTTGTCCGATGATAATCGGGCGGGAGAAGGAATGGTAATGGCAGTCGCCGAGCTAGAAATTGAACGCGATATCAACCCGGTCGACATGATCGAGCATGTTGCTTCCTACAACAACTGGGAATTCGAGCGTTCCAGTGAGGATGAGATCAACCTTACGGTTGCCGGTGTGTGGACGGATTACAATGCCTCACTTTCCTGGATGGAGGATTTCGAGGCGCTTCACATGGCATGTGCATTCGACCTCAAAGTGCCTGAGAGCCGAATTCCCGAAACCACAAAGCTGCTTTCCCTGGTCAATGAACAGATGTTGATCGGGCATTTTGATGTCTGGATGAAGGAGGGGGCGGTAATGTTTCGCCAAACCCTTATGCTCAATGGCGGAGCAGTGCCAACCGGCGAGCAGCTTGAATGTCTGATGGTTAGTGCTCTTGAGGCATGTGAGCGTTACTACCAGGCCTTCCAGTTTGTTGTCTGGGCAGGGCACTCCGCAGCCGAAGCAATCGAAGGTGCTCTTTTCGAAACCCGGGGTACGGCTTAAGGTAGCCGCACAACAAACATACATTCTGGAGCATTCATGAATTTCTCAGTTGCCCTTGTGGGCGCCGGCAATATGGGTGGAGCCATGTTGCGTGGCTGGATCAACAACGGCATGGATCCGGCAAACATAACCGTAATTGACCCTTCGCCAAGCGAGCAGATGCAGGATTTCCTTGCCCGGAATTCTGTTGGCCATGCAGTTTCGGCAGACGATGTTCCGCCGCCAAATGTTTTGCTGGTCGCGATAAAGCCACAAATGATGGATGCAGTCCTTCCCGGTCTGACCGGACTTGTAGGAGAGAATACGGTTGTCGTGTCGGTTGCTGCGGGTACGCAACTCGCAACGCTTGAGCGCGCTCTTGGCAATCCGGCTGCCATTCGCGCCATGCCGAACACACCGGCGCTTGTCCTTCGAGGGATGACTGTGCTTTGCGCCAATGGCAATGTCAGTAATGACCAGAAACAACAGGTTGCCGACTTGCTTCTGGCAATCGGGGCTGTCGAATGGATAGATGACGAAGCTTTGATGGATGCGGTTACTGCCGTTTCTGGTAGCGGGCCTGCTTACCTGTTCCATCTCGCTGAATGCATGGCCGCAGCCGGAGAAAAAGCAGGGCTTCCAAAAGAGCTTGCCATGACTCTGGCTATTGAAACTGTTTCAGGGGCGGGTGAACTGATGCGCCAATCAGATGAGACACCCGCGCAACTTCGTCAAAACGTGACATCGCCGAATGGAACAACAGCAGCGGCACTTGAAGTGTTGATGGCGGATGACGGCATGCCGGGGCTGCTCGAAAAAGCGATTGAAGCAGCAGCCAAAAGATCGAGAGAGCTTTCATGAGCGAGATCAGTTTTGACGATTTCATGAAAGTCGATATCCGGGTAGGGCGGATTGTGGAGGTTTCGGATTTTCCTGAAGCCAGAAAACCTGCCTGGAAACTGCGCATTGATTTTGGAGACGAAATCGGAGTGAAGAAAAGCTCGGCGCAGATAACCGAGAATTATTCAAGGGAAGACCTGATGGGCAGGCAGGTGATTGCAGTGGTCAATTTTCCGCCGCGGCAGATTGGCCCTTTCATGTCCGAAGTTCTCACCCTGGGCTTTGATGACGACAACGGTAATGTTGTTCTGGCAGCGGTTGAACGGGATGTTCCGCTTGGCAAGCGCCTTCACTAGCCGGCTTATACAGGCAGAACCACGATTGCCCTCAAGCCGCCAGCCGGACTTTCATAAAGATTGATGTCGCCCCCGTGATTGCGGGCGATGTCGCGGGCAATTGAAAGGCCGAGACCCGTTCCGCTTTCATCGAGATTGCGCGCCTCATCCAGTCGCATGAACGGTTTGAAAACCTCTTCCCGCATCTTCTCGCTGATGCCTGGCCCGTCATCGTCAAACTGTATGGTGAGTTTTTCTCCCCTGACAAAAGCTTTCACGGACAATTTGTCTGCATAGCGAAAACCGTTCGTGACGATGTTCGCGACAAGTCTTGAAAACGCGTTGGGCCGCACCTCGATGGTCAGGTCGTTCGGGCAATCGATCTGGTAGTCCTTGTCTCTGAGCGTTGCCTCCATGGAATGGCGTTCAAGAACATCACAAACATTCAGCAACTGCACCGGTTCATCTGCATCGCCTTTGGCAAAATCAATATAGCCTTCCAGCATTTTGCGCATGTCGTCGACATCGGTTTGCAGTTCTTCGGTCTCGCGTGATTGCGGCAACATGGCAAGTTGCAGTTTGAAGCGGGTAAGTATGGTCCGCAGGTCGTGGCTTACCCCTGTAAGCATTGCGGTTCTCTGTTCTATCTGGCGTTCGATGCGTTCGCGCATTTGCAAGAAGGCCAATCCTGCCTGGCGGACTTCTGCGGCTCCCCTGATCCGGAAGCCTTCAGGCATTACCTGTCCCTTGCCAAAGCTGTCCGCAGCTCTTGAGAGTTGCTGGATCGGTCTGATCTGGTTGCGAAGAAACAGGATGGCAATCAAGATCAGGACGATAGATGTGCCGACCATCCAGATCAGGAATATGTGACTGTTCGATGCATATGCCTGGTTCCTGCGCACGAATACACGCAGGACATTCTCCGGTTTTTCAAGCCTGATGCGAATTTCCAGGATGTCTGAATCACCAACCGTGTCAATCCAGAACGGCCGGCCAATCTGCTGGGTGATTTCAGTTCGCAGCGTATCATCAAGAAGCGAGAAAAACGGCTTGCCCACGGCAGGCGGGAACGGGGTTGGTGGCAATATGGAAATGTTCAGTGAGAGTTTTTCGCGGGCCAGTTCCGTGATTTGTTGATATTCCGGATCTTGCGGGTAATTCTCGATTACATCTATCACCGCAGCAATGTCTGCTGTCACCGATTTTGAAAGCCGTTGTGTTACGGTTTGCCAGTGACGCTCCATGAACACGAATGCGATCACGGATTGCAGCAAGACCATCGGTACAATGATGATCAAAAGCGAGCGCCCGTAAAGCCCTTTCGGCATGCGACGCCAGAACCAGCGGCTAAAAACCTGAAGCGGGGGACGCCGTTTCCTGATACTGGTCATGAAATTCTTGGTTCTGTTTACCGTCAAACCTGTTGTCCGTCATGCAAACGCAATACGGATTCTTACAACACGCCATGACGAAATTGTAGGGGGCACAGTCAGATGCCGCGAAATATCAACCGTCGACAGACAGTCGGTAGCCGACACCGCGTACGGTTTGCAGCCATTTGGGGTTGGCTGGATCTTCCTCGATCTTGCGGCGCAACCGGTTGATCTGCACATCAATCTTTCGCTCGCCAGCCATGCTTTCGTCCCCCAGAAGTTCGTGACGGGCAATGGTGCCACCGGGCTTGAGGGCAAAGGTGGTGAGAATTTCCCGCTCCCTGTCTGTAAGCCGGACAGGATTTCCCTCCATTAGTAGTTCGCCGCGTTTGACAGAGAAGTCATATTTCCCGAAACGAACCTTCTCGATGACGGGATCATCGGGTTTGGCGCTGCGTTTCAGGATTGAATTGATACGTAGTAGCAGTTCTCGGGGTTCGAACGGCTTTGGTAAATAATCATCCGCACCTGCCTCAAGGCCTTCAATGCGGTTCTCGGTGTTTGCCAGGGCCGTGAGCATCAGGATGGGTACATCGAGTTTCTCACGCAATGTCTTAGTGAGGTTCAGGCCATTCTCGCCAGGCATCATCACATCGACCACAAGCAGGTCAAACTGCAGGTTTTCTATCTTGTTGCGTGCTTCTTCCGCATTACTGGCATTGGTTACACGGAAGCCATTGCCTGACAGGTAGCGGGACAACAACTCCCGTAGCCTGCGGTCATCATCAACCACAAGAACGTGTGGTGCCTGATCGTCCGGCATGCTCATGTATTCATTCAAGTCATTCATGGCTTTGTCCATAATGCAGAATATGGGCCAAGATATTTCCTGCCCGGTGACTGGCAAATAACATATTGTATCAGAATGCTACCGTAAGCAGAAATTTCAGTACTCTTTGTGGTTGTCCGGTTACTCTTGTCCGAACATGGCTTGCAGGAATTGTTCGACCTTTTCCCCTGCTTCGTGATCAAGCGATGCAAGTGCCCGCTCAATTCGTCTTGACTGGGGGGCGGAAAGGGCCAAAACGAGCTCCCTGCCTTTGGAAGTTGGATACAACATGCGTTTGCGCCGGTCGTTTTTCCCGGCAGTCTGGGCAATGTAGCCCGAGTTGATCAGTTCACGCAGGACACGTGACAGGCTTTGCTTTGTAATGTCCAGGATTTCGAGCAATTGTGCGACTGTCATGCCCGGATTGCGATTAACGAAATACAGGGTGCGATGGTGCGCCCGCCCAAAACCGTATTGTGACAATATGCGATCCGGGTCCGAGATGAAGTCCCGGTAGGCGAAGAACAGAAGCTCGATCTTCCTGATCTGTGCGATGTCATCCGGCCCGATCGGGCTTTCGACAATTGTCTCTTCGTCAATCTGGTGTTCATTGCTCATGGGAATCCTTATCGCACGGTTCCTGAAATATGTCAGCACTATTGACATATTTTTGTACCGGACCTACGCTTTTGTAATCGTACGCCGAAATTCATCTGTATTGGTATTGGGCGTGCAAAATCGGCTGAAACTGCGTTGCTTTTGGAGGGCAAAATGGCTGGAGCTCCCTATGACCAGATGAGTGGTCATATCTGGTTTAATGGTGAATTTGTTGAGTGGGGGCAAGCCCAGGTGCATGTGTTGACGCACGGTCTGCATTACGCGAGCAGCGTGTTTGAGGGTGAACGCGCCTATGAGGGCAAGATATTCAAGCTTGAAGAACACACTGAACGCCTGTTCTTTTCTGCGGGCGAAATGGGATTCAAAATTCCCTACACCCAGGACGAGATCAACCAGGCCTGTATCGATACTCTCGAAAAACAGGGATTGAAGAATGCCTATGTTCGTCCGGTCGCCTGGAGAGGCAGCGAGATGATGGGTGTTTCTGCCCAGGCAAACAAGATCAATGTCGCCATCGCGGTTTGGGATTGGCCTAGCTACTTTGAGCCTGAAGAACGGCTGAATGGCATCCGGCTTGACCTTGCCCATTATCGTCGCCCAGATCCGGCAACCATACCCTGTTTTGCCAAGGCTGCTGGTCTGTACATGATTTGTACGCTTTCCAAGCATGCTGCAGAGGAAAAGGGCTTTGCGGACGCCTTGATGCTGGACTATCGCGGGCATGTTGCAGAGGCCACGGGTGCCAATGTCTTCTTCAGCAAGAATGGCGCTCTTCATACGCCAAAGCCTGACTGTTTTCTTGATGGTATCACGCGTAGAACCGTAATAGACCTTGCAAAGGCCCGTCAGATCGAGGTGATCGAGCGCACCATCATGCCTGACGAGATGGCAGATTTTGAGGAATGCTTCCTTACCGGAACTGCCGCCGAAGTTACTCCTGTATCGCAGATTGGAGAGTATTCGTTTACGCCAGGCAAGATTTCCAAGGCGTTGATGGAAGATTATGACAAGGTGGTTCGCGCCCATCTTGATGACTAATCCCCACAATTCTGTGTGGAATCTGCCGATATACTGACACTGACTCCCAATTTTCATGCCGGGACGGTATGATGTATGCGGAAGCGGGCAATTCCGGTTCCGCTCACTGGCAGGGGATGCCAGATTGTGATCAGACTGGTAATTCCAGCCGGTCTTTTTGGGAGACATAATCATGGAAGCTATTTTACCACTTATCATTCAGGCCATTTCCGGCATGGTTGGCGGCGGCATTGTTGGGGCTGTTGTGAAGCAGGTAGCAATCGGTCTGCTGCCAAAAATCCTGGCAGGCGGCATTGGCGGCATTGCAGGTGGCAGCGCCCTTGGTGCAGCACTTGGCGGAGCAGCCGGTTCGCTCGGTGGTGATGCGGCAGGCGGAGCAATTGCCGGAATGGACATGGGTTCGCTTATCTCCATGATCGGTGGCGGAGCCGTTGGCGGTGGTGCGCTTACCGGAATTGCCGGAATGCTGATGGGCAACAAGCAATAGTGCGAACAGCCTGAACAGAGACGGTTACGGACCAACCGGTTCGATACTGTGGGCGGTTGCGTGGCAGCCGCCCTTTTCGTATGGCTTGATGAGAAACGAGAACTGAAGAAAGCTCCGATAGACAACATGCCGAAAATCAACATAGCCATTGTTCCTGTTACACCTTTCGAGCAGAACTGCACCCTGATCTTTGACGAGGAAACCAGGAAGGGTGTGGTGATTGACCCGGGGGGTGACCTCGAACGCATTATGGGGGCGATTGACGAGACGGGGATAAAGGTCGAGACGATACTCCTGACGCATGGCCATCTTGACCATGTCGGGGCGGCGGAAGCGCTGAAAGAAAAACTGGGTGTCGAGATTGTCGGGCCGCATGTCGATGACAAGCCGCTATGCGAGAGTGTCGAGACGGTGGCGGCGAATTACGGAATGAATGAAGGTTTCCGCAATGTCAGTCCGGACCGCTGGCTTGAGGAAGGCGACACGGTTTCAATTGCCGGGGTCGAGTTCAACGTGTTGCACTGCCCGGGCCATGCGCCGGGCCATGTTGTTTTCTACAATGCCGACCTGAAGTTTGCCCATGTCGGCGATGTGCTGTTTCGCGGTTCCGTCGGCCGCACAGACCTTCCGGGCGGTGACCATGATGCGCTGATTGCCTCGATCCGAAACAAGCTGCTGCCGCTTGGCGATGATGTGCAATTCATCTGCGGGCACGGCCCGGCCAGCACCATCGGCGAGGAGCGGGCGACGAACCCCTTCCTGCAGCAGGGCTGACGGCAGCGGAGAGGCCGGACACGGGTGCCAGCTGTTGAGCCGCATCGTGTCCCTTGCCTGCCCTGTTTGCCGCCGCTTTGTCGTGCCGGCTGAGCATTTGCTCAGAACCGCTTGCGGCAGATGCGGGCATTGATCATGTCAACTTGCGTGATGCGGTTCTCGATGCTGCCGACAAACTGTGTACATTCGCGCTGCGTACGGAAACAGTTCGTGATGTTGAACTTGTAACCCGAACCGTAAGCACCGCCATCGAGCAGCTTGCCGCGAACCTTGCCAGACCATACCGGCCCGCCACTTGCTTCTAGCTGCCGGCAGATATCGTACCCGGCGGCATTGAGGCGGACGACCTGGCCCCGGTCTGCCTGGGCGGGCAGGGCGAGGGTGAACAGTGAAGCAGCGACAATGCCGCTGCCGGTGACAAACCGGACCATGCCGGAAAGTGTGCGTTTCTTCATGGGAATTTCTCCATCTCCCGTTTCTCTGACTGAACATGCCAAAGCGTAGCGGAGGGAAAAAGCCCTGTGAAGGGCAGGGCTGTTCGCTGTGTGACATATGTCACACGGGCGGATTTGCCCCGAACACCGTCAGCCGCGGGCGCGGCAGCTTGCGTAGCGGATCTCCGAAACGCCATGCACTATGTGGGTGATACGGTCGAGAAAAGCCTCGCACTGGCCACGGCCCTGAAAGCAGTAGCGCACCGAAAAACCGTCATACCCGTTGGTGTAGCGGCCCCCGCCGGACCCATAGACCGTGCGGCCGCGCACCACTGCCGTATAGCCGGTATTGCCAAGCTGGCGGCAGGCATCAAACCCCTCATTCTGCAGGCGCACCACATCGCCCTGATAGGCATTTGCTGCCGGGGCGAGGGCGGGTACAAGCGGTGTTGCGAGTGTCAGGGCGGCAATGGCAAGGCCCTTTTTCAGGGCATTGGGGATCAGGGCTTTCATCTGTTCGTCTCTCCGGTTGTCCGTTTGATTCCGTTACAAACCTATGTGGGGCGGAGCAGAGAGACATGCAAGTCACAGGTTGTTGTCCGCGATTTCCGGCCAGCCACGGAAAGGCGCGTCATTGCCGGTGCAATGCATGATACGGGTTGCTGTCTCCTTGATCCTGAGCCTCAGCAGTTCCTCGTTGATCCGCATCAGCGCTTCGCCGTCGCGTCGCAACTGGCGCTCGCCCGGCGTTTCACGGGCATGGGTTTTATTGGTCCGCCATTTTTTCCCGGGTGGTACGGTCTTCATGCGCTCCCGGCCCTCATGCGTACAAAGCGGCCAGCCATCCGTTCTGGCGCAGGTACCGCGCGGCCCGCCAAGGCAGGCCTGCTTTTCGGTGCATTTCGCAAATGAGCAGGTCATCCAGGCATTGATGTCTGTCTGAAGCAGCTTTGCAGCGTTGAAACGGCGGGATGGTGAAGTGGTCATCGGCTCCTCTTGACTGTTTTCCACTTGCCCTGCCACGGAGGGTTGTTCTTTTACCTCGAAACAATTTTGCGTGGGGGCTTCTCTCCCGGCGTGGCGGCCCCGGCAATTGCGACCGGCACTTTTGCCCATGTGTGAATGGCTGCCGGTGCGGATGGGCCGGCGGAAGCAAGCAGGATTGATCACTCGATCCTTCCGGCCAGTGTGGTGGATTGTTTCTCCCGCTGGCGCTTCGCTTGTCTGTCGGGTGACGACATCGCTGACGCTAGTATTACAAACAACGGGCTGCTCGGTTGAACGCCAGTCCATGTTGTTGTTTCAGACGCTCGACAGAGCAGCCCGTGTGAGGATTTTTAGAACCGCCTCGGCGAGGTAAACCACCCGGGTCAGCCTTCAGGTGGCGACAAGTCCGAAACTTGCCGCAACGGGTTCGCAACTCCCGGGAGGTTTCCCTCCCTCCGTGGCAGCGCAGGTTTTGACAATGGGTCAAAACGTCAGCGCGTGAACGGACGTCAGCATGGATATGCTGACGGAAAAGAGACCGAGCCCTTCACCGCCTCACTGTCGCCTGCCCACGGTTCGTTTCGGTCGCGATCCGTCGTTTGTGTGAAACAGGCGATGGGTGAAGTATGGAAGACGAATTGGGGGCGGGGATAGATTTTTGGGAGAAAGTTTGAATCTCACCCTGAGCATGCCGCAAGGAGGCAGGCCCAGGGTGAGGGGGAGCAATTCCCGCCATTTCACTATCCAGGCGCTTCAGTCATCAAGGACGAAGGTGATTTTGAGGGTTACGCGATAAGCCGTTATCTTGCCGTTCTTGCATTCGACCTTCTGGTCCTGCACCCACGCACCGGAGACGTTGTTCAACGTTTTGGAAGCCCGCTTTATCCCCTTCTCCACCGCATCATCAAAGCCCTTGGTGGATGATGAAATGATTTCCGTTACCCGTGCAACTGACATGGTTTTCCTCCTTGGGTTAGGTTTTCGGTTTGCGGGGAAGAGGCTAGGGGGGAATTAAGGCGTGGGAATGGGGGCGGTAACCGATTGTCATCCTGGCCGCTGCGGCCAGCCAGGAGTCCCTGTACCGGTCTGTTTGTTCGGCGCGGCAGCCCGCAATTTCCCTTGGCTTCGCGTGTGTGGGGGCAGAGACCGTGCACGGGCAAAAGTACAGAGGTATTTTCGAAAGAGTGACCAAGCAAAGCGGAAATCAAAAATGGCCGGAGTGTACCCTCCGGCCATCCAGAACAGGGGCGTTGCAGGCGGTAGCAACGCGCAGTTCAGCTTACTTCTGGCCTGGCTTCACAGTGGAAGGCTTCGGCTTTGCAGAAGGTTTTGGTGCTTTCATGACTGTTGTCCTGAAAAAGTCTGGCGTGGAGGCCGGGGGCATGATTGTCCGATAGGCACGCGTCAGAACAATCAGGATTTGGCGCCTGCATTGCGTCCGATTTATGGCGGGGAATTGGGGCGTGTGAAATATTTTTGGGGGCTTTGCAGGCGGGATTATCGTCCGGTTTTCCGGTCACCGCTGCCGCTACTGCGATGAGCTTGCGCCGGACTTGCTCCGGTGGGGTCCACTATGCCGATCTGTTTGTTCGATACTGTGGGTGAACAACCATTTGCCTCAAACCGCTAACGCCACTTCTGCCGATAGTGGCAACGGAACCTGGTGTGCATGGCAACCGGGATGACGGGGAGAGTGGTGTTGGCCGCGTAATGCAGAGCGTGATTGTTTGCTTATGAAGATGCGATGGATCAATTATGGGGGAGTGGGGAAGCGGAGACAAAAATATAAACTAGTCTTCCCAGACATCATCAGTACTGATGATTACACCACCAAAATTAGTTTGTTGATGTAGATGAACATTTATTCTTGCCGCAACGTTTGCTGGCGCATTTTCGATAGAAAATGCCATGCCAAGGGCGGTCTGTTGAATTCGCATTTCGCCCCAAACATTGATTGAACTGGGCCAAAATTCACTTTCAATTAGGTTATTAGCAGCATCGTCATAGTCCCAGTTGTCCTTACTCCCCAGAGTCCACTTCCTAGAAATGACCCATTTATCATGGAGCGCATAGTCAATTCGCGGTCTGGGTTGTGAACCTCGTTCGTCCGATCTAGGTTTTGTACTTGCCCAGTCGCCGTAAATGATTGTTTCATTGTTGAAGTTTCCGCTTACTTCATTAAAAAGTTGTCGGGACCCAATGGGAATATCAATAACACCCTCAACATTATCGAAACCTTTTGGAAAACTTGAGCACGACACGACGATCGCGCACTTTTCATTTTGTGAGTAGATCGACTTGCAAACATTAATGTACCATAGCGCATCGATCTGCTCGTTTTTGGACCAACCTCCGTCGATATGCACAGCAATATCCTTAGGGTCATATTGAGAAATCAGTGAAGTGAGGTTGTTGCTGATAACCGACCTGTTTTTATCAATAGATAAGACTACTCCACGACCTAAAGCTAGGCATCTGTCGATTTGAATCTCTAGACAAGCGTAATTGTCTTCCCTCAAGAATGCACAGGGGATTGCTTGCTCAATATCTGAAGCAAAATCATAATATTCTTTAAAATTGTCCTCACCCTTAAGCATAGATATGATATCAAATTGTGCCTGTCGTTTAGGACTTTGATGGTTATAGTAGCGATCAATTCCTAGTATAAAAGTCCTGGAGCCATATGATTTTTCCAAACGATCAATACTAGACTTCAATTCATTCGATCCGACCCAAGGCGATAAAAGGATAAAGGGAAATAAAAGGTCTTTGTCGGTTTCAGGTAATTCCTCAAGTGCGCGCATTTCAGCAGGGCGTACACATAAGGTCGGAATGTAGTTACATTTAAAAATGTCTCGAAGCATTTACAATCCTAATCGAATTTCGGCGGCCTGTTTTGAGACGCCGAATTTCCGGCAGACAGTTTCGATCAAAGCGTCATCCGATCCCACCGCAGTATCCAAAATTTTATCAATCTCTGCCTTCGGCATTAGTAGATCGGCAGCAAATCTATTGGCTTCGTATTCCAGGCTGTTAGATAATCGTGATCGGTATAAGGCATCGTCGACTATTCCATTCCCAATTTTGTCCTTGTGTAGCAGAAAATGACCAATCTCATGCGCCAACGTGAACCTTTGTCTGGGCCTGCTCTCGTGTCTGTTTACTCGAATTATGAAAGTATCTTCTTCATTTGGTGAAGCCTTTATTTCGCCCGATATACCTGCCGGTAGCGTTGCGACAAAAACTTTGATGCCAAGTTTCTTTGCTAGTGCACCTAATTTTACGGGAAACTCGCTCAATGCTTCCTTCACAATCTCTAGCTCGCCAGCAGGTAATTCCCTTAAAATACTCAATTTTTGTCCTCCTCCTTTGGATCCTCAAAACCGGATGATTCTGCCAAACCTATTCCACGGAAAGTTGTATCTCGAAATGTTTGTTGTGCAGACTTGTAAAGTGAACCGTCAGGTTTAAGAGAATTCTCCATAAATTCCCTGAGTTTACCAGTTTTTGCAGACTCCTCAATTTCTATCCGTGCAACCTCTTCGACACGCTCTCTTATTGAAGTAAATCCGAAAAATGCCAGAACCGCCACGAATACGCCAAAAAACGTGAAAATTATTGATATCGACCCTAAAAGTAGTCCAGAAAAAGAACTAAAATCTAGTTTTTTAGGTATCAGTAAATCGGCAGACGGACTTATACTTAAATTTAATGCGACCAAAATCGCTCCTAGTATCAAGCCCGTAAGAAATACTCCAATCAACAAAATAAATAAATATATTTTCATCAACTACTGACCTGGTTTTCCCGTTTTCCTTGGCCTGCCTCGACGTTTGGAGCGGTCGTCGCGTTCGAGAGAGCCTTCGACTGATTTAGGACGCCGTTTACCCACTTCTTTGTTTTCCGCCAGCGCATCCGCGCTCTGTTTGTTTTCCGCTTCGCCATCCGGCTCGCGTCCGTTCACAGGCTCGCGGTTTTGACTGGTGTCGTCAAAACCTTGCCTTGCCACGGAGGGTTGGTCTTTAACCTTGCGCCTGCGGGCTGCTTCGTCTGCCGCGGCATTCGCCTCTTGTGATTGACGCATTTCTTCGCCGTAGGATTTGCGAGGCGCGTTCCAGCCTTTTGATGCTTTTTCGCTCGAACCTCCGTCCTCGCGCCCGTTCACGGGCTGACGGTTCTGGCTATCTTCGTTCCCGCTTCGGGCTCTGCCCTTGCGCGCCTCTTGGTCGCCAGAACCTTGCCCTGCCACGGAGGGGGGCGTTTTTCCTAGAGGTTTCTCGGTTCTCCCCACGGTCATTTCGTCGAGAGTGTTTTTGCGGAAGAGTTTGCTTTCCGCCGACGCATCCATGGACTCGTCTGCGCTCGCGCCTCTTTTGTTTTCCGTCGACGCATCCGCGGACTCGTTTGCGCTCGCGCCAGTAGCTGCGCTACGGCTCCGCGGGGGCGCGCCATCCGGCGCGGTCGGCATATCGCCTCCCGGACCTGCGGTCCGTTTACGTCCCTTCGCTGCATCGCGTCGGGACTTCCGCGTGTTGGTGACGCCGGAATCCCGGTCCATCGGGTCGTCGGCGACGGCAAGTTCCACTTCGCGCAGGCGTTTGACCTCGTCGCGAAGGCGAGCGGCCTCCTCGAAATCGAGATCGGCGGCGGCGGCGAGCATCTGCTTTTCCAGTGCTTCCAGATGGGCAGCAAGGTTGTTGCCGACGAGTTCGCCTTCTTCCGCCAGATTGCCCCATTGGCCGGTATCGACGCGGACATGGTCCTGCTCGTAAACGCTCTCCAGAATGTCGCCGATATTCTTGCGGACGCTGGCCGGTGTGATGCCGTTTGCCTCGTTCCAGGCGACCTGCTTTTCGCGGCGGCGTTCGGTTTCGGCCATGGCGCGCTCCATCGAGCCGGTCACCGTGTCGGCATAGAGCAGCACACGGCCATCGACGTTGCGCGCTGCGCGGCCAATCGTCTGCACCAGCGAGGTTTCGGAACGCAGGAAGCCCTCCTTGTCCGCATCGAGGATCGCGACCAGCGCACATTCGGGAATGTCGAGGCCCTCGCGCAACAGGTTGATGCCGACAAGACAGTCAAACGCGCCAAGCCGCAGGTCGCGGATGATCTCAATGCGTTCCAGCGTGTCGATATCGGAATGCATGTAGCGAACGCGTATGCCGTTCTCGTGCAGGTATTCGGTGAGGTCTTCCGCCATGCGCTTGGTCAGAACCGTACACAGCGTGCGGTAGCCGGCTTCCGCTGTTGCCCGGATTTCGCCAAGCACATCATCAACCTGGGTGCGGGCAGGGCGGACCTCGACCGGCGGGTCGATCAGGCCGGTCGGGCGGATCACCTGTTCGGCGAAGACGCCGCCGGCTTCCTCCATCTCCCAGCCGCCGGGCGTTGCCGAAACGCAGACCGTCTGCGGGCGCATGCGGTCCCATTCCTCGAAGCGCAGCGGGCGGTTGTCCATGCAGGAGGGCAGGCGGAAACCGTATTCCGCGAGTGTTGCCTTGCGGCGGAAGTCGCCCCGGTACATGCCGCCGATCTGCGGGATGGTCACGTGGCTTTCATCAACGAAGACGATTGCGTTGTCGGGGATGTATTCAAACAGTGTCGGCGGCGGTTCGCCCGGCTTTCGGCCTGTCAGGTAGCGCGAATAGTTCTCGATTCCCGCGCAGCTTCCGGTCGCCTCCAGCATTTCGAGGTCGAACCGGGTGCGTTGTTCAAGCCGCTGGGCTTCGAGCAGGCGGCCCATGTCGTTCAGTTCGCCGAGCCGGTGTTTCAGCTCTTCCTTGATCGACTTGATTGCCTGGTTGAGCGTCGGGCGTGGCGTCACATAGTGGGAATTGGCGTAGATCTTGACCGATTTCAGATCGCCGGTTTTCTGGCCCGTCAGCGGGTCGAACTCGGTAATCGCCTCGATCTCGTCGCCCCACAGGGAAATGCGCCAGGCCGAGTCCTCAAGGTGGGCAGGGAAAATCTCGATCGTGTCGCCGCGCACCCGGAAGGTGCCGCGCGTGAAGGCCTGGTCGTTGCGCTTGTATTGCTGGGCGACGAGGTCAGCAAGCAATTGACGCTGGTCGAGCGTGTCGCCGATCTTCATCTCGAAGGTCATGGCGGTATAGGTCTCGACCGAGCCGATACCGTAAATGCAGGAGACCGAGGCAACGATGATTACATCGTCCCGCTCCAGCAGCGCCCGGGTCGCGGAGTGGCGCATCCGGTCGATCTGCTCGTTGACGCTCGATTCTTTCTCGATATAGGTGTCCGAGCGCGGCACATAGGCTTCCGGCTGGTAATAATCGTAATAGGAGACGAAATACTCGACCGCATTGTCCGGGAAGAAGGATTTCATCTCGCCGTAAAGCTGGGCGGCGAGTGTCTTGTTCGGCGCAAGGATGATGGCAGGGCGCTGCGTCGCCTCGATCACCTTGGCCATGGTGAAGGTCTTGCCGGAGCCGGTGACGCCCAGCAATACCTGCGTATTGCCGGGTTCAATATCTGCGCTCACGCCAGTCTGCTCCGCAGACGGCTGCGCGCGCGCGCGGGATGAACCCGCGGTCGGCCTATCGCCTCCCGAAGCGTCGCTTCGTTTAAGTTCCTCTAGACTTTCTTGGGACTGCCCTCCCTCCGTGGCAGCGCCAGACGAGGCGACTAGCCGAGGCGCCTGCGCGGTAACGGACGGCGAGCCGGATGGCTCGGCGGAAAACAAGGAAGTTCCCAACCCCTCCACCAAATCCCTGATCGCGGTCGGCTGGTCGCCTGAAGGTTCAAACTCCGTGACCATTTTTATCTCGATGCCGCCTTCCGCCTTTTGCGGGCGGGCGGGGCGGTGCGGAACCCAGTTGGCAACGAGGTTGGGGTCGCCCCCCTCGATCAGCCGGGAGAGCGAAGCCACGGTTGCGGTGACACCGGACTGGAATGCATCGGCGCCTTGCGGATTGGCTTTCGCACCCTTGTTGAAAATCTGTCCCGGTTCGGTGAATTTCGATGCCGAGCGGCCGGTCTTGCCGAGCAGTTTTTCGGCTTCCTCAAGCGATACATCCAGCCCGGCAATCGGGTTCAGGCCGGAAGCGGCACGCTCCTTCGGGTCGCTCGATGCGCCGATAATGGCGCCCTTGTTGACGTGCTTTTCACTGTAGTCATCGCGGGTTTTTTGTTTCCCGCTTCGGGCAGAGCCCTTGCGCGGCGCTTGTTTTGCGCTCGCGGCTTTTTTCTTTTTTGGCGGTGTAGGCTTTTCCGCTTCCCCTTCAATCTCTTTTGCCCAATCGGAGACAGAACCGGAAAGCGGCTTTCCGCTCAGCGGTTTTTGCGGGGCTTCGCCGAATCCGTCTTTGTTTCCTGGAGGTTTGGACATGATTGCAATATGGGGTAAAACAGGAACAAATGGAAGGGATGATCATCAAATTGCCGGTTGAAATTTTCCTTTCCGGAGCCGTTGTTGAGCCCTGGCGGTGAATCGGTATAAATCGCCCTGAGAACCAGAAACCGGGACAAGCCAATGCAACTTACCGTTTATCACCTGACCAAATGTTCCACCTGCCAGAAGGCGATTGCCGCATTGCGCGATGCGGGGCATGAACTGACGCTGGTCGACGTTCGTGATGACGGGGTTCCGGCCGGGGTGCTGGAGCAGCTGGAAGCAGCGGTCGGGTATGAAAAACTCGCCAACCGTGCATCGATGACATGGCGCGGCCTGAGTGAGGAAGTGAAACAGGGTATTGACCGCGAAAAGGCATTGTCCCTGATTGCCGAACATCCAAGCCTGATGAAACGCCCGGCGATTATCGCCGGAGACAAGGTTTATGTCGGCTGGACCAAGGCCGTTCAGGCGGAGTTGTTGTGAGGCATTATTGCTTAAACACGTTTTCCCGATGCCAACGTAAATAAGTAGGGTGTGGCTGCAAGTTGGGGTTAATTGGGAAGTTCCTGCGTTCTCAAATCAACCCACAACAAAAAACCGGCCGGCAATTTGTTTGCCGACCGGTTTGTGATTCAGACAATCAATGCCTGTGTTTAGCTGGCATCTTTTGCTGCTTCGATAGCATCGATGCGTCCGTCAAGGTTTTCACCTTCTTCGATACGCAGGTTTGATTCCTGAGAAGACGTTGCGTTCACATCCAGATCACCTGATGCCTCGGCAGCTTCCTCGCTGCTGATTCCGGCATCCTTGGAAGATGTTACGCTGTCCTTTTCACGAACAACCGTTTCAGCATCATTTTCATTGTTCACGGAAACGTCTGCATCGGCTGATGCCTCGGCAGCTTCCCTTGAATTGATGCCTGCATCGCGGGATTTTGTATCCCCATCGGAACTCACTGCCGCGCCTGCTTCAACGTCCACATTGGCGGAAGCATCGGCATTGCCGGCGGCTTCGAGAGCGCTGATGCCCGGGTCCCTTACGGTTTGTGTACCGTCGGCATTGGTTGCCAGGGCCGGTGATGCCATCAGGGCAGCGATTGCGGTAGCATATGTAATCTTCTTCATGAACATGTCAGAAATCCTTTCGTTTTTCTTCGTTCTGTGCGGTCAATGAATGGGCTTGCGCATTGTTCCTGAAAAAAACCAACAAAAAGCCAAAACCGGTGTCCAAACCGGCTATTGAATTCCGCGCCGTCAAAATTCATAAAGGTGGCATGAGCCCATTACGCATATTGTCTGCGCTGTTACTGCTGGCAAAGCTGGCGGTTTTTTCCGTGCCGCTGGCGGTGGCAGATGAAAGAAACGAACAGGTCGTGGTGTTGCACGGGCTTGCCCGTTCTTCGAGCCACATGGCCGCCCTTTCCAATTATCTGGAAGACAGGGGCTATACGGTTTTCAACATTGACTATCCCTCGACCAGGCACGGCATGGAAAAGCTGGCCGCGATGGTTGCCGATGAATTGCGCAAGAAAGTGCGCCCGGACCAGCCATTGCATTTTGTCGGCTATTCCATGGGTGGGCTGGTTACACGTGCGGTTCTGAACCGCTATCGACCGGACAATCTGGGCCGTGTCGTGCAACTGGCTTCCCCCAACAAGGGGAGCGAAGTTGCAGATCTGTTGCGCGGAAACTGGCTGTATGCCGAAGTGTTCGGTCCGGCCGGTACCGAATTGGCAACGCGCGATAACGGCATTGCCGAATTGCTCGGGAGCGTTGACTACGAACTGGGTGTCATTGCCGGAAATTTCACCATTGATCCGGTGTCTTCTGCCGTTATTCCGGGGCCGGATGACGGAAAGGTGTCCGTTGAAAGCACAAAAGTGCAGGGGATGCGCGACCACATCATCGTCAATGCGTCGCATACATTCTTTCCGCAGAACGAACGGGTAATCGTGCAAACCTACAATTTCCTGCGGTTTGGGGCGTTTTCACGCTGAACAGCCTGCCCATGTGTGAATGCTTGCCCCGGTACGCCTGAAACCACCGGCAGACCAGCCTGTTTTCCCCTGAAATTCAAAAATTGAGACTTTTATTTTACGTCCGGTCTGTCGATTGGAACAGCATTACTCTACAAGTTTTGTGAAAAGGCGCACACTCGTGGTCATCAAAAGGAGATGTCCATGGCCAGCCGTATTGCATATCCCGATTTTACCGCACCTGATGCAAAAACCCGCAATCTTGCGGAGCGCATGAAGCGTTTCGACCTGCATGACCGGCTCGAATTGCTGCGCAACAGCTTTGAGGGAATTGTTTTCCGCACCCGTTTCACACTGGCCGACCAGGTCATACTGCACGGGCTGGTAAGCAGTCACTCCCGGGTGAAAGTACTCAAGGATACCGTAAACATGGCACGCGATGCCGAGCTGAAAAGCCTGGTCGGGATTTCCCGTGAGGTTTACGGGCTAGCATTTGATGAGCAGGTCGCGGACGAGGCACAATTGCTGATCGACAGCCGGATTCGTGTCGGACGCAAGACAAGTTTTGCAGGACGGGACGCCCTTACCGGCCTGACTGCCATCAACCCGGTTGCAGACTGGAGCGATGAGGCGCTGGTCCAATATGTGCTGGATCATGAAGTGCCGGTTCATCCTGCCGACATGCCCGGTTCCGCCGCGCGCGTTGCCTAGTAGCTACAACCTGTTTCATGAAAAATGCCGGGTCATTGCCCGGCATTTTTCGTTGTTGTTGAAGCTGTTCGGTTTGTTCAGAGTTTCAGCTGGTAGCTGGTTGGTACATATTTGAACCCGTCGCCCCGGGTTTCCACGTATCCGGTTGCAGGGAACGGCATGTGGTAACCGATGAACGGCATTTTCTCTGCGGCGAGCATTCCAAGCACTTTTTTTCTTGAAGCAGCAGCGGCTTCCTTGTCCATGTCGAACTTCACCTCCCACTCGGGATAAGCGAGGGACCAGACATAATGGTTGGCAAGGTCGACGGTCAGGAGTATCTGCTGGCCGTCACTTTCTATCATGTAGAGAGTGTGGCCGGGGGTGTGGCCGTGGGCTGCCATGGCAGTGATGCCGGAAGCCACGCTGTCACCATCCTTGATAAAACTGAACTTGCCGACGAGGGGGTCGACCTTGGCGGCCATGATTTTCGGAACCCGGCTTTCGGGATCCTGTTTCTTCCAGAAATCATATTCTGCCGAACTGGTGACATAACGGGCATTCGGGAAGGTCGGCTTGCCATCCACGACAAGCCCGCCGATGTGGTCCGGGTGCATGTGGGTGATGACAACCACATCGATCTGGTCGGGCGTGTAACCAGCGGCCTGAAGAGCGCCGACAATATTGCCGCTTTCTCCAAGACCGGTATCAAACAGGACAAGCTCATTGCCGGTGTTCACGACTGTCGGGGTGAAAAAGAAGCGTGTCTTGTCATGCGGGATCAGGTTTTCGGCGGAAACCCCGGAAAATTCCTCCGCATCCACATTCATGCCGAAAATGTTTTGCGGTTCTTCCACGGTGCGTTGGCCGTCAAGCAGGGTCGTCACATCATACTCGCCGATCTTGACGCGGGCGAAAATGCCGCCCCCTGCATCCTGCAGCGGAGCCTTGGCAAAGGCCGGGAGACCGGGCAGGGCTGCAATTGCCGGGCTTGCGGCAGCGCCTGCAACAAATGAGCGACGGGTAATGGTTGATACGGGGGACATGGCTTTCTCCTTCGAGGAAAGTTGAACCCCGAATTATAGGGCGTATCGCAATTACATCAATCTGGGGGAAGTGTACTCTCGAACATGTGAAGCATGTGACAGCAGGATGAAGCAGCCATTGTTGGACGCTTGCAGGACCGGGATGGAGAAGGACCAGACTGGCGCCAAGCCAAAAATCAGTGCGGCAGACAGCTACTGTAATTCACCGCCTGCCGCCATGCGCAGGTTTTCTTTCGCCCCGAAAAGTCTGCGCAATCAAAATCCATCGCTGCCCAAGGGAGGAGAAAGGCATCAAGGGATTTGTCAGTACAGGGATTTCAACGAAACCCCCTGTCAAACCCGGACGTGCCCCACAAATCAATCAAGCGTCCGGATCTGTTCGGAAACATGTGCTTCCGACAAAATGGCTTGAGCCAAACCAGTGCCTTGCCCCAAGGCGCCGGATGGCTTTAGCCATGTATTTTTGGAAAGCGTCCGGATATGCCGCATGACCACCGAACCGATTTCATGAGCGGGATATAGGCAGGGGGTTGTATATTTGGAAGTTACTTACCGTTACTCATGGTCAAGGCATTGTTATAAAACAATTATTTTGTCATGTTACAGTTGCGGTGACGAGCTGAAAATGAACAAACCGTCAATTCCTGACTGTTGCGCCGCACAAATTTCCGGAATGGTGTGAATCATGTCTCAATGCCTAGGGTTGCCGCCAGGTCCGGAAAACTGTCCACGATAATGTCATGGTGCGGATTGGGTTCCGGATCGGGTGGTTGCTCGTGACCCCATTCGTCCGGGCGGCGTACGAAGGCTGTCTTGAAGCCAACAGCCTTGGCCGCATCAAGGTCGAAATTGTGACAGGCAACCATGCATATCTCTGACGGTTCCATCTGCAAATACTCGGCCACTGTCTGGTATGATTGCGGAAGTATCTTGTATTTACCGATGCCCTCGCAGGAAAAAACCGCATCCCAGGAAAGGCCGTTCCGGCGGGCTGTATCCATGATGATGCGGTAACTCAGGATTGTGAATGAGCAGACAAGATAGTGTTTGCGCAACCGGGGCAGTGTCCCGGGAAAATCCGGCCAGCAGGCAAAATTGTGTGGGGCTTCCCATGCAATCCGGTTGAGGTCGTTTTCATCAAAGGGCAAGTCATGCTTGCTGCAGAGCTTTTCCAGTTCTGTCCGGTGTGCGCCGTCAAAGGTCCATGGCGGGGGACTGTCCTGCCCGAGGTTGAGCATGGACATCAGCGAATTGCGCCGCAGTTCGTTGGCAATACCGGCCCAGTCCCGTTCGATGCCGTGTTTCTTGCCAACAGCCGTGAGGGCATTGCGAAAGCCCGTGTGCCAGTCGAGTATGGTGCCGCCCGTATCAAAGGTCAGTGCACGCACTGCAATTCCGGTCATCTGTTCTCTCCGCCCTGAATATTGCTGTTAAAGCAGCATACAAGTTTGCCACAGAATGGCTGTTCACAAAACGTTCAGGTTACAAATCTTAATATGGTCAAGAATTTGTATTGTTATGGCCATCATGTGAAAGGAAAGGAAGGTCTCTCATGACCAAGAGCATTACCGATTTCCTGCTCAAGCCCTTGCTTATACTTGCTGTTGCAGCGCCGGTATTTGCGACGGTCAACGTCTCGGAAGCAGATGCGGGCAGCAGAAACAAGCGGGCGGCAATCATTGCCGGTGCAATCATTGGCGGTGCCATTGCCTATGGTGCCTACAAGCGGAACAAGCGTTACAAGCGACGTTATTATCGCGGACGCTACTATGCACCGCGTTACTACCGCTATCACAGCCCGCGTGGTTATTACCGCAATTCATACCACAAGCGCCATGGTTACAGAACCAACCGCCGGTATAATGATCGGGATCCATATTTCCATCCCGGATACCGCCGCTAAGGCTTGTGACGGATTTGAACCTGATTTGAAACGCCCGCTTTTGCGGGCGTTTTCTTTTGGAAAATCAGGGAAAGACCGCCCGGCAATCAAGGTTCACCCGGCAGCCTTTGCCCTTCTCATTCTCAGGGCCGGAGCGAGTTCGACCATGATGATTGCCGCAAAGATCATGGCACAGCCAACGTAACCGATAATTGCCAGGCGCTCGCCAAGGAAGATGGCACCCAGCAGTGCTGCAAAAAGACTTTCGGTTGAAATCAGGATCGCGGCCGCACTTTCACTGGTATAGCGTTGTCCGACTGCCTGCAGCGTAAAGCCCAGTCCGCCGGCGATAACTCCCGCATACAGGACTTCCGGTGCTGCTGCCATCAACTGGGCAGGAGAGGGGATTTCCGACAGGCCGGTTGCCAGCCCGATCAGGTAGGCGAGGAATGCCAGCAGTGCGGTTACATAAAACTGGATGGTTGCCATGGTGACAGGCAGGCCGGTGGAAGCACCCACGCGACCTGTAAGGATCACGTGCGTTGCCCAGAACAGGGCGCAAATCATGACCAGCACATCGCCGCTTGTCAGGACTGAAAGATCCCCGCCACTCAGAAAATAGATGCCGACCAGCGAAAGGGCAGCAGCGGGCCAGATAATGGCAGGCTGGCGGACACGCAATACCGTCACCATCAGGACCGGGACAAGGATGACATAAAGTGCGGTCAGGAAGCCTGCATTTGTTACGCTTGTGCCGATCAGGCCAACCTGCTGGAATGCCATTCCGAGAAAGAAGGCAAGGCCGACGAGAAAAAACCAGCCTGCATGACGCGTGATCATTTCGGGGCGGAACGGCTCACCCGTGCGGCGAAGTTCGGCCACGGCAAATGGCGTGACACAGATGGCCCCGACGATGAAGCGCAAGGCGATGAACAGCATCGGACCGATATCGTCCATTGCGGTTTGCTGGGCGACAAACCCCATGCCCCAGATTGCACCGGCAAGCAGCAAAAGCAGATTGGCTGAGGTTCGTGACATTTGGTTACCCGGAATAAAGAAAAGGAAAAGCGGTACCTGATCAGGCAGGATTGAGCCAGGGAGAATCTTCCCTTACCACAATCAGGGTGGGCCGGTCAGCCTTGAATGCGTTGCGGATTTCCCCGGCAAATGCTTCGGGTGAATCAGGTTGTACAGCATGGCAATGCATGGCCCGCGCAAGGGCAGGGTAATCGGGAGCAATCCCGTCCACAGCCACACGCGGCACGTTTGCCGAGCGCATGTCGTCGCGGATTTGCTTGTAACCGTCATTGTGCCACAAGATCAGCGGTATCGGCAGCTTCTGCTCTGCGGCAGTGACCAGTTCCTGAACGGTGAACATGGTTCCCCCATCACCGGCGATTGCCACAACGGGCAATTCCGGATTGGCGAATTTCGCACCAATGGCATTGGGGAAGGCAAAGCCCAGCGCACAATAGCCGGCAGCATAGTGGAACCGGCGGGGCAGGTTCACCGGCAAAAGGAAAGACGCGGAATAGGTAATCTGTGTCGCATCGCTCAAGATGAGGGCTTCATCCGGCAGCGTGTCTCGCAGGCGTTCAAGCAGGACCGCGTGTTTCGGCTCCGATCCGCTCAGGCTGTGGCGGATTTCCTTGCGGATGTTTTCCACCTGCGCGACCTGTTTCCGGTGATCGGCATTCCCGTCACCCATTTCCCCAAGTATTGCATCAACTGCTGCCGATGCATCACAGACCATGCTGATTTCTGCAGGGTAATTGTTGGTAATTTGCGAGGGATCAATATCAATTCGTACAAGGCTTCCCGACAGGTTCAGGTTCTCCACATAGGAGTCTGTTTCCGACATTTCGGTACCGATGGCGATCACAAGATCGGCGGAGGCGAGCAGATTTCGGCCTTCGGGCCGGCACAATGCACCGCCAAGGCTGAGGGGATGGTTTTCCGGAACGATGCCCTTGCCTGCATTCGATGACAGAACAATCGCGCCTGAACGCTCTGCCAGAGCAGTAACGTCTGCACCGGCTGCTCCGCCGCCAACCAGCAGGACCGGCATGGTGGCTGCCCTGACCCGTTTTGCAATTTCACCGGCCTTTGCGGTGTCATCGGGCCTGTTCCCGGAGGGCTTGCCGGGTGTCCAGTCGTCTTCGACAAGGGTTTCCAGAATGTCGGTCGGAATCGCAATATGGACGGGGCGCGGCCTGCCGGAAGAAAACGATTCAAATGCACGTGCCAGCAGCTCCGGAACTTCTTCAGCATGGCTTGCACAAACGGAAAAGGCGGTGAGCGGACGGGTTACTGCATTGAGGTCCGTAACCTCATGCAATGCTCCGCGGCCCTTGCCGAGTGTATGGGAGGGCGCTTCCGCCGAGATCAGCAGCAGCGGCAGGGAGTCCGCCCATGCCTGGCCAAGCGCTGTTGCGGCATTGGTTACGCCGGGGCCGGATATGGTGAGGCAGACCCCTGGCTTGCCACTGCTTCTGGCATAGCCGTCAGCCATGAACCCGGCACCAAGCTCATTGCGGGCCTGGACATGGCGAATGGCGCTTCCTTCACCCAGTGCACGATAAAATTCCAGCGTGTGTACACCGGGAATTCCAAACACGGTATCGACACCGTATTTTTCCAGAAGCCGGATGGTTGCTTCGCCACAACTGATTTTTGCCATGCCGTTTCATCCTTTCTGAAAAGGCGGTCGGTCCGGTCAGTGACCGCCGCTCAGGCGTCCGGTCTGGACGGAATAATCAACCACTACACCATAATCGGGATCATCGTCGGAATCGATGACCAACTGCCCTGCCCGGTTCAGCAGGCGATGGCAGTCACGGGACAGGTGGCGCAACTGGAGGGTTTTGCCCTTCGCCTCGTATTTCTGGGCCAAATCCTCGATTGCCTGCAGCGCAGACTGGTCCACCACGCGGCTGCTCATGAAGTCAACCACGACCGTATCCGGATCGGTCTTCGGGTCGAACAGTTCTGCAAAGCCGCTGGCTGAACCGAAAAAGAGTGGTCCCTGTATCTGGTAAACCTTTGCCCCTTCCGGAGAGGTGTACACCTTGGCGTAAATCCTGCTTGCATTGTTCCAGGCATAGGCAAGCGCAGAAACGATCACGCCGACAATGACAGCAATGGCGAGGTCGGTCATGACCGTGACGACTGTCACCAGCAGGATGACAAAGGCATCGGTGAGCGGGATACGGCGAAGAATAACCAGGCTTTGCCAGGCAAATGTGCCAATAACCACCATGAACATCACACCGACCAGGGCAGCCAGCGGTATCTGTTCGATCAGCCCGGATGCGAAAAGGATGAAGGCAAGCAGAAAGAGTGCGGCCGATATTCCGGACAGGCGTGTGCGGCCACCGGACTTCACATTGATCATTGACTGGCCGATCATTGCACAACCACCCATGCCGCCGAAAAATCCCGTCACCGTATTGGCAACGCCCTGTGCCACACATTCTTTCGATGCGCCGCCACGTTGCTCGGTTATCTCACCGACCAGGTTCAGGGTGAGCAGGCTTTCAATAAGGCCGATTGCTGCCAGGATCAGTGCGTAGGGCAGGATGATCCGTAATGTTTCCAGATCAAGCGGAACTGTGGGAATTGCAAATTCCGGCAGGCTTCCCTCAATCGATGCAAGGTCGCCGACGCGGGGAACATCAATGCCGAACAGAATTACTATGGCAGCAACAATCCCGATGGCTGCGAGTGGGGCAGGTATGGCAGTGGTGATTTTCGGCATTGCCCAGATGATCGCCATGGTTACGGCAACGAGCGCCAGCATCATGTACAGCGTTGTGCCACTCATCCAGACCTTCGCACCTTCCGCCCCTTCAACCTGAAACTGTGACAGCTGGGCTGCAAAAATCACGATTGCCAGTCCATTTACAAACCCGAGCATGACGGGATGGGGGACCAGGCGGATCAGCTTGCCCAACCGGAACATGCCGAACAGGATTTGCAAAATGCCCATCAGCACAACGGTGGCAAACAGATACTGGACACCATGTTCGGCGACCAGTGCAACCATCACAACCGCGAGCGCGCCGGTCGCGCCGGAAATCATGCCGGGCCTGCCGCCAAAGGCTGCCGTGATCAGGCCAACGATGAAGGCGGCATAAAGACCGACGAGCGGATGCACTCCGGCAACAAAGGCAAAAGCCACGGCTTCGGGTACCAGTGCCAGTGCCACGGTGAGGCCGGACAGGAGTTCTGTCTTGATACGGGTGGGTGTGAAAGCGATATCGCTGAACCGGCGCATATCTGGCCGGGTGAAGCGTTCGGCGAACGCTGCAAGAGTAGGTTTTACCACGGATTTTCTTTCGGTCTGAAACGGGAGATTTGCAGCCATTCCGGTTTCGCCTGCTCACAGGGAATGGCGCATGCCGGAACGTCGAATATGTGCGGGAATGCAAACCAGAATTTGCCGACAGTTTCAACCTTTGGTCAGTGAAATGACCGAAGGTTCTCCCGATTTACAGACAATCCTGCCCGTTTCAGGCGCGGACAATTACCCGGCCGGCCTGCTGATACGGTAAATCGCGCCATCACTTTCGTCTGTCAGGAACCACAACGCTCCGTCAGGAAAGGAACGGACTTCACGGATACGGCCATATTCTTCTGCAAAGAGTTGCTCTTCCTCAACCACCTTGTCGCCATCCAAAACAAGACGGGAAAGAAGCTGGTATTTGAGTGCGCCTGCAAACAGGTTTCCTTTCCATTCCGGAATTGCATCCCCGGTATAAAAATCCAGTCCTGACGGAGCGATGGAAGGGTCCCAGTAATAGAGCGGCTGTTCAAGGCCGGGGGCGCTGGTGCCGACCCCAATCTTTCCGCCTGAATAATGCCTTCCGTAAGAGATTTCGGGCCATCCATAATTCTTTCCGGCTTCGGGCTTGTTGATTTCATCACCCCCGCGTGCGCCATGGGAAAGGGTCCACAATTCGCCGGTATCCGGATGCAAGGCTGCGCCCTGTGCATTGCGATGACCGATGGACCAGATTTCCGGGCGGGCTTTGGAGCCATCGGCAAACGGATTATCAGCGGGGATCGAGCCGTCCGGGGCTATGCGCAGTACCGACCCGGCAGGGTCCATCGGGTCCTGCGCACGCGGCCGGTCTCCGCGGTCTCCAATCGTGAAAAACAGGTTGCCCCCGGGATCAATGACGATGCGTGAACCGAAATGCCTGCCGCTATCGGTTTTGGGGCTCATCGAGTAAAGCGTTTTCACATCTTCCAGTCGGGGTTCGCCCTGCCGGACAAGTCTTGCCGATGCGATTGCCGTTCCTGCACCTTCCGGTGACGGGTCGGAAAACGTGAAATAAATTGTGTTGTTCCGGCTGAACTGCGGATCAAGGGCAACATCAAGCAGGCCACCCTGACCTTGGGCATAAACTTCAGGCACATTGGCAACGGTTTGCCGGGTCTCGGGGTTTTGCGGATCGATGACAAGCATTTCACCATCGCGAAGCGTTACGAGAAGGTGCCCGTCGGGAAGCATCTCCATGCCCCAGGGATAGGCAAGTCCGTCAACCATCTGCGTAACTTCAACAGGCCCGGCAGATGTTTCGTGTGTGCGGGCGGACTGGTCTGCATCCGCATTCGAGCAGGCGACAAGCAGTCCCGAAACCGCCATTATCAGGGAAAAAACAGTAATCTTGCGCATTGGTGCCTCCGCATCGTACCTTCATCTCCGGAATTACTTTGTTATTTAGAGCGTATTATGACGGAAGCGAACATTCCGGGCAGCGACACTGTTGAACGGATAGAGGATGGCGAGACGGACATCATGGAACGCCGTGATGCGCGGGCCGTTGGCGTGCCGCTGTTTACGGCAGACTGGCACATTTTCATTCCGACCTTCGTAATCCTTGTGGTCTATTCGCTTGCATGGCTGTATCTTGCGGTTACCGGCCAGTCTGACGGGGCACTGGCAAGACTATTCATTGTGGTGGTGGCAATGGGTGTTCCGTTGCTCGCGGTCCACGCCTTTCTGCGGCACCAGACCATCAGGTTGCAGATCAATGATGACCACCTGCTCTGCAATTCCGGTTGGCCCAATGACCGGGCAACAAAAGTGCCTTTCGACCAGATCGAGGACCTGGAAATCAAGCGCGGACTGTATGGGCTGTTCTTTCAGGAAGGAACGATCATCATTCACCTGAAGACCCACAACCGGATTGCGATTGCCGACCTTCGGGAACCGGGCAAGGTCAAGGCGCATGTTGAAAAGGCAATGGGTGAAGCGGACAAGCGCATTGGCGCCTGACAAAGACCGACCATATGCATCTGTTTCCCGAACCGGGGCAGGGGCAACGGGGACCGGTTGCCTCAACGCAAATACATGATCCCCGTTGCTGACCGGCAGGGCCGGTTTTCAGAACAGTGTTTGAATTGCGGGAAGTTGTGCGGCGTGTGCGGGTGTGATTGTGCTGAACGTGGCCAGTGTTGCTGACAGAAAGGCAATGAGTGCAACAACACAGATGACGGTAAGCATTTGGCGGCGGCGTGCAGCATCGCGCCAAGAGCGGTGTCCGGCAATCCATACATTCCGGCCAGTCTGGTCGTTCTCTCTTTGTTGCATTGCCCCTGAACCCGGATCACGAATCACTTCTGGTTTGATACTGCCCCGGTAATTTGGTGAGGATTGGTGCAGAAGATGGCGTCGAAGGGGCAAATGTGACAGAAATGTGGTTGATGGCGGGGCAGGGCAGTCCTTTTCGCAAAAACCGTGTCTGGTTTCGGATTGCGGGGTTGTCTGCTACCACCATCGACACAATTATGCATCACAAGGAAGCTAGCCTGACCCAACCGGATCCGAAAATGCCAAAACACGCGGGGAACATGCCCGGCTCACAACACGTTTCACGAAGCAAACCCCGTTGCCGGGACAACAGCATGCTCTGTGTGCGGGCGCTGGCAATTGTCCTGTTTTCGGTGCTCCTGTTGCTGCCAGTGACAAGGTCACATGCAAATGATCTGACAAACGATCTGGCGCCACCACCGGTTCGCCCGCATCTTCTGCTGGATGCCGACAGTGGCGAGATACTTTCCTCCGAGGCACCTTTTCTGCGATGGGCACCGGCTTCACTGACAAAGATGATGACGGCTTACGTGGTCTTTCGGCAACTGGAACTCGGCCATCTTGCCATGAACTCGCCGGTTCGTGTTTCCGAAGCGGCACTCAGCCAGCCGCCCTCCAAAATGGGCCTTCCCATCGGTACCATCCTGACCATTGAAAATGCGTTGAACATCATCATGGTCAAATCGGCCAACGACATTGCCGTGGCGCTTGCCGAATCTGTTGCCGGCAGTGAAGAGGCTTTTGTTGCGCTGATGAATTCACACGCAAGGCGACTCGGCATGGCTGACAGCCATTTCACCAACCCGCACGGACTTCATGACCGGGAACAGTATACTTCGGCCCGGGACATGGCTGTCCTGACGATGACCATTAGTCGGGAATTCCGCAAGCATGACCGCTTTTTCAACATTCCGGGCATTCGCGTCGGCAAGCGCCGGCTGCGCAACCACAATGCACTGGTTGAACGGTTTCCCGGGACCAACGGAATGAAGACAGGATATGTTTGTGCGTCCGGTTTCAACGTGGTTGTGCGGACAAGGCGGAAGGGCCGGGAACTGATTGCCGTGGTGTTTGGCGGGGATTCCGGACTGGAGCGCAATGTGAAGGCTGCGCAATTGTTGCAGGAAGGCTTTGACGGTTCAACCGCGAAAACCGGTCTTCGCTTGTCGAGCTATGCACGTCCCTTCAACACGCCGATCATTCCGCAGGATATCACCAACCGCATCTGCCCGGGCAAATATGCAGCGCTGGTCGTTCCAGACCCAAGGCCCGATGATGCTCCCAAGGCCTCCGAATTTGACCCGATTGATACGCAATTGCCTGTCGTGGACGATGACGAAAGCACTTCGGACAGCAAGGCAGCCAAGGAGAAAGATGCTGTTGCAACTGTAACGCCGGTCAAACGCCCGGCCATAGTTGTATCGCCAAACAACCCCGTAATCGCCAATCTGGGGGCTGACCGTCTCGACAAGGTTCCCGCGGCCGAAAGCACTGCTGTGGCAATTCCGGAAGACAGCCCGCCCACTGCACGGGAACTGGAAGCGGTTTACCTGTCCCCCCGCAAAAGGCCGCGTGATGATGTGGAGGTGACACTGGGTGGCGCCACCGGTCCCAATCCGAACGGCATCAAACATACCGATGGTGGTGTCTATGTCGCTCCCACACCAGTACCGGTAAAGAAACCATCGCTTGATTTGGCGGACGCAGGGGAATAGAAAAAAACTGACCGGGACAGCCGTTGCCGGGCAATCAGCAACCACACTCTGCGGAGCAAAACCATGGGCATCAAAGCCGACTCTCTTCTGCGCGTAAAGCCATCAGCCACCATCGCCGTTTCACAAAAGGCCCGTGAACTCAAGGCAGAGGGTCGCGACGTGATCGGGCTTGGTGCCGGTGAGCCGGATTTCGATACGCCGGACAACATCAAGCAAGCGGCAATTGATGCGATACAGCGTGGTGAAACGAAGTACACGCCTGTGCCGGGCATTCCAGAATTGCGCCACGCCATTTCCGAGAAGTTCAAGCGCGAGAACAATCTTGAATACGAAGTTGACCAGGTCATGGTGTCAACCGGTGGCAAGCAGGTGCTGTACAATGCATTTGCTGCCACCCTCAATCCGGGTGACGAGGTGCTCATCCCGACGCCTTACTGGGTGAGTTACCCGGACATGGTTCTGCTGAATGACGGCGAGCCGAAATTCATCGACACCACGATTGAGGAAAACTTCAAGCTTACACCTGAAAAGCTTGAAGCAGCGATCACGCCGAAAACAAAGTGGCTCATTTTCAATTCGCCCTCAAATCCTTCCGGTGCTGCATACAGCAAGGACGAACTCAAGGCCCTGACCGACGTGCTGCTGCGCCATGAGCATGTCTGGGTATTGACCGACGACATGTATGAGCATCTTTGCTATGGCGATTTCGAATTTGTGACACCTGCACAAATCGAGCCTAAACTCTATGAGCGGACACTGACCATGAACGGTGTCTCGAAGGCCTATGCCATGACCGGCTGGCGGATAGGTTATTGTGGCGGCCCTGTTGAACTGATCAAGGCAATGAGCCTTGTTCAGGGCCAGTGCACATCCGGCGCTTGTTCTGTTGCACAATGGGCAGCTGTTGAAGCGCTCAACGGCACTCAGGACTTCATTCCGGAACGCCGCGAGGCCTTTGAATCCCGCCGTGACCTTGTTGTTTCAATGCTCAACCAGGCGGATGGTATCGAGTGTCCGAAGCCGGAAGGGGCGTTTTACGTTTATCCGTCCTGTGCGGCTCTCATCGGGAAGAAAACCGAATCGGGCAAGACCATTGAAACCGATGAGGATTTTGTTACCGAACTGCTTGAAGCAGAAGGGGTTGCAGTGGTGCATGGCTCGGCATTCGGCCTTGGTCCGAACTTCCGCATTTCCTATGCAACCTCGACTGAGGCATTGACCGAAGCCTGCGAGCGTATCCAGCGTTTCTGCGCAAGTTTGCGCAGTTAACGGTGGGTTTTGGCCGGGATGAGCAACGTGACATGCTCCTACCGGTAATATGACATTTTTGCAACGGCACCCGCAAAAGGTGCCGTTGTTAACCAAAGAAGCTGAAATTGCATGTCCCAAACGCTGGATATGCCGGTATTTTTCGGGCATATACGGGGCACAACTACCGGTTAGCACATTCACATGGCGGAAGCCCCCTTGAGTATCTTTAAGTCTCTGAAGTTTCTTGCAAGCGTATTTCTGGCCACTGTCATGGTGCCAGCCGTTGCAACTGCGGCCGATCTTCTCGATCCTGCGCCGATTGCCGAACAAAGCGCGCCTGTTACCTCATCAGCGGCCGTGGACGGGGTAAACTGGGAACTCAGCGTGCTTGGCGGTGCTTACCAGCGCAATGTGCTGGGAACTGCATCCAACGGAATGTTCATCGCTTCACTGTCCAGCCCGATTCCGTTCTTTTCAGACAGTTTCGGTATGCAGATTGATGCCGGAGCCGGTATCTATGACGGTGATTTCACCAGCTCGGCTGCTGCGTTGCACCTGTTCTACCGGGATCCGAATACAGGCATGATCGGGATTTACGGTGACTGGGCCTATGTTGACCCGGAACACGGTGGCCGTGTCGGGGTCGAGCTTTCCAGCTACAACGGCCGCTGGACGCTTGATGCACTGGTCGGCATGCAATTCGGCCAGCACTTTGAGACCGGTTTCATTGATGAAGTCGATCTTTCCTACTATTTCACTGACAATTTCCGTGCCTCGATTGGTCACCGCCTGACCTCCCGTGGTCATGTCGGCAATATCTCTTTCGAAAGCCTCGTGCCTGAGCTTGGTGTGCAGGGGCTTAGCGTGTTTGGCGAGTTTGAAGCCGGTGAAGACAATTATGTCGGTGGTTTTGGCGGCGTACGCCTCGCATTCGGCAGTGGTGCAAGCAATTCAGGCACCCTGATCGAGCGTGACCGTCAGGCAAGTGTTCAGGTTCGCATACCGCGCAACATTACAAGCGTTACCCAGTGTGGCGATCTTGATGTTCCGAAGCCGGCAACCAGCCTGCGCGGCCAGCAGACAAACCTGTGTGCCTCGGAAGATGAAATCAATGCGGTTTCAACGCCCGGCATTACCAAGCTGCGGTAAGTTTCGAAACGGGTTTTACCGGTTTTTTGGGCTGATTGGCTTCATTCGCATGAAACTGATGGCTGCCTCCTGCCGTTCCTTCTGACACAATCGTGAAAAGACTTATCACTCCAATGCTCCATATCGGTGTTAGATATGGGCGGAACGGGAGGACCGAAATCAAATGAAACACAAGCGGAATTTCATCAAGCCATCTTGGCACATGCCGGAACATCTCGCGACCTCAGAGAGTGCATTCCTGAATCGCCGATCCCTGATCAAGGGGCTTGGTCTTTCCGGCATTGCACTTGCTACCCCGCCGCTGCTTGGCGGTAACGCGCGTGCGCAGGAAGCAGACCCAAGCGCTTCGCTTTATCCGGTTGACCGTAATGAGGCCTTTACGCTTGAACGCAAGATTACGCCAGAAAAGCTGAACCTGACCTACAACAACTTTTACGAGTTTGGTTCTCACAAGCAGATCCACGAGGCTGCACAGGCCCTGCCAATCCGGCCCTGGGAAATCGCCATTGATGGTGAAGTCGAAAAACCGCTTACAATCGGTATTGATGACCTGTTGAAAAAGATGCCACTCGAAGAGCGGCTCTACCGGCACCGTTGTGTGGAAGCCTGGTCGATGCGCCTGCCCTGGTCAGGTTTCGAACTGTCCCATCTGGTCCAGATGGCCAAGCCGACCTCGAAGGCAAAATATGTGCGCTTTGAAACATTCCAGGATACTTCTGTTGCGCCGGGCCAGAAACAATTCTGGTATCCATGGCCGTATGTTGAGGCAATCACCATGGAAGAAGCGATGAATGAGCTGACCTTCATGGTAACGGGTGCTTATGGCAAACCGGTTTCCAAACAAATGGGCGCTCCGGTCAGGCTGGCCTTGCCCTGGAAATACGGGTTCAAGTCGATCAAGTCGATTACCCGGATTTCGTTTGTCGAGAAGCAGCCGGTTAGCTTCTGGGAAAAGCTGGCAGAGAACGAGTACGGTTTCTGGGCAAACGTCAATCCGGAAGTTGCCCATCCCCGCTGGTCACAGGCCACGGAACGGGATTTGGAAAGCGGGGACCGCATTCCGACCGAACTCTATAACGGTTACGGTGAGCAGGTTGCTTCACTCTATACCGACAAGCAGGACCTGGGTGACCGGCTTTATCGCTGATATGAGACAGAAGAACTTGTTCTGTGGCAGGACCGATTGACGGCGTGCTGACAAGAAAATGGCCGGGCTTTGGCCCGGCCTAGTACATGGAAGGTTCTACAACACACGAACCTTCGTAGGGTAACAGCTGACTTCCAGAATCCTTGCCGGGAGGAGAAAGCGAGGCAGGAGCGCCAGCTACATGTTTTTTTTACGATTCTGCTCCCGATGCCGCAACTTTCTACTGTGCAAAACTATAGGTAATTTCATACAGTTTGACATGAAATTGACATGTAAGATGACGGAAGTTGCAAATTTATCACAAATTTGGCCCGGAAACGGCAGAAAAAACATGATTTGATGTCATCAGGTCCAGATGTGCGCCGCCGCCATTCTTGAAAATGGTGATTGCTTCAGGGCTGCTTCGTCCCGATTTCTGATTGCAAAGTTCATAGAAATCGCCAAGCACATCCTCCCGACTGATGACGCCGTTGCGGAGCGGGATTTCGATTTCCCCGATATGACCGAATGTGGTTTCCCGGCTGTCGACGAAGAGTTCCCCCTTTTGAAGCAAATTGTCGTCTGCTTCACGCATGTCGGGACGGAATGCGCCGATCAGGTCAACATGGGTGCCGGGCCTCACCCATTCACCCCGAAGAACAGGCTCCTTGCTCATGGTGGCGGTTGTGATGATATCGGCTGAAGCACAGGCTTCCTCAAGGTTGTCACTGATTTCCAGCGTTGCGGATGTGTCGGCCTGCTTTTCAGCAACAAGTTTTTCGGCCCGTTCCCTGTTTCGGTTCCAGATCAGGAACCGTTCAATCGAGGGGAACTCGGCCGAGTAGGCATCCAAGACAGAAGCACTTACCGTGCCCGCTCCGACAATCAGGTGGGTTTTGGGACCAGGATTGGCGAGCAGGCGTGCTCCCAATATGCTGTCCCCGGCGGTTTTCCACTTGGTGATGAGTATTCCGTCTATTACAGCCTTGAGCGAGCCGTTCTCTCCGTCAAAAAGCAATACGCCGCCCTGAACCGAGGGATGGTCGCGATTGCCCGGAAAGACACTCATGGATTTCATTGCCATGCCCATGCCCTCAATCCAGGCTCCCCGGCTCAACAATGCATTCTCTTCCTTGCGCAGAAGGAGATCACCGATTTCGGCTGCCGGCAGTTTGTGACCTGCCATCATGGCATCCGCAATGCCGGTCCATGTAAGCAGCGGGTCTGCTTCTTCAAACAAGATTGTGCGCATTGCTTGCGGTTCCTAGTATTTCCAGTTTCGCGCTTTCGAAATGAGAAAGTCACGGAAAACGCGCAGTTTCGCTGCGTGCTTGAGTTCCTGGGGATAGCAGAAATAGGTGTCGAACTCCGGTACTTCCATATCGGGGAAAAGCTGGACCAGCGCATGGCGGTCTTCGACGATATAATCGGGCAGAACAGCGATGCCGGTGCCTTCTTCGCAGACACGGCGCAAGGCGCGCAGGTTGTTTACCTGGAATGAGGCATGCCGGCGGCGGTGGCCTTCCATGCCGGCATGGAGAAGCCAGTTCACATTGGTCAGGTATCCCGGAATGTTCTCGCCATAGGCAATGATGCGGTGATCTTCCAGATCATCAAGACTGGCGGGTTGGCCGTAGCGTTTCAGATAGGCAGGGGCGGCATAGACATGCAAATGCACTGTAAACAGCTTGCGCTGGATCAGGTCCGGGTTTTTTGGCTGCTGCAAGCGGATCGCGCAATCCGCTTCCCGGGTGATGAGGTCGATTTCCTCATCCGCGAGTATCAGGTCAAGCTGTACTTCCGGATACAGTTCTATGAATTCGTGAATACGGGTTGTGAGCCAACCCGTACCAAGGCCAACGGTTGTCGTGACCCGGAGTTTGCCTTCGGGCTTCTCCGTCGAATCCGTCAGTTTCGACTTCACTGCGTCAAGTTTCAGCAAGACATCATGGGCTGTGTCGTAGAGTGTTTCGCCCTGTTCCGTCATGACCAGTCCGCGGGCGTGGCGGTGAAACAGGGGGACGCCCAGGTCGTTCTCGAGGCTGCTGACCTGCCGAGAGATTGCCGACTGGCTGAGGTTAAGCTTGTTGCCTGCATGCGTGAAGCTGCCGGCCTCCGCCACGGCGTGGAATATCCTCAGTTTGTCCCAGTCCATCGTTTCCCCCATCATGCCCGACCGGGCGAGGTGAGCAGCTATTCAGCTGCTTCGCTCATGGTTTTTTCATGGCCGGCCAGGAATTTTTCAGCCTCAAGTGCTGCCATGCATCCCATCCCGGCTGCCGTTACCGCCTGCCGGTAGATGTCATCGGTAATGTCACCGGCGGCATAAACCCCTGGAATTTCGGTTGCAGTCGAGTCCGGTGCAGTCCACAGATAGCCGCTGTCCTTCTTGCGAAGCTTGCCCTCAAACAGTTCGGTTTGCGGTGCGTGACCGATAGCGATGAACACGCCATCTATCCGGCGCTCGGTGATTTCCCCCGTCTTGCGGTTCTTGATGCGGACACCGGTTACCGAAGGCGGGAAGCCGTCTGTACCGGTAATCTCTTCCAGTTCACTGTCCCAGACGAATTCGACATTCTTCTGCGCAAACAGGCGTTCCTGCAGGATGCGCTCCGAACGCAAGGTGTCCCGGCGGTGGACAAGCACAACCTTCGAGGCGAGATTCGAGAGGTAAAGGGCTTCCTCGACAGCAGTGTTGCCACCACCCACAACCACGACCTCCTTGTCGCGATAGAAGAAACCGTCACAGGTGGCACAGGCCGAAACGCCGAATCCCATGAATTTTTCCTCGGAGGGGAGGCCGAGCCATTTTGCCTTCGCGCCTGTGCAGATCACCAGCGTGTCTGCCGTATAAACCGTGCCGCTGTCGCCAACCGCGCGGAAGGGACGGCTGTCCAGATCAACTTCAACGATATGATCGTTGATAATCTCTGTCCCGACATTCTTTGCCTGTTCCAGCATCTGCTCCATCATCCAGGGGCCCTGAACGGCTTCTGCATAGCCGGGATAGTTTTCCACCTCGGTGGTGATCATCAATTGCCCACCCTGTTCCAGGCCGGAAACAAGTGTTGGTTTCAACATGGCACGGGCGCCATAGATGGCTGCCGTGTAGCCAGCCGGGCCGGAGCCGATAATCAACATTTTGGTATGGTGTTCTGTCATCATTTACAAACCGCGTTTCTAATCGTCATTCAGATAACAATCGGACAGTGCCAATTACAAGGGCAGAGCGCCTTGTCGCACAGGTAACTCTTGATCATCACGCTGTTTTGTATCACTCGTTCTGTGACATTTGTTGGTCCAGATGCCAATGACGGGGGATATTCGTGTTTCGTGACCTTTCTGCCAGTGCCACCACAATGGGGATGCTCTCTGCCTTTGCGGGATTCGCGAGTTCCTTTGCTGTCGTATTGCAAGGGCTTCAGGGGGTGGGAGCAAGCAGTGCCGAAGCAGCTTCAGGACTGATGATCCTCGCTGTCACCATGGGGCTTGGCGGCATTTTCCTCAGCATATTCTCGCGGATACCGGTCAGTGTTGCCTGGTCTACGCCGGGCGCAGCCTTCCTTGCCATTTCCGGTGTACCTGATGGCGGATTTGCGGTCGCCGTGGGGGCTTTTCTTGTCTGCTCGGTGGCAATCATTGTTGCCGGTCTTTTCAAGCCGCTTGAAAGGGCGGTCGGGGCCATTCCGATGCCACTTGCCAATGCCATGCTTGGCGGCATCCTGCTGGGCATGTGCGTTGCGCCATTCAAGGCCATAGAGGCATTTCCGGTAGCCGGAACGGTGATGTTTGCTGCCTGGGCATTGTTCGGTGCCTGGCGGCGGGCACTGGCTGTCCCGGCTGCACTGGTTGCATTTGTCGCCATTGTTGTTTTCGGACTGGACATGCCGGCAAGCGCCTTTTCCACAATCGGGCAGAATGCGATTCCGGACCTTGTCTGGATGACACCGGAATTCACACTGGAAAGCATCATCAATATCGCCTTGCCCTTGTTCATCATCACCATGGCTTCGCAGAACCTGACCGGCGTTGCCGTGATCAAGAGCTATGGCTATCGGGTGATGCCCGGTTTCTGGTTCACCACAACGGGCGTCCTTTCCGCGATCAGTGCACCGTTTGGCGGGCACGGTGTGAACCTTGCCGCGATCACGGCTGCGATGTGTGCCGGAGAAGAAGCCCATCGTGATCCGGACAAGCGATACTGGTCCGCCATCATTGCGGGACTTGGCTATATCATTTTCGGACTGCTTGCCGGGGTTGTAACCGCATTTGTGAGCCTTGCACCTGCAATATTCGTTCAGGCCGTTGCCGGCCTTGCCCTGGTCGGAGCATTTGCCAGATCAACCCAGCTTGCATTCAGTGAAGAGGGAACACGGGAAGCGGCAGCGGTGACATTTCTGGCAACAGCTTCGGGTATGACATTGTTCGGTTTGTCCGGTGCATTCTGGGGGCTTGTCGCAGGCGGGCTCGTTCTTGCTGCCCGGCGGGCAATGGCGGATTGATGGCCAGTTTGCCTTTCCAGCAAGAAATTGCTGCGGTTTACCCCGATCGGCATTGGTGTTAGGCACAATCCCATCCGAAACCGGCCAGTCTTGTCATGAAACCCGTCAATATCGTCTGTATCAAATGGGGGACCAAGTTTCCTCCATATTACGTAAACCGGCTATATGCCGGGGTGGCCCGCAACATGTCCCGGCCTTTCCGTTTTGTCTGCTTCACCGAACACGCGGAGGGAATACGCCAGGAAGTTGAAGTGCATCCTTTGCCTGTCGTGCCATTCGAGGAGCGGATGGTAACCGCGATGACTACCGGGAAACGTCGCGGGGCGTGGCGCAAGGTAACGATGATGAAGCCTGACGAAATCGGCCTTTCGGGTCCAACCCTCGTCATGGATCTGGATATTGTGGTTACCGGGCCGATAGACGAGTTGTTCGACTACATGCCCGGAAAGGTCTGCATGGGCAGGGAATGGCGCTACAAGTATTCAAAGACTGTTGGCGGTCACGGTTCGGTCTACAAGTTCGAGCCGGGCCGGCACGATTATCTCTACAATGATTTTGCGGATGATACAGAAGGCTCGCTCGCTTACCGGGGGGAACAGAAATACATTTCCCTGACTGCCCACAAGCATGGGGACCTGGAGTATTTTCCTGACGGGTGGATCTGTTCGTTCAAACGCCAGGCCATTCCCAAGTTTCCGTTGAACTTCCTGTTTGAACCACGCTTGCCGGAAAACTGCCGTGCCATGTGTTTTCACGGAGACCCGAAAATGGAGGAAGCCCTGGTGGGGGAGGGATCGAAGCTGCGGTACCGCACAAAACCCGCACCGTGGCTGCGCAAACTGTGGCTCGACAAGGACGAACAGGACTGGACGCCCTGACGTTGGAGGGTGAAACATTGCGCTACGGCTTCAAAGCAATTAATCAACGGCATCAAACGGTCTGAGCTGAAAGGACCGATACAGGAACCTGCCATGCCTGAGAGTAAGTGGATTGTCATTCCCATCGAGGTGCAACGCCGTGAGCTCGATGCGAAACTGCTTTGCTCCGTCCTTGCCATACAGCGGGGTTACCGGGTTCTTGTTGGCCATGACCAGATGGTTCGGCGGATGGCACCCTATCTCCCCAAGGGCATATTGTTCGACAAAAGTATTGGTGCAGACGGGGACAGAAAGGTTTCGCGTTACCATCGCAGCGGCTACGCAATCACCGCGATGGACGAGGAGCAGACAGGGTTTCTTTCTGCGCCTGAAAACTTTCTTGAAACCAGACTTGGCGACCAGACCCTGGCAGTGACGGAGCGGTGGTTCTGCATGTCAGACGCGATACATGATCATTGTATCCGGCGTTTTCCCCAGCACGCTTCCAGGTTTGTCACCACCGGTATCGGGCGGACGGATATCTGGCGGAAAGAGCTTTCCGGCTTGTTCGGCAAGGAAGCGGAGGCGATCCGAACCGAGAACGGGCCATTCATCCTCTTTAATTCCAATTTCTCTGTGGTCAACCATGCCCGTGGTGAGGCTTTTGTGCGCAGGCAATTCAGCCGGTTCCAGAAACAGTATGAGAATGCTGAAACCGAACAGGAGCGCCTGTTCAGGCAAAATGCTGAAAACCTGCATGAGTATGTGAAAATCATACCGGAAATACTGGAATGGTTTCCTGAGCACAAACTTGTCATACGGCCGCATCCTTCGGAAGATCTTGGGTTCTGGACAAGCCGGTTTTCAGATCACCCGCGCGTTGTTTTTTCGCGTTCCGGGGTGGTTACGCCCTGGATACTGGCGTCGGATTGTGTTCTGCACCACGGTTGTACAACGGGGATTGAAGCCGAGTTGATGGAGCAACCCCAGATCAATTATGCACCGAAACCGGACCATCACCATGACAGCGAAACAGCCAAAGCATTTTCGCATTTTGTCCACACACCAAGCGAGTTGAAGGAGGTGATGGAAGCGATGGTGAATGGCAGCAGGGAATACCTGAAGCCCCGCAAGGGACTGGAAACCTATTTTGCCTCGCTTGAAGGAAAACTCGTTGCCGAACACGTGCTGGACGAATTTGACAAGTTCAGTTTTACCAGTGCCGACATTCCTGCATGGCTCCCGCTTGTCCGGTTTTTTCCGCGCAACCTTATTGCCCGCTACAAGGATCTCAGCAAGCGCGCAAAAACCTATTCATCGCAGAAGTATGAAGGGACCACTGTAGAAGAACTGACCGGGAAACTGGAATTTTTTCAACGAGCACTCAAACTCGGCAAAACCCCGGTTGTGCGTGAGGTATTCGACCGGATCTACCTCATAGAAGCAGCAACGGGCCAGGAAAGCTGATGGGTAAAACTGTTTGCATCATTCAGGCACGCATGGGATCGACACGGTTGCCGGGCAAGGTTCTGAAACCGATCATGGGTCGCGCGGCGATTGATCTTCAGAATGAGCGTATATCAAGGTCCGTACTGCTGGACGAAATCGTTTATGCCACCAGTACGCTTGAAAAAGATGATGTGCTTGCGAAACATCTTGCAGATGCAGGCCATGCAGTGTGCCGTGGTTCGGAGACGGATGTGCTGGCACGATACGCGCAGGCTGCAGAAGAGCACGAAGCGGACACGATTGTCCGGGTTACGGGGGATTGCCCGCTTATTGATCCGGCCCTGGTGGATATTCTGATAGAGCGCTTCCGGGAAACGGGAGCGGATTATTGTTCGAATGTGATCCCTCCGTCATACCCGCATGGCATGGATGCCGAGGTTTTTTCCAGGCAGGCACTCGATACGGCCCATGCTAGGGCGACGCTTGACCGGGACCGCGAACACGTAACGCAATTTCTCATTCGCGAGCCGGAATTCACCCGAGAAAGTGTCATGGCCGAGGACGATTTTACCGGCCTGCGCGTGACGCTTGATGAAGCGGTTGATCTGGATGCGATCAGAATGGTTTGTGACCTTTTCGGTGGGCGGACGGACATGGGATGGCGGGAGATTGCCGACCGGGTTTCACAGGAGAATATAGTACTGCCAAACGCTCATCTGTCACGACCCTGACATGGGCAGTCCTGGGAATCTGTTTGTTAATTCCGCGTGCCGTGTTCGCTGAGTTGCCGTTTGAGGGTACTGGCCAGACGTACAGCATTTTCCCGAGGGTCGAAATGCTCGACCATTTCGGCATAAACCGGATCGCATATGCCGTGATGGGCATGTTTGCCAAGTTCTCTTGTGGCAGCTTCAAGTTTCTTCCTGTCGAAAGAGAACTTCCCGATGGAAGCCCAATCGGGATTGTCGGTGTAGTGAAATGAACCCGGCAGCGAATTCCAGAAACAGTGGCCGAAAGCAATGGCTGGTTTTCCCAAACGTAGCGCTTCCCAGCCTACTGTGCCGGTAATGGTTGCGGTGGCGATGCTGGTGCGGACCAGTTCAAGACTGGGGGTTTCATGGGATACAAAAACCGTATTGGAAAGTCTGCCGATGCGTTGAAAGAAAGCCTCACTGCGCATGCGTCCGGTCTGTTTGGGGTTTTCCTTGACGCAAATGCTTATGTTCTCCGGAACAAGTTTTCGCAATTGTTCAAGTGCCAGTGCCTGGTCAGCGAACTTGCCGCCCAACACATCGGTTGTCATTTCCGGTTGAAGGTGCAAGGGGAAATAGACGAAAGGCTGCCGGGGAGGCTTGTCCCGGAAAAAACGCGCCTGCCTTTGCAGGTATTTGCCGTTTTCGATGGCACGTTGCCAGCGGCCGATATTTCGTTGGCGGTTTTCATGTCTTGATTGCGCTGTCCAACCGAACGGACCGAAGGTTGCAAGAAGACGGCCGCGCAGTTGATGGCCGAATACCTTTGCCCGACGCTTGAGGCCGGTTGGGGTGTTCTTCATGTAAAAGGGAGGGGTCTCGGGTTCGGAAATGTCAATTGCGAACTCTTCACCGGGGGCAGAAGTCGCAAAACGCCCGAAATCATCAAACCGGTTCAGCAACCAGCTTCTTCCGGCAAACGGGCTCTGGACGAAAACCGCTGTTTGTTTGCCCATTGCCTGCGCCATCGCGTATTGGGCAAGTGCCATGCCCTGATGGGGTACATTGGAATAAACGACAATGTCGGGGTCATGGGTTGAAAGCCAGTTTTCGGCATGATCAAGAGCCAGTCTGAAGAGGTGCTGGTAGTCACTCCAGTCGAAAACCTTCTCTCTTGACCAGTCCCAGCGGTCAGTGCAGCGGACGAACTCTGCAAAGACGGAAGCACCAATCCCGTCAAGCTGTTCTTGCGAACGGGAAGACAAGGGAGGTGCCGTGAAGTGATAGCGTTTCCATTCGTGGAAGTTCAGCAATTCCGGCCTGTCAGGGTAATCCGCCTGTTTGTTGTCGCGGTTTGCATAGATGTGCGCGACAATATCGAGGCCCTCGTCCTGCATGGTCTCGGCCGTCAGGCGGTCAAAACCGACCAATGCAATTTTGCTGCTTTTCATTTCCGGATGCCTGTGGATGTCAAACGGGTGTGATGCAAGTTCATGTTCCTTGCTAGCCCAAGTCTGTCCGGCCTGTCCATCTTGTCCTTTGCCTCCGCGCGCGGCATTCATGTCTTCCGGTTCAGCTTTCCCGTGATGGCGGGGCTATGCCGTTCGCAAACGGAGCAGGGAGATTTGCCTCGCGCCCAGCAAAGAGGTTGACGCCGGACGGGTGTGGATGCAGGCTTGTTACAAGGCAGGCGCTGTTCTGCTGCCATTCTTGCTGCGGGTTTTGAACAGGCCACATGTCATTCAAAATAGCCTTTCGCGTCGATTCTTCCCCCGGGATAGGCATCGGTCATATCATGCGCTGCCTGACACTGGCGGAAACTCTGCGAGACAGCGGGGCCGAATGTTTGTTTGTCTGCCGAAACCATGCTGGCAATAGCAGCCATCTTGCACGTGAGCGCGGTTTTGGGGTCGAGCTTCTCGAAACGGGCAGTGCTGTCCGGTCGGAGACCTGGCTCGGCGTAACGCAGGCAATTGATGCCAACCAGACATGCGCCGTGCTTGAAAACGAAGCTGCCGACTGGCTGGTGGTGGACCATTATGCGATTGACGCAGAATGGGAAACTGCGGTTCGCAAGCGCTTTCCGGACCTTAAGCTGATGGTGATTGATGACCGGGTAAACCGGCCGCATGACTGTCACTTGCTGCTGGACCAGACAGCGGGCAGGCAGGCCGGAGACTACAGGGGGCTTGTGAACGCGGAAACCTGCATTCTGGCCGGAACTGACCATGCCATGTTGCGGAGCCGGTTCAGGGAATTGCGGGAGCAAAAGGCGTTTGCAGGCCAACAACCGGAAACTACCGTATTCGTGTTTCTGGGAGGCGGGGAAAACGGCTCCGTGCTGGAACGGGTCCTTGACGGGCTTGAAGCTGTTGCCGGAAAACACCCGATAGCCGTGTCTGTGGTTGCGGGGGCGGATCATGCACGACTGAAACAGGGCCGGGAAACGTCCGGCTACCGGCTTGAACTGCTCGGTTTTGCTGGGGATGTGGCCGAACGCATGGCGCACGCCACGATCAATATAGGTGCCTGCGGGACCGCAACCTGGGAGCGTTGCTGTCTCGGAGCTGCGAGTGTCGTGATGAGCCTTGCAGACAACCAGGAAGAAATCTTTTCAATTCTTGACCGCGAACAGGCGGCATTGTGTGTTCCGCCTGTGGATACGGCCATCTGCGAGGCGGTGGAAAAACTCGTCACAGATCAGGAATTGAGGCAACGGATTTCCGGCAATGCGGCGCGCTTGTGCGACGGAAGGGGTGCGCAGCGGGTCGCGCACAAGCTGTTGTCGATGTCGATCGTCATGCGCCGGGCGGATGAAGACGATGCGCGTTTCATCCATGAAGCGCGGTATGCGGGTGATGCCAGCCGGTATTACCGAAACAGCGCGATCCCCTCCTACGATGAGCATGTCGGCTGGTACCGGAAAGCGCTTGGGGATGATGCCCGTATTTTCCTGATTGCCGAACTTGCCGGAGAAGCCGTGGGACAGGTCCGGTTCGACCGGTTTGCCGACAGGCCGGACCATGCCGAAATCGGCATTGCGGTTCATGAAATATGGCGAGGTCGCAAGATCGGCACTCCCATGCTTGAGGCGGCGATGAAAAGTGCATTGCATTCAGGTATCAGCACGATCCATGCTGAAGTTCATCCCGAAAACCGGGCCTCAGCCAGAATGTTTGAAAAGGCCGGGTTCAAGCCCGCGAAGTCAGCTGATGAAAACATGCTGCGGTTTGAATGGCATTCGGCCGGATGATCACCCGCCGACCAGATTGTCGGAGAGCGGTGTGCCGCGCGATATTGCCTGTGAAGCCTGTTTTCCGAGAAGCCCTTCATATCTTTCAGGAGGCAAGCCCAGACCCGGCCGGATACAACGGATGTTTTTCTCTGTGAATATTTCGCCTTCCGCGATATCGGCCACGCAGTATACGGAACGCCGAAACACCCTGTTCCCGTCCTGAACGGAGGCCGTTAGCCGCTCGCCGTTACCCAGTGACAGCCAGGCACCCTTTGTCACGTTGCAAAGATCGCGCAACTGGTCAGGTTCCATCGAGAACTCGGCATCGGCCCCGCCTTCGGAACGGTCCAGTGTGAAGTGTTTTTCAATCACGCACGCGCCAAGCGCCGTTGCCACAACGGCTGCGGTATTGTCGAGGGTATGGTCTGACAGGCCGACGGCAACATCAAATTCCTCGCGCAATTGTGTCATCAGGCGAATATTGGCCTGTTCGAGAGGTGTCGGATAACCGCTGATGCAGTGGAGCAGGATCAATTCACCGGAGCCGTGTTTTCGCGCAACTTCCACGGAGGTTGCGATTTCTTCAAGCGTTGCCAGTCCGGTTGACATGATCATGGGTTTGCCGGTTTCCGCGACCCGCCTGATGAGCGGCGTGTCTGTCATCTCGAACGAGGCAATCTTGTAAAACGGGGCATTCACACTTTCGAGCAACTCAACGGCGCTGTCATCAAACGGTGTTGAAAAACATGAAATCCCCAATTTCTTCGCATGGTTGAAAAGTTCGGGGTGCCATTCATAAGGGGTGTGTGCCCAGTCATACAGGTCCCACAATTCATACCCGTCCCACAAACCGCCCTTGATCCTGAATTCCGGACGGTCGGCCTTGATGGTCATGGTGTCAGCGGTATAGGTCTGCAGCTTGACGCAATCTGCACCATTTTCGGCTGCGGATGTCATGATTTCCTTGGCCTTGTCCAGTGAACCGTTATGGTTCGCCGATACTTCGGCGATGACATACGGCTTGCAGCCGTCACCGACCTGTGTTCCGTCAAGTGTAAGAGTTTTCGTCACGGGATGGTCCTGGTTGTTTTCTGTCCTGCCTGCAAGGAGCGGGTCTCTTCTTGCGGTTTTCCGCTATGTCATAGGATGAATGAAGGCTTGTGTCGATGCTTACGCAAGGGCAGGGCGGGCGGCCTGCCAAAGCCGGTTCTCGCCCCTTTATTCTGCACGGAAAAATGACTATTACGGAAAGAACGGGCTGACATTGCCTGTCCATGAGAAATACGTTGGTCCTGCATGAACACACCTTTCCTGCCCTACGGAAAACAGACAATTACTGCCGAAGACAAACAGGCGGTACTGGATGCGCTTGAAAACCCGTATCTGACAACCGGACCGGGAGTGGCGGCATTTGAAAATGCCCTTGCGGAATATGTCGGTGCCGGACATGCCGTTTCCTTTGCGAATGCCACGGCGGCCTTGCATATCGCCTGTCTGGCACTGGGTGTTGAGCCCGGCGATACCGTGCTGACCCCTGCCATGTCATTTGCCGCATCGACCAATTGTGCGACCTATGCCGGTGCGCGGACAGGGTTCATCGACTGTGATCCTTCAACAGGCCTGATAACCGCAGAGTTGTTTGCCGAGGCTGTTGAGCGGGAAAAGGCTGAAGGCCGGCAGGTGAAACTTGCTGTCATTGTTCACCTCAACGGCGAGGTCGCCGACATGGAGGGTATTGCCGCGATTGCCCGGGAGAACGGCATTGCCCTTCTTGAAGATGCCTGCCACGCCATCGGCTCCACCTATACCGACAGCCAGGGCAAGGTACAGGCTGTTGGCAATTGCCAGTTTTCGCAGGCAGCAAGCTTTTCCTTTCATCCGGTAAAGACCATCACCAGTGGTGAAGGCGGCATGCTGACGTGCCATGATGCAGGGGTGGCGGAACGTGCGGGCTTGCTGCGCAGTCATGGTATCGTGCGCGATGCCGAGCGGTTTGAACTGCCCGAGCTTGCCTTTGACCGGAACGGGGCTCCAAACCCCTGGTATTACGAGATGCAGTCACTCGGTTACAATTACCGGCTGACGGACATAGCCTGTGCGCTGGGTCTGAGCCAGTTGAAGCGGATGGAAGAAATTGCCGCAAGCAGGCGAATGATGAAGGGATGGTATGACAGGAAGTTTGCCGGTTCAAACCTTCCGCTTGCTCCGGTTCCTACCCGTGAGGGTGTTGATCCTGTTCGCCATCTCTACCCGGTGCTGGTCGATTTTGAAGCGGCAGGGATGGAGCGGGCGGAGTTCTGCAACCGGTTGCGGGAAAAGGGAATAGGTACGCAGGTTCACTATATCCCGACCCACATGCAGCCCTATTATACCCGGTTGTATGGCGAGCAATCCATGCCCGGTGCAGAGGCCTATTACTCAAGAACGGTCTCGCTGCCCTTCTATCCGGGGCTTGGGGAAACAGACATGATGCGGGTGGTTGAAGCGGTAAAAACGGTGCTGGAATCCTAATCAGCCAGCACCGCTACCCGGTCAAATGAATTTGACTTCCAGGATCTCGTAGGATTTTGAACCGCCGGGCGCAGAAACTTCCACGCTGTCGCCGACGGACTTGCCAATCAGCGCACGTGAAATGGGTGAGGAAATCGAAATTTTCCCCTGTTTCACGTCGGCTTCCTGGTCACCCACGATCTGGTAGGTTTTTTCCTCGTCCGTGTCCTCGTCTGCGAGTTGCACGGTGGCGCCGAACTTTACAGTCTCACCGCCAAGCTTGGATACATCGATCACCTCTGCGCGCGAGAGGATATCCTCAAGCTCGGAGATACGGCCTTCATTATGGCTTTGCTGTTCCTTGGCAGAATGATATTCCGCGTTCTCAGAAAGGTCGCCATGTGAACGCGCCTCGGAGATGGCGGCAATAATGGCCGGCCGATCTTCAGATTGGCGACGTTTCAATTCTTCGGTCAATGCCACATGGCCTGCGGCAGTCATTGGAACCTTTTCCATTTCTTTCTCTCAAAAATTGCGCCGGGTATTCTCCATTTCCCGGCATCAGGCAAAAAGAAAACGGCCACCGGAACATTGTTGTCCCCGGAGCCGTATTTTTTCTGGGTCACACGAAAGATAATGTTTTTTTCGCGGTTTGCCAGCTTTATGTAGATAAACAGCATAAACACACAGGATTCGCCTGTCAAAGCCCATATCGGGCCGAAAGAAGGACTTCATGAAACTTCAATCCCCTGACGGACCTGTTCAGGCAACGACGCCGGTCCGGTTCGCGGACACATTGCCCGATGGTTGTGATGTCACAATCATTGGCGGCGGCGTTATCGGTATTTTTGCAGCGCTGTACATGGCGCGCGCCGGGATAAAGGTTGCCGTATGCGAAAAGGGCAGAATTGCCGGTGAACAGTCTTCCCGGAACTGGGGATGGATACGCCAGCACGGCCGGGACGAGGCGGAACTTCCCATCATGATGGAGGCCTCGCGCCTTTGGGAGGAAGCAGATCTCGATACTGGTAACCGCACGGGATTTCAGCGCCGGGGTGTGACCTATCTGGCCAGCAGCCAGAAAAAGCTGGATGAACTGGCCAGCTGGCTCGATACCGCACGCGAACACCAGCTCGATACCCGGGTTCTTTCAAAAAGTGAAGTGGACAGGTTGATCGACCGTTCTGCTATGCAGAAAGACCGTCACCAATGGGTTGGCGCGACACACACGGCCAGCGATGGCCGGGCTGAACCCTGGATGGCGGTGCCTGCTGTGGCTGAGCTGGCCCGCAAGGAGGGGGTGACCATCCGTGAAGATTGCGCGGTTCGTGGACTCGATATCGCTGCGGGCCGGGTCCGGGGTGTTGTTACGGAAGCAGGCAGGATTGCCTGCGAACAGGTTATTGTTGCTGCCGGTGCGTGGTCATCGCTCTTTTTGCAACGACACGGCATCAACATACCGCAACTCAGTGTGCGTTCCACGGTCTGCCAGTCTGTTCCGCTGCCCGAGTTCCTGTCGGGCAATGCGGGTGACGAGAACATTTCGTTCCGGCGCCGAGAGGATGGTGGTTACACACTGGCTGGCGGTGCTGCTTCCGACCATTATATCGGACGTGATTCGTTCCGGAACATGTTCAAATACCTGCCGGTATTCAGGCATCATGTTGCTGATACCCGGTTGCGGCTGATGGCCCCCAAAGGTTTTCCGGATGCCTGGTCAACAACGCGTAACTGGGCGGATGACGAACCGGGTCCCTTCGAGGCGATGCGGGTCCTCAACCCAAAGCCCAATCTTCGGCAGATCGAGAAGATACGCAACAATTTCTCACAACGCTTTCCCGATATAGGAAAGCCGGAGATACGTCATGCTTGGGCTGGGATGATCGACGCAATGCCTGACATCGTGCCGATTGTTGACCGGGTGCCCAGCCTGGAAGGGCTGGTGGTTGCAACGGGAATGAGTGGTCACGGTTTCGGGATAGCACCGGGATTTGGCCGGATTCTTGCCGCGATGGTGCAAAACAGGGAGCACGGACATGATATCGGTCGTTTTCGTTTTTCACGCTTTACCGACGGCAGCCCGATTGTGCCGGGACCTGACCTATAAACCTTATCGCAACATCCGGCCCGTATAGTTCCTGCCTCAAGGAAAAACGGTGAAGACATTGGGCCTCGACAACTTGCGCCATAACAGGTTTGTAACAGGTGAGCGCGTTCGCGTTTACTCGATCATCAGCATTGTCCTGATGGTTCTAACCTGTGTTCTCCTGCTGGTTACCTCCGAAGGAAACCTTGCCTATGACGGCAAGCCGATCGGTACGGATTTCTCGAATGTTTATGCAGCGGGCATCATGGCGAATGAGGGAGAGGCTGCACGGGTTTGGGACTGGCAAGCCCATTTTGCTGTCCAGAACCGTATTCATGGTGACGCGCTTCAGGCATTCTATGGCTGGCATTATCCGCCATTTTTCCTGCTTGTTGCGGCTGCACTTGCAGCATTGCCATATCTCTGGTCACTGGCGGTGTGGAATGTCGCGGGCTTTGCATTTTATGCATGCATCATGGCCAGGATTGTCGGCAGGATACGGGGCTGGCTATTGCCGGTCATCGCTTTCCCCGCGATTTTCGTCAATATCAGTCACGGACATAACGGTTTTCTGACAGCCGGGCTGTTTGGCCTGTCCTTTCTGTTTCTCGACAAGAGACCGTGGCTTGCCGGAATTTTCATTGGTCTTCTCGCCTACAAGCCACAGTTTGGTGTGCTGATCCCGCTCGCCTTGCTGGTTGGCGGCTATTACAGGACATTTCTTTCCGCATCTGTCACGGTCATCTCGCTGGGAGCGATTGTTACCCTGGTCTACGGATGGGAAATCTGGCCAGCCTTTTTCGAAAGCCTTGAACTGACACGCAATGTCATTCTCGAACAGGGCGTGACCGGATGGCACAAGATCCAGTCGGTCTTTTCCGTTGTCATGTTGTGGACCGGTTCACTGACCCTGGCTTACCTGCTTCAGGGTATTCTGACACTGGTTGTGCTTGTCGTGGCAATCATTGCCTTCCGCTTTCCAAGTGCTATCGAAGACCGGGCCGCCCTGATCATTACAGGTGCGCTTCTGGCTACGCCTTATGCGCTCGACTATGATCTGGTTGTTCTGGCACCGGTAATCGGGTTTCTGACAGTCAGGGGACTGCGTGAGGGGTTTGCGGACTGGGAAGCCCTTGCGCTGGTACTGATCTGGTTTTGCCCGTTATTGACGCGCCCTGTCATGATGTTCAGCGGGATTCCGCTTGCCTTCATGGCAATGCTGTTCCTGTACGTCATCGTGACAAAGCGGGTGATCGGCAATCTCCGCCAAGAGGCAGGAGAGACTTCAGGTACAGCACTTCAAAATGACCATGCGGGCGCAGACCTAGCCAAGAAAGGTCATAATGGTATCGAGTGAATACCAGAAAACAAATCCGCTTGCCGCTGTCACACCATACCCAAGCAGGGCAAGCAAACCATCCCTTGTCATGAGTGCCAGGCCGAACAGGATAACGGCGATGGCGGGAACGAGCACTGCAAACGGTGCGAAAGCCATCGGCAGGAAAGACAGTCCGAGAACCAGTATGACAATTGCGACCAGTGTCTTTTGAAAGCGTCCTGAAATGTAGAATGACAGGCGTGGCTTGATGAAGCCATCGACAAACTTCGCCCAGGGCCGTGCTTTCTCGATGCCGCTTGACAGTTTGTCCGGTGCGATCTCGAATTTTTCAATTCTTTCCGGCAACCACAATCGCCCGCCTCCGGCAAGATATTGTACGGAAGCCAGAACAATGACCAGCCCGGTGAGCAGGGACATTCCGGGTATTCCGCCGATGAAGGGTATGGATGCAATCAGGCCGAAGACGGTGACCAGGGCACCATAGGAACGCCCCTCGAAACGGGACAGGATGTCACGAAGAGTTACCGGTTGTTCGTGATCCGTATCATCGAGCGTATCGAGTACGGTTTCCAGGTTTTCAGTCACTGCCTGCCTCGGGTTCTTCATGTTTCTTGGCCAGTTTAACTGACACTGACATGCTGAATAATTGTGACAGGGGCGATTCAGTTCCTGATATTGTCTGGAAGCCAGGTTGCCAGCTCGGGAAAGCCGATCAGCACGAAGACCATCAGGACCATGATTGCAAACATCGGCAGTGCCGCCTTGGCAATGTAATTCATCTGGTGATCGGTCAGTCCCTGCATGACAAACAGGTTGAAACCGATGGGCGGGGTTATCTGTGCCATTTCGATGACAACCGTCACGAAGATCCCGAACCAGATGACGTCAATACCGGCTTCACGGATCATTGGTTCGACGATTGCCATGGTGAGCACCACAGCCGATATTCCGTCGAGGAAGCAACCCAGCACGATGTAGAAGACAAGCAGTGCCATCAGCAATTCGAAACGGGAAAGTTCGAGGGAGGCGATACCATCAGCAAGCGCTCTTGGCAGTCCCGTATATCCCATTGCAAGGGACAGGAATGCTGCACCGGCCAGAATGAGTGTGATCATGGCAGAGGTGCGTACAGCCCCCATCAGGGAATCGGAAAATGTCCGAACGTTCAGCGACCCCTGGAAAGCGGCAAGAACCAGCGCACCGATTACGCCGAACGCGGCAGCCTCGGTTGCAGAGGCAATTCCGAAATACATCGAGCCGATGACCAGCACGATCAGGAGAATGACCGGTATCAGGTAGGACGAGTTTTTCAGCTTTTCGCCAAATGACAACCTGGTTTCGGTGACCGGTTGATAGCTTGGGGAGACCATTGCGTAGATGGCCACGTAAGCCATGAACATGGAGGCGAGCACGAGGCCGGGAACCACACCGGCTATGAACAATTCGCGGATCGATTCATTGATGCTGACGCCATAGACAATCAGGGTCAGGGAAGGCGGGATCATCAGGCCGAGTGTCGCTGCACCTGCCAGTGTTCCGACGATCATGTGTTCGGGATAGCCTCGTTTTCGCAGTTCTGGAATGGACATCCGTCCAACTGTGGTCAGCGTTGCAGCCGAGGAACCCGAGACGGCGGCAAACACGGTACAGCCGACAATGTTGGTGTGGACCAGCCCGCCGGGCAAGGACGCCATCCACGGGGATAGCCCGCGAAACATGTCCTGCGAAAGCCTTGTGCGGAATAGGATTTCCCCCATCCATACAAACAGCGGCAAAGCCGTCAGAGTCCATGAAGAGGAGGCGCCCCAGATCGTGTTGATCATCGCCCCGCCGGCTGCACGTCCGGCAATGAATTCAATGCCGATATAGGCAACACCCATGAGGGACAGGCCAACCCATACCCCGGAACCCAGAAGCAGGAACAGGACACCCAGAAAAATGCTGATTGCGATGATCTGGTCCATGGTCAGATTGTATCCTTTTCCGAGACATCTGTTGCAGAGCTTGCCAGCCCGCTTTCACGGACATTGGTTCTCTTTTCGACAACCAGCGTGACCAGATTGTCCCAGAAGCTGAGGGCCAGGATCACGGAGCCAACGGCCATTGTTACCTGCGGTATCCAGAGTGGTGTTGCATCCAGCCCGGACGAAACATCATTGAACCGGTAGGTGTTGTAAGTGAACTTGCAGGCGAACCAGGCAAACAGGGTGGAGACCACCGTGGCGATGCCGAAGCACCAAAGTTCACCCCAGAAACGGTATTTGCCAAGCGAGTTGACGAGCAGCGACACGCGGATGTGGGCGCCGTGGTTCAATGCATAGGCAAACCCCAGAAAGCTTGCTGCCGCCATTGCATAACCGGCGTAATCTGCGCCGCCGCGGAAAGCGAAGCCGAAATTGCGCGAGGCGATCTGGAGAATGATCAGGCAAACGATTGCAATCAGACAGAACGCAGATGCTATGCCGCCCGCCAGATAGATTCCGTCGAGCGTTCGCCTCAAGATGTTTGGCATGTAATTCCCCCGCACTGTTCCGGGATGGCAGAAGGGCTGCCATCCCGTTTTTTCGTGTTCAAGACCGGTTACTTCTTGAACGCATCCACGATTGTCTTGCCCTTGTCGCCAGCAGAATCAAGCCATTCCTGGGTCATGGTTTCACCAATCTTTTCCAGTTCCGACTTGAGTTCGGCTGATGCAGGCTCAACCGTCATACCGCCTTCGCGAAGACCGTCATAGGTGAACTGGGTATAGTCTTTTGACATGTTCAGTCCGCGTTCCTCGGCTTCTACTGCACAAGTGGTCAGCGCCTCTTTCTGGTCGTCGGGCAGGGCAGCGAAAGCTTCCTGGTTAACCAGAACCGAGTTGCGTGGCAGCCAGGCATCGACTTCGTAATAGTTGGTCACGCCGGCATCAAATACCTTGCGGTCGTATCCGGTAGCGCCGGAAGAGACCATTGATTCAACCGCGTTGGTTGAAAATGCCTGTTGCACCTCGGCTGCCTCGATCTGTGTTGGCTGCATGCCGGTCAGTTCGGCCAGGCGTGAGGTCGAGGCATTGTAGGCGCGGAATTTCAGGCCTTTCATGTCCTCGATGCTGTTTACCTCTTTTTTGAAGTAAAGCCCCTGTGGCGGCCACGGCACGGAATAGAGCAGTTTCAGGTTCTGCTCTTCCAGGGCGGCCTCAAGCTCCGGTTTTGCCGCTTCGTGCAACTTGACGGAAGCATCAAAGGAAGTCGCCATGAACGGCACTGAATCGACACCGAAAACCGGGTTTTCGTTTGCGTGGGCGGACAGAAGCCGCTCACCGATCTGGACCTGGCCTGTCTGGATCGCGCGCTTGATTTCACCACCCTTGAACAATGAACCGCCCGGATGGGTTACGATTTCAAGTTCGCCACTCGTGGCATCGGTGACACATTTGGCAAAGTCGGCACCGTTCTTGGAGTGGAAGTTGGAGGCGGAATAGGCCATTGGCATGTCCCATTTTTCCGCAAAAGCCGAGCCGGTCACGGACAGCGCAATTGCTGAACCGGCGAGCAAGGTTGTGATTCTTTTCATTTCAAATCTCCCTGTAGTTCCTCATTGCGACATGGAACCGCTTTCCGGGCGCATTCGCAAGTGGTAATTTGTATGCGCTTGTTGAACAGGGAAAGAATTGCAAATGCCCGGGCAGAGAACCGCTGGAATCCTGATGCTGGATACCTGCTTTCCACGGCCGGTGGGGGATATCGGAAATCCGGAGACTTTTTCCTTTCCGACCATGCGGAAAACAGTAAGGGGCGCCTTTCCGGAACAGATCGTCTGCGGTGAGGCCCTGGACTACCTGCCTGCATTCATCGAAGCAGGCCACCAGCTTGTGGAAGAGGGTGCATGCCTGATTACCACCAGTTGCGGGTTTCTGGCACCGTTTCAGGCAATGCTCGCTGCCGAATTGCCCGTGCCCGTCCTGACTTCCTCACTTATGCTTGTGGAGAACATCAACAGAAACCTGCCTGAAGGAAGATGTGCGGGCATTCTCACGATTTCCGGTTCCAGCATCACTCCGGCACTTCTTCAATCTGCAAATGTTCCACCCGAAACGCCTGTTGGGACAACAGAAGGCGGCAGAGAGTTTACCGCAGCAATTCTTGGAAACCGGCCGGATTTCGATTTCGGGCTTGCGCGGGAAGACAATGTGGTTGCCGCAAAAAGATTGTCTGAAGCGCACCCTGATGTCGCTGCGATTGTTCTTGAATGCACCAACATGGCCCCATATGCCGGTGCGATAAGCCATGCCACAGGCTTGCCTGTGCATTCGATCGTGACAGGGGTCAAGGCGCTGTATGCGCAGTTGCAAGGCGAGGCGCTTTCGGCAGCCGGATGAAGCAGAAGTTCTGATCTGCGGGTACTTGCCAATACCAGACTTGAACACCAAATGAGGATGTGTAATGTCGCGATGCGGGCAGGGACGACCCTGTTCTGCTTGTGAAACGTGCGGGACGGCCCGATACACAGGAAAAGTCATGCGCACGACAACAGATCGCCTCAGGCACGCCATCTCATTTGAACTGATTGGCCTTGTTCTGGTCATCCCCATCGTTTCGTGGATGTTCAACATGCCGGCTGGCGATACCGGCTTGATAGCGGTGGTCAGCGCGACCATCGCAACGACATGGAATTACATTTACAATCTGGTTTTTGACCACGGCATGGTCCGGTTTCTCGGCCACGTCCACAAGAGTATCGGGGTCCGGATTTTCCACACGCTGCTTTTTGAAGCCGGACTGCTTGTATTTCTGTTGCCGTTTATTGCCTGGTATCTGCAGGTTTCAATCGTACAGGCGTTTTTCGTCGACTTCTCGTTTACGATTTTCTACCTGGTCTACACGTTTGTCTTCAACTGGGGATATGATCTCGTCTTCCCGCTGCCGCGTGAAGCTGCAACGGTTCAGGCGAAAGCCGACCGGACAAGCTGAAAGCCGACACAAGGGGCCGGCTTTCATGATGGTGCTAGGCGAAGTAGGCCTGAAGCGGTTTTACATCCATTTCGCGATTGGCAAGGGCTTCCATCGCTTCCGACATGGCTATGGCTGCCGTCAGTGTCGTTGTATGGGCAACGCGGGACTTGAGTGCAGCCTGGCGCAGCGAGCGTGAGTCCGACATTGCCTTGGCGCCATCCGTTGTGTTCACGACCAGATGAATCTGCTGGTTGAGGATTGCATCCTCAATGTTCGGACGGCCTTCCAGCACCTTGTTGATGCGTTTGCACTCAATGCCGTTGTCCTGCAGGAAGCGCTGGGTGCCACCTGTTGCAATCAGGTTGAAGCCCAGTTTGGCGAAGGTGCGCGCGGCGGGAAGAACGCCCGGCTTGTCGGAATCCTTGACCGAGATGAATACCGTTCCCTCACTTGGCAGGGTGGCACCGGCGCCAATCAGCGCCTTTGCGTATGCCATTGCATAATCTGCATCGAGGCCCATGACTTCACCGGTTGAACGCATTTCTGGACCAAGCAGGATGTCAACACCCGGGAAACGGGCAAACGGGAAGACCGCTTCCTTTACCGCCATGTGGGCAAGGTTCTGTGCCTCGCGCCATTCACCATATTCGGCAATTGCCGGTTCGAGTTTTTCACCTGCCATTACCCGGCTGGCAATCTTGGCAACCGGAGCGCCGATTGTCTTGGCAACAAAGGGAACCGTCCGTGAAGCACGCGGGTTGACTTCCAGCACATAGATGTCGTCTCCCTTGATTGCGTACTGCATGTTCATCAGGCCGGAAACCTCAAGCGCCAGTGCCATCTTCTTGGACTGGTCGGCAAGCTCCGTGATGATGTGCTGCGGGAGCGAGTGGGTAGGAAGCGAGCATGCGCTGTCGCCGGAATGGATTCCTGCTTCCTCGATATGTTCCATGATGCCGCAGACCTTGACGGTCTCGCCATCGCTAAGACAATCGACATCAACCTCGATTGCGCCTGTCAGGTAAGTGTCTATCAGAACTGGCGTATCGCCTGAAACGACCACAGCTTCATTGATGTAGCGTTCAAATGCGGTGTCGTTGCGCACGATTTCCATTGCCCGGCCACCGAGCACATAGGACGGGCGAATAACGACCGGATACCCGATTTCCCCGACGATTTTCCGGGCTTCCTCGACAGAGCGGGCAATGCCGTTTCGCGGTTGCAGCATGTCGAGTTCGTTGAGCAGCTTCTGGAAACGGTCGCGGTCTTCGGCAAGGTCGATCTTGTCCGGCGAGGTGCCAAGGATGGGCACGTCATGATCAGTCAGGAACTGCGCCAGTTTCAGCGGTGTCTGCCCGCCAAACTGGACGATGACGCCTTTCAACGTTCCGCGTGACTGTTCGACACGGATGATTTCGAGAACGTCTTCAGGGGTTAGCGGTTCGAAATAAAGCCGGTCGGACGTGTCATAGTCGGTCGAGACGGTCTCGGGATTGCAGTTGACCATGATGGTCTCGTAACCCGCATCCTCAAGGGCAAAGGCTGCATGACAGCAGCAATAGTCGAATTCGATCCCCTGGCCGATCCGGTTTGGTCCGCCACCGAGAATCATCACCTTGTCCCGGTCAGAAGGCGCTGCCTCGCTGCGGAACTCACCAGCAAAAGGCTGCTCGTAAGTCGAGTACATGTAGGCCGTTGGGGACGCAAATTCGGCAGCGCAGGTATCAATCCGCTTGAAGACCGGGTGAACCTCAAGTTTGGTCCTGTGTTCTGCCACCTGGCTTTCACTCAGGCCGGCCAGTTCGCCAAGCCTTGCATCGGAGAAGCCCTGGGCCTTGAGGTTGCGGAAGTTCTCCGCATCCTGGGGAAGTCCGTGTTCGCGTATGCGGCGTTCGGATTCCACGATCTGTCCGAACTGCTCTATGAACCACGGGTCAAATTTCGAGTAATGGTGCACATCTTCTGCAGACGCACCCTCACGCAACGACTGGGCAACCATCCGCAGCCGGTCAGGGGTAGCGGTGCCGAGGGCGGCGCGGATTGCGTTCTTGTCGTCACCTTCACCAATTCCCGGTATGACTATTTCATCAAGACCGGAAAGGCCGGTTTCAAGACCGCGAAGCGCTTTCTGCATGGATTCGGCAAAAGTCCGGCCAATTGCCATGACTTCGCCCACCGATTTCATCGAGGTGGAAAGCTTGGGCTCGCTGCCGGGGAACTTCTCGAATGCAAACCGGGGAATTTTCGTAACCACATAATCGATTGACGGTTCGAAAGAAGCCGGCGTGGCCCCTCCGGTAATGTCATTGTCCAGTTCGTCGAGCGTGTACCCGACGGCAAGTCTGGCAGCGACCTTGGCTATCGGGAAGCCGGTTGCCTTGGAAGCAAGCGCAGATGAACGGGACACACGCGGGTTCATCTCGATCACGACGAGGCGACCATCAGCGGGATTGACCGCGAACTGCACGTTGGAGCCGCCGGTTTCCACGCCGATTTCGCGCAATACCGCAATCGATGCATTGCGCATCAACTGGTATTCCTTGTCGGTCAGGGTGAGGGCAGGGGCGACGGTAATCGAGTCACCGGTATGCACACCCATCGGGTCAACGTTTTCGATGGAACAGATAATGATGCAGTTGTCGGCCTTGTCGCGGACGACCTCCATCTCGAACTCTTTCCAGCCGACGATTGATTCCTCGACCAGCACTTCATTGGTCGGGGATGCGTCGACGCCGCCCAGAACGAGCTTGTAGAGTTCCTCCAGCGTGTAGGCGATGCCGCCGCCCTGTCCGCCGAGGGTGAAGGAAGGGCGCACAATTGCCGGAAGGCCGGTTATCTTGGTGGCCTCAAGTGCCTGCATCTGGGCAACCAGCCGGTGCTCCTCGATCCGCAGGGTTTCTCCCTTTCGCCATTCGGCCTCGAACTCTTTTACGCTGTTGCGCCCTTCAGCTTCGGCACGGCCCTTGGCGTAGTCATCCTCGAACCGCTTCTTCAATGCGCTTGTATTGACAAATTCGGAACGCGGGGTTGCCAGTCCGATCTTGTGCATGGCAGCGCGGAACAGGTCACGGTCCTCTGCCTTGTCAATGGCTTCGGCCTTTGCGCCGATCATCTCGACATCGTACTTGTCCAGTACACCCATACGGCGCAGGGACAATGCGCAGTTGAGTGCAGTCTGTCCGCCCATGGTCGGCAGCAGGACTAGTTTCTCACCCGGACGCTCGGTACGCTCTTTCTCGATGATGCGGGCAACCACTTCCGGTGTGATCGGCTCAATATAGGTTGCATGTGCCAGATCCGGGTCGGTCATGATGGTGGCCGGGTTGGAGTTGACCAGTACGATCCGGTAGCCCTCGTCTTTCAGGGCCTTGCAGGCCTGGGTTCCGGAATAGTCAAACTCACAGGCCTGGCCGATGACAATCGGCCCGGCCCCGATGATGAGGACGGTATCTATGTCTTTGCGTGCGGGCATGGGCTTGCGGCTTTCGATCTTTCAGGCGTGCTCTTCCGCCTTCGCGGATAAAGGCAGGCGATACTTGCTGAACATGCGGTATGACAGGCTCTCGGCAGGTTCTATAGAGGAAGCGTGCCGCATGATAAAGGTCTGAATCCCGTGATTTTGGGGGAAAATTGTCTCCCGGCAAATTTTGGGCAGCATTCGGGGCTGCGACATTCCAATCCGCGTCCACCTGCCACATTCGCGTCATGCCCCGCAGGCATTAGGTATTTGCAGCAATTCAAAAGGAGCCCCGCGGATGAAACAGTTTCTGAGAACCATGATGGCCCTGGCCATGACCCTTTTTGCAAGTGTTGCGTTTGCCGACCACGTCAAGCTTGGCAAATTGACGATCATGCAGCCCGAGATTCGCGAAACCCCCAAAGAAGCTCCGGTCTCTGCAGGCTACCTGAAAATCAGGAATGACGGGGACGAGGCCGACACGCTTCTTTCTGCAAGTTCGGGTTTTTCAGGCATGGTGCAATTGCACAAGATGGAAGTTGTTGACGGGGTGGCGAGGATGCGCCCCCAGAAAAACGGTATTCCGATCCCTGCCGGTGGTGAGGTTGTTCTGGAAAATGGCGGACTGCATATCATGTTCATGAAACTCGAGGAGCAGATGAAGGCCGGTGATCATCACACGGTTACCCTGACTTTCGAGAAGGCCGGAAAGGTGGATGTTGAGATGCATGTCGTTGCGCTTGATGGCAAGGATCATTCGGGCCACGGTGATCATGATCATGATCATGATCATGATGGCGAGAAGAAAGAGCATTCGGACCACAGCCACTAAACCTTGCGGTTATTGCGTGCCTGATTGGTAAACTGTGCTTTTCAAATTTTTACCCGACCCTTGCAAAAGGGCCGGGTTTTTAGTTTTGGGTGTGTGGCTGCAAGCGAATATCATTGATGGATAAGCTTTGCTTGTTTCAGTCCGGGTGCTAAGAACAAATGGTCCGGACAACGGGCTTCAGACTGGATCAGATTCCCGCACAGGGAAGGGCAGGAGGTTGCGGCATGCGCTGGAAAGGCCGGAAACGCAGTACCAACGTAAACGACAATCGCGGGCGCTCCGGTGGCGGTGGTTTTCCCGGTGGCTTTCAAATCCCGATGGGAGGTTCCAGACGCGGAAGCAGCGGCGGCATGGGAATCGGAACCCTTATCATCATCGGGATTGTGTTGTGGTTTCTCGGCATCAATCCGCTGACATTGCTTGGCGGCGGGCTTGGCGGAGACCTGAGCGGCGGATTTGCACCGCAGACCCAGTCACCCCGCACCCAGAACGCTCCGCGCAATACGGGCAATGACCAGCAGAAAGCGTTCATCGAAACCATTCTGGGTTCAACCGAGCAGGTCTGGACCAAGGTGTTTTCCGATTACGGCAAGAAATACCCGAAGCCCGAGCTTGTACTCTTTTCTTCCCAGGTTCGATCGGCCTGTGGTTTGGCGTCTTCGGCCAGCGGGCCGTTTTATTGTCCGGGCGACAGCAAGGTCTATATCGACCTTTCCTTCTATCGTGAACTGGAAACGAAATTTGGTGCCGGTGGTGATTTTGCAGAAGCCTATGTGCTGGCCCACGAGGTGGGACACCATGTCCAGAACATCATTGGTGTGTTGCCGCAGTTCAACCGGATGCGCAGTTCGATGGGCAAGCTGGAAGTCAACCAGATGTCTGTAAAGGTTGAATTGCAGGCCGACTGTTTTGCCGGTGTCTGGGGGCATTATGTCAACCGCGAAGGCTGGCTTGAGGCAGGAGACCTGGAAGAGGCGCTGGTCGCTGCAAACCAGATTGGAGATGATGCAATCCAGAAACGTACACAAGGGTATGTTGTGCCGGAGAGCTTCAATCATGGAACCTCGGAGCAACGTCGCCGTTGGTTCCGCAAGGGGTTTGACACTGGCCGCGTAGAAAGCTGCGATACGTTCAAGGCACGCGAGTTGTGAACCGGCGGGTTGGCCAGACCCATAACCGTGACTGTGGTGAGGGCCGTGGATGGGAGTCCTTTCAAAAAGCTGGACGCTGACCCTGACTGCAGGAGGTCTTGCGGCGCTTGGACAGTTTCCCGAATTTGCCCAGCAATATCGCCAGCATCTTGAAGGTGGCATTGGTGAATTGCAGACGGTGGTCGAGGATTTTGACCAGGATGCCGCCTCTGTCCAGCAGGACCGTGACAACGCATTGCGGATCATGGAACGGTCTGCGGAAGAGTTTTCCCGAAAACGTGGCCAATCCATGCGTGTTGCGATTTCGCGATATGAAAACCTTGTGGAACAGAAAACCGAACTGGATGCGGCCAGTCCGATGATGCGTCCCCTCCATGTTTTGCAATATCCCGATCCGAAAATCATGGAAGGTACGTGGAGAATTTTCGAACCGGCACTGCCCCTTACCCCGGCCGGGCTGGCATGGTCCGGAATTGGTGCGCTTTTCGCCTGGTTGCTTGCACGGCTGCCGGTCGGGGTGTGGCGCCGACGGAAAGAAAGACGTGCCAATCCTGCGAACTGGTCAAGCGCAAACCTGCCCCGGTAAACCAGGTTACCGGGGTTTGCCTGAATGCAGTTTTTGGACTTTGCAGCTTAAATCGCGGGAGACTGTCACAAAGCGACAAGTGAACTCTGGCTGCACTTGGCCTTGCAAGGGTCAGCCGGTGTTGTTGTGTCTGTCATGGCTGCATCGGGTTTGACATTGCCGGGTTCCGCCGGACGACGGGCGATCATGGACAGGGCCCGTCCCAGGGACGGCGACATTTGTGCGACAGGTGTATTGTTGTTGTTGTGATGCATTGCACTGATTCCGGTAGCTTTTGACGAAGCGTATTTAGTTACGAAAAGACGGCAGGAAAAGGTTCATCCGATCACATATTTCTGATCGGCTGAAAGCGGCTGCGATTTTGCCCCTTGGTGAGTGGAAATTTGCGAATCGAATTCGAAACCTGCTTGGCAAGTATGGGCCAGATGTCCCGGTTGCGCGAGGAGAAAATTCCGATATGACCCACCTCTTTCAGACCAAGGTAAGTCGGCTCGATGCAAGTGTAGGAGGTCAGGGCATCCGGGAAATATCGTGCAAGTTGCTGCACCTTGAAAGGCGGGATCATGTGGTCGTCTGACGTTGAAACCAGATGTACGGGCACGGCTATCCTGCCGGGTTCCGGCCTGTTGATTTTTTTACCCCAGTCGACTTCGTAAAATGACGGATTTGTGCACCACCTGCGCCATTGCCAGTAGACATTCGCGGGCAAGTCGCTTTTCAGCCCGATCAGTTTTCCGGGAAAATATCCGAAAAGGCGGGTCGCCAACGGTCCGAGAAGGAACCAGAACATGATTACCTGTGGCATGAACCAGAGCGGGTGGTCTTTCCAGTATGCCGGACCTGCATTGACTGCCGTATGGGTTGCAACCCGGTTTGCCTGTTCGTGGAAAGGCAGGCACATGCCGCCCAGTGAATGGCCAATGGTATGCAGGGGCAGGTGCGGATAATTCCCGAGCATGTACTCAAGGGCGGCGGTCTGGTCGTCCACGCCCCAGTCACTCATGGAAACCCGGGAAGCGCGAAGTTTCTGCGGAGCCTTCAGGTCGCTGTCCCGATACGCGTAAATGAGCACATGGCATTGGTGGTGATTGCCAAGCCAGGCAGCGAACTTGCGGTAGTAACCCATCGGAACACCGGTTGCACCGTGAACGACAACCGTGGCGGCCGGAGCCTGGTGAAGGTGGATTTCGCCTTTGATACATCCGCCGTCGGCCGTTTTCATCCGTACTGTTTCAATGGTCATTGGGCTGGTTCCTGTTATTCTATGGTGATCACCCTAGAATAAATTCTGTAGACCGGTCAACATAGTTTTGCTATCCGGACACATGCCAAGACGTTCCGATGCCAAAAACAAGATGATAAAAACCGCGCTCCTGCTCTTTCGCGAGAAGGGGTATCATGGCGTGGGGCTGGCAGAAATCCTTGAACAAAGCGGAGCGCCAAAAGGCAGCTTCTATCACCATTTCCCCGGCGGTAAGCAGGAACTCGCCCTGGCGGTTCTTGATGCAGCAAACAGGTTCATGCTCCGGCTGATCGACAATGCTTTCGAAAATGCAGGAACCGTTGAAGCGGCTGTTGATGCCGTTATTGACGATATTGTGGAGCTTGCCGCGAGTGAGAAGTTTTCACTCGGCTGCCCGGTAACGTCCTTTTCGGTGGAACTGACGCGGGAAGATGGTGAAATCCGGAAGCGGGCCGATACCGTTCTTCGTGGATGGGTTCAGCGGATGGTGGAGCAGTTGGAGCCGTTTTCCCCGGATCAGGATGAGCTGAAACGTTACACTGAGGTGTTCCGGGCTGTGCTAACCACCATTGAAGGCGGCTGGATCGTCTCGCAAATCCAGAAATCTGCCGAACCGCTGCTTATTGCCAAACAGGTGTTCCGGAGCATGGACAAGCTGCAATAGACGGTTCTCTGCGTTACGCCGGTGTTGTTGCGCCCTTGTGTTCGCGAACCAGATCGAGGAACCGCTTGAACAGGTAATGGCTGTCCTGCGGGCCGGGGGAGGCTTCCGGGTGGTGTTGTACGGAAAAGACGGGCTTGCCGTCCACCGCAAGGCCGCAATTCGAACCATCGAAAAGCGATACATGGGTTTCCGTTACGCCCTCAGGCAGGCTCTGGCTGTCAACGGCAAAGCCGTGATTCATCGAAACGATTTCCACCTTGCCGGTGGTATGGTCCTTGACCGGGTGGTTGGCGCCGTGATGGCCCTGATGCATTTTCACGGTTTTGGCGCCCAGTGCGAGTGCCAGCATCTGGTGGCCGAGACATATGCCGAATACCGGGATGCCACTTTCCAGAATGCCCTGGATTGCCTTGACTGAATATTCGCCAGTGGCTGCGGGATCACCCGGCCCGTTGGACAGGAATACGCCGTCCGGACCTAGCGCCAGCACATCCTCGGCAGAAGTCGTCGCAGGGACGATCGTGATGCGGCAGCCAAGTCCTGCCATCAGCCTCAGGATATTGCGCTTGATGCCGAAATCAATCGCTACAATATGGTATTCAGGGTCCTTGCCTTCGCCATATCCATCGTTCCACACCCAGGGTGTCTGGGTCCAGGCCTGTTTCTGGCCGTGGCCAACGACTTTCGCGAGGTCAAGACCTTCCAGACCGGACCATTGGGCAGCCTGTTCCTTCAATGCCGGAATGTCAAACTTGCCATCGGGGTTGTGGGCGATGACACAATTCGCCAATCCCTTGTCGCGGATCAGGGCTGTCAGTGCACGGGTATCAATGCCGCACAGGCCAATGATGCCACGGGATTTCAGCCACTGGTCGAGATGTCCGGCAGAACGATAGTTTGACGGGTTGGTCATGTCGGCCTTGAAAACCGCCCCGATAGCCGCTTTCGGATCGTCGGCCTGAAGCGTTTCGAGATCTTCGTCATTGGCGCCGACATTTCCGATATGGGGGAAGGTGAAGGTTATCACCTGGCCCGCATAGGAGGGGTCTGTGAGGATTTCCTGATATCCGGTAATTGCCGTGTTGAAGCAGATCTCGGCAACGGCGTTGCCGGTGGCTCCGCATCCCTTGCCTTCTATGACAGTACCGTCGGCCAGTACGATGATTGCTGTCGGGGTTTCCCGGGTCCATGGTGCGGTAGTGTTGGTCATGGGGTCGCGTTCCGTTGCGCCGCGGGCTTGCCCGGCTTCGAAGGGTGGCTTGATTACAGGTTATTAGCGGAAAATAGTGGATGGCCCTGACAGGGTCAACCATTTGAGAAATATATATAATTCAATAGAATCATGAACTTGGCGAGGTTTCCACCGTTGCTTCGGGGTCGCTAAGGCGCTAAGTTCCCGGCTTGGGAAAAATCCGGAGCTACCATGCGCGATAAAATCACCGAGCAGATGAAGCAGGCCATGAAGGACAAGGACACGCGCCGAACGGCCACACTTCGCCTTGTCAACGCAGCGATCAAGGAGCGGGATATTGCCTTGCGCGGCAAGGGCAAGGACAAGGCAGACGAGGATGAGGTGCTTGATATTCTCACCAAGATGGTGAAGCAGCGCGAGGAATCTTCGAAAATGTATCGTGAGGCCGGGCGCAGCGAACTGGAGCAACAGGAGCTTGAGGAAATCGAGATCATTCGAGAGTTTCTGCCGCGCCAGCTTTCTGCGGAAGAATCGGAGAAGGCCGTTGACCAGGCTATCAGCGAAACGGGGGCGGCCTCGCTTCGTGACATGGGCAAGGTCATGGGTGTTCTCAAGGAACGGTACCGGGGCCAACTGGACATGGGGGTAGTCGGGCCGATGGTGAAATCAAGGCTGGGTGCGTAGGGCAATGTCGACAACACTGTTTCAGGGGTCGGCGAGCCGCAAGGCCTGAGCTTCCGGGGAGGTGATCCTTGACGCGTGCAAGAGCGATTTTTCTGGTTTTGGCCGGAGCGACCCTGATGAGTTTCGTCGGGTTGTTGTTGCGCCTGATCGAGAATGCCGATGCGTTCCAGATCATGGTCTACCGTTCGGTTTCCCTTGCTGCAATGGTCGCTGTTTTTGCATGCATTCGCCGAAGAGTGGGGTTCCTGGCATTTCTCGGATCGATTGACCGGGGTTCTGTCCTGATCGGTCTGCTGCTTGGCATTGCCTTCAGTTTCTACGTATATGCGTTGCTGAACACCAGCATTGCCAGTGCCCTGTTCCTGCTTTCCTCGTCCCCAGTCTTTGCGGCAATGCTTGCCTGGATCGTTCTGCGTGAACGCCCTTCAAAGGTGACCTGGATGGCGCTTGTTCTGGCGATTTTCGGTGTCGCGATCATGGTTGCAGACGGGTTTGAAACCGGCGGAACAACCGGAAACATGTTTGCCCTGATTTCCGCTTTCTGTTTTGCCGGCATGCTGGTTGCCATCCGCTATCTTGGGCGGGAAGAGCCATTGGGTGGAACGTTCCTGGGTGGCACTTTTGCCTGCCTGATGAATGTCGCCCTGGTTATAGGGCTTGGTTCGACACTTGCTATCGGTTCCTGGGATCTTGGCCTGAGCCTTTTCATGGGGGCGTTCACCATTGGGCTAGGCATTGCCTGTGTTACCCTAGCCGCGACACATCTCCCGTCGTCCGAGGTCAGTGTTCTTGTTCTGCTGGAAAGCGTGTTGGGGCCAATATGGGTTTGGGCTTTTCTGGGTGAAACAACGACAGTCAATGTGGTTATCGGCGGTGTCGTTGTTCTGGCTGCGGTGATCCTGCAAACCATCGGCGGACGCGCGCCCGTGCCACCAGCGCCGCTTGGCAATGTGCCGAGCTGAACGGTCAGACTTTCTTTTTGTGGCGGCTATTCCGCGGCGGTTGCGGCCTTGATGATTTCGCGCTGGCGGCGATATTTCTCAACCGCTTCCGTACCGCCCCGGGTTGATTGGTAAAGTCCAAGCCGGTCGTATTCGTCAGATCCTGCCGGCTGGATTGCCAGGTCGGTATATTCCTGCTTGCGGGGGTCGGCAAAAATGTTTTTGGCCAGGTGTTTGAAATAGAACCAGCTTGCCGTGATCTTCACCATTTCCGACAGGGCTGACCAGATAACCCGGGGGTAAAAACGGGCCGGGTTTTCCAGGGGTATTCCGGGACGGCGGTCCTTGCGGTAGCGCTTTCGCAATACGCCGACATCGAGCGCTGCAATGCGGGTAAATCGCGTCTGGTAGCCGAACTGGAGAAGCCGTCCGGCGGTCATGTAACGGCGATCGCTACCAAGCGCAGCGGCGCGCTTCATGATGGTTTTGCAATGTTCCAGCGAATAGAAACTCTTGCCGACTTCCTCATACAGATGGTCGAACTCTGCATCGCTGATGTTCGGGTGGTGGAAGACCCGGTGGGTAAGATCGTACTTGTTCAGGTCCGGGTCCATCCAGTCGCCGCGTGCCAGCGCCCGTTTGTGGTCTTCCGAGCCGGGCAGGGGTGTCAGGATGGTCAGGTTCAGTATGTCTATGGGCAATTCCCGCTTGATGATTTCCACATCACGAAGAACGGATTCCCGGGTGTCGTTGGGGAACCCGATAATGTAGCCGCCATACAGGATTGTGTGGTATTTTTTCCAGGCCAGCATCATGTCGCGGTAGTCGGTGATCTTGTTCTGCCGCTTCTTCGAGGCTGCCAGGTTGTCGGGGTTGATGTTTTCAAGGCCGATAAATGCCTGGTTGACGCCCGCACGGGCACATTTTTCAATGAAACCCGGTATCTTGTGGCAAAGCGTGTCCACCTGAATGATCATCGAGAAATCCATTTTCTCGTTTTCACGAAGATGGATCAGGTGATCGAGAATTGCTTCCCAATTCCTGTTTCGGGCGAAATTGTCATCGGTGATGAAAAACCGGTGAACGCCAATGCTTTCATAATGGCGAATGATCTTTTCAAGCGCTTCAATGCCCCGGAAGCGGCTGGTTCTGCCCTGCACATTGATGATGCAGCAGAAAGAACATTCAAACGGACAGCCCCGCCCCACATCGAAACTTGCATAAATCTCGTTTTTCATGGCTGTGGCAGGCAGTTTGGGGATTGTGGCGTTTTCTATTTCCGGCAAGTTGGCCGAATGGTCATAGACCGGTTTGAGCGTGCCTGCATGCGCGTCGCACAACACTTCGTCAAAAGCACCGTTTTCCGCTTCGCCAATGAAAAGCCCGATACCCTTGTCCCGGGCCTCTTTCATCTCCACCGGCATTTCGTCAAGCATGCGATAGCAGCCGGATACATGAAATCCGCCAATGCAGACCGGAATATCGGCAGCCAGAAACTTGTCGGCTATGTGCATGGAGCGGGGAAACTGGTTGGACTGGACGCCGACAAGGGCAATCAGTGCCTTTCCGCCATCCTTGCGAATGCGTTTCAGCAGTTTCGAATGGTTTACCCGCTCGGTTATCTCGTCGATTGTTGTGATGCGTATCTCGACATTCTTGCCAAGAACCTGCCGGTCGCTGCAATCTTCGGCAATACCGTACATGCAGGCAAGCGAGTTGGCCGGTACCCAGCTTCTTGCCCAGTGTATGGGGTATCCTTCTTCATCGTAGCGGGTGGCCTTGATGAGAATAATGTTGAAGACTTCCGTGCTTTTCACAATTACCCTGCCAGAACGCGTGAGTCTGCCACCCCTTATCATGTTTCCCCTGCGGGATACAGGTGAAGAAAGCAGGCATGGCCGAAGTTTTCGGTTTGACCGGAAGCTGATGCGCACAAACAACAATCCGGGTTATCCACACACCTTCCCCGAAAACTTGTTCGCGAAATGATGGCGCAATGCCCGGCGAACGATTACATATGGGCCATGCGCTTTCCTGACCGTTTCCTTGATGACATTCGTGACCGGATACCGATTTCCGAGGTTGTCGGCATGCGCGTGCAGTTCGACAAGCGCAAAACCAATGCGGCAAGGGGCGATTATTGGGCCTGCTGCCCGTTTCACGGGGAAAAAACCCCCAGCTTCCATTGCGAGGACCAGAAGGGGCGGTACCACTGTTTTGGCTGCGGGGTTTCGGGAGACCATTTCCGGTTTCTGACGGAACTGGACGGGTTGAGTTTTCCCGAAGCGGTTGAACTTCTTGCAGCGCAAGCGGGTTTGCCAATGCCTGTCATGGACCGCCGCGAGCAGGAGCGGGAGGAAAAGCGCAAGACGCTTTATGATGTCATGGAAATGGCGGCGGAGTTTTTCCGGACGCAATTGCACGAGGCTGTGGGTGCACAAGCCCGGGCATATCTGCGTGATCGCGGGCTTGCTCCGGCAATACAGGAAGAATTCCGTATCGGGTTTGCGCCGGACAGCCGTAACGCCCTGAAGCAATACCTTGCCGGGAAAGGGGTGGAACCTGCCCAGATGGAGGCTTGCGGACTGACCGCCACCCGGGACGGGGACGCTCTTTCATATGACCGGTTTCGCGGAAGGGTGATGTTTCCCATTCCTGATGCGAAAGGCCGCGTGATTGCTTTTGGCGGGCGCGCACTTTCCGATGATGCACTGGCGAAGTATCTCAACTCCCCCGAAACCGAACTCTTTCACAAGTCCAATGTGCTCTACAATTTTGCCCGGGCCCGCAAGCCTGCCTACGAGCAGCACCAGGTCATTGCGTGTGAAGGATACATGGACGTCATCGCGCTTCATGCTTTCGGTTTTCACAATGCCGTCGCTCCGCTCGGGACCGCCCTGACGGAACGCCAGATGGAATTGCTGTGGCGAATGCACAGCGAGCCGGTGCTGTGTTTTGACGGCGATGGTGCCGGGCTCAAGGCTGCGCACCGGGTTGTCGATCTGGTTTTGCCGCTTCTCAAGCCGGGCATATCCGTCCGGTTTGCGATGTTGCCGGAAGGCATGGACCCTGACGACTTGCTGAAGGAGGCAGGTGCCGAAGCGATGCGTGACGTGCTGAAGGGTGCTATTCCTCTGGCTGAAATGTTGTGGAACCGTGAAATTGCAACAGGCATTCACGACACTCCGGAACGCCGGGCGGAATTGCAGGCCCGCTTGCGCGGCCTGGTAAACCAGGTGCGCGATGAAAGCGTGCGGCACCATTACGGACAGGACATCAAGTCGAGGCTTGATGCCTATTTCAATCCGGGTGGAAACCAGGCTAGCAACAGCAATGATCGTGCACGAAATTCCGGCAATGGATATCCGGCAAGGGGTGGTCGGCAGGGCTCATCCCGCACGGCCCAAATGCCGGGGGCAAGACGGTTTTCAGCGAGCCCTTCGCTGCTGTCCAGCAAGCTGGTCAAACGTGGCCATGCAGGAATGCCCCTGCGTGAAGCGGCCCTGATAGGCGGGGCACTCTATCACCCGGCCCTGTGTGTCGAGTTTTTTGAGGAAATATCCTCTCTCCATCTTGAAAGCAGTGAGGCCCGGTCACTGCAATCGGTGTTGCTCGATTGTTTTGCGACGTGGGAAGGCGAGGGCGATTATCCGGACAGGGAAGTCATACATGACCATGTCGTCAGGCACGGGCTTGAGGAGGCTTTGACGAGAATAGGAAAGCAATTGGCAATCAACCGTTTGTGGCAGTTATTGCCACCAGCGGCTTTTGAAGATGCACGGGACGGCTGGAATCAGGCACATGTCTTGCATCTCAAAAACCAGACCCTACATAGGGAACTCAAGACAGCAGAGCGCGCGCTGGCCGAAAATGACAGCCAGGAAAATCTCGAAAGACTGCTGCAAATACAACAAGAGCTGACCCGTGCGGACGGGGTTGAGGCATTGATTGACGGCTTCGGGCTTTCCTCGGGGAGGCCTGCGCGTGGTTTTTGACCGCGATTTTTGCGTTTTTACCGCAATTTGCCATCAAAGAGTCTCTTGACCTTTGCGCCGCAAGACGGAATCAGTCGGGATGGAACAATAAACTCAATTCCGCCCGGTGAGTGCCAGATTTTCTGAAGATTTCCTGCTGTCGGGAATTCTTCTGGAAAATGAACAGGTTAATTGTCGGTTAACCACGATGGGGCTATCGCGGAATTATTGATTGATGAGACGTGATTCGCAATCGTCGGTACAAATGCCGACTTTCCAGGGTCCTGTCTTGCTGAAACAGTTGAAAAATGCGGCTTTTCAACAGCAAAGCCGATGGAGGCGTTAGCCATATGGCGACCAAAGCCAAAGAAAAAGAAGTGTCTGCCAAAACGGACGACAAATCCAATGACAACCAGGACCGCCCGGTTCTTGACCTGAGCGATGCCGCCGTCAAGAAAATGATCAAGGCTGCAAAGAAGCAGGGTTATGTCACCACAGACGCCCTCAATGCAGTGCTGCCCTCCGAAGAAGTGTCTTCCGAGCAGATCGAGGACATCATGGCCATGCTTTCAGACATGGGCATCAACGTCGTTGATGAAGACGAGGTTGATGACGAAGTCGAAGGTGGTGACCTGGTCGAGACAACCGGCAAGTCCGTTACAACAACCAAAAAGCGCGAACCAACAGATCGCACGGATGATCCGGTTCGCATGTATCTGCGTGAGATGGGTACGGTTGAATTGCTTTCCCGGGAAGGGGAAATCGCGATTGCCAAGCGCATAGAGGCCGGCCGCGAAACCATGATTGCCGGATTGTGCGAAAACCCGCTGACCTTCCAGGCGCTGATTATCTGGCGTGACGAACTCAACGAAGGCAACATCCTGCTTCGTGACATTATCGACCTTGAGGCGACCTATGCCGGTCCCGAGGCCAAGCAGGTCCAGACCCCTGCGGTCCAGCCTGAGGTGCAAAAGCCTGCCGAAGAGGAAAAGAAACCAGAAAAGCAGGTCGACCCGGTTACCGGCGAAGTGCTGGAAGGGCAGGAAGACGATGATGAGGATGATGACGAAATGGAAGCAAGCCTGTCGCTTGCTGCCATGGAAGCAGAACTCAAGCCACAGATTTTTGATACGCTCAACCTGATCGCCAATGATTACAAGAAGTTGCGCAGGCTTCAGGACCAGCTGGTGGAAAAGGCGCTTGGCAACAAGACACTCTCGCCCGCCCAAGAGAAGCGCTACAAGGAATTGCACGACAACATCGTGAAGGCGGTGAAGTCCCTTTCTCTCAACAACAACCGGATCGAGGCACTTGTCGAGCAGCTTTATGCAATCAACAAGAACCTGCTGGCGCTTGAAGGCCGGTTGATGCGCCTTGCCGAGGCCCATGGTGTGCCGCGTGAAGCGTTTCTTGAGGAATACATGGGTTCCGAGCTTGATCCGAACTGGATCCGGCGGATTGCCAACCTTTCGGCCAAGGGCTGGAAGGAATTCAACAAGGCCGAGAACGGAACGATCAAGGAAATTCGTGGAGAGATCCAGGCACTTGCCGGAGAGACCGGGCTTCAGCCAACCGAATTCCGCCGGATTGTTCACAAAGTGCAGAAAGGCCAGCGTGAAGCACGCCAGGCCAAGAAGGAAATGGTGGAAGCAAACCTGCGTCTCGTTATTTCCATTGCAAAGAAATACACGAACCGTGGCCTTCAGTTCCTTGACCTTATCCAGGAAGGCAATATCGGCCTGATGAAGGCGGTCGACAAATTCGAGTATCGCCGGGGATACAAGTTCTCGACTTACGCGACATGGTGGATCCGTCAGGCCATTACACGTTCGATTGCGGACCAGGCGCGGACCATCCGTATTCCGGTTCACATGATCGAGACAATCAACAAGATCGTGCGTACCTCACGCCAGATGCTGCACGAGATTGGCCGTGAACCAACGCCGGAAGAACTCTCCGAGAAACTGGCCATGCCGCTTGAAAAAGTGCGCAAGGTTCTGAAAATCGCAAAAGAGCCGATCTCGCTTGAAACGCCCATTGGTGATGAAGAAGATTCCCATCTCGGTGATTTCATCGAGGACAAGAATGCTGTGCTTCCGATTGATGCGGCAATTCAGGCAAACCTGCGTGAGACGACAACACGTGTTCTTGCCTCCCTTACACCACGCGAGGAGCGTGTGTTGCGGATGCGGTTCGGCATTGGCATGAACACTGACCATACGCTTGAGGAAGTGGGGCAGCAGTTCAGCGTGACACGTGAGCGTATTCGCCAGATTGAGGCAAAGGCCTTGCGCAAACTGAAACACCCGAGCAGAAGCCGCAAGCTGAGAAGCTTCCTCGACAGTTAAACGGGCGCATTTGCCTTGGAGTTTGAACGGCGGGGCCTCATCAGGTTCCGCCGTTTTCATTTGTCAGGCGGTCTTTTCATGCCTGGAGCGCTTTAAACACCGCTTCGAAAATCCTCAGATGGTCTTCCCGGCTTTCGCCTTCCGAAATGCGCAATGCTGCGCGGTCGAACATGGCAGAGAGTTGGGATGTGAGTGCATCAAGGGGGAGTTTGCGAAACTCGCCTGCGTCCATGGCGTGACTGAGGCCGACCTGCAATTCCCTCGATGTTGTTTGCATGTCCAGCTGGCCGATTTCATCCGCTCCGAGTACGGCCGGGCCATCAAGCAGCATCAGTCTCACCCTCCCCCTGTCGAGCATGCAGTCCAGAAAAATGCAGCTTCCGGCCACCAGCATGTCAATTGCCGTTTTGTCCTGTGATATGGCGGCCTTGCCGATTTCTTCTGCCACTGCAGCAAACTCCGCCTCGACCACGGCACGGAACAGGTCCTGCTTGTCTGTAAAGTGATGGTAGAGCGCGCCGCGGGTAATGCCTGCTGCGCGAACAATCTCCGGGGTCGAGGTTTCGGCATATCCCTTGTCGACGAACAGCTTTCTTGCCGCTTTCACAAGCGTTGCCCTGGTTTCGCGCGTGCGTTCCGTATTTGAACGTCTGCCTGAATTTTTCATTTGCATACATACAGCCTGTATGTTAATTGATATTTACATACAATGTGTATGTTATTGCAAAGGAGAGAGCAAGTCATGAAATGTACGCAGTATTATCCCGTTATCCAGACGAAGGATGTGGAGGGCACCAGTGCCTTTTATGTTGATAATTTCCGGTTCAAGCGGGTCTTTGAAAGCGATTGGTACGTGCATCTGCAGTCAAGCGAGGACGAGACCGTCAATCTTGCTGTTCTGCAGCACGATCACAGCACAATCCCGCAAGCAGGGCAGGGAGCGACGGTTGGAGGCCTCATCCTGAACTTTGAAGTGGAAGATGTTGATGGTGAATATGACAGGGTCAGCAAGGCCGGCTTGCCTGTGCTGCTGGCTTTGCGGGACGAAGCGTTCGGCCAGCGCCATTTTATCACGCAAGATCCGAATGGGGTGTTGATTGATGTCATCAAGCCCATTCCGCCGGCGCCCGAGTTTCTTGAAGCCTATGGCGATCATGTGCCCGCCTGAACCGTTGGCGTAATACGCTGGCCTCTTGGCACCTTGCCGGAACAGCGGGGCCGCCCTTTTGGGGCGGCCTGTTTTTTGCTATTCAGGTGACAGGACGGAAGTCGGGCATCAAAAGAAGATTGCCTGATGAAAATCTGAAAGCTTATCAACCTGGCACAGCCCGGTATGGATGCTGCCAATGGACGGGAGTGGATTGATCATGTCGTTTTTCAGTAAACTGTTTGGCGGTGGCGCGAGCGAAAAGAGTGGAGACGATACCATTGAGGCAGTGGTCTATGAGGGATACCGGATTCGCAGCATCAAAATGCAGGAAGGTGGGCAATACCGGGTATGTGCCGAAATCAGCCGTGAGTTGAATGGCGAGGAAAAGACCCACAAACTGATCCGCGCAGACATGTGCTCATCAGCAGAAGATGCTTCTGAAATCGCAATGCGAAAAGCAAAGCAGATGATCAAGGAACAGGGTGACCGGTTGTTCGGATAAAGAGACGTGACGGCCAAGCAAACAACCCTTGCCATAGCCACTTCCGGCCAGGGCTTGTACGAGTTTACCAAGCAGGCAGAGCGGTTCGTTGGTGAGGCAGGCATCAGTACCGGCCTTTGCACGATTTATGTGCGACACACTTCCTGTTCGCTGCTGATCCAGGAAAATGCCGATCCGGAAGTGCAGACAGACCTGAAAAACTTCTTTGCCCGGCTCGTTCCTCCGACAACAGACCCTTCAATGGACTATATTACCCATACCTATGAAGGGCCTGATGACATGCCTGCCCATATCAAGGCTGCATTGACGCAGGTTTCCCTCTCTATTCCGGTTTCAGAAGGCCGGATGGTGCTGGGGAGATGGCAAGGTATCTATTTGTTTGAACACAGGAATTCGGCGCATTCCCGTGAAATTATCCTGCATGTTTCCTGATCAAAGTGTCAATTACCATAAATCCGGTTAATCGGGGTATTTTGGCCAATTACTAGAAATCAGGTTAATTATTGATCTTTAACGCCTCCGGCAAACATTGGGCCACCCCGCCAGCGCGGGAAGCCATAGCCGAGGATCATTACCATGTCGATATCGGCGGCTGTGCGCGCGATCCCTTCAGCCAGTATGTTCTTGCCTTCTGTTGTCATTGCCTGAAGTATCCTGTTCTGGATTTCTTCCTCGGTGAAAGAGCGTGGCGAAATACCGGCCTTTGCGCGCTCTTCATCAATAATCGCGGCAACATCGGGATCAGGTTTTCCCTTGCGGCTTCCCTCTTCGTAGAGATACCAGCCCTTGCCCGTTTTCTGTCCGAAACGGCCCAGTTCGCAGAGACGATCAGCGATTTTAACATAGCGCTCGTTCGGATCACGATTGGGTGCCAGGCGTTTCCTGTTGGCCCAGCCTATGTCGAGGCCGGCCATGTCCTGCATCTCGAAGGGGCCCATTGCCATGCCGAAATTGCGCATGGCGCTGTCGATTTCTGCGGGACTGGCGCCATCTTCAAGCATGTAGTCACACTGCTTGCGGTATGAGGCGAGGATCCGGTTGCCGATAAAGCCGTCGCAGACCCCTGCGAGGACCGGTATCTTGCGCATCCGTTTGGCCAGGGCAAAGCCGGTGGCCAGAGTTTCGGCGGAAACGGTATCTGTGCGGATGATTTCAAGCAGCTTCATTATGTGGGCCGGAGAGAAGAAGTGCAGCCCGATAACCCGCTCGGGCTTTTCGGCGGTGGCAGCGATCTCGTTTACATCAAGATAGGATGTGTTGGTGGCCAGAATTGCATCCGCCCTGCAATGTTTCTCCAGCGCGTCAAATACCTGTTTCTTGACGGCCATGTCTTCAAAAACCGCTTCCACAACAAGGTCTGCATCCGCCAGGCTTGCATAGTCGCTTGATGCGGTGAATGCCTCTTTCAGGTTTTCGAGCTTCTCGTCGCTGATCAAACCGCGCTTGTGACTTGCCTCAAGGGTTTTGAAGACGCGGCCCTTTCCGGCATCGGCGGCTTCATCGTCCCGTTCAACCATTGTAACCGGGATCCCTGCCAGCAACATGGAAGCGGCGATACCGGCGCCCATTGTGCCGCCGCCAATGATGCCGGCTGCCTTGATCTCGAGGGGGGCAATGTCCTTGAGTTCGTCAATCTTTGCGGTCTGTCGTTCTGCAAAGAAAACATGGCGCAGGGCTTTTGACTGGTCGCCGTCGCGCAGTTTCACGAAGCGTTCGCGTTCGGCCCGCTGTGCGTCTTCCAGCGAAAGGGTACAGGCATCGCGAACAGCAAGAGCCGCCTCGACCGGTGACTGCTGCCCCCGCGCTTTCTTGCGAATGGCTCCGATCGCCTCTTCCCACTTTTCGTCATTCCATTCAGCGGGCGGAAACGCCGGGCGATCACTCGCGACACTGCTGTCTATGGTCTGCCGGGCATGGTTTCTGGCGAATGCCTCAAGGTCATCATTGCCTGAAAGGGCGTCAACCAGACCCATTTCAAGTGCTTTTTGTGCCCCGACGGGTTTGCCTGAGGTGATCATGTCGAGTGCCGCATCAACGCCGATGACCCGTGGCAGGCGAACGGTGCCGCCTGCGCCGGGAATGAGGCCGAGATTGACTTCCGGCAAACCAAGCCTGGCGTCTGGCACGGCTACCCGGTGGTGGCAACCAAGTGCAACCTCGCAGCCGCCGCCGAGCGCTGTGCCGTGAATGGCCGCTGTCCAGGGCTTACTGCATGCCTCAATCGCATTGATGACGTCCGGAAGATGGGGTTCCTTCGGGGGCTGGCCGAATTCCCGGATATCCGCACCTGCGATGAAGGTACGTCCCTTGCACAGAAGGACTGCAGCCTTGACTGCATCATTGCTCTCGATTTCGCGCACGGCATTCATCAGGCCTTCCCTGACGGCATGGGATAGGGCATTCACGGGCGGATTGTCCACCTGCACGATGGCAAGTGGTGCTTCGACAGAAACGGTGACGGTCAAGTCAGCCTCCAGTTGTACTCATGTGACGGGAAACGGACGGCGTGGAATCGCGTCCGATGATAAAATCATGACCCTTTGGCTTTCTGGCAATGGCTTCATCAATTGCCTGGCTTACCAGATCATTGGCTTCCGACTGGCGCAGGGGTGCGCGCAGGTCTGCTGCATCATCCTGTCCGAGACACATGTACAGTGTCCCTGTACATGTCAGCCGAACGCGATTGCAGCTTTCGCAGAAATTGTGGGTCATTGGGGTGATAAAGCCGAGACGACCACCGGTTTCAGAAACCTTCACATAACGGGCTGGCCCGCCGGTTTTGTACGGGATGTCCAGCAATGAATATTTCTCTTCCAAGCGGCTACGTACCGTGGAAAGCGGCAGATACTGGTCTGTCCGGTCTTCATCGATTTCGCCAAGCGGCATGGTCTCGATCAGGGTAAAGTCAAACCCTTGTCCGTGAGCCCATTTCATCATGTCCTCGATCTCGTGCTCGTTCACGCCTTTCAGGGCAACGGCATTGATCTTGATGGCAAGACCTGCCTTTCTGGCGCTCTCGAGGCCGGCCATGACCTGCGGCAGGCGGCCCCACCGGGTGATCCTGGCAAATTTTTCTTCATCGAGCGTATCAATGGATACATTGATGCGGCGTACACCGGCATCGACCAGTTCGCCGGAATAGCGGGCCAGTTGCGAGCCGTTGGTGGTCAGGGTCAGTTCATCAAGGCCGCCGCCATCAAGCATTTTTCCCAGATTGCGGATCAGTCCCATTACCCCGCGGCGCACCAGCGGCTCACCACCGGTCAGGCGGAGCTTGCGGACGCCTTTTTCCACGAATACTGCACAAAGCCGTTCAAGTTCCTCCAGCGTCAGGAGTTCCTTTTTCGGCAAGAAGGTCATGTCTTCCGCCATGCAGTAAACACAGCGGAAATCGCAACGGTCTGTTACGGAAACGCGTAAATACTCAACCATTCTTCCAAACGGATCGATGATTGAGGGGCTGGCAGTCGATGGTTGTGTCATGTGTTACCTGTATCAAGCTGTCAGGGGGTGTGACAAGCAGGAGTTTGTCGTAGTGCCAATCCGCTGTCCAATCACCGAAAATTCAGATGACGACAGTTTCGGTGGTGAAAAGCGACATTCGACTTCGCAAATCAAGATTGCGAGCCGTTTCAACCGGGTTCAATCTTGCGTTTCCGATCAATTTTTCCATCCGGGGAGGGAGGGGAAAATGGCAGAAGAAACGGTGAAATCCGGCAGGCGTGCAGGCGGGAGGAATGCCCGGGTGGCGCTCCGTTCACAAAAGCTTTCCGAGGAATTGCGGCCGATACATGCCGGTCTGGTTGGCGGACAGTACAAACCACTGACCGAAGCGGCTGTGCAGCGTATCCATGAAGCTGCGCTGGATGCGCTGCAGAATATCGGTCTTGGCGATGCACCGGAATCGGGTATTGCCGTCATGACCGAGGCCGGTGCGGTTCATGGAGAAGATGGGCGGTTGCGGTTTCCCCGTTCGCTTGTCGAGGATGTACTGGCGATTGCAGCGCGGGATATCACGCTTCATGCTCGCGACCCGAAACATGATCTCCAGTTGTCCGGAAACCGCGTTCATTTTGGAACGGCCGGTGCAGCGGTCCATATTGTTGATATCGAGAACAATGATTACCGGGAATCCACCCTTCAGGATCTATATGATTCCGCGCGCATAACCGACCAGCTGGACAATGTGCATTTTTTCCAGCGCACAATGGTTGCCCGGGACATTGCCGACAATCTCGAACTGGATGTGAATACCGTTTACGCTTCGTGTGCGGGCACAATGAAACATGTCGGCACCAGCATTTTTGATCCGGACTATGCACGCCCCTGCCTTGAATTGCTGCACATGATCGCCGGAAGCGAGGAAGCATGGCGAGCAAGGCCGTTCGTTTCCAATTCGAACTGCTTCGTGGTGCCGCCCATGAAGTTTGCAACCGAATCCTGCCGGGTGATGGAGGAATGCGTTCTCGGCGGCATGCCGGTTCTCCTGCTTTCTGCGGGGCAGGCAGGGGCAACAGCACCGGCTCCCCTTGCCACCTCCATCGTACAGGCCGTGGCCGAGTGCCTCGCCGGTCTTGTGTATGTCAATGCTCTCAAACCGGGGCATCCGGCAATTTTCGGTACGTGGCCGTTTGTCTCCGACCTGCGGACAGGTGCGATGTCGGGTGGTTCGGGCGAGCAGGCCCTGCTGAGTGCCGGATGCGCGCAAATGCACCAGTTCTATGATTTGCCAGGTGGTGCAGCAGCGGGCATTGCAGATTCAAAAATGCCGGACATGCAGGCAGGCTGGGAGCAGGGAATTTCCAACGTCATGGCCGGCCTTTCGGGCCTGAACATGGTTTATGAAAGTGTTGGCATGCATGCTTCACTTCTGGGCTTTTGTCTGGAATCCCTCATTCTTGGCGATGATTTGCTCGGGCAGGTTCAGCGTTGTGTGAAAGGCATCGAGGTAACCGAGGACAGCGTGTCACTTGAAGCAATGCGCAGCGTATGTCTTGGCGGGCCGGGTCATTATCTCGGACATGAGCAGACCCTGTCACTGATGCAGACGGAATATGTCTATCCCACACTTGCTGACCGGACATCACCCAAGGAATGGGCGGAGATCGGCAAACCGGAACTGATCGTCAAAGCCATTGAGCGGAAACGGTCAATTCTGGACGGTTCCGGACCATTCCACATCGACCCCGATACGGATGCAAGGATACGCGAGCGCTTCACGATACATCTGCCCGCCCCCCGGGGCTGACCGGTTCAATCTCCGGCGTCTCATCCGGTTTGCCATACATCCAGCCGAGAACGAGGGGTGTCAGGAACATGGGCAGCTGGTAACTGGCAATAAACAGCAGAATGGGGTCTGTGACAGCCAGGGGCAGGGCTGCCAGGAATATCGAGTTGTTCCGGTTTCCTGCTGCAAGGGCGAATGCGGCGCGGCCATTGCCGAGCGCTTCCCGAATGCTCGAAATCCCAAACAGGTACCAGGCCATTATCTGCATTCCGAAATTGGAAACGAATGCAGCAGTCAGCATGATTGCAATTTCGAGAACATTGTTTGCAGCCGCGTCCAGAAATCCGGTCATCAGGCCTGATACAATCGTGGCCATGGCAATTGCCGACAAGCCGTCCACGGTCTGGCGACCACTGTCGCCGAGGCGGGGAAGCATGAAACGCCTGATCAGCAGGCCGGCACCCGATGCGACGAAGATGACGATGAACAGCCGGAAAGCAACGGATGCGACTTCTGCCGGATCCCCAAAGGCGGGCATGATCGTAAAGGCAGGGAAAATGGTCAGTGGCAACAGTGCCGTGGAAACAAACAGGAGGCGCAATGCAGGACCGGGCCGATGGCCCATCATGATTGTCAGGCTGGGCATTGCGGAAATGGGAGATGCGGAGAAACACAGTACCAGAGCCACTGCAAGAGGTGATGAAATGCCTGCTGACACGAAGCCGATTGCCATCAGGCAGGGCAGGGCAATCTGGAAGAACAGAATGAACAGGAATATTGAACGCAGGCCCTTCAGGTTGCCGAACACTTCTGAAGGATCAATTCGCAAGGCGCCCAGAAACAGCAATACGGCCACGACATGGCCAACATAGGGGCGGACAGTGGTCGCAACACCGGGTACAAAAATACCCGCTATCAGGCCGGTGAGAATGAACACGCGGCCATAACGGGCGATAAAATGCAGGATGTTCAACAGTAAGGACATGGACAAGGGACTCAGTAACTCCCCTTGTTAACATATCAAACAGGCATGTGCTTCAGGTTTTCGGCACCAGTCCGAATTTGTCCTTAATCGTACAAACTCACCTGGCGAACTTCAGCCTTGTCAGCCCCTTCGATGCATCGTTGTGACAGATCAGGCCAGGACTGGGCACTGCAGGGTGCAGCTATCGTCTGGCGCATCTGGTTTGCCTCAGCCTCTGTATTCTGCATGTACATGGACAAGGCAGCAGAAGCGAGAAAGGTCACAATAGCGGCTATAAAAATGTAATCGTTGCGTTTTTTCATGGCGTTTTCCTGTCCTTACAACAAGAAAACCCGCTCAAAGGTTCCACAAGTATCCGGATTTGTCATGCCGGAAAACGGGACGCATCAGGGATGGGGTCTTGGCCTGCGGTTGACCAGCACAATTCCGACAGCAACCAGAACCAGTGCTGCGACGATTGTCCAGGTTATGGTTTCTCCCAGAAACAACCAGCCGAACAATACGCCGAACAGCGGTGACAGAAAGCCGAAGGATGCCATGTCGGAAGCCGGGTAAACGGAGAGGATCCAGAACCAGGTCACGAAGCTGATGCAGACAACAACAACGACTTGCAATGCCAGAATGGACCAGTGCATCAGGGTCGGGTCACGAAAGCCCTGTCCGATAAAAATTGCGGCCGGAACGAGAATGATTGCCGAGACCACAATCTGGTAAAACAGCTGGAGTTCAGGGGTGACGGTTGAAAGCCTGGTGGTTCTGGCTATCAGCGCAATTGCCGCCCAGAATATGGCACCCACCAATGCCATCACATCACCCAGGAAAGAAGTTTGCGGATTGCCACCCTGCGGATAAAGGGCGACAGCGACACCGGCGCAGGCCAGCACCAGACCGGCGAATTTCACGACACTCATCCGTTCGCCCGGGATGAGAAAATGTGCTCCAAGCGCTACCCAGAACGGCATTGTGTAGAAAAAGATGGTTGTACGCCCGACGGACGTCAGTTCGAGGGCGGAAAACAGCAGGGCAAACTCGACCGCAAAACATATGCCGGTGGCGATACCCGGAACAAGAATTGCCCATGACCAGTCAAATGGCTTGCCGCGGATTGCCATGTATGCGGCCATCAACGGTATTGCAAAAAGGGAACGCAAGCCGGCCTGCATGAGCGGGCTGATTGCTTCATTGACGACCTTTATGGCGACCTGGTTGAGACCCAGTGTGATCATGATCGTGACCAGCAGGACAGCCCCAAGGGTATCAATCCGGGTTTTTCGTTCCAAACTTGCCACCTTTCTCCAGAAGCATTCCGGCTTATGCCATGTGCGGCCTCAAGGCAATGCATGAATCGCAATGCAGGAGTTGCAGTTGCCGGGAAACGCGATATGGTTCATGCCGCATCAGCGGGGAGAAACATGACAAGCATACTGACTGAAAAACTGGACGGGGTGGTGCGTCTGACGCTCAACCGCCCGGATAGCCTCAATGCGTTCACGGACGAGATGCATCTGCTGTTGCGGGCGCAATTGGAGGAAGCACGGGATGACGATACTTGCCGGGCTATCCTGCTAACCGGTGCCGGCAGGGGATTTTGTGCCGGCCAGGACCTTGGCGACAGGGACCCGCGCAAGATGGACGGCCCGCCCGATCTCAGCCACACGATAGAAACCTTCTACAACCCGTTGATTCGCCTGATCCGCAGCATCGAAAAGCCTGTTGTTTGTGCCGTTAACGGCGTAGCGGCGGGGGCTGGTGCAAACATTGCCCTGAATTGCGACATCGTTTTTGCCGCCCGGTCAGCAAAATTCATTCAGGCCTTTTCCAAAATCGGACTGATTCCCGATAGCGGTGGTACATGGCACTTGCCGCGTCTTGTTGGTGAAGCGCGCGCAAAGGCCCTCATCATGACGGCTGAACCGCTGATGGCGGAAGAAGCGGAACGTATCGGCATGATCTACAAGTGTGTCGATGATGATGCGCTGGCAGGGGAAGCATCGGCTTTGGCTGAAAGGCTTGCCAAGGGAGCAACCTTCGGGCTGGGACTTGCGAAGCGTGCACTGAATGCCTCCAGCTCAAACACGTTTGACCAGCAGATTGATCTCGAACGTGACCTGCAGCGAGAGGCTGGCCGCAGTCCCGATTATGCGGAAGGTGTGACCGCGTTCATGGAAAAACGGGCCCCTGATTTTACGGGAAAGCCATGAGTTCAGACCAGCTTTCACCGGATGATATGGCCCGGGCATGTGCTGACAGCATGTGGTCAACCGATAATGCCAGCAAGGGGCTTGGCATGGAAATATTGCGCATTTCCTCAGGCCAGGCGGATCTCAAAATGACGGTGCGTGATGACATGACGAATGGCCACAAGATTTGTCATGGTGGCTTTATCTTTACCCTTGCCGACAGTGCGTTTGCCTTTGCCTGCAATGGCTACAACCAGTATGCCGTTGCCCAGCGGTGCGGGATTGACTTCATTGCTCCTGCTTATGCCGGAGATGAACTCACGGCCAAGGCAAAAGAGCGTAACCGTTCAGGCCGGTCAGGCATTTATGACGTGCAGGTTACCAACCAGGACGGGGCAGTGATCGCCGAATTGCGGGGCAATTCGCGTACCATCAAGGGGCAGCATCTGTCATGACATGGTGCTGAATTTTGAGAGGCTGTTCGCGGTCACCAGTGACTGCATGGTGGTGAAACCGAATTCGGTAATGAATATCCAGTTTGCTTGTATGGGAGCAATCCAATGAAAGACCTAACCCCGAAAAAATCCGACCTTGATCCGATAGAGATCGCCTCACGGGATGAAATATCCGCCCTTCAGCTTGAACGTCTCAAGAAGACCCTGGCGCGTGCCTATGAAAACGTTCCGCATTATAGCAAGGCCTTTGACGATGCAGGTGTTCATCCGGATGATTGCAAGACACTGTCCGACCTTGCCAGGTTTCCCTTCACTGTAAAACAGGATTTGCGAGACAATTATCCGTTCGGCATGTTTGCCGTGCCGAGGGAAGAGCTTATTCGTGTCCACGCTTCTTCAGGGACTACAGGCAAGCCCACGGTTGTCGGTTATACAAGAAACGATATCGATGTATGGGCAGAAGTCGTAGCCAGGTCCATGCGGGCTTCGGGCACGCGCCCGGGCGACATTGTTCATGTCGCCTATGGCTACGGCCTGTTTACCGGCGGGCTTGGTGCGCATTATGGCGCTGAACGGCTGGGCTGTACGGTCGTGCCGATCTCCGGGGGAATGACACCGCGCCAGGTGACGTTGATCGATGATTTCAAGCCTTCAACCATCATGGTAACCCCTTCCTACATGCTGGCGATCCTTGACGAGTTTCGTGCGCAGGGCAAGGACCCGCGCGAAAGCTCGCTGGAAGTGGGGATTTTCGGGGCCGAACCCTGGACCAATGCCATGCGTGCAGATGTGGAAGCTGCTTTTGATATGCATGCCGTTGATATTTATGGTCTTTCGGAGGTGATCGGCCCGGGCGTTGCCAATGAATGTGTTGAAACGAAAGACGGTCTTCATGTCTGGGAAGACCATTTTTACCCCGAGATCATCAATCCTGAAACTGGCGCACCTGTCGAAGATGGTGAACAGGGAGAACTGGTGTTCACTTCGCTGACCAAGGAAGCCTTTCCGATCATACGCTACCGCACCAGGGACCTGACCCGCCTGTTGCCGGGAACTGCCCGGTCAATGCGGCGCATGGAGAAAATCACCGGGCGGTCCGATGACATGATCATCCTGCGCGGGGTCAATGTCTTTCCCACACAGATCGAGGAACAGATCCTGAAAGTCGAAGGCCTGGCGCCGCATTACCAGATCGAACTCGTCAAGAACGGCCCGATGGATGCGATGATTGTCCATGTGGAAGCGACGGAGGTGGCAGCTGGGGAGGCAGAGCGGGAAGCTTCTGCTGCAAGGCTTGGCGAGCATATCAAGGGTGTCGTCGGGGTGTCGGCGCAAATTGATGTGCGCGTTCCTGGCGGCATTGAGCGCTCAATGGGCAAGGCCGTGCGGGTGCTTGACAAGCGCTAGGTTTCAACTGTCACTCGACCAAGCACGCCGACAACCGCCGCAACGGACTGGTCCAGTACCGCAAGCGGTGCCCGGGAACGGGCAAGAATGCGCAAGCCGACATATTGGGAAAGCAGCAGGGACGCCATCCTTTCATGCTCAGCCTTGCCTGCGGTGCGGTAATGACGGCTGTCTGCAAGTGCCAAAGCGAAACCGTTCTGCATGTCATTCAGCAATCCCTGAACCATCCGGGAAATGTCCTGGTCATCGGCTGCCGGTCCGGCGGCAGCCGAACACAGAAGGCAGCCACGCCTGTCCCCATTCCTGACAGTCGAAACAATTGACTGAAACAGGGTATTGATCCGGTCGACCCCATCGGCAGGGGTATCACCCGTCAGCAGTTTGACGGCGGGTTGAACCGCATCCGTTTCATAACGGGCAATGGCAGTAAGGAAGAGTGTTTTCTTGTCCTTGAAGGCCTTGTACAGGCTTCCGCGTGTCAATCCCATGCCCTTCAACAGGTCGGGAAGTGAGGCTTCCTCATAACCCAGTTCCCAGAAGACGTTCATGGCATCGCCGATTGCCTGGTCGGTATCAAATTCGCGCGGTCTCGCCATATATTTCTCCTTCGCAGAAAAGCTAGTTTGGAACTCTTGAGTCCACAATTCACGTTATTGTGTTTTGTACCAATTGGTTCCGAATGATAAATATCCATCGTCTCCCGAAAAGGAGGCTTGAACCCCGATCTTTCAAGGAATACGAAAATGAAGAATTTTATCCGGACAATCGTTTTTGCAATCGGCGCATCCCTCATTGTTTTCATGCCCATGCAGGCTTATGCGGAAAAGGCCGTCGCGAAAGGCAGTTTCGTTGGGGCAAGCGATCACATCACGACAGGTGGCGTCTCCATAATCAAGACCGCAAATGGTGGCGCTGTCGTCATACTGGACACGAATTTCAGTCTGGATGGCGCACCTGACCCCCGTGTCGGGTTTGGCAAGGATGGCAAATTTATTGACGCTTCCGATCTGGGCAAACTGGTCAACAATGACGGGTTGCAGGCTTATGTGGTTCCGCCAAGTGTCAATGTGGATGACTTCAACGAAGTTTATATCTGGTGCCGCAAGTTTGCTGTTCCGCTGGGTGTTGCATCGCTGAACTAAGCAAACAACAGTCTTGTCAAAAGGGCAGGGGCTAATGCTTCTGCCCTTTTGTGTTGGCACGGGCTTTCCCGTCTTGACGGCAGGCACTGGCTGGCTCATATCCAACGCATGGAAAATACCGCAGATGTCCGGGCATTTCTTGCCGAACTGTTTCACAAGGCTGTAGATGCTGCCAGACCGGAAGAAACGATCCGTTCGTTTCTTCCCGAAAAGCCTTCGGGCCGTGTGATCGTTATCGGTGCGGGCAAGGCGTCTTCCCAAATGGCACGGGCTTTCGAACAGGCGTGGTCAGAAAAACATGACAGTGCGATCGAAGGACTTGTTGTAACCCGTTACGGATATGCCTGTGACTGTGAGCATGTCGAGATTGTCGAGGCCGCTCACCCGGTTCCTGACGAGGCCGGGCTTGCTGGTTCAAGACGGCTGCTTGAGAAAGTATCCGGGCTGAATGAGGATGACCTGGTCGTTGCCCTGATTTCGGGGGGCGGATCAGCGCTGCTTCCGTGTCCGCCAGAGGGTATCAGCCTTGAGGATGAAATTGCAGTGAATGAGGCACTTCTTGCCTCCGGTGCGCCGATTTCCGCCATGAATACAGTGAGAAAGGCTGTTTCGCGCATCAAGGGAGGCAGGCTTGCCGTTGCAGCCCATCCGGCCCGTGTCGTCTCCCTGCTTGTTTCGGACATACCGGGAGACCATCCACAATATATCGCTTCAGGCCCCACTGTCGCTGATGCCGGCAGCCGGGAAGATGCGCTTGCCATTGTCGAACGCTACGAGATGGAACTGCCGGACAGTGTCATGAAACACATGCGCTCCGAGGCTGCTCAGGCACCGCTTCCCGATGATCCCAGGCTGGCGCGTGCCGAACACCATATCATTGCCTCGGCAGCAAAATCGCTGGAAGTGGCTGCCGAACATGCCCGGTCGATGGGCATTGAAGCGCATATCCTGTCGGATTCGATAGAAGGTGAAGCGCGTGAAGCTGCATTGACACAGGCAGCCGTTGCGCGTGAGATTTTGCATCGCGACAGACCTTTCAAAAAACCGGTTCTCCTGCTTTCGGGTGGTGAAACCACAGTTACGCTCAAGGGGCGTGGCAAGGGCGGCCGCAACACGGAGTTCCTGTTGGGCTTTGCGATAGCGATTGACGGAGAGCGCAGCATTCATGCGCTTTGCGCCGATACGGACGGTATTGATGGCAGTGAGGACAATGCCGGTGCATTTGCCGATTGCGATACAGTTAGCAAAATGCGGACTGCCGGGATCGACCCGGGCATATTTTTGCAAAACAATGATGCATGGTCTGCCTTTCAGAAGGCCGGAACCCTATTTATACCGGGACCTACCGGAACCAACGTGAACGATTTTCGCGCGATATTGATATCCGGATAGCCGGAGAAGGAGATAGCGATGTCAGACAGAATAGTAATTGCAGGTGCCAAGCGCACAGCAATGGGTGGTTTTCAAGGCGAGTTTTCCGGTTTGGCTGCTGCCGAACTGGGTGGCGCTGCGATCAAGGCTGCTGTTGAGGATGCCGGTATTGATCCGCTCCGTGTTGATGAAGTGGTAATGGGCAATGTGCTTGGCGCTGGCCAGGGGCAGGCTCCGGCCAGACAGGCTGCTTTCAAGGCCGGTCTCGACAAGAAAACCCCTTCCACCACACTCAACAAAATGTGTGGCTCGGGCATGAAAGCCACCATGGTTGCCTATGACCAGCTCAAGGCTGAAAACGGGGACTTTATCGTCGCCGGTGGCATGGAGAGCATGACCAATGCGCCATATCTTCTTGAAAAAATGCGTGGTGGCGCAAGGATCGGCCATCAGCAGGTTATAGACCACATGTTCCTTGACGGGCTTGAAGATGCCTATGAGAAGGGCAAGCTGATGGGACATTTCGCCGAGGATTGTGCGGAAAAGTTCCAGTTTACCCGGGAAATGCAGGACGAGTTCGCGGTACGGTCGCTTGAAAATGCGATCAATGCGGAAAAGGACGGCAAGTTCTCCAGGGAGATCACCCCTGTTTCCTACGAAACCCGCAAGGGCGAGGTCAATGTTTCATCGGATGAACAGCCGCGCAACGCCCGTCCGGACAAGATTCCCCATCTCAAGCCTGCTTTCCTCAAGGATGGTACGGTGACCGCGGCCAATGCGTCCTCGATTTCCGATGGCGCTGCAGCGCTGGTTCTGACCCGCGAAAGCATTGCGGAGAAAGAAGGACTGGAGGTGCGTGCAATCATTCACGGTCATGCCAGCCATGCCCATGAGCCCGGCTGGTTTACCACTGCCCCCGTACCGGCAGCCAAGAAGCTGATGGAGAAAATCGGCTGGACGAAGGAAGATGTTGATCTTTGGGAAGTAAACGAGGCTTTTGCCGTCGTTCCCATGGCGTTCATGCATGAATTCGGCCTCGACCGCGATGTGGTGAACGTACATGGTGGTGCCTGTGCACTGGGCCATCCGATTGGCGCTTCGGGAAGCCGGATCATCGTCACATTGCTCAATGCACTTGAAACCCATAACAAGAAACGCGGACTTGCTGCCATTTGTATTGGTGGCGGTGAAGGTACCGCGATTGCAATTGAAAGGCCCTGATTGATGGAACTGAATGACAAGATAGCCGCAGTCGTAACGGGCGGCGGATCAGGTTTGGGCGAGGGGACTGCCAGAGCCCTTGCCGCGCGCGGTGTCAAGGTTGCTGTTTTCGACCTGAACGAAGAAGCCGGGCAAAAAGTGGCCAGCGAGATTGGCGGCGTCTTTGCCAAGGTTGATGTTTCCGATGCGGCGTCCGTCGCCGAAGGGTTGAAACTTGCCCGCAAAGCACACGGCCAGGAATCCGTATGTGTCAATTGCGCAGGGATTGCCCCGGCTGCAAAGACCGTGGACCGCGAAGGCAACCCTCACGATCCGGACCTTTTTGCCAAAGTCGTTGGTGTCAACCTTGTTGGAACGTTCAATGTAGCAAGCCAATGCGCAGCCGGGATGTCCGGGCAGGAACCGGTTGCTGCAGACGGTGAGCGTGGTGTCATTATCAACACGGCATCTGTTGCGGCCTTTGACGGTCAGATTGGCCAGATCGGTTATGGTGCCTCAAAAGCGGCAGTTGCCGGCATGACCTTGCCGATGGCGCGGGACCTTTCCCGCAACGGGGTTCGGGTCATGACGATTGCGCCGGGCATTTTCGGCACTCCCATGGTAAAGGGCATGCCGCAGGAAGTTCAGGATGCACTCGGTGCGATGATCCCGTTTCCTTCCCGTCTTGGCGAACCGGATGAATATGCGAAGCTTGCGCTGGCGATTTGTGAAAATCCGATGCTGAACGGCGAGACCATCCGCCTTGATGGCGCCATTCGCATGGCACCAAAATAACAATCACCGCAGAACTGGACTGATTGTCTGCAAAGGCCCGTCGGAAAACCGGCGGGCTTTTTTGTTGCCTGCCTGCCCATTTGCAAGCCCCGATTATCAACGACACTGCGCAAGCAAAAAGGGGTGAATGATTACGAACTGATGATCTGAAATGGATGCTGCTTTTGGACGCTGAACAACAAAACCTGTTTTGTTTGCCGAGGTCTGAAAGTGAACCAAGTTGCCCAAGCAACCTTCTGCAGCAACAAGGCTGCTTTGATAGAGCGCCTCTTTCACTATGTGTGATGAGTGGGGAAATGCAGGCAACAAAAAACCCGCCAACCGTAGTTGGCGGGTTCTCTAAAGAACAATGTTCTTTTTGACTTGGCTAACTTAGAAATCGCGACGAAGGCTGATTTCGAAGCCGTCGTATTCGTGATCTACAGCAAGACCGTCATCGCCAGCTACAGCGCTAGCACCTGTGTTAAGCTGTACGTTGTCAGCTTCGCCGAAGAAGTAGGCTGCCTTGATGTGGAAGCCAGGAGCAGCAGAAGGGTACCAGTTCAGACCGATAACAGTCAGGTCTGCGTCACCTTCAAGACCGCCTGGTCGACCAGCTGTGCCAGCTACGCCAGGAGCTGCTGCAACACCAGTAACAAGGTTGGCATTGCTGCCTTCAGCACGCCAGTGAGCGGCGATGAACTCGACTTCGTCGGTCAGGTTCATCTGGAAAGCAACTGACCAGATGTCGTCTACGTTTACGTGTACATCGCTGTATACGTATTCGGTCATTGCTTCACCGTCGTAAGCGTATGAACCGTAGAGAACGCCACCAGGAAGGTACTCGGAAAGGTCAAGAGAGACGCTTGCCTTGTATGCCCAGTTACCACGGCTACCAGCAATCACACCACCAGCAGCGTTGATTTCAACGGAGTCAGTGTCATGCGCAGCTGAGAAAGCAACAGTACCCCAGTCAGCTGAGTAGTTCACACCAGCGTAGAAGTTTGCAGCATCGTTGCCGTTGAGTGTGCCGTCCAAGTCAGAAGAACCGGTACGAACGTCTTCAACACCAATAGTTACAGCCAAGCCGTCTGCAGCCCATGTGTAGTCGAAGAAAGTGGAGTCACGGAAACCGTACCAGCCATCAGTTGCGATGAACGGGCCACCAGCACCTTCAAGGTTTACACCAGCAAATCCGTGGTTGGCTACGAAGTAGGTACCACCGTTTTGACCGATGCGGAAACCAGCGAGAGACATCATTGCAATGTCAGCCCGGAAAGCAGTTGCTGCAGTTTCGTTTGCGCCACCAGCTTCAAGACGGATAAGAGCACGAAGTGTACCCCAGTCAGTCTCGTTGCGTGTGTCGATGTTGACACGTGCGCGCTGGGCCCAAGAACCTGTTTCGTCGGTTACGTTCGGTGTGAATGCGTTAGCAACACCAGTACCAGCATCGACTGTGTCGACGTAAGCTTTGTTGAAAGCTGAACGTACGAAGCCTGAGAAGCGGATACAAGTCTCAGTGCCTGGAATGAAGAAGAAACCAGAACCGTAAGCGTCACAAACGCGAACGTATTCGACTGGCTCCGGCTCGATGACAACAGCGTCTGCTGCCTGAGCACCGGAAACAGCAACCATTGCGGCAGCTGAACCGAGAAGGAGAGAACGAATATTCATGTTAATTTTCCCTATGCTTTGAATTTCGATCAACACTGTCGTGCCTTTCGATAGGCTATCTATAGGGACGGGTGCATCGGCAAGTCAATTTCGGTTTTGCCAATTTGGCGCCAAAACAGGCCTCCTGAACGACTTCGCTTTTCAGTGTAGCAAATATGCAACAAAAACGGCATCTGCTGTGGGTAAGGAGCTGTTAAGCTTGGTTAAGAAAGGGTTGCCAAACGCCTGTTTCAGCCATTCTGAAGCAAAAACAGGCGCTAGCATGGCGAATCCTGCCGATTTCCACGTCCGGTTGGCGGGAATCAACGATATCCGGGAAGCAGGCAGGCAGTTTCGAGCCTGAACCGATTCTCATGCCTTTACGCGTTCCGACTTCGGGTCATACATCGGCTTGAGGCTTGCTTGTGCGCTGAAGCGTTCACCGGCAATCTCGATTTCGTAGGCAGAAGCCAGCACCTGCGCGGCAGTCTCACCCTTGCAGGGCACATAACCGAGGCCGATCGCGGCATCGAAGCTGTGACCGTAACTGGCTGACGTTATGTAGGAGACGATCTCGCCATCGCGAATGACAGGTTCATTGTGATAGAGCAGGGGCAGCGGATCGTTGAGGCGGAACTGGACCAGACGCATGTCGAGGCCCTCTTCCTTCTTGCGCAATACGGCGTCACGGCCAATGAAGCTTTCCTTCGAAGTCTTGACCGCAAAGCCCAGGCCGGCTTCCAGCACATGATCTTCGCCGGTGATGTCGTGGCCGAAATGGCGGAATGCCTTTTCAATTCTCAATGAATCCATCATGTGCATGCCGCACAGTTTCAGGTTCATGTCCTGTCCGGCCTTATGCAGGGTTTCGAAGACATGGGCACACATATCTGTCGGGACATACAGTTCCCATCCCAGTTCGCCGACATAGGTAACCCGGTGGGCGCGAGCCAGCGCCATTCCGATCTCTACCTCGTGGGCATGCCCGAAAGGGTGAGTGGCATTGGTCCAGTCGTGGCCCGACACTTTTTCCAGCAATTGCCGGGAGTTTGGCCCCATGACGGCGAGAACGCCCTCGGCAGATGTCATGTCCATCAGGGCAATCTGGTGATCGCCACGGTTTTTCCGCATCCAGTGCAGTTCGCGTTGCACGGTCGCGGCTGGTGTCACGACAATATAGGATGTCTCGCCAAGCCGGGTGACTGTCACATCCGCTTCAATGCCGCCGCGACTGTTCAAAAACTGGGTGTAAACGATCTTGCCGACGGGAACATCGACATCATTGCCGCATATGTAATTGAGGAAGGCGCAGGCATCGCTGCCTTCCACGCGGATCTTGCCGAAGGAAGACATGTCGTACATGCCGACATTCTGGCGTATCGCCCGATGCTCTTCAGCAGCATTCCGGAACCAGTTTTGACGCTTCCATGTGTATTTGTACTCCGCATCCTGACCGGATGATGCAAACCAGTTGGCCCGCTCCCAGCCGGCCACTTCTCCGAACACGGCACCGCGTTCGGCAAGCTGCTGGTGAAAGGGTGTCCGGCGCACGCCTCTGGCGGTTGCCATCTGGCGGAAAGGGAAATGGTCAGCATAGAGAAGGCCGAGGGTTTCCGTGGAGCGCTCGTAAAGATAGGTCTTGTTTCCCTGGAAAGGCTGCATGCGCCGGATATCAACGTCACCCAGGTCAAAGGGCGGCATGCCCTGGTCCATCCATTCGGCAACTGCCCAGCCGGCACCACCCGAAGACTGAATGCCGATGGAGTTGAAGCCTGCGCAGACAAAGAAGTTTTCCAGGTTTGGTGCCTCGCCAATGTGATAGGCGTCATCCGGGGTGAAACTTTCTGGCCCGTTGAAGAAGGTGTGGATGCCGGCTTCAGCGAGCATCGGCATTCGGTTTACCGCCTTTTCCAGGATCGGTTCGAAATGGTCGAAATCCTCCGGCAGCTGGTCAAAGCAGAAATCTTCCGGAATGCCGTTCATTCCCCACGGCTTGGCATCGGGTTCAAATGCGCCCAGCAGCATCTTGCCTGCATCTTCCTTGTAATAGGCGCATTCATCCGGCACCCGCAGAACCGGCAATTGGCTGAGGCCGGCAATGCTTTCAGTGACAATGTAAAAGTGCTCACATGCATGCAAAGGTACATTAACCCCTGCCTTGCGCCCGATCTCGTGGGCCCACATGCCGCCGCAATTGATCACGAAGTCGGCTTCAATCGTGCCTTGGTCATCAACGCCGTCCCGTTTCCACGAAACTCCGGTCACACGACCGTTTCTGGAGTGTATGTCGGTGACTTTCACACCCTCGATCACTTGTGCGCCATTCATTTTGGCGCCCTTTGCCAGAGCATGGGCAATATTGGCAGGGTCTCCCTGTCCGTCGAGCGGCAGGTATACCGCCCCCGCCACATCTTCTATGTTCAGGTGCTCGTAGCGTTGCTTTACCTCGCTCGGGGAAATCTCCTCGACCTCAACGCCAAAGGCGCGGGCCATGGATGCCAGCCGGTAGATTTCCTCCCGGCGTTCTTCGGTAAGAGCAACCGTGATCGAACCGCACCGGCGGAACCCGGTTGCCACACCGGTTTCCTCTTCAAGGGTGCCATACAGCTCCTGACTGTATTTGGCGAGCTTTGTGGTGTTCTTGCTGGTGCGCAGTTGGGCAATCAGGCCTGCCGCATGCCAGGTTGTGCCGCAGGTAAGCTGTTTGCGCTCGAGAAGAACGATATCCTTCCAGCCCAGTTTTGCCAGATGGTAGGCAACGGAACATCCGGCTACCCCGCCACCGATGATGACTGCTCTTGCTTTTGCCGGGACAGGTTTGGCCATGACCGGTGATCCTTTCAGGGTAGCGGCTTTATCAAAATCGGCCGTCAGGTGTAATGGGTGGATATGAAGCGTTCCAGCCGTTTGGCGGCTTCCCGCAATAGCTCTTCCGGCTGGCACAGGCTGATGCGCAAGTGACCGGCTGCCGAGGGGCCGAAACTGTCACCCGGCATGGTGCAGAGTTTTTCCGTTTCCAGCAGTTCAAATGCAAACTTCTGGGCATCCATGGTGATTTCCCGGATATCCAGCATGATGTACATGCCGCCTGCATCATTGTGGGCATGGATGCGGTTTATGCCGGAAATCGCCTCAAGAAACGCTTCTCCCCGGCGGTGAAATGTTTCTGCCAGTTCTCCGACACCGTTACCCCTGTCCAGTGCTTCTGCGGCAGCGCGGCTGATGAAATCGGAAATGCCGTAACTGTTGACCAGATTGTGCTGCATGAAATTGTGGATCATGTCCGGTTCGGCAATTACCCAGCCAACCCGCCAGCCCGTCATGGCATGGCTTTTCGACATGGACATTACAATGAGCGTGCGTTCCTTCATGCCCGGCAGTGTGCGGGGCGAGATGTGGCGCCCCCCGGAAAGGGACCAGTAAACCTCATCGGAGATGAGCCACAGGTCATGCCTGATGCACAAACCTGCAATGCCTTCGAGTGTTTCGCGGTCATAAATCGCGCAGGTCGGATTGTTCGGGGTGTTCATCAATATGGCACGTGTATTCGGCCGGACAGCCTCGGCAATCCTGTCGGCACGCGGCTGGAAACCGTCATCGGCTTCCGCAGCTACCAGTGTGAATGAACAGCCGGCAGCACGCACTGTGCCGGGATAGGTAACATAATGAGGGCTGATGATGATGACGTGGTCACCGGGATCGAGGGCAGCCTGCATGGATGCGTAAAGCCCGGCCTGACCGCCACCGGTAGCTATCACTTCGGCATCGCTCACGGGCATGCCGATTGCTTCGGTGGAAACTTTCGCCATGGCAGAGACCAGTTCAGGGATGCCCTGCATGGTTGTATATTTGGTGTGTCCCGCATCAAGCGCATGTTTGGCAGCTTCGCGGATTTCCACCGGTGTCGGGAAATCATGGTCGCCGATGGCAAGCGTCAGGATGTCCTGGCCCTCACGAGCCATTTCGATTCCGCGCAGGTAGACCTCCCAACCTTCCTGGTTGCCGGACGAAATGTGGGTGATGCGATGCGATGGTTGAGGCATTAGCCGTAAATCTCCGAGAATTTCGATTTGTAGAGCTCTACCATCTGTTCCTCGGTTGCCCCATCATCATAGGGCGGAGTCGTCATCAAACGAACACGCTCCACAGAAATCTTGACGATTGCCCTTATCCTGTCTGCGAGCGCCGGAAATGCTTCTTCCCATTTCGGGTACAGTTCCCCGAACTCAGGTGTGCCGCGTTCAACGGCATGCGCAGTGCCGAAAACCCTGACGCCCTTGCGCAGCCAGATATCAATGAAATTCACTTCCGTTTTTGGCTGATGGGCAAGATTGGCCATCGTGCCCGGCGAACGGATATCGGCAAATGCGATCGTCTCGTCATCAAGTACAAAGAAAGTGCCCTTGGGCGAAAGGGAAGGCATTCCGTCTTCTGTAACCGTGGCGACGAAACCAAGGGGAAAGCGTTCTATGAGATCTTTGGCAAACTGATTGATGCTCATCTCACTTCCCTCAAAGACTTCACCCAGTGGGAAACAATCAGATTGTGAAAGGGAAGGACCAGCATGAGGTAAGGGCGACCCCAGAAATTTTTGTACCAGACACGGGTTTCCATCTGGACATCGTCAATATTGCGAGTGACCTTTATCGTGAAATCCAGATGCTTGTCATGAAGCCCGGCTTCATATGCACTTTCATCATCCTGAATGACAGGCATGGCGAGCAGGAAGCTGACATCGGCTCCCTCGCGCCCTGCCGGTCTCGTCTTGAGACCAGCAAGTCTTGCAATCTTCTGACGCAATGAAAACAGAAAGTGAAACCAGGCCGGTGTACTGGCTATGGCCAACTCAGCCAGTTGCCTCGGCGTTTTGTCCCGGTAGGCATTTTTGCCGGTAAAACTATCTGCGAAATCGGGTGGATGATCGGATTTGATGAAGGTTGCGCTCATGCTCGAATTCTTTCGTTTTCGGGGTCCCAGAGTGGTCTGTCCGGTTGGACAACGGCTTTATACCGTTCTCCATAGATTTCAACTTCCAGTTCTGTCCCGGCTTCCAGCAGGTCTGCGCGGACCATGCCCAGAGCAATCGACTTGCCAATCCGGTACCCCCAGCCGCCGGAAGTTGTTTCACCAACAATCTCCCCGTTGTGCCAGAGCGTTGACATATAGGGTGCATCGCAGTCACCGGCTTCCACCACGAGTGTGGTAAAGCCTTTCTTGCGCCCTTGTTGCTTTTCGTTGAGCAACGCCTGCTTGCCGGGGAAATCCTGCGGCTTGTCAAACCTGACAAAGCGTTCAAGACCGCCTTCCAGAAGGGAGTAATCACTTGAAAGGTCTCCCTTCCATGCTCGATAGCCCTTTTCCAGGCGCAGCGAGTTAAGCGCAAACATGCCGAATGGCCTTGCACCTTCTTCAAGAAGTGCGCTGTAGATTTTCGGCATGTCCGTGTTGGCGCCATGGATTTCCCATCCCAGTTCGCCTGCAAAGGAAACACGGGCCAGCATTACCCGGTTATCGGCAACCGTTGCGACCTGATGGGTGAGCCACCCGGCTGCAAGGTCGGCATCATCCGACAGTGCGGCAAGAACCTCGCGGGATTTCGGGCCGGTCACGATGAAAGTTGAAAAACCGTCCGTATGATCTTTCAGGGTAATGGTACCGTCCTTTGGCAGGCGTTTTTCCAGCCATTCGAAATCATGCCATTGGGCAGCGGCTGCCGTGATCAGGGTGAAATGGTCGTCGCCATGCCGGATCAGGGACATTTCGGTAATGATACGTCCCCTGCTGTCTGGAAAATAAGCGAGATTCATCCTGCCGGTTTTGGGAAGCGCACCGGCAATTTGCCCCCGCAGCCATTCTGCTGCGCCTTCACCTTTCAGGGCAAAACGGGAAAATCCTGGAAGATCAAGAACCCCGCAGCCGTCCCGCACTGCTTCGGCTTCCTCCCGGACCCGCTTTTCCCAGGGGCCGTTTCGTTCCCAGACCTGGGTCGCTTCTTCTGACGTGTCGTCGCCTTCCTTTGCAAACCAGTTGGCACGCTCCCAACCGTTATAGGCGCCCATCTGTCCGCCATTGCCAATCACCATGTCATGAACAGGGGAGAGTTTCTTGTTGCGTCCGGCTGGCCACGCGTGGTGAGGGAAATGCATGGCATATTCGTGGCCATAGGTCTCCATGGCTTTCTGGCAGGTGTAGTCATGATCTGCATATGCCGTATAGCGTCGCGGATCGCAGGCCCACATGTCCCATTCCGTCTCGCCATGAACCACCCATTCTGCAAGGACCTTGCCTGCACCACCGCCCTGGGCAATGCCAAAGGTAAAGGAATGTGCTTCGAAGGCGTTTTTCACACCGGGCATCGGGCCAAGCAAGGGCAGGCCATCCGGCGCATACGGAATCGGTCCGTTGATGACCCTGCCGACACCCTGTGTTCCGAGGATCGGGACCCGGGCCATCGCATCCTCAATGTACCATTCCAGCCGTTCCAGGTCGTCGGGATAAAGCTGGAATGAAAAGTCGTCCGGCATCGGGTCTTCGGGAGTGATCCAGTGCGCCTTGCAATTCCGCTCATAGGGGCCAAGATTGAGGCCGTGCTTGTCCTGACGAAGATAGTAGGACGAGTCGACGTCGCGCAGGAGAGGGACCTTGTGGCCCTGTTCCTTCGTCCAGGCTTCAAGCTCGGGGATTTCCTCAGTCAGGAAATACTGGTGGCTCATTGTGACTTGCGGCACGGTGCGTCCGCCATGCGGTTTGAACCACTCACCCACGCGCTGGGCATAATAACCAGCGGCATTGACCACATATTCACAGCGTATGTCGCCCTTGTCCGTGTGAACGATCCATTCGTCATCCTCACGGGAAACCCCGGTCGCCGGACACATGCGAATGATCTTCTGGCCCATCTGCCGGGCGCCCTTGGCCAGCGCCTGTGTCAATTGGGCAGGGTCAATGTCGCCGTCGAGCGGATCCCACAATGCGCCTTCAAGGTCATGGGTTTCGGTGAAAGGATGTTTTCTGCGAATGTCTTCAAGAGACATGATTTCCATGTCTATACCCTGATGCCGCCCCATGCCCGCCACTCGCTCAAATTCCTGCATGCGCTGTTTTGAGTGGCCCAGCCTGATCGAACCGGTGACGGCGTAGTTCATCGGGTAATCGACTTCATCTGCCAGCCCGCGATAAAGTTGCAGTCCGTAGCGCTGCATGTTCATAACCGCCCAGGACGATGAAAAATTGGGGCAATTCCCGGCGGCATGCCAGGTGGAGCCGGCAGTAAGTTCATTTTTTTCCAGCAGCACGCAGTCGGTCCAGCCGAGCTTTGCCAGATGGTAGAGACCTGAAACGCCAACGACGCCTCCGCCAATGATGACAACGCGGGCAGTGGATGGAAGGTCGGCCATGGTGTCGTTCTCCAGGAATGTGTTTAGTAGACGGGAGGGGAGATAACCCAGATCAGGATTGCGGATTGTCGAGTGCGGTTTCGCCAGCGATAGGGCTCCCCGGCAAAGCGGAAACTGTCTCCTGCACCAAGCTTGTGCCAGGTGCCGTCAATCTCCAGTTCAAGCTCGCCCGAAACCACATAACCGGCTTCCTCGGTATCGCGCCTGATTGGTTCCTTCATTTCTGCTCCGGGCAGAAACTCGCTGCGAATCGTTTCAAATGAGCCGCCAAGGTCAGGTGAAAGCAGTTCTTCAACCAGTCCTTCCTCTGCATTGCCAAGGCGGCGGCGTTCCTTGGCCCGCACGACATGACGCATTTCTGCCGGGTCGGTATTGGGCGTGCCGAAAAAGAAACTGACGGGTACACCAAACAGGGCAGAAATCTTGCGCAAGTCCTGAATGGAGGGTTCGGAAATGCCCCGTTCGATCTGGCTCACGAACCCGATGGAGCGATCCAGCCGGCTGGCAAACTCTGCCAGCGTCATGGCCCGGCTTTTGCGCAATGCGCGAATATCCGCGCCCACTGACGGGGAATTGGTGTTGGCCGGGGCAAATCTTTCCGCTGTCGAACCCATGAATATTCCTCTCCTGTTTTCATGGAATATCACCATTATGAAAAAATCAAGAAAAATTTCACCAAAGAAATACCACGGGGCGGCAAAACCATTCAAACTCAGGGCAAACAAATTCAGGGAAAATCCGGATGGTCGTGACCGGGGGGCGGCAGAGGCTGGCGTGCATCCGCTTTTTTCCGGACAGGTTCAGGCGGTGTTTCCTCACACCTCTGCAGACACCAAGTTGTTGTGCTCACCTGAACCTGACACTTAGAATTTTATTCTAGGGTGCTGCCGAAATCAGGAATTGGGAAGCTTACAAAAGTCTCATTTTTTGCTAAATTTGTGTTCGAAACCTTATGGAAACGGACATGATCGCGTCTTCAATAGAAAAAACTTCTCATGCTGCCGATGAAGGACCTGCCGCAAGGCAGGGAGGCGAGGGGCAATTTGAGGATGCCGGCGGCAACAGCAAGGAAAGCCCGGTACGCTCTTTTGCCAAGGCGCTGACATGGCGGGTTTTTGGTACGCTGGACACCTTTTTCCTGTCCTTTGTTATCATCAAGTATCTCGGTCCGGCTTTCGGATGGCAGGGAGAAGACAGCAATCTCGACATTGCCGGAACTGCCAGCCTGATTGCGATCACCGAAATAATTACAAAGGTTGTGATTTATACGCTGCATGAACGCGGCTGGACACGCGTCCGCTGGGGCGTCGGCACAAGGGCCGGGAAACGATACGAAACCCGGGCGCGTTCGGCAGCCAAAATGAGCACCTGGCGGGTGCTTGCATCGCTCGACACCATGCTTCTTGCCCTGTTCTTCACCGGCAACCTGAAAGTTGCAGCCTCGATTGGGGGCATCGAAATACTGACAAAGCTCGTTCTCTATTTTCTTCATGAACGGCTGTGGTTGAAAATCAACATTGGACTAGGAAACTGACATGACCTTTCAGGCATCTGCACATGCTGTCCGCCTTCCCGATCCGGCAGCGCTCAACATTTCCTCGCGGATCAATTCAGCACTTGATGTTGTCGATCTTGGCCTGCAACGGGCAAGACGACCCATCCTGACCACAAAGTTCGGGCCGCAATCCGCTGCATTGCTGCATCTCGTCAGCCGGGTGAGGCCGGACATGCCGGTGATATGGGTCGATACCGGTTTCAACAGCCAGGCGACGCTTGACCATGTGAACAGTCTGACGGAAAAACTGGGTCTCAACCTGAAGAGATACCAGCCCCGCAAGCCTTGGGAAGGTGAGATCCCACTTGCCGGTTTCCCCGAGCATGAAGCGTTTTCCGAGCAGGTCAAACTGGAACCTTTCAGGCGGGCCTTGAAGGAACTGGAGCCTGATGTCTGGTTTACCGCCCTTCGCCGCGAGCAGACGGAGTTTCGTGACGGATTGTCACCATTCCAGAGCGTGCAGGATGGTATTTTGAAGGTTTGTCCGTTTCTTGACTGGCGCGAACATGATGTGGCTGCCTATCTGGCCCTTCACGGACTTGAAGGCAATGATGACTATCAGGATCCGACCAAGGCGGAACCCCATCTGGAGTGCGGAATTCACGACCGTTTGTGATCCGGACTTATTGTAGGCGAACTTCAAGGCGTCCAATGCCATTGCGATGAACCTGCTGCCCGGGTAATGCTGCCCCGGGCAAAGGCTTGTTAAGGTTGCATATGGCACGCGCACTCATGTTTCAGGGAACCGGCTCGGATGTCGGAAAGACGGTGCTTGTCGCCGGATTGTGCCGCGCGGCCAAAAACCGCGGGCTGGTTGTGGTTCCCTTCAAGCCCCAGAACATGTCGAACAATGCTGCCGTTGCACGGGCTGACCAGGGCGAGGGCGAGATTGGTCGCGGGCAGTGGTTGCAGGCACTTGCATGCGGTGTTGAGCCAAGTGTCCACATGAACCCGGTATTGCTGAAACCGCAAAGCCAGACAGGCAGCCAGGTTGTGGTTCAGGGCAAGGTTGCGGGTAATGCCAAGGCACGTGAATACCTGTCGATGAAGCCGCAACTCATGTCACGGGTCATGGACAGTTACGGCAAAATCTCCCGTGAAGCGGACCTTGTTCTCGTTGAAGGGGCGGGATCTCCGGCAGAAATCAACCTGCGACAGGGCGACATTGCCAATATGGGCTTTGCTTCTAGGGCCGGGGTGCCAGTCATGCTGATCGGCGACATTGACCGGGGGGGAGTAATTGCCTCGATAGTGGGAACCCACACAATACTGCCGGATGAAGACCGCGCCATGATCGCAGGCTACATTGTGAACAAGTTCCGTGGTGACATTTCCCTGTTTGATGAAGGGCTTGCGCAGATTACGGAGTTTACCGGCTGGCAGTCCTACGGTGTGTTGCCATGGATTGATGCGGTGAAACGGTTGCCGGCCGAAGACAGCGTGGCGCTGGACAGGCTGATTGCCGACGGGAAAGACGGTTTTCGTGTTGTGGTTACCGCAATGGGAAAAATTGCAAACTTTGACGATATTGACCCGTTCCTTGCAGAACCGGACGTCGCAGTAACCTTTCTGCGAAAGGGCGACGAGTTCCCGGCTGATGCCGGAATGGTTATCCTGCCCGGTTCCAAGTCGACAATCGCCGACATGAGGGAACTTCGCGACAATGGCTGGGAATTGCCGATCCGCCAATTTGCAGAAGCAGGCGGCACAGTGGTCGGAATTTGTGGTGGCTACCAGATGCTAGGCAAGGTGATTGCCGATCCGATGGGCCTGGAAGGTGAAGCCACGCAGATCGAGGGTCTTGGCCTGCTTGACGTGGAGACACGGCTCAAGCCGGAAAAAACGGTTCGCAATGTGCAGGCGCGTTCGGCCGAGTTTGATCTTCCACTTGACGGGTATGAAATACACATGGGCGATACTTCCGGCCCGGATTGTCTGCGGCCTGTGGTCCTGCTTGGGGAGCGGGCGGATGGTGCGGTTTCACCGGGCGGCAATGTCATGGGTTGCTACCTGCACGGGCTGTTCAACACGGACAGCTACCGTCATGCAGTTCTGCGGAAGCAGGGGGTGAAGGTTGCGCAAGGCGCTTCCCATCTTGCGAGTGTGGATACAGCGCTTGATGATCTTGCCGATGCAATCGAGCAATATCTCGATGTTGACGGTTTGCTGGCAAGTGCCAGGGAAACCGGCTGAAAACCTGTGAAAAAAAGTCATGACTTTTCCTCTACATGAAACCCCGTTAAACAGTCGGGTAACAGAGGAGTTTCCATGTCTTCAGAAACCACATTCATACTGGGCGGAGCCCGTTCCGGAAAAAGCAGGTTTGCCGAGCAATCTGTAGTAAAATCAGGGCTGAAACCGGTTTATATTGCGACCGGCCGTGCATTTGACGACAGCATGGTGGACCGAATCCACCATCACCGGGATCGCAGGGGGGATGAGTGGACAACCGTGGAAGAGCCGCTTGCGCTCGTTGATGCCCTGCGCCAGTCTTCCTTTCCCGGCAGCATGATTCTGGTTGACTGCCTGACCCTGTGGATTACCAACCTGATGATGGCGGAGGCCGATGTCATAAAAGAGTGTGCCGGGCTGATTGAATTCCTGGGTGGAACGCAGGTGCCGGTTGTGCTGGTTTCCAACGAAACCGGGCAGGGTGTCATTCCCGACAATGCAATGGCGCGCGAGTTCACCGATCTGGCGGGTTCTGTACATCAGGAAGTGGCAGCCGCGTGCGATCATGTCTATCTCGTGACTGCCGGTATTCCGCAAAAGCTTAAATAGGAAACAAGAAACAAAATGGATGCACAGAAAATTCCCGCAACGGTCATTACAGGCTTTCTGGGAGCGGGCAAGACAACCCTGATCCGCAACATGTTGGCCACGGCCAATGGACGACGGATTGCACTTATCATCAACGAGTTCGGTGATCTGGGGGTTGATGGTGACGTGTTGAAAGGCTGTGGCGATGAAACCTGTAGCGAGGATGACATTGTTGAACTGAACAACGGGTGTATCTGTTGCACGGTGGCTGATGATTTCGTGCCGACCATGGAAAAACTTCTGGCCAGGGAAAACCGGCCCGACCACATCGTTATCGAGACGTCGGGTCTTGCCCTGCCGCAACCGCTGGTGAACGCTTTCAACTGGCCGGAAATCCGCGAACAGGTGACCGTCGACGGGGTTGTGACAATTGTCGATTCCCGTGCGGTTGCCGATGGCAGGTTTGCAGCCGACGTGGACCGCGTAAAAGCCCAGCGTGAAGCCGATGAGGCACTTGATCATGAAAGCCCGCTTGAGGAACTGTTTGAAGACCAGCTCACCTGTGCCGACATGATTGTTTTCAACAAGGCGGACCTCGTGGAAGGCGATGTGCTGACCAGGGTTCAGGAAGAAGTGGGCAACCGGATTTCACGATCCGTGAAACTGGTGAAGTCTGCCCATGGTTCCCTTCCTGCCGAAGTCCTGCTCGGGCTTGGAAGCGCTACCGAAGGCGATATACAGAACCGCAAGTCCCACCACGAACTTCATCATGAGGCTTTTCATGCGGAACATGGCGAGGATGCCGAACATGATCATGATCATGACGAGTTTGAAAGCTTCGTGGTAAGCGGCGCCCCGGTTGCCAACCGAAAGGAACTGGTCAAGGGGCTGGCACGTGTCATCGAGGAACACGACATTCTTCGCCTCAAGGGGTTCATTGCTGTTGAAGGCAAGCCGATGCGCCTGGTGGTACAGGCTGTTGGAAACCGCATCGACCATTATTTTGACCGGGAATGGGAAGACGGCGAAACAGCGTCTTCCAGACTTGTTGTGATCGGCCTAGAAGGGCTGCACCGGGACAAAATCACTTCGCAGGTATCAAAGCTTCTGGGATGAAGGTTTTCCTGTTCTTTCAACTCTGGCAGCGGCATGTATGCCCGCCGGATAACAAGGACGATCAATGCACCTGCTTCTGGCCCAAAAAGGTTCGATAAACGAGAGCGACGAGGCGATTGACCTTGGCCAGACGCCGGGGGATGTCGTTTTTCTTTCTGCTGCCGACACGGAGCTTTCTTCGTTGGCTTCCGCCCATTCCAGACTGGGCAAGGGTGCTCCGGGTTTGCGGGTCGCAAACCTGATGCAGCTTTCCCATCCCATGTCTGTGGATGTTTATGCGGAAAAAACGGTTTCCGGTGCCCGGTTGGTTATCGTGCGCGTGCTTGGTGGTGAGAGCTACTGGCAGTACGGGCTGGAGAAGCTGCTCGAAACCGCGCAGGAAAACGGTATCGCCCTTGTTGTGCTTCCCGGCGATGACAAGCCGGACCCCGGACTTGGAAGGTATTGTACCGTTCCTGAGGATTTCTGGCGGAAATGCTGGTCCTACCTGACGGAAGGAGGGCCGCAAAACATGGAAAACCTGTTGCGGCTGGCCGTGCACCGGCTTGAAGGCGGCAGGGATGACGAAGCACCGGAAGAGGCAAAACCCCTGATGAAGGCCGGTTTGTGGTATCCGGAAGCAGGCATTTGCAACCTTGATGCAATCCGGGGCCAGTGGAGCGAGGGTAAACCGGTCGTTGCCATCACCTTCTATCGAGCGCTGGTTCAGTCAGGTGGATTGCAACCGGTCGAGGCTTTGGTGAACGCGCTGGCTTCACGCGGTATCAACAGCCTGCCGGTTTTCATCTCCAGTCTCAAGGATCAGGTTTCTGTCGAAATTGTTCGTTCGTTGTTCAACAAGTGTGAACCGGCGCTGGTTCTGAACGCCACGGGGTTTGCCGTTTCGACACCGGCTTCGGAAACCTTTTGCACGGTACTGGACGAACGGGGCTCGCCCGTCTTGCAGGTTGTTCTGGCCGGCAGTTCCCGCGACAGCTGGGAAGCTTCATCACAGGGGCTTAGCGCTCGCGACCTTGCGATGAATGTGGCGCTTCCGGAAATCGACGGGCGTGTTTTCACCCGCGCAATTGCGTTCAAGAATGCCGGTACATTCGACGAAAATGTTCAGGCCAACATTGTCACGCATGAAGCCGAGCCGGGCCGGGTTGGTTACGTTGCGGACCTGGTTTCCGCGTGGTGCAAACTGGTTTCTGCCAAGCCTTCGGAAAAGTGCCTGGGTCTCGTTCTGGCGAATTATCCGAACCGTGACGGAAGGCTTGGCAACGGGGTCGGCCTGGATACGCCTGCCGGCACTGTCAATGTACTCACGGCATTGCGGGAATCAGGCCATGACGTTGGCAATTTTCCCGAAAACGGTGATTTGCTGATTGAGCATTTGCAGGATGGCCCGACCAATGCTGCAACAGACGGCCGGGTGATACGGGAAACCGTAGCGCTTGAGAGCTACAGGGAATTTTTCAAAAGCCTGCCCGGGAAAATCCGCAACGAGGTAACGCAGCGCTGGGGAGAGCCGGAGCAAGATCCGTTCTTCCTGCCGGACATACAGGCATTTGCCGTTTCTGCATCAAGATTTGGAAACGTGATTGTCGGGATCCAGCCTGCACGCGGCTACAATATTGACCCGACCGATACATACCATTCTCCCGACCTCGTGCCGCCTCATGGCTATTTTGCGTTTTACCTGCACATGCGAAATGCCGGGGTTGATGCGTTGATACACATGGGCAAGCACGGCAATCTGGAATGGCTGCCGGGCAAGGCATTGTCCCTGGCTGCTGACTGTTACCCGGAAGCGGTGATGGGGACTGTTCCGAATTTTTATCCCTTCATCGTGAATGACCCCGGAGAAGGAACGCAAGCCAAACGGCGACTTTCATCCGTGATCATAGATCACCTGACCCCCCCACTGACACGCGCGGAAAGTTATGGCCCGTTGCGTGACCTGGAGGCGCTGGTGGATGAATTTTACGAGGCAAGCGGCAATGATCCGAGACGTCTCAAACTCCTGAAAAGACAGATACTCGACCTGATTGCCGATATCGGCCTTGATCAGGATGCAGGCATTGTCGAAACCGATGGTGAAACCGAAAAGCTCGAGAAACTCGACGGCTATCTGTGTGAACTCAAGGAAATGCAGATACGTGACGGACTTCACATCTTCGGAACGTCGCCGGAGGGAAGGTTGCGCGACGATCTTGTCACAGCGCTTGTCCGTGTCCCGCGACACCGGGGTGAAGGAGGCGACCAAAGCCTTCAGCGGGCAATCGCAAAAGACCTTTCGCTTGAATTCGACCCACTTGATTGTGAGATGGGGGAAGCGTGGCGATCAGCAAGGCCGGAAATACTCGCAAGGGTTTCTGCCGATCCGTGGCGCACGAATGGTGACACGGTTGAAAGAATTGAATTGCTTGCTGTGAAACTCGTTTCCGGCGAAATGGCATGTGACAAGGGCTGGCAGGCAACGCAATCGGTGCTCAAGCAAGTGCAGGAAGTGATTGGGCCGGCGGTCGATGCCTGTGGCGATCAGGAAATTACCAATCTGGTTGCGGGTCTTGGAGGGCGTTTTGTTGCTCCCGGCCCGTCCGGTGCACCGACACGGGGGCGCCTGGACGTGCTGCCTACCGGGCGAAATTTCTTTTCAGTCGACAGTCGTTCGGTACCGACACCTGCTGCCTGGGAGCTTGGCAGAAAATCCGCTGAACTCCTGATCCGCCGCTATCGTCAGGACCATGGTGAATGGCCGACATCCTTTGGCCTTTCAGCCTGGGGTACCTCCAACATGCGAACCGGCGGAGACGACATAGCGCAGGCAATGGCCCTTATCGGAGCGAAACCGGTCTGGGACAGTACATCACGCCGGGTGACCGGCTATGAAGTGATCACGCTGGCCGAACTGGGGCGACCCCGGGTTGACGTAACCTTGCGGATATCCGGCTTCTTTCGTGATGCGTTTCCGTCGCAAATCGAACTGTTTGACAAGGCAGTCAGGGCGATCGGCGAACTCGACGAACCTGTCCGGGATAATCCGGTCGCCGTCCGCATGCAGGCTGAACGCTCGAACCTTGTGGCTTCAGGCGTGAATGAAGCAGAAGCCATACGGCGTTCGGGCTACCGGATTTTCGGATCGAAACCGGGTGCCTACGGGGCGGGACTCCAGGCACTGATTGATGAAAAGGGCTGGGAGCGCCGGGAAGACCTGGCAGATGCCTATATGGCATGGGGTTCCTATGCCTATGGACAAAAAGAGGAAGGAACGCCGGACCGGGAAGGCTTTTCAAAACGGCTTGCCGGGGTTGAAGCGGTCATTCACAACCAGGACAACCGCGAACATGACTTGCTGGATTCGGACGATTACTACCAGTTTGAAGGTGGCATGACTGCTGCAGTGGAACAGGCATCCGGTGAGCGGCCTTCGGTCTACCACAATGACCACTCGCGCCCTGAAAAGCCGGTTGTAAGGGCGCTGGAGGAGGAAATTGCACGGGTGGTACGGGCAAGGGCTGCCAATCCCAAATGGATAGAGGGTGTCATGCGGCACGGCTACAAGGGCGCATTCGAGATGGCAGCAACTCTCGACTACCTGTTTGCCTTTTCCGCCACCACGGGTGCCGTGCGCAATCATCATTTCGAACTTCTTCACCAGGCTTATCTGGCAGATGAAGACGTGCTTGAATTCCTCCGGGAGAAAAACCCGGAAGCCCTGAAGGAAATGGCAGACCGGTTTCTTGAAGCCGAAGAGCGGGGGCTGTGGACACCGCGTTCGAACTCGGCCAAATTCCAGCTTCGGGAACTGGCAGGACACCAGATAACAGCATGAGGACAGAAAATGGCTGAGAAATCCGACCGTCTCAAGAACATGAGCGAAGAAGAACTGAACGCCCGCCATGCGGAAAAAATGAAGAAGAAAAAGGCGGCACGCGACAAGATCATTGCCACGAAGACGATTGAGAAGGGCCTGACCATCGTCCATACGGGCAAGGGAAAGGGCAAGTCGACAGCCGCATTTGGCATGGTGTTCCGTGCACTGGGCAATGGCATGCGGGTAGGGGTCGTGCAATTCGTCAAGGGGAAATGGGGGACCGGTGAACGGGTGGTGCTTGAAAAACTCGGTGACCAGGTGGAAATGGCAACCATGGGAGAAGGCTTTACCTGGGAAACGCAGGACCGTCAGCGCGACATCGAGGCGGCAAACCAGGCCTGGGAAAAAGCAAAGGCGATGATCATGGATGATGAACTCGACATGGTGCTTTGCGATGAACTCAATATCGTGCTGCGCTATGATTATCTCGATGTGAATGATGTCATCAGCACACTGAAAGCCAAGCCGGAAATGAAACATGTCATCATTACCGGCCGCAATGCCAAGGATGAACTGATCGAGTTTGCCGATCTTGTCACCGAGATGGAGATGGTCAAGCATCCGTTCCGTTCCGGTGTGAAGGCACAAGTGGGTATTGAATTCTGATTGGGCTTTCCCGCTTGCCTTGAAACCGCAAAACGTACACACCAGAGCCATGATGCAGTTTCCGGAAGAAGTCGATCATATTCACACCCGTCTTTCGCAAGTACTGGAGCCGACGCCGCTGCAGCGCAACCAGTACCTGTCAGACCTGCATGGTGCGAACATATGGCTCAAGCGCGAGGACCTTTCACCTGTTCGCAGTTACAAGATACGCGGTGCCTATGCTTTTCTGATCGAGGCGCTTGAAGAGAACCCGGACCAGGAGGTTTTCGTTTGTGCATCAGCAGGAAACCACGCCCAGGGTTTTGCCCATGCCTGCAACAATTTTGCACGCAAGGGTGTGATTTTCATGCCGCAAACCACGCCGCAGCAAAAGATCATGAAAACCAGATCCTTCGGTGCGCCCCATGTGGAAATCCGGCTGGTTGGTGACGGGTTTGATGCAGCAAACAAGGCTGCGCTCGCCTATTGTGAGGAGATTGGCGGCCAGATGGTCCCGCCGTTCGATCATCCCCGCATAATCAAGGGGCAGGCGACTGTCGCAAAGGAAATTGTCGAGCAGTTCCCCGAAGATGAAAGGATTGACCGGGTTGTCATGCCGGTGGGCGGCGGTGGCTTGGCCTCGGGTGTCACAAGATATCTGTCAGAACTCGGGGTTTCCTGTGAATACAGTTTCGTGGAGCCGGACCGCGCACCAAGCCTGTATCAGTCGCTGTTGTCCGGCAAACAGGTTGTCCTCGATCAGGTGGACAATTTCGTAGACGGAGCCGCGGTTGCCCGCATTGGTGACCACAATTTTGAACTGCTGAAGGGTTTCAATGCAGATGCAGTAACCCTTGCGCCGACCAATGGGCTGTGTACGACGATAATCGAAATGCTCAATGTGGAAGGCATTGTGCTTGAACCGGCCGGCGCACTCGCCATCGATGCCCTGAAGCGCATGCCCGACCAGCAGATTCGCAACCGGAATATTGTCTGCATTGTTTCAGGCGGCAATTTTGATTTTGAACGCCTGCCTGAAGTAAAGGAGCGGGCTCTCAAGTTTTCCGGCATGAAGAAATATTACATTATCCAGTTTCCGCAGCGCCCGGGTGCCTTGCGTGACTTTCTGATGATGCTTGAACCGGAAGACGATATTGCCAGATTTGAATACCTGAAGAAATCAGCGAGGAATTTCGGCTCGGTATTGATCGGCATTGAAACCACTAAGCCGGGAAATTTCACGCTTCTCACTGACCGCATGGATGAAAACGGCATGCGGTGGGAGGACATCACGGAAAATGACATCCTCTCCAATCTTCTGGTTTGAGGCTGGCAGGAAGCTCAGGCAACCTGTTCGGATTTTTTGCTGTGCTGAAGCCACTGATTGACCTTCTCAACCATTCGGTTCGGCGAAACCGGTTTTGAAAGGTAATCATCCATGCCGACTTCCAGGCAGGATTCCTTGTCGCCCTTCAGTGCATGGGCGGTGACACCGACAATGGGTGTTCTCGCAAGGTTGTTTGCTTCCTCGAACTGGCGGATCGCTATGGTGGCTTCCTTGCCGTTCATTTCCGGCATGGAAACGTCCATCAGCACCATGCGGGGCTGAGCGACCTTGAATGCTTCAAGTGCCAGACGGCCGTTTTCATAGATCTCAAAGGAAGCGCCGGTTTCTTCAAGGATCTGGCGGACCACAATCTGGTTCACTTCATTGTCCTCGGCGACAAGAATGTCGAGTTGCTCTGTTCTGGTTTCGGCGCCCGACTCTGTTGCCACGGGCAGTTGGCCGGGGGATGCCTGCACTGATTGCACGGGGATTTCAGGCGTTTCATTCATGCTTTCAAGCGGCCCGTGTTCTACAGCAGGAACCTCAATCGCTGATGGTTGCTCTGGCTGTTCCTGGGGCTCGGGAATGTCCCCGATTGTCACCGGTTGAAGAGGGGTTTCAGGTGGCATGGGGGCTGTTTCAGCCACATCTGCCGGGCCGGCTTCATTATGATGGCCCGTAGTGTCTGCAAACGCACCTGAGACTGCGTCTTGCTTGGCAACGGGAAGGTTGCCGGCACGATTGACGCTGATCACATGGGTTATGGTTTCCAGCAGAAGGGAGGAGCGGGTTGGCTTGGTAAGATTGGCTTCTGCGCCCAGTTCATTAAAGCGCTTGGTGACTTGTGAACTGTCAACCGATGTCAACATGAGGACAGGCGTGTGCTTGAGAGCAGGATCGTTGCGAATTTCCTCGAGAACATCCGCTCCGGTCATTTCCGGCATCTGGAAATCCAGGATGACGAGGTCAAGTTCAACACCACCTGCCTGCGCTGCCCGCATGATCTCGAGGCCTTCCCTGCCACTTGAAGCTGTAGCGCTGTCGAAATTCCAGGCCGTCATTTGCTCCATGAGAATTGCACGATTGACCTCATTGTCATCGACGACAAGGATCCGTGCGCCGCTGAGGTCGCCCGGGATTGGGGTGATTTCCATATGTTCCTCTTCTATGGGAAGGCTGGCTGTGAACCAGAATGTTGTTCCTTTGCCCACTTCACTTGTGACGCCTATTTCACCACCCATGAGTTCGACAAGAGATGAGGCGATTGAGAGACCAAGGCCGGTGCCTTCGTGTTTGCGGGTCGCTGAACCGTCAACCTGGCTGAATTTCTGGAAGACACGTTCGCAATCTTCTTGCGGAATGCCGATGCCGGTATCCTCAACCGAGAAGTGCAGGTTGGCGGCCGGGCCGTTACCCTGGTCGTGGGTTTCGCCACTTACATTGATATAAACATGGCCCTGATCCGTGAACTTGACCGCATTGCCGAGCAGGTTGGTAATGATCTGGCGAATCCGGCCGACATCTCCAACAACAGTTTTTGGCAGGGATGGATCGATCCTGACGATCAGTTCGAGATCCTTCTCTGCCACTTTTGAGGATACCAGTGTGGCTACATCCTCGATTGCTTCTGCGAGTGTGAAGGGGGCCGGATCAAGTTCCATCTGACCGGCATCAATCTTCGAGAAGTCAAGAATGTCATTGATAATGGTCAGGAGGGACGCGCCGGATTTCACGATCACATCCGTGAACATGCGCTGCTTGGCATCCAGGTCTGTTGTCGCCAGCAGTTCGGCCATGCCCATTACGCCGTTCATCGGCGTCCGGATTTCATGGCTCATGTTGGCAAGAAACTCGGATTTGGCCCGCTCTGCAGCTTCGGCGGCGAGCATTGCCTCTTCGAGGCTGTTTTCGCGCGCCTTCAGATCGGAAATATCGGTATAGGTGGCGATCCAGCCTTCCGTGCCAAGGGGAGAACCATCAACACGCAGATCCCGTCCGTCATGGTTGCGGCGTTCTATGTGGTGTGCCTTGCGGGATTCAATGTGCTTGATAACCGCTTCGAGTTTCGCCTCGGCTTCAGGCCCTGCGCCATAGTCGCCGCGGTCGATCTGGTAACGCAGCAGGTCCCTCCACGGCATGCCTGGCGCCAATACATCCTCCGGCACCCCGAGAATGCGCCGTGCCTGAGGGTTGACGAATTCGATGTTTGTTTCACCAAAGACCAGCATTCCCTGGATCATGGCATCGGTAATGCCCTGAAGCAGTTGCGAGGTTTTCTGTATTTCTGCCTCACGTGCCTTCATGCCGGTGATGTCAGTGAAAGTGACAAGCCAGTCAGTGGAGCCGCTGGGTGCGCCGTTGGCGCGCAGAATGCGATTGCTCACAGACCTGCGTTCAATTTCGTACGGAATACGGTTTTCAATTTTTTTGACAAGCGAATCAACGTATTGGCGCGCGGTTTCCTTGTCACCAAAGTCGCCGCGCTCCAGTTGGTACTCGAGGAAGTCACGCCAGTAACCACCAACGAACAGCACATCTCCGGGCACACCGAGCATTTCCTCGGCCCGCTCGTTGTAAAACTCGATTGTTTCCTCACCGAAAACCAGCATGCCCTGGCTCATGGCTTCTGTTGTTTCCATGAACAACTGGGAGGTTTTTTCGAATTCCTGTTCTCTGGTCTTGGTTGAAGACACATCCGTAAATGTCAGAATCAGGCTGTTGTTCTCGCCCGGGGCACCGTCAACCCGGAGATACTTGCCACTGATTGTGCGGCGTTCAAGCTGATAGGGCTCTCCTTGAGCGATCAACCGGGTGTGTTTTTCAACGAATTTTTCCCCGATCTCCTGATTACCAAAACAGCCTCTTGCTTGCTGGGCTGCCAGGAATTCGTGTATTTCCTGTCCTTCGAACAGGACTTCTTCATCAATTTCAAGAATTTCCATCGCATTCTGGTTGAACATCACGATGCGATTGTGCTCGAAAACGATTATGCCTTGCGCCATTGCATCAATTGTCGTGCGAAGCCGCTTGGAAGTTGTTTCAAGTTCCCGTTCACGCCTGTTGAGTTCGCTCACATCGGTGAAAGTGAGAATGTGGGAGCCGTTTTCGGTCTGTACACCGTCGACACGAACAATCTTGCCGCTGCGTGTGCTGCGCTCAGAACGGTAGCTGCCATTGCTCTCGGCCAGTTTCCGCCGAACCGCTTCATAGCTGATGCCCTGGGACCTTTCCCCGAAGCAGCCCTGTTCCACTTGCATTGTGATCAGGCCTTCCAAAGTCTGGCCGATAAACAGGATACTTTCGTCAAGTTCCAGGATTTCCAGAATCTTGGAATTGTACATCGTGACGATTTCGTCTTCGAGAACCACCAGGCCCTGGGCCATCGCTTCAGTCGTTTCCGAAAAGCGTTTGGAGGTTTTCTCGATTTCGAGCTCGCGCTCTTTCAGTTCGGTGATGTCTGTTCTGACACCGATCAACTGGCCAGACGGTGTTCGCTTGTCACGCTGGCGTATCCATATTCCGTCATGGCGCTGGAATGTGTGCGTGAAGCCTTCTTCGGAACGTCGCTTCTTGATCAGGCCGTCAACGAACTCTTCTTCTTTTCCCTTTACACCCGGGATAATTCCGGAATGGGCCAGTTCGAGAGTCATTTCACGGTATGTATTGCCTTCAATCAGGTATCTTGCACCATCGGCAAACTGTTTTCGGAATGCATCGTTGCAGGTAACAAGCCGGTCTTCCTCGTCGAAGATAACAAATCCGTCGTCGAGGACGGAAATGGCTTCACTGAACTTTGACTGGGCAAGTTCCGCCTGCTGTTTTGCCTTTTCCAGCTCGATCTCGCGGGTTTTCAATTCGCTGATATCTGTGGCAAGGCCTGCCACTTCGCCGTTTGGCAACTGGAATTTTATGACCCGGTACCAGCCGTGTTCTCCATACCATCGGTCATGCCACTGGTTGAAGTCGGTGTATTGCTGGTCCTTGCAGGATGCCAGATGGTTGTCGAGGGCTTCGCCCTCAAGAAAACCCGATGCGGTAAGGGAAGTTATCTCGCTGTGGCTGAGTTTGCCGCTTTCAGCTTTTTCCCTGTTTTCCAGAAACGCGGATGCATGGATAACTTCGTAACTCTTGTTCCAGGCTACGAGACAGTTGTCTTTGTCGAAAATTGCATATGGGAGAGGACTTTTTTCAACGGTGTGGCTGAGCAATGTATATTCAGCAACCAATTGTTCAAGCCGGTCGCGGTCACCGATCAATTCATCGATGGATATTTCTTCGGGATTTGATATTCGCATGCCAACTCCCCCCGCATGTTTCATTCTCCCCATAAAACATGACTGAGCTTAAGGCTTGTATTGCACCATATGGTCTAACCCGCCATTATGCATTTTAACGTGTACGAATCGTTAACCGTGGGATGGGGAATGATTGTAGTCGACAGAATCAGAAGCTGGCTCGACCAGGATAAATCCGTGCGGCGTGTTGCAGATGACCTGCAACTCACCAGCGAACTGATATTGCTTGTCCGGATGATGTTTGCCGATGGCAAACTGCTTCCTGAAGAGCTGGAGAATTTCAAGCGCATCTGCAAGATCGCATTTGGCATTCCGGAAGAGGATGTGCCGCAGGTGATCGAGTATCTGCGCGAGTTCGGCTATGAAACCACGGTCGATGATGCGGCAGTCATGTTTGAGCAATTGGATGATGACCGAAAACGGTCCCTGTTGCTGCACATGATGTCGATTGCAAAATCCGACAAGGAAGTTCATGCGGAGGAAGTGGACCTGATCCGCCGGACCGCATCCATACTTGGTCTTGAGGCTGCGGATCTGCAGCGCCTCAGAAACTGAGGCCCGGGTCGCAAAAAGCGGAATAAATGACGGGAAAGCGTTTGACCTTGTGCGGTCACCGACTTACCCTTGATCCTGATGGTGCCCATTTTCGGAATTGGGGCTGAGAAAGATGCCGGTGCGGTTGACCCAAACAGGGGACCAAGACGGTGACCGTCATGACAAAATGACAAACGTGCTTCCGGGGAAGCGCGTGCCTTTTCTTTTTCAGCAACAATCCGGTCGGTTCAGGGCATTGCAGGTCAGCGTGCTGTCGTTTCTTTCAGCCGAAGCTGACCATGCGGCACAAGAAGTGAAAGGATTTTGACATGAAGTTTTTCCAGACCCTGCCGGCAGCTGTGCTGCTCTCAATGGCTTTCAGTGGTCAGGCCCTCGCCCATGCCGGGCATATCGGGGAGCTTGCAGGCCACTCGCACTGGGTCGGGGTTGGTGCACTTGTCGTAGCTGGCGCTCTTGCTGCAATCGTGGGCAAGCTTGCCCAGAAGGATGAAGAAAAAGAAGAAGTTGCCGATGCCGAAACCGCTGAAGAGGCGGCCTGAGCATGTCCGAGAAACTAGGAATCATGGTTTGTGGCCACGGCAGCCGAAACCAGAATGCAGCGAAGGAATTCTCCAAGGTTGCGACCGGCCTGAAAGAACTTTTTCCGGAACTGCCTGTCGAATACGGCTATCTTGAATTTTGCAATCCCGTGATCCATTCGGGGCTTGATTCACTTCGTGACCAAGGGGTCACACGTGTCCTCGCCGTGCCTGGAATGCTGTTTGCTGCAGGCCATGCCAAGAATGACATACCGTCCGTGCTGAATACCTACGCTGCCCAGAATCCGGGCATGGCCGTTGAATATGGACGGGAGCTTGGGGTTGACCTGAAGATGATCAGGGCTGCTGCCGAGCGCATTGACGAGGCGATCGCGGCCTGCGAAACGCAGGTTGATCCGCATGACACCCTGCTCATGGTTGTCGGGCGTGGTTCCTCCGATCCCGACGCCAACTCAAATGTGGCCAAGGTGATGCGCATGCTCTGGGAAGGAAAGGGCTTTGGGTGGGGAGAGACCTGTTATTCCGGGGTAACATTCCCGCTGGTTGAACCGGCGCTCGAACATGCTGCGAAACTCGGTTACAAGCGAATTGTCATCTTTCCGTATTTTCTGTTTACCGGTGTGCTGATCAAGCGCATTTATGCCTATACGGACGAGGTTGCCGTCCGCCATCCCGATATCGAGTTCGTCAAGGCGGGTTACCTTAATGACCATCCGCTGGTGCTGGACACGTTTCGCGACCGGGTGAACGAGATTGTCGAGGGTTCGGCGGTAATGAACTGCCAGATGTGCAAGTATCGTGAGCAGGTACTTGGTTTCGAAGACCAGGTCGGACTTGCCCAGGAAAGCCATCATCATCACGTTGAGGGAATTGGCGGCGGACTGGAAAACTGCCCGTGCGAAGGTGATTGCGATGCTTCCTGCAGGGAAGAGGAGTTCTGCCTCAAGCATGGCCTGCCATGGACGCCGGTGCACAGTCATGCGTCTCCCGGTCCACTGGAGCCGCAAGGCGACCATCATCATCACCACGGACATTCACACAGTCATGATCATGGCCATTCCCACGGACATGACCATGACCACCATCATCATCCCTATCCGCATGCGGATCATCCGCACGGACCGGAGAGCATGAAGAAGTGATGATGGCCGTGGCCGATTATATCCACGATCCGGACGAGATTTACAGGCAGTCCTTTGCAACGGTTGAGCGCGAGGCGCGACTCGACCGGTTGCCGGAAGCAATGCGGCCACTGGCAATGCGGCTGATTCATTCTTGCGGAATGATCGACATACTTGATGACCTCGATTTTTCAGGTGGCGCTGCCGAAGCGGGAATTGCTGCGCTGAAAACGGAACGTCCCGTGGTTCACTGCGATGTCGAGATGGTAAAGGCAGGAATCACGCGCAAGTTTCTTCCTCCGGAGACAAGGCTTGTATGCACGCTCAACGAGCAGGAGGTGCCTGACCGTGCCAAGGCAATCGGCAATACCCGATCCGCAGCTGCGGTTGAATTCTGGGAAGAACTCGGAGGGTCGATTGTCGTCATCGGGAACGCGCCAACGGCACTCTTCCATTTGCTGGATCGCATCGTCGCTGGCGAGGCCAAGCCTGCACTGATCATCGGAATTCCGGTTGGTTTCATCGGATCGGCAGAATCGAAAGCGGCTCTGGCGGGCAATGAACTCGGCCTTGAGTTCGTTACGGTACATGGCCGGCGGGGCGGCTCTGCAATGGCAGCCAGCATTGTCAACGCGCTGGCGAGCGGATTGAAATCATGAGCAATGCCTGGCTGGACATTGTCGGCATAGGTGAGGACGGTGTCGATGGCCTGTTTGCCGATGCGCTTGCCCGGGTGTCAGAAGCAGAAATCATCATTGGCGGTGACCGCCATCACAAACTGGCTCCAAACCCTGACGCCAAACGCATTGCCTGGCCATCTCCGTTTGATGCGATGATTGATGAAATCCGTTCCCACAAGGGACGGCGCATCGTCATTCTGGTGACCGGCGACCCTCTCTGGTTTTCGGTTGGCGCTCGCATTCTGAAGGCAATCCCGGCTGAGGAAGTGCGTTTTTTCCCGCAGCTTTCAGCCTTTCAGTGGGCGGCTTGCAGAATGGGGTGGAGCCTGGCTGACTGTGATACTGTCACGGTACACGGCAGGGCAGTTGAACAGATCATTCCCCATTTTGCGCCGCGCGCCAGATTGTTTGTCCTGACCCGGGACGGGGATACGCCACGTGAAGTGGCTGCACTGCTTTGCAAGACAGGTTATTCGCGGAGCCGGATAAGCGTACTGTCTGCCTTGGGTGGGCGTGATGAAAGCAGAATGGACGGCATTGCGGAAAACTGGTCTGCGCGCGCTCCTGATTTTCATACACTCGCGATCGAATGCGTTGCGGATGAGGGACTGGATTTCCACTCCCGGTCTGGCGGTTTGCCCGATGCGGCTTTCGTTCATGACGGGCAATTGACCAAACAGGCTGTTCGTGCCGTCACGCTCTCTTCGCTGGCCCCGTTTCCCGATGCCGTGCTTTGGGATGTTGGTGCGGGTTGTGGCTCGGTGGCCGTCGAATGGATGCGCGCCAGCCGGGGTGCGGTTGCCCATGCCGTGGAGCCGGATGAAGGGCGATGTGACATGATCAGGAAGAATGCCGTCAACCTGGGCGTGCCCAAGCTGAACATTCTCCAGGGCAGTGCTCCGGACAAACTTGAAGGATTGCCCCGGCCAGATGCAATTTTCATCGGCGGCGGTTTGACGACTGACGGTGTTTTCGAGGCTTGCTGGAATGCCCTGCGTCCGGGCGGACGACTGGTGGCCAATGCGGTAACAGTCGAAAGTGAAGCATGTCTGGGCAAATTGCATGGTCAACACGGGGGCAACCTCGTGCGGCTCGGTATCCAGACTGCCGAGCCTGTTGGCCGTTTCCGCGGCTGGAAACCGGCAATGCCGGTTACCCAATGGTCTGTGGTCAAGTGAGGTTTTCATGAGTGGCACGCTTTACGGACTGGGTGTGGGGCCGGGAGACCCGGAACTGATTACCCTCAAGGCCCATCGTATTTTGAAGGCCTGTCCTGTTGTCGCCTATCCTGCGCCTGACGACGGGGAAAGCTTTGCCCGGTCCATTGTTTCAGAATATCTTGACCCTTCCCAGACTGAAATTCCCATTGTTATTCCAATGCGGGTTGAGCGCTTCCCTGCTGCGCGGATCTATGACGAAAAGGCAGACGAGATTGCCGGTCACCTGAAAGCAGGCAGGGATGTCTGTGTGCTGTGCGAGGGGGATCCGTTTTTTTATGGGTCCTTCATGTATGTGTTTGAACGGCTGTCCGGGGAATTCGATTGCCAGATCGTACCTGGCATCTCTTCCCTCATGGCTTCGGCTGCTGCCCTGCAACGCCCGCTTGCCGCCCGCAACGATGTGCTGACCATCTGCCCGGCACCGCTTGATGACGGTACCCTGCTTGAGCGGTTCTCTTCCGGCGATGCAATTGCCGTTATCAAGATCGGGCGGCATTTTGCCCGGATACGCAGACTCATAGACGAAGCCGGACTGATGGCGCGTGCCGGATATCTGGAGCGGGTCAGTCTTGATGAACAGAAGATCATGCCGCTGGCGCGGGTGCCGGATGACAAGGCTCCCTATTTCTCGATGATCCTGATCTACAAGGGCGCCGAAGACTGGATCGGCAATCTTGAAATGCCGGTTGAGGGCATGACCGGATGACAAGCATTATCATTCTTTCCGACAGTGCTTTTGAAACGGCCAGCAGGATCAAGCAGGTTACGGGAGGCAGCATTGAAGGGCTGGCGACACGCTGCAGCCGGGCTGACACCACGTTTGATGATACCCGGACACACATGCAAACGCGCTTCAGGGCTGGCGAGCCGGTTATTGCAGTCATGGCGGCCGGTGCCATCATAAGGCTGTTGGCGCCCCTGCTTGCCGACAAGCAGAAAGAGCCGCCTGTTCTTGCCGTAGCTGAAGACGGTTCTTCCGTGGTGCCGCTGCTTGGGGGACATCATGGCGCGAATGACCTGGCTGAACAGGTAGCCGCCGGCCTTGTAGCCCATGCGGCCATAACCACGGCCGGCGACTTGAGGTTTGGCATTGCCCTCGATAATCCGCCCGAAGGCTGGACCCTGGCCAATCCCGAAAATGCGAAGAACGTCATGGCGGCGCTATTGTCGGGTGATGAAGTGCGGCTTCAGGGCAGGTATATCAATGGCGCACGCTGGCTGATGGAAAGCAGGTTGCCGCTCGATGATGACGGGGAATGCGTGATCAGCACCTCGGAAACGGTTCGGGATCATGCACCGCTGGAACTCGTTTATTATCCACGCCGCCATGTGCTGGGTGTCGGATGCGAACGCGGTGCCGAACCTTCCGAGGTGATCGGCCTCGTCAAACAGGCATTGGCTGACCATAGTCTGCCACCGGCCTGCATAGCCGCAGTCGCCTCGATTGACCTGAAGGCGGACGAGGTGGCAATTCATGCTGTGGCGGAGCATCTGGGCGTACCGGCAATATTCTTTGATGCGGCGAGACTGGAACAGGAAACACCGCGTCTTGCCAATCCATCCGATGTGGTTTTCGCGGAAGTAGGATGTCATGGCGTTGCGGAAGGTGCAGCGCTTGCGGCAACAGGGGATGATGGCCTTCTCGTCCAGCAAAAGAAGAAATCGAAACGGGCAACGGTTGCAATTGCGCGTGCACAGGAAATACTCGACATGAATGATATCGGCAAGGCTCGTGGAAAGCTGTTCGTTGTTGGCATTGGGCCGGGACAGGAAGGCTGGCGTTCGCCCGAAGTAACCCGAATGATCGGTGCATCAACGGACCTGGTTGGCTATACGCTTTATCTTGATCTGATCGCCCCGGTTTCGGAAGGAAAAGTGCGACATGATTTCGACCTTGGCAAAGAGGAAGACCGTGTGCGCCATGCCATGGAGCTGGCAGGCGAGGGAAAGGATGTCGCTCTTGTCTGTTCCGGTGACGCCGGCATTTATGCCATGGCAACGCTTGTCTTTGAACTTTTGGCCGATGGCGGATTGAGCGACCAGGCCAGACGTATCGGAATTGAGGTTTCACCGGGAATTTCTGCATTGCAGGCTGCTGCGGCAAGGGCTGGTGCACCTTTGGGTCACGACTTTTGTACCATATCCCTGTCTGACCTGCTTACCCCCTGGGAATCAATCAAGATGCGCGTCAAGGCTGCTGCGGAAGGTGATTTTGTCATTGCTTTCTACAACCCGGTCTCCAAGCGCCGCCGTACCCAGCTTGCCCATGCCAGGGAAGTCCTGCTCAATCATCGCCCGGCCGATACGCCGGTCATCCTGGCAACCAATCTCGGGCGCGAGGGAGAACTGGTCCGGGTTGTTCCGCTTAGTGAACTCAAGGTTGATGATGTTGACATGCTGACCGTGGTGATTGTCGGATCGTCAGATACAAAAACAGTGAAAACAGGAGATGGCAAAACCTGGGTTTACACACCACGCGGCTATTCGGCCAAAGAAGGCACGGGGATCAATACATGACAGTCTATTTCATTGGAGCCGGACCGGGCGCGCCTGATCTCATTACCGTTCGGGGGCTGCGGCTGATAGAGCGTTGCCCGGTCTGCCTTTATGCCGGATCACTTGTGCCCGAGGAAATCGTCGCTGCCGCGCCGCAAGATGCCCAGGTCGATGATACTGCGCCGATGCATCTTGACGAGATTATCGGGATGATCCGCCAGGCCCATGCGGAAGGCAAGGATGTAGCGCGGGTTCATTCCGGTGATCCCTCGATTTACGGGGCAACGGCTGAGCAGATGCGCAGGCTGGACGAGCTTGAAATTCCGTATGAAGTGGTGCCCGGTGTGCCGGCATTTGCCGGGGCAGCCGCTGCACTCAAAGCGGAACTCACCCTGCCGGAAATCGCCCAGACGATCATTGTTACCCGTACCGGCATGAAGGCTTCTTCCATGCCTGAAGGTGAGCAGCTGGAAACACTTGGCCAGTCTGGCGCGACCCTGGCCATACACCTTTCCATTCGCAATCTGGTTTATGTCAGGGAAGCCCTTGAACCGTATTACGGGGCAGATTGCCCTGTGGTTATTGCCTACCGGGCAACATGGCCGGACGAGCTTTACATTCGTACCACGCTTGCAGGGATGAAGGATGAGGTGCGAAAGCACAAGATAACCCGTACAGCACTCATTCTGGTTGGTCCTGTGCTGGGCAATGCCAGTTTTCGCGACAGTGACCTCTACAATGCCGATTACAGCCATGTTTTGCGCAACAAGGGCAAAAAGCGCAAGGTGAAAGGCGATGCCTGAAAAAGGGCATGCAACGGGCCGGGAAGGACTGGGAATTTTGCTGATGGTTGTTGCCATGCTGACAATTCCCCTTGTTGACGGTATCGCAAAACACCTCAGCGCTTCCTATTCTCCCCTGTTCATAAGCTGGGCACGTTACGCAGTTGCCTGCATGATCATCCTGCCGGTTGCGCTTGTACGATCGGGCAAGGAAATGTTTCCGCGGCAGGATCTCGGGGCGCATACCCTGCGCACCGTTTTTCTCGTCACGGCCATGACCCTCTATTTCATTTCGGTGTCCCGCATCCCGTTGGCCACTGCAATCACCGCCTATTTCGTTGGGCCTGTCATTGCAGTGCTGATTTCCGTGGTCTTCTTCCGCGAAGCTTTTACCATCCGGAAAGGGTTAAGCCTGGTTTTCGGCGTGATGGGAACGTTGCTGGTTCTGCGGCCGGGTGGTTCAACAGATCCGGGCATATTGATGGCTTTTGGTGCAGGGTTCTTCTTTGCGCTTTACATGATTGCAACCCGACAGGCCTCCCGGCAGAGTGACCCGTTCAAGACGCTTACATTCCAGTGTGTTGTCGGCATGTTTTTGCTGTTGCCCCAGGCGCTGGCAAGCTGGTCGTCTGTTGGGGTTGGGGACATGGGGTTCTTTATTGCCATGGGGTGCTTTTCCGCATTTGCGCATGTGCTCTCGATCATGGCGTTCCGATATGCAGATACAACCAGCCTGGCACCGCTCGTCTATCTGGAGCTGGTTGGTACCAGCATTATCGGATACCTGGCCTTCAACGAGATACCCGGATTTTTCACGATTTCCGGTGCGCTGCTGATCATGTTGGCGGGGCTGGTACTGGTGGCGGGCAAGCGCCGAATACCCGACCCTGCCCACTGAACAGATTTTTTATCTGCAAATGCGCTCGGTTGCTTTCAAGTCACGGAAATATATCAACTTCTGGAACCTTTTGCGCTTTTGGCAATTAAACATTCAAAAGCAAAAAAGGAGAAAAAATTCATGAAAACCCAACACGCCGTGATTGCGATTGCAGCTGCCGCGCTTGTTGCCTTGGGGGCGATTTATTTTGTTGAAGTCAACCAGACAGAAGAAGGTCAACTTCCCGAGGTTGATGTCTCGGTAAACAACGGCAAGATGCCGGAATATGAAGTCGAGACCGGTTCCGTAAAGGTCGGTTCGGAAAAGACCGAAGTAACTGTGCCTGAAGTCGAGATGAAGGAAAAAGAAGTCGAAGTTCCCACTCTCGAAGTAGAGCCTGCCCAGTAACAACAGGGTCTTAAAACGTGGCCGTGGCCCATTCTGGCCACGGTTTTTCCTTTGCACATTTTACAATACTGAAAAGGCATTGAAATGGACCTTCTGAAAATCATACTGGCCATTCTTTTACCACCGCTGGGCGTGTTCATCGAAACCGGTCTCAGCAAGCATTTTCTGCTCAACATTTTGCTGACATTGCTCGGTTACATTCCGGGCATTGTGCATGCCGTATGGGTGATTGCCCGCAAGTAACGGAAATTTTTCACTACAGGAACAAGTCTGCACCAAGGCCGGGAGGACCACTCCCGGCCTTTTCTGCTTCAAGAATTTTCTGCTCCACCCTGAAATTGTATGGTGTTGCTATTCCGTGTTTTTCCCCCAACCGGATGATCTCTCCCTGAAGTTCATTGATTTCTGTCGGCTTGCCGTGTTTGAGGTCTTTCCACATAGAAGCATGAGCGCGCGGATCAATTGTCAGCATGCGCTTGGCTATTCGCTTGAACAACGGATTTGGCAGTCTCAGGACGAAAGAAAGAAGAAAGGCGGGCAGGGGGACCGGCAGGACCGGTTTGATGCCTTCCGCCTTGAGAACCTGCATGGCCTCATCGATCTGAAGCGCTGTTGCCCTGCGCCACTTGCGGTCTGAAATCTGGTCAAGAAGCGGAATGTCCGCCAGTGCATTCAGTGCATTGCTCAGGTTGATCAGCAGTTTTCCCCACTGAATGTTTTTCATATCCGGCAAGGAAACAATTTCAAGATGCCCGGCCGCAAGAACCTCAGCCATGTCCGGCTCACCGGTTTCGACAAGAATTGCGCCACTGGTACCACGATGAAAATGGGCAGGTTCAACCTGCACGACATTGAAGGGAACCATGCCGCTTCGAACATCATGGTGTGGCAGGATCGAAGAAAGGATCTCGCCGTTGCGAACCCCGTTTTGAAGGCTGATGACAACGGCATCATCTTTTGCATGTGCGCGAATTGTTTCCGCCATGGTGGCAGTAGCCCCGCTTTTTACGCAGACGAGTATCACATCAGCCTTGGCGAGGGCTTCGGGGCTGTCTTGTACGTCCAGCTGTTCGGGTGACAGGTGCAAATCCAGCCCGGCGTAATCCGTAAGATGAATGCCTTGCGATTTCAGTGTTTCACGCATGCGAGGGCGGGCAAGAAAAACCACGTCCCGCCCGTCTGCAACCAGCAGGCTCCCAACAAAACACCCAATACTGCCTGCACCGGCGATTGCAATAACGGGATTGTTGTTCATGTACCGTACTCCTGGGTGAACGTATGCACGACTATATGGCAGATCAGGTTTGCGTTTGACAGAGTCAGACCGTAACGTGCTTGATCAGGTCTCGACCCTAAACCCTAACTTCACGCCCCGGAAGCCTTCATGCGTTTTTTGCTCGCTTCGCTGATCTGGACATGGTCCACATTTTCGGCATGTGCATTTGGCGTGGTCAGTATCGTGGGGCAAGCTTCCGAACATGAAAAAATCACTCGGCTTGCCCTGAACGGGCTGGGCATAGAGACTGCAACAATGGACCAGATTGCCGGCACACGAAGCCGGTTCGGTGCCGTGGGTGCTCCCGACCGCCCCGACCGGGGACTGATCGCCAATCCGGTCATGCATTGCGACGGGGCAGACCATCTTGCGATTGACGGTTATCCGGTTTCCAGCAGGCGTGCCCGACGGCAACTTGAATCATGCCGGACGATTATTTTCGGGGCGCTCAATTCAGCGGTTGCTGCAGCGGAAGCCATTACCGATGGTTCCGGTACTGTGGTTCCGTCGGAGGTTCCGGTGGTTGGCCAGTGTACATTCAACGGCCGATCCGGCCGGGCAAAATGCGATGTACTTGAACATCTCGGCATTGCCTTCCATGCCGCGCAGGATTTTTATGCCCACACGAACTGGGTGGACAAACCGCGGAACGGGCCTGTGGGTCCCGAAAACCCGCCCGGCCTTGGCAATTCGGGACCGGCAAAATGGCTGGACCCCACGGCCAATGTTTCCTTTCCCGAAGGGCTTATCAGCGGATGTTTTCAGGGTTTGCCGGAACGCAGCAAATGTTTTTACCTCGACAGGAAAGAGAGGATACGCCACTCGGTGCTGAACAAGGATACAGGCCGGATCAACATGCGCACCGGAAGGATCGGGCGCGGTACGACCTCAAGAGGTATCATCCACGGTAATTTCCGGCGAGCAGTTGAAGCCGCTATTGCGGACACGAGAAACAAGTGGCTGTACTTTGAGGCACAGGTATTGAAACGCTACGGTTTGGAGCGAGGGACTGTCATCCTTTGTGCCGTGAAGCGTGATCGCGAACAGAGTTGCAGCCGTTAGGCAAATGCCTTTTCGTCAGCGTTCAATCATGATGACAGGCAAGCCAAGATCCCGCGCTGCGCTGATTTTTGCATAGGCGCCCTTGCCCCCCGAATTTCGGCAAACGATGTGAGTTATCTTCTTGTTCGTCAGCAAGGCGCGCTCTTGCTCCGGATCAATTGCCGGCTTTCCCAAAACCAGTTCATGATCAGGCAGCGGGAGGGGTGTTGATGGTGCGTCGACCATGCGTACGATGAAATGAACGTCCCGGCGGGTTTGAAAGCTGGCGATGTGCTGGCTGCCAAGGGCAAGCAGCACGCAGGCCCCTGCGGGGATTGCCTTGCAAGCCTGTTCCAGTGAAGACACCTTGTGCCAGCAATCGCCTGGTTGTTCCTGCCAGGGTGGGCGTTCAACCACGCGCAATTGGGTGCCAGCAAGGCTTGCTGCTTGCCTGGCATTGGCTGAAATGTTTCTGGCGAAAGGGTGGGTGCAGTCGATCAACAGGTCAATTGCATTTTCTTCAAGATGACGGGCAAGGCCCTCCACGCCCCCAAAACCGCCAATCCTCACCTTGCCGGGAACCTTGTCCGGATTCTTCGTTCGGCCCGCCAATGATGTGGTTACGTCATCTCCTTCGTCTACAAGCTGCCGGGCAAGTTCGGCCGCTTCCCGGATGCCGCCCAGTATCAGGATTTTCTTCATTTCCAGTCCGTTCTCGCAAGCAGATTGCCATCGCGTGCAAAGACCATGATTTCTGTTTGTACCGGTGCGCCCCGCAGAATTTCGAGTGCTTGTTGCTGGGCAAGTACAGCTATCCGGGCAGGAAGGTCTACCCCGCTATCCCGGACAAGTTCCAGCACCTCAAGCGCCGTGTTTGCCTGCCTGATACGGTTCCTGATGTCATCTGAAACTTCACTGCCACAAAGATCTGCAAGGAAATTGAAATCAACCTGGCTCCTGCCGGAGTGAAGATCCATTGCTCCCTGTGCCAGTTTGGTGAATTTTGCAAATCCCCCGGCCAGTGTAATTCGCGGCAATGGATTGTTGCGCAGGTATTTCAAAAGTCCGCCCACGAAATCCCCCATGTCGAGCAAGGCAAAGTCGGGAAAGTCATGTATCCGGCAGGCCGCAGTTTCGGAAGTCGAGCCGGTAGCCCCGAGCACATGTCCGATTTGCGCTGCGCGTGATACGTCAATCCCGCGATGTATGGAATGTATCCATGCGGAACAGGAAAACGGATGGACTATTCCTGTTGTGCCAAGAATCGAGATGCCGCCGACAATTCCCAGTCTCGGATTCCATGTGCGCTCGGCAATTTTTTCACCGCCCGGCACAGATATGGTGATGCGGATGTCGGGGCTGGTTTCATGCTGGCGGCACAGTGATTCAACCACTTCGGTTATCAGTTTGCGCGGAACCGGATTGATTGCCGCCTCTCCCACCGGGATGGGCAGACCTGCCCGTGTCACGGTCCCAACACCTTCACCCGCATGGAAGGAGATGCCATTGCCGGCCCGGGCCTTTTCGACAGATGCAATAATCGTGGCGCCATGCGTGACATCGGGATCATCCCCTGCATCCTTGACAATGCCGCAACGTGCGAACCCCTCTCCCTTTTCCTCATATGCAAGGGCAAAGGAGGGCGTGTCGCTTTTGGGCAAGACGATTGGAACAGGGTCGATAAACTCACCGGCAAGAAGTGCGTTGAGAGCGGATTTGACGGCCGCTGTTGCGCAGGCGCCGGTGGTCCAGCCGCGCCGCAGGGAAGTGGCATTCGCGCCATCCGGTTTTTGTTTGCGGTCGACCTTGCTCATTGCCGGATTATAGGAGAAATTGGTGCCATGAAAAAGCAGGATATCATGTCCCGGTTACCGGTTTTCGAACCCGGTCACGTTTGGCTGGTTGGCGCAGGCCCCGGAGATCCGGGCCTGTTGACGCTGCATGCTGCAAATGCCATCCGGCAGGCTGATGTCATCGTCTATGATGCACTCGTCAATGACGAAATTCTCGACCTTGCGGCGGATGGCGTCACGCTTCATTACGCGGGAAAACGGGGCGGAAAACCGTCACCCAAACAACGTGACATTTCCATACGGCTGGTCGAGTTTGCCCGGGAGAAAAAACGGGTGTTGCGTCTCAAGGGCGGGGACCCGTTCGTGTTCGGTCGGGGCGGTGAAGAAGCACTGACACTTGTCGAGCATGGCATACCGTTTCGCATTGTGCCGGGCATCTCTGCCGGAATTGGCGGGCTGGCCTATGCGGGTATTCCGGTTACCCACAGGGATATCAACCATTCGGTTACCTTTCTGACCGGGCATGATGCCAGCGGGCTGGTGCCCGATGCCGTTGACTGGGAAAGTGTCAGCAAGGGGTCGCCTGTTCTGGTCATGTATATGGCCATGAAACACTGGGCGAACATTCGAGACCGGTTGCTGGCTGCGGGCAGGGATGTGAACCAGCCCATGGCCTTTGTCTGCGAGGCAACGACCGACAACCAGCGCGTGCTTGAAACCACGATTGGCAATTCATTGCAGGATCTTGAAGCATCGGGGATCAAGCCGCCTGCAATTGTGGTTGTGGGTGAAGCGGTGCGCCTTAGAAAGGCGCTTGACTGGCTGGGCGCCCGCGAAGGCCGCAGCCTGATGCCAGACCCGTTGGGCAGGAATGTCGACCAGAATGCCGGATAAAAAAGGATTGTTGATTGCCGCGCCTGCTTCAGGAAGCGGCAAGACCGTGATTACGCTTGCGCTGTTGCGGGCATTGAAGCATGCAGGCGTCGATATTGCAGCTTCCAAGGCGGGGCCGGATTATATCGACCCCGGCTTCCACAAACTTGCCTGTGGTGGCGAGTCGGTAAATCTCGACGCATGGGCGATGTCTCCTGCAAGACTACAGCAGTTGGCAAACCAGCAGAACGGAAGTCATTTGCTGGTTGAAGGGATGATGGGACTGTTTGACGGTGCGGCAGACGGTTCGGGCAGTGCGGCAGAACTCGCCAAACTTCTTGGCATGCCGGTCCTTCTGGTTGTCGATGCGGGCAAGCAGTCCCATTCCGTTGCCGCGCTGGTACGCGGTTTTCGGGACCACGATCCAGAGATTGCACTTGCAGGAGTAATCCTTAATCGTGTTGGCAGTCCGCGCCACGCCCGAATGCTGACCGGTGCCCTGTCGGCAATCGGGGTTTCTGTGCTGGGAGCCGTGCCCCGCGACAATGCCCTGGGCTTGCCGGAGCGTCACCTCGGCCTCGTACAGGCAGAAGAAATTTCAAAGGGCGAAACCTTCATCGACAATGCAGCACGGATTGTCGGGCAATCGTGTGATCTTCGCCTTGTTCAGGAAGCGTTTGCAACCATTCACAACCAACCGGGCAACAAGGCACCCGGTCTGAAACCGCTTGGCCAGCATGTCGCCATAGCCCGGGATGAAGCCTTTTCATTTGTCTATCCGCACTGGCTAAAGGACTGGCATGACAGCGGTGTGCAGATTTCCTTCTTCTCTCCCTTGGCCAATGAAATGCCGGATAGTCATGCCGATGCCGTTTTCCTGCCCGGCGGTTATCCGGAATTGCACGCCGGTAAACTTGCTGCTGCGGAAGCCTTCCGGCAGGGAATGCATGATGCGCGGGACCGCGGGGTATTCATTTATGGTGAGTGTGGCGGTTACATGGTTCTGGGGCAGGGGCTTGTCGATGCTGAGGGCAATACCCACAGGATGACCGGGCTCCTTGATCTGGAAACCAGTTTTGCGAGGCGCAAGCTCCATCTTGGTTACAGGCAACTGACGGCTAACGGTTTCCGGCTGGGGAAACAGTTTTCCGCCCATGAATTTCATTATACAAGCGCCCTGCGCGAGGTTGGCGAACCGTTGTTCGAAGCCTGTGATGCACTGGGAGAAAACATGCAGACAGCGGGGTTGCGCTCCGGCAAGGTGGCGGGGTCCTACATGCATGTCATAGATACGGTGAACCAATGAGCACGGTCTATCATGGCGGCGGACTCGATGCCGCAATCGCAAAACATGGTGGCCAGCGTGAAGACTGGCTCGACCTTTCAACGGGCATCAATCCTGTAGCTTATCCGGTGGGGGAATTGCCTGCGGAAGCATGGATGCGCTTGCCCGACAAGGGGGCGGAAAACCTGCTTCTGGCGGCGGCCCGTAAATATTATCGTGTGCCTGATCATGCAGAAGCCCTGGCGGGCAATGGCACGCAAGCCCTCATGCAGTTACTGCCTTCGGTCCTGAAAGCGGATCATGTGGCGATTGTTTCCCCGACCTATGGGGAACATGCCCATATCTGGAAGCAGGCGGGTGTACGGGTCTCGGCCATTGATGCGCCGGAAGAGGCATCTGGTGATGCGGACATTCTGGTTGTCGTCAATCCGAACAATCCGGATGGCAGGGAATGGCAACCGGTGAACCTGTCCGAGGTTGCCGGCAGGTTCCGGCATGTCATCGTGGATGAGGCATTCTGCGACAGTCGTCCGGATTTGAGCATGGTGCCGGACCTGCCTGAAAACGTCATTGTTTTGCGTTCGTTCGGAAAGTTTTTCGGACTTGCCGGCGTTCGGCTGGGTTTTGCCATCGGCTCTGGTGACATTGTCCGGCAACTCGCGGGCACGCAGGGTCCCTGGGCAGTTTCCGGACCAGCCCAGGCGATTGGCAGGCAGGCACTTGCAGATGAAAACTGGATCATCAAGACCCGAATTCGTCTGGAAGCTGCAAGCCGAGAACTGGCCTCAGTCCTCTGCGACAGCGGATTGGAGATTGTGGGTGAAAATGCCTTGTTCGTACTGGCGCGTCATGCAAACGCGGCAGCGGTGTTTGAGCATCTGGCCCGGAATTTCATCCTGACGCGACCTTTTCCGGAGATGCCGGAAATGCTGCGCTTCGGACTGCCCCCAAATGCAACAGGTTTCCGGCGTCTGAGGGAAGCGCTGGTTGGTCACGGGCTTGTGCAAAATGGATGACCTGCACTTGCTCGTGTTGTTGATTGCATTGGTGGCCGACTGGCTGTTGGGTGAACCGAACATCCTTTGGTCCCGCATCCCGCATCCGGTCGTGTTGTTCGGCAAGGTGGTAGGAATGCTGGACCGATTGCTGAATATCGAAACAGACCCGGACGCAGTACGCTTTCGGAAAGGTGCTGTAACCATAACGGCATTGATACTGGTTGCGCTGTTGGCAGGTCTTGCCCTGGACTTGCTGTTCGAGGCAATCGGCTTCTTCGGCTTTTTCCTTGAGGTTTTCGTGGTCTTTACACTGCTTGCCCAGCGCAGCTTGCATGACCATGTGAAAGCTGTGGTGCAAGGGTTGAGAAACGGCGGGCTTGAGGGAGGGCGCAAGGCAGTCGGAATGATTGTCGGGCGGGAAACAGCCTTTCTTGATGTCTCCGGAACCTGCCGTGCCGCAATAGAAAGCCTTGCCGAGAATTTTTCCGACGGGGTTGTTGCTCCGGCCATCTGGTATGCAGTTTTCGGACTGCCCGGCCTGCTGGTCTACAAGATGATCAATACGGCCGATTCGATGATCGGTTACCGGTCTGACCGGTATTTCTGGTTCGGCAAAGCAAGTGCCCGGGTTGATGACCTGGCAAACTGGCTACCAGCAAGATTTTCTGCTGCCCTTATCGCTCTTGCTTCAGGTTTGTTGCACGGAAGCAGACGCGGGATTGAAAGCATGAAATCTGCGCTGCGTAATGCCGGGCTTCACAACTCTCCCAACGCAGGCTGGCCCGAGGCTGCGATGGCCAGTGGGGCAGGGATTGCGCTGGGCGGTTCGCGGATCTATTCCCACGGGCGGGTTGAACAGGCGTGGATCAATCCGTCAGGCAAACGCCTGCTGGCAGGAGGAGATGTCGACACAGCGCTTGCCCTATTTGCAACAAGCTGCTTCCTGTCATGGGGCGGTGTGGTCTTGTGGTTGTGCATTGCCCTCCTGGTGTGACGGTGGCGTGATGCGTATCGGTTCGGCATAGGGCGGCATCTGGTCGAAGACTTCCCGGAAACTCTTTCCTTCCCATGCCATCTGGGTCGCGCGGATAACACCGGCATGGCAGACGATCGCTGTTTCCATGTGTGCGGCTTCCAGTGCTTTCAGAACGCGGGTCTGCACGTCGGCGAAACTTTCACCTCCGGGTGTTGGATGGTTCATCGGGTCAGCGAACCAAACCTCGCTTTTCCGGCGGTCAATATCAGCCCACATCATGCCTTCGAATTCGCCCATGTTCATTTCCCACAGGCGTTCATCAAATTGGACTTCCAGGCCGTCCCGCTCAGCCAGTCTTGTGGCGAGCTGGCGACAGCGTATTGCAGGGCTTGCCAGTATGCGCGTTACCCTGGGGGTGAGTTCCATGGCGCGTTCGATCTGGCCATGGCCGATTTCAGCAATGTCCAGATCTGTTCGTCCGTAGCACATGCCTGTTTCAACATCGGGTGTCGGGTGGCGGAGAAATATCATGACCAGAATCCTGCAAGTGTCAGAAGAACGGTTATTTCGCACAATTGCTGCATCGCACCCAGACCGTCACCGGTATAACCACCTATCCGGTTTTCCAGATATTTCAGGAACCCCCACGCGAGTGCGTATCCGGCAAGCAGGCTGAGGGCACCGGCAAAAGCGCCCAAAACCAGTGCTGCAAGCAGGGCAAGGATGCCTGCCAGTACCATGTCCTGTTTCGGCATGTCGGCTGCCTGCGATCCAAGGCCCTGCGGTCGTGCGTATCGGGAAAGGCCTGTTGCAAGTGTCATCGCAGCGCGCGAACCGCAATGGGCAATAATCAGGGCACATGCGCCCTCCCAGATGCCGAAGCCGCCCAGTGCCGCCCAGCGCAAACCGAGAGAAACCAGAAGGGCGAGTGCACCATAGCTGCCAATCGTGCTGTCCCGCATGATTTCCAGCACGCGATCACGGTCGTGAGTGGCTCCCAGCCCGTCAGCACAATCGGCAAGCCCGTCCTCGTGCAACGCACCTGTCAGCAGCAATCCGGCGGCAATGGCAATGCCGGCTGCCAGAACAGGATCAAGAAAAGCATTTGCTGCCCACCAGACAAGGCTGACGAAAATGCCGATTGCCAATCCGGCTATCGGGAATGCGGGCCCGGCATCTGCAAGGCGCATATCGGCAGACATGCGATCGGCAAGGCGTACTGGTAACCGAAGACGCGTAAAGAAGACCAGGGCAAACAGCAGGGTGTCCGGTAGGCGGGCCATGCCTAGTCTTGCTCCTTGCCGGAGACATTGGCGCTTTCAAAAGTTGCCATTTCATTGAGCATTGCGCAGGCGCAACGCAGCAGTGGTATGGCAAGAAGGGCACCCGAGCCTTCGCCGAGACGAAGTTCCAGATCCATCAGGGGACGGGCTTTTACAGCATCCATCATGAGGCGGTGTCCGGCCTCATGCGAAGCGTGTGAAAAAACGATGTAGGGAGCGGCTTCCGGACGTGCGTGCAGCACTGCCATGGCTGCAGCAGTAACGATGAACCCGTCTACCAGAACAACCCCGCAGCGCGATGCGGTGCCGATCATGGCACCGGCCATCATGGCAATTTCCAGTCCGCCAAATGCACATAGCGCATCAAACGGGGAAAGCCTGCCGGGCCTTCGGGCTGCTACCTTCGCGAGAATGTCTGCCTTGCGGACGACACCTGCCGCATCAAGCCCTGCGCCCGGTCCTGCGAGTTCCGGTATGCCAATGCCCTCGATTGCGTGTGCAATCAGCGTTGCGCTTGATGTGTTGCCGATCCCCATTTCTCCAAGCGCAATCACTTTGGTGCCATTGTCGATTGCGTCAATGGCCAGTCGGGACCCCAATTGCAGTGCCTTTTCAACTTCCTCCGGTGTCAGTGCATCCTCATGCATCGCATTGCGCGTTCCCTTGCGAATGTTTGCCCGGATCAGTTTGTCATGATCGGGCAGCTCACCCACAATGCCCGCATCCACAATTGATATGTCGACACCATTGGTTCGCGAAAAGACATTGGCGGCAGCGCCCCCGGCGAGAAAGTTCAGGACCATTTGTGTGGTCACTTCACTCGGCCACGCTGAAATTCCCTCCTGTGTCAGCCCGTGATCACCGGCAAAAAGCAGAATTCTTGCCGGGTCGCAGGCCGGTGTCTCGCTGTGCTGGGCAAGCGCCATTTGCAAAGCCAGTGCTTCAATCCGCCCGAGAGAGCCTGGCGGCTTTGTCTTGTTGTCAATTTCTGCACGCACCCGGTCTTCGAGGTCGTGATTGATTGGCTCTATGGTCAGGTTAGTCAGCATTAAGGGTTTATCCGGAGTTGCGATGGGGCTTTCTAACGAATAGTGTTTGCTTCTTCCACCTGTGATTTTCCGGCAGGATGGAATGCATGCCAAACGGCGCAAGCCTAGCCCTTTTCAAACCAGCATGAAGTGACTGTGCCTTGCCTTCCAGTGATTCGCTACTTGTCAGACTGTCCCCGATCATTTTCGTGTTTCTGTGGGCGACCGGATATCCGGCTGCCCGGTTCGGTACTTCGGACGCCGATCCGTTCACTTTCCTTTGCGTGCGCTTTGCAATCGTGGCGCTCCTGTTGAGCCTTTATGTGGTTCTGATCATGCGGCCCAGGCAACCGGACTGGAACCAGATAGGGCATTCGCTGATCATAGGCGTTCTGATGCAGGGCATCTATCTTGGCGGCGTCTTCTTTGCCGTCTCCCGCGGCATGCCGGCGGGCATTGCAGCACTGGTGGTTGCCCTTCAACCGTTTCTGACGGCGATTGCTGCAATTTTTGTCCTTGATGAACGTTTGTCACTCAAGCGGACGGTGTTTTTCCTTGGCGCATTGTTCGGAATTTTCATGGTGTTGTTTCCCGACTTCGATTTTGCAAGGGCAATACCCGGTGTCACACCACTGACGCTTGCTTCGGCCCTTCTTTCGCCCCTGGCGATCAGTATCGGCGCGGTATACCAGAAACGTTGCGTTACCAGTCTCAATCTCTGGGTTGCCACCGCAGCCCAGTTTACCGGTGCAGCCATCATCATGGGTGTGATGTCCTTGCTGTTCGAGGACCAGACGCTGGTCTGGACACCGGCAACGTTCTGGTCCCTGGTCTGGCTGGTTGTCGTGCTTTCCGTTGGAGCTGTTGCGCTGCTGATGTATCTCATCCGGCAGGGCAATTCGTCTTCTGTGGCATCCCTGTTCTTTCTGGTGCCGATCGTTTCGATGTTCATGACATGGTTGCTGTTCAACGAAACCATCAACCTGGTGCAGATGATTGGCAGCCTGATCGTCGTGGTTTGCGTCGCGCTTTCAAGCCGCTACGGCGAAGCGGCGGTGCCCAACAAGGTGCCGCGCGCCTGATGGTCCGTGGCAATAGCCATTGTTCGGTTGGCAAGCCAGTCACGGGAAGGCAATAATCATGTCATGTCCGGGTAATATCAGGCATTGTGGACTTGAAGCATCCGGTTGGCTGCCCTAAGCCCTTATAAACCGTATCGGGGATGAAAAATGATCGACTTTTTTACCATCGACAATCTGCTGACGCTGCTGATGCTCATTTTGTTGCAGGCAGTGCTTGGCTTTGACAACCTGCTTTACGTGGCAATTGAATCAAAACGCGCACCGGCGGAAAGCCAGAGGCGTGTGCGGCAGATCGGCATCGGCACCGCGATCATCCTGCGGATTATCCTGCTGTTTGTGGTTATCGAGGCAATCGAACTGTTTCAGGACAAATTGTTCGAGATTAATTTCCCCGGTTATGTCGAAGGCAGTTTCAACGGCCATTCACTGATTGTGCTGTTTGGTGGCGGATTTATCATCTACACGGCAATCAAGGAGATATCCCACATGCTGGCCATTCATCATATTGATGAAGACGGCGGCAGTGGCGTACGTTCGCCTTTCAGCGTGATGCTGTCGATCATCTTCATGAACCTTGTGTTCTCGTTTGACTCCATCCTTTCAGCAATCGCGCTGACCAAGGTCTTTGCGGTCATGGCCGTGGCCATCATCATTTCCGGTGTGCTGATGATTGTCATGGCTGACCGGGTTGCGGAATTCCTGAAGAAGAACCGCATGTATGAGGTGCTCGGTCTCTTCATCCTCTTTATTGTCGGAATATTGCTGGTGTCGGAAGGTGGGCATCTGGCACATATCGAGTTGCTCGATCAACCGGTTGAAGCCATGTCGAAATCGACATTCTATTTCGTCCTGGTGGTGCTGATCCTCGTCGACATCGTGCAAAGCCAGTATCAGAAACGGCTTCTGGCCGCGAAAGAGCAAGAGGTCAATGACCCGGCTGTGAAAGCAGACTGACAGGACCGGTCTCGGGCGGTGTCAGCCGAGGAATTCGTTCCGGATTGCCCCGGTATGTTCCCCGATCCCCGGCACCGGCCCGGGTGACATGCGCCGGGTGTCTGACCATCGTACGGGTGGTGCAGGCAAGGTCAGGGTCAGACCCTGGCTGTTTGTCGCTTCCCGCCTGCGCAGTGCCTTGTGTGTCGACAGCTCTTCCACGGAGTTGATTGCGCCATAGGCAATGCCTGTTTCCGCCAGGCGCGCACGGAAGGTATCGGCATCAAGTTTCCCTGTTATGGCCGAGATACGTTCATCAAGGGCAGGGCGGTTTTCAACCCGCAGATTGTTGGTCGTGAACCTCGGATCGGTGGCGAGACTTTCATCCCTGAACACATCAGAACAGAGCTTCACCCATTCGCGCTCATTCTGGATTGATATCAGGGTCAGTGCCTGGTCGTTTGTCGTGTAGGCGCCGTAAGGAGCGATTGAAGGATGGTTGAGACCAACCCTTTCAGGAGCCCCGGCACCGTAATCCTGATGCAACAGGGGGACACTCATCCATTCCGATGCGACTTCGAACAATGATGTGGCAACCCCGGATCCTTTGCCGGTTACCCCGCGCTTTATCAGTGCTTCAAGTATCCCTGCATGAGCCGTGACACCGGCACCGATATCGCATACCGAGACGCCAATCCGCCCCAGTTCGTTTGCCCCTCCCGAAATGCTGACGAGGCCACTTTCAGCCTGAACAAGCAGATCATATGCCTTCATTGCCGACAGGGCCTCGCTCTCCCCATATCCCGATATGTCGCATGTGATCAGGCCGGGGTGTTTTTCACGCAATTCAGCAGAGCCAAAACCTGCCCGCTCCAGTGCACCCGGTGCAAGATTTTGAACAAAAACATCGGCCTTTGCGATCAGCGCAGACAACAATTGCTTGTCTTCCGCTTCCTTGAAATTGAGGCAGATGGACTCCTTGCCCTGGTTTATCCAGCAAAAGTAGGAGCTGTCTCCTTTCGCCGCTGTATCGTAATTGCGTGCGAAATCACCTTCGGGGCGCTCAATCTTGATTATCCGCGCACCGGCATCTGCAAGCCTTGCCGTACATAGGGGGGCAGCAACAGCCTGTTCAATCGTGACAACCAGCAGGCCATCAAGCGGCAAATCCATTGTCTATTCTCCAGGCCAGGTTTGGTCAGGCATGTTATCGGGACGGTGATACACTAAACCGGGTATCCAGCCAGTCAATGAAGGCTTTCATTGTTTCATCCCGGTTTGTCTCGTTGAGAGCCTCGTGGCGGGTATTTTCCAGGACAATTTTTGTCACGTCGGCAAAGCCAGTCCTTTCGAGGCGCGATTGAAGCTGTTTGGCCGAGCCGCCCTTATTGGAACACGGGTCGCAGGCTCCGTTCAGCAGGTGGAAGGGCATTGCCCGGTCCAGCTTGCGGTAACGGGCGGGATCTGCGGTGGCGGACAAGCCGCCAAGGAGGTCAAGCCACATGCCTATCGTGGCGTCAAATCCGCAGGCGGGATCGGCCACATAGAGATCCACTTCATGGTCATCGCGGGAAAGCCAGTCAAATGCTGTCCGGTTGGGCTTGAACTCGCGGTTCCAGGCATCGAAGGTCAGGCTGCGTGCCCAGCCGCTTGCCACATCCGAACCCTTCAATGCGCGTTCAAGCTTGAGCAGGCCTGCGAGCGTTTTTGGAAGAAATCCGGACATTGCACCGTTCCAGATTGCTGCTGCGCTGATCGTTTGCGGATGTGACAAAGCGTAGTCGAGGGCAACGGTTGCGCCCATCGAATGGCCGAACACGATGATGGGCAGATGACCGAACTGATCCCGGCACCAATTGTTGACGGCCTGTGCATCCCCGACCACTTTTTCCCAGCCATTACGCTTTGCAAACATGCCAAGCGCGGCTCCGGGTGCTGTTGTCAGGCCGTGGCCACGATGGTCCTGGGCGGCAGAATGGTAACCATGCCGTGCGAGCAGTTTCATGAAACGCTCGTAGCGGGCAGAATGCTCGCACATGCCGTGATTGATATGGACAATACCTTTTGCAGATGCCTGTGACTGGCAAAAGTGCAAATGCACCGAAGCCCCGTCAGGGCGTTCAATGTCGGCGGTCCGGAATTGTGGGGCGTCAGACATCAGGTGGAGATTGCCGAGATAAGATCGTCAACTTCGGTCCTGGAAAAGCCAAGTGATTCACCGATGCGGTAGATGCGGCTTTCTTCAGAAAGCACGACTTCCAGGTCACTGACCATCACCAGATGGCAACACTGGATGATATTGCGCCGCATCGCCGGGCTGATCAGCGGAAGGTCACGTTCAAGACGGGCTTCAACATCGAATGTGCTGCTGAATTCAGACAGGATTTCCCTTACCTCTTCCTTGCTTATTTTCAGCCCCAGCATCTGCTCATGGATTTCGGCAATGGTTGTGATTTCCGCATCCCGTACCTTTTTGTCGGCAACAGCAACCATGCCCATGGACTGGATGAGTGCCCGAATCTCAGCCTGCCCCTGACCGACGGCTGCATTCTCCGGGTCGGACATCCGGTCGGAAGCCTGTTTGCCGAAACCGTAAAGGGTTGTCAGCGTTCCAAGAATGATACCTGCCCAGCCCGTTGCCGCCCCTCCGGCTGCTTCGGCCGAATATGCCTGATACAGACCATAGGCGCCAGCCGCGATCAGTATCAGGCCAACAATGATAATGATTTTGCTTGCCTTGAACATGAACCCCTTACCCCTCAGCCAGGCGACATTCGGGAAAAGGAGTTGCCTTTTGCCCCGAGTTTGGTTGCCCGGTTTGCAAACCCACTAAAAGGTCATAACGAGTGTTTGTCAAACCCGGCCAGCCCTTTTGCAGCAAGGGATGGAATGGCCAATGCGCATATGGCCAAACCGGTATTTTCGGCTATCATGACGACCGGCTGGAAAGGAAGGGCAATCATGCAACCGGGAGGGGCTTCATGCCGGAGACGGGATCCGATAGCGGTACGGGGGGCGGTCTTGAAGGGGAGGACCTGATCGAGCCGGTACTCGGCGATGAAAGGAAAACAGGTAAGGGTCCGGGGCTGGAAGTTGGCTTTCTGCTGCTCATTCTCGGTCTTGCGATCGGTGCGGTTCTGGCAACTTTCGGGCTGGAATTGTTTGCCGACAATGCCAGCGTCATTTTCAGCGCAATGTTTGGCCTCGTGCTGTTCCTTGTTGCCCTGTTTGTCCTGCTCGTATTGTTGCGCCGCTCGATCTGGCAAAAGGTTTTCCGCCGAACCGAACTGGAGATCGAACGCATTGCAGCGCCGCTTTCCGATGTGGCGCGACATGCGGCCGAAAAAGACGTTCCGAGGGCGACCTATGCAGCGCGTTCACTGGCCGAGCTTGTTCTTGCCCGCTATGCTTGGCTTGCGACAAGGCGCTGGCTGATTGCCTCGATTACCGGCATGATTGCGGCAATCGCAGCACTTGCCGGTTCAGCGCTGCTCTTCCAGCAAAACGAGTTGCTCAAGGAGCAAGGCAAAAACCTTGTCACCCAGACGCAATTGCTGTCCGAGCAGAATGCACGGATTGATACCCAGATTGAATTGCTGCAGACGGATGCCCAACTCAAGGACAGTGACCGAAGCGCCAATATCCTGCCAGACATTGTGGCTGCGTCTGCGAAACTCGGCGAAGAAATCCAGGCCTTGCATGATGAAGGCAATTTCAGTGGCAACGGACGTTTCAGGCTTGAGGACATTTCGCTTTCACTCAGAAACCAGCTGATCACCATCACCAATACGGTGCGCCCATATCGCTACCTGAAATCCGATACACCCAATGTCTTCAACCAGAACCAGATGAACGAGGCGGCATTTCGCCGTCGCGATGATTTGCCCAAGACTGCCCAATTGCTGGGGCTTGGCCAAAAGAAGCAGAGTTTCGGGCTGATTGACAGGCCACTGAGCCCCGAGCGCGGGGCGATCATCGGTGCCTTGCACAATTTCAACATCCGGGAGACTGAACTGCTGTCTTTCTTCGGTGCGGATTTTTCCTATGCGGAAGTCAGCATGCCGCAAATCATCTCGATGAGTTTCCAGCATGCCAATCTGCAATTTTCCGATTTTGGCAGCACGGACATGGTCGATGTGGATTTTTCCGCTGCTGCGCTGGACAACATGCGCCTTCGTGGCGGCAAGCTGACACGCGTTGACTTTGCCGGTCACCGGGCCAGCGATGCGCCCGGACTGTTCCGCAAAGCTGATGATCCGTTCTTCATGGCAACGCGCACAAGCGGCCTTGATCTTTCCGGTTCCGTGGTTTTCGACTGCACGTTCGAAGGTACACAGGGTATCGCACCGAATTTCGACGGGGCAGTTCTTGCCCGGACCAGATTTGTCAATGCAAGCATTCCTGCATCCACCTTCCGCAATGCCATTCTTGTGGAAACGGATTTCACCGGCGCTGCCCTGCAAAGTGCCGATTTTGACGGGGCAATTGTCTTTGAGGCGAATTTTCTTGAGCGATTGCAACAACAATCGCAGACCGGAACATTCAAACGTGAGCGATACAGTATCGAGGCGGTTGATGTTTCCACCCTGCAGGATTATCCGCTTCTTGGTGAATTCGGCATTTACATGCCGGCCGGGCTGATCGAGGGAAAACAGGCTTTTCTCATCAGCCGGACGGCACCGTTTGAAGAATAGAAGTGGCCGTTTCTGACGCCTTGTATTCGGTCATGCGCTGCGATAAACACGGACTGGTTTTCCAATCCCCTTCGACTTTTGAAGTTCCAATCACGGAGTGCTGCCCACATGGCCCGCCAGTTCATCTATCACATGTCCGGACTTTCCAAATCCTATGGCAACAAGAAGGTGCTGGAGGACATTCACCTGTCGTTCTACCCGGATGCCAAAATCGGCATTCTCGGCCCCAACGGCGCGGGCAAGTCTACCATCCTGCGCATCATGGCTGGTCTCGACAAGGAATTTACCGGTGAAGCCTGGCTGGCAGAAGGGGCCAGTTGCGGATACCTGCCACAGGAACCGCAGCTTGATGAATCGAAAACCGTTGCAGAAAACGTCATGGAGGGTGTTGCCGAGAAAAAGGCCATTCTTGACCGTTACAACGAGTTGATGATGAACTATTCCGACGAAACGGCGGACGAGGGCGCAAAACTCCAGGACATTATCGATTCGCAAAACCTGTGGGACCTCGACAGCCAGGTGGAAATGGCGATGGATGCATTGCGCTGTCCGCCGGGTGATTCCGGTGTCCAGGATCTTTCAGGCGGTGAAAAACGCCGCGTTGCGCTGTGCAAGCTCTTGCTTTCCCAGCCCGACCTGCTGTTGCTTGACGAACCGACCAACCACCTTGATGCCGAAACCATTGCATGGCTTGAAAAGCATTTGCGGGAATATCCGGGTTCCGTGCTGATGATTACCCACGACCGCTACTTCCTCGACAATGTAACGGGCTGGATCCTCGAACTCGACCGGGGGCGCGGCATTCCGTATGAAGGCAATTATACCGCCTATCTGGAGAAGAAGGCAAAGCGCATGCAGCAGGAAGGGCGCGAGGAAGCAGCCCGCCAGCGTGCCATTGCAGCGGAGGCAGGCTGGATCAATTCAAGCCCGAAAGCCCGTCAGGCAAAATCCAAGGCCCGTATTCGTGCCTATGACGAACTGGTCAAGGCTGCGAGCGAGCGCACGCCACAAAACGCGCAGATCATCATTCCGGTCGGGGAGCGGCTTGGCGATGTCGTGATCGAGGCGGAAAACCTTTCCAAGGGCTATGGCGACCGGCTGTTGATTGATGATCTCGATTTCAAACTGCCGCCGGGTGGCATTGTTGGTGTCATCGGGCCGAACGGTGCCGGTAAAACCACATTGTTCCGGATGATAACCGGTCAGGAGCAGCCCGATAGTGGCGACATACGCGTCGGTGATACGGTCGATCTTGGTTATGTCGACCAGAGTCGCGATGCACTTGATGGCAGCAAGACTGTCTGGGAAGAAATTTCCGGTGGCAATGACATCATCAAACTCGGCAAGCACGAAGTGAACAGCCGGGCTTATTGTTCATCCTTCAATTTCAAGGGTGGTGACCAGCAGCAGAAGGTTGGCACGCTTTCGGGCGGTCAGCGCAACCGCGTTCACCTGGCCAAGATGCTGAAGTCCGGCGGCAATGTCATCCTGCTCGACGAACCGACCAACGACCTTGACACCGAGACGCTCGCCGCGCTTGAAGATGCGCTCGAAAATTTCGCCGGTTGCGCCGTTATCATCTCGCACGACCGGATGTTCCTCGACCGCCTGGCAACCCACATCCTCGCATTCGAAGGCGACAGCCATGTCGAATGGTTCGAAGGCAATTTCGAGGACTACGAACAGGACAAGATCAGAAGGCTGGGACCGGAAGCTGTGAATCCGAAGCGGGTGACGTACAAGCGACTGACGCGGTAATCTTACCGATCATCGTAATATAGTTGTTCGGTCATCGCTAAAACAAAAACCGGACAACCGCCCGCGCCGCCACCAAGGATTCGGGGTTCTAGTTTATCGAAATGAGTAGTGGATGAGCCATAAGTACCAGATGCTTTGCCAAATCGTTTATGATTGTCAGTCAGCCAGCGCATCAAGCTAGTTGCTCTTGTTACCATAACTCCGACATCTGCGGCGCCGAGGTCATACAACAAGCGAAAATTGTTCAAGTCTCGGTCGTAAAATGGGTCTTTATTGTTCCACTCAAGCTCAAGAGCGACCTTGTTTTTAAAGCAATCAATATCATGGGTAGGTGTCTCGCGAAGGTCATCATCTATCTTGACAGCAGTTCTAAACTGTTTTTCCTGCCAGCCTCTTGAATAAAATTGCCCGTCAATGTTGGCTGACATCGCTGTCTTATTTCCTCGACCTTTGGCTGCAAGATCCGAATGACGAATTCGAAAACTATTTAAGATCTCAATTATATCTTTCCATTCATTCTGGAAGCTATTTTCCAATATGACACGTGCATTTCGCCAGTTATAACACTGCCAACCAGGAATTAGACTTTCATCAGCAATTAACTTCATTCAGCTGCCATAGCCGAATTATACGAGTAAGTTGGCCAACTCGGTTCATAATTGTCGTCAGCCTGATTTCCCCAATATGTCCAACCAGGTCTGGTACCTCTCGCAAATAATTCAAGATATGGCCCCGGTGAACAATCTTCTATCAGAGTATATTGTTCGTCAGGTTTTCGCGAGTGTTCACGCTTGCGAGACTGTATCATGTTCACTTGACTGCGCCCTGGTGGCAGTGTTCGGGCATTTTTGCCACGTACACCGAAGAGCAGAATCTCGGTCACATTGCGGAAATAGAACCCTACACCGCGGCCATCAGAGCCCCCATCTTTGCGTATTTTGTGCCAGATAATATTGGATTTGTAATTGAAACCCCAAGCTTCCATCACCTTTAATCCTTCTGGTAATAGAGCGTTGGGAACCCACAAATAAAGATGAGCCGGTTCTTCAACAATTTGGTTAACGGGCAGAGTGCAAATTGCATTCAAGTCCATGGTACCATATCGGCTTAGTCGGGCGTGCTCGGGCGCAACTTTTCCGGTTCGGTTCTGGAACCGCCATGGTGGGTCAGCCATAATTGTTTGAAATTTCTGTCCGGCAAGAGATCGAAGTAATTCGACTGCCGGATTGTTTGTTTCGGCGTTCATCATAATCTTCCTCAGGACAAGAACAAAAGCGGAACAATGCTCGTTTGTCAAGTGTGAATGGATTCTTAGTTCGTTGTCTATTGGTTTTTGTATCATCCAAAGAAATAAGGCTTTGTTAATCATGATACATGCGAAAAAAGTACAAATGGTAATGAAAACTGAGTAGCGTGAATAGATGCATCGCCCAAAGAAATGTAATGGTTAGTCCAAGCCTTGATCCAGGTATTGTGATTGGTATCGGATGAGGCGAAATGACATCAAACCGATATCTGGAGGAGAATACATCCCATGTCATTGCACGAACAGCTCTTGAAACTTTCTGCCCAGCGAAAGCTGATCCGTGTCGGCGTGATCGGAGCCGGAAAGTTCGGCTCGATGTTTCTCAGCCAGGCTGCACTCATTCCGGGCATTCATGTCATCGGCATTGCCGATCTCAATGTAAAACAGGCAAAATCCAACCTTCTCAATTCGCACTGGAACGAAGCCAAGTTTGGTGCATCAAGCTTTGATGAAGCACTCAAGCACGGCACCACTTATGTTTGCGACAGCTACGAGGAGCTGGTTACCCATCCGGTCATCGACATCATTGTCGAGGCTACCGGCAACCCGATCGTTGCTGCAGACCACATTCTTGCAGCTTTCAACAATGGCAAACACGTTGTCAGCGCCACGGTAGAACTCGATTCATTTTGCGGCATCAAGCTGGCAAGCCTGGCAAAATCGGCAGGCGTGATCTATTCGATGGCCTATGGAGACCAGCCCGCCATGACCTGTGAACTGGTCGACTGGGCGCGGACCTGCGGTTTCAAGGTGGCAGCCGCCGGTCGCGGACACAAGTGGCATCCCGATTACCGGTTCTCGACACCGGACACGGTATGGAACCACTGGGGACTGACGCTGGAGCAGGTGGAAGCCGGACGACTCAACCCGAAAATGTTCAACTCGTTTCTGGATGGCACGAAACCGGCCATTGAATCAGCCGCCATTGCCAATGCCTGCGGGCTGGATGTCCCGGAAAACGGCCTGACCTATCCGCTGGGTTCGATTGACGACATTCCCAGCCTGATGCGGCCCCGCCAGCATGGTGGTGTTCTGGAAAAGTCTGGCATGGTGGAAGTCATCAACGGATTGCGCGATGACGGATCCGAATACGGTTACAATATCCGCATGGGGGTCTTTGTCGTTGTGGAGGCCGAGACAGAGTATCAGCGCAAGTGTTTTGCGGAATACAAGGTGAAAACAGACGATAGCGGCAGGTACATGTGCCAGTACAAGCGCTGGCACCTGATCGGGCTTGAACTGGGCATGTCTGTCGCCAATGTTGCCCTTCGTGGTGAATCCACCGGGGTGGCGCGCGAAATGATCGGCGATGTTGTGGCGGTTTCCAAACGCGACCTGAAGGCCGGTGAAATACTGGACGGGGAAGGGGGCTACACGGTTGCCGGCCAGTTGCGCCCGGCAAGTGCCTCGATTTCGGGCAACATGTTGCCCCTCGGGCTTACCGGCGGTGTGAAAATGAAGCGCGATGTTGCGAAAGACAAGGTGCTTCTCTGGGATGATGTTGAGGTCGACGAGACCATAACTGCCGTGAAGCTGCGCCGTGACATCTAGAAATGATATCCAGAAATGACTGTGGTCCGGCATTCTGGGGAATGGCGGGCAGACCAGAATAATTGAGGAGAGAGCATGACCAGAATAATTGAGGAGAGAGCATGACCAGAATACTTGTGACAGGTGCCGGGCGCGGCATCGGGTTTGAACTGGCAAGACAGGCCCTGGACAAGGGATGGGAGGTTGTCGGGTCGGTCAGGACCAAAGATGCGGCGAAGTCGCTGAAGGAGCGGTTGCCGCAAATTACCGTGTTGGAATTTGATGTGACTGACGGGAAGGCAATAAAACAAGCCGCCCGCACTCTTGATGGCCCTGTCGACATTCTGGTCAACAATGCCGGTGTCTACGGTCCGCGGGATTTTCCAATAGCCGAGATCGATTGCGATGCCCTGCAGGAGCTTTACGAGATCAACGTGATCTCGCCGGTCCGTATTGTTCAGGCTTTCCTGAAAAACGTCAGGGCAAGTGACAGTCCCCGTATTGTCAACATATCCTCCCGGCTGGGCCTTACCTGGGTTTCTGCTGCCGGAAAAACCGCCTATTGCTCCTCCAAGGCGGCGCTCAACAGGATTACACAGGGCATGTCGGAAGAGTTTGCCGGCGATGGCATTACCTGCATTGCCATGCATCCGGGATGGGTCAGAACAGACATGGGTGGTGACGCTGCAGATGAGGCGCCGGAAGAGAGTGCTGCCGGGATACTGGAAGTTATCGGATCAGCCGGTTTCAAGGACAATGGCAGCTTCATCAATTTTGATGGGGAGCGCTGGAACTGGTAATGGCAGTTCCGCTTTGCTTTTGCGTGGTTATGTGGAATTGTCTGACCGGGGCAGTTTGGAAACACCGGTCTAAGCCGCAAGTGGGGATACATGACAGAAGCAACAATGCCTGATCCGGCAACGGAAAACAAAATCCACGAATTTTCTTTCAGCGGAAATGCACGAGAATATTTTGGCATCTGGATTGTCAATCTTCTGCTGAGCATCATTACGCTGGGCATATATACGGCCTGGGCCAAGGTTCGCCGCTTGCGCTATTTTTACGGGAACACCTGGCTCGACGGACACAATTTCGAGTATCACGCAAAGCCGGTCCAGATACTGATCGGGCGCATCATCGCCATTTCGCTGCTGATCGCTTACAACGTGGTTGCCGAATTTGTGCCAGTTCTCGCCCTTGTCCTGTTGATTCCTTATCTGCTTGGCCTGCCATGGCTGATAAACAAGGCACTGCAATTCAACTCGCGGATGACCAGTTACCGCAATATCCGGCTGGGTTTTGTCGGCAGTTATGGCAGGGCGCTTTGGGTCTTTATCGTGCTGCCACTCATTGTCCCGTTTGTTGCAGTTACTATCGGGACGGCAGCATTGTTTGTCTTTGGTTCCTTTCAGCAGGCAATGGGCGGAGCAGGGATGATCGTATTGCCAATACTGGGACTGTTGTTCCTGATCGGCTTTCTACTGTTCTTGCCGTATATCTCGAAGCAGGCCAATTCATACCTCGCCAATGGGTTGCGTTTTGGAAGCTCCCGGTTCTCCGCGGAAATTCCCCTGTCTGCCCTTTACCGCAACCTTGGTTTCTCCATGCTGCCATTGCTGGTTATCGTGGCCCTGTTCGTGCCGGTTCCGATTGTCATGATGATGGGCCTTGATGCTGCGTCCGACATTGCCGGCGTGATGGCCGGCATTGCATCCTTTTTTGTCTATCTTGTATTGCTGGTTGCGTATCTTGCCTATTCGGCAGGCGTGCGGAACATCGCCTTCAATGCCACCACGATTGACGGTCAGCACCAGTTGCTTTCTGCGGTTCCGCGTTATGGATATGCCTGGGTGCTTGTTTCAAACCTGTTCGTATCCGTCATCACGATCGGCCTGATGATTCCGTGGGCAGCGGTGCGCACATGGAAATACCTTGCCCGCCATACAGCCGTGCGATCAGCTACCGGTCTGGACCGCTTTACTGCGGATCAGGAAGCCCAGGGCAATGTGGCTGCGGCAGAGTATCTTGACATAGACGGCATCGATTTCGGGCTTTGATCATGGCTGCAGGATTTGAAGGAAAACTGGAGGGGCGGTATTTCGTCCCCGAGAGTTCCTTCAGCCATCCTGCAAGTCTTGAAATGCGTGACGGCAGTCTGGTTGTGACGATCCCGGAAACCGGGCAGACACACATGCCTGAATTTGCCGAACTTGGCGACCGGCTGGGAAATGTTCCAAGAAAGATACTGTTTGAAGACGGCAGCGTCTTTGAGTGCCCGGACAATGATGCGGTTGACCGAGCATTTCACAGGGAACTGAGTTTTTTCAGCCGGATGAGTCGTTGGGAGGCTTCCTGGAAGTTCATCGTCTTTGCCTGCCTTGCTACTGTCGCAGTCGTGTTCGGACTTTATCGTTACGGATTGCCTGTTGCTGCTAATCTGGCCGCCTGGGCAACACCGTCAGGTGTAGTTGCCACAATAGACAGGAGCACGCTCGACACCGTCGACAGGCTGGTATTCAAACCGTCAAATCTGGATGAAGACGAGCAGGAACGGTACCGCTCGGTGTTCGCGAAATTGCGTTCGGCTGCGGGGCTGGGGGACGGTGACACCCGGCTCCTGTTCAGGGATGGTGGGAAGCTTGGTGCCAATGCGGTCGCGTTGCCGGGCGGAACCGTGATCCTGACAGATCAACTGGCACAACTTGCCAAACATGATGACGAGATTGCCGGTGTGCTTGCTCACGAGATTGGCCATGTCACGGGGCGTCATTCACTCAGACAGGTTTATCGTGCGCTCGGTATCGGTTTCATGGTGGCTGTCATTCTCGGTGACACCAGCCAGTTGCTGGACAATATCGTCAGTCAACTGGCCTTGCTGGACACGCTTTCCTACTCGCGCAAATTCGAGAACGAGGCTGATGGAACAAGTGTCATGATCATGAACGAAACCGGCCGCAACCCCCTTGCCTTCATGGACCTGATTGACCGGGTGTTTGAAGAGGCAGGCGTGGAAAACGAGCAGAGCGGCTGGTTGTCGACGCATCCGGGGAACCGGGAACGACGCGAAGAGGTCATTCGCCGGATTGATGAACTTCCGCAATAATCCCGAGGTTCTCGACAAGCCTATGCACAGTGATGCAACAATCAGCGGCTCATTCCGTGATACTCGTCATTCGGTTGTTTGTCGGTTGCTGCAGACATCCGGTTTGACATGTTGAAGAAGCTGGCGACTGCCGCAATGTCCCATATCTCCCGGTCATTCCAGCCTGCATCACGAAGTGCTTGCCGGTCCGGTTCGTCAATGGTTTCCGGTTGCTTGGTCAGTTTCCAAGAGAAATCGAGTGCTGCCCTGATCTTCGGTTCAAGTTCTGCCGTGCGGTAATTCATGACAAGCTGTTCCCCGAGTTTCGGGTCACCTGACAATTGGCGGACTGCTGCGCCATGTGCTGTCAGGCAGTAGTAGCAATGGTTGGCGGAGGAAACGACAACGGCGATCATTTCGCGCTCAAGCTTGGTCAGGCCTGAATCGCCAAGCATCAGGTCATTGTAGAGATTGGTAAAACCGTCGAACTTGGTTGAATGCCACGCATAGGCTTTCAGGACATTGGGAACGAAGCCGATTTTCTCTTTGCAGATATCCAGGTATTTTTGCTGCCGCCCGGTCAGCTTTTCTTCTTCCTCGGGCATATCGAGTGCAACAATCGGTTTGCTGGTCATGGGAACCTCCATCTGAGAATATTCGGGTGAAGCTTAGAGGGGAATCGCTTACCTTGCCAAGCCACAAGGAGACCAATGATGAAAACCATTCCCCCGAGAAAAATCGAAGGCAAACTGACCCGGGTCCTTAAGGCGGAGGGAGCGGACTTTGTCTCCCGGCCGGTGGATGTGCTGGAGGTTCGGTATACCGGGATTGAGGGCGACTTTCATCAGGGCACCAGCCGCAAGTCCGGCAGCCGCGAGCCGTGGTATCCGCGAGGCACGGAGATGCGCAACGAACGGCAGTTATCAATCCTTTCCGAAGAAGAACTTGTCGAGATTGCCGGGGCCATGGAGATTGAGCAGGTGGACCCGGGCTGGATAGGTGCCAATCTGGTTTTTGAGGGCATTCCCCGCCTGAGTTACCTGCCGCCAAGGACCCTGATCCTTTTCGAGGGCGGGGTGACCTTGCGAATTGACGGATACAATGCTCCCTGCAGGCTGGCCGGCGGTTCAATCGCTACCCATGCCGGGCTGGTTGAAAACGGCGAGGACCCGACCCGGACTGACACTGCGATGATGTTCAAGGATGCCGCGCACATGAAGCGAGGACTTGTGGCCTGGGTGGAACGGGAAGGAAATATCAGGGCCGGGGAATCGTTCACCGCCCGGATATGGGAGCAATGGCTATATGAATAACATGTGACCATATTGACACGTGACTAAATAGTAACCTATAAGTTTGCCATGGATGCGATCTTCAAGGCGCTGAGCGATGACACGCGGAGGAAACTCCTGGACATGCTCAGGGAACATGACGGCCAGACCCTGACCGAGCTCGAAGCCGAGCTGGGAATGACACGGTTTGGCGTGATGAAGCACCTCAAGGTTCTTGAAGAAGCATCCCTGGTGGTTACGAGAAAATCCGGAAGGTTCAAGTACCACTACCTTAACGCGGTTCCGCTCCAGACGGTCATTGATCGCTGGATCGAGCCGCTGGTTCAAAAGCCGATGTCCCGCATGGCGCTGGATCTCAAGGCACAACTTGAAGGAAGTGAAACAATGACGCTGAATACCAAAGAAGCAAAACCGGATTTTGTCCTCCAGACATTCATCAAGACAACACGTGAAGAACTGTGGGATGCGCTGACCAAGCCGGAGCTGGTAAAACAATATCATTTTGCCGGGGCTGTACCGGACAAGACGAAAAAACAGGGTGAGCGCGTCGAGTACATTCTGCCTGATGGCTCAACAATGCTTGCGTTGACCGTCGTCGATGAAGAGCCGGGCAAGCGGCTCGACATGACCTTCGACCCGAAATGGGAAGAAGGGGAAGATGAACTTTCCCGCTGTGTTTATGAAATCGACGAGGTGGGAGACGTGTGCAGGCTGACCATTCTGCACTTCAACGTCACGCCGAAACTCGAAGGCGTGAGGGAAGGGTGGTCCCGGATTGCGGCCAGCCTCAAAAGCTTTGTCGAGACAGGTCAGGGAATTTCCTATCCGCCAATGGCAAAAGCTGGCTGAAACACGCTCCAGCCGGTTTTCCTGTTCGCCCGGGACAATGCATTTGCCCCGGGCATTTTCAGGATATCAGTCGCGTTCGGGTATGTTGACTGCCTTGCGGGAAGCGGGCCTCGATGAACATTTTTCAAGCCAGGCATTAACAGCCGCGAATTCGCTCAGGCCGAGTTCCTCACCGGCTTCGTAGAATCCGGAAAGCGTGCGTATCCATGGCCACAATGCGATGTCTGCGATCGAATACTCGCCAGTCGCGATATATTCGGATTTCTGCAACCGCTTATCCATGACGCCAAGCAGCCGCCTGCTTTCATTCTGGTAGCGTTCGTAAGGGCGCTTGTCCTCAATCTCCTTGCCGGCAAACTTGTGGAAGAAACCGAACTGCCCGAACATCGGTCCTGCGCCGCCCATCTGGAACATCAACCACTGTATTGTGTGATAACGCTCCACCGGGTCGCTTGAAAGAAACTGTCCGGTTTTCTCTGCCAGATACATCAGGATGGCACCCGATTCCCAGATGCCGAGCGGTTTTCCATCCGGCCCATTCGGGTCGATCATGGCCGGTATCTTGTTGTTGGGATTCAGGGAGAGGAACTCGGGTGTCATCTGGTCATCGGAACCGAAACTTACCAGGTGAGGTTCATAGGCAAGACCGGTTTCCTCCAGCATGGCAGACGCCTTGATGCCATTCGGAGTTGGCAGGGAATAGAGCTGAATCCGGTCCGGGTGCCGGGCTGGCCACTTTTTGGTAATGTCAAAGTCTGAAAGGTCCGTCATGAAACTCTCCTGTGTTGGGAAGGTTGGAGTTGATCATATAAGACGCGATGCGGATAATGCCACCGGTTGCCGACAAGATGTTTTACCGGACACGGGATTGTTACTATTCTTCTTCGAGCCGGCGTTTGCACCCCCACAACACAAGGCGCTCATTGATATCGTCAATTACGAAATGGCGTGCGGATTCTTGATCATAACCTTCTTCAAGCAAGCTGTCATAGTCAGTGTGGGCATGGCGGGCATGGCTTGTAACAGCCTGCCAGACGCGGATTGAAGGAGGGAGATGTCGCAAGTGACCAGCCATGGCAATTTTTTCGATGGCAAGAAAATCCTCCATCGTTGCCATAGGAACCATCTCCCGCAATCTTCTCTTCACTTCGCTGTCGCGCTTGTTGCCAGACATTATCCGTAATGAAACCTTCAGTTATGTTCAGGCGTTGTCTAGACTGTAGCTGATACATCGTCAAAGGATGAACGAGGCCGTGATGACAGGCATATCCACGACAGATTTCGTGCAATCGCTCCCGGTGCTTGAAAGTTTCTCGCAGGCCTTGCCCATGGAAGGTTATGTGCCGCTTCCTGATGACTGGCTGATAGCCGTCACGGATGTGGTGAAATCGCGCGAGGCAATCAAGGCGGGTCGTTTCAAGCCTGTAAACATGGCGGGCGTCGCCTTTATCAGTGCAGTCATGAACGCTCTCGATCATCAGGAAATTCCTTACATCTTCTCCGGCGATGGTGCTGCAATCGCCTGTTCGCCGCAGCAACTGGAAACCGTCAAAACCGCGATGGAACAGACCGTGGGTTGGGTGGAGGATGATCTTGACCTGAAGTTGCGCGGTTCCATCGTCCCCGTCTCTCATCTTCGCTCCGAGGGAGTGGATGTGCGGGTGGCTGCTGTCCGGGTATCTTCGGCGATAAAGAACTTTGCATTTTCAGGCGGTGGTGTTGCCCGTGCCGAACAATTGATGAAGGCAGGCGAGTTTCGCATCGAGCGCCGGGCATCAGGCGACCGGCCGGACCTGACCGGCTTGTCTTGCCGCTGGACACCGATCGGAGAGGAAAATTCATCCATCCTTTCCCTCATCATTGAACCTGCGGAGGGGCGGAACGCCATTCCTGCCGACGTTCTTGATGACATAATGACGAGTGTTCGCGGCAATGAGCCGGGTGGCAACCCGATGCCGGAAAGCGGACCAGGCTTCCAGTGGCCGACGCGAACAACGGCGCTTGAAACACTGGCGACAGGCAGAAGCACGCTGGCCATTCATCTTGAATCGCTGCTTGCGCTCGTCCTTTTCAGGACGGGGATCAAGCTTGGCAGTTTCGATGCGAGAAAATACTGGCGGGATACTTCTCTCAATACTGATTACCGGAAGATCCAGGACGGGCTGCGCATGACGGTTTCGCTGGCGAAAGGCGAGGTTAAAGCCCTTCGCGACAAACTCGAAAATTACCGGCAGACCAAACAGATACGTTTCGGATTGTGCGAACAGGACAAGGCGGTTCTGACCTGTTACGTCCCGACGGTAACGTCCGAGTCACATTACCATTTTCTGGATGGTTCGGGGGGCGGCTATGCGGCGGCTGCCGATGACATCCACTGACTGGTATCTTTAGACTAAACACCATGGCTTCCATCGCAAAATTTACCCTGTTGGCACACCGTTGATTGCCTTTGGCGTCATTTCAAATATAAACATATGCAGATATCTTTAGTTTTGGTGTTGATTTGCAGCAGAAGCATCCCATCTCGCTTGACCAGTCTGTAAGCGTCCTGCGCGCGGCGGGCGAACCAACACGGCTGCGCCTTCTGGCCCTGCTTGCCGAAAGTGACCTGACTGTCTCGGACCTGATCGAGATACTTGGCCAGTCCCAACCGCGCATTTCACGACATCTCAAACTGCTTACCGAGGCAGGATTGCTGGAGCGATACCAGGAAGGGGCGTGGGCCTATTTCAGGTTGGCAGACCAAGGCAGTGCAGCCAGTCTTGTTGAGGCAATCATCGAGAGGTTTGATCCGGAAGACCGTGATATTACCCGTGACCGGGAACGGCTTGATGTCGTCAGGAAGAAACGGGCATCGCGGGCGGCGGAATATTTCTCAAGATCAGCAGCCGACTGGGATGCGATCCGGTCTTTGCATATTGATGAGGAACTGGTCGAAAAAACCATGCTCGACATGGTTGGCGACCGGGATATCGGTTTCATGCTCGATCTGGGAACGGGGACAGGCCGTGTACTTGAACTGTTTTCCGGCCGGTTTGAAAAGGCGGTCGGCATAGATGCCAGCAGGGACATGTTGGCGGTTGCCAGATCCCGGCTGGATGATGCAAACCTCTCAAGGGTCCAGACGCGTCAGGCGGATTTGTACCTGTTGCCTACACAGGAAGGCACGTGTGACCTGGTGACGATCCATCAGGTTTTGCACTATCTCGAAGACCCTGCCGGTGCCATCATGGAAGCGGCGAAAGCGCTTCGTCCGGGCGGCCGGTTGCTGGTTGTCGATTTCGCCCCCCATGATCTTGAATTCCTGAGAGAAGAGCATGCCCATTTGCGTCTTGGTTTTTCCAATGAGCAGATACAGGAATGGATGGAAGAGGCGGATCTCAAGCTGGTGGACAACCGGCACTTGTCTTCCAAGAACAAAGCCAGAGACGCACTCACCGTGAGCCTCTGGCTTTCGGAAAAATGAATTTCCGTCTCCTCCCTTGTTCCCGCATCATTCATGCAAGTGGGAAATTGCAGGGTGATAATGTTAGCCAATCAGTCCGACAACTATTGCCGACACAAATACAAACGCTGCAAAAGTTACGGCCAGATTTGCTTTATTGAGCAATTCCATTTGACCTTCTCCTCTCTTGCCCCCGTCCAATACCAAAGTCTAATACGCGCTTGCAGCTTGGCAAGCGGTTTTTCGACCTGATCAATTCGGTTGCGAAACAATGCAAACCAATTGCTTGAAAAGTCTCATTTTTTGAATTTTCAAGAGGTGTGAAATAATTTTTCATCGGGCCTGAATTGGCCTCAGGCACCTCGAAAAAAGGCGGATTTTGCCCAATTCAGGATTTTTCCGTCAATCATTACAAGGCCCGAAAGGATGAGAATCATGCCCAGAATGTTGGCGCCTGTAAGGGTTTCACCGAGAAAAACTGCTCCCAGCAGGATTGCACTTACCGGTACCAGAAATGTAACCAGAGAAACGTTTGTTGCCCCTGCGCTGTCAAGAATGCGAAAGAACAACACATAGGCAAAAGCGGTACAGAGAACTGCGAGGCCAGCGAGCGATAACAGCATGGTCATGTCCGGGGCTGTGATTGCAAACGGGTCTTCAATGGCGAACATCAAAGGCAGCATTACAAGGCTTGAAGCGGTCAACTGGCCGGTAGATATGACAATCGGATCCTGACCCCTGAACCGCTTTCCGAACACGCCGGCAAAACCGTAGGAAACGGTTGCACCGAGCACGGCCATCTGTGCCCAGGCGGAGGCGCTCAACCCTTCGAGGAAATCGCTGCCGATCATGATCGCTACCCCGGTAAAACCAAGGGCGATACCGGCAATCTTGTTGGCAGAAAACTTTTCGTCGGTCGTCAGCGTGTTGGCGATGATCAGCGTCCAGATTGGCGTCATTGCGTTGACTACCGATGCCAGGCCTGATCCAATCTCACGCTGCCCGATCAGGATTAGCGAAAACGGTATGACGTTGTTGAGGATGCCCATTACAAGAATGGCTCCAATCAGCGGCATGTTACCCGGCAGTTTGCGGCCGGTGGCAACAAGAAACAGCCACAAGACAATTGCAGCAATGCACACTCTGATGAATACGACCGTGAAAGGTGGCCATTCCAGCATCAGCACGCGCCCGAACAGGAATGAGCCGCCCCAGATTGCGGCCAGCAAAATGATCATGACCCAGACGCGGGTACTGACAGTATTCGGGGGTTGGGAAGATATTGTTGTCATGGATGTTATCGCTACACACCAGTGCATCTGTTTGCCACCCGAAACATGCCTGTATCCAAAATGCAGAAAACATGTCCCTCTGGCGCCTTGCCGGCCATGAATGCGGATAATTGCATGTTTTGGCAAGTTTGCCACCAGCCATGGATGCAAAGGGTAAATCAGGGCCCGGGCTGGGGTTAGTCGTGACCTGTTGCAGGCACGGCCATGCATCTGCCGTGGCCGATCGTATCGCAAGCAAGAGACACATTCATGAATAATATTCGAATTTCCGTGCAGCTGTTCGGCCTTGTCTTTGGCCTGATTGCCGCTTTCACCCTGGTTCAGGTCATGCAGAACCGTTCTTCTGCGGAAAATATCCGGCAGGAACGCTACCAGTTGCTTCGCAGCCAGGTTGAATCCTCAATCTCCATCATGAAGCAGTATCATGACAAGGCAGAAGCAGGGGAGATGACACAGGAAGCAGCCAAGGCAGAAGCATTTTCGGTACTGTCGCAAATCCGTTTCGAGCCGAACGGTTACTTCTTCGGAGTTGATCACGACGCGACCATGCTGTTTCACGCCAGCCCGAAAATGGTTGGTGTTTCACTCAAGGGCAAGCCGGACAAGGCGGGCAAACCCTTCATTGATGACATGATTGACAAGGGTCGCGCAGGCGGCGGAGTTACCATCTACCACTGGACCAAGCTCAAGGAAGCGGAAGACGCAATCTTCCCCAAGGCAGGGTATGCTGTTGAGTTCAAGCCCTGGCAGGTGATTGTCGGAACCGGCGTTTACATAGATGATCTTGATGCGCAGATAGCAGCATCTACCTATCGTTCACTGATTGCCGGTGGTCTGGTCCTGGTTCTTGGCCTGGTTGCCGCATTTTTCCTGATCCGCGGCATTATCCGTCCGTTGAACAATGTGCATGATGCGATGGTCAGGATCGCCGAGGATGATGTTTCGCTCGAGGTGCCACATCGCGAAATGAAAAACGAGGTTGGCATGATGGCAAGGGCTACCCAGACCTTCAAGGAAAAGGTCCTGGAGCGCCGGTCACTTGCGGAAAGCAAGCAACAGCAGGACGAGTTGATCCAGAGCGAGCGGGAACAGAAAACCATTTCCGACAATCAGCAAAGAGAGCGTCAGGAGCAGGTTGTTTCAATCATTGGTGCCGCACTGGAAAAACTTGCGAATGGTGACCTCAGTGTTCGTTGCGAGGAACTGGGCGGTGAGTATGAAACACTTCGCACCAATTTCAACGAAGCAATGAAACGGCTTGGCATTGCGATGCGCCGGATCAATGAGAAAGGCGGCAATCTGGATGACACGTTCGGCTCGATCCGCCAGGCATCCTTTGACATGTCCCGCCGCACTGAAAGTCAGGCTGCCAGCCTTGAAGAGACATCGGCAGCACTTACCGAGCTTACAGAAGCGGTAAACAGCGCTGCCGAGGATGCCCGGGATGTTGCAAGCCGGGTCGACAATGTCAGCAGCAACGCCGAGCGTTCGGACACTATCGTCGACGAAGCCATTGCAGCGATGAGCGGTATTGAAGAATCTTCAAGCGAGATTTCCAAGGTGATCAGCGTGATTGACGAGATCGCGTTCCAGACCAACCTTCTGGCACTCAATGCCGGTGTGGAAGCGGCCCGTGCAGGGGAATCCGGACGAGGGTTTGCAGTGGTTGCCCAGGAAGTTCGAGAGTTGGCCCAGCGTTCTGCGGAAGCTGCCAAGGAGATCAAGGCGCAGATCGAACAATCGTCAAACCAGGTTGAACAGGGCGTGAGCCGTGTCAGCCAGACTGGCGAGGCGCTGAAGCAGATTGCGGTGCAGATCCGGGAGGTCAACCAGCTCGTGTCGAAGATTTCCGTATCTGTCAACGAGCAATCCACGACGCTGCATGCGATCACATCTTCCGTGCATGACCTTGATTCCGGCACGCAGAAGAATGCCGCAATGGCTGAGGAAATCACGGCTGCCACAAACAGCCTTGTCGAAGATACGGCAGAACTGCTTTCCATGATCAAGGGTTTCCGCATTGCCGATGAAGGCGCGGAGGTTGCGGCAACAGGACGGCCAGAGATAAAGCTGGCCAGCTAACGGCTTTTCAAACCGATACAGGGACCCGGGTTGCCAGATGGTGATCCGGGTTTCTTTTTTTGGCGGGTGGCCGTTCATGTTGGTTAAGCAGGGAAGTATTAAGGCCTGTCGGTAATACTGCGATCCATGAGCAGACAATTTACTTTCGTGCGACGAATTACGTTGCTTCTTGTTGCCGGTATTGTTCTGGCATCCTGCAGTCCGTCCAGCAAACTGGAACTCGGACCGCCGGTTGACGATAGGCCGGTCGAGTTCAGCGTTGATGAATCCTTTTTCGAATTGAACCGTACCCGCCAGCGGTTTTTCCTCGCCGGTTTCCAGCAGGATGCACGGCTCATGGAAGCGGCGCAGCGCCATGCGAACCTGATGGGAAGCACAGGAAAATTCGGGCACGAGTTCGGGCCTTCAACAAAATTCAAGACACGCATCTTTTCGGTCGGGTTTGACAATAGCGCAGGGGAGAATATCGGCGTGGGGTATCGCAGCATCCAGGCTGCGATCAAGGGGTGGCTTGATTCACCGGGGCACCGGAAAATCCTGCTGAAGAAGCGTTATACACTTGGGGGGATTGCCTATGCGCCCAACACGTCGGGCAAGAACCCGAGGCTAAACCATTTCTGGGTGCTGATTGTCGGTGCTGAGTAGCGATGTAATTGCGTTCGTTTCCAGTGCACCGGAAGCTTCAACCTAGTATCAAAAGACAGGATCATGGTCCTGTTCGCGCAGGTTGAACAGGTAAGAAACGCCAACGAAATTCCTGCTTCGGCATGCAGGTAACCTTTTCTCAACCGTAATGGGTAACACTTTTCAACATGCCTGGGTGGGCACATTGTTGAGTAGAGGGTAATATGTATCGCGTTTTCCTCAAGGCCGCAGCGACCATGGCTGCATGCGCCTTTTTCCTTTCACCGTTTGTTTCATCTGCACGGGCCGTTGAGGTCTATTTGTTCAAGGGGGCAGGTGATTTCTCCTTCATCAATTCAAATATGCATTTTTCGCGCGGACTTGAAAAAATCGCCCGCCAGATGAATTCCGAGGGAATTCATGCAGAAGTCCGCAGGTTTGGTGCAGTTGAAGATGCACTTGCCACCATCCGGCGCCGCAAACCGGAAAGCGTTGCCTTTATCGGTCACTCGATGGGGGCCCTTGCCTCAATGGCGATGGCGCGCCGGATGCGTGCGGAAGGGATCCGTGTTGCCTATCTCGGGCTGATTGATATTCCCGGGCCGGTTGGTGTTGCAGGTGACAATGTCGAATGGGTTGAGAACTATTACTCGATCAATCCGGTTTACGGTTTGCTGACCAATGCTTCTTCCCATCCAAATGCCAAAAACATTCATGTCAGCGGATACATTCACAATCGCATGGATGATTCACCGCGCGTCCAAAACGGCATGCTGGATGCTGTGCGCAAGGTCCACGCAGCCGAACGTGGCGGCATGGAAACGACACCACAAGTTGCACCTCCAGCCATTCAGCCTGCACCGCAAATGCCGGTTATCGAACCGCCGGTTGACCCTTGGGCAGGTCATCGCGTTGCAACGATAGATGTTCGCCATGTGAACAACCAACCACAACACCAATATCAGGCGCCGGTTGCAGAAACCGTATCAGCCGGTACCACGCACGACCCTTCCGCTGTTCTGCCCGGGGTTGTCGATCCGGTTACAACCGCGAGTATTGGCCCGGTGCCAAAGATCGGTGTGGGCGAGACGGGTACTGCCTATGCGAGCGGTTATTCAGCAAGCCCCGAACCGGTCCGTCCAGCGTCGCAAACCATACAGCGAGGCCGTTGATCAAACGGTTTGCAGCGATAATGCCCGGCGACACATTTTTGAAATAATACTTGCTTATTCTGCTTATCGGCGCGAATATCAAGCCGTTCGGGCATTTTGCGAACATGAAGAAGACTGGAGTTTCCGAGCAAATCGGAACTCGGGCTGACGAATTCAGACCTGAGAAAAAAAGATGCGACTTACACTTCGCCCTTTCCTCGACATACTGCACTGCCTGCCCCCGGTGATGATGCACATCAGTAATTCATCGCCAAATACAGACGGGATCGATGAAAGGAATACAAGATCATGTCACAATCAGGAACAGTGAAGTTCTTCAATACTGAAAAGGGCTTCGGTTTCATTACTCCGGACGATGGCGGCAAAGACGTTTTCGTGCATATTTCTGCGGTCAAGGCTTCAGGCATGGACCTGTTGACTGAGAACCAGAAGATTACTTTTGAGACAGAGATGGACAACCGGGGCAAAGGGCCCAAGGCAGTCAACATCACGGCTGAGGCCTGATCTCATTCCATCCAGCAGAATATGCTGGAGTTTCAAGTTCTACAATTGGCCGGCCTATGCCGGCCTTTTTCATTTCGGACTGTCAAAAACGGTTCTGTTGTTCCCGGCAGGTTTGCAAGCCATGCCGGACAACCGGTGGACAGATCGTCTGTATCGGCATAACTGCCCGCAAAGCGTTTTCAGACAGGCATTTTCTGTCTATAGTCGCCTCAGATACACAAAAATAAAACAAATCAGGGAGATAAACATGAAATTCAGATCAATGCTTGCTGCTTTTGCCATGTCAGCAGCCATCATCCCGGCTGCATTCAATGCAACGCCTGCGCAGGCCGCGGATGGCGAAGCGTGCAAGACGATGCGCTTTTCCGATGTTGGCTGGACCGACATCACTGCCACAACCGCGACAGCGTCGGTCATTGCCGAAGCGCTTGGCTATTCAGCAGATGTGAAGGTGCTTTCCGTACCGGTCACCTACCAATCCCTCAAGAACAAGGACATCGACATTTTCCTCGGTAACTGGATGCCGACGATGGAAGCAGATATCCGCCCGTTCCTCGATGACAAGTCTGTGGTCGACATGGGCGTAAACCTGACCGGTGCCAAATATACGCTTGCCACCAATGCCAAGGGTGCTGAAATGGGCATCAAATCCTTTGAAGACATTGCTGCAAACAAGGATGCCCTGGATGGCAAGATTTACGGTATTGAGCCAGGCAATGACGGCAACCGCCTGATCCTTGACATGATTGAGAAAGACGCTTTCAGCCTGAAAGGCTTTGAAGTGGTGGAATCTTCCGAAGCCGGCATGCTTGCACAGGTTGCTCGCGCGAAGGGTGACGAGCCTGTTGTTTTCCTCGGATGGGAGCCACACCCGATGAATGCGAATTTCGACCTGACCTATCTTGAAGGCGGCGATGATTTCTTCGGACCAAACCTTGGTGGCGCTGAAGTTCATACCAATGTGCGGGCCGGATATGCCGAAGACTGTCCGAATGCGGCCAAGTTCATCGGCAACCTGAAGTTCTCGCTTGCCATGGAAAACGAGATCATGGGTGCCATCCTCAATGACGGTGAGGATCCAAATGATGCTGCCGAAGCATGGCTGAAAAACAATCCCGATGTTCTTTCGGATTGGCTTGATGGCGTTACCACGCTCGATGGCGGGGAAGCGATGCCTGCCGTCAAGGAAGAACTGGGCCTTTGAGCCTTTCGTGAAAACGATGACTGATTGCCCGGGCGGAACCGCTTCGCCCGGGTGTTTTCTCCTGAAATCACAGCACGGACTGGCGCATGGCTCTTGAATGGCTGAATGATCTCGTAACATCCTATGAAATTCCGGTCGGGAAATGGGCCAAGAATGCTGTCGACTGGCTGATCGACAATGGCGGGTTCTTCTTTGACTGGATATCCGACCAGTTGGAAACCATGATTGATGCAGTCCTGTGGCTGCTCAGTTTTCCCAATCCGCTGGTATTCGTCTTGCTGCTGGTTGCCCTTGCCTGGTACCTCAAGCGCAGCATCGGGTTTCCGGTTTTTGTGGCACTGTCGACCTTGCTCATTCTCAATCAGGGATATTGGGACGAGATGTTGCAAACGCTGGCACTGGTTCTGGCGGCTTCCCTTGTCTGTATGGTTGTTGGCGTGCCGATCGGCATAGCAGCGGCGCACAGCAAGGCATTTTCCGCATTCATACGGCCGGTTCTCGACCTGATGCAGACCATACCTACCTTTGTTTATCTCATTCCGGCACTCATTCTCTTTGGCCTCGGCATGGTCCCGGGGCTGATTGCAACTGTGATCTTCGCAATTCCGGCTCCGATCCGGTTGACAGAACTGGGTGTCAAATCCGTGCCGACGCAATTGATCGAGGCAGGCAAGTCGTTTGGTGCAACGCCCATGCAACTGCTCTTCAAGGTCGAGTTGCCTTATGCGATTCCGAACATCATGGCGGGATTGACCCAAACCATCATGCTGTCGCTTTCCATGGTGGTGATCGCAGCCCTTGTCGGAGCGCCGGGATTGGGCGTACCTGTCATTCGTGCGCTCAATACAGTGAACATTGCCAAGGGCTTTGAGGCGGGTCTTGTGATTGTTCTTGTGGCAATTCTTCTTGACCGTTTTCTGCGGTATGAAAGGGAGGACAACTGATGGCTGACCCGATTGTCAAACTGCGCGATGTGGATATTGTGTTCGGAGACAGTCCGAAAAAGGCACTCCCGCTCATCGATGAAGGAAAGTCGCGCGAGGAAATCCAGTCGGAAACCGGCCAGATTCTCGGTGTGGCGGGCGCAAGCCTTGATGTTCATGCAGGCGAAGTCCTTGTCCTCATGGGCTTGTCCGGATCAGGCAAATCGACCCTGCTGCGTGGTGTTAACGGGCTTAACCCGGTAATCCGGGGGGCGGTTGAAGTGAAGTCCGGCGAGAATTGGGTGAACCCTGAAAGCTGTTCTGCTTCCGAATTGCGCCAGTTGCGGCTGAACCATGTGTCGATGGTGTTTCAGCAGTTCGGCCTTTTGCCGTGGCGCACCGTTCAGGAAAATGTCGGCTTCGGGCTGGAGCTTGCCGGTCTCTCGAAGGCTGAAACTGCCAGCCGGGTGGATGAGCAACTTTCGCTTGTGGGTTTGTCGGACTGGTCGCAGAAGCGGGTTCAGGAACTGTCTGGCGGCATGCAGCAGCGTGTCGGCCTGGCACGGGCATTTGCCACACAGGCACCTATCCTGCTGATGGACGAGCCTTATTCGGCACTTGATCCGCTTATTCGTGCCCGCCTGCAGGATGAACTGATTGATCTGCAAACCCGTTTGAAGCGCACCATCATCTTTGTCAGCCATGACCTGGATGAAGCGATCAAGATTGGCAGCCGGATTGCCATCATGGAAGGCGGACGGATCATTCAGGTGGGAACAGCCCAGGAAATCCTGAACAACCCGGCTAACCGTTATGTCGAGGATTTTGTTGCACACATGAATCCGCTTGCCGTGCTCACGGCAGAAGATGCGATGAAGCCGGTTTCCAAGAAAAAGAAATCCCATGCAGATGCGCTGTCTGTTTCCAGTGAAACCACCATGCTTGAAGTGATGGAAATGCAGGTTGGTTCCGAATTGCCTGTCTATGTCGAGGCAGATGGCGCCATTATTGGCCGCATCACCCGCGAAGATGTGCACAAAGCCTTGCTGAAGCATTGATTCAGGCCGTTTTCGCGCCCATCAAAGCTGCCGGATAAACCTTGTTTTAACCAAGTTGGCGCTATGGTCAGGATACCAACGGGCTAGGGGCCATCACGATCCGTGAAGTGAATATCGCGGAAACGGAGCCTGGATTACGTTTGGCTTGCCAGATAAATTCAAACTTCGCCAGATCCCAGCATGACAGTTGTTTCCAACACAAGTAATGAAATTACCAAGACGTTTCTGCGTGTGCGCTACGGTATCGTCACTGCGCTCATTATCCTTGTTGCGTGTGGCGGGCTGTTTTACGATTACATGGTGGGCAAGCAGTATCGGCAGGTCACGGATGATTTCAGGACCATTGCGCTGCTGAACACTCAGGCGCTCGATGCCTTCAACAAGGTGTTCCGCATAACCAACCTTCCACTCGAAGAACGGGAAACGTTTGCCAGTTCATCGCGGACTGCGATCAACGTGATGGCAAATATTCACGCCAAGTTGCAGGAGCGTATCGTTGAGGGCGACGCACCTGAGCACCTCCGGGCACTTGTCGATGACCAGATACGGGGGGATGATGTTGTCCTCAAGGTGATGGAAAGGGGGCATGAGCTTGTAAGGCGTGCGCTGGACAATTCGCTGACGGAACTGGAAATCTACAAGTTTACCACCCAGTCGACTGCCGAGTTTGACTTGCTGGTCGAGAAGCTTATCCAGGACACGGGCGCCGAACAAAAGAAGCTGGCTGACTTCTCGCTAATGGGAGGCTCGATTGTTTCAAGTCTGCTGTTTCTTGCGGCCGCAGGTGCGCTGTTCATCTTCATTCCGATGGAAAGAAAGATTATTGCATCGCAGAAAGAACTGGACCTGAGAGCGCAGCGCCTCGAGGAAGAGGGCAAGCGGGCTGAAGCTGCCGATGCTGCAAAAAGCATGTTCCTGGCAAACATGTCGCATGAAATCAGAACCCCGATGAACGGTATCATGGGCATGGCCCAATTGATGGCCAGAACGGAACTCACTCCAAAACAGCAAACATTCACAGATATTATCGTGAAGTCCGGCAGTTCGTTGTTGACCATCATCAACGACATTCTTGATTTTTCCAAGATTGATGCAGGACACCTTGAGCTTGATCCCGAACCTTTTGACCCGGGTCGGGCGATTGAAGATGTTGCAGCCCTGATGTCTGCGCGCGCAGCGGAGAAAAACCTCCAGTTTGCCGTGCGGATGAACATGGACCTGCCACGTTCGGTTATCGGGGATGTTGGCAGATTCCGGCAGATCGTCACCAACCTGGTTGGCAATGCCATCAAGTTCACTGATGACGGGCATGTGCTGATCGAAATGAGTGGAACCGTTGATGATGATACCGCGAATATCCGTATCAATGTAACCGATACGGGAATCGGCATACCGGAAGACAAGTGCAAGCGGGTTTTCGAGAAGTTCTCGCAGGTTGACGAGAGTGCAACCCGCAAGCACGACGGGACGGGCCTTGGGCTGTCAATTTCATCCTCACTTGTAGAGCTTATGGATGGTCAAATCGGGGTCGATTCCGTCCTCGAGCAGGGATCAACGTTCTGGTTCGAGATCCCGTTCATGCTTGCAAAGCGTGATGCAGACATTCCCTCACCATGGTTGTCATTCAACCGTCAGCGGATACTTGTTGTCGATGACCATGCCCTGAGCCGCGAGATTGTTACCGAGAAACTTGCAGCATGGAATCTGGACAGTGCCGCGGCTGCAAACGTTCACGAGGCAATCCAGTTGCTCCGGTTCATGCATGATCAGGGCATGTCGCTTGATGCGGCAATCATCAACGGTGACATGCCGGACCTTGTCGGTCTGGAACTGGTTGAATCCATCCGTTCAGAACCTGCCTATTCCACACTGCCAATCATTCTGTCTTCTTCATACGACCTTGCAAGCGAACATCCGCAGTTGAGCATGTGTCGTATTCAGGACCAGTTGCTGAAACCGATCAGGAATGATGACCTCAATCGTGCACTCGATGATTCCCTGAAGGCATCACGTGATCCGTCCGTTCTGACCAGCTTTGATCTGGACAACATGCTCAGCCGTTCATCATGCGGCGACGTAGTGCGTCTTTTTGCTTGATCGCGTTTTTCCGATAACCGGTTGAGAAAAGGCGTATTTTTACCCTGTTTCCGGCAATTTTTGGCTGTTCGTAAACGTTATAATCACGCCTGGATTCAGTGCGCCCGTTACATGATCGGGTATGTCTTTTTTAATGGTCAGTGTGGCTGGCATGAGCTACCAGTAATGCTTGGTTACAACTCAATATTTAATTCCAACAGCAATTTTTATCCGGCACCATGCGATCAATAATTTCCAAAGGCTATCTGGATGCCTCCTGGCTACACAGTGCAATGCAGGCTGGCGGGATGAGTGTCTGGCTTTGGGATCTCCAGACCGATGAAATCATTGTGGATGAGATGCACGACCGGCTTACCGGTCATGCCGGTACAAGTGGCATGGTCGCGTCATCCGTCTTTTTTGACCGGATACATCCCGATGATCGCGAAGAGGTTCGGGACAGAATCGAACAGGCGATGAAAGGGAATGTCACCTTCCAAGGGGAATTCCGCTATCTCAAGGAGGACGGCAATTATTGCTGGCTTGGTTCAAAGGGTGACAGTGTCGCGGTTGACGGTGAGAGTTTCAAGCATTTCGCCGGAGTGAACTGGGACATCACCAGCATCAAGGAAGCTGAAAAGCAGGCGGAATATGTGGCCAGGGAAATGGCGCACCGGGTCAAGAACATCATCGCAATGATCAACGGCATATCCCGGATGACGGCAAAATCGAGCGCCAACCTTGATGAATATCAGGAAGCTTTTGGTCAGCGCCTGCAGGCACTGGCAGGTGTAAACCAGCTCATTCTCGGCAATGAAACACGACGTGCCTCACTGGAGAACCTGGTAGAGGACACCTTGCATTCGGTGAACAACCAGAACCGGATTACAATTCGCACATCGGATTTCGAGGCGAATGAAAAAGCGTCACAAACCCTGGTGCTGGCACTCAACGAACTGGCGACGAATGCCGTCAAGTACGGTGCCTTGCAGGACCCTGATGGCACTGTTGACCTGCAGATCATCACTGACGAGGATGCAGATCTGTTTGAACTTGTCTGGACGGAAAACAGGGAGCGGCCGATTGAACCGGCAAGTGAGGCAAAAGGCTTCGGTTCCACCGTTTTGCTGCAGCTAACCAAATCCACCTTTCAGGGCGAGCCTTCCTATGAATGGCGTGAAAACGGCATGACTTACCGCTGCCAATGGCAGGCCAGTCTCATGTCGTTGTAACCAGCCCAGCCTGCCTGAAAAGGTTCATGTCACGGGATGACTGCCCGAAGGCAATCACGGCTTGCCGTAACCTCCCGCGCCCGGTGTGTTGAGAATGACAGCTTCGCCAGCCTTTACCTCTGTCTGCTCACAATGGGCCAGCGTGTCGGTCGAACCGTCAAGCCTGCGCACCAGCGTTGATCCGACTTCTCCGTCACCACCGCCATCAAGACCTTTTGGAGCGTGTTTGCGTGATGAAGAAAGAATGGCACAGGTCATGTCCTCAAGGAAACGAAGGCTGCGTGTAACGCCAGCGCCACCGTTGAATTTCCCAACGCCTCCCGAGCCTTCACGAATTGAAAACTCCTCGACAACTACCGGATAGCGCATTTCCAGAACTTCCGGATCGGTAAGTCTTGTGTTTGTCATGTGTACATGAACGGCATCCGCTCCCTTGAAGCCCTTGCCGTTGTTCATGACACCGGCTGGAGCGCCACCACACATGGTTTCATAGTTCTGGTAGCGTTTGTTGCCATAGGTGAGATTGTTCATGGTTCCCGGTGCGTTGGCGAAGGCGCCGAGGGCCATCAACAGGCAGTTCGTTACATGCTGGCTGGTTTCCGTGTTTCCGGCGATCACTGCGGAAGGATATTGGGGGCGCAGCATGCAGCCATCCGGTATCACTATGTTGATGGGTTTCAGGCATCCCGCATTCATCGGAATGTCGCTTTCAACCATCAACCGGAACACGTAAAGCACTGCGGCACGGCAAACCGGTTCGGGCGCATTGAAATTGTTTTTTGCGATATCCGACGTTCCTGTGAAATCGACCGTGGCCTCACGCTTGTCGCGGTTGACCGTGATCTTCACATGAATGTGCTGGTCATTGTCGGTTTGGTATGTGTATTCGCAATCGGAAAGCGCATCGATCACCCTGCGCACGCTCTCTTCGGCATTGTCCTGAACATGCTTCATGTATGCCTGGACAACCGGCAGGGTGAAATGGGAGACCATTTTGCGGAGCTCCTGAACACCTTTTTCGTTGGAAGCGATCTGGGCGCGGATATCCGCCATGTTCTCATCCGGGTTCCGGCAGGGCCAAGGGTGATCGGTGAGGATCTTGCGCATGCCTTCCTCATCAATGATCCCGCGATTGACCAGTTTGAAATTGTCAATCAGCACGCCTTCCTCATCGACATGGGTGGCCAATGGCGTGGCACTGCCCGGAGCCATGCCGCCAACATCTGCATGGTGTCCGCGAGCAGCAACGTAGAACAGGATATCCTTTTCATCATCGTCAAAGACAGGGGTTACCACATTGATGTCCGGCAAGTGGGTACCGCCATTGTAGGGGGCATTGAGTATGAACACATCGCCGGGGTGGATATTGCCCTGATTCAGCTTGATGACGCTTTCGACCGAACGGTCCATGGAACCTAGGTGAACCGGCATATGGGGTGCGTTTGCCACCAGCGAACCGTCGGCGGCAAATACTGCACATGAGAAGTCAAGCCGCTCCTTCATGTTTACCGAATAGGATGTGTTTTGCAGGGTTACGCCCATCTGTTCGGCAATTGACATGAAGAGATTGTTGAACACTTCCAGCATTACCGGATCAGCACTTGTACCAATCGCGTCCTGCCTTGCCATTGCTTCGACACGGCTAAGAACAATATGGCCAAGTGCGTTTATGTCCGCGTTCCATCCGGGCTCAACCACAATCGTCTGGTGAGGCTCGATGATAAGAGCAGGACCTTTCACCTCATTGCCCGGGTTCAGGTTTTCCCGGAAATGGATACCTGCGTCATGCCATTCGCCACCTGAAAAGAACCTTGTTTGCTGGTCCGCTTCATGGACCAGCTCATCGAGTGATGCTTCCTGTTCATCTATCCCGGCACCGGCACCAACCGATTCCACTTCAACAGCTTCCACAATGAGCGACTTGTTTTCAAAGGCAAAGCCGAACTGCTTGCGGTGCTGTTGCTCAAAGCCCGATTGCATGGCTGTAACATCGTCAAAATCTATGGGCAGCGCCAGGTCTGTTCCATCGTAGCGAATGTGCACGCGGATGTGGGAAATGATGTCCGGGGCAGGTACTCCCTGGCTTGCCAGTTCGGCTTCGGTTTCTTCTTGCAGGGTTTCTGCAAGCTCCCTGATATTGCCGTGTACCTGCTTGTCGAGTTTCTTGATCAGCGCTTGCTGACGCGAGGCACGAACCTGCGCGAGTCCCATGCCATATGCGGAAAGAATGCCGGAAAACGGGTGAACGAGCACCTTTTTCATGCCAAGCGCATCGGCAACGGCACAAGCATGCTGTCCGCCGGCGCCGCCAAAGCAGTTCAAGGCATATTCGGTTACATCATAGCCTCTCTGCACCGAAATTTTTTTGATCGCGTTGGCCATGTTTTCAACCGCGATCTTGAGGAAGCCGTCCGCAACCTCCTCGGCCGTGCTTCCGGCCTGCGAGGCGAGTTCGGAAAACTTCTGGCGCACAACATCAGTATCGAGTGTTTGGTCCTGGTTGGGGCCAAAGATGGCAGGAAAGAACTCGGGCGGCAGTTTTCCCGTCATGACGTTTGCGTCTGTCACGGCAAGGGGACCACCCCGTCGGTAACAGGCCGGGCCGGGATTGGCGCCTGCGGAATCCGGGCCGGCCTGGAATCGGCCATCCTTGAATTCCAGTACTGAACCACCCCCTGCAGCGACCGTATGAATACGCATCATCGGTGCGCGCATGCGAACTCCGGCGACCTCGGTTTCAAAAGCCCTTTCCAGTTCCCCGTCAAAGTGGGAGACGTCGGTTGAGGTGCCGCCCATGTCGAAGCCGATCATTTTTTCAAAGCCGGCAAGGCGTGAGGTTTCCACAGCACCTACCACGCCACCCGCCGGTCCTGACAGAATTGCATCCTTTCCCTGGAACAAATCGGCAGCGGTCAATCCGCCTGACGACATCATGAAGCTCAGTTTCGGGCCTCCGCTTGAAGGGTCCATGTCCTTGACGCCAAGTTCTGACGATACCTGTTCCACATAGCGGGCCAGTATCGGAGAAAGATATGCATCGACGACGGTTGTGTCGCCACGCCCGATAAGCTTGACCAGCGGAGAAACTTCATGACTGACGGATACCTGGCCAAATCCCATGCTGCGGGCTATTTCCGCAACTCCCGCTTCGTGTTCGGGATACTTCCAGGCATGAATGAATGCGATGGCGATACTGTCAATTCCCGAAGACTTTGTTGCCTCAAGGCGGCTCTTCAGCACCTCAAGATCGGGTTTGCTTTCCACAGTGCCATCAGCAAGTACACGTTCTTCGACCTCGATTACCGTTTCGTAGAGTTGTTCCGGTTTGAGGATTTCCTTGGCGAAGATGTCCGGGCGGGCCTGGTAGCCGATTTTCAGCATGTCACCGAAACCCCGGGTAATCAGCAGTGCGGTACGGTCTCCCTTGCGTTCCAGCAGGGCGTTGGTGGCAACCGTCGTCCCCATTTTCACTGCGCCGATCTTGTCGGACGGGATCGGTTCTCCCCGGGCAATGCCAAGCAGGTCCCGGATGCCCTGGATTGCGGCATCTCGATAAGCTTCCGGGTTCTCTGAAAGGAGTTTGTGAGGATGCAGGCTACCGTCCGGTGCGCGGCCGACAATATCGGTAAATGTGCCGCCACGATCTATCCAGAAATCCCACTTGCTCATTCGCTGCTCCAGTTTTCCTGTTCGGTTTTGGCGACCGTATCGCCAGCGCATTGGCAACTCAATCCCGGTATTGCCAAAAACGGTGTATTTGCAACAACTCCGGGTAATGAAGACAGGTTTTCAGACGAGGTAAGGCAATTGTTAACCATAAGCCGACACCCATCGTTAATTGCGCAAAGCTAGAATGGAAGGCTGAAAACCGGAATACGGCGGGAATAAAGTCCCGTTTCCAGTCTGAAAAGCGCAACATGATGCGGGAAATGGTGTGAAACAGCCGAAATGATGAACCCGGAAGATCACCAGACAATCGAGCAACACCCCTTGTCCAGAACGGGCCTGTCAGATGCACGCAAACGGACTTGTGCGTATGTGGTACAGTGTGACGGGGAACATGCCATCATCGCTGCAGATGTCTGTGACGAGGATGCAGAGGCACAGAACTACTGGGCTGTCGGGCAACTTGTTACCATTCAGGTTGGGGAGAACAGGGTTGTCGGGCTGACATGTTCCGTGGATGTCATGGAGGCCAACTGGAACCGCTCAGGATCAAACCGCGTTAATGTCACGCTTGAACTTGTCGGTGAAATTGTTTCCCAGGCTGACGGAAGTACCGGCCAGTTCAGCAGCGGCATTTCTTCCTATCCCAAAATGGGTTGCATTGCGCACCGGATACGTTCCGAAGACCTGGGTATCATCTACAAGAATGAAGGTGCTTCGGTGGTCAAGGTCGGCCATCTGACACAGGACCGCACGATTGATGCAAAGATCGATGTCGACCGCCTTCTTTCTCGGCATTTTGCGGTTGTGGGTACAACCGGCGTCGGCAAGTCCACATCCGTTACACTTGTTTTGAGAAAGATCATCAAGTCACGCCCTGACATACGTGTTCTGATGCTCGATCCCCATAATGAATTCGCAACGGCTTTCCCGGAGGATTCGGTGGTAATTGACGCGGAGAGCCTTGTTCTCCCTTTCTGGCTCTTCAAGCTTGACGAACTTTCGGAAGTGATATTTCGCGGCCAGTCCGGTTTCGATGCCGAGACTGAAATTCTTGGCGATCTGATACCTTTGGCAAAGGAACGTTACCGGCTGGAAATGGAAGCTGGTGGAAACGGCCTCAAGAAGCGCAAGGGACGAAACAACCTGACGGCAGACACTCCGGTTCCTTATCGTCTCGCCGATCTTGTCAAGCTGATCGATGACCGCCTTGGATTGCTGGACAACCGGGCAGAAAAGCCGATCCTTAAATCCCTGCTTTACAGGCTTGAAAGTGTCACAACGGATTCGCGGTTCCGTTTCATGTTCGATTCCGCTCTTGGTGGCGATGTCATGGAAATGGTGATGTCCAATATTTTCCGTGTGCCCCAATATGACAAACCGATCTGTGTGCTGGAAATGTCCGGTCTTCCAAGCGAAGTGGTCAATTCCGTTGTTTCCGTTCTGTGTCGCATGGCATTTGAACTTGCCATGTCCAGCGATGGCGGCATCCAGACGCTTGTGGTCTGCGAAGAAGCACACCGTTATATTCCTGCCAACCGGGAAGCCGGGTTCTGGCCAACGCGCCAGGCAATAGCAAGGATTGCCAAGGAAGGCAGGAAATACGGTGTGTATCTGGGTATTGTCAGCCAGCGGCCGGGCGAACTCGATCCGACAATCCTGTCACAGTGCAATACACTGTTTGCCATGAGGCTGGGAAACCAGAAAGACCAGGAAATCATTCGTGGTGCTGTTGCCAACGGTGCCAAAAGTACCATCGGATTTCTGTCCTCGATTGCAAACCGGGAATGCATAGCCTTCGGTGAAGCAATTCATACGCCCATGCGGCTGACATTTGAGACGATGGCTGCAAAGGACCTTCCGGGATCAAGAATATATGAGCAGCAGGAAGCTGTGCGGAACGGCCTTGAGATATCCTTGTCGACCGTGATGCGGAGAATGCGACAGGAAGACCGCCGTGCCGGACAGGAAGTCTACGGAGAAGGTGGCGGGGGAAGCTCCCGGCCCGATACGCCGATGCCGTTTGGTAATGGTGCAGAGCCCGGAGATGAAATCAACGCAATCATGAATGCCGTTTATTCTGGCAGTTCCGGAACAACCGGGGTTGCGAAGGATATTCAGCGTACAACCGGCGAGACAGCGCAGGGCCAAAGTGGCCAGCCCATGGTGTACGCACCGTCCATGCTTTCGCCGCCGCAACCAGGTCCGGCACCTACAAAACAAGGTAGCACGCGCAATCTGATCAACAGCTTCCGCAGGCGCTGAACTCCTGTCAGTTCTTGCGGCTCAGGGCTATGATTGCCGTGACGATTGCGGCAGTTGCAAGAGTGACCATGTCGATCTTTTCAGAAAGCAATAATGCCGATACGGCAAGTGTCACGAAGGTTTGAAGCAATTGCAACTGGCCGATGCGGGCAATACCCCCGATTGCCATGGCAACATTCCAGGCACAAAAAGCCAGAAACATGGAAACGGAACCGAGATAGAGCAGGGCAATGATCGAGATGTGGCCTGCATCTGCAAATTCCGGTTTGTAGAACCACCAGGTGCCGGCCAGTATCAGGGGGATGTTGAGGACGAGCGAACGGGAAATGATCTCCCATCCGGCGGTATGTCTGGAGAGCTTGCCGAAAAGCACATAGCCGGCCGAGGCAGAAACGCCGGCTGCAACAAGCCAGAGGTCGCCGGAGGAAATACCTGAATGACCCAGATCATCGGTTTTCAGGGCAGTAAACGTGATAACGACAACACATCCGGTAATGCTGAGAACCCAGAATGGGCCAGAGGGTCTTTCTTGGGCGATCAGGCGTGCAAACACGGCTGTGGCAAGTGGCAGGAAACCGAGAACCACCCCGCCATGCGAGGCAGGTACCGTTTGCATGGCAATCGCCATGAAGCCGGGAAACGCGAATATAAGAAGAATACCGGCAATGAAAATCAGCCAGTCATTTGCATGTTGCCAGCGTTTGCCCGCCATTTTCAGGGCAAGAACCGCAATCAGGGCAGCAACCACGGCGCGGGCGAATGTCAGAAATCCGGGGGAAAAGTCAACAAGTGCAAGCCGGGTCACAGGCAATGTTGCACCGAATCCGAGTACGCCTAGAAAGCCAAGGAAATAGGCAAACTTGTAACGGGTGGACGATGCAGGCATGCCGGCAGAAGGATTTGTCATGGAAACTCGCTATCATGGGGCAAATACCATTGCCAGCCATATTCGCTTTGCGCAAGAAAGGGATTCGAATAAGGATGGTTTGATGTCGATCTGGACTGAACTGGGGAAATTTCTATCCGGGCTTGCTACCGAGGGCTTCTCGGCGGTGATCGAAGCTGTCCGGACGGTTTTTGAAGGAAATCCCGAAACACGGCGCCAGGTTGCTTTTTCTGTTGCCATGATTGCCTTGTCAGCCAAGATGGCAAAGGCAGACGGTGTCGTAACCGAAGAAGAGGTTTGTGCCTTCCGGCAGATTTTCCACATTCCTGAAAAGGAGTTCGAGAACGTATCCCGGCTGTATAATCTGGCGCGTCAGGATGTGGCGGGTTTTGAATCCTACGCCCGCAAGGTCAAGAACCTGTTCCCGGATGACCAGCGTACCCTCGAGGATGTGATGAACGGCCTGTTCCACATAGCCAAGGCGGACGGTCTTTATCATCAGGACGAGATGGTTTTCATGGACCAGGTGGCTAACACGTTTGGTATAGCCGGTCGTGATTATGAGCGTATCCGATTGCGGCACATGGAGCCGGAAGGGGGGAACCCGTATGTCCTGCTTGAAGCGGACCCGGTCTGGGATGATGGCCGTCTCAAAAAACACTACCGGAAACTGGTTGCCGAAAATCATCCGGACCGTTTCATGGCGCGGGGGCTGCCGCCGGAGTTCATTGCGATCGCGAATGGCCGCATGGCGGAGATCAACAAGGCATGGCATGCTGTAAGTGTGGAGAGAGGCTTTTGATTTTCAAACCTGATACGAAGTGCCCGTGTGATATCCGCGAAGCGGTCAATTTCGGTGAGCGCAGGGAAGGATATTCCACAGACCTTCTGCTTCTTCATTATACCGGAATGGAAAATGGTGAGGCGGCTGAAGACTGGTTGTGCAGGGAAGACAGCGGCGTGTCGTGTCACTATCTTGTCCATGAGGATGGAGCCGTCGTTCAGATGGTCGCCGAAGACAAACGGGCCTGGCATGCCGGGAAGTCCTCCTGGCAAGGCATTGCAGACATCAATTCGCGATCAATCGGTATCGAGATCGTCAATCAGGGACATGGTGAAAATTACCAGGACTTTCCAGGGCCACAGATCAGTGCAGTCATAGCCCTGTCAAAGGATATTATCGAGCGGCATCACATACCGGCCCAACATGTGCTGGGACATTCGGATGTTGCGCCGGGAAGAAAGCTGGACCCGGGAGAAAAGTTTCCCTGGCAGCAACTTCATGAAAATGGCGTCGGCTTGTGGGTATCCCCGGCACCTGCCGTATTCAACGGGTTTTTCCAGATCGGGGATAATGGCGAGCCTGTCGCAGCCTTGCAGGCCATGCTTTCTTTTTACGGGTATGGAGTGGAGATCAGCGGCAATTACGATCAGGCTACCCATGATTGCATTTATGCATTCCAGCAGCATTTCCGGCAGGAGAAGGTAGACGGTATTGCAGATGGTGCAACCATCGCAACGCTCGACCGGTTGTTGAGAGCACTCCCATGAGACTAGGGGCAGCTTGTTACCAAACGTAACAAAACTTGACTTTACGGGTCACACTCAAACCCATTTCTTCCGCCATTTCGCAGCCCAACCGACACCGGGCCGGTAACGTGAGTTACCCGCCTGCGGTGACGTGTTTTACCAACAATGCATTTATTTGCGATGCAAATGATTCAAAGGGGTTTCATTATGCCACGTATTTTTATTCGTGCGGGTGTCACGGCTGCGCTGATGTTTGCCGTGTCTTCGACAGTTTTCACATCACCAATTCACGCAGCAACAAAAAGTTCCGCAGAAAACAAGCAGGCCACTGCGAACAAGAAGGACGACGGTTCTGTTTCGACCTGGAAACAGCTTTATGAAGAAAACATGAAGCGCCTTGAAGAGCGACGGGCGGAGTTGAAAGAAAAGCGCGAAGAGCGTGCCGAGGAAAGAAAGACCAAAGCCTCGGAGGCTGTTTCACAACGCGAACAGAAAAAGAAGATCAAAGCGGCAAGCTATCGTCACAAGAATGAAAGAGGCATTCGGCGCAGCGCTACTGCCGGTGTGCAGGAAGGCATTTCAAGCCACCGAGGTGCCCAGGAAGAAGACACTTCCGGAAAGTCATTCTTCGAAAAGCTTCGGGAAAAACGCGAAGCCCGGATAGCGGCTTTCAAGGAAAAGCTTGAAAAGAATGACAAGTCGGACAACAAGCGCGCCAAGAAGGTTTCCAAACCCAAGGTTGCTGCAAAGGGAAGTTACGGCAACCTGATTGCCAAATATGCTGCCGAACATGGTGTTCCCTACAATCTTGCACGGGCTGTTGTTCAGGTAGAGAGCAGTTTTCGCCCGAATGTGACCGGGTCTGCCGGTGAAATTGGCCTGATGCAGATCAAGCTGGCGACTGCCAGGGGCATGGGATACAGCGGTTCAGCAAAATCACTTTATGATCCTGCGACCAACCTTTATTGGGGGATGAAATATCTCGGTCGTGCGCACCAGCTTTCCGGTGGTACAACCTGCGGAACGATCCTCAAGTACAATGCAGGCCATTATGCCAAGCGCTCCAACCCGATTAGCGCAAGGTATTGCCGCAAGGTGCAGCAGATTATCTGATTTTGAAAAATTGCCGTGCCGCCAGTTTGTTATCAGGCGGTACGGTTCAACACATCTTCCAGAAAACGGTCTACCGATTTGGTAAGACGGTCCCTGCTACGGCCCATGCGGCTGTTTATCGAAATGTGATTGTACCGACGCTTGCCGTCAAACCGGTGTACCTCGGTTCCTTCATACTCAAGCGCATCTGCAAAGCGTTTGGAGACCTTGTCTCTTCCACTGCCGCCTGACCATGCAACGAGCGTTGGCGGCTGGTCACGCAAGCCCGAATAGGAAATCGGTGACCACGCAGACCAGTATGAAGGGTTTGCAAAAGCAGGCGCATAAAGCAATGGCAGGGCTCCGCCATTCATTCTCGCAAGAAACTCGAGGTCGTAAGCCCTGGTGTCATTGCAGACCAGGGCTTTCACCGGTGTTGCCGCGCCGGTCAGGGTTGCGAGGGAGGAAAGGTGGCAACCGGCTGAGTGTCCCATCAGGGCAATGCGATCAGGATCGCCACCGAGGCGCCGGGCATTCTGGTGTATCCAGTTGACGGCAGTGCCGACCTGAAGAGCCTGCGTCTGGGCGTTTGCCGCCGGAAAAAGCGTGTAGCTGACCGAGGCGAAGTTGTAACCCTGGCTGGTATAATAATCGGCCTTGCTTCCTACCTGGCCGCGATTGCCCAGAGCCCATGCTCCACCATGAACAAATACAAGGATGGGAGCGTTGCCGGAGGTGGTTCGGGCCGGGTACCAGTCGAGTGCATTTGGCCCATAATCGAAAGACCGGGACGAGGCTGCAAATGCAGGCACGGGCAGGGCGGCGCACGCTGTCCCGGCAAGACCGGCTCCAAGTATTTCCCGACGTGTCAATTTGAGTTGCATTGTCTCAATTCTGCAGATTTTTTTTATGCAAGTTTGCAGTCGAAAACTTAAATCACCGTTAAGCATAAACCGTGATATCGCACTGTATTATGGTCCGGTTTTGCCTGTGGTTCGAATAACGAACGCAGATACAGGTATGAAATTACCTATGGGTTTCAATATACCGAATTAAACCAATGATTACCACTCCCTGATAGCATTGCAAGGGAAGGAGTCCGTTTGCAATGCATTCATTCCAGCACATGCTGCATCATCATGATCCGATATTTACCGGATTTGCCATTCTGGTACTCGCGACGGGTGCGCTTCTGACAATGCGTCTTTTTGCACGCGTTCGTCGCACGGCCGGTTCTGTCCGGCTGTTGTGGTTGTTCCTGACCGGCTTTGTGGGCGGGGGAACCGTGTGGAGTACGCACTTTCTGGCAATGATAGCCTATCGTGCTCCCGTTCCGGTCACCTATGAAGTCACGATGACAGTCCTTTCACTGGCCGTTGCAGTGGCAGGAGTGTCAACGGGTTTCCTGATAGCAGCCATTACGCAGCGAAGCATTTTTGTTGAAGCCGGGGGATTTCTCATCGGTTTGTCCATAGCTGCGATGCATTATCTCGGTATGGCAGCAATGGAGATGCCTGCAACCATCGAGTGGTCGACTGGTTATGTTGTCGCTTCTGTTGTGGCGGCCTGTTTTTTTGGTGCGATCACGACGAACCGGGTTGCCCGGCCTGTTACACGGTTCTGCAAGTATGGCGGTGTTCTTGCATTCATCCTCGCTGTAGCACTTCTTCATTTTACCGGCATGACTGCTGCTGCTGTGGTTCCCGAAGCAGGTGGGGTGGCAAGTCAATCAGATGTGACAAACACCATATTGGGCGCTTCGATCCTGTTCGCCATCCTTGTCGTTCTTTCGATTAGCCTGGCAGCCTACTGGATCGATCACAAGAACGGACAGGAAAATACCAGCCGGGTTCAGCAACTCGCCCTGCATGATCCGTTGACCGGGCTTGCCAACCGTTTGCGCGCAGTGGAGTTCCTGAGAGAGCTCATTCAGGGTGACCTTGACGATACGGCAAGGGTTGCCGTGATCAGTATCGGGATAGACCGGTTCAAGGACATAAACGATGTGCATGGAACCGGGGTCGGTGACCGTATTTTGAAAACATTGGCGGAGCGCCTCTCACGCGCTGCACAAAGGCAGGAGTTTGTCGCCCGTTTTGGCGGGGACGAGTTTGTTGCGGTCCGCCACCCGGTCTTTCTGGAGAGGCAGGCAATTGCTTTCTGTGAACGACTCAAGGCTGTCATTGAGGAGCCGATCGACATTGAAGGTATCTCGGTGACACTTGAATGCAGTGTCGGCTACGCGCAATTTCCGGATGCGGGAAATGATCCGGAAGATCTTTTGCAGCGCGCCGGGATAGCGATGTACCAGTCCAAACGCTCGGGCGGTAACCGTATCACGGCATATACTGACGAGTTTGATGAAGAGAACCGGATACGCAGTTCACTTGCCATCGACCTCAAGAAGGCCGTTCAGGAAGGCCAACTCGAGCTCTATTACCAATTGCAAAACGATGCCCGCACGAGGGTTGTTGTAGGGGCGGAAGCCCTGTTGCGCTGGAACCATCCGGAGAAAGGCCGCATTTCGCCTGGCCTGTTCATCCCGATTGCGGAGGAAACAGGGCTGATATGCGAGATTGGCGACTGGGTTTTGCGCCAGGCCTGCAAAGAGGCAACCCAATGGGCGATGCCTTACACGGTTGCTGTAAACGTGGCTTCGCGACAGCTGACCGATGCAGGGTTTCCGGCCAAGGTCGAGGCTGTGCTTGAAGAAAGCGGTCTTGATCCCGCGCGTCTGGAAATCGAGATTACAGAAAGCGGAATTATTGCCGATGTCGCATTTGTGCTCAACATCGTGAAAGAGCTCAAGTCACTGGGCGTTCGCATTGCCATGGATGATTACGGTACCGGCTATTCATCGCTTTCAACCCTGCAGAACTTCCCGTTTGACAAGATCAAGATCGACCGCGAATTCGTCAGGGAATTGCCGGACAACAAGCAATCTGCCGCGATTATCCAGGCAACCACAATTCTGGGTAACAGTCTTGATATTCCGGTGCTTGCCGAAGGGGTGGAAACGGAGCAGCAATTGCAATTCCTGGCAGAAACAGGATGCAGTGCCGTGCAAGGCTTCTTTTTTGGCAAGCCGATGCCGCAGGGTGATTTCTGCAAGATGGCAGAAGATGACCGCAAATCGCGGTTCGCTGACATACTGGGCGGAGCGGAGCGGAAGACAAAGGCGGTTCGCACTGCTGTGTGATTGCGTGGCTTGAGGTTGTCCTTGCCCACAGGCACAGGTGAACCTATACAGGTGACGCCAGTCGGCCGGGTGATTGCTGCCGCAAGTTCCGAAAGGACGCGGTGGAGGAAAGTCCGGGCTCCATGGAAACACGATGCCGGATAACGTCCGGCTGGAAAGGCTTCACAGTCTTTTCAAGGGAAAGTGCCACAGAAACAAACCGCTTTGCCTGCACCTGGTGCAGACAAAGCAAGGGTGAAAAGGTGGGGTAAGAGCCCACCGCGATGATTGGCAACAATCACGGCCAGGTAAACCCCATCGGGAGCAAGACCGAATAGGGACAACGGGAATGCAGCAATGCATTCGGCCAGTTTTCAGGTTGGTTGTCCGGGTTGGTTGCGTCGAGGTGTCAGGCAACTGTCATCCCAGATGAATGATCACCACGCCGGCGGTTTCGGCCCCGGCCATACAGAACCCGGCTTACAGGCCGGCTGGCACCCTCATTCTGAACAAAAGGCAATCTTGCCCGTTTGTACCGTCCTCCCGGCCGCCAACTCGCTTGGGAGCGGGTGAGTCACAATGACTCATTCTTCATTCTGGGTTCAAGATGTAATCCTTTGTTGTGCGGTGTTTCAGACCGTCTTGGAGTGGCATGTCATTCCATATAGGTGAGTATAATCCCATTGACCCCCAAAAATTCCCATGCTATCCCAAATATAGTATTTCTTGCATGAAGCTTTGACGAGTTCAGTCGCATTACTGCCAGTGCGGTAATGGGCAGGTCGTGGCATTCAGGGTAATTCAGGGGTGTTGGATGGATCGGTTCCTGTCGAACGCGATCAACAAGGTGGACAAGAAGGGACGGGTTTCCATCCCGGCCATTTTTCGTCCCAAGCTCAGTGCATCCAGCTATCTTTACACCTTGATGTCGGTTGACCAGCCTACCGTTGACGCAGGCGGTATCGAGTTGATTCAGCGGGGTGAAGAGCAGCTTGCCAAGCTTGATCCGTTCTCTGCCGAGTATGAACTTTATTCCTTCGTGCTGCATGGGGATTCCGGCCAGCTGAAAATCGATGCAGAAGGCCGGATTGCCATATCGGACACGATCCGGGAGCAGACTGGAATTACAGATCGAGCAGCTTTTGTCGGGCGCGGTCATTTTTTCCAGATCTGGGAGCCGGAAAGGTTTCTCGCCTATCGCGAGGAGGCAAGAAAGCAGGTCGCTGCAATGCGGCATGCAAAAGGTGGTGGCAGGAGTGCCGACACCAGCCAGGAGAGCGGGCACAATGGGTGATAGCGATATCAGTGGAGATATTGCTGGCGGATCATCACGTCATGTGCCGGTCATGCTCAACGAGGTCCTGGCTGTACTGGATGGCACTCCGGCCTCATCCACCCGCCTCCGGCTGGTTGACGGGACATTCGGTGCCGGTGGTTACTCAAAAGCTTTCCTTGAGCGTGGACACCTGGTTTTGGCGATCGATCGTGATCCTGATGCCATCCGTGACGGGCAGGAACTTGTTCGAAAATACCAAGACAGTCTGACACTGGTTAAGGGAACGTTCTCGGATATGGCCACCATAGCAACGCTTGCAGGCTTCGGGCCGGTTGACGGGGTCATTCTGGATATTGGTGTTTCATCGATGCAGATCGACCAGGCTGAACGAGGATTTTCATTCCAGAAAGACGGCCCTCTCGACATGCGGATGTCGCAAAGCGGGGTATCAGCAGCAGATGTGGTCAACAACATTGCGCAGCCAGACCTTACCCGGCTGCTTGGCCTGCTTGGCGAGGAGCGCAGGGCATCACATGTAGCCCGGGCGATTGTGCGCGAAAGGGATGCTTCGGCAATTACCACGACAGACAGGCTTGCCGGTGTGGTCGAGAAAACGCTCGGACGCAAACCCGGTGACAAAATCCATCCGGCAACGCGAACGTTTCAGGCGCTCAGGATATTTGTAAACCAGGAACTTGAAGAGCTTGGCAAGGCACTTTTCGCTGCTGAACAATTGCTGTGTGAAGGGGGGCGGCTGATTGTCGTTACGTTCCATTCACTGGAAGACCGCATGGTCAAACACTTCTTTCGCAATCGTGCCGGGACGCAGCAAGGATCGCGCCATTTACCTTTGGTAAACCAGGATGATGCAACCTTCAGGCTTGAAGGCAAGGGGTTTTTCTCTGCTTCCCGCGAGGAGGCCCAGAACAATCCCCGGGCCAGATCTGCCAAGTTGCGCTGGGGTGAGCGCACAAGCAAGGACTTCCGGAACGCGGACATGTCAATCTTCGGATTACCCTCACTGGCTTCTCTTGCCACCCTCCAATCACCGGGAGGGCAGTGATCATGCGCCTTGCTGCCATGTTCCGCAGTTTCAACATGCTTATGCTGGTGATCCTGATTGCGATTGTTGCCTGGACTTTCAAGGTCAAGCACGATTCCAGGGCTGCCCATGACCGGGTTTCCGAACTTGAGCGCCAGATCGAGGCACAGGAAGTCGAAATCGACCTGTTCAAATCCGACTGGAGCCTGCTCACATCGCCCGCCCGTCTTGAAAAGCTTGTAGAGCGCTATGGCGACCAGCTTGAACTTGAGGAAATGACGCCATCCCAAATGGCAGACCAGGACAGCATGCCACCCCTGAAGAGCGAGCTTCCCGTTGAGCAACCGGAATCCGGAGCGGATTTTGCCGGCATGGGGCAGCAGACAACAGCCAGCGGACTTGTCGCCATTCCGGCAGACGTCAGGAGGGCTGAATGACGGAGAGGCATAGCGATACCGATGCTTCCCGTCTCAGTTTCGAGGGGAGTGGCAAAACCGCAGACAACCAGTCCCGGTCGCGCATCGTGCTTACCATGGTGATGGTCGGACTCGCCTATGTGGTAATTTTCGGAAGGCTGGCCTTCCTCGGTTTTCAGGAAGAGCGTGAATATGCGTATTATGATACGCGCGACATTTCGACGAGCGCTGCCCGTCCCGACATACGGGACCGCAATGGCGAAATGCTTGCCACTGATATCGTCATGTCATCACTGTTTGCAGAACCGCGCCTTATCGTCGATGTGGACGAGGCGGTGGAAAAGCTTCTGACCGTGCTGCCTGAACTTGATGCCAGGACCGTGCATCGCAGACTGTCCAGCAATGCCGGGTTTGTCTGGTTGAAACGGGAACTGACGCCGGCAACCGAAAGCCGTATTCTGGCGCTGGGGATACCAGGGCTTGGCTTCAGGACGGAGACCCGACGGTTCTATCCAAGCGGGCAAACTGCCTCTCACCTTATCGGATATGTGAACATCGACAATGTCGGCATTGCCGGTCTTGAAAAATACATTGATGACCGTGGTTTGCGGCAACTTCAAAAACTCGGTTTTGCCAGCGACAAGGATCTTGAACCCATTCACCTCGCGGTTGACCTCCGAGTCCAGCATTACGTTCGCGACGAACTTGCCAAGGCCATGAAGCGCTATGATGCGATTGCCGCAGGCGCTGTTGTGCTGAATGCCAGGACCGGTGAAGTTGTCGCCATGGCCTCGCTTCCCGATTATGACCCGAACAGGCCTGTCGAGGCGCAAAAGGATGACCGGATCAACCGTGTCAGCAAGGGCCTCTTTGAAATGGGCTCCACATTCAAGACATTTACGACTGCAATGGCACTGGACAGCGGCCTGGTGACAATGAGCAGCCAGTTTGATGCGACCAAGCCGCTGCGGATCGGCGGACATACAATCAATGACTTTCATGCAAAAAGGCGTGTGCTCAATGTGCCCGAGGTTTTCATCTATTCCTCGAATATCGGTACGGCCAAGATGGCGGATGTGGTCGGTATTGAAGGGCACAGGGATTTTCTTCACAAGATCGGCTTGCTGAGCCGGATGCCGTTTGAGCTTCCCGAAGTCTCTTCCCCGGTGGAGCCGCGCGAGTGGCGCAAGATCAACTCGGTGACGATTTCGTATGGGCATGGTGCCCAGACCACGCCGCTGCAAACCGCTGTGGCAGGGGCTGCACTGGTGAATGGCGGCAGACTGATCCCGCCAACACTGTTTCCGCGTTCACAGGCACAGGCTGATGCCGAGGCGCGTCAGGTCATATCACCGGCAACAAGCGAGAAAATGCGTTATCTGATGCGTCTCAATGTCGAAGAAGGCTCAGGCAAACGGGCAGAGGTTCCCGGTTTCAAGGTTGGCGGGAAGACGGGAACTGCCGAGAAAGTCGTCAATGGCCGTTACTCCAAAAACAAGCGGTTCAATGCGTTTCTGGCAGCCTTTCCGATTGATGACCCCCAATATGTCGTGCTTACCTTTATCGATGAGCCCAAACCGGAAGATGGCAAGCCTTCAGCCACTGCCGGCCTCAATGCTGCCCCGATGGTACGCAATATCATTCGGCGTTCGGCATCGGTGTTGGGCGTCAAACCGGACTTTGGAAAACTCGAAGCTCCCTTGTTAATTTCCAACTAGACGGGCAAACAGGGTGTATTCTTTACATCGATTCGAGACTGGGGATTCCAGAACAGGGTAGGGGCCGGAACTGAAGTGGTACATATGAAGCTTGAGAAACTGGCAAACCCTTTTCTGCCCGTCTCCGGCGCCATGGAATCGCTTCTTGTCACTTCCATCACGGCCAATTCTTCCGATGTTACAGCAGGATCCGTTTTTTTCGGATTGCCCGGGTCCAGAACTGACGGAGCAAGTTTTGTTGCGGATGCGGCCCAAGCAGGTGCTATCGCAGCCGTGGTTTCCACTGACTCAGAGATCGACAATGCGGGCCTTCCTGTAATCAGAAGCAACAATCCGCGTGCCGCCCTTGCACATGCAGCCGCACTTTTTTTCGACAACCAGCCGGAAACAATGGCTGCGGTTACCGGAACAGCAGGCAAGACGTCGGTCGCCACTTTCCTGAGACAGATATGGGAAATGGATGGCACGGCCGCAGCCAGTCTCGGGACCACCGGTGTTGTGGCACCCGGCCGCGATGATTACGGCAACCTGACCACGCCAGATCCGGTGTCCCTGCATTCGCTGCTTGCGGAACTGGCAGATGACGGGGTCACTCATGCCTCAATGGAGGCTTCTTCGCACGGCCTTGACCAGCACCGGCTCGACGGGGTTCGGCTGGCCGCTGCCGGGTTTACCAATCTTGGCCGCGACCACATGGATTATCATCCTACGGTTGAGGCCTACCTGGATGCCAAGCTGAGATTGTTCCGAGACCTGCTGGAGCCGGGCGCTCCGGCTGTGATATTTTCCGATGACCCGTTTTCGGAAGCTGCCATTGAGGCGGCCCGGGAGCATGGTTGCGATGTGCGTACCGTTGGCCGCAAGGGTGATTTCATCACGCTCAAGAAAGTCGAGCACCTGCAGTTCAGCCAATCGGTGGAATTGCAGCACAGGGACAGCCACCACATCATCAATTTCCCGCTTGCCGGGGATTTCCAGATTGCGAACGGGCTTGTTGCTGCGGGATTGGCGATTTCCACCGGTGTGGAGCCGGACAAGACTTTCCGGGCGCTGGAAAAACTCAAGGGCGCTTCCGGCAGGCTGGAACTGGTGGGCCGCATGGAAAACGGTGCGCCTGCCTATGTCGATTATGCCCACAAACCGGATGCGCTTGAAAACGTGCTTCAGTCGTTGAGGCCGTTCTGCACCGGGCGGATTGTGGTTGTGTTTGGTTGTGGCGGCGACCGGGATGCAGGCAAGCGACCGCTGATGGGGGAGATAGCCGAACGGTTGTCGGATATTGCAATCGTCACCGATGACAATCCCCGGTCGGAGGATCCGGCATCGATTCGTGCGGAAATCATGGCCGCCTGCAAGAGTGGTATTGAAATTGCTGACCGTGCAGAAGCCATCCACCATGCCTGTTCGCTGCTGCAAGAAGGGGATTGCGTTGTGGTGGCCGGAAAGGGGCATGAGCCGGGCCAGATTGTTGGCGACAAAGTCCTGCCATTCTCTGATCATGAAGTGTTGCGCAATGCAATCAGCGGGAAGGCAACATGAATTATCTTTGGGAGACAGATACGTTTCTGGCCGCAACTGGTGGTCGACCTGTCGGGGAACTGCCCGAGGGCATTACAGGCATATCGATTGACACCCGCACACTGAAACCGGGCGAGGCATTCTTCGCCATCAAGGGTGACAAGTTTGACGGGCACAATTTTCTGGTTGCTGCCATGAAAGCCGGGGCCGCTTTTGCCGTCGTTGATGAAAGCAAGCTTGTTTCGCTCGGAAGCCTGACCTTGCCGCTTGTGGTGGTGCGTGATGTTATGGGTTCAATGCGCAGGCTTGCCGAACTGGCGCGTGTCCGCTCCAAGGCCCAGATCATTGCGGTGACCGGAAGTGTGGGCAAAACCACAACCAAGGAAATGTTGCGCACGGTTCTTTCTGCAAGTGGTGCGGTTCATGCATCGGCAGCTTCTTTCAACAATCATTGGGGAGTGCCGCTTACACTCGCACGGATGCCTGCAAATACCCGCTTCGGGGTGTTTGAAATCGGCATGAACCACGCCGGGGAAATCACACCGCTTGTGAAACTGGTGAGACCTCATATTGCTATGATCATGAATATTGCAGCTGCGCATATCGGATCATTTGAAACCATTGATGATATCGCCCGGGCAAAGGCGGAAATCTTTTCCGGGGTTGTGCCGGGTGGATACGGGGTGATCAATCACGATGACCGTCGCTACCCGTTACTCAAAACACTGGCAGAAACTGCAGAAATCGATCACCTGCTGAGCTTTGGGGAAAAGCGCGGTTCGGATTTCTGGTTGCGGGAAATCGAGCCGACTGACGAAGGATCAAGGATTTCTACACGGTTGCGCGGTGTTGATGTCGAGATCGAGATCGGGGTGCGTGGGCATCACATGGCAATGAATGCGGCTGCAGTGCTTGGAGTGGCCAGCCTTGCCGGGGCAGATATCGTCAAGACGCGGGAGGCGTTCAAGCGCGTTGTGGCCACTGACGGTCGCGGCACGATCTATCACAAGGGTGGATCAGGCGCGATGGGAATAAGCATCATTGACGAAAGCTACAATGCCAATCCGGCATCGATGGAAGCTGCCCTCGACGTTCTCGCAAATTTCGACAGTGTGCGTACCAAGAGGCGCATTGCGGTGCTTGGCGACATGCTGGAGCTTGGAAAACAGTCCAAAAAGCTTCATGAAGGCTTGGCAAAGCCCATTTCAGCGGCCAAAACAGACCTGGTTTACCTGGTTGGTCCTGAAATGGAGCACCTGGCCCGGATATTGCCCAAGGAACGGATTGGCGGGCATTATACCGATACGTCCAGACTGGTAGAGGATTTGCGTACGATCATGAAACCCGGTGATGTGTTGATGTTCAAGGCATCAAACCGGATGAATTTTTCCAAGGTCATTCAGGACCTGCTTGAGTAAATTACTGCCGCGGGGGTGTGCGGCCAAGGGGATTAAATCATGTTGCATTATCTCGGGCAGGAGTTGTCGTCCGACATCTCGGTCCTGAACATTTTCCGCTATATTACCTTTCGCACCGGCGCGGCACTTATAACATCGGCCCTGCTGGTGTTTTTGTTTGGGCCGGCGATTATCCAGAGCCTTAAAATCCGTCAGGGCAAGGGCCAGCCCATCCGCGCGGATGGGCCAGAAAGCCATTTCCTGAAAGCAGGAACCCCGACCATGGGCGGCCTCATAATCCTGAGCGGAATGCTTGCCTCATCGTTGTTGTGGGCAAATCTCACAAGTGTTTATGTGTGGGTTGTCCTGCTTGTCACGCTGGGCTTTGGCGCAATCGGCTTTTATGACGATTACCTGAAAGTCACCGCAGCAAGCCACAAGGGGTTTTCCGGGAAGGCCAGGCTTGGCCTTGAGGCACTGATTGCAGGCGCGGCCTGTTATGCCATCATGGTAACGGGTGAAGAACCGTTCTCTTCTTCCCTGGCATTTCCCTTTTTCAAGGACTTGTTGCTTGACCTTGGGTTTTTCTTTGTGGTGTTCGGCGCGTTTGTGATTGTGGGGGCAGGCAATGCCGTGAACCTGACAGACGGCCTGGACGGTCTGGCGATTGTGCCGGTGATGATTGCAGCCGCTTCCTTCGGCGTGATTGCCTACCTGTCCGGTAACGCCATTTTTGCAGGATACCTCCAGATCAATTTTGTTCCGGGTACCGGTGAGGTCGCTGTACTCTGCGGAGCAGTGATCGGGGCAGGACTGGGGTTCCTGTGGTTCAATGCGCCGCCAGCAGCCATTTTCATGGGTGACACGGGATCGCTCGCACTTGGTGGCATGATTGGTGCCGTTGCGGTGGCAACCAAACACGAGATCGTTCTGGTCATCATTGGCGGATTGTTTGTGATGGAGGCGCTTTCGGTGATCATACAGGTCTTTTCCTACAAGATGACCGGCAAGCGCGTGTTCAGGATGGCTCCTATTCACCACCACTTCGAGAAAAAGGGCTGGACAGAAAGCCAGGTGGTCATCCGTTTCTGGATCATCGCGGTGATGCTGGCGCTGGTCGGCCTTTCGACACTCAAAATTCGCTAGGCGTCACATGATCCCGGTTACTTCCAGAAAAGGGCAAAGGCTGGCGCTCTTCGGGTTGGGCGGGTCAGGCATGGTGACCGCCGAGGCGCTGGTGGCGGGCGGCGCTGAAGTAACGGCGTTTGACGATAATCCCGGACGTGTTTCGCAAGCCCAGGAAAAAGGTATTCCGACAGGGGACCTGCGTGAAGTCGATTTTTCCGGGCTTGATGCACTGGTGCTTTCTCCGGGGGTGCCCCTTACCCATCCCAAACCGCACTGGACGGTAGACCTTGCACACAATGCCGGAATACCGGTGATCGGTGATGTTGGTCTCTTTGCCGAAGAACGCCGTGCCAGGGCGCCAGCTTCCCGGTTTATTGCGATCACCGGCACTAATGGCAAATCCACAACAACCGCTCTTGTTTCCCACATGCTGACACATGCGGGGCTTGATGTGCAGATGGGAGGGAATATCGGCCGGGCGGTACTTTCGCTCGACGATTTTGCAGATGGCAGGGTGTATGTGGTGGAGTGTTCTTCCTACCAGATTGATCTGGCTCCGGGGCTTGATCCTACAATCGGATTGCTCCTCAATCTTGCGCCAGACCATCTCGACCGGCATGGCACGATGGAGCGCTATGCTGCCATCAAGGCGCGACTGGTTGAACAGTCTGACCATGCAATTATCGGTATGGATGACAGGCATACCCTCAGGATTGCCGAATCCATCGATCCCGACAAGCTGATGAAGATTTCCGTAAGGGATGAGCTTGCCAACGGCATTCATGCCGAGGGAGAAACGATAGTGCTCTCGGGGAACGGGAGCCGCAGAAAGCTTGCCAGCGTGGCGGGTGTCACTTCCCTGAGGGGACGTCACAACCTGCAGAATGCAGCGATGGCTGTGGCTGTTTGCAGATTGTCCGGAGTTGATGAAGCGCAAATTCAGGCCGGGCTGGAAACATTTCCGGGGCTTGCACACAGAATGGAAGTTATAGGCAGTGTGCGGGATGTGCTATTTATAAATGATTCGAAGGGTACGAATGCCGACGCTGCGGCCATGGCGCTTGCCAGCTTCAGGCATGTTTACTGGATTGCAGGCGGACTTGCCAAAGAAGGAGGAATTGAGCCTCTGCGTCCATACTTTGGTAACATAGTTAAAGCATATTTAATCGGTGAGGCGGCACCGGAGTTTGCAGCAACGCTTGGTTCGGAAGTGGCTTACGAGATTACCGAAACGCTGGATGTTGCGGTGCAGCGTGCTGCAACTGATGCTTCAGCAGATGGAAAGGGAGTGGTCCTGCTGTCACCCGCGTGTGCCAGCTTCGACCAGTTTGCCAATTTTGAGGTGCGCGGAGACAGTTTTCGGAAAGCGGTTCTTGGACTGCCGGAATTTGTTGCGTACGGGGAGACACTCTAATGGTTAGTCGGGCGGACAAAAGCCTGTTGGCAGAATGGTGGCGCACGGTGGACAAGCCATTGCTGACGGCATTCCTGCTGCTCATGCTGTTCGGCCTGCTGATGTCGTTTGCCGGGAGTCCTCCTGTTGCAGAACGCATAGGACTTGACGAGTTTCACTTCATCAAACGCCACATGATCTTTCTGGTGCCGGCGCTTGCCATTTTCCTGATCTGTTCAATGTTGACCCCGCAGCAGGTGCGTCGTGCTGCATTCCTGCTTTTTGCCATCTCCATCATCATGTTGATCGCCACCCTCTTTGTAGGCTCGGAGGCCAAGGGGTCGAGGCGGTGGATTTATCTGGCCGGATTTACGCTGCAACCCTCCGAATTCGTAAAACCTGCATTTGCCGTTATCACCGCATGGCTGTTTGCTGAAAACTCCCGCCGGCCGGACATTCCGGGAAGCCTGTTCTCCATTATCCTGCTGGGGATCGTATGCGCATTGTTGATCGTACAGCCGGATTTTGGTCAGACCATGCTGATTGCCGCAGTCTGGGGTGTGTTGTTTTTCATGGCAGGCATGTCCTGGTTGTGGATTGCGGCGCTTGGCTCGATTGCAGTAACGGGAATGATCAGCGCCTACGTTTTCTTTGACCACGTTGCTGCCCGTATCAACCGCTTCCTGACAGGCGAAGGAGACAATTTTCAGGTCAATACCGGGCTTGAGGCAATCATCAATGGCGGCTGGCTTGGCCAGGGCCCCGGTGAAGGAACTGTCAAGAAAACCCTGCCGGACAGTCATACCGACTTTTCGTTTGCTGTCGCAGCGGAAGAGTTTGGCATCATAGCGTGCATGTTGCTGGTCGGCCTGTTTGCTTTTGTTGTACTGAGGGGCCTCCACAAGTCACTTGAAGAGAAGGATGCCTATGTACGGATGGCCTCTTCCGGACTTGTGCTTTTGTTCGGTTTCCAGTCGATCATCAATATCGGGGTCAACCTGAAACTCCTGCCTGCCAAGGGCATGACGCTGCCGTTCATTTCCTACGGTGGTTCATCAATGCTGGCCATGGCGATCGGAATGGGTTTCCTTCTGGCACTTACCCGTTCACGCCCGGAGAGCAGGCAAAGTCCGGTTATCGGTTTCAACCTGCAATCCGTATATTCCTTAAAGTAATTTTCGTTAGCGAGCATTCATGGACAAGGGACTGGTTCTTTTATGTGCAGGTGGCACGGGTGGCCACCTGTTTCCTGCAGAAGCCGTGGCGCACGAGCTGGTAAGCAGGGGGTATCGGGTACATCTTGCTGCGGATCACCGGGTTGAGCGTTTTGCAGAAAATTTCCCTGCCGAGAAAATTCACCAGATCCGTTCTGCAACACTAGGTTCAAAAAACCCGGTGGCGATTGCAAAAACAGTCCTCGCACTGGTCTCCGGCTATGCGCAAAGCCGCAAACTGCTCAAGCAATTGAACCCGGTTGCAGTGGCAGGCTTTGGCGGATATCCGACCGTTCCCCCTTTGCTGGCTGCTTCGATGGCAGGCATTCCCACGCTCATCCATGAGGCGAATGCGGTGCTTGGACGTGCAAACCGCATGCTCAGCCGCCGTGTTTCAAAAGTGGCCATGGGTTTTGGTGAGGCAACCCCTGTTGGAGACAAGGCAATCATCGTTACTGGCAATCCGGTGCGTCCGGCTATCCTTGCAGCATCACAAAAACCGTTTCCGGACAGGGCGGCAACCGACCGCTTCAACCTTCTTGTGTTTGGCGGCAGTCAGGGTGCTGCCTTTTTCGGCGACGTGGTTCCAAAAGCCATCGCTATTCTGCCGCAACAGACGCGGGAACTTCTCCATGTCGTTCAGCAAGCCCGGCCCGAAGACAAGGAACAGGTCATGGCTGCCTATCGGAAATTGGGTGTACAGGCGATTGTTGACAGTTTCTTCGGGGACATGGCGAGCCTTCTCTCTGATGCCCATTTTGTCGTCTCCAGGGCCGGGGCCTCGACCGTCAGTGAGTTGGCCGTGGTAGGGCGGCCCGCAATACTGGTTCCCTATCCCCATGCACTGGATCATGATCAGGCGGCCAATGCCGAACTCATGGCCAGAGCCGGTGGTGTCTCGATTGAACCACAGGCCGGTCTGACACCGGAAAGGCTGGCAGCAGCAATTTCGGAAATGGTTGCCGATCCGAAAAAACTTGCGATTGCCGCAGAAAATGCCAAAAAGACCGGCAAACCGGATGCGACCAGCGAGCTGGCCGGAATGATCGAGCAGCTTGCACTTCAGCGCAGCACATAATTTCAGGAACGAACAACATGAAGATGCCCGAAAAAATCGGAATGGTTCATTTTATCGGCATAGGCGGTATCGGCATGAGCGGTATTGCCGAAGTGCTGCACAATCTTGGCTATGATGTGCAGGGTTCTGACCAGAATGACGGCGCAAACGTCCAGAGATTGCGGGACAAGGGAATAGAGGTTCACATCGGACACCGGCCCGAGAACCTGGGTGATTCCGAGGTTGTCGTGGCGTCCAGCGCCATTCGTCAGGACAACCCGGAGCGGGTTGAAGCCAGGCGCCGGAACCTGCCTCTGGTGCGCCGGGCGGAGATGCTTGCAGAACTGATGCGTTTCAGGAAGTCGATAGCAATCGGGGGAACGCACGGCAAAACGACCACGACGACAATGGTAAGCAGCCTGCTGATTGCGGGCGGTCTTGATCCAACGGTCATCAATGGCGGCATAATCAATGACTGGGGCACCAATGCCCGTATGGGAGACGGAGAATGGATGGTTGTCGAGGCTGATGAGTCCGACGGGACCTTCCTGCGTCTTCCGGCAGATGTGGCGGTTGTTACCAATATAGACCCGGAACATCTTGATCATTACGGGACCTATGATGCGGTCAAGGACGCTTTCACACAGTTTGTCGAAAACGTTCCGTTTTACGGGTTTGGCGTGATGTGTCTCGATCATCCGGAGGTGCAGGCCCAGGTTGCGAAAATTACTGACCGCCGGGTTGTAACCTACGGTGAAAACCGTCAGGCGGATGTACGGTTTTTCGATGTGAGTGCTGATGGGGCAAGTTCCCGGTTTTCCGTTGATGTGAGGGATCGAAAGACCGGAAAAGTCACACGCATCGAGAAACTAGTTCTGCCAATGCCCGGACTTCACAACGTATCAAATGCAACGGCTGCAATTGCCGTTGCCCTCGAATTGGGCGTCAGCCACGAGGATGTCCGCAAGGGGCTGTCCTCTTTCGGCGGGGTGCGTCGGCGCTTTACGCATACCGGAAGCTGGAAGGGCGTGGAGATTTTCGATGACTACGCCCATCATCCGGTTGAGATCAAGGCGGTTCTTTCAGCTGCACGAGAAGCGGCAAGTGGCAAGGTGATCGCCGTCAAGCAACCGCATCGTTACTCGCGTTTGCAAAACCTGTTTGGCGATTTCTGCGCCTGTTTCAACGATGCGGATGAGGTGCTGATCGCACCTGTTTATGCAGCAGGAGAAGACCCGATAGAGGGGTTTGACGCGGAATCCCTGGCTGCCGGTCTGCTTTCCGGAGGGCATCGCAGTGCTGTTGCCGTGTCCGGCCCCGAAGTACTGGCCGACAGGATTGCTTTGCTGGCGGAGCCTGGCGATTATGTGATTTTCCTTGGTGCCGGCAACATTACCCAATGGGCACATGCCCTGCCGGGTGAACTTGAAGCGCTCGGTGCCAAGTAATGTCGGGTGAAACGCTCCTCAAGAAACTGGAATCAAACCTTGAAGGGGTGAGGGGGCGTCTTACGCCGGATGCCCCGATGTCCAGGTTTACCTGGTTTCAGGTAGGGGGACCGGCAGACATTCTTTTCCAGCCTGCAGACGAGGATGATCTCAGTCATTTTCTCGCACGCCTGCCCGAAGAGATTCCGGTAATGGTGGTTGGCGTCGGTTCCAACCTTTTGGTCCGGGATGGCGGAATTGAAGGTGTGGTCATCCGGTTGTCGGCAAAGGGCTTTGGTTCGGTCGAGCAAGTCTCCGACACGCGGCTTGTTTCCGGTGCAGCGGTTCCCGACAAAAGACTTGCCGGAAAGGCCCTTGAAGCCGGCCTTGGCGGTTTTGCATTCTATCACGGAATTCCCGGCGGTATTGGCGGCGCCCTGAGGATGAATGCCGGTGCGAACGGTACTGAAACCACTAACAGGGTTGTCGAGGTTCATGCAACCGACCGGCAGGGTGAGCGGCGCGTCTTGTCGCATGCGCAGATGGGGTATTCCTACAGGCATTCAGACGTTTCACCCGACCTGATTTTTACCAAAGCTGTTTTTGAAGGGTTTGAGGAAAGCGAGGCCGTCATCCGCCAGCAGATGGATGAAGTGCAACATCATCGCGAGACAGTGCAACCGGTGAAAGAGAAAACCGGTGGGTCGACCTTTAAGAATCCAGAGGGCCATTCTTCATGGAAGCTGGTGGATGAAGCTGGCATGCGGGGCTTCATGGTTGGTGGTGCACAGATGAGCGAGATGCATTGCAACTTCATGATCAATACCGGGAATGCAACGGCAGCCGACCTTGAAAACCTCGGCGAAACAGTGCGCGAAAAGGTGCTGGCCAATTCCGGGATAGAACTTCAGTGGGAAATCAAGCGTATTGGCCGCTATGGCTGATACCATGCTCACCGTCTGCAACGGCGTGTTCTTCCGAAAATAACAATCCTTCGAAAATTGTTTACGATCCGTAAACCATTTGGGTGGCATTTTCTTAAGAAAGGTTAACGCCTGCGTTGGCCATGTGCGCGTGGCTTGGTGAAACAGTCACCGCCATACCCGTTTTTCGCGAGGAACAATGCCGAACAAACATGTCGCAGTCCTGATGGGCGGATGGTCGTCCGAGAGAGAGGTTTCACTCTCTTCCGGTCACGCATGCGCTGAAGGCCTGCGCAATGCCGGCTACAAGGTTACGCAGGTTGATGTGGACCGCAATATCAGTTCAACGCTTCGCGAACTCAAACCGGATGTGGCCTTCAATGCCCTGCACGGGCCGTTTGGCGAAGACGGTACAATTCAGGGTGTGCTGGAGTTTTTGAACATTCCCTATACCCATTCCGGTGTGCTTTCCTCTGCACTGGCAATGGACAAGGACAAGGCCAAGAAACTTGCCAAGGCTGCCCACCTGCCGGTTGCAGAGCACATACTCATCGACAGGGCGGAAGCTGCAAAAAAACATCCGATGAAACCGCCATATGTCATCAAGCCGGTGGCCGAAGGCTCGTCATTCGGAGTCCTGATTGTCCAGGAAGACCAGCCCAATCCTCCGCAGGAACTATACAGGGATGACTGGCCATACAGTGAATACCTGATGGCAGAACGATTCGTTGCAGGGCGGGAATTGACCTGTGCGGTGATGGGTGATGTGGCGCTCGGGGTGACCGAAATCATTTCCGACGGAGAAAAGTTTTACAACTATGACGCCAAATACAAGCCTGGCGGTTCACGACACATTCTCCCTGCCGAAATTAAACCAAATATTTACCAAAAAATACTGACACTGTCGCTCAAGGCCCATCAGCTGTTCGGATGCCGTGGCGTGACACGTTCGGATTTCCGTCTTGATGACGGGTTGATGGGGACGGGTGAACTCGTTTGGCTGGAAATCAATACGCAGCCCGGCATGACACCGACGTCGCTTTTGCCTGAACTGGCTGCCCATGCAGGGCATTCCTGGGAAGAATTGTTGAGCTGGATTGTGGAGGATGCCTCTTGCAACCGTTAGGCGGAAATAACTGTGACAACAGCGATTTCGGTGCTGGCCTGGCAAATGCCGCAGCGAACGGTCTTGCACGCGTGCAAGCCGCTCCAAATGCTGTCCAGAGATACATTTACCGTTCCTTGCGAAACCTGCGCTCCAAGGCACATCCGGTGCAGCTTGTTCACAGTCGCCGCTTCCGGATCAGTGTACTTGGACTGATGCTGGCCGGTGGTTGCGCTTTCCTGTTTTACGAAGGCAGAGATGACCGGCAGAGCCTGATTGCAGCGCTTTCTGCGAAGGCAGGGTTTGAGGCAAGCAGCCTGGTGGTCAATGGTGCCCACAATCTCGACATGGACATTATCAAGCAGAAGCTTGCCACTCAGCTTGGCAATTCGCTGTTTGACTTTGATGTGGGCGAAGCGCGCCAGCATGTGCTTTCAAACCCCTGGGTCGAACAGGCCCGCGTTCGCAAGGTTTATCCGGATACGGTTGTGATTGACCTGGTGGAGCGTGAGCCGGTTGCCCTGTGGAAAGCCGACGGAGTGGTCAACATTATCTCCGCAGACGGTACGGTGATCGCTGAAGCCGGTCTTCAACACATGCGCCTGCCGCAGGTTGTGGGGAAGGGGGCAAATGACACCGCTTCCGAGTTTCTTTCCTACATCTCGCGGTTTTCCTCGATTACCTCCCGAGCCAAGGCTTATGTCCGGGTTGCCGATCGTCGATGGAACATTCATCTCGACAATGGCCCGAAAATCATGTTGCCGGAGCATGACTGGCAGGCAGCGCTTGCTGAACTTGAAGAGCTCAATGTGCGCAAGCAGCTTTTTGAGCGTGACATCGTTCAGGTGGACATGCGGCTCTCGGACCGCCTCGTGCTGAAAATGTCACCCGAACAGGCAGAAATACGGAAGACTGCAATTGAAGACAGTCTGAAGAGAAAGTGGCACAGAATATGAGTATTTTGCGTCCAAACGGTCTGCTGCCCAGAATGAAGCCGCTCACAGACAAGCGCTCAACAATTGTCAGTGTTCTGGATATCGGTACATCGAAAATCTGCTGCCTGATCGCGAAACTGACACCACGATCCGAAGCGCAGGCGGTGCTCGGGCGCACACATCGTGTCGAAATGATGGGGATCGGCCACATCCAGTCCCGGGGCATCAAGTCTGGTGTCATCGTCAACCTTGAGCAGGCAGAGCAGGCTATCCGGCAAGCTGTTGAAGCTGCCGAGAAGATGGCAGGTGTGACTGTCGACAGCCTGATCTGCAATGTTTCTTCCGGCAGGCTTGTTAGCGAGACATTTTCAGCGAACATATCGTTGGGCGGGCATGCTGTTGAATCCGGTGACATTTCCCAGGTCCTGCTTGCCGGCGCCCAGCATGCACTGGCTCCCGAGCGCTCTGTGGTTCATTCGATCCCGATCGGATACTCGCTTGACGGTGAGCATGGCATTTCCGACCCGCTTGGCATGGTCGGCGACCGTTTGGGCGTCGACATGCATGTGCTGACTGCTGAAAATGCGCCGCTGCGCAATCTCGAATTGTGCGTTAACCGCTCACATCTGTCTGTCGCGGCGATGGTTGCAACGCCCTATGCTGCAGGACTGGCAAGCCTTGTTGATGATGAAATGCAGATGGGGTGTGCCTGTATCGACATTGGGGGTGGCACAACGACACTTTCAGTCTTCATCGAGGGCAGGTTTGTTTATTCGGATGCGATCGCAATCGGCGGCAATCATGTGACGATGGATCTGGCGCGCGGCCTGTCCACGCGTCTGGAAGATGCCGAGAAAATCAAGGTCAAATTCGGGTCCACACTGCTTGGCTCCGGCGATGAGGAGGCGATGGTGACAATTCCGCCGATTGCGGAAGAGGAACGTGATGCCCCCAATCAGGTCAGCCGCGCGCAACTTACGCGTATTATAAGACCGAGAGTCGAAGAAACACTGGAACTGATCCGCGACCGCCTCGCCAAGTCCGGTTTTGCCGATGCTGTGGGCAAACGACTGGTTTTGACAGGTGGCGCAAGTCAGTTGAACGGGATGAGTGAAGTTGCCAGACGCATACTCTCGAGAAACGTTCGTCTTGGACGTCCGATGGGAGTTTCCGGCATGCCCGAGGCTGCAAAAGGCCCGGGTTTTGCGACGGCAGTTGGTTTGCTGATCTACCCGCAGATTTCAAAAATTGAGAATTTTGGAAGCCCGATGCGTTTGGGCGGAATGAAAATGACCGGGACCGGTGGTCCCCTGGAGCGGTTTGGCAACTGGATAAGGGAAAGCTTTTAGTTGCCAGGCGGCAAAACAGTCCGGAGACGGACAAATGAATGCGGCAGTGATGGAAACATCACAAACAAAGGGTTCTGGCGGGTTTCCCGTCCGGAACAGATAACGGAGACGAGGAAATGACGATCAACCTGCAAAAGCCTGATATTACAGAGCTTAAGCCAAAAATCACCGTATTCGGTGTCGGCGGTGGCGGCGGTAATGCCGTCAACAACATGATTCATGGAGGCCTTGAAGGTGTGGAATTCGTGGTTGCGAATACCGACGCCCAGGCGCTTTCCATGTCATCAGCTGAAAAGATTATCCAGCTCGGCGTGGAAGCAACCGAAGGCCTTGGTGCCGGTTCACAACCTGAAGTGGGCGCTGCAGCAGCCGAAGAATGCATTACCGAAATCCAGGACTACCTGGCCGGGACCCACATGGCATTTGTGACAGCCGGTATGGGTGGTGGAACGGGAACGGGTGCTGCTCCTGTCGTTGCCCGCGCAGCCCGTGAGATGGGTATCCTTACCGTGGGTGTTGTGACGAAGCCATTCCAGTTCGAGGGACAACGCCGCCTGTCCACTGCGGAAGCCGGCATCATCGAGCTGCAGAAAAACGTCGACACACTGATCGTCATCCCGAACCAGAACCTTTTCCGCATCGCCAACGAGAAAACCACTTTTGCCGACGCGTTCGGCATGGCGGACCAGGTGCTGTATTCAGGGGTTGCCTGCATAACCGACCTCATGGTCAAGGAAGGTCTCATCAATCTGGACTTTGCTGATGTTCGTGCTGTCATGCGTGACATGGGCAAGGCAATGATGGGGACCGGTGAGGCCAGTGGAGAAGGGCGCGCCATGCAGGCTGCCGAAGCTGCGATTTCAAACCCGTTGCTTGATGAAACCTCAATGCGTGGTGCGCAGGGTCTGCTGATCTCGATCACTGGCGGACGTGACCTTACACTATTCGAAGTTGATGAGGCTGCCACGCGTATTCGCGAAGAAGTGGATCAGGATGCAAATATCATTCTCGGTGCCACCTTTGATGAAAACCTGGAAGGTGTCATCCGTGTTTCTGTGGTTGCCACGGGTATCGACAACTCGGCCAAACTTTCTGCGGAAAGTGTTGCACCAAAACAGGCCAGTGCAGTAACGCGCAGCGCTCCGGCAGCTGTTCCGGCAGATAAAAAACCTGCCGAAACACCGGTTGCGGTTGGCAAGCCTGTTTCAAACGAAGCAAGGGATGCAGCCGCCGTTGAAAAGAAAATCGAGGCAACTGCTGCAAGCCTGGCGGAACCGGCCAAGCCCAAGGCAGTACAGCGTGATGGCGTGAGCCTGCAGCCGTTCAAGCCGGCCTCACTCTTCTCCGATCCCAAGGTTGAGGAAGAATTCAAGTCTGCGCTGGAAGAGGAATTGATGCCTTCGCAGGAAGACTTCACGTTGCCTGCCGCAGAGGATCCTTCGCGGACAGTCCAGCCTACCGTCATTCCCGAGATTGATGATTTTCCACCAATGGTTCAGGCAGAAGCAGCGCAGAAAAACACCGCTCCGGCCGCACCCTCCCAGCCTGAGGGGCAGGGTCCGATGGGATTGCTGAACAAGCTCAAGAGCAGTTTCAGTGGTCGTGAGGGCGAGGTCCGTTCTCATGAGAGACAGGCGGCTCCTGCCCAAGAAGCGAGCCAAAGTGCGCCACAGCAGGTGACACCTGCTCCGCGCCCAGCGCCAGCGGCTCCTCCGCGCATGGAGAACGACCCTTATGCGCCGAAACGTGGCCAGCTGGATTCCATGGGAAGAATCAACCCGTCGGAAAAACCTGCACACGAAGATGACCAGTTGGACATTCCTGCCTTTCTTCGCAGACAGGCCAACTGATTTTCACACTTTGTTAGGAAAGTCGCCGTGTTACATATTGTAACATTGGCGGCTTTTTTCTATCTATTTGAAAAATATAGGGTTTATTTTACCCGCTACTGTGGTGTGGTAACAAAAGGTAAGAAAGCGTGATTTGTTGCACTTGCCCTGTCCCGATATAAGTGTGGCAAGAATATGGATGCCGTAAGGCATGTTTCGGCTGCAGGAGATGTGAGTGCATGCCGGACTTCATGGGGATAAGGGCAAACCGGGGTTCGTAGTGTTAGGTTATCAAACGACAATTCGCGAGAAACTGGAATTCTCAGGTGTAGGTGTTCACTCCGGACAGGAAGTGATGATGAGCCTTCTGCCCGCAGATGCCGATACCGGCATTGTTTTCAATGTTTCATCTCCTGACAATCCGTACGACTCCGTTGACCTTCCTGCCAATCTTTCCTCTGTGGGTGCAACCGACCTCTGTACCGTTCTGGGCAGTCTTTCCGGTCCTCACGCGGCCACCATTGAACATCTCATGGCGGCCTTGCGTGCACTCAATGTGGACAATGTCATTGTTGAACTTGAGGGACGTGAAGTCCCGGTAATGGATGGAAGCTCTATCGTTTTCGTAGAGGCCATCCAGTCTGTAGGACTTACATCCCTGGCGGCTCCGCGCTGCTACATCCGGGTGAACAAGCCTGTCCGCGTTGAAATGGGCGCTTCCTGGGGTGAGTTTGTTCCCTATGAAGGAACACGTTTTGAAGTTGAAATCGACTTTGACTGCGAGGCAATCGGCCGCCAGAAGTTTGCTTCCGACATTACGGAAGACGTTTTCTGCAAGGAGCTGAGCCGGGCGCGCACTTTCGGTTTCATGAAAGATGTGGAGCGTCTCTGGGCAGCAGGCTTTGCGCTTGGTTCTTCTCTCGAAAACTCTGTTGTAATTGGTGATGACAACCGGATTATCAATCCGGAAGGTCTGCGTTACAAGGACGAGTTTGTAAGACACAAAACACTTGACGCTATTGGTGACCTGGCACTTGCCGGAGCGCCCATTCTCGGTTGCTACCGCTCCTATCGGGGTGGTCACAAGCTGAATGCGATGGTTCTTCAGGCACTTCTTTCAGACCGTGATGCATTCGATTTCGTTCAGCCGCCGAAAAGCCGTCCACGCATCATGCATGGCGAACTTGTTGCCGTGAATGCACCGGCTTACGCTGCGGTGCTTGTCTGAGGTTGGCAACCTGCTTTGTCTCAAGGCAGGGTTTGGAACCTGACGCCAGAACATGCCATTGAAACATGAGAGTGGAAAACCTTCATCATTTCAGGTAGTGAGTGCTGCCAGCGGGGAAGGCTTTGTGCAATAGTGGATGACGGCGTTAACCGCGCCACAATGTTGTGACAATCACATTGGATAAGCGCTTTGCAAGAAAAGCCTTGATGGTGTAATTTATAGCCTTCCGGGAAGGGAGCCTGCTGTTTGTACAGGCGGGGAATACAGGTTCAACATGAAGTTTGATATTGCTTTCAGGACAATTCTTGTCGCCGGACTGGTGGCAGTCGCCGGGTGCAGCAAAACCGACAAGGATACGGATTTTGCCCTCGATAACATCGAGTCGGCTGATACCCTTTACAACCAGGCCCTGGCGAATCTGGATGCGGGCGACCTCAAGAATGCGGAAAAGCGTCTTGATGACCTCAATTCCCAGCATCCTTATTCAGAACTTTCGCGCCGTTCGATTATCCTGAAAACTTTCGTGAATTACAGGAAAGGCGAGTATGCCGAAGCGGCATCAAGCGCCAAGCGTTTCCTGTCGCTATATCCCAGCGACAAGGATGCTGCCTATGCCCAGTATATTATCGGCATGTCCTACTACAAACAGATCCCGCACATCACGCGCGACCAGACCACAACGGCAAAGGCCTATGAAGCCATGAATGCCCTGGTCGAGAAGTATCCCGAAAGCGAATATGTGGGTGATGCACGCAACAAGATCCGCATCACTCGTGACCAGCTGGCCGGCAAGGAAATGCTGGTTGGACGATATTATCAGGAACGTCGCGAGTTTCTTGCCGCGATCAACCGGTTCCGCAAGGTTGTCGAGCAATATCCGAACACCCGTCATGTCGAGGAGGCCCTTGCCCGCCTGACGGAAAGCTATTTCTCACTTGGTCTTGCGCAGGAAGCACAGAACTCTGCAGCCGTGCTTGGGCACAACTTCCCCGACAGCCAGTGGTACAAGGACTCATACAAACTGTTGCAAACAGGGGGGCTTGAGCCTCGTGAAGCCCAGGATTCCTGGCTTACCGGAGGTCTGTTTGGCACCAAGCCAAAAACCTGACACCCATCCGCTGTTGTTTGAAGCTTTCTGTGGTCTTGTCTGACTTTGAAGGCTTCTGGCTGCCAAGCCCACTTGTGCCGGTCCGGGATTTCTCATACGCTTTTGTTAGCTGAATGTTCTCACTGTTCCGATTCCATTTCGTGATATTGGAGGGCAGGGAGGATATCTTTTCATGTGCACACCCTGACTGAAACGATGCTGGTACAGCTTTCCATTCGAGACATAGTCCTGATCGAACAACTCAGTATCGAGTTTTCAGCCGGATTGTCCGTTCTGACGGGCGAAACCGGTGCGGGCAAGTCCATTTTGCTCGATTCCCTGGCGCTGGCACTTGGCGGGCGTGGAGATGGTTCTCTCGTTCGCAAGGGTGCACAGGAAGGTACTGTAATCGCCGTCTTTGAGCCGTCGGAAGATCACCCGGTACACGGGTTGTTGGAAGATAACGGTATATCCACTGATGACGGGCTGATTTTGCGGCGTGTCCAGAAAGCAGATGGCAAGACGCGCGCCTTCATCAATGATTCTCCGGTTTCTGCGACGTTGATGCGTCAGGTTGGGGGGCATCTTGTTGAAATCCATGGCCAGCATGATGACCGTGCCATGCTTGATGCTGCAACGCACCGCAGCCTGCTCGATGCGCATGGCGGGCTTGAGCAGGAAGCGTTGATGGTTTCTCGCGCCTGGCATGCCTGGCAGGACAGTGTTGAGAGGCTGGACAGGCTGCGTGCCGAAGTGGCCGATGCCCAGCGGGAAGCCGATTACCTGCGCTCTTCCTCCCAGGAACTCAAGGCATTGGCACCGGAACCGGGTGAAGAAAACGACCTTGCCGACCAACGCCACAAGATGATGAAAATCGAGCAGATAGCCACCGATCTTTCAGAAGCCAATGAAACGCTTTCCGGCAATGCTTCTCCAGTCACCATTATTGCAAACCTTGCCAGACGGCTGGAGCGAAAGCGTGAGCAGGCACCGGAGTTGATCGATGAAACCCTCGGACTTCTCGACCAGTCGCTGAACAGTCTCTATGCTGCGCAAAACACGCTGGAGCGGGCTTTTCACGAGACCCATTTTGATCCGCGTGATCTGGAACATGCAGAAGAACGGCTGTTTGCCCTCAGGGCTGCTGCCCGGAAATATTCCGTCGCAGTGGAAAACCTGCCGGAACTTGCCGTGCAAATGGCCGATGACCTGGCCATGCTGGAAGACGGCCAGGACCGGCTGTCCAAACTGGAGAGTGAGGCTGCCGGGCGCAAGGATGAATATTTCAGGCTTGCCAACAAGTTATCCGAAAACCGAAAACGGGCTGGTGACATTCTGGCAGAGGCCGTAATGCAGGAGTTGCCTGCCCTGAAACTAGAAATGGCCAGTTTCATGGTTCATCAGCAAAGCGGCGAAGAGCATGCCGGATCTCATGGTGTGGACCAGCTTGAATTCTGGGTGCAAACCAACCCCGGAGCCAATCCGGGGGCAATGCGCAAGGTCGCCTCAGGTGGTGAATTGTCCCGCTTCATGCTTGCCCTCAAAGTGGCCTTGGCAGACAGGGGATCGGCGCCCACGCTTGTGTTCGACGAAATCGATTCCGGTGTTGGCGGCGCAGTGGCAGATGCCATCGGAAAACGCCTGTCACGCCTTTCGCAAAATGTTCAGGTACTCTCTGTCACCCATGCGCCGCAAGTTGCCGCAAGGGCAGACGGACATTACCTGATTTCCAAATCACATGTGGCTGAAGGGGAGCGTGTGGCTACTGCGGTTGACCCAATCAGTGATTCACGAAGACTGGAAGAAATTGCCCGGATGCTTTCGGGAGCCACTGTTACCCAGGAAGCAAGGGCAGCGGCTGAAAAACTGATCGAACAACCTGCTGCCTGAACTGGACCGGACCGTGGCCGAGCGTTTTGCGACTGAAGTGAAAAACCTTTCCGAAGAACAGGCAGCCGCCGAGTTGGCGGAACTTGCTGCGGAGATTGCGCGTCATGACGAACGGTATCATGCTGAAGACAATCCCGAGATTTCTGATGCCGAATATGATGCATTACGGCGCAGAAACCTTGCCATCGAGCAACGGTTTCCCGACCTCGTCAGGGAAGATTCGCCTTCCCGTCGGGTGGGTTATGTTGCGCTCGACAAATTCGAGAAAGTCACACACCCCATCCCGATGCTGTCGCTGGAAAATGCCTTCAACGATGATGATGTAAAGGCGTTCGCTGAACGGATCCGGCGGTTTCTCAGCCTTGACGCAAATGCCTCCCTCCGGCTCACCGCGGAACCGAAAATTGACGGGCTTTCCCTGTCGCTTCGCTATGAAAATGGCCGGCTTGTGACCGCTGCCACGCGCGGGGATGGCACGGTTGGCGAAAACGTGACCGAGAATGCCAAAACAATTGCGGACATTCCGAATGTTCTGGCTGGCGAGGATATTCCCGAAATCGTGGAAATTCGGGGCGAAGTCTACATGGGGCACTCCGCCTTCCTGTCGCTCAATGAGCGCATGGCAGCCGAAGGCAAACCAACCTATGTCAATCCGCGCAACACGGCAGCCGGTTCGCTAAGGCAATTGGACAGCGCCATTACTGCAACCCGCCCATTGAATTTCTTTGCCTATGCATGGGGTGAGATGAGCGCAATGCCCCGGACGACACAAATGGGCATGGTTGAATGGATGCAGGAAGCAGGATTTCGTATCAATCCACTGATGAAGCGGTTTGATGATGTGGACACGCTTCTCGAACATTATCGAGCCATTGAAAAGACCAGACCCGAACTGGAATATGACATTGATGGTGTGGTCTACAAGGTGGATGATCTTGCATTGCAGGAAAGGCTTGGTCTGAAAGCACGGGTTCCGCGCTGGGCAATTGCGCACAAGTTTGCTGCTGAAAAGGCCTGGACCATCTTGCACGCCATCGACATTCAGGTCGGGCGTACCGGAGCACTCAGCCCGGTTGCAAGGCTTGAGCCTGTTACCGTAGGCGGCGTGGTTGTAACCAACGCCACGCTCCATAATGAAGACTACATCAAGGGCGTTGGCAGCAAGGGGGAGGTGCTGAGAGATGGCAAGGACATCCGGGTTGGTGATCATGTGATGATCCAGCGCGCCGGGGATGTCATCCCACAGATACTTGATGTCGATCTTGAAAAACGCCCTGACAATGCCAAACCGTTCAGCTTTCCTGAAACATGCCCTGCTTGCGGCAGTCATGCGGTTCGGGACATCAATCTGAAAACCGGCAAAACCGACTCGGTGCGGCGTTGTACCGGTGGACTTGTATGTCCGGCGCAGGCTGTTGAACAGCTCAAGCATTTTGTATCGCGCGGGGCGCTGGATATAGACGGACTTGGTGACAAGCAGGTCGAAGCATTTTACGAAAGCGGACGCATCGCGGATGCAGCCGACATATTCACAATCCGGGAGAGGGACGCGCGAAGCCTCAAACGGCTGAAGGATGTGGAAGGGTGGGGTGAGACCAGTGCGGCGAAGCTGTTTGATGCGATTGATGCCCGGCGCAATGCTGATTTTTACCGATTTCTGTTCGGGTTAGGCATTCGGCATGTAGGTGAGCAGACAGCAAAGGATCTGGCACGTCACTATGGCGATGTCGAAACCTTCAACAATGCAATGGCAGCATTGGCGGCCAATGACAGTGAAGCGCGTGAAGACCTGATCGGGGTCGATGGCATCGGGGAAACCGTGACCCAGGCGCTGACCGAGTTTTTTGCGGAAAGCCGTAACGTCGACGTTTGGCAGAGGTTGCTGCAAAAGGCCGATCCCAAACCGGTTGAGCAGGCTGCTTCCGATTCACCGGTTGCAGGAAAAACGGTTGTTTTCACAGGTTCGCTGGAACGCATGACCCGGGACGAAGCCAAGGCAATGGCGGAGCGGTTGGGGGCCAAGGTTTCCGGTTCCGTATCCGGCAAAACCGATCTTCTGGTTGCAGGGCCGGGTGCCGGTTCAAAACTCAAGAAAGCGAGTGAACTCGGCGTGGATACGGTTGACGAAGACGGATGGTTCCAGTTGATCGGGCGGGATTGACGGAGTTATTCCGCAGCTATCACGCCCCGATCGATCTGGTCCTGCTCGATGGATTCAAAGAGTGCCTTGAAGTTGCCTTCACCAAATCCGTCATCGCCCTTGCGCTGTATGAACTCAAAAAAGATCGGTCCGATCACTGTCTTGGAAAATATTTGAAGCAGTATGCGCGTCTCTCCACCGCCTACGACGCCTTCACCATCGATCAGGATGCCGTGTTTCATCATTTCGCCGATTGGTTCCTCGTGGCCGGAAACCCGCTCTTTGCTCATCTGGTAGTAGGTTTCGGGCGGTTTTGGCATGAAGCGAATACCACGGTCGGCAATCGCATCGACTGACTGGTAAATGTCGCGGGCGCCTACGGCAATGTGCTGGATGCCTTCGCCATTGTAACGCTTGAGGTATTCGACAATCTGGCCTTCCTCGCCGCGGTCTTCATTGATGGGAATGCGAATGCGTCCACACGGGGAGGTCAGTGCGCGTGAATACAGTCCTGTATATTTGCCCTTGATGTCGAAGAAACGGATTTCCTCAAATCCGAAAATGTCGCCGTAAAACCTGAACCAGACATCCATGTTGCCCTTGTGGACATTGTGGGTCAGATGGTCGAGGTAGTAGAAGCCGAGGCCTTCGGGATTGGCATCGGTCAGCCATTCGAATTCGTGATTATACGGACTTTCCTCCCGGTGATTGTCGATGAAATAGATCAGCGAGCCCCCGATTCCGACAATAGCAGGGACATCCATCGTCTTGTCATTGTCATTGTAGGGTTCCGCACCGTTTTTGACCGCATGATCAAACGCATGCTGTGCATCCACAACGCGCCATCCCATGGACGGGGCGCAAGGGCCATGTTCTTCGACAAAATTGCGGGCATGGCTGTCGGTCTCGTTGTTCACGATGTAGGTAATGTCACCCTGCTGCCAGAGTTCAATGTCTTTTGTCTTGTGCGTGGCAGTTCTGGTATAGCCCATGCCCTGAAAAAGGGAGCGCAATTGTTCCGGATCAGGATGGGCAAATTCGACAAATTCAAAACCGTCCGTGCCAGCAGGATTATCTTCGGAAATGGTTTGTGCAGGCGCATTATGCGGGAAGGGGCCCATGGGAACTCTCCTGTATCTATCTCCCCTCATTCTATGCGCAATTTCTTGCATGGTGTTTGCAATTGTAATGCCTGCATATTATTCTTTGCATGAATCATGCAATTTATTTGTGAATCTTGGATGATATGAGCAACCTTGACGCATTTGACCGGAAGATACTGAAAGCCCTCCAAGAGAATGGCCGGTTGACCAATAATGAACTGGGCGAGCGGATCGGGCTTTCTCCTTCGGTATGTTCCAGGCGTCGTTCAAGTCTGGAAAATCTCGGTGTCATTCGCAGGTACACGGCGGAACTTGATCCGGCCAAACTGGGCATCGGCATCAAAAGCATCATTTCGGTTTCGCTTTCCAATCATGATGAACGCAATGCCGAACGTTTCAAGACATTGCTTTCCGGCCTTCCCAACGTGCAGGAAGCATATGCGCTGACTGGCGAAATGGACTACTCGATCAAAGTGGTTTGCAAGGACCTCGATGCCCTGTCGCAATTCATAAACAGTACCCTTCTGCCGCATGAGGCTGTTGCAAATGTGAAAACGACCATTGTTCTGGACACGCTCAAGTCGACATCAGAACTGCCGGTTTCCTGATAGATTGGAAGTTTGGCAAAAACTCATACCTGTTTGCAGAATTTCTCACTGGCGTTGTTCGCAAGTTTGACTAGGGTGCGCCAATGACCCAATCAACAGAATCACGACAGGAAATCCTCGACGGTTTGCGCGATGCCACGCCTGTCATGCTTGCCGTATGCTTCTTTGGCATGCTTTTCGGCACAACTGCCGTCAACAACGGCTTGACCCTCGGCCAGGCAATGCTTTCAAGCACTCTGGTCTTTGCAGGTGCCAGCCAGTTGGTTTTTCTGGAGCTTTACAGTCTGAAAGTGCCGGTCTGGTCGATGTTGCTTGCCGTTTTTGCCATCAATTTCCGTCATGTGCTCTACTCGGCATCTATTGGCCGCTACATGGGGCGGTTCAGCATATTCCAGAGGTATTCTGCGTTTTTCCTGTTGTGTGACCCATTGTTCGGGGCAGGGGAATTGCGTGCTTCAAAACGCCCGCTTACGCCTGCCTATTACTTTGGCTATGGCCTGTTGCTCTACGGTATCTGGCTCCTGTTCACATTGGTTGGTGGGTTGTTTGGTGCATTGATAACCGATCCCAAGGCGCTTGGTCTCGACATGTTGCTTTCACTGTATTTCCTGACCCTGCTGATGGGATTTCGCAGTCGCCCGAACTGGCTTGTCTCCGTTCTGGCAAGTGGTGTTGTTTCCGTTCTGGTCTACCGGTATGTCGGTTCGCCGTGGCACATCATGAGCGGCGGGCTGGCTGGAATCCTGCTGGCTGCCTTTATCGGCAAACCTGATGCAGAAAAACCGGATGACGATCCGGAACTGGAGTTGGCCCGTGAGTGAATTCTTTCTTGAAGCTGCCACCGAATACACCGTCTGGTGGGTGATCTGCCTTACGGGTGTCGTTACCTATATCACCCGTTCTTCCGGGCATATGGTGCTTGCCCGTTTCAAACATCTTCATCCCAGGGTGGAAGCAGCACTGGAAGCTGTTCCTGCTGCGGTGCTTGCCACGATCGTCATACCACCGGCATTGACCAACGGACCGCTTGAGCTTGCGGCAATGTTGGCGGCACTGGTTGCCAGCTTTCGGATGTCTCCGCTTCCGGTCATGGCTGTTGGCCTAGCCATTGTGATTTGTGGGCGATTGTTCGGCTACTGATCGTCAAACAGGGCGCGTGGCGTTTTCAAGCCATGCCCGCTCATCCGGTTCAAGGTAAGGTCCCACTGCACTGAAGACGTTTGCGTGATAGCTGTTCAACCAGTTTCGTTCCTCGCCTGACAACAGCTCCCCGTCGACCAGATCAAGATCGATCGGAGCCAGGGTAAGGGTTTCGAATCCATGTGTTTCAATATTTCCGCCGGTGTTTTCGGCTGGAGTTACCAGGACCAGGTTTTCGATCCTTATGCCGTATTGCCCTTCAACATAAAAACCCGGTTCGTTTGAAATGATCATGCCGCTTTGAAACGGTTCCATGGCCCGGCGTGAAATACCCTGCGGGCCTTCGTGGACATTCAGGTATGCACCAATCCCGTGACCGGTACCGTGGGCGAAATCCTTGCCTTGACGCCATAGCGGAGCGCGAGCCAGAGGGTCGAGATCAACGCCGCGTGTCCCTTTCGGAAAGCGGGCTGTTGCAATTGCGATATGTCCTTTCAGGACAAGCGTGAAATCCGTTCTTGCCTGATCCGGCGGAGAGCCGATTGCCACAGTTCGGGTGATGTCGGTGGTGCCGTCCACATATTGTGCACCGGAGTCGCACAGATACAGATTGCCGTTCGTGAAGCTGGCATTGCTGTTTGTGTTGACCCGGTAGTGAACAATTGCCCCGTTTGCCCCAAATCCAGAAATTGTATCGAAAGATATTTCCAGTAATTCGCTGTCCATGGCCCGGGCAGTTTCCGCCCTGAGCATTTCGAGCTTCTTTGCGGCTGTTATTTCATCGAGGCTTTCAGCAGGCTGGTTTGCCAGCCAATACAGAAATTTCGTGACTGCCACGCCATCCCTCAAATGGGCATTTCGGCTGCCCCCGATTTCTGCCTCATTCTTGATTGCACGTGGCAGAACAACCGGATCCCGTCCCTTCTGTATGGTGCCGCCGCTGTTGCGAATCCTTTGGGCGCAGGCATTGGCAACAAGTTCTGGGTCACAAAGAATGGTTTTGCCTGACGATGCTGCAGCAAGTTCCTCAAGCAGAAACTGGGGAGAATGGATATCTGCAATGGCTTCCATCGTGTTGCGGACAGTTGCATCAAGTTTGCGCTCATCAATGAAAAGCATCGGCTTGTCCCGGACCGGAAGGATGCAAAACCCGAGCACCAGTGGATTGTGCACCACATCCGTCCCGCGGATATTGAAAAGCCATGCCAGCGATGCAGGATCCGTCAACAGGCATGCATCAGCACCAGCCCGGGATATTTCCTCCCGAACATCTTCAATTTTTTCGACCGCGCCTCTGCCGGCATATTGTTCCGGTTGCAGTTTTACGGCACCAAGCGGTGGGGAAGGCTGATCGTCCCAAGCCAGATCAAGCAGGTTCTTGCCCGGCACTAACCGGGCGCCGGACTCCTGTATCGCCTTTTCATGGCGTTCATGCTGGCTGATGGTGACAAGCCAGGGATCAAAGACAATTGTATCCTGCTTTCCGGTGTTTTCGCCAAGCCACTTGGCCGGGGGAGTATCTACAAGAGAGAGAATTTCAAACTGGCCGGTATCCACCTGCTCGCGTACCTGCAATGTATAACGGCCATCCACAAAAATTACTGCTTTCTCAAGCGTCACGATGCAGTATCCCGCAGAACCTGTGAAGCCGGTAAGCCAGGCAAGCCGTTCTGCGTGGGGAGGGCAGTATTCGTTCTGGTGTTCATCGGCATGGGGTACCAGGAAAACACTTGCCCCGTTTTCGCGCATGATCTGCCGCAAACGGGCCAGTCTCTTGCTGCCCTGCGAGGGATCGGATTTGACTTCGTACTGCTGAAACATTGCGATCCTTCCAGGGTTAATGATTGGTAAATCGACCCATGCAGTTTTTGCATGGCATCCTTGCGTTCAGGCACCTACCTAAGCGGGACGGGATTCCCCATACTCTTGTTGTACCGGAAACATGGCGTGACCGGACAGAAAAGGGAACCGAAATCATGAACATTCTTGGCAATATCACTTCTGCCACAAGAGCATTGATGCGGGCTCGTGAAAAGCAGGCTCAACTCAGCGTTCACGCATATCTGGCACAGTTTGACGATGAAAGCCTGAACAGCCTTGGCGTCAAGCGTTCTCAGTTGAAGCGCGGTGGCTCTGTCAATCATTTCATCTGAGCCGAAGCTTGGAGATACGTGCAAAAGCGGCGACCCACGGGTCGCCTTTTTGTTTTGTGCAGTGAGACAAATCCCGCTGCCTAGGGTTTTTCAAAAACAAGAACCAGCCACCCATCCCTGACATGTGAATGCTGCAAGTGAAGACCGTGTGAACGAAAGCGGGCGATGATGGGTGATCGCTGATGGGGCAGAAGCCCTGACAGAATAACGGTTCCGCCTTTTGCGGTATGCAGGCTGATGTCGAGTGCCATTGCCTGAAGCGGCCGCGCCAGGATATTCGCTATAACAAGATCAAATGGAGCCTGCTCACCCATTCTGGGATGTGAAAACCCTGCGGCCGTGATGCATTCAATCTGTGCATGGGTGCCATTCTTGCGGGTGTTTTCCCTTGCTGTGATTGTGGAAGTGGGATCGATGTCACTGGCAAGAACGTGTGCCTCAGTGGCTTTGGCAATGGCGATTGCCAAAACGCCTGATCCTGTTCCCAGATCAAGGGCATTGAAAAACGATTTGCGTTTCAGGACCCGGTCCAGCATGTCCAGGCATCCCGCAGTCGTGCCATGATGCCCCGTACCAAAAGCAAGCCCTGCATCAATTTCAATTGCTGTTTCATGCGGTCGCGGAGCATCACGGTCATGGCTCCCGTGAACGATGAAGCGTCCTGCCCGTACCGGTACAAGCTCGCGAAGCGTCATCGATACCCAATCGGTTTCGGGAAGGTCTTCACGTACAAATTCCACTTCGGTTCCGGCAGTTTTCATGGCCGATTTGATCTTTGTGTGAATTTCTTCGGCTTGCTCGGTTGGCACGTATATGCCGACTTCCCATTCATCCGGCTTGTCCATGTTTTCGAAACCGGAAACAGGAAAGCCTTCTTCCTCGAATGTCTGTTCAAGCAATTTCTGAAACACAAGGGCCTGTTCCTTGCCGGTTTCTGCCTTGAAGCTTGTTTGTGACATGCTGTTTCCGTCCCGTTACGCTTAGCGTTACCCTACAGGGTGAAAGGTTTCAGACTGTTTGTCAGAAACCATTCCGCCAGGCAATGCATATGAATCGCTTATTGTGAACTCCTTGCCAGCCACACTTTAACCCTATGTTTACCTTGCCGCATCATCCTTTAGTCATGATGCCGTTTAGCGAAATTGCGACCAGATTTTCGACCGGAACAATTGCGTTTGCTTCCGCCGGATATCTTGTGTTTGCAATCCTTTCAGATAACGGCGGCTCTGCCACCAGTCAGGAAGAATGGCGGGATGCGTCTGCAAGGTCAGTATCGCTGCGTGTGGTAGAGAAAGTCGCTGTCGCCGAATCAGAAGTCCTGCCTCCGCAGGGAATAGATCAAACAGTCACAGGTTCAATCCGTAATATTGCCGATAATGCGCCGAAAGAAACCAGGCCCAAGCGGGCGGAGCAGGAACTCACTGTTCTTGAGCTGATCCGCAAGAACTCGGATGTTTCACCTGGAGTTTCCAGTGGGACCAACCGGGTCAGTGTGATTGTTGGCAAAGGAGACACGCTGTTCGCCATCAGCCAGCGTCACGGTATTGGTGTGGATGCCCTTGCAAGACTGAACGGCTTGCAGGAGCCATACGTGATAAAGGTGGGGCAAACCCTATATCTGGCCCGCTAGTTTCCGGGTTCGTTTCAGTAGATGAAACGTCGCTGAAACAATAATTGCATACTCATCACAGTCTTGATTGACAGGCTTCCAGCCAAGTCAGTAATGTTCCGGCCAACAATGGAGGAATATTCATGATCAGTCAGGAACTCAATGAAACGCTGACCAAAACCGGTCCGGAAACAGCCGCAGGTGGCGTTCTTCGCCACTATTGGCAACCGGCCGCACTCAGCGATGAATTGATGACCAACCGTCCGGTAGTGCCAGTCAAACTTCTGGGTGAAGATTTGGTGCTTTTTCGTGACACCGAAGGCAAGCTGGGACTGATCGGCAGGGCCTGTCCGCACCGTGGTGCAGACCTTTGTTATGGCAGGCTTGAAGACAATGGACTTCGCTGTCCGTTCCATGGCTGGCACTTCAATCGCGACGGACAATGTGTCGAGCAGCCTGCTGAACCGGAAGGCTCCCGGATGCATGAAAATATCCGGAATGTCTCCTATCCTGTTATCGAGAAGAACGGGATCATCTTTGCCTATATGGGACCGGGCGAGCCACCGGAGTTTCCGAACTTTGATTGTTTCCGTGCTCCCGACACCCATGTTTTTGCGTTCAAGGGTCTGTGGGAATGCAACTGGCTGCAGGCCATGGAAGTGGGTATTGATCCCGCGCATGCCTCGTTTCTTCACCGTTTTCTTCAGGATGAAGACCCGGAGGATTCATATGGCAAGCAGTTCCGGGACAAGGCTGACAAGACCGATATCCCGATGACCCAATTGCTCAGGGAGTATCCAAGACCTGATGTAAGCGTGGAAGAAACGGATTATGGCCTGCGCCTTACGGCGCTGCGCCACATGGAAAACGGGCAGACACATGTGCGCATTACCAACCAGATTTTTCCTGAAGCAATCAGTATTCCGATGTCCCGGGAGATGATCATCACCCAATGGCATGTGCCGGTCGATGATGAGACCTGTTACTGGTATTCGATGTTTACAAGCTTCGACAAACCGGTCGACAAGAAGGTGATGCGTGAGCAACGTCTCAAGGAGCATCGCCTGCCGGATTATGCGCCACTCAAGAATGCGCGCAACAATTATGGTTACAATCCCGATGAACAGGCGAATCTCACCTACACGGGTATGGGGCTGGATATCAATGTTCACGATCAGTGGGCAGTAGAATCCATGGGTAGGGTTCAGGACCGTACGAATGAGCATCTCGGCAAGAGCGATATCGGCATTATCCGGTACCGGCGCATGTTGCGTGCGGCAATCGCCAGCCTGGAAGCGGGCAAACCGGAAGAGTTGCCGATGCACAATGGTGTAAAGCCGTCCCAGGTTTATGGTCCCATATCGAATGATACGATCGCACCTTCCGACGACTGGCAGAATTCGTTTACGCAAAGTGATCAGGAACGTCGCGAACAGTGCGCCGGATGGGACGCGACCATCGCGTGAAATCAGAATTGAAGGCCCGCATCCAGGCAGGCAAACTTGCTTCTTCGGGATTGCTCTGTGAAGAAGATATCGAGCGCGCGGTCAGTCTTCTTGGCGAGTTGAAAGAGAAGGGCATAGAAACGGTCAGGGTCGTCTTTCCTGACCAGCACGGCATTTTTCGCGGCAAAACGATTGTTGCCGATGCCCTGCCTTCCCTTTTCTGTTCCGGGTTGAGTGTTCCCTCCACGTTATTGTTGAAGGATACATCCGGGCGTACCGTTTTCCCGGTTTGGAGCGGTGATGCAGGCGTTGCAGACCAGCCGATGGGCGGGGCAGGTGACGTGTTGCTTGTACCCGATGCTGAAACCTTTCGGCCCATTACGTGGTTGCCCGGGTCTGCCTGGTTGCTGTGCCACTGCGTTCAGAAATCGGGGGAAGCCATCAGCTTTGATCCGGTTACCCTTCTGCGGACTGCGGTATCGGGCCTTGCTGCCGCAGGGTATGAGCTTTGTGTCGGTCTGGAAGTCGAGTTTCACATATTTACGCTTACCGGTGAGGGGCTGGAGCATGGTGAAGCCACCATGCCTGCAAAGGCACCGGAAACCCGGTTGCTTGCGCCCGGTTACCAACTCCTGAGCGATGGGCGCTATGGCGAACATGAAAGCATTCTTGAAGAATTGCGGAACAATGCGCAGGCACTGGGGCTTCCTGTCCGGTCAATGGAAGTGGAAATGGGTCCCGGCCAGTTTGAGTTCACGTTTGAGCCGGCTTCACCGCAAACCCATGCCCACAACATGATGATGTTCCGGGCGATGGTAAAGGAAGTTTGCGCACGATACGACTTGCACGCCACATTCATGTGTCGTCCGCGTGCGGCGAACAGTGCAGCGAGCGGTTGGCATTTGCACCAGTCCCTCATCAACCGGAAAACCGGTGAAAACTGCTTCATTCCCGAGACAACGGAAACATTGACGCCGCTTGCAGGGAACTGGATCGGCGGCCTGTTGCAGCATGCGCGTGAAGCGTGTTTGCTGACGACGCCTAGTGTCACCGGTTACAAGCGGTTTCAACCCTATCAACTGGCGCCTGATCGTATCCAGTGGGGCAGGGACAATCGCGGTGCCATGATAAGGGCGCTTGATTATCCGGGTGATGGCGCAAGTCGCATCGAAAACCGGATCGCGGAGACCAGTGCAAACCCATATTATTATTTTGCCTCCCAAATAGCCTGCGGGCTGCATGGCATACAAGAGGACATTAGCCCTCCGCCTCCGGTTGAAAAGCCATATGACAACGCTTCGGAAATGCTTCCTTCCAGTCTTGGGGAAGCCATCGATGCCTTCGGAAAGTCCAAATTTTTCAGGGATGCATTCGGTGACGGGTTTGTCGATTACCTGGTCCGTATCAAGCAGGCCGAATGGGAGCGGTATCTTTCCCATGTCTCCGATTGGGAAGAGGCCGAGTATTCCCGGATTTACTGAAATTCACAGTACTCCAGAAAATTTACAAAATTTACAAATTTACATTCTCTGACCATTCCTCCGTCACAGATTGACACCTTAGTGTGGCTAAATTTGCTTGTTTTTCAGATTTTTCTGCGTTTGAGGCGTATGTTGGCTGCCAAGAGAAGGGCGATTGTTGAAATACATCGCAATCTTGAAAATATTTACAAGTTTATCCGGCCAGTTTTCTGCCGGCCCACGGAGGTACAAATGTCCTACACAGATGAAATCGCTGCAGCAGAAGGCGTTATTGCCGGAAATGGCAGCGGATGGAATGCGATTTCTGCCGAAAATGTTGCCCGCATGCGGTTGCAGAACCGGTTCAAGACCGGCCTTGATATTGCGCGTTATACTGCACGTATCATGCGTGAAGACATGGCCGCCTATGATGCGGATCCTGCCAAGTATACCCAGTCACTTGGCTGCTGGCACGGGTTTATCGGTCAACAAAAGATGATTTCGATCAAGAAGCATTTCGAAACCACAAAGGGGCGGTACCTGTATCTGTCAGGCTGGATGGTTGCTGCACTGCGCTCCGAGTTCGGACCCCTGCCTGACCAGTCCATGCACGAGAAAACCTCAGTGCCTGCCCTGATCGAAGAATTGTACACCTTCCTTCGCCAGGCCGATGCCAGGGAACTGGGAATGCTGTTCCGTGATCTCGATGAAGCCCGTGAAGCGGGAGACGAGGTAAAGGCGGCTGCGATCCAGAACCAGATCGACAATCACGAAACGCATGTCGTGCCTGTCATTGCTGATATCGATGCCGGTTTCGGCAATGCCGAGGCGACCTACCTGCTCGCCAAGAAAATGATTGAGGCAGGGGCCTGTGCCCTGCAGATTGAAAACCAGGTTTCCGACGAGAAACAGTGCGGCCACCAGGATGGCAAGGTTACGGTTCCGCACGAGGATTTCCTCGCGAAAATCCGGGCTTGCCGTTACGCCTTCATGGAGCTGGGCGTCGAGGACGGTGTGATTGTTACCCGCACCGACTCGCTGGGCGCCGGTCTGACCAAGCAGATCGCCTATTCCAAGGAGCCGGGCGACCTTGGCGACCAGTACAATTCCTTCCTCGATTGCGAAGAGGTTACTGCTGATACCATCGGCAACGGCGATGTCATCATCACCCAGAACGGCAAGCTGATGCGTCCCAAGCGGTTGCCTTCAAACCTGTACCAGTTCCGGCCGGGAACCGGTGAGGCAAGATGTGTGCTCGATTGTGTTACCTCGCTTGATAACGGCGCCGACCTGCTGTGGATCGAAACCGAGAAGCCGCATATCGGCCAGATTGGCGGCATGGTCAATGAGATCCGCAAGGTGCATCCCAATGCCAAGCTGGTTTACAACAATTCGCCGTCATTCAACTGGACACTCAATTTCCGCCAGCAAGTATATGACGCCTGGACTGAAGAGGGGAAAGATGTTTCCGCCTATGACCGCGCAAGGCTGATGAGCGCGGAGTATGATGACAGCGAACTTTCCGCTGTTGCCGATGAGCGCATCCGCACATTCCAGCGCGATGCGGCACGCGAGGCAGGTATCTTCCATCACCTGATCACGCTTCCGACCTATCACACGGCCGCCTTGTCGACAGACAATCTTGCCAAGGAGTATTTCGGTGAGCAGGGCATGCTCGGTTACGTTGCCGGCGTCCAGCGCAAGGAAATCCGCCAGGGTATTGCCTGCGTCAAGCACCAGAACATGGCCGGATCCGACATGGGTGACGACCACAAGGAATACTTTGCCGGTGAAGCAGCCCTGAAAGCTGCCGGCAAGGACAATACAATGAACCAGTTCGCAGCAGAGTAACCTTCCTCCAGCTCGCGTGAACTGATTGACGGGAACGGACTGCCCTGACGGGTGGTCCGTTTTCTTTTGCGTGCAGCTATCCAGCAACCGGTTCATTCAAATGACTGGCCAAGGGATGTTTCGGGCTGAAGCACATAGATGGTTGGCAGGGCAGGAAGGCTGTTCAGGGAAAAATCCAGCGCGGAGCCTTCAGGATATTCGACCGGAAAGCGGCCCTTGAGCCGGTTGAGAAATGAGGAGAGCGAATAGCCGCCAAACCAGTGCATCGGCAGGATGACGCTCGCATTCAGCCGCCGTACCACCTTGATCATGTCATCAAGGTTCAGCGTGTATCCACCATCCACGGGAACCATGAGGATGTCTATTCGTCCGATTTCGGCATAATGGCTGTCGGTCAGCACGTGATGAAGATGCCCCAGATGACCGATGCACAGGCCGGCGGTCTCGAAGATGAAGATCGAGTTGCCTTCTTCCTCATGAACGCCGAAGCGTGAGTTTATGTCGGTGGTAACATTGCGGATCACAGTGTCCCCGACTTGCAGGAAATGCCTTGCCGGTTGTCCGTTTTCTCCCCAGCCGCGCAGGACGTGGGGAATTTCCGGATCCGGAAAATGGGTGAAATGGGTGGTGTGTGCGTGGTTCATCGTCACAACATCGGGCCGCCTGCTGCGACCCGCTTCGCCGGTGAAATCGGTGGCGATGGAAACGGCTCCCGGTGTTTCCATGCGAAAGGTTGAGTGCCCGACATAGGTGATCCGAACCGTGTAATCCGCTTTCTGTTGAACATACTGCACACTGGCACTGGCGGGGATAATGTGGCGCAGGTTTTCTGCCACTGCCATGCAGGTGCTGATTGGCAGTTCCGTTGTTTCGGTCTGTGCTTCGACGCTGCCCGTGGTGGCAATCACAACCAGCAGCGCTGCGAGCATTCTTCCCATGCATCGCCCCGGGGCTTGTGCTGTATGGCGAAAGTGTCCTGCTTTCCGGCCATGTCGTCAAGCTTTGACCGTTCACTTTGCAGGGCGCTCGCCTGCGGCCAGAACCGCATGCATGGGAAAATGGTCCGAGCCGATCGCGCGTGTCCGGCCAAACCGTATCAGCGATATCCCCTGCGTCATGTACAGTTGGTCAATGGGAAAGCGCAGCAGCGGCAGTTTGGCATGGAAGCTTGATAGCATGCCACGGCCGATCCTCGGGTCGAGATATTCCCCGTGATGTTTGAAGCGGTGCGCTGTCCATGACCATGCAGGCACATTGAAATCGCCCATCGCGATAACCGGCAGTTCCTTCTGGTCCGTAAGGTTTGCCATGCGCTGGATCAGCGCATCGGTTTCCTCAACGGGATTTCCCGGTACCGGGGGTCTTGGGTGCAATCCGATGAAAAAGAACCGGTTGCCGTCCCGGTCTTCCATTTCCGCCAAAATCGTCGGGATGTCATCGGCTTCGGGATAGGTGATTTCGCTGCGCAGAACCTTCAGCCGGGTGGCAAGGATCATGCCGTAATAATTGTCGAGCGGCGCGCTTTTGACATGCGTGTATTGTTGCAAGACGGGCTCAAGCGCCTTTTCCCACTTCCTGTCCGTTTCCATCAACAACAATACGTCCGGATCAAGTTCCCGCACCAGATCCAGCGTTTTTTCATAATCCCGGTTATCTTGCAGGACATTGGCTGCGAGAAACGAGGCAGCATGCCGGTCGCCGACTTGCTCCAATTCTATTTCGACCTTTGAAAGGCTTGTAAACGGTGCGATTTTCCAGCCCTGGTAAATCGCGCAGGCAAGAAGAACCACCGCAAAGGGCAAGGCCGGTTTTATGAAAAACAGTCCGGCCACGGCAAACAGCACGGCAAGAACAGCAATGTGAAGGCGGGGAAAATCCCAAACCCTTACCCACCATGTATTGGAATGCAGCAGTGGCAAGAATGTTGTCAGCATGACAAGGGCAAATCCGGCCCACAGGAAAATGCGCAGGATTGTCATGTCTGTCTCTCCATGGCTGCACCAGTTGTTTCCCTGCGTTCCTGTCTTTCAAGTTCCTTCTTGAGCAAGGCTACATTTCTCAGGTTTGCCTTGAAAAACAGGTCAAACAGATCGCCAGCCAAGGGGACTGAACCGACTGTGAAATCCACCAGACTGTTGGCCGCCATATGGACGATCACCCGCTTTCGCGCACCCAGTTTCATGGCGCGATGCAGGACATAGCCGGATGCGGCCAGGTTGGCGGCATCACCGAGACCCGGCACCAGCCCGGCAACGGAATCGATGCCGAACCGCATATTGGTAAGCGGAATCCTGAACCGGCTGTCCATCAGGCTGGCGAAGCGGTCGAGTTTTTCAAGTTCCTTTTTGTCCATTCAGTTCCCCCGGCACTTGTCAATTCTCCAATTCACTGGCGGGGATTTGGTTGCAATCGGGTATTGCAAAATGGCGTTGATCCAGGCCACAGCGGAGGCATCTCCCGGCAGGAAGACTGTCGTGAGCTCAGGTCTTTTGCAAACATGCGGAGCTTTCGAACAAAAACCTCAGCAATCATGATTTGTGGCTTTCATTCGAAAGCTCCACGTGAGGATTTTTAGAACCGCCTCACAAGATAAATCATGCGGGTCAGCCTTCAAGGCAGGAGCCAGTCCGATGCTGGTTCCAAGTCCATTGGTTCTCTCTGCGCGGCTGGCCAGCGTTTTTGACTGACACATGCACCAGCCCGTGAGCGGGAACCAACAGAGCGCCGCCTCACTGTCCCTGTTCTTGCATGACTTCGGTGGCCAAACTGAGTTTGCTTTTCACATTCCATGTGAGTGAACAGGCGATGGGTGGAGTATGGGGAGGGGGAGAGAGCGGGGATAAGTTTTTTCGGCTGTCATCCCGGTTGCCAGCCGCTCAGCGCCACTCTCACCGACAGGGACAATGGATCCCGGTTTGCGTGGGCGAACCGGGATGACGAGCTTGTATCTTCCCAGTAAAGCCAGTATGTTCATGAAATGTTCCGAATGGGTTGGTGGTGATATGTCAGAGAGGAAGTTCTCGTTCGTACTGTCGAACAAGGGTGCTATTGAGGCCGAGGAAGACATCTTCGGACGTAATAATTTTCGCGATGGAATAATAAGCCTTTTCAAGAACAGTGCTGATCCATTGGTGGTACTTTTGGATGAGCCATGGGGAACAGGAAAGACGTTCTTTGCGGAACGTTTGTATGCAAAGCTCAAGCAAGAAGTAGAGCTAAAACCAATCTATTTTGATGCTTTTGTGAATGATCATGAGGAAGATGTTTTCATCGCACTTGCCTCAGAAATGCTATCCGCGCTGGGCCTTACGAAGACTGACAAATCAGCTTGGGACAAAACCAAGAAGGTCGCCAAAATTCTAGGCCGAGTGGCACTGAAAGGTGCTGTGAGGGCAGCAACGGCAGGCGCTATACAAGGCAGCGACCTTGGAGAGGCAGAGCAAGAGGCCGCGAAAGAATTGGCCAACGTAGCCGAGGCAGAACTGGATCAGTTGATTGATTCAAAACTCAAGAATTTCTCGCAAGACAGGCTTGCGTTCGATTCTTTCCGGTCCATGCTGGCAAAAAATGCAGCAGAGAAGCCTATAGTGTTCATCGTGGATGAGCTGGATCGTTGCAAGCCAACATATGCGCTAAGCGTGCTTGAAACAATCAAGCATTTTTTCTCAGTCGCAGGCGTTCATTTTTTTCTGATATCTAATTCCAATTCTTTGGAGGCTTCCATTCAGCATGCATACGGTGATGTTAATGGTCGTGCTTATCTGCAAAAATTTGTCTCTTTGACAACCAATTTTCCAGTTCAGACGGAACATGAAAAAAAGCAAGGTTTTGAAAAATTTATCAATCTCCTTTTAAAAATGGAATCCAAAAATCAAGAAGATGTTCAAACCTTGAAATTGTTGAAGGAGTTTCTTCTGAAACGTTCACTCCAAGGAAATTACTCGCTGCGTGACCTGGAAAAACTTTCCTTCATGATAAAGGCTGCACTCAGCTTTTCGCCCCCCAAGAATCTTCGGCTTGCGCCAATCATTGCCGTTCTGTTGGACTTGAAATTGTTCGAGCCAAGACTTTATCAAAAAGCGCGCAATGGTACCTTGAGGTTTCGAGATATTCGCGAGCGTTATGGATTTAATGACCGACACCCTCAGGAACCGGGAAGGGACTTCTTTTCAATATGGTGGAAATGTTGTCTTGATAATCCCGGTGGCCAAGGTTGGGAAGGTTTTGGCAATGAACTCTCGTTTAATTTTGGGATAGATGATCCCAAAGACGTAATTGAGCTCACCATACGAAATGTGATTGATGTGTTTCCAGAAGACGGAGCTTCCTAATCCTCAAACCTCGCTCACAAATGAGTCCAGCACGCGTTTTTGGCCAGCCTTGTCGAAGTCGATGGTAAGCTTGTTTCCGTCGATGGCGGCGATGTTGCCATTGCCGAATTTCTGGTGAAACACCCGGTCGCCAACCGAGAAATTGCCGCTCGATTCGTTGATGGAGGAGGCAACAAGCTGACCCTCGATCACGCGGCCGCTGCCGGAAAATTGCCCGTGGGTTTTCGGGCCGGAGCGTGTACCCCAATTGTTGTCCGGCGCAGCGCCGCCCCTTGCCTGATTGCGTGCCTGTGCGCGCTGCCAGCCGGGGCTTGAATAGCTTGAGTCAAAGCTTTCCACATTGTCAAACCGGCTTGCGCCATAGCGTCCGTTGTATCCGCCGTACGAGGTCTGGCTTTCGGAGACTTCAACATGGGCCTCCGGCAATTCGTCAATAAAGCGCGACGGGATAGAGGATTGCCAAAGGCCGTGGACGCGGCGGTTTGAAACGAACCAGATAAAGCAGCGTTCACGGGCGCGGGTAATGCCGACATAGGCAAGGCGGCGCTCTTCCTCCAGTCCCGAGCGACCTCCCTCGTCCAGTGAGCGCTGGTGCGGGAACAGGCCTTCTTCCCAGCCGGGCAGGAAGACCGTGTCGAATTCAAGCCCTTTGGCTGAGTGAAGCGTCATCAGCGAGACGGCATCAAGGTCCTCGCCACTGTCTGTATCCATGACGAGCGAGATGTGTTCCAGAAAGCCCTGGAGGTTCTCGAATTCTTCCATGGAACGAACAAGTTCCTTGAGGTTTTCAAGACGCCCCGGTGCATCGGCCGAGCGGTCATTCTGCCACATCTCGGTATAGCCGGACTCTTCAAGGATCATCTCGGCCAGTTCATTGTGGGGCATGGCGGAAAGTTCGGACCGCCAGCGGTCGAAATGATCCAGCACGTTGCGCAGTGTGTTGCGAACCTTGGGTTTCAGTTCCTCGGTTTCGACAAGCTGGCGGGCTGCAACCGTGAGGGGAATGTTGCTGGCGCGCGCCTGGTCGTGGATGATCCGCAGGGTTGCATCGCCGATGCCGCGCTTGGGTGTGTTGATGATCCGCTCGAATGCCAGATCATCCGACGGTTGGCAGACAACCCGGAAATAGGCCATCGCGTCGCGAATTTCCATGCGCTCATAAAAGCGCGGTCCGCCGATGACGCGATAATTGAGACCCATCGTCACAAAGCGGTCCTCGAATTCACGCATCTGGAAGGAGGCACGCACGAGGATGGCAATTTCGTTGAGGGCATGTCCCTTGTTCTGCAATGCCTCGATTTCCTCACCGATGGCGCGGGCTTCTTCTTCGGAATCCCATCCCGCCGAGACCACAACGCGGGCATCATCGGGACCGGCCCCGTCGGTAAAGAGGGTCTTGCCGAGGCGGCCCTCATTGTGGCTGATCAGGTGGGACGCGGCTCCGAGGATATGGGCTGTTGAACGGTAGTTGCGTTCAAGCCGGATCACCTTGGCGCCGGGAAAGTCTTTTTCAAAACGCAGGATGTTGTCCACTTCCGCGCCGCGCCAGCCGTAGATCGACTGGTCGTCATCACCAACACAGCAAATGTTCGGCGGGGCAGTAGCTTTGTCGTGCTGGTTTGTATCTTCTTTCGAAGCGGTCTCTGCCACGGAGGCTGGCGCGGACCCGTCAGCGGAAAAGCGTTTTTGAGCCAACAGCCTCAGCCACAAATACTGCGCGACATTTGTGTCCTGATATTCGTCGACCAGTATGTAGCGGAAGCGGTTGTGATATTCGGCGAGGACGGTCGGGTTTTCCCGGAACAGGCGGATGGTCTCCAGCAGCAGGTCGCCAAAATCGCAGGCATTGAGCACTTTCAGCCGGTCCTGGTATTGCTGGTACAGTTCGCGTCCGCGGCCATCGCCAAACGCACGTGCTTCGCCTTCAGCGATCTTGTCCGGTGCCAGTCCCTTGTTCTTCCAGCCATCAATCAGGCCGGCAAGCTGACGGGCAGGCCAGCGTTTGTCGTCGATACCTTCGGCCCGGATCAACTGTTTGAGCAGGCGGATCTGGTCGTCCGTATCGAGAATGGTGAAGTCCGGCCTGAGGTCGACCAATTCTGCATTGCGCCGCAGGATTTTCACACTGATCGAATGGAACGTGCCTAGCCACGGCATGCCCTCGATCCGGTCTCCCATGTAGCGGGCGATCCGCTCCTTCATTTCGCGGGCCGCCTTGTTGGTGAAGGTGACGGCGAGTATCTGCGAAGGATAGGCACGCCCCGTCGCCAGAATGTGGGCGATGCGGGTGGTCAGCACGCGGGTCTTGCCCGTGCCGGCCCCGGCAAGCACAAGCAGTGGTCCGTCAAGTGTCGCGACGGCATCTGCCTGTTCGGGATTGAGGCCGTCAAAGTAATCGGCAGCATTGCGTCCCTGGCGATTGGCCATGGCGCGCGCAGCCAACCCGCCGCTTTTCGGGGCAGGATCATCGTCGCGTATGGAATCAGGCTGGTTCGGCATTTGTTCTATCTAGGGTTTTTTGGGCTCCATGAACAGGTTTAAGCCGTTTTTGCGGTGATTTTTCAGTGAGGCAAATATTTTTTGCAATCTTCCAAGGATTTGCCATCGTGATACGTCTTATGTACCGGACGTCGTTAAACGGGATGGAAGGTTTGGAGGCGAGATTGAGCGACAATGCGCTTGCCGAAATGGCAGCGCAAGGCGACGGGCAGGCTTTTTCCAGCCTGCTTGAGCGCCATTATGACCGGATTTTCCGTATCGCCCTGCGGTTTTGCGGTGTGCGGGAGGATGCCGAGGACATTGCGCAGGATGTCTGCATTTCTCTTGCTTCTGCACTCAGGGGGTATCGTGGCGAAGCCGGTTTCACCACCTGGCTCTACAGGATTGTGGTGAACCGGGTGCGCGATGCCCAACGAAAGGCTTCGACAAGCGAGCGCGTTCACCGTGATTACGGAGAGGTTGAAACCATGCGCCGGGGTGAGCAGGCGGCACTGGATGCCGATCTGGCATGGCTTCAGGAAACGCTGGAAGGCCTTGGTGAAGACCTGCGCGAAACAGCGATCCTGGTGATTGGCGAGGGGCTGCCCCATGCCGAGGCCGGAGAAATTCTGGGTATCGGGGAATCGACAGTTTCGTGGCGAATGCACAAACTGAAAGGGCAATTGAAAGCAATTGCGGAGCAACAGGCATGACCAACAAGTTTGACAGCGATTTTGAGCGTATCGAGCGTGCTTTCCGCAAGCAGCGTGAGATCACGGCCAGTGAGGATGCGAAGAATGCAGCCATCGCCCAGGCACGAAATGCGTTCGAGGAAGAAAAAAAACTGCATGGCCTCCAAGGATCGGCGGCCGGGACACGTCTCAATCAACAGACAGGAAAAAAACACTCCCTGTTTGATTGGAGACAGATGATGAACAAGCTAAATTCAAAATTCACTTATTCACTGATGGGCGGTGCCAGTGTTGCCGTCCTCGCCATGCTGGTTATCGCCCCCGACCTGTTGCGTGAACAAAGGTTCAGTGATCCGCGTCAGGGCAATACCGCGTCAGAAACGCCGGTTGCCGTACCGGAAAAGCCTGTGCAGGACGAGATTGCCGAAGCCTTGCCTGTGCAGGAAGAGGATGCAGGCGCTGCAAATGATGTGGTTGTGCCGGCGCCTTCCCCGGTTACCGAGCCGGTATTGCAGAGCGGGCAGCAAGCAGTACCTGCCATGAAAAAACGAGAGGCCCGCGCACTTGCCGACCAGGCCCGGCAAGCACAACAGTTGAACAGTGTGGCAGGCAAGATTGCCCGTCCGGAAGGATACAGCCGGATTGCCCCCGTACCGGACATGCCGTATCCGGCTCCGGCTGACCAGCTTCAACAAACCAATGACTCTTTCGAGGCCGTTGAGGCCAATCGCCTGAAGGCCGTGGCGGATGAGCCGGTGTCCACATTTTCTGCCGATGTCGATACCGCTTCCTATGCGTTCATGCGATCATCGCTGAACAATGGCGTTTTGCCGCCGCCAGACAGTATTCGTGTCGAGGAACTGGTCAATTATTTCGACTATGATTATGCCGTGCCGGAAGACCGGAGCGAGCCTTTCCGTGCGAGTGTCGAGATCATGCCCACCCCCTGGAACGAGGGGACAAAACTGATGTCGATCGGCATCAAGGGCTATCAGCTGTCGGCGGACGAAAAACCGTCCTCAAACCTGGTGTTCCTGATCGATACTTCCGGCTCAATGAACCAGGTCAACAAATTGCCGCTTCTGAGGAATTCGTTCAAGTTGTTGCTGGACAGCCTGAAGCCGGACGACACGGTTTCTATCGTTGCCTATGCAGGCAGTGCGGGCACCGTGCTCGAGCCTACAAAGGCCGGAGAGCGGGCAAAGATCCTTGATGCACTTGACCGGCTTGCAGCCGGTGGCTCCACTGCAGGTGCAGAAGGCATTCGCCAGGCTTATGCCCTTGCTGAACACAAGTTCGACAAGGACGGGGTCAACCGCGTCATTCTCGCAACGGATGGTGATTTCAATGTGGGGATCGACGATCCGGAAGCATTGAAAGACTATATTGGGAAAAAGCGCGACAGCGGGATCGGGCTTTCAGTGCTGGGGTTCGGCCGCGGCAACTACAATGACCACCTGATGCAGAAACTTGCCCAGAACGGCAACGGGAATGCATCCTATATCGACACGCTTTCTGAAGCCCGCAAGGTACTGGTTGAGGAAGCCGGATCAACGCTCTTTACAATTGCCAAGGATGTGAAACTTCAGGTGGAGTTCAATCCGGCCCTGGTCAGCGAATACCGGTTGATCGGCTATGAAACACGCGCGCTCAATCGTGAAGACTTCAACAATGACAAGGTGGATGCGGGAGACATTGGCGCAGGCCATACGGTGACAGCCATTTACGAAATCACCCCGGCAGGTTCTTCGGCGCAACGCATTGAACCGCTGAGGTATGGTGACAATGACGATAACCGTCAGGTGGAACCTGACACCGGGTCAAGTGAATATGCATTTTTGAAAATCCGCTACAAACTGCCGGATGAGGATGAAAGCAGGCTCATAACCCGGGCGATTACCGGACAGGATGAAGCACCATCCGTGTCTGCTGCCTCTGAAAATGCGCGTTTTGCTGCAAGTGTCGCGGGGTTCGGCCAATTGCTGAAGGGCAGTGTGCATCTGGGTGATTTGTCCCATGACGGGCTTGTAAAGCTTGCACTGGGTGCAAAAGGTGAGGATCCGTTCGGATACAGGTCAGAATTCATAAACCTTGTGCGACTGGCCGAGAGTATCGGCAAGCTGAGATAGGTGTTGATTGTCCATGTATTTCAAGGTGTTCTTGTCGGATGTCTGTGAATACTGCAGTACATAAGTAAAAGCAGATTGACTTGTAACCGCCTGCCTGATTAGCATTTTCTTGTTACAACAATGAAGAAGTGGATTGTGATGAGGCAGCTTTGCAAAGTCTCGCTTGCGGGCGCATTTGCTGTAATGGCAATTGTGGGAACAGCCCATGCAGGCAGTGGTACTTTCAAACATTCAAACGGTGCCAAGGTGCATATCAAGTGCAAGGGCAGCGGTTGTTATGTGAGAGAAACATCTGCCAGTGGCAAACGCGGAAAAAGCGAGCGCGTGGGAGAAGGTGGACGAGCCAACTACAATGTGCTCGTGAAACAGTGGAATTCCAAAGGGTACAAGTGACACCCAATTGTACCGGTTCTGAAAGGGCCGGAAAGACAACAAAACCCGCAACAGGAGGAATTGTTGCGGGTTTATTCATAAGCAGTGGGAGGAACTGCTTAACGATTATCTGATTTTCGCATGTGCCAGTTGGACCGAGAACTTGCGACACCAGACAATAACGGTATCGTAATCATCCACGTTGATGCTTGCCGGAACCTTGTAGGTTTGCGCACCCTTGTCTTTTTCCAGAACTGCGAAATCAGTGTTTTTTACGTATTTTCCGGCTTTTCCAAGCGCAATACGCGGGTCCGGGGCACCGTCAAAAACGAAATTCTTCTCCAGCAAGATCTTCCCGTCACGAACTGTTACGCCACCGGTCACGGTGTGATTGTTGTCTCCCTTGAACGTTCCCTTGCGTCCGGCGGCAAATGCGGGAAACGCAGTGGAGGCAGAAAATGCCAATGCAGCTGAGGTGACAAGGAAAGTACGGCGATTGAGCGAGGGGTGCATCGGATGATCTCCTGTGTGGATCTGTTGGATGCAATGAATATGCTTCAACCTGCATGCCCGCACAAATAACACGCGTTCACAATCGCCGGACCATCAGGTCATCATTTCGTGATGTTATCTATTGCATGATTATGGTGTGCGTTCTTCCCATGCCTTTCTGAGCTTGCGCAAACCCACAAAAACCATCAGGAAAATGACAGGTACACTGGCAGCCGTGAGCAGCTTTTCTGAAAAGGGCACCCAGTCCTGTGCCGCGAGTGCCTTCAGAAAATAGGATGCAAGACCTACGGCGTAGTAGGTAATGGCGATGATCGAAAGGCCTTCCACGGTCTGTGAAATCTTCAATTGCTGGTCATGCCGCCGGTCCATCGACTTGAGCAGATTCTGGTTGCCCTTGTTCAGGTTCAGTTCAATGCGGGTACGCAGAAGGGCAATGGCACGTGAAAGATCATCATTGAGCGTTTCCTGGCGCTTTGAAGTACTCTCGATAGTCGCCATGGCAGGTTCTATCCTTGACCGCAGAAAGCCGCTCATGGTCTGGACATCCCCGACCTTTTCTTCCTCCAGTGACTCGATACGCTGGCGGAACAGCGTAAAATAGGCACGGCTTGCAGCAAACCGGTAGCGCGTCTCCGTCAAGAGGATATTGTTTTGCTCGGAAAGGCCGGTCAGTTCCCGGAACAGGGCTTCATCTTCTGTCTGGCTGCCTCCGGCACCTTGCCGAAGCTGGCGTGTCAATTCCGAAAGCCGTGTTTCACAAGCGGATATTTGCGCGCCCACACGGCGTGCAACCGGCAGGCCGAGCAAACTCATGGTCCGGTAGGTCTCCATCTCCAGCAACCGCTGAATTCGCCTGCCCAGTTCCTCGGGAGTCTGGTCCTTGCCGTATACCGCAAAATGGATCATTCCGGTTTCATCGGGAACGAAGCTGGACCGCATGTCTATCCGGTTTCGAATTTTGCCACCGTAGATGCGATGTCCGCCGGCAAGGCTTTTCAGCATTGCAGGCGCGGAACTTGCAATGGTCAGCCTGATCAAAACAAGAATTTCAACCGCTTCCATGGGAAAACGTTCTTTCAGCAGACCGGGCACCGTTTCAGGTTCTGCCTGCTTTTCAAGTTCGTGGAAAAGCGTCAGGGACGTGAATTCCGTATGCTGTTCCAGCTTGACCTTCACAGGGCCTAACGTGCCACTCCAGTGACGCGGACCACTGCGAACCGAACCGGCATCAAGTTGTGAGAAGAACTGTTCGATGGTTTGTTCATTGCACCTGATCGCCAGATGAAATATTTCGGCAGGTCCGCTGACAGGCTGGGAGGGGCGTGCATGGGTTTCTGCCACAAGGTCGGAATGGTCCCCATGAAAATTCCAGGCGTTGTCAGGTTTGTCGGGCGTTGCCATTGATACTCCCCGGCTTTTGCAGGTTTCCCTGCATGAAGGAATGGTCATCACGGCCCCAGACTTCCAGAAATGCAGGCTTTTGAACAGGCTTCAAGGCGTCGCAGATTTGGTATTCGATCAGGGCACGGTCTGTATAGTGCAGCATGGCAGCAAATCCGCCAAGTTCACCATGTCCCGGCCTCCTGCGGTAACCAATCACTGTCCACATTGCCGTGATGTTGAATTGTTTGGATTTTTCTTCCGCCGGGCCATACAGTCTGTGGTGGAAGGAGACCATAGATGACCAGCCTGTTTTCGCGGCTTCGATATCAGTTGATGATATTTTCAAGCGCACTCGTTTTTTCAGCCGGTTTGTTGTTGCTTGCGGCAAACGCCGTTTATGCAGAAGACAGACATGCCGGTTATTACTATCCGGCTGTGCAAAGCGAGGAAACCTATCAGGCTCCGCTACAGGCAATAACAGGCGTTAACCGGCGCTCGCGGATCGGCTTTGTGACCCAACTCGACATTCTCCAGAAGAAGCGTTCCTATGCACCCACCTATCACATGTACGCAAAGGGCGGTCAGGCGGAAAAGCTGATCATCGTTTCCACGGGAAAGAACCAGTATGCGACACTGTTCCAGATACGCGGACTGCTTGCCTCAATGACGGCGGATGCGCGGACTTCACCATTGTTTTCGAAGCTCGGGCATGTCGAAAACCTGAATTTCTTTGATCTGCTGTCACTTGCAGGATTTGAGCAACTCACCGTTTCAAACGGCGTGGACCTGTCTCACCGGGTTAATATCAAGTGAGAACCGCAGCCAGGAAACTGCGGTTCGTGTACGGTTGGGCTTATTTGCCATCAAGGAACGGATAGTCCGTATAACCCTTTTCGTCACCCCCGTAGAACGTGTCCGGGTTTGGCTCGTTGAGTTCCGCACCCAATTCGTACCGGCGGGGCAGGTCGGGGTTTGCCAGGAAGGGACGGCCATAGGCAATTGCAGCAGCATGGCCTGATGAAACCGCTTCAGCACCGGACGCTGCATCGTAACCGCCATTGGCAATGAAAAAGCCGGAATATTTCATCCGCAATTCCTTGAGCATGGTTGTTTCGAGATCAGTAGGCTGGTTGCCCGGAAAAGTCTCGACGACATGCAGGTAAGCCAGGTCTTTCTTCACGACGTGATCATATGCCTCGCCGAAAAGGCTTTCCGGGACGCTTTCGGAAACATCGTTTGCCTGGCCAAGCGGTGACAGGCGAAGGCCGACCCGGTCTGCGCCCCAGGTATCGAGAACAGCATTGAGCGCCTCGCGAAGGAACCGCGTGCGGTTGTCCACTGATCCGCCATATTCGTCTTCACGGTCGTTGACGCCATCCTGCAGGAACTGGTCGACAAGATAGCCGTTTGCCCCATGCAGTTCGACACCGTCAAACCCGGCCTTTTTGGCCATGCGGGCAGCATGTGCATAATCTTCAATGGTTTGGCGAATGCCGTTCTTGTCCAGTGCTTCAGGCTGGGAGCAGTCCTCGAAGCCGTTTTTTGTGAAGGTCTGGGCGTTGGCTTTCTTCGCACTGGAGGAAACAGGTGAACGGCCATCCGGCAGCAGGGAAGTGTGGCTGATACGGCCGACATGCCACAACTGGCAGAAAATCCTGCCGTCCTTGTCGTGCACTGCATCGGTGATTTTCTTCCAGGCTTCGACCTGTTTTTCCGAGTGGATGCCGGGCGTGTCGAGATAGCCCTTGCCCATTTCTGAAATCTGTGTGGCTTCTGTAATGATGAGGCCGGCCGAGGCGCGTTGGGCATAGTATTCTGCGGCCATTTCCTTCGGCGTCCCGTCTGCATGTGCCCGGTTGCGGGTCAGTGGCGCCATGAAAACCCGGTTTTTCAATTCAAGGGCTCCCATGTGGGCGGTTTCGAAAAGGGCTGTAGTATCACTCATGAAAAAATCCTGATGTGGTTCTTTTTGCGTTCTCCATAAATGGGTTGTTATGCCGTGTGTTCCACCCCGCCAGTTCATTTTCAGGTTTCGGGGGCTTCCTCCTGTCCGGGCCGGGCTTCGCTGCCACGGTTGCGCAGCAGGATGCGTTGGTAGAAACGCCCGATCACCATCAGGCTGATGCCCAAACCGATAAAGGAGAAGGCACGTAGCACGCCGGTCAACTCGGACATGTCCATCAGGAAGACCTTGAATATGGTCAGCGCGATGAGTACCCCCGATGCTGCCCGCACGGGAAGGGAGCGCAATTTCAGCCCCAGCATCAGCGTCAGTGCGCCGAGTACCAGCCAGAGCGGCGAATAGAGCCAGAATTCCAGATCGGTGGTGTTTCGCAACCATCCGAGATTGGCGCCCTGAAATGCCTTTCGGAGCATGAGTGATGCGTAGCTGAACAGCAAAAGCCCGCCAAGGGCGGCATACATCAGCGAGTACCAGCGTGGCTTTATGCCTCTTGAAAACAGGGCAACCCAACCGGCTGCCAGGCCGGTCATCAAATAGGCAGGCAGAAGCATGTTGAAGACCAGGCCGTTACCGACCGGGACACCTGTCAGATACGGATTGTAGAGGAACATCAGTCCGAACAGGATGACGGCAACGCTGATGGCTGCGGCAACATAGGATGCCTTCTCGTAAATATCGGTTCCCGTGCGCATGGCAATGCGCTGAAGACCCCATGCAAACGCCAGGGCTGCAAGGGCATGGGCTGCGGTCTCTGCAAGCGATTGCCTGGCAGAGGCGAGGTCTCCGGCATTGACGAGATGCACGATCTCGAAGGCAACAAACAGGCCGGAAATGGCAAGGCCGATGGCTGTCAGCGCGGGCGGAACAATCCCGCCGGTATTGCGGCGCAGCATTTCACCGGCAAACAAGAGCGTAGCGGCTGGCAGCCCAAGAAGGGTAAGCAGCTCGTTGAAAAGGTAGGTTCCGGAGACCTGCGGCAGGGCAAACGGCATGCTGAACCACAGTGCGATGCCTCCCAGTATTGCTGACAGCAGTGCCAGCCAGGGGAGGATGGTGAGCGGGCGGTAGCGGTAGATGCCGACTATGCCCAGTGAAGCAAGGCAGAAGGCGAGGGGCATCCATGCCTTGTCGAGCAAAACCGCGATTGAAAAGGATACGGATGCAACAGCGCCAACGGCAAAGGCAGCAGGGGCAGAGGCCAGGGGATTGCCGGGATCGCGGCGGATGAAAAGGTCGGTTGCAAAAATCATGATGCCGGCAATGACAAGACCTGCAAAGCCGAACACCAGACTGGATTCAAACGGTGCGATGACCAGATAGGTGAGCAGGAGTGACAACAGGGCAATCGTGGTCGCAGCGCTTGCAAACCGGCCAGCAATTCCGGCACGGATTTGCGCTTGTTGCCAGCTACCCCAGGTTGCCAACAGTGATGGAGGCACTGCCAACAGGATTGCATTGCGTATAAATGCACCCGTATCCGGCGGGACCAGATAGTTTCGTATGTCCCAACCGGTGGTGAGGCCGTCGACGATTTTCGGGTCAAGGTCGCTGGCAATCACGGCAAGAACCGTAATGGACGTTGCCGAAATGAGCGCAGGCGTCAGGTTGGTCCAGTAAATTGCCCCGCCAATGATTGCCAGGGACAAAAGCAGTGCTGTGGGCGTTTCCGGCAGGGCTTTATTCAGAGCCAGATGAACGGCAAATGCAAGGGTCAGCAAGCCGAATGACAGGAGTATTGCGTAAACGGGTACTCCGACCGGTATCGCAGCACTGACAGTCCCGTTTTCGTCTGTTGTCTCGTCCTCGTCGTCGACAGTCTCTGTCTCGATGGTTTCAGGAGTTTCAGCGCCATAAGTGACAAGGAAAACAATCGCCAGTGCCAGCAGCATGACCATGCCGGCAATGCCGGTCACAGGCGTATCCAGACTGACAAACAGCATTGCCCAGAGGGAAGAAGCGATGGCTGCGCATAGCGCAAGCCACGTCCAGCCGCGCAGTCGTGCAAGGCCCATTGCACTCGCAGTCACTACCACGATGTGCATGGCAAGTGGCACCGGTGAAGGCTCGGTGCTTGAAACAAGCAGCGGTGCCACATAGGCACCCAGTGTGCCAAGGGCGGCCAGGGCAGGCCCGTGGACTGCTGACAGGAAGAGAGCTGCAAGACCGACAATTGCCAGTCCGGTAAAGGCAATGGCCGGACCGATGAAGCCGTAAAGCGCATGGGCCGCATAGATGGTGGCAAAGGCTCCCAGTGCGCCTGCTGCGGTCAAAATGCTCGGTACGTCACTGTTCAGGTAAACCGGAAGATTGTTCCTGCGATCAGATGAACGGAGCAATTCGCCGGCAGCGAACAGCGCTGCCGAAAAGAAGACACCCATCAGGATACGGGCACCGGGACCAAACCATCCGGCCTCGATGGAATGGCGGACGAGAAATACCATGCCGAGTGCAAGCGCAATGCCACCGAGAAGAGTTGTCCAGCGCCCGCCGAGACGGCTTTCAAAATCCTCCTGTTTCGTTTGGCCGGTAGCGGTTTCTTCCGGAGGTATCTGCTCACTGGAAACCTTGTCGTCAGCATCCGCCCCGGTCCGGGCTGCTTGCGCTGTTTCCTCTGTTGGCTCTGTTTCCTCAGCTTCCCCGTCAGCCTTGTTTGTTTCTCGCGGGAGCTCTTCATCAGTATCAGGCGTATCCGCAGTCTCGGCGTCGCCACGCAGGGGAACCGGGTCAGGCCATACCGGCCCGGTGCTTGTCTCTGTCTTCCCGAACGCCTCGTCCAGACGGGTTTGCAACCGGCTGATCCGGCGCAAGGCAATGATTGCCATGACAAAGGTGACGAGCGGAATGACAACAGCAATAAAAAGCAGAATGAACCAGATCATGAACAGAACCGTTGAGGGCAATAAATGATGCCACTAAGCCATGCTTTTGCGTCAAAAGAAAGCAAGCTGAAAACTTGTCCGGAGAAAACAGCAAGGGGTCTGGTGCAAAAAAAGAGCCTGCAAAAAATTTGCAGGCTCCAGTCCGATGACAGATCAACGGCTTTACCGGAACGGTGTCATTCGCCTCTTGGAAAGCGGTTCTGTTCTTCAAGAATGTTCAGGTCCATGTGATTGCGCATGTAGCGTTCCGATGCTTTTTGCAATGGCTGGAAATCCCACGGATAGTAGTTGCCATTACGCAATGCATCATAGACGACCCACCGTGCTGCCTGGCTTGCACGAACATCCGCATCAAACTTTTCAAGGTTCCATCTTGATTCCGCTTGTTCCGACAACTTGTTGAAAATGCTTGCATATTCCGGAACGGATGCAAGATTTTCCAGTTCATGCGGGTCATCTGAAAGATTGAACAATTGCGGCTGGTCCAGTTTGCATGTGGTGAATTTGTAGTCACCATCCACAAGGCAAACCAATGGAGCATACGAACCTTCAGCGGCATATTCGATCGGCACCGGTGCGGACCGGCTGGCACCATTGCCAACCGGCGTTATGTCTTCACCATCAGTCCACGGCATGATGGTGGAAATGTCGATCCCGGCAAGCGCACAAAGTGTCGGATTGATGTCGAGATTGGAGACAGGTTCCTTGACCAGCCCTGCCTGCATTTGCGGTGCGCTGATCATGAGCGGGGTTCGCGAGGCCTCCTCGAAAAAGGACATCTTGAACCACAGGCCTTTCTCTCCCAGCATGTCACCATGATCGGAGCAAAAGACAATGATCGTGTCATCAGCCATGCGGCCGTCTTCCAGCGCTTCCATGATCTCGCCGATCTTGTCATCAAGATAGGAAATGTTGGCAAAATATGCCCGGCGCGAGCGGCGTATGTCTTCCGGTGTGATGTCGAAATTTTCATAGTCATTGGCAAGGAAGAGCCGCCTTGAATGATCGTCCTGCTCCTCAAACGGTATCGCGCCGACTTGCGGTTCAAGCTCCGCGCATTCCTCGTACAGGTCCCAGTATTTCCTGCGCGCTACATAAGGGTCATGCGGATGAGTAAAACTGACGGTCAGACACCAGGGGCGATCATCCAGCCGGCGTGAAAGTGTGCGCAGCTTGTGAACTGCGTGGTATGCCACTTCATCATCATATTCGAGCTGGTTGGTTATTTCCGCCACACCTGCGCCGGTTACGGATCCGAGATTGTGATACCACCAGTCGATCCTTTCCCCGGGTTTGCGATAGTCCGGTGTCCATCCGAAATCGGGTGGATAGACATCGGTTGTCATGCGCTCCTCAAAACCGTGCAACTGGTCAGCACCGACAAAGTGCATCTTGCCCGAAAGGCATGTGTAATATCCGGCTGACCGGAGATGGTGCGCATAGGTGGGAATGCTTGAGGCAAACTCTGCGGCATTGTCGTAAACGCCTGTCCGGGACGGCAACTGGCCGGACATGAAGGAAGCCCGGCCCGGCGCACAAAGCGGGCTTGCCGTGTAGTTGCGTGCAAACCGCGCGGAGCGGGATGCCAGCTTGCGGAGGTTGGGGGTGTGCAGGAAATCTGCCGGACCATCGGGAAAGAATGTCCCGTTCAACTGGTCGACCATCAGTATCAGTATGTTGGGTTGTTTTGTCATTGCATGCTCCAGAACTGCGCCATGCAGGCGCCTGGCCACCAAAAGGTGGCATGAAAACCAGTGTTGAATCAGGTTTTCACGAAGCCGGGGGTGGTTCCCAGGCCATGACCTTGGTCATGACATGCAGGCAAAACTGTTTGCTCACAGGCGGTAATCCGGTTCATCCCGGTCCAGAATTTCCTTCAGGTCCGAGAAGTGATAGCCGGCCTGGTCATCATACTCTTCAAGTTCCCGGGCTGTTTTCTCGGCGATCTCGTCTGACAGGATGCGCAGGGGTTGGCCGGTCCAAAGTGCCTTGATGTAGGTTTCAGCGGCCCTTTCAAAATAATACAGGCGATTGAAGGCTTCAGCGACGCTGTTGCCGATTACCATGACGCCGTGATTGCCCATGATCATGACCTGTGTCTTCGGATCGGAAAGAAGCTGGGAGCATCTTTCGCCTTCTTCCTCCAGCGCAAGGCCGCCATAATTTCCGTCGACCACATGACGGTTGAAGAAGGTGGCCGAGTTCTGGTCAATCGGCTTGAGGGTGGAATCCTCAAGGCTTGCAAGGACAGTTGCGTGTATTGAATGGACATGAAGGGCACACCGGGCATGGGGACAATTGCGATGAATGGCTCCATGAAGCCCCCAAGCCGTCTCATCCGGCGCATTGGGCCGGTCAAGCGTTTCGGGATCATTTGCATCCAGCAACAACAGGTCACTGGCCCTGATCAGGGAAAAATGCCGCTGGTTCGGGTTGATCAGGAATTTTGTGCCGTCCTCGTTTACCGATAGCGAAAAATGGTTGGCAACGGCCTCGTGCATGTTGAGGCGTACCGTCCAGCGGAAGGCGGCAGCCAGGTCAACACGTTCCTCATAATAGGGCATGTTGTCTGTTTTTTTGTGCAGTGGCTGAACGGACATCTCGATCCTCCTTGTGATCCGGCCGTGAAGTTCTCACGGTTTGTTGAAAGCGGCAAGGGGGTGAATTCGTGTTCTGCCACACTGTTGCCATTTCACGCCGTATTCGCTTTGCTTGCCTGCAAAAGGGAACCGCATGAAAACAGCAACGCGCATTCTGGCGCGAACCGTGATTGTCATTCTGGCATTGTTCATTGTACCGGCATTGGCCTCGCAGGCCTTGTGGCAATGGCAGGGTGGGCACGCCACCAGCTGGAACACTGCAAACTGGCGAAGTGCAAACATGTTGCCACCGGCACTCGATGAACCGGAGGCAGTGATTTATGTGATGGCTGCCCGGACAGGCCGCTGGAAAGGCGGATTTGCGGTTCATTCCTGGGTAGTCACCAAGGAAAAGGGCGCTGCAGCCTACAACCGTTATGACAAGGTGGGCTGGGGCAGCCCAATTCGCCGCAATTCATATGCTGCTGATGCGAACTGGTATTCGAATGCTCCGCAGATCATTCATTCGGTCAAGGGCAGGCAGGCAGAGCAGTTGATACCGCGGATCGAGAAGGCAATCGAGTCATATCCCTATTCCTCGCGCGGTGATTACCGTATCTGGCCGGGGCCGAATTCAAACACGTTTGTTGCCCATGTGCTGGACGAGGTTCCCGAACTGGGCGCTTCGCTGCCTTCAAATGCGGTAGGCCGGGATTTCCCGGGCTATGGCCGTGTACTGAAAGTCGATCCCGACCACATGAATTTGCAGGTAAACCTGATGGGGGTCGCGGGCTTTGCCATTGGCAGGCGTCACGGGATCGAATTCAATTTTCTCGGGCTGGTGACCGGGGTGGATTTCTTTGACCCGGCAATCAAGCTGCCGGGGTTTGGGCGCATCGGTTTTTTCTGATCTGCAATGTCTGCAACCCGGTCAAACCGGCAACATCCAGCAGCGCCTAGCAGCGATGCTCTTCCTCGCTCACCTTGACCAGTGCCTGGTTGAAATATGCAAGGGCGGTCACCTGGGTGGCTTCGCCGACAATGACGTTGCCGCGTTTCGGGTCTATGACCGGCAGATGGGTATGCCCGCCATCGTCGAAAGTCCGCAGTGCCGTTTCCAGATTGTCATTCTCTCTGAGATGGGGCGGGAGTTTTCCGTCTTCGTCTTCTTCCAGGCGGACTTCCTCTTCATTGTCCTCGCGCTGTGGCGGCTGCATGAATTGGGAAACCCGTGTTGAGCGCATCACGTATTTATGCGGTCCGGCAGAGAAGAAATGCCCGCGCATCTCGAGTTGCCACTCGAAATAGGAATGGCCGTGTATCGCCTGGTTGATGCCTGTCGAGATGGAAACCGCCAGCAACAGGGCGATTGTCAGTGCGTAACCACCGGTCAGTTCAAAGACAATCATCGTGGTTGAGAACGGCGCACCCAAAACGGCGGCAGCCACCGCGCCCATGCCGAGGATCGAGTACAGCCCCTGGCTGGAAGCCAGTTCGGGAAAAACATTGGATGCAATGAGACCGAAGGCACCGCCTGTCATGGCGCCGAGATAAAGAGCGGGAGAAAATACGCCGCCACCAAAGCGCGAAGCCAGCGTGATGGCGGTTGCCGCCGTTTTTGCAACCAGCAATCCGATCATCAGCCAGATATCCAGCTGGTTCTTGAGCGCCATGTCTGTTGCCTCGTAGCCGACACCTAGGACATGCGGAAAGAAGACCGCAATGCTGCCGATCATCAGGCCGCCGATGACAGGGCGCAGATAGAGCGAAATGTTGATGTTCCGGGCAACATAATCGGTGCCGACAAGGGCGAACTGGAAAATCACGGAAACAAGCGCGCATACCAGACCGAGCAGGGCGAAGGCTGGCAGTTCCCAATAGGAGGTGATGCGATAGACCGGGATTTCAAAGGCGGCGACATTGCCGAACCAGAAACGGGAGAAGACGGTTCCGCCGACCGAGGCAATCACGATCGGTACAAATGAGCGCCGGGCATAATGGCCGAGAATGATTTCATGGGCAAACAGGACACCGGCAATCGGTGCATTGAACGATGCGGAGACGGCAGCGGCGACACCGCTTGCAAGCAGGGTCTTGTGGCTCCATCCCGGCAGTTCGAACAGCCGGACGAAATAAGTGGATATGCCGGCGCCAAGATGAACCATCGGGCCTTCACGTCCGGCACTGGCTCCGAAGCCAAGCGAAAGGACGTGTACCGCAGCCGCGTAGAGAGAGGGTTTGAGTTCTATGTCACGGCCGTCAATGGCACGTGCCTCGATAACATCGGCAACGCCGCCGGTTCGTCGCAAGGGCAGGAGGTTGACCAGACACCAGCCAACAATTGCGCCGCCGATCGCAGGCGTCAGCAGGATGACATACCAGGGCAGGTGTTCAGCTGCACTTATGACGTGCTCGGAGCGGTCACGCAGCCATGTCCACTGCACCAGACCGATCGCTTCGCGGAAAAGGATAGCCGCAATCGAAACCATCATCCCGATAATCAGCGCAACAAGCCAGACCTTGAGCTGCCGGGTCGTCCGGAAGCCGGTCAGGTTGGGTCCTATCCATTGCGCCAGCAGATAGGGAAGTTTTCGCAATATTTCGGGCATTTTCGCCTGGTAAGGCACGTTTCATTCCCATTCTGTGTTTCACATTAGGCAAAACAGCGCAAGGGAAGTTACGGACTTGTAGCGCGATCAATTTAGCCGCATTGTCATTTGCAACAGAACCCTGCCTTCTTTATTGGTTAGAATGCAGGTTGGTACAGAGGAGGCATGCGCTGTGGCGTTAAGTGATCTTGAGGTTCTGGAACGGAATGAAGACGGCATTGCGACCGCGATTTCGATTCTCAAGCAAAGGTTTGGCGAAAAACTGAAGACCTCGCAGGCTTTGCGGGAGCAGCATGCCCACACCACGACCTATATTCCGTCCCAGTTGCCTGATGCGGTGGTGTTTGCAACCTGTACCGAAGATGTTCAGGAAGTTGTCCGGGTCTGTGCCGAGCACAAGGTTCCGGTGATACCGTTCGGTACGGGGACATCACTGGAGGGTGGTGTGAATGCACCGGCTGGCGGAATTTCGATTGATGTGAACGAAATGAACCAGATCATCGCGGTCAATGCGGAAGATCTCGATGTTGTCATTCAACCCGGTGTGACCCGTGAGGCACTGAACGATTATCTGCGTGATACGGGCCTGTTTTTCCCGATTGATCCGGGAGCCAATGCTTCCCTTGGCGGTATGGCCGCAACGCGTGCTTCGGGTACCAATGCCGTGCGCTATGGCACCATGCGTGAGAATGTGGTCAGCATGCGGGTCGTGTTGCCGGACGGACGTACGATCAAGACTGCCGCGCGTACGAGGAAATCCTCGGCCGGTTATGATCTCACAAGACTGATGGTCGGCTCCGAGGGGACGCTCGGCATCATTACGGAGCTTACCTTGCGCCTTTATGGCATACCCGACCGCATTTCTGCCGGGGTTTGCCAGTTCGAGACCGTGGAAGATGCCTGCAACACCACAATTCTCGCGATGCAGACGGGTCTGCCACTGGCCCGGATCGAATTGCTTGATACGCTTCAGGTCAAGATGATCAACAGTTACTCCGGCCTTGATTACGAACCCAGACCGGCACTGTTTCTGGAGTTTCACGGCACCGAAAGCGGGGTTGAGGAGCAGATTGCGCTGTTTAACGAAATTGCCTCGGAATATGGCGGTGGCGATATCCAGTGGGTCGATACGATGGAAGCCCGCAACAAGCTCTGGAAAGCACGCCACGATGCGTATTTTGCGATGCTTGCCTGGCGGCCCGGTTGTCAGGGGATTGCGACCGATGCATGTGTGCCGATTTCAAGATTGGCCGACTGTATTGCCGAGACGCAAAAGGACGTTGAGGAACTCGACCTCGTGGCACCGATCATTGGCCATGTAGGGGACGGAAATTTCCATGTCTCGCTGATGATCATGATGGATGACAAGGATGAAGTGGCGCGTGCAGAAACCTTCATCGAAAGGCTCAACAGCCGGGCTATCGCGATGGAAGGCACCTGTACCGGCGAGCACGGAATCGGGCAGGGGAAACGGCGTTTCATACGGCTTGAGCATGGCGCAGGTGCTGATGTCATGTCTGCAGTCAAACGGGCAATTGACCCGGACAATATAATGAACCCGGGCAAGGTTGTCGGTTTTGATGACTAGACGGGTGATCCAAGTTCGAAGGACGGGTACGCCTGACAAGCGATGAACCTTATCTTCCGCATCTTCCTGGGTATTGGTGCCATTGTCGTGGTCGCCCTGTTTGCGGCATTGCTGGCTCCCTATTTTATCGACTGGGATGAATATACAGACCAGTTTGAACAGGAAGCTTCGCGGGTAGCCGGACAGCCCGTAAGGGTTGGCGGGGAAACCAAGCTGAGGCTGTTGCCCCTGCCTTCACTGGCCTTCCGTGAGCTTGAAGTCGGCAGGAATGACGACGGCACGCCTATGATGACCGTTGAGGAGTTTTCGGTTAAGGCCGAACTGTTTCCCTTCCTGCGCGGTGAAATACGCATTGTTGAAATGAACATGCTGCGCCCGGATCTCAACCTTCAGGTGGATGAGGGCGGCAAGATAGCCTGGACATCGCCTGCCCAGCGTCTGGTTAACCCGGAGCAGGTGAAGATTGAGCGCTTGCTGATTGACGAGGGCAGGGTGACGATTTCCGGCCTGACCGGTGGCAGAAACCTTGAACTCGACCAGATTGGTGCCGAAGTCTCTGCAAACTCGCTCATTGGTCCGTGGCGGATCAATGCAACAGCCAATGTGGAGGGTGTAGCCTCCGAACTGGGCATACAGACCGGAACATTGCAGGAAGACGGTTCCATTCGCCTGAAAATCGAGGCCAGCCAGAAAACCCGGCCCTACCGCCTGCTGGTGGATGGGCCGGTAGAATTGAGGGATGAAGTTCTTGCATGGGCCGGTGATTTTTCACTGGTCCCGTTTTCCGAACAGCGCGTCAGTGAGATGGAAACTCCGTCTGAACCCCTCCCGGTTGTAACCGAAGGCCGCTTTGATGCGGCACCGGACCTTATCCAGATACCTGAATATCGCATGGAAATCGGTGACCAGTCGGACCCTTACACGATTACAGGTGCAGGCAGTATCAATGTTTCCGAGAACATTTTCTTCCGTGCCAGGGCTGATGGCCGCCAGATCGATCTCGACAGGATCAGGGAAGCTGAAAATGCAACGGGGGGCAATTCACTGGAAAGCCGTATCACGGCACTGAGACGGATACTCGACCGGATTCCGGTTCCCGGCATCGATGGGGAGGTCAATATGGTGCTTCCTGCCCTTGTTGCGGGTGACACCTATATCCGGGATGTTTCAGCAGTTGTGCAGCCTTTCGGGGAAAGCTGGAACCTGAGGGCGTTTTCCGCAAAGTTCCCTGGAAATACAACGCTGGAAGCTTCGGGGCGCCTCGGGCTTGGGGAAGATTTCGGCTTTGATGGAAACATCCTGCTTGCTTCACGCCAACCTTCCGGTTTTGCTTCCTGGATTTCCGGTGATGTTGACCCGGCTTTCCGTCGACTGTCCCGTTTCGGCATTGCCGCAGGGGTGAGTGTTTCGGAGAAACAGGCGAGTTTCAACAATATGGAACTGCGCATGGATGACGCGGTCCTTCGCGGCCGGATGCAGCGTATTGCCTCGCGCGACAAGTTGCCGGCAATCCTCCTCAAACTCCAGGGCAACCGGGTGAACATGGAAGATTTGCGGGCGATCTATTCGCTGGTTCAAAAGCCGGAAGAAAAGGACGAGGTTACCCACGACCTCGACATTGATATCACGGCAGACACGCTGGAAGCCGTTGTTGCAAAACAGGAAATTTCTGCCAACGGGGTCGATGCGCAGTTTCGGGTCCGCAATGGTTCGGTCACGGTGGAGCGGTTCAATGCCGAAGCCTTTTATGGTGCACAGATCACCAGTTCCGGACGCATAGAGAACTTGCTGTCACGGCCGAACGGCAACATGCGGTTTACCGTGGAAACCGGAAATGCCGCGCCCCTGCTTCAATTCGCCAAACGGTATCTGGGTGAAAAAAGACTGCTCAACAACCTGCTTGCCGAAACTGCACTTACCAGGGATACCCGGCTGGAACTCGAGCTTGACACAACAGCGCAGGATGATGGTGCAAGGGGGCAGGTGCTTTCGACCGGCCGGATCGGGGGCACCCTTGTCAATTTGCGCCTGGGTTTTGATGGGCGACTGGATGCGGGAGCTGATTTGCCGCTCACAATCAACGGGAAGTTTGAAAACCCTGACCCGTCCATCCTGATGCGCCAAATGGGTATCGCCACGGCACCGCTTGATCTTGTCGGAGAGGTGTCCGGGCCGATGGTTGCGGAAATCGACATGGCAGGCAAGTCCGCAGAGAGCCTTCGAACGCAAGTGTCGGTCCAACTGCCGGATACGAATCTGGTGGCATCCGGCGAACTTGCCACCCCGGACTGGAACAGTGTTCAGGGCCGAATGGAAGTCACGCTTGGTTCCGACAATCTGGCACCGCATCTGATACTCGCAGACATTCGTGCACCGGGTCTGGCACTTGATGAAAGGATGCCTGCATCCGGCACCATGACCGTTGAACGGAAACAGGGCATTACGAGCTTTCAGGAAATTACCGGCCAGCTTTCCGGCAACAGGTTTTCCGGAGCACTGGAATTGCAGGAAACGGAAGTGGCCCGGCCAAGACTGAAGGGCATAATGAGGTTTGACCGGCTGGACCTTGCCTTGCTGGGCGAAAGCGTGTTTGGCCGCCAGTCTGCCTTGCTCGGAAATGTTGCGAGTGATCTTGGAATTGACAGCGGTGAAACGAGTTTCAGCGATCCCTATTACGGCGGCCATGATGCCGATCTGAAACTGGAAGCTGAAACAATCCATGTTGGCGATCTGCTGGAGGGGCAGAAGGCTTCGCTGTCCTTTGTCATGCTGGATGGTTCAGTCAATGTGAGTGATCTGACATTTGCAACCATGGGCGGGCGCTTCTCCGGGGGATTTGAACTCAAGAACACGCAAGGGACGGTACTTGCAAATTCCCGTTTTGCCTTTTCCGACATAAATCTGCAGACCTTGATGAATACCGTGGAAATGAGTGATTTTGCCCGCGGGAAGGTAAGCCTGCAGGGGACCGGGGAGGCAACCGGCAAAAGCACTTCCGCCCTCGTTGCCAGCTTGTCGGGCAATGGTGTGGCAGAAATTACCGGTCTTTCCCTGATCGGTCTCAATCCGGACGGCTTTGACGACATACTTCTTGAAACCGGTGTAGACGGCTATGAAATAGTTTCAGACGAAATCAGGGAACTGGTCGAGGAGACCATTCTGACTGCCGGCATGCAGCTCGATGCAGTCCAGACACCGTTTTCGATTACCCGCGGACAGGTGCGCGCGCGCAATGTAACAGCCGAGGCAAGCGGTACGGAACTGCTCGGCAATCTGGAAATCAATCTTCCAGAACAAACGGTTGATGCAAGTCTTGGCCTGCTCTTTGACCCGGGCAGGCGGGAGGCGATCAAGGGTGTTGATCCGCAATTGCTGGTTTCATGGAACGGGGACTTTTCTGCGCCAGGCCGCACGACGGACACGGACCGGCTGGAAAGTTACCTCTCGCTGCGTGCTTTTGAACAAAGCCAGCGACGGGTCGAAACGCTTGAGGCCAAGGTTATCGAAACCCAGCGTCTGCAACAGCAGATTGCCATGACATTTGCCCGGGAAAACCATCTTGAACGGCGCCGCAAGGAGGAAATCGAGCGTCAGGACAGGGAGGAAACTAGGCGGCTTGAGAATGCATCACGCCTGTTTCTTGAGAATCTTGAGAGACGCGAGGATGAACTTGCCCGGGAGCGTGAAGAAGCTGAACTCAAGCGGCAGGAAGAAGAAGCGCGGCGCAAGGCAGAGGAACAGGCCAGGCTGGAAGCAGAACGCAAGGCACGGGAGGAGGCCGAAAGACTGAAGGCCGAGCAGGAAGCCCGTGAAGCTGCCGCCCGGGCTGAAGCAGAGCGCAAGGCCCGCGAGGAAGAAGAAAGAAGGGCGGCGGAGGAAGCTGCCAGGCTTGAAGAGGAACGCAAGGCGGAAGAAGCCGCCGCGAAAGAGGCTGCAGAACGTGAGGCGCGTGAAGCTGCAGCCAGGCAAAAGGCCGAACAGGAGGCACGGCGCAAAAAGGCCGGGCAGGGCGAAAGCGGCAATGATGATGTGCCCGTCGAAGTGCAAAACCTTTTGCAGGAAAACATCATGCGCAATCTCGAGAATTTCCTGAACAGCAACTGAGTTGATGCTTGCTTGGCCGTTCAAGACCTGGATGCGGTCAGGTCATCAAGAACCAGCAGACGCAGGCTGGAGGAAAGGTTTTGTCCCGGATCCCTGTGATTGTCGACCTGTGTGATCAGTTGCGAAAGCGATTTTCCGTCGCGCCTTGCCATTCGCCGCAGTTCGTCCATGAACGGGTCTTCAATCGAGAAGCTTGTGCGATGGCCATTGATCGAGACGGAGTGTTTGCGCAGCAAGGTCAGTCCTTGTCTTCGGAAGACCGCTTGTGGCCGTCAAGTTTTGCAGCTGCAAGTGCGTTTTCCTGTGCTGCAGACTTTCTCAGTTTGCCCGGGATGCCGAATTTCTTGCGATTGGCTTGCGCTGCAGCGTCATCCGCCTCGCGTTTCCTGCGTTTGCGGAACTGGCGCAGATTGACCGTGTCGCCCACTGTGGTCACCGCTTCTTGCGAAAGCTGTCCAGTGAAACGACTTCAGCCGATTCCGGAGCGTCTTCCCCGTCGGTTTCTGATGTTTCCGGTTCTTTTTCCTTGCCCGGCTTCTCTTTGCTTGCCTTTTCGGCTGTGCGGGCCATTTCACGCGATTTTGAAAGGGCGGGAAGGTTTGAAGAATCCTCTTCGTCGAGCAACTCCTCAATGTCTCCGGCTTCCACATTTGCCGCTTCCAGATATTCGGAATCAAACTGCACACCGAATTTTACATGCGGGTCGAAGAAACCACGCAGGGAAGCAAAGGGAATTCGAAGCCGCTCAAGGATGTCGTCAAAGGACAGGTCGATCTCGAAATGGTTTTCAGAGACTGTCAGGTCCCAGAACGAATGCTGGATGACAATGGTCATTTCTTCCGGGTACCGCTCGCGCATGCGTGCGGATAGCCGGACCCCCGGATGGTCGGTGCGGAAGGTAATGAAGAAATGATGTTCGCCGGGCAGGCCGGTTGTCGCCACTTCCTCAAGCACCTTGCGGATGACATTGCGCAGGGCATCCTGGGTCAGGATATCGTACCGGATAAGATCTTCAGGTTGCTCTTCGTTTGTCATGACCGGGATAATGCTCCAGAAAAATAAGGTGAAGGCTTCTGTTGCCAGGTGCCTTCGGACCCCGCCTGACAGTGCGAACCGTCAGGAGTTCAGTGTGAAACTGTCGAACCGCAATTAAGCAGCTAGACGAGCTTCCGCATAGTTGTCGTTTGCAACTAGAAATTTAGCCCGATAACGGTGGTACAATACCGAACGAAAACACTGTCTTTACACCCTCGTCGATCCTGTTTCGCCCCCATCACAAAACCTTCTGCGGCAGGAAGGGCTTGTGGTGGAGGCGCCGGGTACCGCCCCCGGGTCCGAATGGTTTATTGCACAGGCAATTTATCGTCATAGCTGGTTGCCCAGCACAACCAATATAAGAGAAGCGGCCGGGAATTTAAAGGCTTCAGTTTGACAGGTCGCCGAATTAACCGGACCGGCGCGAGACCCACCCCTTGAAGGTGAAGGCTGCGAAGAATAACCGGATGTCGTCAAATCCGGCTTCGCGCAACACCTGTTCGTCTTCTTCCGGGGAAAGGGCAGGAAGGCGCTCCTTCATCGTCCTGATGCCCTGTTCTGCGTGGGCTTTCGATGTGTTTCCTGAAGCGCCAAGGGCTGCGTTCCTGCGCAACCAGATATCGTCCTGTCCATGTTCTTTGGGAAAACTGTGATGGGCAACAACCAGGGGGGCGCCTGGCCGCAGGCGGCTGGCCAGTTCCCGAAGGGTTTGCAGGCGTTCGTCGCGGGGCAGGAAATGCAGGGTCAGAAGACACACTGCGCCATCGAACGGACCCGTTGGGGCAGTGTCGATATAACCCTGATGGAGGATAACCTTTTCCGCATGGGGCCCCAGTGTTTGCACGGCTTGCGCCAGCATGGAAGGCGAGGGGTCGATGCCATCGAACTGCCAGTCCGGGTGCCGGGTTGCCAGTGCCCGCAATTCGAGCCCGCCTCCGGCACCAAGAACGATAACGCGGCCTTTGTCCGGTACGTGCTCGGCCATAAGAATCCCGGTCATGCGATGCAGGTCGGCAAGGGCGGGTACCTGGGCTGTCACCCGTTTCGCATAGCTTGCCGCTTCGCCCGGATTGTTCGGAATGGACATGGCGTCTCGCCGCCTCATGCATCCGGCCAGACAAGCGAGCGGTGCACTTGCGCGCCGGCCTTTGCACCATCGCCTACTGCCAGTGACACCGAATGCGGCATGTGTGCCACGTCTCCGCATGCATAGATGCCGGGCACCGTCGTCTGTTTTGTTTCGTCAGTGTGGATAATCGAGCCGAGCGGGGTCTCCTTCATCTCGCATCCCGCGCTGGCAGGCAGGGGACTTGCAGGGGTGACCTGCGTTGCAACGAACAAACCCGCAAAGGAAAGGTTGCGACCGTCGGCAAGGATGATATCGGCCTTGCCTTCAATCCGCCTGATCCGTGTATCCTCAATGGTTACCTGTCTTGCTTCCAGGGTATTGCGGGTTTGCGCATCGGGCACTGCTGTGTCGTTCGGGAAATAGGTGACCTTTCCCCACTCGGTCAGCAACTCGGCCTGATGTGCCGACATCGGCCCGCTGCCAAGTACACCGATCCGTCCTTTGCCAAGCTCATAGCCGTGGCAATAGGGACAGTGAAAGACGGATTTTCCCCACCGCTCACTGATGCCGTCGATTTCCGGCAGCCTGTCCTCCACGCCCGTGGCAAACAGAATACGGCGCCCCAGGCAGGTTTTGCCTTCACTGGTGATTACCTCAAATGCATCCCGCTTTCCCGCAAGGCTGCCTGCTTCTTCATCAATCCAGTCCAGTTCGGGATAAGCCGCCAGTTGTTTGCGGGCATCGGCTGCAATCCGGTCAGGGGCAATACCGTCCTGGCCGAGAAATCCGTGAGAACTGTTGGCAAACCGGTTGCGGCGCTTGCCGGCATCCAGCATCAATACCGTTTTTCGGGCGCGCAGCAACTGGAGGGCGGCCGCCATTCCGGCATAGCCACCTCCGACAACAATAACATCATGCTTCATTGCGAGTATCCTTGTTATGGGTATGCCGGGCCGAATGACGCCGGGCAAAATCATCTGCAAGATCGGCGAGGGTTACTTCACCCATCCGCCGCATCAGCAGGGCTTCTGCATCTGCAAAAGCAGCGTCCAGTGCGGCATTCACAGATTGTTCAACCAGGCATTCCGGCATTTCCGTCCGATGACCTATGGCGAAGACATCCGGTTCTCCGAGTGCCTCGTGCAACTCCCTGAGGGTGATTGCGGAAAGGTCCGAACAGATTTTCCAGCCCCCGGCGTGTCCGCGTTCCGAAGAAACAATACCGGCATTGCGCAGAAAACCCATCGTGCGCCGCACGACCACGGGATTGGTGCGCAGGCAGCGCGAAAGCTCATCAGATGTCATGGACTCATTGCGCTCCGCCATATGCAAGAGGGCGTGCAGCACGGAAGAAAGTCGACTATCCTGTTTCATGTAACTATATATGTTACGATTCTTTTCAGGTTTCAAGACTGTTTCTGTCAGGTTTTGGTTTTTTTGCTTTTTCAAGGCCCTTGCTGCCTTGCTGTACAAGTGTTTTCAGGGATGACGATGAAAACACCTGATGCATTGAATGCGAAAGATATTCGGAATAGTCTCGCTTATCAGACGCTGTTCATCAAAGGCCTGCCCATTCCATGTTTCCGCTTTCCAATCTTCTCAGAACCTTCGTGCAAAAGGGTTCCCTCACGGTTATTGACCCTGATGGTGCACGCCATGTATTCGCCGGTGAACCGGGTCTGGATGTAACAATGAAACTGCATGACAAGAGCCTGTACTGGTCACTTGTCACCAATGCAGAACTGGCTGCAGGTGAAGCCTACATGGATGGCAGGATGACCTTCGAGGAAGGCTCCTCCCTGCGTGATTTCCTGCAGTTGTTTTCCCACAACCGGCTTTCACTTGCATCCCATCCCGTCCAGCAGATGATCCGCAATTTCAAGATGCGGTTCCGAAAGCGCCAGCAATCGAACCGGCGGGGCCAGGCACAACAGAATGTGTCCCACCACTATGATCTCGGCAATTCGTTCTACAAGCTGTTTCTCGACAAGAACATGCTCTACTCGTGTGCCTATTTCCGGGACGAGAATGAAACCCTGGAACAGGCCCAGCGCAACAAGTTGAGGCTTCTTGCCTCCAAGCTGGACTTGCAGGAAGGCCAGAAAGTGCTGGATATCGGATGTGGCTGGGGTGATCTGGCTCTCTATCTGGCTGCCCTGAAAAAAGTGAAGGTTGTCGGTGTCACGCTTTCCAGCGAGCAACAGAAACTAGCCAGCGAGCGGGCGCAGAAGATGGGGCTTTCAGACCTTGTCGAGTTCCGCCTCCAGGATTACAGGGAAGTGCCCGAGACGTTTGACAGGATTGTTTCGGTCGGCATGTTCGAACATGTGGGCGTTAGCCATTATGACGAGTTTTTCAAGAAACTGAACGAGTTGATGCCGGATGACGGATTGGCCGTCATTCATTCCATTGGTCACATGTCGCCTCCGGGCATGGCGAGCTCCTGGCTTCGCAAGTATATTTTCCCCGGGGCCTATTCCCCGGCTCTTTCCGAAGTGTTCGAGGTTATCGAGCAGAACCATTTGTGGTGTACGGACTTGGAATTCCTGAGGGTTCATTATGCAACAACGCTCAAGCACTGGGTCGACCGGTTTGAGAAAAACCGCGACAAGGTCGTCGAGATGTATGACGAGCGCTTCGCCCGGATGTGGGAATTCTACCTGATTTCGTGTGAACTGATGTTCCGGACCGGAAGCCAGCTTGTTTTCCACATGCAACTTTCCCGTAACCGTGATGCCGCACCGATTACGAGGGATTACATCACTGATACCCAGCGTGAGCTTGAGAAGCTGGAAAAGAAAATGAAACTGGAGCTGTAGGACATGATGCAGCGATGGCTGGCCGGGAATTCCCTTCTGACCATCATCGCAATGCTGCTTGTCCTGTTTGGTACAGGGCAACGGGTCAGGGCACAGGATACGTTCTGCGAAGTGGCCCTGGTTTTGGCAATAGATGCTTCGTCCAGCGTTAATGAACATGAATACCGGCTGCAAATGGAAGGAACGGCAAGTGCCTTGCTGGACCCGGAGGTTCGCGATGCCATTCTTTCCCTTGGCGGGGTCTACATTTCCGGTTTTGAGTGGAACGGCCAGTCCAACCAGTCAATGCTGTTTGACTGGACCCATGTGGTTGGTGAGGCTGATATCTCCAGGCTTGCCCGCCAGATCGTCGATCATGACCGCAATACAACCAAGGCGCCAACCGCACTCGGCAATGCCCTGGGCTATGCCCACCGCCTGATGGCGCGCGCACCAATCCGCTGCCTGCGGCAGGTGATCGACGTATCAGGGGACGGTATCAGCAATGATGGAATCCGGCCCGAAGACGTTTACCAGCTTTATGATTTTTCGGAGATAACCGTTAACGGTCTGGCCATTCTCAATCCATACAGACGGGGAAAGACATTCTACGAAGCGGTTGATGAATATTACATGCGCAGCCTGTTGCGTGGGCCGGGCGCCTTCATGATTGTTGCTGAAGGCTTTGACGATTTTGCACGGGCCATGAAGGTCAAGCTGCTGAACGAACTTGCTCCAAGTCCGGTCGGGTCACTCGGCCGTTGGTAATGGCACCTTCTGGTGCAATTTTACTTCTTGCTCTTGAACAGCAGTGCAGCAGCAAGGGCAGGGAAGAGTGTTTTCTTCTTTTTACGCATTGCAGAACTCCTTGACCCTGTAGTGTGGGCCAACAGGGTAAACCGATTGTTAAAATCACGTATCTGTGCCGGCAGCCATCCGTGGAAAGCATGCCTGGCCGGATTTCCATCACGCCGAAAGGCGGCTAAAATATGAAAAGAATCCCCAACGGAGAAAATTGCCTTGCGCCAATATCTCGACCTGATGTCGCATGTTCTTGAAAACGGTACCGACCGGGGGGACCGGACAGGAACGGGTACACGTTCGGTATTCGGCCACCAGATGCGGTTTGACCTGTCGGAAGGGTTCCCCGTCGTTACCACCAAGAAGCTTCACCTGCGCTCGATCATTATCGAATTGTTGTGGTTTTTGCGAGGGGACACGAATATTGGCTGGCTCAAGGAAAACGGGGTTTCCATATGGGATGAATGGGCCGACGAGAAAGGTGATCTGGGGCCGGTTTACGGTTACCAGTGGCGATCCTGGCCAACTCCCGACGGAGAGCATGTCGACCAGATAAAGGCCTTGGTGAACAGCCTCAAACACAATCCGAATTCCCGCCGTCACATCGTCAGCGCGTGGAACCCGGCGCTAGTGGACGAAATGGCCCTGCCTCCCTGCCACTGTCTTTTCCAGTTCTATGTGGCGCATGGCAAACTTTCCTGCCAGCTGTACCAGCGCTCTGCGGATATTTTCCTTGGGGTGCCATTCAACATCGCATCTTATGCCCTGCTGACAATGATGCTGGCGCAGGTCTGTGACCTTGAGCCGGGAGACTTTGTTCACACGTTTGGCGATGCACACCTGTATCACAACCATTTTGAGCAGGCGCGCGAGCAGCTTTCACGCGAACCGCTGCCCTTGCCGGTAATGAAAATCAATCCGGATGTGACGGACCTGTTTGCCTTCACATTCGACGATTTCACGCTGGAAGGCTACCAGTCCCACGCTCATATCAAGGCGCCAGTGGCGGTCTGACATGCCTGATTTCCCTGTAGCCCTTGTCGTCGCAGTGGCCGAAAACAATGTTATCGGCAATGATGGTGGCATGCCCTGGAAGCTGTCGACGGATCTAAAGCGCTTCAAGCGTGATACAATCGGCAAGCCCATCATCATGGGCAGAAAGACTTTCGACAGTATCGGCAAACCCCTTCCGGGCCGGTTGAACATCGTCATTTCAAGGTCTCCCCATGCCGTGGAGGGGACCGTACATGCAACCAGTCTTGATTCGGCCCTTTTCATTGCGGAAGGTTGGGCCAGGGAAAACGGGGCCGATGAAATATGCGTGATCGGCGGTGGGCAGATTTATGAAATGGCCATGCCGGTTGCCGAAAGGCTATATGTTACACACGTTTTGGCGACGCCCGATGGCGATACACGGTTTCCCGTTATATCAGGCGATGAATGGCAGGTTGTTTGCCGCGAAGAGGTGCCAAAGGGAGAAAAAGACAGCGTGGATACGGTTTACACCGTTTACAACCGGATAAAAACAGGTTGAGGCAGGTTGCGCGGCCAGAAACCTTTCACCTTGCCGCCAGACCGGGCAAAAGGTAACCATTGCGAGAAGAAAGCACCGTGTGCCGCATTGAAAGCGCATGGATCGATACTTATAACGAAAACACGATAATACCCGGAAGCGGGCGATTGCGCTCGCGTCAAACAGATTAAGGACATTTCATGGGTTGGAGCAATCAGAGCGGAGGCGGTGGCCCGTGGGGCGGCGGCAACAATGGGAACAATTCCGGAGGTGGCGGCCCGTGGGGTGGTGGCAACCAGGGTGGCAAACGGCCTTCCGGAGGTGGTGGCGGCGGAAACCCGCCGGACCTGGAAGACCTGATCCGTCAGGGACAGGACCGCATGAAGAAAATGATGCCTGGTGGTGGCGGGTTTACCCCGCTGACAGTCGGTATTGGGGCTGTCGTACTGGTTGGCCTTTACCTCATGCAGGCAGTGTACACGATCCAGCCGGACGAACTTGGCGTTGAGCTTCGTTTCGGAAAGCCGAAAACCGAAGTTTCTGCTCCGGGTATTCACATGCACTGGTGGCCGGTTGAAACCTATGAAGTTGTCAATGTTCGCGAGAACCAGATCAATATCGGTTCAACAACCCGTTCGGTTGCATCCGGTCTGATGCTTTCCGGTGACCAGAACATCGTTGATGTGGCATTTTCAGTGCTTTACCAGGTCGTTCAGCCGAATGAATACCTGTTCGAGGTTGACGACCCTGAAGGCATGGTTCGCCAGGTTGCAGAAAGTGCGATGCGTGAGGTTGTCGGCAAAAATCCTGCGCAGGACATTTTCCGTGACAACCGTTCCGGTATCGCTGATGAGGTGCGCAGCATCGTTCAGTCGACACTGGACAGTTATCAGGCTGGTATCCAGATCAATGCGGTAAACATCGAGGATGTGGCGCCGCCACCTGAAGTTGCCGATGCGTTTGATGAAGTGCAGCGTGCCGAGCAGAATGAAGACCAGTTCATCGAGGAAGCAAACCAGTATGCCAACCGTGTACTCGGTGGAGCGCGGGGTGAAGCTGCGCAAATCCGTGAAGATGCGGCAGCCTACAAGAACCGTGTGGTGGAAGAGGCAAAGGGTGAAGCCCAGCGTTTTGTTTCCGTTTACGACGAATATGCAAAGGCACCGGATGTAACGCGAAAGCGCCTGTTCCTGGAAACCATGGAGAAGGTACTGCGTGATTCCGACAAGGTGATTGTTGAACAAAGTGGTGGCCAGGGTGTCGTGCCTTATCTGCCACTTCCGGAAATCAACAAGCGCGCCAATACCAATTCTACTGGGGGGGCACAATAATGGCCAACCGTACACCTCTAATCCTGATCCTGCTGGCGGCTGTCGCCATCGCGATCTACAGTTCCATCTTTGTCGTGAACGAGCGCGAGCAGGCAATCGTTCTCCGGTTTGGTGAAATCATCCGCGTTGAAGAAGAGCCGGGCCTCTACTTCAAGGCGCCGCTTGCCTTCGCAGGCCTCGACACAGTGCAGATCGTCGAAGACCGCTTGCTGCGTTTCGACCTTGACGATATCCGTGTCCAGGTTTCAGGCGGCAAGTTCTATGAGGTTGATGCGTTCCTGACCTATCGTGTCGAAGACCCCCGCCGGTTCCGTGAACAGGTCTCGGGCAGTTTGCAGCTTGCCGAACAACGGTTGCGTACGCGCCTTGATGCGGCTTTGCGCCGGGTCTACGGCCTGCGCGGTTTCGAGGCAGCCCTATCCGAGAAGCGCCAGGAGATGATGTTCGAGGTTCGTGACCAGATCAGCCCGGATGCCAAATCCCTTGGCTTGCAGATTGATGATGTACGCATCCGCCGTACCGACCTGACTGCCGAAGTATCGGACCAGACCTATGCACGGATGAATGCCGAGCGTCTTGCAGAAGCCGAGCGCCTTCGTGCCCGCGGCCAGGAAGCAGCCCGCCGCATCCGGGCGCGCGCGGATCGCGAGGTTGTGGAAATCAAGGCCGCTGCCCAGCGCGATGCTGAGGTTCTGCGTGGTGAGGGTGAAGGCGAACGCAATGCGATCTTTGCAGACGCGTTTGGTCGTGATCCGGAATTCTTCGAATTCTATCGTTCAATGAGTGCCTACAGCCAGGCGTTGAACGACAGCGGGACAACGATGGTGCTGTCGCCGAATTCCGACTTCTTCCGTTACTTCCAGGATCCGTCCGGTTCACCCCGGCGCCCGGCGGCCGGCAACACGACCCAGTAGGCGGTCGCGGTGTCGGATCTGTTCGTCGCACTCGGTCTTGTACTCGTGATTGAGGGGGTGCTTTATGCAGCATTTCCCGGTGGCATGAGGAACATGATCGAGCAGATGGGCGAGATGACAGACCAGAACCTTAGAACCGGCGGGATCGCTGCACTATGTATCGGTGTGGCGATCGTCTGGCTGGTGCGTGGTTAAGCAGCCACTGCACTTGCAGCCGGAAAAACATGCTTGCGGGAACACATCGGCGTGATCGCCATTGTTGCCCCGATATTGGCCATTATTGTGAGGCCATGTAACAGTGAACAACCTTTTTGGAATACGCAGTGGAGGGTATTCAAGAATGATTTTCAAGAACGTCTTTTCCAGTCTCGGCAAATTGCCGCTGGCAGCAGTCCTCGCAACTTCCATGCTGGTCGCACCAGTTGGTGTTTCGTCACTTGGAAGCGTTGCCCATGCGCAAGGGCCTGCTTCTGTTGCAGACATTGCAGAAGGCCTGATGGCGTCAGTCGTGAACATATCGACTGCCCAGAAGGTTACACAACGCAACCGCGGAAATGTGCCCCGTCCGCAATTGCCGGAGGGGTCACCTTTCCAGGACTTCTTCAATGACCTGTTTCCGGACAATGATGGCAATAACAGTCCGGTCCCGGGCCCGAAGACCAGACAGTCACTCGGTTCGGGATTTGTGATTGATGAAGACGGAATCATCATCACAAACAACCACGTGATTGCGGATGCGGATGAAATCACGGTGAATTTCAGCGACGGCAGCAAACTGAGTGCCGAGCTGGTGGGTACAGACCCGAAAACCGACATTGCCGTTCTTCGCGTGGAGCCCATTACTCCCCTGACTGCTGTTCCGTTCGGAAATTCCGACGAAGCGCGTATCGGCGACTGGGTGATGGCAATCGGCAACCCTTTCGGCCTCGGTGGTACGGTAACACTGGGTATCGTCTCTGCTGTCGGGCGTGACATTTCATCCGGCCCCTATGACGACTTCATTCAGACGGATGCTTCCATCAACCGGGGCAATTCGGGCGGTCCGCTTTTCAACATGCAGGGTGAAGTAATCGGCATCAATACTGCGATCATCTCACCGTCTGGCGGATCGATTGGTATCGGCTTTTCTATCCCTGCCAGTCTGGCAACAGGCATTATCGACCAACTTGTCGAGTTTGGTGAGACACGCCGTGGATGGCTTGGTGTACAAATCCAGAGTGTTACAGAGGAAATCGCTGAAAGCCTTGGCCTCGAAAAGGCTTCGGGCGCACTTGTAAGCGGTGTTGTCAAAGACGGCCCCGCCGAAAAAAGCGGCATCCAGTCTGGCGATGTCATCCTGACATTTGACGGCAAGGAAGTTGACCAGATGCGTGATCTGCCGCGCATTGTTGCAGATACCCCTGTCGACAAGACGGTCGAAGTGGACATCCTGCGCAAGGGTGAGCGTCAAACCATTGGTGTGACGCTCGGACGCCTGGAAGATGGCGAGAAGAAACTCACTTCACTGGCAACCGGCAAGGACGATGAGCCGGAAGAAGAAAAAACGCAGTCCATTCTCGGGCTGACCCTCACCGAACTGACCGAGGAAGCACGCGCCGACACCAAGATTTCCGAAGATATTGACGGTTTGCTCGTCAAGGAAGTCGAGAGCGGATCTGCTGCCCAGGACAAGGGCATCCAGCCGGGTGAGGTGATTGTCGAGATCGGTCAGGAACCGGTAACGTCACTGGACGCTGCGGCAACGCAGATCAGTGCGCTCAAGAAAGAAGGGCGAAAGAATGCCCTGCTGATGGTTGCATCTCCAACGGGTGATATCCGTTTCGTGGTAGTTCGCATCGAGTAGTTGCGACTGCCGGGAAGTAAAAAACAAAAGGCGCTTCACGATGAAGCGCCTTTTTTATTGTGCCGGTTTATTTGATCTGATGACTAAAAACCGGCTGTTGTCAGATCTGGCTGGCAACCATGTCCAGTGATTTTTCAACAGCGCCCAGAATGTGGTCGATTTCATCACGCTTGATGACCAGTGGCGGGCAGAAGGCTGCAATATCAATCGCTGCCCGGGAAATAACCCCGTTTTCCTGCAAGGCCTTGTTGAACAGGGTGCCCAGTGTTCCCGGCTTTTCTCCCTGATCCCTGGTTTCCTTGTTGTATACGAGTTCGACAGCAGCAATGAACCCGACACCGCGAACTTCGCCAACCAGTGGATGGCCGGAGAGGGCGTGCAGTCCCTTCAGGAAATAAGCTCCGTCCTCTTGAGCCTTCTCGACGAGATTGCGCTCCTCAATGATTGCAATGTTTTCCAGGGCAACTGCGGCACCAACAGGATGACCGCCACCCGTGAAGCCGTGGCCGAGAACCCCGATGCGTCCTGATTCTTCTGCAACCGGTTCATAGAACCGGTCATTGACCATGAAGGCGGAGAACGGGAAGTAGCTGGATGTGATCTGCTTTGACATCACCATCACATCCGGCTTGATGCCGTAGGTTTCACTGCCAAACATCTTTCCGGTACGCCCGAAACCGCAGATCACCTCATCGGCAACCAGCAGGATGTCGTGTTTTTCCAGAACAGCCTGGATTTTTTCCCAGTAGGTTGCCGGAGGAACAACCACGCCACCGGCTCCCATTACCGGTTCTGCGAAGAATGCTGCAATGGTATCTGCGCCTTCCTTCTCGATCAGTGCTTCCAGTTCTTCGGCGCAACGGGTTGCAAAATCCTCTTCGCTTTCACCCTCTTTGCCTTCACGCCAGTAATGGGGGCTGGATGTATGCAGGACACCCTCGATCGGCAGGTCAAAGGAGCGATGATTGTTCGGCAGGCCGGTGAGGCTGCCAGAAGCAATCGTGACACCATGATAGCCGCGCAAACGGCTGATGACCTTTTTCTTTTCAGGCAGTCCGAGCGAGTTGGACCGGTACCAGATCATTTTGAGCACGGTGTCATTGGCTTCCGATCCGGAATTGGTGAAAAACACCTTGCTCATGGGTACGGGTGCCATGGAGACAAGTTTTTCGGCCAGATCAATTGCCTTGAAGTGCGATTTGCTTCCGAAATTGTGATAATAGGGCAGGGCAGACATCTGCTCTGTTGCCACTTTTACCAAACGTTCTTCACTGAAGCCCAGTGCGGCACTCCACAAGCCGGACATCGCCTCTACGTATTTCTTGCCGTTGTTGTCATAGACATGCACGCCTTCCGCACGGTCGATAATCATCGGTCCGGTTTCGGCATGTGCCATCAGGTTTGTGTATGCGTGGAAGTGATATGCAATATCACGGCCTTCCGGTGAATTCGGCATATGTGTCATGGTTTTTGCTTTCTGCTTTAGATGTGTTGGCCGCCGTTTATGTGAATTTCCGATCCTGTCACATAGGAGGCATGCGGCCCGCACAGGAAATAGACGACTTCGGCAACCTCTTCCGGATTGCCAAGCCGTCTCATCGGAACGTCTTCCTCAACCATCTCGTCCGTACCGGGGGAGAGAATGGAAGTCTTGATTTCGCCGGGTGCCACTGCATTGACACGGACGCCCGTTTCCCCAAGCTCGTGGGCGAGTTCACGGGTGAATGTCGACAGCCCGGCCTTGGAAATCGCATAGGCGGAACCGGCAAACTGGTGCACCCGGTGGGCGGCGATCGAAGATACGTTGACGATGGCGCCCTTGGTTTCCTTGAGCGGTCCAATGAGTTTCTGGCTCAGCATCATGGGTGCAACCAGATTGACCTGTTGCACATGATGCATTGTTTCAGGCGAGGTCTGCATGACCCCGAGCCGTTCTCCATTGTCTGCCTTGGGTGAAATCCCTGCATTGTTGACAAGTGCATTGAGGCCGCGCCCGCCCAGCATGTCCATCAGGTTGTTGCAGGCCTGCTCAATCGATGCCGGATCGGAAAGGTCTACCATGATGTGCTTGATGATGCCGTCAGCCCAGGGACACTGGTCGGAAAAGGGCGTTCTCGCCATCGTGATCACGTCCCATTCCTGCTTCCAGAAATGGCGGACAATGGCATGTCCGATGCCGCGGCTGGCACCGGTTACCGCGACAATCGGCTTGTCTCCGGAAATGGTCATTTGGCGCAATCTTCCATGAAAGTATTCGACGTGACGTTATCACGGTGGCAATGGCGCTCCAAGACTTATTGGGGCGGGCGTATGTAATAGAACAAATGCTGTTTGAGGTCTGCATGCGTGTCGTCAATGTGCGGATGTACATAATCCCTTGCCGGGTCACGTTTCATTCCGATCCGTTCCATCACGGCAAAGGATTTCTCATTGCCCCTGACTGCAAATGAAACAATCTCGCCGAGCTGCAATTCGTTAAAACCGAACTCCAGATTCTTGAGGGCTGATTCGGTGACATATCCGTTGCCCCAGTGATCCGGCGAGAGGCGCCATCCGATTTCTATCGTTTCGACGGGCAGGACGGGCTCAAGGTGGCAGGCATTGAGCCCGCAAAAGCCTATACACTCCCCCGTATCCTTCTTTTCCAGTGCTGCAAAGCCAAAACCCCGTTCGCGGATATTGTCCTGAAGCGTGTCCATCAGTTTGTCGGACTGTTCCCTGGTGCGCCGGAAGGGGAAGAATTTCATGACCGTTTCATCGGAATTGATGAAGTGAAAGAAGTCACGGTCCCGCTCTTCCCAGTTGCGAAGAATCAGCCGTTCGGTTTCGAGATGGAATTCAGTTTTCGACAAAATCTTCATCGCGGTAGCCTTGCAGATACAAGAGGGATGTCAAATCGGAATGACGGATGCTGATCTTCGCGCTTGCAGCGACATTGGGCTTTGCGTGAAGTGCAACGCCCGTGCCGGCAGTTTTCAGCATGGGAAGGTCATTGGCACCATCACCAACTGCAATGAATTCTTCCGGCGTCAGGTTCCTTGTCTCGGCAATTTCAAGCAAGGCCTCAACCTTGGCATCGGCACCAAGGATGGGGTGTACGACATTTCCGGTAAGCAGTCCGTCTTGTGCTTCCAGAATGTTGGCCCGGTTTTCATCAAATCCGAGCTTTTCAGCAATCCGGCTGGTAAAGCCGGTAAATCCGCCGGATACGAGTGCTGTGTAGGCACCGTTGGCCTTCATGGTCTGGACCAGTTTTCTTCCGCCGGAAGCTAGGGTTATGCGCTTTTCGATGATCGTATCAATGATGGAAGTGTTGAGACCCCTGAGCAGGGCAACGCGCTCGATCACGGCAGGTTCGAACTCTATTTCTCCGTTCATCGCGCGGGCGGTAATCGCAGCAACACGATCCTTCAGGCCAACTTCGGCGGCGAGTTCGTCAATGCATTCCTGATTGATCATGGTCGAGTCCATGTCGGCAATCAGGGCCCGTTTCTTGCGTTTGTCTGCATGCTGGATGGCGAAATCGCATTGATGCCCGGCAAGTGCATCTGCCAAAAGGGGTTTGGCCTGCTCTCCTGTCATGCTACCGGACAGGGTAATGTCGCAGGCAAGGCCTTCCGAGAGCCATTTGATGTCGGTGCCGTTCAGCAATTGGCAGATGTCAAGAACCATTGCCGGTTCCAGGTTACGGCGGTCAGGACTGGCGATAAGGGTTGCAACTTGGGTCATGGTCAGAAAGCGTGATTACGTGAAATGAAGATAGATGCGGACATAGTCCTGATAGCCGGGCCGACGGCAAGCGGCAAGACACGTCTTGCAATTGATATCGCCAGGGCAAACGGGGCGCTGGTCCTGAATGCAGATTCCATGCAGGTTTATCGTGAATTGCGCATTCTGTCGGCGAGGCCGTCACCCGAGGAGGAAGCCCGGGCACCGCATCACCTTTTTGGCCATGTGGGGGGCGACGCGGCCTATTCGGTTGCGCGATGGGTCGAAGATGTAAAACCGTATCTGGAAGCCGGCCGCAATCTGGTGATTGTCGGCGGTACCGGCCTTTATTTCAATACACTGCTCAACGGCCTTTCGCCGATCCCCGAGACGCCCGATGACGTGCGGCGCAAATGGCGGGATGCAGGGGAAGTGCCTACCGGAGAACTGCACAGACAGCTCGATCCTCAGGCAGCTGCAGTCCTCAACCCCGGTGACCGGCAACGCATAATCCGGGCGCTGGAAGTCCATGAAAACACCGGACGTTCCATCATAGAATGGCAGAAGACGGCGGGAAAACCGGTCTTGCCCTCTGAGGCAAACATTGCCCGCTTGTTACTGATGCCTGACCGGAAGATTTTGCACGAACGGATAAACCGGCGTTTCGAACTGATGGTTGAGGAAGGTGCGATTGACGAGGTGAGTTCACTGCTTGCGCTCAATTATCCGTCGGGTGCACCGGTCATGAAAGCTATCGGGGTACCTCAACTTGCCGGATATCTGGATCAGGAGCTTTCCCTGGAGGAGGCACTTGAAAAGGGGAAAGCTGCAACACGCCAGTATGCCAAACGGCAATCCACCTGGTTCAGAAATTCCTTCGGTGAAGGATGGAAACACGTATGACGGTATGTCGTGCAGGCGAGGGTGATGCCTGCATCCGCTACTGTCCGGTTTGACCGTTCCCTGTTTCGTTGGACGATTGCATGACTGCAACCCAGTGAGGTCATGGGCACCGGGGCATGTTCTTGGTTGTAGTGAAATGCCACATCATGCGTATGTCCTGTCGAATTCTCATGGACATGATGCGATTAGCGAGTTGACGTATTGAAAAAGCGCGTTTAGGGTTCCGCGCGTAATCTGAGGTTGGCCGAATGAAATTCGAAATTCTTGTGGTGATGGTGCGTACACGCGTGATGGATCGTTAGAACCATCGCGAAAGCAGCGTGTACGCCGAAAACAGCTCCCAAAGGGGGCTTTTTTTATGCCCGCTTTTCGATTTTTGAGTTAAAGACGCCAGCAAGGCAGTGACAGGAAGAAAGATGATGACGAAACATGAGGAGATGACCGGCGCGGAGATGGTCGTCAGGGCATTGATCGATAACGGGGTCGATACGATCTTTGGATATCCCGGCGGAGCGGTTCTGCCGATCTATGACGAGATTTTCCAGCAGGAAGAGCTTCGACACATCCTTGTGCGCCACGAACAGGGAGCAGGGCATGCGGCAGAAGGCTATGCCCGCTCAACCGGCAAGGTTGGCTGCATGCTGGTGACTTCCGGTCCCGGTGCGACCAATGCTGTCACGCCTCTCCAGGACGCACTGATGGACAGTGTTCCGGTTATCTGCATCACCGGCCAGGTACCGACGCCGCTTATCGGTTCTGATGCTTTCCAGGAAGCCGACACGGTTGGCATTACCCGCCCATGCACCAAGCACAACTGGCTGGTTCGTGATGTGAATGAGTTGCCACAGGTCTTGCACGAGGCATTCCATGTTGCCATTAACGGCAGGCCGGGGCCGGTTCTTATCGACATTCCGAAGGATGTCCAGTTTGCCACCGGTACATACTTTCCGCCTTCGGAAGCTGATCTCAAGGGTTATTCGCCGCAAGTTTCCGGCAATCTCGATCAAATCAAGGCGGCAGTGGAACTGCTGAAATCGGCCAAAAAGCCGATCATCTATTCGGGTGGCGGAGTTATCAATTCCGGTGATGAGGCGAGCAAGCTGTTGCGTGAGCTGGTCGAGCTGACCGGTTTTCCGATCACATCAACATTGATGGGGCTTGGCGCCTATCCTGCCAGCGGTGAGAACTGGCTTGGCATGCTGGGCATGCACGGCACCTATGAAGCCAACATGGCGATGCATGATTGTGATGTCATGCTGTGTGTCGGCGCGCGTTTCGACGACCGGATTACTGGCCGGGTCGATGCATTTTCGCCGGGTTCGAAGAAGATCCACATTGATATCGACCCGTCTTCCATTGGCAAGAATGTACCCATCGATGTCCCGATTATCGGGGATTGCGAGAAGGTACTTGAGGAAATGGTCCGCCTGCTGCATGCCGAAAAACAGGTTGCAGACAAAGCAGCGATCAAGGACTGGTGGAAAGAGATTGACGGATGGCGTGCACGCAATTCGCTTGCCTACCAGACTTCCAAAAAGTCGATCATGCCCCAATATGCGATTGAGCGTCTTTATGAACTGACGAAGGATCGCGAGACGTATATCACGACCGAAGTCGGACAGCACCAGATGTGGGCTGCACAGTATTTCGGTTTTGAAAAACCGAACCGGTGGATGACTTCCGGCGGTCTTGGCACAATGGGATACGGTCTTCCTGCCGCGCTTGGTGTGCAGATTGCCCATCCCGATGCGCTGGTCATCGACATTGCCGGTGATGCCTCCATCCAGATGTGCATTCAGGAAATGTCGGCGGCGATACAGCACAATGCACCGATCAAGATTTTCATCCTGAACAACCAGTACATGGGCATGGTTCGCCAATGGCAGCAATTGCTGCATGGCAACCGGTTGTCACATTCCTATACGGAAGCGATGCCGGATTTTGTAAAACTTGCCGAGGCCTATGGCGGCGTTGGCATACGGTGTGACAATCCGGACAAGCTTGATGATGCGATCATGCAAATGATCGAGACGGATGCTCCGGTCATTTTCGATTGCCACGTCGCCAATCTTACCAATTGTTTCCCGATGATCCCGTCAGGCAAGGCGCATAATGAAATGCTGCTGCCGGACGAGGCAACGGACGAGGCAGTCGGTTCCGCGATTGACGAAAAAGGCAAGGCGCTCGTTTGATAGGAAAGCAAGTGAACGAAAAACCAAATCCGGGGCTTGTGGATTATACATTGCTGGTGGTCCTCGGGGCGATGTTCGGCATTGCCTTCATGTGGACCAAGGTGGCTGTCGACGAAGTGCCACCCGTCACGATTGCATTCAGCCGCATCGCGATAGCAGCCGTGTTGATCCATGCAGTCATGGTCGTCACCGGGCAAAACCTGAAGTCGATTGCTGTCCACTGGAAACTGATCCTGCTTGTCGGCTTGTTCGGCAACGTGCTTCCCTTTTCCCTGGTTGCCTGGGGGCAGGGGCGCGTTGATGCCGGATTGACGGCGATCCTGATGGCGGTCATGCCACTGATCACGCTGGTACTGGCGCATTTCTTTACACAGGATGAAAAGCTCAATGCCTACCGGGTGGTGGGGTTTGTGCTGGGCCTGTTCGGCGTTGCCGTTCTCATCGGCTTCGATAAGCTGGCGACGCTGGGAGAGGAAACCATACGCCAGTATGCCATCATGGGTGCTGCCTGCTGTTACGGTATCCATGCAATCCTGTCGAAATCGCTGACCGGTTTGCCAAGACGGGCCGTATCGTCGGGCGTCCTGATTGCGTCCTCGATTGCTCTGTTGCCTTTCAGCCTTTTCATTGACCAGCCGTGGACACTCAGCATTTCCGGCACAAGCTGGCTGATGCTGGTCCTGCTTGGCATCTTTCCAACCGGCATTGGTACGCTGATGCTGTTTGCAATCATTCAACGACAGGGCGCCGGTTTCCTGTCCCAAATCAATTTTCTTGTGCCGGTATTCGGGGTCTTCTGGGCAATTCTTCTGCTCGGGGAAACCCTGCCGCCCAATGCCATTCTTGCACTGGTAATCATTTTGGCGGGTGTTGCCATTGCCCGCATCAAGCCCAAACAGAAACTCAATACAGGGGTCGCACAATGAACGCACAACACCAGCCAACGGGTTCGGCCTATTTCATTGTTGAAAACAAGGAACAGCCACGTACTCATGTTCTCGCCGTTCTCGTTGACAACGAGCCGGGCGTGCTGGCCCGGGTAATCGGCCTGTTTTCCGGCCGGGGATACAATATCGAGAGCCTTACGGTGTCCGAGACCAGTCACGACAAGCATTTGTCGCGCATCACGGTCGTTTCCTCGGGAACATTGCAGGTGCTTGACCAGATCAAGAAACAGCTTGAGCGCATGGTGCCGGTGCACCGGGTTATTGACCTGACCCTGCTTGCCGAAATGAATGGTCACAGCAAGCCGATCGAGCGCGAACTGGCGATGGTGAAAGTGGCCGGAAAGGGCGAGGACCGGGTTGAAGCGATGCGTCTTGCAGATGCTTTCCGGGCCCAGGTCATTGATGCATCCACCGAACATTTCACGTTCGAGATTACCGGCCGCATATCCAAGATCGAGCAGTTTATTTCCATCATGGAGCCGCTTGGCCTTGTTGAAGTTTGCCGAACGGGTGTGGCTGCTGTCAGTCGCGGCAAGGACGGGATGTAGCCTAGAAGCCGGGCACGAACGACAGGTTGGGCTTGAAGAGCATCAGCCAGAAGATGGCGAGCATTGCGAAAAATGCAGGAAAGCCGAAAGCAAACCATATTGTGAACAGGCGATGATAGTCGCCTGACAGCGGTATGCCCTGTTCTGATGCGGCAGCGGCATGATCGTGCATGCGTTTCTGGATAAAAACAACGGGTAGCCAGAAGAGACCAACCACCAGATACAGGACAATGGCAGCAAGCAACCAGCCCTCACCAAGCGGCCAGCCAAAATGGTTTGCCAGAATGAGGCCGGTTAACGGTTGGGCAATGGCAGCTGTGGCCGTGAACAGATAGTCTGCGTAAACAACAATCCGGCTGACATGGGCAATGACAACCGGGTTGGCGGTCTGGTGTGCCATCAGCATGAAGAAGGCGATGCCAATTCCTGTCCCGAACAGGATGGTTGCCCCGAGCACATGCATGTAGAGGATGAAATCAATCCATTCCATTCAGCGTTCATCCAGTATAGCCAAGCCGACCAGGGTAAGAACAATGGACGGGATTGCCTTCACCATTGGACCGATCGGGTCGAGCCAGAGAGCAGGCAGGAAAACCAGTGAACCTGCCAGATAAAACAGGCTTAGCAATATCATGCCGAGCATTGCCAGGCGTGCATGACGCCTGATGAGAACCAGAGCGCCGAGAAGGCAATCAAGCAGAGCCGTTGCAACAATCATGACAAGAGCGGTTTGATGTCCCAGACCGGTCGGTTCGAAATACCCGATGGCCCCGGACAGGTTCAAGAGTGCCAGCATGCCCGAGATCAGCCAGAAACCTGACAGCGTGATGATAATCAGGGGTTTCACGAGATAAAGCCGTGCCTGCCACAAATCCTGTACACCGGCCGGATTGCGGGAAAGTGTTTCCTCAAGCGGGCGGGTTTCCAGCAAGGGCTTTTCCGGGTCAACCGTAACACCGTGTGCCAAAACACCCAGTGCAGTGGAACGCATCGGGGACCGCCAGCCGAGTAGCCCGGAAAGGTCAGCTGTCTTGGCCAGCATCATGGCGAATGCGCTTCCGGGGTTGATTATGGTTTCGTCGTGAATACCCAGCCACCGCCGGATTTGAATGCTTGCCTGCCGGAAGTTGGGCACGCGACTGCTGGCAACGGCAAAATCCGTATCGTCACCATGCTGGCCTTCTGCTGCATCGGCAATGTAGCGGACGAGATCCTCTATATCGGCAGTCTGGCAGGGCTTGTCATCGAAGATGACCGGCAGAATGCGGGGGATGGATGCGATGGCTCTCATCATGGCGGTGCCACCATGGGCGTTTCGGCCAACTACCAGACCGGGCCTCAATATGGTGTAAGAATTGCCGGAGGCGGCAAGTGCCGCATCCGCCTTGCCCTTGCTAGCCAGAAAATCCGAATTCCCGGCATCCAGACCCTCCATCGTATTGGCGCTGACCTGGACGAAACGAATGCCTCCCCTTTGACTTGCTGTTTCGTAGAGTGCGGCCATTGCCGTAAACTGCAATGCCTTCACATCATCCCGGGCGCCATCCTGGAGTGCGCCGGCACAGTTGATGACAACCTCCGTGTCGGCGAGCAAAGGCAGCCAGTTCTCCGGTGTCACGAGGGTGGAAATGTCTTTCCTGATCCATACGGCATCGGGCATCCTTGCGGCACTGTTGTCGATGTTGCGCCCCAGCGCGCGTACAGCATGTCCCCGTCGGAGGCAGGCAGCCACCGTTTCGGAACCGATGAATCCATTACCGCCAAGGATGAGAATGTTCATGACAGGGGCATCTCACTTTGACGGTATTTGCCAGGAAGCAGGCATTATTCGGTAATACCTGCGCGCTTGCGGATGTTTTCATCCCTGAGGCTGACATCACCACCGTCAAATTCGCGGGCGTCTTCAGTGGCAAGCCATGCGAGTGCTTTCGCCACCCATTCAGGCGGAATGTGGTCTTCCCATTCCAGTTCGCTGACCGGATTGACACCGGAAGCCTTGATCTCCTTCTGCATGTCGGTTGCAACGGTACCCGGCGAGAGACCGACTACGCGGATGCCGCTTGAGGCATATTCCTTGTCTCCTGCACACGTCAGCATGAGGGCAGCAGCTTTTGACGAACAGTAATGGCTCCAGCCTTCCAGTATGGAGGTGGCTGCGCCGGAGGAGATGTTGATGATCGTGCCGGACCCGCGTTTCTCCATGTGCAGCAGTGTTTCGCGCATCATGTGGTAAACACCCTTCACATTGACATCGATGACCTTTCCCCAGTCTTCAGGCGACAGTTCCGTCATCCGTCCAATGGGATCAATCAGGCCTGCATTGTTGATGACAATGTCGATGTGGTCATAGGCGTCTATTGCAGTCCGCACTGCCGTTTCAACCTGGTCATGGTCGGCGACGTCACACTCGACTGCAATTGACTCGCCACCTTCCTCCCGTATTTCAAGGGCAATCGCCTCGATGGCTTCTTTTGACCGGGCAACGAGCACGGTTCTGGCGCCAAGCGAGCCGAAATGCCTTGCCGTTGCTTCTCCAATGCCTTTCGAGGCTCCTGTAATGATTGCTGTCTTTTCTTTCAATTCATGCATTTGGAGTTCCTTTTTGCATCTGTTGGGGGGATTTAAGTGAAATGCAGAAGAATATGCAATCTGTCTTGTTGGCCCTTTGGTGCTTCATGCCAGAGCGCAATAGCATTTGTCACCGTGACAGGAAAATGTTTGACATGTCATCAATATAGGTCAACATTGCTGACCTAATTGGAGGGTATGCCATGCCGCTTGATGTCTTTCTTGCTCTGGTAGGGTTCTCATTTGTTTCTTCGGTAACGCCGGGACCAAACAACATCATGTTGTTAACGTCCGGCGTGAATTTTGGTTTCCGCAAAACCATTCCGCACATGTTCGGAATTGCCATAGGATTCGGCGTGCTTTTGCTGGCCGTTGGCTTTGGCTTGCGTGAAATTTTTCTGCAATTTCCTGTCATGAGAACCGTCCTGAAGGTTCTCGGCGGTGCATACCTGGTCTACCTGGCGTGGAAAATCGCCAATGCAGGACCGGTGGAAGCCGGAGAGGAGGGGAGCAAACCCATGAGTTTCATGGCGGCCGCCCTTTTTCAGTGGGTCAACCCAAAGGCGTGGGTCATGGGTGTCACTGCAATGACAGTATACACGGGGGAGCCGGATTTCTTTTCAAGCGTCATTATCGTGACCCTGGTGTTCATGGTGGTGAATTTTCCCAGCGTGTCCGTGTGGTGCGGTTTCGGAGTTGCACTGCGGGAATGGCTCGCAGAGCCGGTACGGCTGAGAATATTCAACGTCAGCATGGCACTTTTGCTGGTGGCAAGCCTCTGGCCGATGCTTAGCTGATTTTGCTTTTTGCATGTCCAGAATCATGCCAATAACTGCGCATGGAATTTTCACCACAACAGGATATGGCCCTGCAGGCAGTCAGCCAATGGCTGAAGCAGGGTGACAGGCAGGTCTTCCGTCTTTTCGGATATGCCGGAACAGGCAAAACCACATTGGCCCGACATCTGGCCGAAGGTGTTGACGGCGATGTTCTCTTTGCCGCGTTTACCGGAAAGGCTGCCCAGGTGCTCCGGTCACGCGGGGCGAGCAAGGCCTCCACGATCCACTCACTGATCTACAGGCCGCGTGGTGAGGAGACGGTGGAAGACGAGGAAACCGGCAAAACCGAAATATTGCCGACTTTCTCCCTGAACCGCCAGAGTGCCCTTTCCAAGGCGAAGCTTATCATCATTGATGAATGTTCCATGGTTGACGAGAAGCTTGGTTCCGACCTGCTTTCATTCGGCACGCCTGTTCTCGTTCTGGGGGATCCGGGACAGTTGCCGCCGGTAAGTGGTGGCGGCTTTTTTACCGAACATGAACCTGATGTCCTTCTGGAAGAAATTCACCGGCAGGCGAGGGACAACCCGATTGTCGAACTTGCCCGGCAAGTGCGTGAGGGAAACCAGGTCATGATCGGTGATTATGGCGAGACTGCAAGAGTAATCCCGAAATCGGCGGTTGATGCAGAGCTCGTCCTTGATGCTGACCAGGTTCTGGTGGGGACGAACAGGACCCGGCGGCGCTATAATGAGCGGCTTCGCGAACTCAAGGGGTTTGACGGGCCATTGCCTGCGGCAGGCGACAAGCTGGTATGTCTTCGCAATGATCCGGCCAAGGGGTTGTTGAACGGTTCGCTCTGGCAGGTCACGAGTGCTGCCCGGACCGTCAAGCCGGCGTTGAATGTTCTCATCCGCTCGGAAGATGAAGGCGTGGAACGCTATTCGGCCAAGGTAAAGCTGCTCAAGGCGGCGTTCGAGGAGCCGGAAAGGGAGATTCCATGGCAGCTCAAAAGGCGGCATGATGATTTTGACTACGGGTATGCACTGACCGTTCACAAAGCCCAGGGCTCGCAGTGGGACAAGGTTGTGCTGTTTGATGAAAGCTATGCGTTCCGGGAACACAGGGACCGCTGGCTGTACACTGCCATTACCCGAGCGGCAGAGACGCTGACAATCGTGAAATAGCGTTTTCAGCGCTCTTCCGGACCGGCACCAGGTGAAATTAATTAACGCCTGAAACATTTTTTCAGGGATTGTTAACCACGTTTACCTAATGCTTCACTGTGCAGTTGAGGTTGGTGCGGCATGTCATACAAGGGCAAAACAAAACGAATGCTGGTGCAGTGGTGCATCCGCTTTTGCTATCTGGGTTCGCTCATTGTCATTGGGCTGATTTGCACCAAATTTTATATAGACCAGCTCAATACTGCCGAAAAAACCAAGCAAGTTTCCCTGTTAAGCGAGCAACTGATTGCGCTCGACAGCTCCGTCAAGACCCTTGCAATCAAGTCAGACCGCATTGCCGAGGAAACTCCGCCCAAACTTGAAGACCCGTTTGCAATAACTGTTTTGAGCGGAAAAACCCGTTCCGAGCGAATTCGCATACTCAGAACATTCAAGCCTTTACCGGAAATTCTGCCGTTCCAGAAAACACTTACATTTTACCAGTCCGCAGGACAGGTGGAACTGCAAAAATTCCGGGAATTGTGGGCGAATACCGACCCGGTCCTGACAGACAAGATCATACGCACGTCGCGCTACATGACGAGCGAAGACCCGTTTCACAACTTTGCGACAGCGCTCAACCATCAGGAAGTACACAATGCCAGGTTCCCCAGCAATATCCACTGGGCAGCCAAGACAATCTCGGAAAGTTATCAGAACCAGATTACCGATATAAACCAGCACATCAAAAAGTCCTTGCTGGAATATGAGAAAAGCCTGAGCAAGGAATTGTCTGTGATGCTCGGTGATTTTCTGACATTGGCATTCGTGGCACTCGCGTTCTTCGGGCTGTTTGTTTTCCTGCCGCTGGATTATGCGATGAGCAAGCTCATCAAGAGCGTCATTGAGAAAACCGAATATGCCAGGCAGCAAACGCTGAAAGCCCAAAGTGCAGACCGGGCCAAATCCGAGTTTCTGGCCAATATGAGCCACGAGATCAGAACGCCGATGAACGGTGTGATGGGAATGGCTGAACTGCTGATCAAGACCGACCTCAACCACAAGCAGAAAACCTTTGCCGACATCATCGTAAAATCCGGGTCGGCCCTGCTGACGATCATCAATGACATTCTGGACTTTTCCAAGATTGACGCAGGGCAACTGGAACTGGATCCGGCTCCCTTCCGTCTTGCAGACGCGATTGAGGACGTGGCAACGCTCGTTTCGTCAAAAGTTGCCGAAAAGGATCTGGAACTTGCTGTACGGATTTCTTCCGAGCTTCCCAAAATGGTCGTTGGAGACGTCGGGCGTATCCGGCAGATTGCCACCAACCTGATCGGTAATGCGGTAAAGTTTACCGAAGAGGGGCACGTGCTGATTGAGGTCACCGGATCAGTTGATGACCGGGTGGCCCATTTGCGTTTTTCCGTTCAGGACACAGGCATCGGTATCAGTGAAGACAAATGCGCTAGCATTTTCGAAAAGTTTAGCCAGGTGGATGAAAGTGCCACGCGCCGTCATGAAGGAACCGGTCTCGGGCTGGCTATTTCCTCGGCCCTGGTGGAGTTGATGAAGGGCAAGATCGGCGTAACATCACGGCCGGGTGAGGGGTCTGATTTCTGGTTTGAAATCGATCTCCCGGTGCATGGCGACGACATGCAAACGAAATCTGCCCCGATTGATGTCTCCGGTGCCCGAATACTTATCGTTGACGATAACGAGATCAACCGTTCAATCATGACTGAAAACATGATCGAGTGGAATTTCGACAGTGCCGCTGCTGCGAGCGCCCGGGAAGCGCTTGTGGTAATGAGGGCAATGGCTGCACAGGGCATTGAGCTTGATTGTGTGATAATCGACAATCACCTGTCAGACATGAGCGGTAGTGAACTGGCCCTTGAAATAAGGGCTGACGAGCTGCTTGCCAAGCTGCCGGTTATCATACTGACCTCAGTCGACCAGACAGAAAACGGTGAGAATTTTTCTGCCCTCGCAATACAGGGACATTTGCTGAAACCGGTGCGTGCGTCTTTGCTGCTGGATACAATCGTCAGTGTTTTGAAAGATGCGCGATCCGATTCAAGTGACATGATCAATGCCGTTGAAACCGCACGCTTGATGGGAAGCAGCGAAACCGGTGCGCCTGAGAACAATGCGATGGGTGACAAGCACGTTGAAAGCGTCCGGATTGAGCCGGTCGGTCTGAAACCCTTCGGTCTTGACGCAACAACAGACGCTACGGTTTCCGGGGAAGTTCATCCTGAACCCAAACCACTACCGGTTCTCGAAGTCCAGCAGCCGGTTGTTGTTGAGCCAGCAGTCGAACCCGAACAAGCGGAACTGCAGCCTCAAGCGGAAGCAACGGGGTCATCTGAAGTTGTTGATATTGAGAGCCGCAAAGTACCGCAAAAGAAGTCCAGGATCGATGTGCTGATAGCGGAAGACAATGAAGTCAACCAGATTGTGTTCAGGCAAATTCTTGAAGACACAGGTTACAATTTCCTGATTGCGAACAACGGCCGGGAAGCGCTTGAACTGTACAAGAAGCATGAGCCGGTCGTCATTTGCATGGATGTTTCGATGCCGGAAATGAACGGACATGAGGCGACACGGGCAATTCGCGCGATTGAGGCGCCGATTGGCAAGCACACGCCGATCATCGGTGTTACGGCCCATGCCATCAAGGGCGACAGGGACAAGTGCCTGGAAGCAGGTATGGATGATTATCTCTCCAAGCCGGTGTCACCGGACAAACTTGAAGAAAAAGTGCATCGCTGGATGCGACAGGGCAAGAAAAACGAAGAGGCAAAAGTTGCCACCGGCTGAACTTCTGGCCTCGTTACGGGCTGCCTTTCTCAAACGCATGACAGTCTGACAAATTGAATGTCATTGGCAATTGCAATTGTCCCGATAAATTGCCAAGCATGAACCGGTACAGTCCAGGTTCCGGAAATTTGCCATGCCAACCAAACTATCCGTCAATCTCAATGCCGTTGCCCTGTTACGCAATCGTCGGGATTTGCCCTGGCCGAGTGTAACGGGGCTGGGGCTTGCTGCCCTTCAGGCCGGAGCGCATGGCCTGACGGTTCACCCAAGGCCCGATGAGCGTCATACACGATTTTCAGACCTGCCTGACTTGCGAGCCCTCATTGATGATGAAGCCCCGGAGGCGGAGTTCAATATCGAGGGATACCCTACCGATGAATTCCTGGAGCTTTGCGAAGCAAATGCACCTGAACAAGTCACACTCGTGCCCGATGAACCAGGGCAGGCAACTTCGGATCATGGCTGGGATTTTGAAGGGAAGGGCAACTTTCTACGCGATTGCGTTCAGCGGCTGAAAAATCATGGTTTTCGCGTGTCGCTGTTCTGTGATCCGGATGCAAGCGAAGCAATGGTGGAAGCGGCTGCACAAACCGGTGCGGACCGGATAGAGCTCTACACCGGGCCCTATGGCAGTTGCCACGATGATGCTGATGCTGCGAAACGGGCGCTCGAAGACATTTCGCGAACGGCCCTTCATGCGGCCCGGTTTGGCCTTGATATCAATGCCGGGCATGACCTCACGGTAGAAAACCTGCCGGCGCTGGCTCGCGCTGTGCCAAATCTTGCCGAGGTTTCCATTGGTCACGGTTTGACGGCAGATGCGCTTGAGCATGGCATGGCCGGATCAGTGAAACGTTTCCTGAATGCACTTGACCAAGCCAGTCACGGGGTCGGCTAGAACATGAAAAGAATCATCGCTGCATTTTTCAACTCGGTCGCAGGGCTTCGGCACGGCTTTTCACACGAGACTGCCATACGGGAGGAGTTGATCGTGCTTGCGGTTTCAGTTCCGGTTGCCCCGCTCATTGCGCGGGATTTGTGGCACCTGCTGTTGCTCTGGTCGGTCTTGTTGCTGCTGTTGCTGACCGAGTTGCTCAATACCGGTATCGAGCAGGTTGCCAACAAGGTAACCCGTGAATACGCCGATGAAATCCGCTTTGCAAAAGATTGCGGATCTGCCGCTGTTTTGATGGCGATCCTGATCGCTGCCGGTGTCTGGGCACTGAGCCTTTCCGAATATTTCGGCTGGCTGCAAATCTGAGCAACCGGTTACAGGGTTTTCGCCCGCTCGCGCAAAACGAATTTCTGGACCTTGCCGGTTGATGTTTTCGGCAATTCTTCAAAGACGTAATGCTTGGGAATCTTGAAACCCGCCAGTTGTGAGCGGCACCATTTGTCCAGTTCCTCGATGGTTGGCGCTTCGGCCCCGGCATTGAGTTCAATGAAGGCACACGGCGTTTCGCCCCATTTGTCATCAGGTCGTGCGACAACGGCTGCTGCGGCAATTGCCTTGTGCTTGTACAGCGCATCTTCCACTTCTATCGAGGAAATGTTCTCGCCGCCCGAGATGATGATGTCCTTGGAGCGGTCCTTGAGCTGGATGTAACCGTCCTCGTGCATGACACCGAGATCGCCGGTATGAAACCAGCCACCCCTGAAGGCATCTGCGGTTGCCTCACGGTTCTTGAGATAGCCTTTCATGACGACATTACCCTTCATCATGACCTCGCCAATCGTCTCGCCGTCATGCGGAACAGGTTGCATGGTTTCGGGATCAATGACATCCAGACCTTCCAGCGCCGAATACCGAACGCCTTGCCGCGCCTTCATTCCGGCTTGTGCGGCACTGTCCAGTTCATCCCATTCGATGTGCCAGTCGTTGACCACGGCAGGGCCGTAGCTTTCTGTCAGTCCGTAAAGGTGGGTCACGCTGAAACCGGCATCCTTCATCGCTGCGAGCACGGCTTCGGGAGGGGGAGCTGCAGCGGTGAAAAACTCGACAACATGGGGCAGTTCCCGCTTGTCTTCGTCCGACGCTGAAAGCAGGGTCGACATGACAATGGGCGCACCGCACATGTGTGTAACCTTGTGGTCTGCGATACTGTCCCACATCGGTTTTTGGCGAACGGCGCGCAGGCATACATGGGTGCCGACAATTGCCGACAAGGTCCACGGAAAGCACCAGCCATTGCAGTGGAACATCGGAAGGGTCCACAGGTATACCGAGTGTTTCGGCATGGAAGCCGTGAGTGCATTGCCTTGGGCCAGCAGAGATGCCCCGCGATGGTGATATACCACGCCTTTCGGATTGCCCGTTGTTCCGGATGTATAGTTGAGGGAAATCGCATCCCATTCATCTTTCGGCATCAGCCATTTGAATTCCGGATCACCGGCGGCAATGAAGTCTTCGTATTCGGTTTCGCCAAGCCGCTCGCCATCGCCAGAAAATTCAGGGTCGGCATAGTCAATCACCAGCGGTTTCACACCTGCCTTCTCGAGGGCCGACTTGATAGTGGGCGAGAATTCGGTGTCCGTGATCAGCAACTTGCTTTCGGCATGATCAAGCTGAAAGGCAATAATGTCTGCATCCAGCCGTGTGTTCATCGAGTGGAGTACGGCTCCGGTCATCGGTACGCCGTAATGGGCCTCGAGCATGGCCGGGGTATTGGAAAGCATCACGGATACCGTATCGCCCCGGCCAATTCCTTCCTGTGAGAGACGGGAAGCAAGTTGTCGTGAGCGGGCATAGAAGTCCTTGTAACTTCTGCGAAGCGAACCGTGAATGATTGCGGTATGTTCTGGGAAAACGCTGGCGGCGCGTTCGAGAAAGGTGAGGGGGGTCAGTGGCTGGTAATTGGCGTTGTTGCGTTCCAGGTCCTGATTGAAAATATTGGTCATTGAACTCCCCGCTCATATTCTCTGCACGGGCAAACCAGAAAACAGCTCCCTTCGCAAGCAAGAGCAGTGTCGGGGTGCATTATTCGTGTTGCCAGTGCGGTTCCCGCTTCTCGAGAAATGCATTGATGCCTTCTTCCGCATCGCGTTGCAACATGTTCTCGACCATCACTTGTGCGCAATAATCATATGCTTCCTGCAGGGGCATTTCAGCCTGCCGGTAAAATGCCTGTTTGCCGGTTTTCACGATAGCTGCAGATTTGGCGATGATCAGGTCTGTGAACGACTTGACCCTTGGTTCGACTTCGTCAGCAGGTACCGCACAATTCACCAGCCCGATCTTTTCCGCATGTCTGGCTGATGCAGCTTCGCCGGTCAGCAGCATTTCCATTGCATGCTTGTTTGATACATTTCTGGACAAGGCGACCATCGGTGTGGAGCAGAACAGGCCGAGATTGACTCCGGGAGTGATGAATTTCGCGTCTTCGCTTGCGACCGCCAGGTCACAACTTGCCACAAGCTGGCAGCCGGCGGCCGTGGCAGTGCCGTGAACCGCCGCGATCACAGGCACGCGGTGGCTTACGATCTGCTGCATCATCGCCGAACACGCCCTCATGGTCCGGTCAAAAAAGGCCCGTCCCCGGTCTGGCTGGTTCCTTGCAGCCGTCATTTCCTTGAGGTCATGTCCGGCTGAGAAAACCGGCCCCTCCCCACGAATGACAATTGCGCGGACATTCTTGTCACGGTCCGCTTGTTCAAGTGCCCCACCAATGGCTTCGATCATGGCAATCGAAAGGGCATTCCTGCTGGCCGGGTTGGCAAGGGTGATGTGACAGACGTGGTCTTCCGTCTTCGTGTGAAGAGGGGCATTCCCGGCCATGATTACGTTCTCCTTGATCAGTTTGTACAAATTAGAATAGGGTTGCTGTCTGGAGGAGTAAACACGCTTTCCATGCGCTTCATTTACATACTTGTTGCAAGCCTGATCATCGGGGCGGTGAGCATCACCGGCTATTATCTTGCCCATGCGCGCTTTGAACAGCAGGCGATTGACACCTCGCGTGACCGGCTCACCCTTTATCGGGCCAGCTTGCGTTCAACGCTGGAAAGGGTCTCTCACCTGCCGAGGGTGGCCCGGTTGCATACTGATACCAGAAAGCTTTTGCGGAATGAGATCAGCGCAGACGGACTGAACGATTACCTCAAGGAAATCAGTGATGCAGCCGGAAGTGCGGCTCTCTACATGCTGGACAGGAATGCCAATACGCTGGCTGCAAGCAATTTCGACACTGAAGATTCCTTTGTCGGCAACAATTACAGCTTTCGACCCTATTTCAAGGATGCGATGAAAGAGGGGGACAGCACGTTTTTTGCGGTAGGTGTAACCACCAGCCGACCCGGTTACTTCATTTCGGAAGCTGTCAGGGACGGTGAAGAGACGATCGGCGTTGCGGTTGTGAAGGTGGAGTTTCTCGAATTGCTGGCCGACTGGCAGAATGCACGGGAAAATGTCCTGATATCCGACAAGGACGGGGTGGTTGTTCTGGCGAGCAACCCGGAGCATCTCTACAAAACACTGGCGCCGATATCCCCGCAACGCCTCGCCGAAATGGAAGAAACAAGAAAATTTTCCGGTTTTGTGCTCAAGCCGCTGGAATATTCATCAGAGAAGAACGGCTTTTCGGGCAGCATCACACTTGATGGCCAGCAGTTTATTGTAACGACGGTCGACACAAGCGGAATCGGCTGGAAGCTGCACTTTCTGACACCGCTCGGTACTGTTCAGAACTCTGCGCTGGTTTTTTCCGCCATTCTGTTTCTGCTATGCGGCCTGGCCTCGACAGGTGTCTTGTATCACCGGTCGCGATTGCAGCAACACCGCCTGGAACTTGTAGCGGGTGAAGCAGACCGGGTGCGAGAGGCGAATGTCCGGCTCGAACAGGAAATCAGCGAGCGCCGCAAAACCGAGGAACGGTTGAGAGAAACACAGGCCGAACTCATCCAGTCGAGCAGGCTGGCGGCATTGGGGAAAATGTCTGCGGCCATTGTGCACGAGGTCAACCAGCCGGTTTCCGCCATACAGATGTTCACTGCCAGCGGTTCGCTTCTGGTCAAGGAAAAACGGTTGAAGGAAGCAACCGGCGTTTTCCAGGAGATCAGAAAAATGACCGAACGCCTGGGAGCGATCACATCCGACCTCTTGGTGTTCTCCAGAAAGCCGGTTTCCAGGCGCCAGCCTGTTGACCTGAACGTCTGCGTCGAGACAATTCTTGCGCAGTATGGTCCGGTTCTGGATGAACACCGGGTCACGGTAACCAAACACCTTTCTCGGGTACCGGTCATTGCTACGGGAAGCCAGATACGCTTTGAGCAGCTTTTCAGCAATTTGCTGAAAAACGGCATGCAGGCATGCGCAGAGGTCGAACAGCCCCGGATCATAATCACAACCTGGCAAGGGGAAGGTGAGGTCGGATTTTCTGTTCAGGACAACGGGGAAGGGGTTGCCCCTGAAATCATGGACCAGTTATTTGATCCGTTCTTTACCACCAAGGAAGTGGGACACGGTGTGGGGCTGGGGCTTGCGCTTTGCTATGCGATTGCAGATGAAGCAGGCGGTCGCATCCGGTGCGAGAACTCAGCCGATGGCGGGGCTTTCTTCCGGGTGGATTTTCCTGCGACACCGGCAAAACCGGTTTCCAGACCCAGGGAGCTAGCGGATGCCTGAGAGCCAGGGCGAAGCGGAAACACCGGCTTGCACGATCTACTTTGTGGATGATGATCGCGGTGTGGTCCATTCAAGCGTGCAATGGCTGACCCTGTCCGGGCTGAAGGTTCAGGCATTTGCAGACCCAAAACTGCTGTTGCGGACCATACGGCCGAATGACCCGTGTGTCGTGGTGTCCGACATCCGCATGCCGGATCTGGATGGCATGAGCCTGATGAAGCACATACATGCCCGTGACAAGCAAATCCCGGTGATTCTGATTACCGGGCATGGCGATATTCCGCTGGCAGTGGAGGCAATGAAACTCGGTGCGCATGAATTCCTGACAAAACCTGTTTCACCGGAGCAGCTTCTGGATGTAATCGCCACCGCTTCCCGGCGTCGTCTGCAACACCTGGCCAATGTTGCGCAACCGGATGCGGCACTCACCCGGAAACCCGAAAAGCAAGTGGTTGAGACAGTTCCCCAAAACGCCAGCAGTCTGAAACACGGAGACGCAGGTCCGCTCAACACGCTTGTCGACAAGTATGAGAAGACAGTTATCGAGGCGGCCCTCAAGAAATGCGGGGGGGATATTTCCCTTGCGCTTAAGGAACTGGATTTGCCCCGGCGCACACTGAATTCCAAGATGAAGAAGTACGGTATCAGCAGGCGGAGTTTTCGCTGAAATCCCGCTGACAGGTGCAATGTGGCAGATTTTTGCCGATTTGATTTACCAATGATACCTGTTAGTTTCTCGGGACAATTTTGGAGGAAACTTGATGAAAAACAAAATCGCGAAAATCGCACTTCTTTCCACTGCCATCGTTTCACTTGCAGGCATTGAGGCATATGCAGCCTCGACAAACTGGAACGTTTCACTGTGGGGCAAGCGCCGCGCCTTTACCGAACATGTTGAAAAACTTGCCGAACTGGTTTCCGAGAAGACCAATGGCGAGTTCACCATGAACATCTCCTATGGCGGTCTTTCAAAGAACAAGGAAAACCTTGACGGCATCTCCATCGGTGCTTTCGAAATGGCCCAGTTCTGTGCCGGTTACCACCGTGACAAGAACCCGACCATCACCGTGCTTGAACTTCCTTTCCTGGGCGTTTCCACTCTTGAGGAAGAAGTGAAAGTGGCGAATGCCGTTTACGACCATCCGGCAGTCAAGAAAGACCTTGCCCGCTGGAATGCGGTTCTGTTCATGACTTCACCAATGCCGCAATACAACCTTGCCGGTGTTGGCGATGCCCCGTCCGGTCTTGAAAGCTTTGACGGCATGCGCGTTCGCGCAACAGGTGGTCTTGGCAATGCATTTGAAACCATTGGTGCCGTGCCAACGTCTGTAACAGCTACCGAAGCCTATACGGCGCTTGAATCCGGTGTGGTTGATGCGGTTTCCTTTGCCCAGCATGCGCATCTTGCCTTCCGAACGATCGACATTGCCAAGTGGTGGACGACCAATTTGAACCCTGGCACTGTGAACTGCCCGGTTGTGGTCAATTCTGATGCCTATGAAGCGCTCCCGGATGCACATCGTGAAGCACTGGACTCTTCCAAGGAAGAAGCAATCCAGCACTATCTCGACAATTACGGAAAGCTTCTTGAAAAATGGGAAGGAATTCTCAAGGAAAAAGGTGTCCAGAAAGTCGAGTTCACGGATGAACAGATTGCAGCATTCAAAGAAAAGGCTGCAACACCGGTTCGTGAAGCCTGGATGAAGGAAATGAATGCAGCCGGTGTGCCTGCTGAAGAGCTTTATCAGCTCGTTAACGACACGCTCGGCAAATAACTGCATGTGGTCTCCCTGTCTGCGCAGGGAGGCCCTTTCCATTTTGTATCCTGCCCGGTTTTCGGGCAGGATTGTATATCGGGCAAAAGGGGGGTGTTGTGGCGGCTACGGGAAATGTCCGGACCGACGGATCGCTGATATCTCGGCTTGATCAGGGTCTGTTCAAACTTGAAGAAATTCTCAACCTGCTGGCAGGGCTTGTAATACTCGCGGTAATGTTCATTGCCGTGGGGAATATTGTGGGCCGCTATTTCGGATATCCGGTGCCCGGCTATGTTGACTACATGGAGCAGGCCGTTCCGATGGTGGCAATCCTCGGCATTGCCTATTGCCAGCGACTGGGCGGTCACATTCGCATGGACATCGTGGTGGGAACGCTCAAGGGACGGGCCTTGTGGTTTGCCGAGTTTCTCGGTGTTCTCATGATGCTGATTGTGACGCTGATGCTTACCTATGGCTCTTGGGACCATGCCGAACGGGCCATTATGCTGGGGGATTCCACAGTCGATATCAATCTGCCGACATGGCCGACAAAGATCTTGTTTCCGATCATGTTCGGGGTCTTGTCGGTTCGTCTCCTGGTTCATGTAATTGCCTATGCCAAGGCAATGGCTAACGAAACCGACGAGCCTGTCGCCGTACCGCTGATCGAGGATGTTGCCGAGCAGACCAAGCGCGAAGCTGAAACTGTATCCGGTCTTGAGGGGGAGAACCTGAAATGACCCCGATTGAAGTATCACTGGTTCTGGCGGGTGTTCTTGTCCTTCTGGTCATTATTGGCGTCCGTGTCGCGTTTGCCTGTGCGATTATCGGTCTTGCCGGTCTTTTCATCATCTTTGCATTTGACAAGGGGATGGGGGTTGAGCGCGGATTCTGGATCACACTGAAGATTGCCGGGCAAATTCCGCATTCCAAAACGGCTTCAAATGTGCTCGGCCTGATACCGACCTTCATCCTGATCGGATACCTGGCCTATTATGCGGGGCTTACAGGAAAGCTGTTCGAGGCAGCAAAGCGCTGGGCCGGCTGGGTGCCCGGAGGGCTGGCGGTGGCAACCGTTTTTGCGACAGCAGGTTTTGCGGCTGTTTCAGGAGCCTCTGTCGCCACATCTGCGGTTTTTGCCCGCATCGCAATTCCGGAAATGCTGAAGGAAGGGTACAACAAGGCTTTTGCTGCCGGTGTCGTCGCCGCAGGGGGAACACTGGCATCCCTTATTCCGCCGTCTGCCATTCTGGTTATCTATGCAATCATTACCGAAAGTTCGGTCGGACAATTGCTGCTGGCCGGATTTGTTCCGGGTCTCGTTTCCGCGTTCATTTACGCTTCGCTGATCAGCGGTATGGCATGGTTCAAGCCTTCACTCGGGCCGCCCGTCAGCGGTTTCACCTGGAAGGAACGGTTTGAAGCGCTGCCGGGTTCATTTCCGATCTTTGCGGTTGTCGGTATCATAATCATCTGCATTTACGGCGGTTACGGAACCCCGACGGAAGCCGGTGCACTTGGTGCGTTCGTTGTCTTTGTTGTTGCGCTTGCGCAAGGCATGAAGTGGGAACAGCTCAAGGGCGCATTGATGGAGGCGGCAAAGCTTTCCGCGATGATCTTCACGATGATCTGGGGTGTGCTGATTTACGTTCGCTATCTGGGGTTTGCGGACCTTCCCGGCGCTTTTGCGGCCTGGATATCAACCCTGGAACAATCGCCGATGATTACACTGATGCTGATCCTCGGTGCCTATGTCATTCTTGGCATGTTCATGGACGCGATCGGCATGCTGTTGCTGACACTTCCGGTCACCTTTCCGGCGGTTATTGCATTGAATGGCGGGCTTGGTGTTACGGCAGAAGAGGCCGCTCTCGGCATGACCGCTGATGAGATCTCGATCTGGTTCGGCATCATTGTTGTGAAGATGGCGGAGTTATGCCTGATCACGCCGCCGATAGGTCTGAACTGTTTCGTTGTTGCAGGGGTGCGCGACGATATCAGCGTGCAACAAGTCTTTCGTGGTGCTTCACCATTCTTTATCGCGGATGTGATCACGGTCGGTGTGCTGATAGCATTCCCGGGTATCGTCTTATGGCTTCCGAGGCTGCTTACCGGATAGCCCGAACGATCAATACGGGAATTGTGTTTGAAAGCCGTCTGCCAATGTTGCAGGCGGCTTTTATTCTGCCGCTTGTGACGATCGTGCCGACTTGAAGAAGGCCGCTATTTCTTCTGCGATCCGGTCAGCATCCAGATCGCCCTCGATATGCTCCAGCGCCAGTTTAGCCTGATCCGCAGGTATTGACGAACCTGCGCGGGTTTCTATCAGGTCACGGGTGTACTCCATCGAGAATTCCGGGTGTGGCTGATAGCTGATTGCGCAATTGCCATAGGCAAGACCCGCATATTTGCAGAACTCCGACGAAGCAATGGTTCGGGCACCATCGGGTATTTCCACGACCTGGTCCTGATGCATGGCCATAAGGGCGATCTGGCCGTTCGGCGTGTCATAGACATGTTTGCCAACACCCCACAAGCCGCCAAACTGGACGACCTTGCCACCAAGTGCCTGGGCCATGACCTGATGTCCGAAACAGATCCCTGCCATGGGGACACCCGCAGCATATGCATCACGGACGAACTGCTCCAGCGGAGGTATCCATTCATGATCTTCATATGCGCCATGTCTGGACCCGGTAATCAGCCAGCCGTCACAGTCATGAATGCTGTCCGGAAAACGGTTTTCAAGGACAGCCCATGTTTCCCAGTCAAAGCCCTGCCCATCGAGAAATCGCATGAACATCTGCGGATATTCAACATATCTGGGTGAAAGGTCGTCAGGTACATAGCCTGTCTGTAGAATGCCGATTTTCATGGGAACTCCAAAATCTTCTCAGCTTTCCGTTTATGTCTTCCAATTGCTGTTTGCAAGTACGAGGCAGGCGAGGGAAATGGACAAAAATTTCACAAATCATGAAGAAACCTGACAACCGCTCAAACTCTTCCGAATGTATTTACGGAATCTTAGACTAAAAACGATAGCTTGCGGAAAACGATAATCAGTCCGCAAATTCCATGTTCAATCATCCAGTCACGACAGCAAAAATACTCAAGGTTCAGGCCGACAAGCGCCGGGCAGAGCGCATCAGTTCTGCATTTTCGGGAGCTGTGAGCGTCAATGGTGAGTTCCAGTGCCACTGTGTGATCAAGGATGTATCAACATCCGGCATGCGACTCCATCTGCCGGTCAGTTCTGACTTGCCTGACGAGTTCGATATCAAGGCTCCGGCTGTTCCTGATCTCATGCGGGTCAGAAAACAATGGGAAAAGGGGCCCTATCTGGGTGTTTCCTTTGTAAATGTTGTCGATGACAGCCCGGAATCAGGTGATATCCAGCAGGCTGGCTGACGCCGGTTTTCCTTTGCGGATTTTGCAGTTCAGGCCGTAATTTCTTTCAGTTTGTATCGTAACTGCATGTTCGTTTTTGCGGGTTGCCAGTTCGTGTGCCGGGCTTTTCCAAATCCTGTGTGGCAACATCCACTTAATCCCTGATGCATGCTTGCAATTTCTCACGATATGTTGATATCTGTCAGGCTTGGTTCGCTACATCTGGGAGGAAGACCAATGAAAACTTTCACAAAAATGATCGGTGCCGCGTTGCTTGCATCTGCGCTCAGCACATCTGCTTTTGCAGCCGAAAAGATGCGTGTTTCACTGCAACTGCCATTGAAATCTCACCTTGGCCAGAACCTGCTGGTTTTTGAAAAAGAGGTTGAGGAACGCACCAATGGTGAGATTGATGTGGAGATTTACGACTCTGCACAATTGTACAAGGACAAGGAAGTTCCCCAGGCTGTCGGTTCAGGCGCTATCGAAGCCGGTGTGGCTTCATTGACCCGTTATGTAGGCGATGTTCCTGCTGTTGACCTTTTCTACATGCCGTTCCTGCTGAACTCCGAAGAAAAAGTGCGCAAGGCGGTCAGCAAGGGCGCACCAATCCGCAGTGCAGTCGAAGAGGCTGTTGCTGATACGGGCGGAAAAATCCTTTACTGGCAGGCTTACGGTGGTGCGATCCTGCTATCCAAGGGCGGCCCGATCAAAACGCCGGCTGATCTTGAAGGCAAGAAGGTACGTGTCTTCGGCAAGACGCTGGGTGATTTTGTGACTGCTGCAGGCGGCGCACCGACACTGATTTCCGGTTCGGAGCAGTATCTTGCTTATCAACGCGGTACAGTTGACGTGGGCATGACCGGTGTGTCCGGGGTGAAATCCCGCAAGCTGTGGGAAGTCATGGACACGATTACCGTAACCAACCATGCCGATATCGAGTTTGTGGTTGTGGTCAACCAGGACTGGTGGAATGGCCTTTCCGACGAGCATCGTTCAGCGATCGAGGAAGCTGCACAGGTAGCCGATGACGCGGTTCGCAATGCCATGTCTGAAATCGAGGCAGAAGCCTACAAAGCTGCCAAGGATAACGGCATGACCATATACACGCCAACGGATGAAGAGATTGAGGCGTGGAAATCGGTATCTTCTCCAGTCTATGAAAACTACAAGAAGGCCGCTGGTGACCTCGGTGAAAAACTGATGGACGAAGCCAACAAGCTTTAAGCTTGTGCTTTTCGCATTGCCATCTCCGGACCATCCGGGGATGGCGTTACAGGGGAGGGCCTTCAGGTGAAAACACTGGACCATCTGGTGCGGTTGCTGGCGTGGATAGCGGCATGTCTGTTTGCTGCTACCGGCGTGATGCTGACCTATGAGGTCACGGCACGCTACTTCTTCACTGCTCCCACAATCTGGGCGGCTGAACTCAGCCAGATGTGCCTGATCTGGGGGTCTCTCATTGCAATGCCGTGGATATTGTCGGTTCGCCGCCATATCACCGTGACTGCGGTTACGGGCACGCTCGGTCCGGGTCTGCAAAAAGTGTGTGAATTGCTGGCGCTGCTGGTGGTATTCGCATTTTCCGTGGTCGTTACAGCCTATGGGTGGGAAATCTTCCATGACAGTTTCCTGCGTGGCCGCACCACGGGCAGTTTGCTGAACCTTCCGGTCTGGATTGTTGAACTGGCCGTACCGTTCGGGTTTGCGCTCCTTGCCCTTCAGTCAATTGTCGAATTTGTCGGCGTGGTCAAACACGGTGCGCCTGAAAGAAATGCAGGTCACGAATGACAGTCGCAATCATCCTTTTCATTCTCTTTGGACTGCTGCTGATCGGAGTTCCGGTTGCGTACGCACTGGGCGGTATTGGCCTTGGCATGCTCATTCTGGGCGGGTTCTCGCCCCTGATGGCACCGCAGGCCGTTCTGTCGACGCTTGACGGCTTCATACTTCTCGCGGTTCCGCTTTTCCTGCTGATGTCCAATGTGCTGCTCAAGGGAGGTGTTGGACGGGACCTGTTTGCTGCCGTTCAGGCATGGGTTGGCCACTGGCCGGGCGGACTTGCGGTTGCGACCATCTTTTCGTGTGCGATATTTGCGGCAATCAGCGGGTCATCAGTCGCGACGGCTGCCACTATCGGCACAGTTGCCATCCCGGAAATGATATCGCGGGGATATGGCAAGCGCTTTGTCTACGGTCTGCTGGCTGCGGGGGGCACCCTTGGAATTCTTATCCCGCCCTCGATTCCGATGATCGTTTACGGCTTCATTACGGAAGAAAGCGTGATTGCCCTGTTTCTGGCCGGTATTGTGCCGGGTCTTGTTCTGGTCGCGGCTTTCACTGTTTACGCAATGATCTATGCCTGGCGTTCTCCGGAGTTCCAGCGCGTTGATGCTGCCAGCTGGACAGAACGGCGTGATGCATCGCTGAGGGCGTTCCCGCCATTTCTGCTGGCGGCGATTGTCATTGGCGGTCTTTACAGCGGCGCGTTTACGCCTACCGAAGCTGCGGCAGTGGGTTTTGCGGCAGCGCTGCTGATAACCGTTTTCATGCTGCGCACGCTGACATGGCAGGGCTTCAAGGAAGCGGCCTTTGAATCCATGGTGACCACAGTTGCAATCCTGTTGATCATTGCGGGTGCCAAGATTTTCGGAAAGGCTATCGCCCTTTACCGGATTCCCCAGGATATCTCGGCATTCATCACCAACAATATTGACGGTCCGATCCTCTTCATTCTGGTAGTGAGTGTGGTCCTGTTGCTCATGGGGCTGGTGTTCGAGGCCCTTTCAATGGTGCTTATCATGGTGCCGGTTCTGTTGCCTGCAGCGCTGGCACTCGGCTTTGATCCGATCTGGTTTGGTGTTTATGTGGTGATCATGGTTGAGTGTGCCCTTATCACGCCACCGGTCGGGCTCAATCTCTATGTCATACAGGCGGTGGCCCGAACGGGGCTGGGTGAAGTCTCGCGCGGGGTTATTCCCTTCCTTCTCATCATGCTGGCAAGTGTGGTGGCGTTGTACATCTTCCCTGACATGGCTCTTTATGTTCCCTTCAAATGGTAGGATTTATGCCGAAAGCAAACCCCGCAACCCGTCTCCGCAAGCTTCTCGAACAGGACAAGTGCCATGTCATGCCGTGCTGTTTCGATGCCCTGTCAGCCAAGTTGATAGCGCAGGAAGGATATGAACTGACATTCATGTCGGGCTTTGCTGCGTCCGCCTCGCGGATAGGAGCGCCGGACCTTGGCCTGATGTCCTATTCGGAAGTGCTTGACCAGGCCCGCAACATCACGGGAGCAATCGACATTCCGCTGATCGGGGATGGTGACACCGGATATGGAAACGCGATGAATGTGCGCCGTACGGTGGACGGGTTCGCAAGGGCGGGTTGTGCATCGGTGATGATCGAGGACCAGCTGTCGCCCAAGCGTTGCGGACATACGCCGGGCAAGGCTGTGGTTGGCAGGGAAGAGGCATTCGACAGAATCCGGGCTGCGGCAGACCAGCGAGAAGAACTGCGTGAGGAAGGGCTGGATATACTGATCCTGGCACGTACCGATGCCCGCCATGAACACGGGCTGGCAGAAGCCATTGAACGGGCTGCCAAATTTGCCGAGCTCGGTGCCGACATCCTGTTTGTGGAAGCGCCAAAGAGTGAAGCAGAAATGCGCGAAGTCTGCCAATCCCTGCCACTGCCGAAAATGGCAAACATTGTTGAGGGAGGCGAGACGCCTGATCTTCCCAATGCCGCACTGCATGATATCGGGTACAGTATTGCCGCCTATCCCCTAAGCCTGATGGCGGCTGCAATGCAGGCAATGGTCGCCACACTGAAAACAATGGGTGATGACCGACGGGAAGGCATCATGGATTTCATGGAGCTTCGCAAACGGATCGGGTTTGAGGATTACTATGAAAAATCCGAACAATACGCCTCATCAAGCCGCACCGACCCGGCCGGGTAGTTCACCCGGTCTTGGTAATGCCCACCAAAAATCCGAAGTTCATTTCTTCTGCCGGAAACTCTGGTGACAGGCACTGCATGTTTGTGCAACCTGTGAAAACTCGTTCCTGATATCTGCAACAGCAGTGGCATCAGCTGCTTTTGCTGTCAGTTCTGAGGCACGCATTTCCATATCACCGGCTATTCTTACGAATTCGTCCCAGTCCTGCCAGATTGCCGGCAGTGCCTCACTGGTGCCCGTGGCAGTGCCTTCCGGGAAGAGCTTGGGCATGGTGGCAGCGTGTTTGGCAATGCTTTCTGCGGCGCTGGATGCCTGGTCTGCATCAAAGGGCTTCTGGCCCTTGATCATACCACCGATGATCTTCATGCCATCGGCAATCTCTCCCATCATGTCCATGCGTTCCTTTACAATTCCTGTTGCACCGGAATGGGCAAGTGCAATGCCACCGGTTGCCGCCAGCATAAAGAGGCCCGGAATAATATACTTAAAGTCTTTCACATGTTCCTCCAGTTCGGATTTGTGGCAGATTTCTGACGCATGGGCTTCAGCAAGCGCAAGGTCAAAATCTTCGTAAAGTTCAATTCGAGGTGATTGTGCTACCGGCAAGGTCATCAATGATGGGGCAATCCGGCTTGTTGTTTCCCTGGCAATGTTTTGCCAGTTTTGACAGTGTCGTCTTCAATGACTGAAGTTCCAATATCTTTCGTTCAATCTCGTCAATCTTGTTGAGAGCAAGACGCTTGACATCTGCACTGGCACGCTGGTCATCCCTGTAGAGGGAAAGCAGCAGGCGGCATTCCTCAATCGAGAATCCAAGCGATCGTGCCCGCTGCACAAAAGAAAGCTGGTGCACATCTTTTTCCGAATAATCCCGGTAACCGTTTCCGGCCCTGTCCGGCACCACCAGGTCGATAGACTCGTAATACCGTATTGTTTTCGAAGGCAATCCCGAAAACTGCGCAGCCTGTCCAATGTTCATTTTGCTTCCTTGACCTTCTAGTAACTGGAACAAATACATGGATTGTGAATTTGTCAAACTAAAGACGAACACAAAACAATTGAGGGAATAACTTATGTCCAGGACAGCAACATTGTACCGGATGGTTATGGAGGACCATATTTGCCCATACGGGCTGAAGGCCAAACACCTGCTTGAAAGCAAGGGATACACAGTCGACGATCATCATCTGGAGACGCGGGAGGAAACAGACGCGTTCAAGGAAAAACATGATGTTGAAACCACACCCCAAATCTGGATTGGAGAAGAACGGGTAGGGGGATATGACGGCCTTCGCGAACATTTCGGTGAAGATGTCAAACAGGAAGGCGAGACAAGCTACCAACCGGTAATTGCCATATTTTCGGTTGCCGCGCTGATGGCGCTTGGCTTGAGCTATGCGACGCTCGGTTCGGTGGTTACCGTTCGGTCACTGGAATGGTTTGTCGCCATATCCGTCTGTTTTCTGGCAGTGCAGAAATTGCAGGATGTGGAGAGCTTTTCCACGATGTTCCTCAACTATGACCTGCTGGCGCAGAAATGGGTGCCATACGGGCGCGTTTATCCGTTTGCCGAAGCATTGGGCGGCATTCTCATGCTTGCCGGTGCATTGTTGTGGCTTGCGGCACCCGTGATGCTGTTTATCGGTACAGTGGGCGCTGTATCGGTGTTCAAGGCTGTCTACATTGACCGCCGGGAGATCAAATGCGCCTGTGTCGGCGGCAACAGCAATGTACCGCTTGGCTTTGTATCCCTGACGGAGAACCTGTTCATGGTCGCAATGGGTATATGGATGATTGTCAAATCCGCCATCTGACCTGATGGCGGATTTGGGGCTTGTCAGGCTTGGACTTCCCTTTTGTCAGGAAGCCAGTTCCTCCAATGGCGGGCAGGTACACATCAGGTTCCGGTCACCATGTGCATTGTCGACCCGTGAAACCGGCGGCCAGTATTTGGCATCCGGCGAAACACCTGCCGGCATGGCGCCCTGCATTCTTGTGTAGGGCCTGTTCCATTCATCAGCGAGCAGATCCTCGGCAGTATGGGGGGCATGGCTGAGCGGATTGTCATCGCGTGGCCACTCGCCGCTTTCAACTTTCGCTGCTTCCTTGCGGATGGCGATCATCGCTTCGGCAAAGCGGTCCAGTTCTTTCAATGGTTCGGATTCTGTTGGTTCGACCATCAATGTTCCGACCACCGGCCATGACATGGTTGGCGCATGAAATCCGTAATCGACCAGCCGCTTTGCGATGTCGTCGACGGATATTCCGGCATTCTCTTTCAGGGGGCGTACATCGAGAATGCACTCGTGGGCGATGGTGCCGTTTTTCCCGGTATAGAGAATTGGATAATGCTCGCGCAAACACGCTGCCAGGTAATTGGCACTCAGGATCGCGATTTCACTGGCCTTTTGCAGCCCTTCCGCCCCGAGCATCCGGATATACATCCACGATATCGGCAGAATCGATGCAGACCCGTAAGGTGCTGCAGCCACGGCACTGTCCGAACCTTCCTCAACATGGCCGGGCAGGTGAGGTACGAGATGTTCGGCCACGCCGATTGGCCCAACTCCGGGGCCACCACCCCCGTGCGGGATGCAGAACGTCTTGTGAAGATTGAGATGGCAGACGTCAGCACCGATATCGCCCGGACGGGCAAGGCCAACCATCGCGTTGAGGTTGGCGCCATCGAGATAAACCTGCCCTCCCTTGCCGTGAACAGCCTCGCATATTTCACGAATGCTTGCTTCAAACACGCCGTGGGTTGACGGGTATGTCACCATCAGGGCGGCAAGATTGTCGCCGTGCTTCTCAAGCTTTTCCTTCATGTCATCAAGAGAGATTTCTCCCTCCTGGGTAGCCGCAACGACGACTACCTCATAACCCGCCATGTGGGCAGATGCCGGATTAGTGCCGTGAGCCGAAGAAGGAATAAGGCATATGTTGCGATGACCTTCGCCCCGTTCCTCGTGATAGCGGCGAATTGCCAGAAGTCCGGCATACTCGCCCTGGCTGCCCGCATTCGGCTGGAAGGACACTCTGGCAAAGCCGGTTATGCTTGAAAGCCAGCGATCAAGATCATCAATCATGCTGGTATAGCCCTGACGATGGGCCGCCGGTGCGAACGGGTGAATGTTGCCGGTTGTTTCCCAACTGACCGGCATCATTTCAGCTGCGGCATTGAGCTTCATGGTGCACGAGCCCAGCGGGATCATGGCACGATCAAGCGCCAGGTCCTTGTCCATCAGCTTGCGCAGATATCGCATCATCTCGGTTTCCGAGCGATGTTCGTGGAAAACCGGTTGTGACAGGAACCGGTCTGCGTCACGCTTGAAAAGATCGCTGTCCTGCTCGCCATTCACCATCTTGCAACCGAACAGCTCGCAAAGGGCTTCGAGGTCTTCATCGGTGGAGGTTTCATCGAAGGCAACCGAAACCAGGTCGCTACCGATTGCGCGGATGAGATAACCCTGTTTCTCGGCGGCATTGCGGAGCGTTTCCGCTTTTCCCGGTACAGAAACCGTGACCGTATCGAAACAGCGGTTATTCTTAAGTTCGAAGCCGCCTGATTTGACACTTGCGGCAAACCGCGCTGCAAGAGCGTGCACCCGGCTGGCGATGTTGGTCAGGCCTGCCGGGCCGTGCCAGATGGCATAGGCTGCTGCCATGTTGGCAAGAAGCGCCTGCGCGGTACAGATGTTCGACGTGGCTTTCTCGCGGCGGATATGCTGTTCCCGCGTCTGGAGGGCAAGGCGGTAGGCCGGGCGGCCATGTGCATCAATCGACTGGCCAATAAGACGACCGGGTATGAGGCGTGTAAGCTTGTCCGTGACAGCCATGAAAGCGGCATGGGGTCCGCCATTGCCAAGCGGTACGCCATAACGCTGGATACAACCAACCGCAATATCGGCTCCCCATGAACCGGGTTGATCCATGGCAACCAGTGCCAGCGGGTCGCATGATACAACGACCAGCGCACCTGCTTCCCGGGCTTTGGCCACAATTTCTGCCGGCTCGGCAATTTCACCATACGTATCGGGTATCTGGAGGATTACTGCTGCTACCGTATCATCAATTTCTCCGTCATCGACGCTCATGCCCATCGGGCCGCAGCGTGTCTCAAGCACGTCGACGGTTTGTGGGTGCAGTGTATTCGCAAGAACGATGCGGGTACGCTTGCTGCGGTGGTGACGCAGGGCCATGCCTGCTGCCTCTGCAATAGCGGTTGCTTCATCAAGCAGCGATGCATTTGCCACGGGCAGGCCGGTGAGTTCGGATATCAGGGTCTGGAAATTGAAGAGGAGCTCAAGACGGCCCTGGCTGATCTCTGGCTGGTATGGCGTGTAGGATGTATACCAACCCGGATTTTCAAACAGGTTGCGTTGAATGACGGGCGGCACATGGGTGCCATGATAGCCTTGCCCAATCATCGGTTTTGCAATGACATTCCGGTCCATTGCAGCCTTCAGTTCGGCAAGCGCTGCTTCCTGGCTAATACCTTCCGGTACGTCCAGCCTGTCCCTGAAACGAATGTCAGAGGGTATGGTCTGCTCAATCAGTGCATCTATCGAGACCATGTCCAGCTTGTTCAGCATGGTGCGCTGATCAGCTTCTGACGGGCCTATATGGCGCTTGATGAATGGTGCAACAGTCATGGCTGTCTCCGGTTACGCGATAAAGTTTGTGTATGCTTCACGGTCCATCAGGCCTTCCAGTTCGGAAGGGTCTGACAGTTTCATCTTGTAAAGCCAGCCATTGCCTTCGGCTTCACGGTTGACCAGTTCGGCCTCACTGCTGACGGCTTCGTTGATTTCAACAACCTCACCGGATGCGGGGGCATACACATCCGAGGCTGCTTTCACGGATTCAACAACTGCTCCCTCCTCGTCCTTTTTGAGGGTGCGGCCCACGTCCGGAAGTTCAACAAATACAAGGTCGCCAAGTTGCTCCTGTGCGTGGTCGGTAATGCCGACAGTGGCAACGCCGTCCTCGACTTTCAGCCACTCATGTTCTTCGGTAAAATAAATGTCAGCCATGAAACTCTCTCCGGTTTAACGTTTGTAATTGTTGGGCACGAAGGGCAGGGTGGTTCTTGTCATTGCCACTTTCTTTCCGCGCATGTCTGCAAAGATCGGCTTGTCCGCTGCATCGCATGAGACCAGGCCAAGTGCCATCGGGGCACCCAGGGTCGGTCCAAAACCACCCGAAGTAACCGTGCCGATTTCCTCGCCTGCTTCATTCACCAGCGTGCTTCCAGCGCGAACGGGCCGTCCATCAGGCAGCAGTCCCAGTCGCTGCCTGGTTCTGCCTGCAGCAAGTTTGTTGGCCAGTGCATCTGCACCAACGAATTTTCCGTTTTCACGCAATTCTTTCGGGATTGCCCACATCAGGGCTGCTTCATGCGGGGTAATGGTCTCATCGAGATCCTGACCATAAAGGGAAAGGCCTGCTTCCAGCCGCAGGGAATCGCGTGCAGCCAGACCAACCCATTCCACCCGGCGGTCACCGGAGAGTTTTACGGCAAATTCAGGCAATTCACCGGACGGCATCGCGATTTCGAAGCCGTCTTCACCGGTATAGCCTGTTCTGGAAAGAAACCATCCTTGCGAGGGTTCTGTTCCTGTCATGAAGCGCATGCTGTCCACCGCAAACCCGGCATCGGAGAGTACGGCTTCAGCTTCGGGGCCCTGCAGGGCAAGGAAACCGCAGTCGCGCCGGTTGAGCGATACATCGAAGCCATGCAAATGGGCTTCCATGTGGGCGAAATCCTTTTCCGCGCAGCCCGCATTGGCCACAACAAGATACCGGTCATCGGCCAGACGGGTGATGATCAGGTCATCAATGATCCCTGCGTCTTCGTTCAGAAAAAACGTATAGCGGGCCTGGCCAACCTCTTGGCTTGCTGGTTCACAGGGGCAAAGATGCCCGAGATAGGCGCCAGCATCCTTGCCGGTCACCTCGACATGCATCATGTGCGAGATGTCAAAAAGACCGGCTTTCTCACGGGTGTGTAGATGTTCCGACTTTACGCCAAGCGGGTAGAAAAGCGGCATTTCCCAGCCGGCATACTCCCCCATCTTCGCGCCTTGCTCGACATGCAGTTCATAAATCGGCGTTCGTTTCATATGACCTCTCGACACGCATCAGGACCCGGCAACGCGGTTGCGTTGCCCAAACCCCTCTGTCATGTGCCTGAGAGACTCGCGACCGCTTGCGCGATCACTTAACACCTTCGGCGCGGGACAAGCCCGACTTTCCAGAGTGCCTTAAACATGAACGATCCTTTTGCCTGAGAGATTATGGGTGTTTTCACCTTCGGCGGCGATCAACGCAGTTACATCGCGCTCTCTCGTTCATGCTCCGTAAAACGGATGGCTTATGTCGTAATTAGTAGCTTTTGTTTCGTGAATACTGCAAGGCTTTTTTTGCAACTGCCATACGTGACCGGGGATAAGACGGTTCCCGATCAGAGGATCTTCACGAACGGCCAGGCAATAAATGCGATGCCTGCAAGCAAGATGACCAGTCGAACCGGAAGGGACAATGGTCGTTTCGCATGACCGATTATGGCCATCGATACAGCCAGAATACCGATGGTCGCGGTTGTAATGGCCAGTATGGACTGTCCTGCTCCTGTCCCGTTAAGGATCAGCGCCGGATTGATGGCAAATGCAAAGGGCAGCACATAGGCTGGCCAGCCGAACTTCATTGCTTCAAAGCCTGTCCGCATTGGGTCTGAATTGCTTAGCGTTGCTGCCGCGAAAGCCGCAATGGCAACGGGTGGCGTGATCATGCTCATCATTCCGAAGTAAAGGACAAACAGGTGAGCGGCAATCGGCTCGATACCCAGCCGGACAAGGGCAGGGGCAACGAGGCTTGCCAGCAACACGTAGACGGCGATTGTCGGCATACCCATGCCCAGAACGATCGATATGAGGGCGGACAGAACCAGAAGACCAAGGACACTCTCACCGGCAAGCCGGGCAAGGGAACTTGTCAGGCCGAAGCTCAGGCCGGTTTCATTCAGTACACCGATGACAATGCCGGCTGCTGCGGTAATAACCAGTATCTGGGACAGGGGTTTGCCTGCCTGTGCCACTGCCCGCCAAAGCGCGGCAGGTTTCAGCAATGACAGACCGCGGGGAAGGAAAAACCCTGCGGCGAGCAAAACAAGTGCTGCAACCAGCCCGGCCAGGGCAGGCGGATAATTGAGCACGAAAAGGCAAAGAACAAGTGCAGCAAAAGGCAACAGGAAAGGGAGCCCGCGCATCAATGGTACCGGCTGATCGCCTGTCTCGTGATCAATGCCGCCAATGCCGTTGCGGGCTGCAACCAGATCGGCCAGAAAAAACAGTGCAAGGTAATACAGCAGGGCAGGGATGATGGCTGCGATCACAACCTCGGAATAGGGAACTTCCAGGAATTCAGCCATCAGGAAGGCAGATGCCCCCATTACCGGCGGCATGAGTTGTCCCCCGGTGGAAGCCACTGCTTCGATCCCGGCGGCGGTACGTGCCCTGAAACCGGACTGTTTCATCAACGGGATGGTCACGACCCCTGTTGTGGCAACGTTTGAAACGGCACTGCCGGAAATCGATCCGAAAAGCGAAGAGGCCAAGATGGATACCTTGGCTGCGCCACCACGAAAACCACCCATCGCAATCGCGGCAAGCCTGGTGAAAAAATCAGCGCCACCAAAATGTTCAAGCAGGCGCCCGAATGCAACAAAGACGACCACCACAGTGGCCGCTATGAAGAGCGGCGTTCCCAATACTCCGTTGGTATCGAGAGCCAGTTGTACGGTCAGCCGTTCGGGGGCAACTGCTAGTGCCTGGAACTCTCCTGATAGGTTGCTGCCGAAGTATCCATAGACAAGGAACAGCAGAATTATGATGGTCAGGGGCAGGCCTCCGGCCCTTCTCAAGGCTTCCACAAGGGTTACAAGCAGCGGAATGGCTGCTGGCAGGCCGATGGCAGGATTTATTGACGACTCGATTGACAGCCACGGATAGGTAACTGCCAGCCAGCATCCGCCTGCAAGGGCCAGGATTGTAAGCAGCCAGTCAACCGCTGGCAGGACAGGAAGCCGGTTGTTCAGGAAGGTCAGGGCCAGAGCGAGCGCCAGCATGAGCGCGAGAAACTGCTCGGTATAGACCTGTATTCCCAGCGTGCGGTGAACTCCCGCTGCCCAACATACGGCAAGCAGGACCAGCAGATTGGAAAGAACCGCTGAAAACATGGCGGTCCAATCCCTGCGGGTCTGCGGGTTATGCGACATGTCCTGTCTCTTTACCTGCCGTTATTCCCAGATGCCGATTTCCTTGTAAAAGCGAATGGCGCCAGGGTGAAATTCAACCTGTTTTGCCCGTGTTGCCATCTTGGCCGGATCAAACCCGCGGAAAGAACCGTGGGAACCAACGAGCATTTCCTTGTTCTCGTATACCGCCTTGACCATGTTGTAGACGGTTTCCTCGCTCACATCCTTGTTTGTCAGCAATGCATACTGGTAACCAACCAGGTTTACCGGTTCGGCAATCTCGGGCATGCGCTTGGACGGCTTTACTTCGCGGATGAAACTGCCGGGGAGTTTTTCCTGTATTGTCTTGGCGGCTTCTTCGCCTTCAGGAACGGAGATAAAGCGTACCGGTTTCAGGGCATGGTTCTTTTTGACCACGCCGGAACCAGGTGCCAAGAGGACGCCAGAAACCGTGCCCTGTGTGAGCAGTCCTGCACCTTCGACAAAGTTGGCAACCGGCACTCCTTCGATATCCGCTTCCGACATGCCGGCAGCTTCAAAGATTGCATCCTGAATGACCTTTACCAGTTTTTGGCGGGCATAGCCGACAGGAAACGGCTTGCCTTTCAGGTCTGTCACGTTTTGGATGTCACTGTCTGCTGAAACCATCAATCCGACCGCAAAGGGCTGGATGAACGCGGCTGCGCGAACATCCGGATTGGGGCGACCCTCGAAATTGCCTGTGCCGGTTACAGCAAAAACTGCCTCGAATGTATTTGAGGTGGAAAAGGCAATTTCTCCGCGATTGAGGGCGGGGATGAAAACCGATGAACCACCCTGGCCAACCGCACGGGCGTTGATGCCAGCCTTTTCAGAAGCGACTTGTGCGATGCCGCTTGCTATTGAGAACCCGAGCGAGCCTTGTGGCAGGGTGCCAATTGCAACCGGTTCGGCCTTTGCCTGTGCATTCACGCAGAATGCCAGTGCCAATGCAGCTATGATCTTTTTCATTTCATTTCCCTCTCTCTTTTTTGTTTCAACCCTGTTTATGCATCTGGTCAAGCGCCGTCCGGACAATCGCTGAACCCGGATCACCAAAATCCGAATACATGTCGAAATGGTTCCGGCCGGCAATTTCAGTGGCGGTAGCCCGGTTGCCAAGTTGCTCGGACAGATAGATGGACTGGCGCTTGAACTCGTCATGTTCGCCATCGCCCCAGAACAGGCTGACAGGCGGTAATTCGTTGCCAAGCCGCCTTACCGGTGTAAGTCGTTCGGCATCCTCCTCCGACAGCTTCAGGTAGTTGTTTCTTGCACTCATCCTGACCGGTTGTAGATCATATGGCCCGCTTGACAGTACTGCGCCAGCAATTGCATCCGGGCCGATGCCGGAGGATTGCCACCAGTCGGGATCCAGCAGGCAAAGTGCAACATGTGCTCCTGATGAATGTCCGGAGATGAAAACCCTCTCGGCACCCTGCAGCGTGCTGTGTACAAACAGGCAGGCACGTCTTACCTGGTCAACCAGTGTGTGTAGTGTCACGTTCGGGACCAGCGAAAAACCGGCAACGACAACGGTTGCGCCTTTGCTGCCGAGCCCCTTTGCCACAAAACCGCTTTCTGAACGGCTGAGAGACCGCCAGGCGCCACCATGAATGTGGAAATGTACGGGGCCACCGGGATTTCCCGGATAGACATCTATCTGCTCATCATCGCCAGTGCCGTAGCGCAAAGTGACGGGCGGATATGACTGACGATACTGCCTGCTGGCTTCGTTCCAGCGATATGTGTAATCGGCAACATTTGGAACAAGAATGGACTGGTCATACGCGCGATCAAGCTCGTTTTGCGTGTAGTGGGCAAAAACCGTTTCCAAAATGACCATTCCTCCCGGCAAGCCAATGCGGATTGTTGACCGGACTGCTTGCTCCTCCGCAGTCCCCCAAAACTCCTTCCTGTCAGTGTAGGCGATGATCCGGTTTAAAGTTATCCGATATTTTGTATATTTTCATTGGATATTTCTATAAATAGCAAGCCAGTCAAACAGGATACACATGAAAATCACCATTCGTCAGGTCAGGGGATTTCTGGCACTTGCCGATACCGGCAGCTTCACACAGGCGGCAGATCGCATCGGTCTCAGCCAGCCGACCCTTTCGCAAGCCATTCGCGATCTCGAGCAGAATGTCGGTGCGACCCTTTTTGACAGAACAACCCGGACGGTCTGTCTGTCTGAAGCCGGAATGGCGTTTCAGGCAGGTGCTTCACGCAGTTTGCGGGAACTGGAAAACGCGGTTTCCGAAGTACGCGCCCTTGCCGAGTTGCGTGGTGGCCGGATCCGCATTGCCAGTCCGCCCCACATGGCCGGATCCCTGCTGCCTTACGCGATTTCCGACTTCAATGAAGAATATCCCGATGTGCATGTAGAGATTTCGGATGTCACCGTGGAACAGATGTTGCAGCGTTTGCGCGAGAACCAGGTGGATATCGCGATCGGAACGATACCTTCGAGTTCTGCTGATCTGCGGGTAACCAGGCTGTTTCAGGAAGAATTGATGATCCTGTGCCGGCACGATCATGCATTGACCCGAATTGACAGCCCTTCCTGGGCAGATGCGGAACGTCATCCCTCGGTTGCACTTGTGCGCGGCAGCGGCTTGCGGGAATTGACGGATAGCGGGTTTGAACAGGCTGGCATCACGTACAGGCCACGCTGGGAAGTTGAACAGATTTCCACCATTCTCGGTATGCTGGCGAAAGGGCTGGGAACGGCAATTCTGCCCCGCAGTGCACTGATTGGAGCAGAAGCCAGGGGCATTGTTGCCATTGCCCTGAATACTCCGAGAGTAACGCGTGACATATCGCATGCCTGTCTGTCCAACCGGACGCTGAGTCCGGCATCTGCAGCATTCATTCTCCAGTTGCGCAATGTATTGCAGCGGGTCAGCATTCCGGTGCATCCGGACAGAACTTTCGGGAATGACAGCCAGACATTGAAACAAGACGAAACGTAAGCTGGATTGTCAGTCCAGATTGAAGCCTTTTGAACGCACGAATTGGCCAAAGTCTTCCCTCTCTGGCAAGGCATACTGGCGGGCCTTGTCTTCTGACCAGGGATAGGAGGACGCTTTTCCAAAATGCCCGGTTGCGCGTTGCTGGCCATAGGGTTGGGCTTTTTCCCTTCTGTCATCGTAAGTGCTGATGACGGCGGCAATGTCGTGATCTTTATAAGAGTTTTCATGAACGGTGGCGGAGAGGGGAAGACGCATGCTGATTGCTGGCTTGTCTGCTTCCGGGTATCCGAATGCCAGCCCGGCGACAGGGAAGACATGGTCCGGCAGGTGCAGCAGTTTGCTAACCTCGCTGGCTTCATTTCTTACCGCACTGATCGGGCAGCACCCAAGACCACATGCTTCGGCAGCCGTTACAAATGCGGAAAGGGCAATGGCTGCATCGACGGCCGCATTGAAAAAGGCATCGAGGTGGTCGTTAGCAAAAGGGTGGCCGCGGATGGAGTGGACAAGCCGCTGTCGACGGTTATTGCCGCAGAAGACGGCGAGTGACGGGGCATCTGCCACCCATGTCTGCCCGCTTACAAGCCCTGCAATTTCTTCTTTCAGTCCCGGGTCGTCGACCAGAATGATGTCACGCTGTTGAAGGTCGCTTTTTGTCGGAGCGGCCATGGCAGCAGCGCAGGCGAGATTGACCAGATCGCGTGGCACTGCATTTTTCCTGAATTTCCGACAGGAACCCCGGTCCAGCATGGTGTTCAGCAGTTCGGCATGTGCGGACTGCCTGTCCGTCTTGATCGTCTCTCCATACCTGTACTCGAGATCCATTTCTGATTTTCCTTGTGTCTGGAACTTTGCCCTGCCGAGCATATTGTTTGCTTTATCGTAAGTATTATTTACAATAGGCTCAATAAAAATTTCCTTTCTGTTACTTTATCTCAACGTTATAAAGTCCGGAAACGATTTTTGCGGTGTGGTGAGCAATTCAAGTGGATCAAAAAGACAACACTCTCAAGGTAACGGTCAGCCGGGGAACCAGCGGTGAGCAGTTTGAGCAGGAATTCGAAGTGCCTGCCTATGAAAACCAGACCGTGCTGGATGTTGTTTCATGGATACAGCAGAATTCTGATCCGACGCTGAGCTACCGCTTTGCCTGCCGGGTCGGCATGTGCGGCAGTTGCGCCATGATGGTAAACGGTGAACCGCGCTGGACCTGCCGTACCCATGTCAAAAAAGTCGTCCGGAAAAATACGCTTTCGATTGCACCCTTGCGCAATCTCCCGGTGGTCAAGGACCTCGCGGCAGACATGACACCGTTTTTTGACAAATGGGTTGATGCTGAAGGGTATCACCATCCGACACGAACACGCCATGACCCGATGCAGGAAGTTACGCCCAATGACGAGGAGCGCAACAGGGCCAATGCAGGTATTGAATGCATCAATTGTGCAGTCTGCTATGCGGCTTGCGACACGGTGGCAAACAATGATGCCTATCTGGGGCCTGCTGCACTTCAGCGGGCATGGACACTTTACAATGACCAGAAAAATGAAAACGGACAGGCGATCCTTGATGCGGTATCCCGCGATGGCGGGTGCCATTCCTGCCACTCCATGGGAAGTTGCTCGCTTTACTGTCCCAATGAACTCGATCCGATGTCGGCGATTGCGGGGTTGAAGCGCGAGACTGCCAAAAACCTTTTCAGGCGGAGGCGTTAATGCTGGAATTCCGTCTGTACATGGCACAACGCCTGACAGCGTTACTCATGGCGCCACTTGTCTTCGGTCACATCGCGGTCATGATATATGCAGTCCAGGGCGGGCTCAGCGCGGCTGAAATACTTGGCCGCACACAGGGTTCTGTGTTCTGGTTCCTGTTTTACGGTACATTCGTGTTTGCCGTATCAATCCATGCCTCGATCGGGTTGCGAACCATTCTGCACGAGTGGTCAGGATTGAAGGGGGGCTTGCTGAATGCAGTGGCAGCCCTGATCTGCGCGGCTTTGCTGGCATTGGGAGGGCGGGCAGTCATGGCCGTAACGCTGCTTTGATGCGGCCGGAGCGAACCCACCCCCTGTGGCTGGCCTACATGCTGCACCGGTGGTCCGGGATCGGGCTTGCACTGTTTCTGCCCGTGCATTTCTGGATGCTGGCGCTGGCCATTACGGATGCCGCCCAGTTTGATGCCTTCATTGCAATTACGGATCTGGTGATTGTCAAGCTGGCGGAGTTCGGCCTTGTCTTCCTGCTTGCGGTTCACATGTTTGGCGGCCTCAGGCTGATGGCACTGGAATGGTTGCCTTGGAGTGCTCCACAAAAAACACTGGCGGCGGGCGCGGTCGGCATTGCCTTCTTCATTTCAGGCACGTTTTTTCTTCAGGCGGTGTAATCATGGTTTCAGGCAGCGAAATAGAACGTCACGATACAGATATCCTGATCCTTGGTACGGGAGGTGCCGGACTTTTTGCGGCACTTCATGCACAGCAATCGGCCCCCGAAGGTACAAGGATCACGATTGCCGTAAAGGGGCTGATCGGCAAGTGCGGTTGCACACGCATGGTGCAGGGCGGCTACAATGTTGCACTCGGCGGTGGCGATACCGTTGAGCGCCATTTCATGGACACGATCAATGGCGGCAAATGGTTGCCGAACCAGGACATGGCGTGGCGCCTGTGCAAGGAGGCAGTAGTCCGCATCCACGAGCTTGAAAACGAGATCGGCTGCTTTTTCGACCGCAATGAAGACGGAACGCTCCACCAGAAAGCGTTTGCCGGGCAGACCGCAGACCGTACCGTGCACAAGGGTGACCTGACAGGCATTGAGATCATCAACCGCCTGATGGAACAGGTTCTTGCTCGCCCGGTTGAAAAACTTGAAGAACATCGCGCCATCGGGCTGATCCCTTCCCGTGATGGCGCGGCGATATCCGGCGTGTTGATGATTGACATGCGGAGCGGAAAATTCCGGTTTGTACGCGCCAAAACGGTTCTGATGGCGACTGGCGGCGGGCCGACCATGTACAAGTATCATACGCCTTCGGGAGACAAGACGATGGACGGTCTTGCCATGGCGCTGCGGGCAGGCTTGCCCTTGCGTGACATGGAAATGGTCCAGTTTCATCCAACAGGCCTGCTTGCCGGAGAGCACACCCGGATGACCGGCACGGTGCTTGAAGAGGGGTTGCGCGGCGCCGGTGGCCAGTTGGTCAATCATGCCGGCAACCGCTTCATGTTCGACTATGACGACAAAGGCGAACGGGCGACCCGTGATGTTGTGAGCCGGGGAATTTTTGCGGAAATGCGCAAGAACAACGACCCGACCCAGGAAGGGGTATTCATTTCGATGGGGCATCTTGGCCCCGACAATGTCCGCAAGAAATTCAAGGGCATGGTCAAGCGCTGCGAAGATTGCGGGTTTGACCTTGCGGCGGGCAAGGTGGAGGTGGTGCCGACGGCCCATTATTTCATGGGCGGTGTTGTTGTCGATGTTGACACCCGTACTTCGCTTGAAGGCCTGTATGTTGCCGGAGAGGATGCGGGGGGCGCGCACGGTTCCAACCGTCTGGGTGGCAATGGAGTTGCCAATTCAACTGTTTATGGCGGTATTGCAGGCGACATCATGGGGGCCGACATTCGCAACATGGCCAGTTTGCGGGAACCGGATGAAACCGTTCTGGCTTCGGAGATCAGCAGGGCTGTTCATCCGTTTTCCAGGGAACCGGGACTGGTGCTGCCGCTGCGCAAGGAACTCCAGGAAGCAATGTGGGAGGATGTCGGTGTGATGCGTACGGCAACCGGCATGAATCGCGGTCTGGCCAAGATCGCGGATATTTCCGACAGACTGATGGAAACCGGTGTGTCCGGTGACAATCTGGCATTCAACCTGACCTGGCATGACTGGCTCAATCTGCGTTCTCTTTGTGATGTGTCGCAGGTTATTGCGCAAGCAGGCATGGCACGCGAAAATTCCCGTGGTGCGCATTACCGGGAGGATTTCCCCGATGCTGGTGACATGGCTGACAGCTATTTCACGCAGGCAAGGCAGACAGGGGACGGGGTTGAAGTGACCCGGGAACCTGTACAGTTTACTATTGTAAAACCGGGCGAAACCATTCTTCCGAAAGATGAACCCGAAACACTGGTGGCTGCAGAATGATCTCCATAGACCTGATACAGAAAACCGCCGAAACACTGATGGACAAGGCGGCAATCGAAATACCCGAGGATTATCTTGGCGGGCTGAAAGAGGCTGCAAATACGGAAGAAGGAGACCTTTCCTCTTTCGTCTTGGAAGCAATGCTCGAAAATTACGAAGCGGCGAAAGAAGACCGCCGGGCCATGTGCGGGGACACAGGGGTTCCCCGATGGTTCGTCAAAATGGGTAATGAAACGCAGATTGAGGGCGGCCCGATTGCTCTGGAGGCTGCGTTGCGAAGGGCAACGGCAAGTGCCACCAATGGCGTTCCGCTTCGGCCCAACCGGGTTCATCCACTCTGGCGGACCGACCACAACAACAATATCGGTATAGGTGCCCCGGAAATAGAATACGGCTACGAACCGGGCGGCGAATGGATTGATCTCATAACCGTTCACAAGGGCGGCCTTTTCGGAACCGATTACCGGATGCTCTTTCCGTCCGACGGCATTGAGGGCGTGAAGCGTTTTTATCTCGACAGCCTCATGGCATTCGGCAAGCGAGGTCTTTCCTGCCAACCGGCGATCATCGGGATTGGCCTCGGTGGATCAAAGGATATCTGCATGACCCTCGGCAAGCGCGCCTCGGTGTTGCGCATCGTGGGCAGCCGGAATTCCGATCCCAAAATCGCCGAACTTGAAGACGAACTGAAAGAACTGGGCAACTCCATCGGTATGGGGGCGATGGGGTTTGTCGGCAAGAACATGGTCATCGACTGCAATATCGAGGTTGGTTACTGCCATACCGGCGGACTTCCCATGTCTGTGCATGCCTTCTGCCTTTCCTCGCGGCGTGCTGTTGCCAGAATTCATGGGGATGGCCGTGTTGAGCACCGCACCGATCCGGACTGGTTTACGGATTACCAGCGCCGGGAAACCGTTGAATGGGAAAACGCCCGGGAGGCTGCAGAATGAAGCCGCGCCAGATCACGCTTTCCACGACACCCACTGACGAGGACATTGCCGCGTTGCGGCTTGGCGATATCGTTTATCTCGACGGGCTGATGTACACGGCCCGTGAGGGTGTCTACATGCGCGCACTCGAAAAGCAGGCGAACATTCCAATGGAACTGCCTTCGCAGAGTGCCGCAAACTTTCATTGCTCACCGGCTGCCCGCATCAACGAAGACGGCACTTATGAAATGGGTGCCGTTACGGCCACTGCATCGTTCCGTTTTGCCAAATGGCTGCCGGAGTGGATGGCAAAATCCGGGGCAAAGCTGATTATTGGCAAGGGGGGCATGTCTTCCAAGGATTACAAAAGCTATTTCGTGCCGAACGGGGCTGTTTATCTCTCCACGGTTGGCTACGGTACCGGTGCACTGCTTGGCCGCGGTATCGAGAATGTAGAGGCGGTGCACTGGGTGGATGAACTCGGTCTGGCCCAAGCCATGTGGGTCATCCGTTGCAAGAAGATGGGTCCGTTCATTGTCGCGTCGAACCTCAAGGGAGAGTGCCTCTTCGAACGCGAGAACGCCAAGATTGCCGAAAACATCGACCGGGTCTATGAGGGTACCAAACCGGCGACGCTCAAACGCTATGGTGAAACAGACAACCGCTCAGACGAGGTGATCTAAGCCTCCTGATTGCTTTACAGCTCCTGTTTTTGCAGAGCAGCTTTTACAGCGGGCCGTTCAAGCATGGTCGCCTTGTGCGCGGCAAGTTTCGGGTATCCAGAAAGATCGATCTCTGCCGTGTCAATCCAGCGTTCGGCCATGTAGAGATAGGGGTCACAGAACGTATAGCGTTCACCCATCGCCCATGGGCCGCGTAGCAGATGGTTTTCGATCAGTTCCGCACCCGCTTTGAGGTTTTCAGCAACCTTCACTTTCATGCCTTCGATAACGGCCGGATCATCCGACCATCGCTTGCCCCGCCTGCCATGGGCATAGGCAATGTGCAGGGTTGATGCAAAATAGGAGTTGAGTGCCTGCGCTTGTGCAAACTCGAACGGATCCTCAATGAAGAGGTCTGGCTTGCGATGGGTTTCGGCAAGATAGGCCAGGATCGCAAGGTTTTCTGTCAAAATACCCTTTGGTGTTTCCAGTGCAGGCAATCGTCCTTTCGGATTGATGGCTAGATAGCGGGGGGACTCGTGTTCTCCGTCGGGCATGGATATTTCCTCGAGTGAGTAATCCACACCAAGCTCCTCGAGCAGTACATGCACCGCAAGTGGCGAAGCGCCTCTGAAATAATACAGTTTGTACACAGGCAGGTTCCTTTTCCAGGATTTCAGTTTCGTGTCCGGCTTAGGGTCAGGGTCTGGAACTCGCTGATTTCTTCAGGCAGTTGTTCAATGCCCAGGCCCGGTGTTTCCGGCAATTGCCATTCACCATTGACCATCTCACCATCAAGAAACGCATCCCTCAGCTGGTTGGGGTTGATATCCACCTCAAGCAAACCGTCACCACCGGTCGCTGCCAGCAGGTGTGCAGAGGCGATCAGCCCGATACCCCCGCCCAGAAAATGCGGGCAATAGATACGCCCTGCATCCAGTGTCTTGCGGGCGGTTGCATAACAACGCGATATGCCACCCCATTTTGCGACATCGGGTTGCAGGTATGAAAACACTCCCGAGGCGATTGCCTCGTCGAACACAGTGTCTCCAACCATGTTTTCACCGGCAGCGATCGGTATTTCCGTCTTGCTGGCGAGTATCTTCCAGTCTTCCAGCTTGCTGCGGGCGGGGATCGGTTCTTCAATCCATCCAAGGCCGAAGGCCTCTGCTTTTGCCAGAAAATCGGCAGCCTGTGTCACATCCCATGCCTGGTTTGCATCAGTAAAGAGCCGTTCGCCCTCCAACAGGCCGGTAGAGATCCTGCCAAGTGTTGCAAGGTCGGAATCGGTATCGAAACCGACTTTCAACTTGAAGTTTCGTATGCCCTCAGCCCGCGCGCGTGCCACTTCTTCATCGGCAGCATATGCGGCTATGCCACTTGCATAGACCGGAACAGACCGGCGGGCATTTTCACCATTCAGGTATTTTGCCATGGGCAGGCCGGCCTTGCGTGCAGCAATGTCGTTTATCGCCGTATCAAGCCCGGCAATGACCTGGTCGAAGGGGCCGATTTCTCCACATTGGACAGCCCTAATGCGGGTTTTCGCATCCAGTTCTTGCCAGAAACTCTCCGGTGTTTCCCCGTCAATTTCAAACAGGATATCGGCAATGTCCATAACCAGGAGCCGGGCGCGGTGCTCTGCGCCCGCAGCAGGCCAGTTCGCGAAAATCTCGCCCCAGCCAAAACTGCCGTCATCGGCAACGAGCTTGACGAAAACGGCAGGGCGGTCCCGCATCACACCAAAGGATGTGGCGACCGGTTTTTTCACGGGAATGCGATAGGCGGAGACTTCCAAAAAGTCGATTTTCATAACAGTCACTTCTTCACAATAGTTCACGCAACAGGAGGATGGTCCCGGCGATGAAGGTCATTGCGATCAGCATTCGCCGGAACTGCTGGTCGGTCAGCCGTTTGAAAATGGTGATGCCGACTTGTGCGGCGATCATGCTGGCGGGCAGGGCGATTGCAAAATAGAGCAGGGTGGTTTGTGTATACACACCGCGAAAGGCAAGCATGGCAGCGGTTACTGCCAGCACGGCAATGTTGAAGGGCTGGAGCACCGCACGTGTTTCGCCTTTCGTCCAGGTTCGCATGGAGCACCACATGGTAGGCAAGGCACCGGAAAGGGACGCCATCCCCCCCAAAAGACCACCGGCAAACCCGACCACTGCATCAACCAGTGGCGTTCGCCGGTCAATGCTCGGCAGGTTGCTCTTGAATGTGAAATAGGCGCCGTAGACAAGCAGAAAGATGGCAATGACCAGCTTCAGTTGTTTTGCATCGATATAAGTCAGGGTGGTGATGCCGATCGGAATGCCGACAAGGGCCGGCAACAGAAACCGCATAAGCCGTGCCGGGTTGTCAGCGATTGAATGCCGCACAATCCACGCTCCTTGAAGGCCGCTTACAATGGCCAGCAAAATGACGAGTGATACTGCCTGAACCGGCGTCATTACCGTCAGAAAGAAGCCAAGGGCAAAAAGAGCCGTGCCAAATCCGGCAAGCCCGTTGATGAAACCGCCGGCGGAAGCGCCAAGCAGAAGGAAAAACACTTCTTTACCTGTCATGAGTTGTCTTTTTCGGAGGTGCTGGGAGGGTGAAAGACGCCACGGGCAACAGATTCGACCAGCGCCTGGTGTATTTCCTCTATCAGGCGCTTTCTCGGACTGTTTCGGTCATAGGCCAGACCGAGTTGTCTGACCGGAGCGTCCGCTGGCAGTTCCATGTGCCTGAGTGGCAGCGGGTTGCAGGTTTTGACAGAAGGGCGTGGGACAATGGAAATGCCGAGATTGGCCAGCACCATGCTGGAGATCGCTTCAAGGCCTTCCAGTTCCATGGTTTCGCTGACCTTGATGTTTCTGGATTGCAGCCATGTTTCAATCGTGTTTCCGACTACGGCATTCCGGCTGAAACGGATAAAGGGCTGGGTTCGCAGCAGTTCAATTACATCATCTGCCTCGACTTCCATCGAAGTGAGCAGTTCGAGAGGCTCTTCCACAACTTCAAGAAAGCCGACCCCGTTGGGCAGCGTAGCCGGGCGCGAAACAATCGCGGCCTCCACTCCGCCACGTTCAATCTGAAGGACGAGTGTTGAGGTAAGGTTGGGTTGCAGCCGAACATGCAGGCCGCCAAACTTCTGCTTGAGTATGGATATGGCAAGCGGCGCAAGTCCGGTAAGGGAGGTTGGTACAGTTCCCAGCACGATTTCGCCATGCAACCCCTCGTCGCCAACTACAGAAGGGACGATGTTGTCATAGGCCCTCAAGACCTCACGGGCCTTGGCAACAATGGCCCGGCCGGTCGGGGTCAGTTCGGGTGTGCGCTTGGTGCGGTCGAACAGGGGAACCTGCATCTCGGCTTCGAGTGTGCGCATTTGTTGACTGACCGCAGCATGGGTTACGCAGATCGCATCGGCAGCCGCAGAGAAGGTCTGGTGTTCATCCACCGCAACCAGGGTTCTCAACATTCGTATCGACAATGCGGGCGATCCTTAACTGTAAGAAAAATCAACAAAAGATGTAAGAATATATTGCTTTTTCAAAGTTTGTCTTAATAATACAAATTGTCAAGGAGAGATATTTACGCATTTAAGCGTGATGGTATCGAGTTACAGGGAGGAAAACAAAATCATGAAATCCAAACTAATCGGACTGCTTGGCGCAGCCGGCATTGCATTGTCTGCAACCGCAGCCCTTGCTGAATATCCTGAACGTCCGATCAACATGGTTATCCCATATGGTGCTGGTGGTGCCACGGACATTTCTGCACGTACGATAGCCGAACCTCTTGGCAAGGCTGTTGGCAAGGCGCTGGTCATGGCAAATGTAACCGGTGCCGGTGGTGCTACCGGTTCCGTCACCGTGCAAAACGCAAAGCCTGATGGTTACACAATGCTTTTCGCACGCGTGGGCTCCCACTCGGTCAATCCTGCGATGAAAGAAACGCTGCCTTACACGCTTGACGATTTCCGCTTTGTAACCGTCTATGAAATCAATCCGGTTGCCTGTGCGGTAGCGCCGAATTCCGGCATTGAATCCATGGACGACCTGATTGCCAAGGCAAAAGAGGGTGGAGTGACCTTCGCGTCTTCCGGTGTTGGCTCCCTGCCGCAGCTTGCCTCGGTAATGGTGCTGAAGGAATTCGGCATCGAAGACCCGCTTGGCCAGGTAACCCATATCCCGCAAAAGGGCGGTGGCGCTGCAACCACTGCTGTTTTGAACGGTACGGCGACTTTCCTTTGCACCAACTCGTCAGCGCTTGCCAGCTTCGTTGCGAACGGACAGATCAAGCCGCTGCTTGTGACTACTGCAGAGCCGGTGCCGGGGTTTGATGCCCCAACTTCTGCTGATGTCGGCAAGCCAAACCTTGAGAAGCTTGTTGGCTGGACCGGTATTGCCGGGCCGGATGACCTTCCCGATGATGTTGCTGCAAAATGGGGCGAGTGGATGGCCCAGGCTGCGTCAGACGAGAAGTTTGTTGATCAGATGACCAAACGCGGATCGATCATCAATGTGATGAGCCCGGAAGATGCAAACAGCTTCATCCAGAACCAATACGAAACATTCCGTGCCCTGGCTGATGAACTGGGAATGCGTATCAAGGGATAAGCAAATCTTGTTGATTGACCGGGAAATGCGCCATACAACCGTTATCGTTATGGCGCATTTTTCGCAGGAGGGGGCATGACATCAAAGTCACTACAATTGCGTCTCGGCGTAACGGCATGTGTTTTTGCACTGTTTCTTGTTGTTTTTGCGATTCCGCAATTTGTTTCAGCCCCAAGCAATGTGGGGAAAATAATTCTTTCCCCTTTGTTCTGGCCCTACACGATTGCCGGACTGACATGTCTGATCGGACTTCTTCTGATACTGGGCTGGTGGCGTACGGTCGAGGACGGCGTTGTTCTGGAAGAACCCTCTGAAAACCGTCCTGCTGCCATAGCGAGACTGTTCGGTCTTGCTGTCATCATGATAGCCATGGTTTGGCTGTTGCCGGTTTTGGGAATGGTGTGGACCTGCATGCTTGCCTTTGTGGCATCGGCTGTTCTCGTACAGACCAGACATCCCAAGATTGCACTCATCTGTGCTGTTCTTGTTCCGCTGGCCTTATATGTCTTTTTTGCCCATGTTGCAGGGGTGGCAATCCCTCAGGGTGAATTTGTGAGGTTGCCATGAGTTTTCTCGACAGCATTGCTGCCGGCCTGTCTGTTGTCGCCAATTTTGAAGCATTCCTGGCATTGTTTGCAGGGATCATCATCGGTGTGATTGGTGGAGCAATACCGGGTATGTCGGCGACCATGGCGGTTGCGCTGACCCTGCCTTTCACCTTCTCGCTCACACCAATTACCGGCATCCTTCTGTTGCTCGGCGTTTACAAGGGAGGGATTTTCGGGGGCTCGATACCGGCGATCCTGATCAAGACACCGGGAACGCCCGCATCCTCTGCCACCATCCTTGACGGTTATCCGCTTGCAGAAAAGGGAGAAGCGGGACGGGCATTGGGAATGGCCCTGTGGGCTTCCTGTACCGCTGACCTGATTTCAAACCTGGCACTCATCCTGTTTGCCGGATGGCTTGCCTCGTTTGCACTCAATTTCGGACCTCCCGAGTTTTTTGCGCTCATTCTGTTTTCATTGACGATTATCGCCGGGGTCTCGGGTGAAAGCCTTTTGCGAGGGGGGCTGTCTGCAATTCTCGGCCTGCTGCTTGCAACCATTGGCCTTGATCTTGTTTACGGCACCAACCGGTTTACTTTCGGAAACCCCAACATGATGGGCGGGCTGAATTTCATTGCCGTGCTGATCGGCCTGTTTGCCATTCCAGAAATCATAGCAATGGCCTGGAACCCGACTGCCCATATCGGCAAGACGCGCAAGCTTGGCGCGAAATGGGTAACGCTGAAGGACTATTTTGCCAGTTTCAAGTCGATTGTGCGTGGCAGCCTGATCGGTGTTTTCATGGGCTCGATTCCGGGTATCGGAGCAGCCCCTTCCGCCTTCCTGAGTTACTCGGAAGCCAGGCGCAAATCACCCAACAAGGAAAAGTTCGGGACAGGGGAAATCGAAGGGGTTGCCGCGTCCGAAGCGGGCAATAACGGTGTTGCAGGTGCAACGCTTATTCCGCTACTGGCATTGGGGGTTCCCGGTGATGTGATCACCGCAATCATTCTCGGGGCATTCATGATTCACGGATTGCAACCCGGTCCCATGATGTTCGTCCTCAATGTCGATATCATCTATGGCTTGTTCATCGGTCTTATTGTCAGTTCCGTTTTCCTGTTTTTCATCGGCTCCGTGGCAATCCGCGGCTTCAAGTATGTTGCCGATGTTCCCAAGCGGATACTCATGCCCGCCGTACTTGTCCTGTGTGTTTTCGGGGTGTTTGCCGTCAACAACAACCTGTTCGATGTTGCTGTCATGTTTGCGATGGGATGGGTGGGATACGCGATGATGCGACACCGGATTCCGCCCGCACCATTCCTGATTGCCTTCATCCTGGGACCTCTGCTGGAGGACAATTTCCGGCAGTCCATGCTGATGTCCGGCAGTGACTTTGCTGTCCTGTTCCGGGGGCCAATTACATGGTTCTTCTGGACTGCTGCGATCGTGACGGTGATTGCGATCTCGCGCAGTGCCTTTGCTTCCCGCAGGAAAATAGTGGCAGCAGTACAGGAAGAACAGCGCAACGGCTGATCCTGGTTGTGAAGGGCTTGTCCGGCTTTTGGAATTGATTCAGGTTGCTTGCGCAAGTGCCTGAAACAAATGGTGTATTTCTGAAACAGAGTGTTCTGATCAGCTGGCGCGAAAAGCCTCAAGGTTGCGAGTGGCAATGGTGCGCAGCATCGACTGGTCTGTGCCTAGTACAAACAGGGAAGCTCCGGTTTCCCGCCAGCGGGAAGCATCGCGCGGATCTCCCAAGAACAGGCCTGTTGATGTATTCGAGGCTTTGCCGGCAGTGATCGCCGTCTCACACATTTTCCGGATTTCATCGGAGCCCGGATTGGTAGTGCCAGCGGCGATTGCCAAGTCTACCGGCCCGACCAGCAATGCATCAACACCATCAACAGAGGCAATGTCGCCTGATTGCTTGACTGCGGATGGAGTTTCAATCTGGCAAACCAGAACGCATTCCTCCGGATGGGTTTCCAGATGACCGGCAATCCCCCTCGATCCGAATTCGGCTCCGGCAGTGGAAGGGGAGAAACCCAATCCGCCATCGCCATGACGCATCGCCCTTACAAGCTGTTCGGCCATCGGTTTGTCTGATACTTGCGGGACCATTATTCCGGCAGCACCGGCATCAATGGCGCTCGCGATCCAGTGTCCGCCCGCTTCCGGTATCCGAACGATGAGCGGCAGGCGCGCTGCCCGTGATGCAAGTGCCATGTCCGAGATGGTTCCCCGGTCCATTGGTGCATGCTCGGCATCCAGAACCGCATAATCGAAACCGGTCTGCGCAAGGATTTCGACGATGGCGGTATCGCGCGTTTTGACAAACGTGCCAGCAAGCTCGGCCCCGCTTCTGAGGCGGGACGCGAATTGCTTGCGGAAACTCATTTTGTTGCTCCGTATCCACCGCCGCCCGGGGTGATCATGAAGACCTCGTCATCGGGTTGCATCTCGCGTTTGCGGGTGTCCGAGACGGGTTCACCATTGATATGGAAAACGCCTGCAGCGCCACCCTCGCCACCAAGCAGTCCTTCCGGTCCCGATTTGAGGCGGGAAGGTATCGTGTTGAGGAGCCAGTTTCGCCCGGTTCTCATCCGGTAGCCAATGCGTTGTCCATCTCCGCCCGGCTGTTTGCCCTTGCCGCCCGTATCATGGGCAAGTTCCTTGCAGGTAAAGGCTATCGGGTAAGAGGCCTCCAGTACCTCTACAGGTACAGCAGAAACACCGGTCGGGTAGCAAACAGCGGAAATGCCGGGCTTGCCCGCACGGGCACCCATGCCCCCGGAATAGTTGAACATGGAGGAGGTGAACGGGGTTCCGTCCTTGTCCTTGCCCTGGATCTGGATTGTCCAGACAGCACCTGAGCCTTCCGCCACGACCTTGTCGGGCACCACCTGGGCCAGTGCTTTCAGGATCGGGAAGGGTACATACATGCCGACGACGTGTCGTGCGTTGACCGGTGAAGGATATTTCGCATTGACCACGCATTCATCGGGCAGTTTCAGACGGATTGGCGCAAGGCTGCCTGCATTGTTTGGCAGGTCCGGGTTGAGTGAGGAGCGGACAGCAAAGGTTGCATATGCGTGGGTATAGGCGGGAACCACGTTGATACCCATGGATGACGGCCTGGATGAACCAGCGAAATCAATCTCGATATCACCGTTTTCGGCATCGATCGTCACTGCTGTCTTGAGAACGATTTCCTCGCCTCCGGGGACATCAAATGTTGACGTTCCGTGATAGGTGCCGCCGGGCAGTTTCCGGATTACGTCACGGGTCGCCTTTTCCGAGCGGGTTATGATTTCCTCGGACAATGTGGAAATGTCGTCCAGACCATACCGGTCGCACAACGCGTTCAACCGGTCGGAAGCAATCATGCCTGACGAAACCTGGGCTCCCAGATCCCCCATCAACGCATCCGGCGTGCGAACATTGCGCTTTATGATCTGGAACAGGGTCTCGTTCGGCTTGCCCTTCTCGTACAGTTTCATTGGAGGAATCCACAGACCTTCCTCATGAATGTCCCGGGCACCGGAGCCAATGCCGTATCCGCCTATGTCGGAATGGTGAATCGTGGAACCGGCATATCCAATGATCCGCTCGCCCCGGAAAATCGGAGAAAGCACCGTAATGTCAAAGAAGTGCCCGGCGGACATCCACGGGTCATTGGTAATCAGAACATCGCCTGGTTCCAGCTTGTCCGTGTCGCAGTTCTCCAGCAGATTGCTGGCAGCCGCAGCCAGAGAGTTGATATGGCCGGGCGTACCGGTCACAGCCTGCGCAACCATGCGGGCCTTTTCATCAAACAGGCCGTTTGCCAGGTCACCAGCTTCGCGGACAATCGGGCTGAAGGCAATGCGCTGGAGCGCACGGGCCTGCTCGCTGACGATGCCGATCAGGTTGGACCAGAGGATTTGCAGTTCGACGCCGTCCATTAGTTTGCTCCCTTTCCAGATGTTCTTTTCTCGGCCACCAGGCTTCCGCTTTCGTGCCGGTGCACAACCCAGTCCTCAAGCACAAAGATGGTTGTCTCGCGTTCTTCGATAATGACCGGACCTTCGATTGTGTCGCTGTCCGTAATGGCATCGCGGCGCCATACAGGTACCTCGGTCGCGATGCCCCTGATGTGGACCGGGCGGGTCTCTTCACCGCGTCCGCCATCCTGCATATCCGTATTCGAAGCGGAGCGATCGGGCTGACGACCGGCAGCAGTTACCAGCCAGTTGACGATTTCAATCTGCATGCCGTCCAGTCGAAGGCCGTATTGTCGCTCGTACTCTGTTTCGAAAAGGCTCCGTATGGCTTCTGCATCCCTGTTATCGCAAGGGTTTTCAGGCAGCTCGATACGCACTTCCGACTGCTGTCCGAGGTAACGCATCTCGACTGCATGGGTGAAGGTATAGTCTTCCTTGCGAATCCCTGCTTCGCTCAAGGCGGCACTGCCTTCTTCAATCATGCTTTCAAGCACGGTTTCGACCGAGGACCAGTCCAAGTCACCAAGGGTTGAGACATGGCTGCGAACCAGATCGATCTGGGCAGGGGTCACCAATGTTCCAAATGCAGAAAGAACCGAGGCAAGTGGCGGGTAGATAACTTTCGGGCTTTCCGTCAGTTCGCCCACCATGCATGCATGAACCGGACCTGCGCCACCAAAAGCCAGAAGTGGCTGGCCGCGATAGTCAATACCGCGTTCAGTAGCATGGGTTCTCGTTGCCGCAGCCATTTGTTCGCATACGACTTCAAACACGCCCCAGGCTGCCTGTTCACGTGACAGCCCCAGTTTTTCGCCGAGCTTGTCATAGGCTATTTGTGCACCCTCAAGGTCCAGTTGCATGTCTCCGCCAAGAAAACGGTCTGCTGCAAGAATACCAAGTACGAGATCGGCGTCCGTCACACACGGGTCTGTGCCGCCTCGTCCGTAACACACGGGCCCCGGCATTGAGCCGGCACTTTCCGGGCCGATTTTCAAAAGTCCCAGGTCATTCACTGAAGCAATCGATCCGCCACCTGCACCAATCTCGATCATGTCAATGGAGGGGACAGTGATAGGCATGCCGGAGCCGGGCTTGAAACGGTAGCGCCGATCGACCTCGAATGTACCGGTCACCAGCGGTTCATGGTCCTGCACCATGCATGCTTTTGCGGTGGTTCCCCCCATATCGAAAGAGATCAGATCAGGAATGTCGAATATCCGGCTGAAGTAGCAAGCAACAAGGGCCCCGGCAGCAGGACCGCTTTCAATCATCCTGACGGGCATGTTGGAAGCGCGTTCTGCACCGATCACACCACCGTTCGACAGCATGATCAGTGGTTGTTGCCGGAAATTCCGGGCTTTCAGTTCATCGATAAGTGCGGTCAGATACGGACGCGTGATTGGTACGGTATAGGCATTGATTGCAACGGTTGAGGCACGGAGATATTCGCGCATTTGCGGTGCTATGACTGACGAGAGGGAGACATAAATCTCGGGAGCCTCTTGCGCGAAGATTTCACTAACAGCCTGTTCGTTGCTTCCGTTGCGGTAAGAGTTGAGGAAACATACCGCGACCGACTTGATGTCTTTTTCCCGGCACTGCTCGATGATCTTCAGAACTTCTTCGCGATTGACCTCAAGTCCGACTTCGCCATCGGCATAGGTGCGTTCGGACAGGGTGAATGTACGTTCTGAAGGGATCAGCGGTTCTGCAAACTCGATCTGCGGATCGTACATGTCGTAGCGGTGTTCCTCGCGAATGTAGAGAAGGTCGCGGAACCCTTCGGTGAGAATCAGCGCAACAGGCGGACCTTTTCTTTCAATCAGGGCATTGGTTACCACGGTCGTTGCATGAACCACGACATCATCCACCTCGTGGGGAGCGATGCCGGCACGTTCGGTCACCAGGTCAACTCCGCGGAAAAATCCTTCCAGCAGGTTATTGTGTGTTGTCAGGGTTTTGTCGACATAGCTTTTGCCGTCATCGCCAAGCAGGACAGCGTCTGTAAACGTGCCGCCGATATCGATGGCGAGAGAATATCTTGTCATATCGGGTACTCCATGCATCCAAGATTGTTTGAAATCTCGCGTGCGGCGCGGGTAACCGCCGTCACATAGATTTCTGCCGGTTCGGGTTTGATGTCTTGCACTGAGCCGACGACCGTGATGGTCGCGGCGAAATTTCCTTCGAGGTCAAAGACCGGAGCGGAAATGGCGTTGACGCCGGGTAGGGTTTCTTCAGGTGCTGTAACCCAGCCAAACTCGCGGGCATGGGCAGCCTGCATTGCCACCTTTGCCCGGATATCGGCGCTGCTGATGAGTTTGTCCGGGTCATACTTGCCGAATGCAAGTGCCAGCTTGCCTTGGGCCGATGTATGGAAATCCAGAATGGCGCCGGGGCGAGTGATGATTTGTACCGGGCTTTCAACACGCACAATGTCGATAACGCGCATGCCGTTCGGCTCAGGAATGGAAAGGGTTACCGTCTGGCCAAGCTCGTCACGAAGTGCGGACATGACCGGGCGGGCCACCGATGTCAGCTGTGTGCTGTCTGCAATGGCCTGTCCGAGATGAAAGAGCTTGAGGGTAAGCTGGTAACGTTCGGTCTCCGGGTCCTGCCTTACATATCCCAGGGTGACCAGGGTTTGCAGGTACCGGTAAATCCTTGCCCGCGGCATGTTGAGTGCCTTGCCAAGGTCCGTCACCCGGGAGGGCTCGCCTTTCTGGGCCATTTCCTCAAGGATTGCAAAAGCAGCGATTGTCGACTGGTTTGCAGTGTTGGATCCGGTTTTTTCAGTCATATCAACCTCCCACTAGTTCAGGCAGGGTCAGGGTCAGGGCCGGCACAAAGGCGACGAGAAGAAGCACAACCAGACAGATCGCGATCATTGGAAGAATGGCTACCGCCACCTTTTCCAGTGGCTGTCTGCCGATTGCAGAAACAATAAAGAGACATAGCCCCACCGGCGGTGTGATCATGCCGATCATCAGGTTGAGAACGACCATTATTCCGAACTGGACGCTGTCAAGACCGAGAAGCGGGAACAGCTCGTTAAGGATCGGCATTGCCAGAACCAGTGCAGCGAGCGGCTCCAGAAACAGTCCAAGTACCAGCAGGACCAGATTCAGCAGCAGGATCAGCACCCAGGGGGAATCGCTGATGTCCAGAAGCCCGGCGGCAATAATGCGGGGGATGTTTTCAATGCCGAGTATGAAAGCGGTCATCGATGCCATTGCGACAATGAGCATGACCCCGGCTGTCATCGTTGCCGTATTGTAAAAGGCCTGGGCAATCTGTCCAAGGTTGAGGGTGCGATAGAGCAGGGTGCCGATCACCAGCGCATAAAGTGCAGCCACGGCCGCTGCTTCAGTGGGAGTGAAAATTCCCGAGCGAATTCCCCCAACAATGATGACAGGGAGAAACAGTGCAGGCAGGGCCTTTACGGCAAGGCCAAGACGCTCGTCAGGTTCCACTGCGGGGGGAAGCGGATGATCTTCCCGGCGGGCTTTCCAAAGTGCGTAGCAGATCAGCAGGCCACACAAGGCGAAGGCTGGTACAATACCGGCCAGGAACAGGTCGGATATTGATGTGCCGGTCAGGACGCCATACAGGATCAGGGAGAGTGAGGGCGGTACTAGTGGCCCCAGGATCGATCCGGCAGCAGTCAGCGCAGCCGCATAAGCCGTATTGTATCCGTCACGGCGCATTGCCGGTATCATGACCGCCCCGATTGCGGATGCTTCGGCTGTCGCGGCACCCGACACCCCGGAAAACATCATCGAGGCAACCACGTTGACAACAGCAAGCCCACCACGAACCCGGCCAACAAGGAACTGGGCAAAACGGACGATCTGACGGGTGAGGTCAGCCGAGTTCATGAGGTTGCCTGCCAGGATGAAGAAGGGAATGGTCAGCAGGACAAAATTGTCAATTCCCGCAATCATTTTCTGCGGGAAGCCGATCATCAACTGCCATTGGTCGTTGACAAAAAGGTAGGCAACCGAGGCAAGGCCCAACGAGAACGCGACCGGAATGCCGAAAACCAGGCAGGCAACGAAAACCGCAAGATAAATGGTCATTCCATTACCTCCAGCATGTCGCGTTCGAAGATATCTTCGACCGACTGTCCGGCACCGATTGCACGGATACAGATGACAAGGTCTGCAACAAGGCGAAGGGCGACCAGCGCCATGCCAAGCGGCAGGGAAACGTAAACCCAGAACCGGCCGGGAGCAGCCGGCCCCGGGGAACCGAAAATACTTTCAAGGATAAAGCCGACAGCGGGTATTGAAGACTGGCCGGCACGTTCTGCGTAGATCCAGCCGTACCAGGTCAGCAGAATGCAAAGCAGCAGTGAAAGCGAAATGCCGAATATCGTAACAAGCAGTGCGGGGACGCGCGGCAGGGCGGATGCAAGGAAACCGATTGCGGCAATTTCCCCACGTTCAAAGGCAAGAACAACGGCAAGGAAGGTCAACCAGATCAGCATGTACCGGCACATTTCCTCAGCCCACAACAGGGAGGAGTTGAAGCCGTAACGCATGACAATCTGGACCGTCATTACGGTAAGAAGTGCCGCGACCAGCGTAACCAGCAGCCAACGCAGGGCAATCCTCAATGGACGCTGTACAGATGTTGCAGACTGCAATGTCATGACGCTTCCTTTCTGCGTTTTCCGGCTTGATTGGGCACACGACTGGCCGGGCCCGAGACCGGTTGTCCCGATGCGTTGATGATACGATATCCTTGGTCAGGTGTGTCAGGCACACCTGACCGTCAGGAATATTTAGTTGAAATCTTCGTCCTGATAGGACGTGAGGTGATCATAATCGGCCCTGGCAGGAGCGAATACGTCCAGGTTCATTGCAACCTCGTCGCCAATCGCTTCGCCGCAGTGGACCACATCGGGCGGTATGCGGACAACTTCTCCCGGACCTACCTCGACAATGTCATCACCAATTTCGAAACGCACGCGCCCCTGGACCACATAGGCAAGCTGTTCGAACGGATGGGAATGGGGTTTCTTCTCCATTCCAGGTTCAAGCCAGTTCATCACCATCAGGGCTCCGTCTCCGCGAAAGCCGGACCGGGATACTCCGGGTCTGACCTGCTCACGGGGCATGTCAGTCCAGTTATAGGCGCGTGTGCTGCTCATTTTCAGTTTCCTTCTCCGAATGCCTTCACGAATTCACCGATCAGTTCATCCTTGGCAAGCCAGGTGTCGACCACGGAGGAGGTCTTCTGCTTCATGGTGTCCAGATCACCAAGCTTGTTGATGGTGACACCTTCGCCTTCAAGAAATGTGACGGTTTCAGCTTCCTGGGAAGCTGCAAGAGCATAAGCTTCTGTCGTGGCTTCGCGACCGGCTTCTGCAACGGCTGTCTTGTCTTCGTCTGAAAGCTTGTTCCAGGTTGCATCAGACAGCATGATGACGCCGGGCCAGAAATAGTGGCCGGTCAGTGTCACCTGCTTGGCGGAGTCGTAGAGGCTTTCCGAGCGGATTGACGACAGATTGATCTCGACAGCGTCAATCGTTCCGGTTTCGAGCGCCGAGTAGATTTCGCCATATGCCATGCCAATCGGGTTTACACCGATTGCTTCCCAGGTGCCCTTGTGCAGCGGAATTGGAACAATCCGGGTTTTTACACCGGCAAAATCGGCCGTCATCTTCACCGGATCACCTGATGTAAGGAAGTGGCGTTGCCCTGCCTCGATGAACCCGACACCCTTGATTGATTTTTCGCCCAGTGTGTCGAGGAGCTTGTCTCCCAGATCAGACGTCAGAACTTCTGAAAGCTGTTCATAGCTGGAAATGGTGAAGGGCATCTGCAATGCATCAAATGCAGCGGCATTAAGTACTAGGGGCAGGGTTGCCGAAGAAACCAAGGCTCCGTCGATCAGGCCGATCTGCAATCCTTCGAGCAATTCCTTGTCATCACCAAGCTGGCGGTCACCGAAAACCTCAATGGCAATACGGCCATCGGTTTTGGCTGCGACCTTTTCGGCGAAGATCTCAAGGCCTGTGTGGAAAATGTGTTTGGACGAGGCGGCGTGCCCCATCTTGATCGTGACGTCCTGCGCCCAGGCAGTGACAGGCATGGCGCAAGCAAGAGCCATAGCCAGAAGAAGTTTCTTCATTCTGTTTCCTCCCAAAAGTAACATCCATATTGTTTTAATATGCAAAACAACTGTTACAATAATAAAACAAAAAAATTTGAGCTGTCAAACCGGTTCTTCAAAATGGCTCGTGCCCCATCGTGGAAAACAGATGAATTCGTTATTTTAATCAGTCTGTTATGGGTGTTTTCTGGAGAGTTGATTCACCTGGCAACAATGTGCGGAGGGCTTTTTTGCAGGCCAGATAAGCTCTTCTTCTCGCCAGGCGTCATGAAGCGGATCATCGCGAAAACAGAATGTGCAATCTGTGCGGACTGGCTATTACAGCGGGATGCCTGCCAGGTTTGCTACCAGTTCAAGGCTGTTTCGGACGCCAAATTTCTCCATCAACCGGCGTCGGTGTACTTCCACGGTGCGGGGCGAGATTTCCAGAGTTCGGGCTATCTCTTTTGAGGTCTGTCCGTCTGCCATGAGTTTGGCGACCTGTCGCTCGCGCATGGTCAGCCGGGTAATGGGACGTGTTTGCGATATGTCGGTAAAACTCCAGACTGCCTGCGAAAACGGTGCATCCGGGTTGAGGGAATTGCCGCGCACCCTGCACCAGAAGAGTTCGCCATCCCGGCGTTTCATGATGCGTTCGTCCCGGTAACCGCCTTCAGAGACCAATTTGCCAATTCCGGTTTCCCCTGTGCGGACAAACTCGGCAGCAGAAGGGTAGAGTTCCGATAGTGACCGGTTTGCCAGTTCATCAACCCTGTAACCGAACATGGTGGCAAAATGTGTATTGCAATGCCGGATTATCCTGTCTTCGGAATACAACAAGCCTACGGGTGCGTAGTCGAATATCGTATGGATGTACTCGTCCATCATCAGGCCCGTTACGTATTTTGCCGGAATATGCTTTGTGAAGTGAATATACTAATCCCTATCATTCAAACGGAAGCAAGTACGGTTTTTGCAAACGCGCCCGGCAATACCGTTTGCTCAGGTGCAGACATTGCAAAACCAGGATCAACAAAAGGACAATCCATGAACCCGGCAGAATGGCTTAACCGCACAGCAATCCGGACACCTGCAAGGCCTGCACTGTTCACCGGGACAACATGCATCGCAGATTATTCCGGTTTTGCCGGTCGTGCCGCCGGGATTGCTGCGGGCTTGTCGCAACTCGGAATTGGCCGTGGTGACAGGGTTGCTCTGTTCATGTCGAACCGGACGGAATATCTCGAAGTCCTGTATGGAATCTGGTGGCTTGGAGCGGCGGCAGTTCCCATCAACGGAAAGCTGCACGGTAGGGAGGCGGCATGGATTATAGGGGATTCTGCCTCATCGCTTGTCTTTGTGGATGACAAGTCTGCTGATGAGCTTCGTCGCCATGTGCCGTCAGAAACAGTGCTTGTTTCGGTCGATGGCGAGGAATTCGCTGGTCTCAGGCAGACTGGTGCCCATGACAAGCCGGCAGCACTCGGACGTGATGATCTTGCCTGGCTGTTCTACACATCCGGCACCACGGGAAACCCCAAGGGGGTGATGCTGACTTGCGGCAATCTGCTATCAATGGTTGCCAGTTATTTTGTCGATGTGGATGAAGTCAAACCGGAGGACGCCATCCTCTATGCAGCACCTATGAGCCACGGGGCAGGGCTGTACAATTTCATGCATGTAATGCGTGGTTCCCGGCATGTCGTACCGGCAAGCGGAAGCTTTGTTGCAGGGGAAGTGCTGGAGGTTTCGGCAGAACTCGATTCAATATCCATGTTTGCTGCGCCAACAATGGTTCGGCGACTGGTGGATCATGCAAAATCGGCAGGCCTGAAAGGTGAGGGCATTCGCACGATCGTCTATGCAGGCGGGCCGATGTATGAAGCGGATATTCTCGAAGCTGTTGAGGTCATGGGCGCACGGTTTGTCCAGATTTACGGCCAGGGCGAATGCCCGATGGGAATTACAGCCTTGCCTCGGAATGATGTGGCAGACCGTAATCATCCGCACTGGCGGGAGCGTCTCAATTCCGTTGGATATGCACAATGCGTGGTTGAGGTCGCAATCCTTGACGAGGACGGCAAGGAACTGCCGCCGGACACAGCCGGTGAAATTGCCGTTCGGGGAGAAACGGTGATGGCAGGCTATTGGCGCAGTCCGGAAGCCACGGAAAAAACCATACGCGGTGGCTGGCTTTGGACCGGGGACATGGGGCGCATGGATGCCGACGGATACGTAACCCTGCAAGACCGGTCCAAGGATCTCATAATTTCCGGCGGTTCAAATATCTATCCAAGGGAAGTTGAGGAAGTCCTGCTTTCCCATCCCGGTGTTCATGAAGTTTCGGTGGTCGGACAACAGGACGCTGAGTGGGGTGAGGTTGTTGTGGCATTCGTGGTGCTGAATGCCGACCAGCAAACGGGACATGAAGAACTTGATGCCCTTTGCCTGGAACGGATTGCACGTTTCAAGCGGCCAAAGCACTACCGGTTTGTGGATGCGCTTCCAAAGAACAATTACGGAAAAGTGCTGAAAACCGAATTGCGCTCGATACTGGCAGCAGAGACTGCGAACGGTTCCTGACAAGAACGACCGGTGGGCGGAGGTCAGGCCAACGCCACATCCTGCAAGCCACCCTGGTTTTTCAGGAAGGTGACGATTTCATCGCATCCACTTGCACTGCGTGCATCCGTGAAAACATGTGGCTTCCCGGCTCTCTGTGTTTCCGCATCATTCTTCATGACCGTCAGGTTCGCTCCGACATACGGGGCGAGGTCCTGCTTGTTGATGACAAGCAGGTCTGACCTTGTAATGCCTGGTCCGCCCTTTCTCGGGATTTCCTCACCCTGGCAAACCGAGATGACATACAATGTCAGGTCGGCAAGTTCGGGTGAAAAAGTTGCGGCGAGATTGTCTCCGCCGGACTCAATGAAAACGATGTCGAGATCTTGATGGCGTTCGGCAAGTTCTGCAATGGCACGCAGGTTGATCGACGCATCTTCGCGGATCGCCGTATGCGGGCAGCCTCCGGTTTCCACGCCAATAATGCGGTCAGATGAAAGTGCCTGCATGCGTACCAGCGCATCGCGGTCTTCCTGGGTGTAGATATCGTTGGTCACCACAGCCACTGAAAAGCTGTCTCTCATTGCCCGGCAAAGGGCGGCCGTAATGGTTGTCTTTCCGGACCCCACAGGGCCGCCTATTCCAACTCTCAAAGGGCCGTTTTTTGTCATGAACGAAATATCCTGCTTGGAAGGGTTTCATGTTGCATGGCCGAAATGTCAGCCATGAACGTGTTGCTGCCCAGATTGTCCAGGGTTGACCAACTTGCGCGCCGTGCGGTTTCGATGATGTCCTCTTCCAGGACAGCCAGCAATTCAACACCTTGTTGTTGCCCCAGCCGCATGAGCCGCATCGCCGCCTGCACCTGGTTTGAAAGATAGGCGTGAAGATAAGCGGCAAGCGTCTGTTCAAGCGAGACCGAGAGCTTTCCCGAAACCGCACCAACTGCAACGGGCAGAGGGCAGTTGCGCGGCAAGCCGGATGGGCTGGCCCATGCAGATGCCGCCAGCAGGAAGGCTTCTCCTTGGGCGGTTGTCTCCAGATGTCTCGTTTGCAAAAAGCTCATTGCAGAAGCAAGTTCGGCAAGCCTGCCAAGTTCGGCCTCATCCTCTGAAACGTGCCAGCTTGCTGCAAGCAGTACTGCATCATTCCAGCCAGGTCCTTCCTTCATGAGGTCGTGCAACCACACCCGCAGGTCTGCCTTTTCCGTAATCCGCTGTTTGGCAATCGCTGCCTCGAGGCCGTGACTGTAGGAAAACGAGCCGGTTGGAAAAGCAGGTGACAGCCAGGTTTGCAGGCGGATCAGGGATTGGAGTTCAGTCATGGTCATGATGATGGTGATGTCCCCCACCCGAATAGGCGCCACTTTCCGGATCAAAGGGGGCGAGAATTTCCGTTACGCTGGCACCAAGACCAAGCAACATCTCACGGATTACGCGATCCTGGCGGATGCGCAGGTGGTCTGCAAAAATCTGCGTCGGCAGATGGCGATTACCCAGTTGCCAGGAAAGTGCAACAAGGTGCTGCGGATTTTCCGCCCGCACTTCATAGAGAGGTTCCGGTTCGGCAATTACCCTGATTATGCGACCGTCTTCGAGTTCGATGCCCTCGCCATGTCTGAGCAATCGTGCTTCTGGCAAATCCAGCAGAAATTCGATGCCGTTGTCCGACACCATTTTGACGCGCCGCCGGTGGCGACCGGTCTCATCGAGTGTAATGGTATCGGTTGCAGTATGATTGTGTGGCAGGATTGTACGGGCTGTGATCATGGCTAGAACAGGAAGTATCGCTGCGCCATGGGAACAACATCTGCCGGTTCGCAGACGAGCAATTCGCCATTTGCACGCACTTCATAGGTTTCAGGGTGAACTTCGATCTCCGGTGTCGCGTCGTTGAGAAGCATTGCCGACTTGCCTATTCCGTTACGGGTATTCTCCACGGCCAGGGTTCTTTTCTCTATGCCTAGCGTCGAAGCAATGTCGTTTTCCTGCGCAGCCCTCGAAACAAAAGTGACCGAAGACCGGGTCAGTGACTTTCCGTATGCGCCGAACATCGGGCGCATGTGAACGGGTTGGGGGGTCGGAATGGATGCGTTGGGGTCTCCCATGGGGGCAGCGGCAATCGTACCGCCAATCAATACCATGTCAGGTTTGACACCGAAGAACGCCGGGGACCACATAACCAGATCTGCCCGCTTGCCTGTCTCGACTGACCCGACATGCTTGCTGATGCCATGCGCAATGGCTGGGTTGATCGTGTATTTGGCGACATAGCGGCGAACGCGGAAATTGTCATTGTCGCCGGTTTCCTGTTCAAGCCTTCCGCGCTGGCGTTTCATCTTGTCTGCGGTTTGCCAGGTACGGATCAGCACTTCGCCAACCCGGCCCATTGCCTGGCTGTCGGAGGCGATTATGGAGAATGCGCCCATGTCATGAAGAATGTCTTCTGCGGCGATGGTTTCCTTGCGGATGCGGCTTTCTGCAAAGGCCACGTCCTCGGGAATGTTGTTGTCGAGATGATGACAGACCATCAGCATGTCGAGGTGTTCATCCAGAGTGTTCACCGTATACGGGCGGGTCGGGTTGGTAGAGGAGGGAAGGACATTGTCCAGCCCGCACACCCGGATGATGTCAGGCGCGTGTCCTCCGCCGGCACCTTCTGTATGAAAGGCATGAATGGTGCGTCCGGCAATTGCATTGATCGTGTTTTCTACAAAGCCGGATTCATTGAGCGTGTCCGTATGGATCATAACCTGCACGTCGAGATCATCAGCCACGCCCAGACAGCAGTCGATTGCTGCCGGTGTTGTTCCCCAGTCTTCATGCAGTTTCAATGCGCAAGCACCTCCAAGCACCATTTCCTCCAGGGCTGCCGGCAGGGATGCATTGCCCTTTCCGGCAAATGCCAGGTTCATGGGAAATGCATCAGCAGACTGGATCATGCGCCCAAGGTGCCAGGGCCCAGGAGTACATGTCGTGGCCAGTGTGCCGTGTGCAGGGCCGGTTCCGCCACCCAGCATGGTGGTGACTCCGGACATCAGGGCTTCCTCGATCTGCTGGGGGCAAATGAAGTGGATATGGCTGTCAAACCCGCCAGCAGTGACGATCTTGCCTTCGCCTGCAATAATTTCCGTACCGGGGCCAATGATAATGTCGACACCGGACTGCGTGTCGGGATTGCCAGCCTTTCCGATTGCTGCGATTTCCCCGCTTTTCAACCCGATGTCAGCCTTGTAGATGCCTGTATGGTCGAGGATGAGCGCGTTGGTGATTACTGTATCGACAGCGCCTTCGGCACGGGTCACCTGACTTTGCCCCATGCCATCGCGGATCACCTTGCCGCCACCGAACTTGACCTCTTCGCCATAGCTGGTGAGGTCTTTTTCCACTTCAATGAAAAGCTCGGTATCAGCGAGCCGCACCTTGTCACCGGTGGTCGGACCGAACATATCCGCATAGGCGGCGCGGGAGATGGTTGCTGGCATTACAATGCTCCCATGATTTTGCGGTTGAAGCCGTAGATTTTGTGGCTACCACCAACCGGAACAAGGGTGACATCGCGTGTCTGCCCCGGCTCAAACCGCACTGCGGTGCCGGATGCGATATCCAGCCGCATTCCCCTTGCGGCCTCCCGGTTGAAGTCGAGGGCCTCATTGGTTTCGTAAAAATGATAGTGGCTGCCGACCTGCACGGGCCGGTCGCCGGTGTTTGCCACTGTCAACACGACGGCCTTGGCTCCTTCGTTGAGAACAAGGTCCGTTTCGGAAGTGATAGTTTCTCCGGGGATCATGGCTCTCTCCTAGCGGATCGGTTCGTGGACGGTTATAAGTTTCACACCATCGGGAAAAGTCGCTTCCACCTGGATGTCATGGATCATCTCCGGAATACCTTCCATAACCTGTTCCCGGGTGATTACATGAGCGCCTGTCTCCATCAGTTCGGCTACGGAACGGCCATCGCGGGCGCCTTCCACAACAAAATCCGTGATCAGGGCAATGGCTTCCGGGTGATTGAGTTTGACGCCTCGCTCAAGCCGCTTGCGCGCCACTTCTGCTGCCATGGCAATCAGCAGTTTGTCTTTTTCCCTTGGTGTAAGATGCATTAATCATATCCCCCAGACACGCGGCATGCAGGTGCCGCGAAGATGTTCGATGACCGGTATCAGGGCTTGACGCAGTCTGTAGCTGTCCCCGGCGATTATGCGACCGGTAATCCTGTCTTCCACGGCACTGAACCCGGCCGTGTCGAGTGGGCATATTTGCCGCAATTTGCGGGCAGCATGTTCTGCCTGGTCTGCATCTTGGCCGCTGATGAAAAGCAGGGTTGCAACCGCATTGCATCCATTCATCCCGGCCAGGGACATTTCGCGGCCGTGCAAATTCAGGTCATCGGCAAAGACCAGCCTGTTTCCCTTGCGGATGCGCCAGCGATCCCTGAAGTGGCAACTGACAGTTTTTTCCCCCATGGCTATGCGTCCAAGGACAATGGATTCAACGGCAAGCAGGGAGGCATTTTCTGCCATCGACACTTCAAGCGTGCGGCCAAGGGAAGAGCCGTCATACAGAATTGTTTCCTGTGGCAACCAGTGCAGCGATGCCTTGTTGCCGATATCAATCCTTGTATTAAGGTGAGCCATGTCTCCGGGCGAGCGGTACGCCTTTTCGCAAGCTTGTGTTGAGGCGGTTGCGTGACCGTTTTCGCCGACTTCCAGTTCCCAAGTGAGCCGGTCACCGCCGGTAAGACCACCGGCCGTGTTCACCAAAACCGCTTCCAGACCGGCAGCATGGGTGCGGGGAAAGCGTATTTTTGCGCTTCCCTGCTGGTAAAGCCGGTCGAGCCTGGTCTTGCCGCCTGAATGCTTGAAGGAAGCAGAAGCGGAGGCAGCGACCCGTTGGTGGCCTGAGAGTTCCTCGCTTTGCGGAACTTCAGACAGAGAGATGTTTTCGTACATTCTTTTTGTCCAGATCGCTGGCAGGCCCGTGGTGAACAATGGTGCCACGGTCCATGATATAAAGATCGTCTGCGAGTTGCCGGCAGAAATCCAGGTATTGTTCCACCAGAACGATGGCGAGTCCGGCTGTATCACGCAGATATTCTATTGCCCGTCCGATATCCTTGATAACCGATGGCTGGATGCCTTCCGTAGGTTCATCGAGCACCAATACGCCGGGTCCTGTGACAAGGGCGCGTCCTATGGCAAGTTGCTGTTGCTGTCCGCCGGACAGGTCTCCTCCCCGGCGGACCAGCATTTTCTCCAAAACCGGAAAAAGCTCGAAAACCTCGTCGGGAATTTTGCGCTTTGCCACAGGAAGCAGGCCAAAGCCGGTCTGCAGGTTTTCCTCTACTGTCAGCATGGGAAAGATGTCGCGGCCCTGCGGGACATAGGCAATTCCGCTTGCAGCGCGCGCATGGGGCGGTGCCTTCCCGAGCTCCTTGTCATTCAGCATGATGTCACCTGACGAATTGGGGTGATGTCCGGTTATTGCCTTCAACAGCGAGGTCTTGCCAACGCCGTTTCGTCCCATCAGGCATGTAACCGAGCCCGCTTTTGCTTCCATGGAAACATCAAACAGGATTTGCGCAGCTCCGTAATGAAGGTCCAGACCCTTAACGTTCAGCATGGTTGTACAGGGCCTTTCCTAGCGACCAAGATAGACATCAATGACTTCCTGGGTGTTTGTGACATGGTCGAGGCTTCCTTCAGCGAGGACCGAACCTTCATGAAGTACGGTTACCCGGCATTCCAGATTGCGTACAAACTCCATGTCGTGCTCAACAACAATCACAGCCCGCGTACTGGCCATGCGCTTGAGGAGACGGACCGTCTTGTTGCGTTCATCACCCGTCATTCCGGCAGCAGGCTCATCAACCATCAGAAGTTTCGGTTCCTGAGCCAGCAGCATTCCGATTTCCAGCCATTGTTTCTGCCCGTGTGACAGTTCGCCGGCGAGACGTGATACGGAATTCGAAAGGCCTATTTCGGATGCAATTTCCAGAACCTTGCTTCGGTCCTCCTGTGTGTAGCGATAAAACAGGACCCGAAGTGGAGAGCGATCATTGCGAAGGGACATCATCAGGTTGTCTTCAACACTCTGGTCCTCGAATACGGTTGGCCTTTGAAACTTGCGACCGATGCCCATTCGGGCAATTTCCGATTCTGACTTCTTGAGCAGGGAGTGGTTTTTCTCGCCCCACAGCACGTTGCCGGTGTCGGGTCTGGTCTTGCCGGTGACGATGTCCATGAAGGTTGTCTTGCCAGCACCGTTCGGCCCGATGATGGCACGCAGTTCACAGGCGCCCATGACAAAACTCAAATCGTTGATGGCCTTGAAGCCGTCAAACGTCACCGAAATCCCGTCTACTTCCAAGAGGCTATCCATCCGGGTTCCCCTTTTTCCGGGACAGGTGGTCAAACAAACCGCCAAGACCCTGTGGTGCGTAAAGCGTGGTGGCGACAAAACTCAGCCCGAGAAGAACGAGCCACCAGTTTACCCACTGGATCCGGTATGCTCCCAGCTGGATGTCGGGGATCTGTCCACCCGTGAACCAGGAAGACAGCAGGGACACGAAGGCTGCGCCGATCACAGCTCCATACAGGCGACCCCTCCCGCCAATAGCGACCCATACGGCCAGATAAATGGAGGCGATCGGCGCAATTTCTGCAGGGTTTATGATCCCTGCCTGAGGATAGTAGAGCGCTCCTGCAATTGCAGCGATGACAGCGCTCAGAACAAAGATGAAAAGCTTGTAGGCTTCCACATTATAACCAAGGAACCTGACCCGGCTTTCATCGTCACGGATGGCCCGTATGACGTTGCCGAGCTTGGACTCAACCAGCAGCTTGACCAGCAGGTAGCCAAGCCCCAATGCAAATGCGGAGGCCCACAGGAACCAGATGGAGACCAGGGCCTGGGGGGTGCTCTCCATTCCGGGAAGATTTTGCAGGCCTGAAAGACCATTGTTCCCGCGCAGGCCGCTGTCATTCTGGAAGAGATAGAGTGCTAGAGCCAGTGTCATGGCCTGGGTAAGGATTGATAGATAGACACCCGTTACCCGGCTTCGGAATGCAAGCCAGCCAAATACCAGTGCAAGCAGTCCCGGAACCAGGATCACAAACAGCAATTGCATGAAAAGGCTGTCGGCGAAGGCCCAGATCAGGGGGAATTCCGACCCTCCCACAACGCCGAAAATCTGCTCGCCCACTGCGGATCGTATTTCTTCCGGGGTCATGGGCATGGTGGCTGCCTTGCCGGCTTTCAGGACAATGATTTCGGTGCGCGCGTACATCAGCCACATGCCGATCATGTAGCCGCCCAGGCCGAAAAAGGCGAAATGACCGAGGCTTAAAATGCCGCAAAAACCCCAGACAAGATCCATTGCAATGGCAACAAGACAAAAACACAATGTCTTGCCGAGTGTTTTCACCATGCTGGTTGAAACCACTCCGATGCCCAGACCTTCGCCCAGAAGGGTGGTGACGATGGTGAACAATGCCAACAACCCGATAAACAGGAGCGTTGAGGGATTATTCATCAAGAACCGGGTGAGCGGTCCGCCCAATGCCACTTTGCCGGAATTGAGTGATGTGTTTGCCGCCGTCATCTCATGCCTCCGCAGCCCGCCCTTTCAGGGCGATCAATCCGCGTGGACGGAACTGGATGAAAATAATGATGAAAATGATCATGTAGGTTTGTGCGGCCAATGTATTGGACGGGTTGAAGTTCTCGATCAGTTTCTGGAGAATTCCGATCAATCCTGCACCGGCCAGTGTGCCCCAGATATTGCCAACACCTCCGATGACAACAGTCATGAAGCTCTGGACGATATAATCACTGCCGAGTTCCGAGGTGACCTTTGCGTACAGACCGATTGCAACACCGGCGATGCCTGCAATGCCTGAGCCAAGACCAAAGGTCAGCATGTTGATGCGGTCCGGATTGATGCCCATGGATGCCGCCATTCTGGGGTTCTGTACCACTGCCCGCGTTTCCAGTCCGAGGCGGGTCTTGTTAAGGGTCCACCAGAGCCCGGCAAAGAAAATCGTACCGAGGGCGAATATCGCAATGCGTATCCAGCTGATCGAGACAACGTCGTTGATCACCAGTGCACCATCGAGCCAGTCCGGAGCGGTGAGGGGGCGGGCCTGTGTCCCGAAAATGTTCTTCGCAAGCTGCTGCAAGGCAATGCTTATGCCGAATGTTGCAAGAAGCGTTTCAAGGGGCCTGTTGTAGAGATAACGGATTACAAGCCGTTCAAGCGCTACGCCTGCAGCAAACGTGACTGCGAAGGCCATCGGAATCGCAACCAGTATGGATAGAGTGTAGTTCGTGATGAACTGCTGGACAACGTAACCGGTATAGGCGCCCATCATTATGAACTCGCCATGCGCCATGTTGATCACCCGCATCACGCCAAACGTGATTGCCAGGCCGATCGCTGCGAGAAAATAGATTGAGGCCAGGCTTATGGCATCGAGAAAAAGGTCGAGATAGGTGTTCCAGCGAACCGCCATATTGATCCTGCCGAGCGTATCGCGGGCGGCATCGGTGACGCTTTTGTCGCTTTCATCATAGGTTGCGTAAAAAACGTGGTTTGAAACAGCGTCAGCAATTTCTTCCCCGTCAGGGGAGGACGGGACCTTGCCCGCATCTGCAAGGGCCCGGTAGGCGCGGTTTCTGGCGTTTTCATTGTCGAGATCTGCCAGGTTGAAACCGCCAACCCGGCCTTGGTCGAGATTATCCACCAATGCAGCGTCACGCTGTTCGCGTGAGACAACCTCTTTCAGCCCGTTCTTGCCTGCCAACCGTTCATAGGCCTCATCAACCGTCATTTCGACGTTGCGGTCAAAGAGACGGTCAATAAGGGTTTGTTTCCGGGTAGTACCATCATCCAGCAGTACGGTTTGGCCCGGGACGATTACACGGGCGAGGTTGATACCGGATGGAAGCTTGTCCGCATGTTGAATGCTGGTTGACAAAAGCGGGTTGAGGCTTGCCCTTACTTCGAGGCCGAGACTTTCCTTGAAGCTTTGAATTGCCGATACGCGCACTTCAGTATTTTCGCCATATTGCATGGCAAGCAGCCGCTCGATCATGCCAAACCTTGTCTTCAGGTCTGCATCGGTTTCAACCGCGATTGCTTCTCGTAATGCTTTTAGGTGTTCGGGTTTTGCATTCCTGGAAATGCTTTCCAAGCTTTCTCTTCGGATATTCGGGTCAGAACTGGCAAGCCTGAACTCTACGAGGGCTGCAGACAGCATTGCACGCACACCGCTGTTTGGCTTGATTTGCCTGAGATCGCCCTTTTTCGCTGTGGCCGTTACTTCACCGGTTTCAATATCGACAAGGTCGTAAGCCTTGGCCGCATTGGGTTTCACATAGAAAAGCCGATTGTCCTGCTTGCGATACCAGACATCCTTTTCTTCCCACTTGCTGAGGAATTCGGCACCCTGTTCAAATTTTCCATCGCGAATTGCAGAAAGTAACGGTCCCACTGTTTTGACGGAGCTTCGCTGTATCAGCTTGAAGTTCTCCTGCAACAACTCGCGGAAACCACTGGGTGATGCCGGTGTCTGGGCGAGAGCAGCAGATGCTCCCAGCCATGTCAGCAGCAATGAAGTAAGCAGAATTCGAAGCATGTTCAGCGACCCAGCAGCGCAGGGAGGGCGGGATAGCCCTCCCTGGTTTTTTTCAGACTAAGAACTCAGTAGTTGGACTTGATCTGTACGCAGGTCTTGGTTTCTGTGTTGTACATCCCGCAACCAAGATCCTTCCAGTCAGACTTCAGCACTGCCGAGGCCTCGAGGAAGTCGGTCCAGGCATCGCCGGGAACTTCCTCGGTCTGGCTTATGATGTCGAACTGGCCGTCTTCCTGAATCTCCCCGATCAGCACCGGCTTTGCCAGGTGATGATTTGGCAGCATAACTGCCGTCCCTCCTGTAAGATTGGGGAATTCCTGTCCGTACATTGCTGTACGAACGGCGTCGACATCGGTGGTGCCTGCCTTCTCCACGGCATTCACCCACATGTTGAACCCGATGTAATGCGCCTCCATTGGATCGTTGGTGACGCGTTCCTCTCCCATGCGGGTCTTCCATGATTCTATAAATTTCGTATTGGCTTCCGATTCTGCTGACTGGAAGTAGTTCCAGGCGGCCAGATGACCGACAAGGTTTGTCGTGTCGAGGCCTGAAAGCTCTTCTTCACCCACTGAAAAGGCGACGACCGGAATATCATCAGCCGATACGCCTGCGGCAGCCAGTTCCTTGTAGAAACCGATATTCGCATCGCCATTGATCGTCGAGATCACACCGACTTTCTTGCCGTCTGCGCCCAGTGCAACAACGTCTGCAACAATCTTGGACCAGTCGGAATGACCGAACGGGGTGTAGTTCACGAAGATGTCTTCTTCCTTGATACCCTTGTCGATGAGGTATTGCTCGAGAATCTTGTTTGTCGTGCGGGGATAGACATAGTCTGTACCCAGCAGGGCAAATTTTTCGACGCCCAGTTCCTCAAGATAATAATCCGTAGCCGGTATGGCCTGCTGGTTTGGTGCTGCGCCGGTATAGAAGACGTTTTTCGAGGATTCCTCGCCCTCGTACTGAACGGGGTAGAAAAGCAGTCCGTTCAGTTCCTCGATTACCGGAAGAACCGACTTTCTGGAAACCGAAGTCCAGTTGCCGAAGATCACATCCACCTTGTGGACAGTCAGCAATTCGCGTGCCTTTTCCGCAAACAGTGGCCAGTCCGATGCCGGGTCAACCACAACCGGAACCAGCTTCTTGTCCAGCAATCCGCCTTTTTCATTCTGCTCGTCTATGAGCATCAGCATGGTGTCTTTAAGGGTGGTTTCCGAAATTGCCATGGTTCCGGACAATGAATGCAGTATGCCTACCTTGATTTCCTCGGCCAGCGCCATGACGGGCGTGGCGATTGAGATGGCTGCAGCAAGCGCCAGTTTCTTGAACATGTATGATCCTTTCCCTGTTATCCGGGCAGGAAAATGCTTCCGCCCCGACAGAAACGGGTCATGAAACGGTGATCCCTCTCCCAACCCGACTACGTGCAAGAAGGAAGCAAATCGGTGTGTTGCTGTCTGCTGCTAAAAATCAGCCAATGTGTTGCAAAATTTGCATCAGTAGGCGCGGCAGCCTGCAGAAAATCAGCCGGTGAAAACCTTGTGCTGTGCAAGGGACTTGCAGAAATTTGCACTCGTATCACCATCATCAGGCCAAGCGGAAAATGCCGGTATTCATCCCCTTGCTTCCCTGTCTTGACGAGACTGCCGAGAGCCATAAATGATTATCATGTTCAAGTGGATTTTTGTGTTGCAATATACAGAGCAAAGTGGTTTTGACATCGCGGAATTCATAACGGATCAAGATGTTTGAATTTACGGATTATACGGGTTTTATCGTCTGCCGGTTTTGAGTGAAATGCGTTGGTGACGAGCGTGCCGATATTGACCAAGTGTTCAATATCTATAATATTTGCTAACAACATTAGGTAGTTATAAAAGTCATTGGTGAGGTATCCGGCTGCTCGGGGTGGTTTTCTGAAAGATCAGTCCTTGTCCGATACAATCAGGGAGGAAGACTTCATGCCACTCCGGAAACCGGAAGCGGGCAGCAGTTCCGCAAATGCGATTGAGCTGCGAGGTGTTGGCAAGACATTTGGTTCGGGGGCTGCTGCCTTTGTCGCTCTCCGCGATGTTTCAACCACGATTGAACAGAACGTTTTTTTCACGCTGCTTGGTCCTTCGGGATGTGGCAAGACAACCCTTCTCAGGCTGATTGCAGGGTTTGAGGCTGCCACAACCGGTGAAATCCTGCTGCATGGCAAGGAAATTGCCGATCTGCCGCCTTACCGGCGGCCAGTGAACACGGTTTTCCAGAGTTATGCCCTGTTTCCACACATGACCGTTGCCCAGAATGTTGCTTTCGGGTTGCAAATGCTGAAGCAGCCGAAGGACGAGATTGCACGTACAGTCGACGAGATGCTGAAACTTGTGCAGATGGAAGCGCTGAAGAACCGGCGGACCAGTGAGCTTTCAGGTGGTCAGCAGCAACGGGTTGCGCTTGCACGGGCACTGGCCCCCAAGCCAAGAGTGTTGTTGCTTGATGAGCCGCTCTCTGCGCTGGACCTGAAACTTCGCAAGGAAATGCAGGTTGAACTCAAGCGATTGCAAACCGAAACAGGCATTACCTTTGTGTTTGTAACCCATGACCAGGAAGAAGCGCTCACCATGTCGGACAAGGTGGCCGTCATGAACGAGGGGCAAATCCTGCAGATCGGAACGCCGCGGGAAATCTACAATCATCCTGCGAACCGTTTCGTTGCCGATTTCATCGGGGACATCAATTTCATCAAGGCGGAAATAGTGGAAGTGGGAAAAACCCGATGCACTGCACGGTTTGACGGCAACCAGAAGCTGTCCTTCACGCCTGATGCAGAAGTTTCCAAGGGTCAGAAAGTGACACTGGCCGTGCGCCCGGAGCGTATTGCGGTTGCCAATGGCAAAAATGCTCTTTCCGCCACGCTGGACAATGTCGTCTATCACGGGACTGACACGCTTTATCACTTTTCACTGGGGGACGGGACAAGGATGCTTGCCCGCCGCCAGAACAGTGACGGGACGATTCCCGAATGGCAGACAGGCGATCCGTTTGGGTGGGCTGTTAGTGGAAATGCCGTCGCCATCGTGGCTGACGGACCGGAGCAAACCGCATGACTCCCGCTCGCCGCCGAACCTTCTTCAATTTCTGGCTGATCGGACCAGCTGCCTTGGCGATCATCATTTTCATGGTTATTCCCCTGGCGATGATGGCGTGGATTTCGATCCAGTCACGCAGCTATGGCGGCGGTGTTCACTGGGGTGAATTGAGCGCCGAAGCATGGCTTAGGTTTCTGTTTGAACGAAACCTCGACGACTCCCTCAGTTGGAGCGTCACATACACGGTCATTATCATCCGCTCGATCTGGCTCTCACTGATTACCACGGTGCTCTCCTTGCTTGTGGGATTTCCCACTGCCTTCTTCATGGCGACCCGTGACCGCAAGTGGCGTACGCTGCTGGTGTTCATGGTCACCTTGCCGTTCTGGACCAATTTGCTGGTTCGCAATTATGCCTGGATACTGATACTGCGTGATTACGGAACGGCGAACGGCCTGTTGATGTGGTTGGGTATTACCGACCAGCCATTGCCGCTGCTTCACAACCAGTTTGCCGTTGCAGTCGGGCTTACCTATTCCTTCCTGCCGTTCATGGTGCTGCCGATCTATTCCAGCCTTGAAAAACTTGATCTCAGACTGGTTGAAGCAGGCTTTGATCTTTATGCAAGCCGTTGGCAGGTATTGAGAAATATCATTATCCCGCTTGCCATACCGGGAATAATCGCGGGCTCCATCCTCGTTTTCATTCCGGCATTGGGATCCTATGTGACGCCCGAATTGCTTGGGGGAGGGAAGACACTCATGATCGGTAACCTGATCGGCCACCAGTTCGGGGCAGCCCGCAACTGGCCGTTTGGTGCTGCGCTTGGTCTGTTCCTTTTGGCGCTCGTCCTTCTGGCGATGACTGTCTATGCATTGCGCGGGCGTGAAAGAGGGGGCAAGCCATGAGTGCCCGTCGAGCAGCAGGTGACGCAAGACGCTGGCCAGGTCTTGGTTTCGCGGCCGCAGTCTTCTTTGCCTATGTGTACCTGCCGATTTTCATACTGGTGATCCTTTCCTTCAACGAAAACCGGATCGTGACGATCTGGACCGGCTTTTCACTGGAATGGTACCGGATGGCGTTTGCCAATGATGATATCCTTAGGGCGGCCGGCAATTCGTTGCTGATAGCAAGTGTGGCTGCGACCAGTGCCACGGTTCTAGCAACGCTTGCTGCCGTGCGCATGGCAACAACGCGTTTCTTTGGCCAAACAGGAATGAATGCGCTTCTCGCCCTGCCCATCACCGTTCCGGAAATCGTACCGGCAGTTGCCACGCTGATGTTCTTTGCAAGTCTGGGTGTCACGCTTGGTCTTGGAACGGTCATGATCGCCCACACGGTTTTCTGTATTCCGTTTGCCTACCTGCCGATCCGGGCACGGCTGGAGGGGATGGATCCAAAGCTTGGTGAAGCTGCAGCAGACCTGTTTGCAAATCCACGCCAGGCCTTTTTCAAGGTGACCCTTCCATTGTTGATGCCAGGCATACTCTCCGGTTTTGTTCTGGCCTTCATCATTTCGCTTGATGATTTCGTTACAACCTTCTTTGTTGGTGGTGCAGGTTCCACCACACTGCCGATTTACATATTCGGATTGGTACGGACAGGCGTAACGCCGGAAGTCAATGCCATATCCGCTCTAATGCTGCTCGTGTCGATCGCTCTTGTATCCTTGTCCTTGTTTCTTGGGCGGTCCGAACACCGTTATTGACGCGCTCGGTGTCAGCACATGCACGTCAAAATCAAAGGGAGTAAAACATGAAAAAGAACAAAAGCATGAGACTTGCAGCCCTGTGTACAGGGACAGCAGTATTCGCCCTGTTGTCTGCTACATCATCAGCATTTGCTGAAGGGGAGTTGCGTCTTTACAACTGGTCAAACTATTTTTCACCTGACCTCATCAAGAAGTTTGAGGAAGAAACAGGTGTTTCTGTCACAATCGACAATTTTGCTTCGGAAGAAGACCTGCTGGCAAAACTTCAGGCCGGTGGCGGCGGGTATGACGTCATTTTCCCTGGTACAACCACGCTCGGCGTAATGGTCAAGGAAGACCTGCTTGCCGATATTGGTGTCAGCAAAATGGAGAATTTCAAGAACGTATTGCCTGCGCACCAGACGATTGCCGGGGATGAAAGCAGAACGTTTTCTGCTCCGTACATGTGGGGAACAACCGGGTTCAGCTATGATCCCAAAAAGGTTCCTGAAGGCAAGATGGCAGAAAGCTGGGAAGCAATATTCAAGCCTGCCGACGAGCTGAAAGGCAACATTGCCATGCTCAACGAGATGTCCGATGTATGGAATGCAGGAGCTTACTATCTGGGTATTTCGAAATGTACGGAAGACGCAGCCGAGGCGCAGCAGATTCTTGACTTGCTGATGGAACAGAAGCCTGCCGTCAAACTCTACTCAAATGATGGCACAATTGACCGGATGGTGGCAGGTGAAGTTGCTGTTCACATGCAATGGAATGGTGCTGCGCACCGGGTCAAGGAGAAAAATCCGGAAGTGGTATACGTCTATCCCAAGGAAGGAACCACATTCTGGACAGATGTGATGGCAGTGCCAAAAGGTGCTCCAAACCTTGAGAATGCCAAGAAATTCGTGAACTGGATGATGGTGCCGGAGAATGCGGCTGCAGCCTCGAACTACACGGGTTACTCAAATGCCATCAAGGGCTCCGGGGAATTTCTGAAGGATGATCTCAAGAACGATCCGGCTGTGAACACGCCGGAAGAGTACAATGATCGCCTGAGGGCTTATGAGGCCTGTTCCGAGAAATCGCGAGACCTTCGCGAGCGGGTTTGGACAAAACTCAAGTCCTGAACGTCAGGTTATGGCTATTCGGGGAGCCGCTACAGGCTCCCCGTTTTTTTGTCGGGAGATGAACATGAACAGGTTCAGCGAAGTTTACGGTTTTCCGCGTGGTGAACTCAATCTGGGGAACTGGCGAACCAGACCCTACAATGTTTTTTCCTTCCACAATGTGGAGGAAGTGTTGCCGGTTGCCATGACGGCAGGTCAGCCGGGTGAGGCGGAAGCCGGTACGACAGGAGAGGGGGCACTTGACGGACTGAGAGTCGATATAAGCGGTGAAAAACATCACTGGAGCGATTTTCTGAAATTGTCCGAGAGTGATGTTTTTCTCGCAATGAAAGAGGGCCGGTTTGTGTGCGAGTGGAACGCGGCTCATGTTGATCCTGCCCGCCCACATTTGCTTTTTTCCGTTACCAAATCCGTCACAGGCATGCTTTGCGGAATGCTGGAAGATGAAGGGCTTCTCGACATGTCGGCTCCTGTTTCCAGATATCTTCCCGAGGCAGAGGGTGCCGGGTTTGGCAATGCCACTTTGCAGCAACTTGCCGACATGCGGACCAGCCTGGCCTTTGATGAAAGCTATCTCAATGCGGACGGCGACTATGCGCGTTACCGGAGGGCAACAGGGTGGAACCCGCCGGTAGAAGGTGCTCAGGCTGAAACGATGACTGAGCTGCTTTTGTCGATTGACCAGCGGGATGAACCTCATGGCGGCCCGTTTGAATATGCCTCACCCAATACCGACATGCTCGGCGTTGTTGTCGAGCGCGTATCCGGCAGGCGTTTCATGGACCTGCTGAACGAGCGCATCTGGAAGCCGCTTGGTGCTAGGACAAAGGCGCTGATGACACTGGACAGCGAAGGGGCGCCGCGCGGTGCCGGAGGCATGTGTGCCACTGCAAGGGACATGGCCCGCTTCGGTGAGATGGTTCGGCTGGGAGGGCAGATCAATGGTCACCGCGTTGTCTCGCAACATTGGGTGGACGACATGCTGACCAATGGTGACAGGAAGGCTTGGCAGAACGGAAATTTCTCCGAATTTTTCCCTGATGGCCGCTACCGGAATTGCTGGTATCTCACCGGGTATGAGAGCGGCGCCTACTGCTGTATCGGAATTCATGGGCAGTGGGTATATGTCGACCCGAAATCTGAAGTTGTGATCGTTAAGCTTTCTTCCCAGACCCTGCCCATGGACGAAGAACTTGACCTGAAATGCCTGTCTTTCTTCCGGCAGGTCTGTGATGCATTGTAAGTTTACAACCTTTTGACTTTTATAATTTAAATATATTATATTGAACCCTTGTTCAAAATAATCATGTAGGTCACAATGTCTGCCCGTCACAGGAATACGGAAGTACCCGCGGAATGGGACCGTCGGGGGTTGCCTGGTTGGGCCTATCACAGCAATGCCTTGTTCGAGCTTGAAAGAGACGAGGTTTTCCGGACCCATTGGCAGATTGCTTGCCATGTATCCGACGTTCCTGAACCGGGAAACTATCTTGCATTTGATGCGTTCGGCGAACGTGCGCTGATCGTTCGTGACAATGACGGCGAAGTGCGGGCTTTCCACAATGTCTGCAGACACCGAGGCAGCCGGGTTGTGGCTGATGACAAGGGCAAATGCGGAAATGCTATAGTCTGTCCGTTTCACGGATGGGTGTACAATCTGGATGGGACATTGCGCGGACCTGCCAGACCCAAAACATTTCCTAATCTGGACAAAAACAAATTCGGCCTTGCACCGGTTGAAATGGAGACGTGGCACGGTTTCGTCTTCATCAGGTTTCGCCCGGGCCCACAACCATCAGTGAAGAAACTGATGGCGCCATTTGAAGCAGAGATGCAGCCCTACATGGCCGAAGAGATGGTGCCGACCGATGGTATCTGGCAACAGGAATCACCCGTCAACTGGAAGTCGGTGCGTGATGTAGACAATGAGGGATACCATGTGGCGATGGCTCATCCCGCCCTGCAGGACCTTTACGGACCAACCTATTATGACGAACCTTTCGTTGATGGTGTTTGCCGTTCCCATGCCACGTATGACGGAAGGGAAGGGCGCCGGTGGAGCGTCCGTCATTATCTCAGGATTGCGCCTGATGCGGATTTCCTGCCAAAAGACCAACAAAAAGCATGGACGTTTTACACGATCTTTCCAAACAATGTGATTGCGATGACCCCCGAGGCGACGCAGTTTTATCAGGAGTTTCCACTTGCGCCGAACAGGACAGCGTTGAGGGGCGGGGTTTACCGGTACCGCAACGAAACAAGGGAACAGGCAGTTGCGCGCTATCTTGCAATGCGGATTGATCGTGAAACCATGGAGGAGGATGTGCAGCTTACCATATGGTCAAATGAATCCATGCGCGCTCCTTCCTTTTCAGGCTTCTACCTCTCGGACCTGGAATACGGGGTTCGTACCCACCACGATCATCTGCGCGAAATCCTCCCGGTATTGAACGAGGAAAATGCGCCAAAAGAAGACGACATGCAGAAAGCCAACAGGCTATTGCGGGAGCAGGGCTGAATTTGAATTGCCAACTGCAAGCCGCCGCAAAGGCCTCAGCCTTTCCAAAGTCCTTCGGCACGCAAGTCTTTCGCTGTCTGGCTAATCCCGTATCGCAGGATTTCGACCATCTCGATGATCTGTTCCCGGTTTATGATCAGTGGTGGTGACATGACGCACATGTTGACGAGCGGGCGAACAAGCAAGCCCCGCTCCTGACAATGGGCGTCAATGCGCTTGCCGATGTCACTGTCAATTTCCTGCCGGCCTGCCTTTGTATCAGCAAGGCATTCAATACATGCCATCAAGCCTTTTCCGCGGACTTCTGCCACCAGTGGCAAGTCTTGCAGAGAGCGCAGCTGCTCCTGGAAGAAAGGCGTAATCTGTCTGACATGATCCAGTATGCCGCCTTCCAGCAATTCGAGATTTTTCAAGGCAACAGCACAACCTACCGGGTGACTTGAATAAGTGAGGCCATGTTCGTACATGGCATCGCTCTCGCCACTGTTCCGGATTTCTCCAAACAACCGGCTGGACACCACCATGCCGCCAAGAGGGAAATAGCCGGAAGTTACCCCTTTGGCAAAAGTGATGATGTCGGGTTCGATGTCAAAAACATCGCGAGATGCAAAGACTTCGCCCAGGCGACCGAAACCGGTTACAACTTCATCGCTTATGAACAAGACGTCATTCTGTCGGCATATTTCTGCAATGCGCGGCAGATAGTTGTCTGGCGGCACAATCACCCCCCCAGACGCCATGATTGGTTCTCCGACAAATGCACCGATCCGTTCGGCACCGAGTTCATCCACCCTGGCTGCAAATTCTTCAACGAGTTGATCCGAGAATTGCTCAACCGTAACCCCTTCGGGGCGCCTGAACGGATCAGGGCAGGAAAGCTTGACTACCAGTTCACCCGCAACGTCCATCCAGTTTCCATCGGTAACGCGGCTGTTGAGTGATGCAGATAGATAGGTGGATCCATGGTACGCGCCATCGCGGCTAATGATCAGCTTCTTCTCCGGCTTGCCGCGTACATTGTTGTAAAATTGCATGAAGCGCAGCGCGCTTTCGACAGCCGATGATCCGCCAGTTGTGAAAAACACATGGTCGAGATCCCCCGGTGCGCAAGCTGCAATGCGCTGGGCCAGCAGGGCAGATGGCTCGTTCATCGTGTACCATGGCGAGTTGTATGAAAGCTCCATCGCCTGATCGTAAAGAACCTGCGCGAGTTCATGCCGGCGATGGCCGAGATTGACGCACCACATTCCGGCGGGGCCGTCGATAAGCCGCCGCCCTGTTTCGTCAGTGACAAAGATGCCGTCCCCTTCGCCGATCAGGCCGCGTGCTTCTGCGCCGATTTCACTGGCGGCAGGCCACGGTTGAACAAGATGGCGCTCGGCCGTTTCTATGATTGTTTCAGCTTGCCCGTTTCCACGACTTGCAGAGTTATGTCCCGTACCTGCTTTGCCAGACTTCAGACTCTTCATTTTTTCACCACAAGCTAATGAAATAAAACAGCTAATAATTTTATTCTGAATGTGTGTTCAATATGACAGGGGTTGAGCCACCTGACAAGAAGCGGTGAGCAGGAAATGATTGGGAGACAAGCCGGAGCTTGTTTGCAATCACAGGCAAACCTGTTCAGTCCAATTATTGCGGGTAGTCCTTGGGGAATGCTGTTTTCAGAAAACCGATGGCAGAAGCTTTTGCTGTCTCACGGCTAATCCCGGAATTGCCCATCATGAGCCGCAGCCACAAACCTTCAAGCAGTGCGTCCAGTGCAATTGCCATTTCCCGGGGTTGGTGAGTATAGCCACCCCGTTCAACGAGCTCGCAGCAGAGTTGTTCAAGCAATGCCTGGTAGGCTTCATCACGTGATCCGCAAAGGGCCTGATATGTGGGACGGGATTTGGCTTCACCCCAAAAGGCACACCATGCGGCCAGTTTTCGCCGGTTGCAGACAAGAGGATCAAAATCCGCGTTGACCAATGCTGCCAGTTTTTCTGCCGGATCATCCCCGGCCTTTTCGAGGGCATTTCGCCAATGTGTGCCATACTCTGCAGCCATGTGCTCCAGTGTTGCCACGAGCAGTTTTTCCTTGCTTTCGAAGTGAAAATTCACAATCCCGCGTGACAGTCCCGCGCCTTCAGCCACATCACCGAGAGTTGTGCCCGAATAGCCGCGGCTTGCCAGTGAATCAATGGTCGCATCTATGAGCTGTGAACGGCGGGCATGACGGGTGGCCTTGCGCTTTGCAGGTCTTGCGGAGGCTTTGTGGTTTGCTGTTTCTGTCTTCATCAAATCCGATCGCGGTATCATTCTTGAGGGCCGGGCTTCACAACTCGCAAGTGTGTGGGGCAATGCTCGCCAGTTTCGAGTACAACAAGCATGGCTTTCCAGGTGGCGATTTGCTTGTCGACAAATGCCTGACCGACTTCTTTTGCTGCCTTTTGGCCAAGTTCACCCTGCAGTTTTTCAAGTTCTTCCTCCGCCGTGGCGCGATACCAGCCATTGCGGTCTGTTGTCGTAACCGAAATGAAACCTGCATTGCGCAGCAACTCCCGGTAGCGGGAGGGCGATGCCATGCTGAAGCTCAGCCCCTCCTCGGCAAGATAGGCTTTCATTTCTGCCGAAGGATCCCCATCATGACTGATCATCCAGTCACTGGCTGCAAATATGCCGCCCGGTTTTAGCACACGCATGACTTCTGAAAAAAGCTTGTCTTTCTCAGAGACATGGACAATCGCATCCTTGGAGAACACGAGGTCAAAAGACTGGTCGGGAAACGGAAAGGGGCCGGGTGGGGCGTGAACGAAGGATACTTGGTCTTCTAGTCCGCGTTGAGAGGCGAGTTTTCCTGCTGTCTTGATGACCGGCAGTTCGACATCAAACCCGGTTACATGGCCTGCTCCGAGGGCTTGCGCAAGGTAGCAGGTAATGCCTCCGGCCCCACACCCGATATCAAGTACCTGAAGACCCGAGAGGTCAATGCCTTCCAGAACCCTTTCTACTTCGGTTGGGCCTCCGGGCGACAGGTATCCTTCGCCCCACAGGATCTCCAGAAAACGGATTGACATCAGGTCGTATTCGTCTTCACCGTCTTGGTCTGTCATGTTGCATCCTGAGCGGAAGTGATTGAAATTCGGCGAACATTAGCAGGATATATCTGTCATGGAAAACGAGAGAGACAAAAACCTGATGCTGATCCGTACCCCGGTTGGTCGTAAAGGCTCGGGACGTGAGCGTTACGCAGCAGCAATGTATTTTTTCCAGATGGGGGAACTTGATGCCGAGACCCTCGAAATTTACAGGATTTGCGCAAAACTTGATCATGAAGACCCTATTGCAATTCTCAAAAAGAGGGGAACGGGGCATGTAATCGACCGGGCGGCATTGAAGCCGGTTTTGGGGGAAGTCTAAGCAGGCTGCACAACCGGCATCTGGATAATGCCGGCTCTTTGGTCTTGTGCCTGTGATAACGATGCTGACCAATCTGCCTTCACTGTTCCTCAAACGTGTCCCGCCATCGCCGGAGAAACGTCTCGCGGGTTAACCGGTCAAGGGCGGCAAGCAGCGCGGGTGACAGTCCGATTGGCCGCAATGAAGAGACATATAGGCTCTCACCCTCGGAACCGTCCTCGGTTTCGAGCAATGGACTGATCAGCAAGGCACGGTGCAATGCGAGACGGCCTTCCGAAGAAAGCAGGAAGTCAAGAAACCTGGTGGCGGTGTCGTGGTTTTGCGCCTTTAGTGGAATCATCAGGGCACGGGAAAGTACAAGTGTGTAGTCGGAAGGCAGGATGATGCCAATGCGATTGTCCCGCAACTGGAAATCCTGTGCGTAGGAACCGAGAACGTTGTAGGCAATCAGGTATCGGCCATTGGCGACACTGTCGATGATATCGGCGGAACAGCATGTGGAAATGGCCCGGGTACGCCCGAAAGATTCCTGCAGGGCGCCAAAGGTTGTTGCTTCCCGCGCATCGGCAAATGCAAACAGATAGCCAAGCCCGGACTGTTCTATGTCATAGGTTGCAACCCGGCCGGCATAGGAAGTGTTGTCCTGACGCAGGAGGTCGAGCAGGTCGAACCGCGTTCGGGGAATCTCGTTTTCGGGTACCTGCTCCCGGTTGTAGACAATGACTGCCGGTTCTCGAGTAATCCCCCACAATTCATTGCGCCAGCGCAAGGCCTCGGGTAACTGGCTTGTGCCGGGAGACACATGACTGGCAGCACAGGCTTCGTTTACAAGCTTCACCATCTGGTGGACACCAGAACTGATAATGACATCTGCAGCCTGGTTCCCGTTTCTGCATTCGTCCCGGCTCAACTTGTACAGGTCATTTGATCCCCATTGCTCATATCGAATCCTGAGCCCGGGACGGGTAGCGAGAAATGCCTCCACGACTGCGCCAAAGACTGAAATATCTGTTGTTGACCTTATGAGGACTGTTTCAGTTGCAGTGTCCGGGCCCATGGTTTCAACCCGTTCCTGGGCAAGGGCAGGTGACTGGAGCAGGATACCGTTGGCAATAATAACCAGAAGGAGATGGCAAATGAAAACATGGGCAGATTTCATGAAGACAGTTCTCCTTGTGCTTGCGGAAAAACCAGAGATGCCTGGAAGCCTCCCTCGTCCAGTGCCTGCAGCCTGAGTTCCCCATCAAATGCAATGGCGACCGAATGGGCGATGGCCAGGCCAAGGCCTGACCCGGTCTGGCGGGTAGGGGACTTGACAGAAAACCGTTCGCCGAGACTGTTCAGGGTGTCGGGATCAGGGCCGGGGCCTGCATCCCGAACCCAGACAGACGCCAGCCCTCCTTCGATCGAGGTTCCGATTTCAACCGGCGCAGAGCCGTATTTTACTGCGTTGCCAAGAAGGTTTTTCATTGCTTCCCGGATCGAGGCCTCGTCAGCGCGAACGGGTATGGCGGTGTCAGCCAGATTCAGGCTTATTTCCATGTCCGGATAGAGCAGCCTGTGATCTCCTTCCTCGAAGACGTCCAATGCAATGTCCCTGAGGTCGAGATGCTCCCTTTTGGCGCTGTCGCCGCGATGGATGACGAGTGCCTGGCTCAACAATTGCTCCAGCAACCTGCCGAGACCTGCGGAACGGTCCTTTATCCGTTTTGCTATGCGTTCACGCTGCGCGGGATCTGTTTCATCTGCCAGCAATTCCGCCTGGGCCTTAAGGGCTGCTACCGGGGTTCTGAGTTGGTGTGCCGTATCGGAAATCAGGTGACGCATCGAATTCATCTGCCGGTCAAGACGGGCCATGAAACCGTTGAGGGCCTTTATCATGACGGCTGTTTCGCTTGGGACCGTCATTTGGAGAGGGGTAAGGTCATGGGGGTCTCTTGCCTGCAATCCGTCGGCCATCCTGCGGAGCGGCCTGAGAACCGAACGGACGACAAGGACTGAAAGCAACACCATGGCGAGGCCTGAAGCGGCAAGGACATAAAGGGCCTTGCTGGTAATGTCATAGGCCAGCGCCTGTCTGGCCTGTAGTGTATGCCCGATAACGACCTGAAGGGTTCCCTTGAATGTGCGTTCGGCAAACCGGCGCGAGACAATCACATAGCGTGCGGGTGCTCCGAAGAACGTGCCATCGAAAAAACCGTCGCCACGATCCGCGGAAACCTCGATTTCATCATAGCCGGTCAACGTCGTGCCATCTGCATTCATGATCCGGTAGCCGATACGGTCATCGGGGGCGAGGGCAAGTAGCTCAAAAGCGGAAACAGGGAGTTCCAGAACAGGCTGGCCGTCCCTGATTGTAAGGGCCGATGCTATGTGATTGGCCGAGCCGAGCAGCAACCGGTCATAGGCGCTTCGGGCAGCTTCGCGGCCATAGGCAAAGGCTGCAATGGACAGCACGATACCACCCAGCGTGAGCAGCAAGGCAATGCTGATCGTGATGCGCATGGTAAGGGATGACTGTTCAAGGCCCCGCCAGCTCTCAGGCATCTACTTCCAGCTTGTATCCAAGCCCTCTTTGGGTTTCGATCCGGATGGAGCTTCCGGTCAGTTTCTTGCGCAGCCTGGCAACATAAAGCTCAAGGGCATTCATGCTGACTTCCGTATCATCAAAGCTGAAAAGCCCCTCATAGAGCCGTTCCTTGCTGATTGTCTTGCCGCGATTGCGGACAAACAGTTCAAGCAATGAAAGTTCCCGCCGGGTCAGGTTGAGGGGTCCGGCATCGGTATGGGCGATCCGGGCACTTGCATTGAAGGTAAGCGAGCCGCATTTCACTTCCTCGGACTTGTCTATCCGGTCACGCCTGTAAAGAGCCCGGATGCGTGCCTCGAGTTCGCGCTGGTCGAACGGTTTGACCAGATAGTCATCTGCTCCGGAGTTCAGTGAGGAAACCCGTTCGTCCACGGAAAATTCTGCTGTCAGCATCAGTACCGGGGTGCGGTCTCCCTTTGCCCTCAATTCCTTGAGCAGACCGGTTCCGGGGCCGTCCGGCAGATTGATGTCGAGGACGATTACATCATAGGCCTGAACATCAAGAAAACCGCGTGCATTTGCAATGTCCGGCGCCAGGTCACAGGCAATGCCGGAACGACCCAGTTGAACAGAAATTGCCTCGGCAACATCAAACGTGTCTTCGATCAGTAACAGGCGCACTGAATTACTCCTCCGCGACCAGTATTGCCGCAGGTTTTCCAATGTGCAAGCGAGCCGGATAACGCATGACAGGTTGATGACAGGTTACAGCCACTATGATCTGGCCATCCGTTGAACCCGTTTGAGGGTTGCGGAACTTGTCGGCCCGCTGGGGCCTGATCACGTGGAGGAAGTACAATGTTTTTCAAGACTACCCGCCTGGTGTTGGCGGCTGCATTTCTTGGTGCATCCGCTCTGACCGGTTTTGCAGATGAATTCAAGCCGGAGAATCCGGAATGTATCGCACCCGCCAATCCGGGTGGCGGATGGGACTTTACCTGTCGCCAGGTTGGCAAGTCCCTTCAGGACCAGGGATTGCTGGACAAGACGATGCAGGTCGTTAACCTTGCCGGTGGCGGCGGTGGTGTCGCGTTTGCCGAAGTTGTCAACAAGCGTGGAGATGACAATGACCTGATCGTTGCAGCTTCATCAGCAACGGCAACCCGGCTTGCACAAGGCGCCTATCCGGGCAATTCGATGGATCAGGTTCGCTGGCTGGCGACCATTGGTGCAGACTATGGCGTGATCGCTGTCGCAGCCAACAGCGAGATTGACACGTTGCCCGCCTTGCTGGACCAGATCAAATCCGACCCTGCTTCGGTCTCCATTGCCGGAGGGTCAGCCGTTGGCGGATGGGATCACCTCAAGGTTCTGATTGCCGCAAATGCGTACGGCATTGAAGATGTGAGGACTGTGAAATATGTGGCCTTTGATGGCGGCGGCGAGGCTGTTACACAATTGCTGGCCGGTTCCGTTCAGGCCTTTACAGGTGACATTTCCGAGGCAAAAGGCTTTGTAGACAGTGGTGATATCAAGGTTATCGCCGTGCTGTCGCCTGAGCGCCTGCCTGGCGAGTTTGCCGATTTCTCGACCGCAAAGGAACAGGGCGTTGAGGCCATTGGAGCCAACTGGCGCGGATTTTATGCGCCCGGCAACATGTCTGATGATGCCTATAATGCGTGGGTTGAAAAGCTTTCCACACTGTATTCCAGTGATGAATGGAAAGAGATCATGAAAGCCAATGGCCTTGCTCCGCTCGACCTGCAAGGCGATGCCTTCCAGGAATTTGTCGCGGGATCAGTCAAGCAGATCCAGGACATTTCCCGGGAAATCGGTATCATTAAATAACCGGACAAGAACCTGTACCGGCGAGATGCACATCATCTCGCCGGTTATTCATATCGTTACGATGATGCAGGTGGCTGCGCATGATGCGATGGCTGCCGTTGGAGGAGATCATGAGTGACCGTGTTTTCGGCCTTGTCGGGCTGGTAATTGCAATCGGCTATGCCTGGGCGGCCCTCTCCATTGAGGAAAGCTTCCTGTCAGATGCAGTGGGGCCCAAAGCGTTTCCCCTGATTATCGCAGCAGTCGTGGGGCTGTCTTCCGTGGTGATCATCATAAAGCCGGATGCGGCGCCGCAATGGCCCTCTTTCGGACGGTTTGCGGAAGTTGGTTTTGCCATTCTTGTGCTGATCCTTTATGCGCTGCTTCTCCCTGAACTCGGATTTGTTATCGCAACCGCCCTGGCTGCCACGTATCTGACCTGGCGGTTGGGAACAGCACCCATTGCATCCATTGTTTCCGGCTCACTGACGAGCCTGGGCATTTATGTCGTTTTCCATCAGGTTCTTGGCCTTTCGCTGGCCAAGGGTGTCTTCGGTTTCTAGGGAGGAAGAACAATGGATATCTTTGCTTCACTTGCTGACGGGTTTGCCATTGCCCTTACGATGGAAAACCTGCTTCTGGCGCTTCTCGGGTGCTTTCTCGGCACGATGATGGGAGCCATGCCCGGCCTTGGCCCCTCCAACGGTGTGGCCATTCTCATACCGCTCGCCTTTACGCTCGGCCTGGGGGCGACACCATCTCTCATTCTGCTGACATCTGTCTATTACGGTGCCATGTATGGTGGCCGTATCTCGTCTATCCTGCTGAACATTCCAGGCGATGAACCGGCGATGATGACCTGTCTCGACGGTTATCCGATGGCAAAGAACGGCCGTGCAGGAGAAGCCCTGTCGCTTTCCGGGATCGCCTCATTTGTTGGTGCATTCCTTGCTACCTGGGGGTTGATTTTCCTTGCTCCGCAACTGGTGAAAATTGCGCTGCTATTCGGGCCTGCGGAATATTTCGCCCTGTTCACACTTGCCTTTGCAACGCTGGGCGGAGTCGCTTCAAGCAATCAGGCAAAAACCGCATTTGCCGCCGCCATCGGTATCGGGCTGGCCACGGTGGGTGTTGATACCCAAACCGGCGTTCCCCGCTTCACGTTTGGCGAGGTTCACCTTTATGACGGGATCGACTTCCTTGTGGCGATTGTGGGCCTGTTCGCATTGTCCGAGGTCTTTATATTTCTTGAAAACCGCCACGGTGAAGCAAGTACGGGAGGACACAAGGTTTCCGTTGGCCGGCTATTGCCGAGCTTGTCCGTGTTGAAGCAATGTACGCCGACAATGTTGCGGACCAGTTTTCTGGGTTTTATTGCGGGCGTGCTGCCTGGTGCGGGAGCTTCGCTTGGCTCGTTTATTTCCTACACAATGGAAAAGCGGCTGGTGGACAAGAAAAACACATTTGGCACGGGTGATCCGCGCGGGGTTGCTGCGCCAGAGGCCGGCAACAATGCAGCTGCTGGTGGAGCCCTTGTGCCAATGCTGGCGCTCGGTGTGCCGGGTTCCGGAACTACAGCCGTCCTTCTGGCTGTTCTGCTGGCGCTGAACATTACGCCCGGCCCATTGCTTTTCACCCAGCAGCCCGATGTCGTGTGGGGGCTGATTGCTGCCCTTTTCATTGCCAATTTCATGCTTCTGGCAATGAACATACCGATGATAGGCCTGTTCACGCGCGTCTTGCTTATTCCGCCAAGAATCCTGATGCCGATCGTGGCAATGGTAAGTTTTGTCGGAATTTACGGGATATCGGGTTCTTCCTTTGACCTGTTGGTGATGATCGGTTTCGGTGTGATGGGCTGGATACTCCGCAAACTTGATGTGCCACTTGTTCCGATCATTCTTGGAACCTTGCTCGGCAATGCAATGGAAAACAACCTGCGTCGTGCAATTACCATCGACAATGGCAATTGGTGGACGCTTGTTGACAGTCCGCTGGCAATTATCCTCTGGAGTCTGGCAATCATCGGCTTCCTGCTTCCCATCGTGTTCGGGAAGGTCGTAAAGCGGCGGATGCGCATGGCGAAAGACAGGGAAGGTGCTGTTGTCGACTAGGTGCAGAATGGATTGTTGACCGAATTGCCGCTGTCACTGGTACCATTCAGGGAATTGACGTAAGCTTTGTCTGCAGGTTTGTTGCAGATAACTGTCAACCCTGTTGATATTCATGCATCCGGGAATTCGGCCTGATGAAAAAACAGCTTTCCATTTGGTTCCAATTTGTTGTTTGCGTTGCGGTGGGCGCAACCGCTTATGGCGCATGGCAGGAGCAGGACACAGTGCGCGGCTGGCTGGGATTTGCGGCAACCGGAAAGAGCAATGAGCGCAACCGATCGCGCGCCGGAGTGCCGGTTATCGTGTCTGAAGTGGGGCGGGCAACAGACAATCTGACATTCGAGACGGTCGGTACCGGCCTGGCAGAGCAGTCAGTCGTTTTGAGGGCCGAGGTTGCCGGTACGGTTTCTGAAACGTTCCTTGTGCCCGGACAGCGGTTCAGCAAGGGGGATGTGTTACTGCGCCTTGATGATCCGGAACAGCAATTGGCGTTGCGCCTTGCCGAAACAAGGCTGAAGGATGCAGAACGCAACCGTGACCGGCTTGAACGGTTACGCAAGAGTGGTGCAGTGGCCGCCTCTGTGTATGAGGACACTATAACAGCAGCCGAACTTGCCGGTCTTGAACTCGAGCGCGCACGTGAAGCCCTCATGGATCGCGTGGTTCGGGCTCCTTTTGATGGCGTGGCGGGGCTTCCGTCAGTTGAACCCGGCGACCGCGTGGAAGCCGGTGCCGAACTGGCAACCTTTGATGACAGGCGCACGCTTTTTGTTGAATTCGACCTTCCTGAGACAATCCTTGCACGGCTGGACACCAAGTCGAAAGTGGAAGCCACAACGCCGATTGCACCGGGCAGGGTCCTGAAAGGGCGGGTTGCCTTGATAGACAGCCGTGTCGATCCGACTACACGGGCAGCGAGAATTCGCGTGGCGATACCGAATGAAGACGATTTCCTGAGGCCTGGTGCATCGTTTACAATCACACTCGAATTGCCGGGTGAAGATTATCCGGTTGTTCCGGAACTGGCACTGCAGTTTTCCAGCGGGGCGCTATATGTTTGGCGCGTCGTCGATGGCAAGGCCCGGCAGGTTGAAGTGAAACTCATCCGCAGGCGGGCCGGGGAAGTGTTGGTGGATGGTGTGCTGGCGCGGGGTGACCAGGTGGTGGTCGAGGGCACTCAGCGTCTGGCTCCAGACCGTCCAGTCGAGATCATAGGTGACGCGGCATCAACCGGTGTCAGTTCCGGGGGTCCGAAAATTGAAAGCTGATCTCTCCACCAACGGCCTTGCGGGACTCAGCGTTCGCCGCCCTTGGCTGGCAGTCGTTGCCAACCTGCTGATTATCATAGCGGGCATAACCGCCGTTCTGGGCATTGATGTGCGTGAATTGCCGAATGTGGATCGACCTGTCGTTTCGGTGAGGGCCAATTATCCGGGTGCTTCTCCAACCACAATCGATGCGGAAGTTACCTCTGTTGTTGAAAATGCCGTTGCCCGGGTGGAAGGTGTTGTTTCAGTCCGCTCTTCTTCCGAAGAGGGAAATTTCCGCATTCGTGCCGAGTTTCGGCCAAACCGGGATCTGATAGCCGCTGCCAATGATGTCCGAGAAGCGGTCAGCCGGGTTACAACGCAATTGCCCGATGGTGTGCAGGACCTGTTCATTGTCAAGTCCGAACAGGATGCGCGCCCGATCATGGATATTGCTGTCTGGAGTACAAGCGATCCGGTAGACAGGCTTACCCGACGGGTCGAGGACGAAATCATTCCTGAACTCACGGGTACGGAAGGCGTGGCGGAAATTGCAGTGTTTGGTGACCGCGAACGGGTGCTCCGTGTAGAAGTTTCATCCGAAAGACTGGCGGCATACGGCCTGTCAATTGGCGAAGTGGCAGAGGTGCTCCGGGGTGCGCAGTTTGATGTGCCTGTTGGAAGCTTCAAGGCCAATGAACTGGAAGTCCTGGTACGTGCAGATGCCAGTGTGATCGATCCTGAACGCATTGAAAGCCTGATATTGCGCAAACCCGTTCGTCTGGGCGATGTGGCACAGGTGTATTTCAGTACGGCCACACCGGAAAGCATTGCCCGCCTTGAGGGGCGCAGTGTCATCAGTCTTGGCGTCATAAGACAGGCCAGTTCAAACACCATGCAGATTTCAACGGATGTCCGGAAGACACTTGAACAGCTGCGCGAACGCATGCCGGAAATCAGGTTTGAAATCACCAGTGATGATGCCGTATTCATTCGCGGTGCTGTTCAGGAGGTCATTACGACGCTGCTTATTGCACTCGTGATCGTGGTCATGGTGATCTTTCTGTTTACCGGAAGCCTTGGAGCAACGATTGTTCCCGCCGTTGCAATTCCGGTTGCATTGACCGGATCGCTTGCGGTCATCTGGCTGCTTGGTTTTTCACTCAACCTCGTGACCCTGCTTGCTCTTGTGCTTGCAACCGGACTGGTCGTGGACGATGCCATTGTTGTTCTCGAGAACATTCAGCGCAGACGTTCTGACGGGCTTGGGCGCAAGGCAGCCGCAGTAATCGGAACACGGCAGGTTTTCTTTGCGGTCATTGCAACGACCGCGACACTGGTGGCAGTTTTTATTCCAATTTCCTTCCTGCCAAGTGAAGCGGGCCGGATTTTCTCGGAATTCGGGTTTATCCTGGCGGCCACCGTCGTGATTTCCTCTTTCGTGGCGCTTACGCTTTGCCCGATGATTGCCTCTCTCCTGCCGTCCCTGGGGGGAGAGAAGGGGCCCGGACCCGTTTGGAGAATGTTTGGCACTCTTTATGAGAGATTGCTGCGTCCCATCATGCTGGTTCCCATGGTTGTTCTGTGTATTGCCAGCCTGATCGCCGCGAGCGCATTTCTGGTATACGGACAGCTGGGGGAAGAACTTGTTCCCGATGAAGACCGCGGCCTTGTGAATGTCTGGATGCAGGGGCCGGATGGTGTCGGTCTTGATCATACCGACAGGCAGGTTCAGCGTGTCGAACAGATGTTGCAACCGTGGCTGGAGAATGGTGTTGCAAGTTCTCTTTATTCAATCACGGGACGATATGACCTCAATCGGGGGCAAGTAACGGCACAGCTTGCGCCGTGGGACCAGCGCACAATTTCGCAGGGAGAGATCGAAAGGCAACTGGCGCCTCAATTGGCAAAGCTGCCGGGGGCAAGGGCGCGAATCTATGGCGGCAACAGTCTCGGGTTGCGTGGCGGTGCAGGTGGTGGAGTGGAGATTGCCCTTACCGGACCTTCATATCCCGCAATTGCAGATGCTGCCGATGCCTTTGCTGTTCGTCTGGAGGAATTGCAGGGTTTTTCAGACATTCGTGTACAGTACCAGGCAACCCAGCCGCAGATATCCCTGCGGGTTGATCGTGCCAGGGTTTCCGATCTTGGTATCCAGATGAGTGAATTGTCCTCGACCCTGCGAGCCCTGATAGACGAGGAAGAGCTGACGGAGCTGACGATTGAGGATGAAGCCGTTCCGATCATCCTCCAATCACGTTCCGGTGCGATACGGGATCCGACCGATCTGTTGAATCTGTATGTAAGGTCAGGAAACGGAAAACCGGTTCCGCTTTCCCAGGTTGTTTCCCTGTCAGAGGGTGGTGTTGCCGCAGAACTGGATCGTCATGGTCAGCGACGGGCCATCGAAATCGATGCTGCCATAGAACCGACCCTGCCACTTCGTACGGCAGTTGAGGAGGTTCGTGATCTTGCACAGGAAACCTTGCCACCAGGAATAGGCCTGCTTTTTCTGGGAGAGGCAGCCACACTGGAGGAAACCTCTTCCGGGCTCACATTCACCTTTGCTGTTGCGCTGGTTGTTATCTTCCTGGTTCTGGTTGCACAGTTCGAAAGTCTGACCAGCGCCATTGTTGTCATGTTGACCGTGCCGTTTGGGGTGGCTGCTGCCGTGTATGCATTGTGGCTGACAGGCGTAACAGTGAATATCTATAGTCAGATCGGCGTTTTGATGCTGATCGGGGTGATGGCCAAAAACGGTATCCTTCTTGTGGAATTTGCCGACCAACTTCGCGACCGCGGTGCCAGCGCATGGGATGCTGCGCGGGAAGCGGCCGGCGTGCGGCTGCGACCAATCACCATGACACTGGTATCCACCGTTCTTGCCGGTCTTCCCCTGGTTTTGAGTTCGGGACCGGGCTCGGAAGCGCGGGCAGCGATCGGCTGGGTTGTTTTCGGTGGTCTTGGTCTTGCGGCGGGCTTCACCCTGTTTCTTACCCCGGCAGCCTATGCCCTGATTGCAGGCATCTCACGCCCGCGTGCTGCTGCTGGTGAACAGCTCGAAGAGGAAATGAAAGCAGCGGAAAACATTTAACGACTGCATCTGAAACAAGAAATGGAAACCACCGCCTGGCGTTTGGCAGATTGATTCAGGATGTTTTGTCAAATCTTTGAAAAACAAAGGTATTCATGGAGGGCAGGAGAGGGTCTGGGTGCTTTTCATCAAGTTGTCCTTACCGTTTTTTCTGGTGCATGCAATTCTTCGAGATCCAGAATTCGCGATTGTCTTTATGAATAACCTTGTGTCATTGGATTCTTGGCAAAAGGGTTTTATACCAAACCACACTTGGCTGTATTTTGCTTGTGCCGGGAGAAGTATGCTGTGAACATTTTGGTGACCGGCGGGTGCGGATTTATCGGATCAGCAGTGTGCAGGTTGTTGGCATCGAACAGGGCTTGCAACGTATTCAATCTGGATGCGCTGACATATGCTGCAGAGCCAAGGTCATTATCCATGCTGGAACACCTGGACAATTACCGGTTCATTGAAGGCAATATCAACGACAGTGCGCTTGTACTCGATACACTGGAGCAAAACCGGATTTCGGCGATCATGCATCTGGCTGCGGAAAGTCACGTTGATCGTTCGATAAACGGGCCGGAAGTATTTTTGGATACCAATGTTCTGGGCACTTACAGCTTGTTGCAGGCAAGCCGGGAGTACCTTGAAAAGTACCCTGAAATGGCGGCCACCTTCCGTTTCCTGCATGTTTCCACAGATGAGGTTTATGGTGATCTGGCCGAGAACGAACCGGCTTTCACAGAAACAAGCCCTTACAAGCCGTCTTCCCCTTATTCGGCTTCCAAAGCAGCTTCGGACCATCTGGTTACTGCATGGGGAAGGACTTTTGGCGTGCCTTGCCTGATAAGCAATTGCAGTAACAATTATGGTCCCTACCAGTTTCCGGAAAAGCTTATACCTCTCATGATCATCACGGCGATCTCAGGCGAAAAACTGCCGGTCTATGGCGACGGGAGCAATGTTCGCGACTGGCTGCATGTAGAAGATCATGCAAGAGCACTTCTGCTTGTTCTGGAACGCGGTCTCACAGGAGAGACATACAATGTTGGTGGGAATTCCGAGCGCCGGAATATCGATCTTGTCCGTGATATTTGTTCAATTCTGGATGAGCTGTTGCCCAGGGAAGATGGCATTTCATATGCGGCGCAAATCAATTTTGTTGAAGATCGCCCCGGGCATGACAGAAGGTATGCCGTAAACAGCAGCAAGATCGAGAGAGAGTTGGGCTGGAAACGCACTCACTCAGCGGAGTCGGGGTTGAGGAATACTGTCAAATGGTATCTGGATAACCGCGACTGGTGGCAACCCTTGTTGGAGCGGAGTAAATCATGAGTTCCAAGAGAAAAGGAATTATCCTGGCCGGAGGGCTTGGTACCCGTCTCCATCCACTGACGAAGTTTACTTCCAAGCAATTGCTCCCGGTTTATGACAAGCCGATGATTTTCTATTCGCTGAGCGTATTGTTGCTTGCAGGGATCAGGGATGTGGTACTGATCACCTCACCGCATTCGCTGGCGCAATTCAAGGAGTTGTTGGGAGATGGTTCCGACTGGGGCATTAAGCTCAACTATGTTGAACAAGCCAAACCGAACGGTATCGCAGAAGCGTTGATCCTTTCCGAGGATCATATCAAGGGCAAGCCTTGTGCCCTTATCCTTGGAGACAACATTTTCTACGGGAACGGGCTTACACCATTTCTCAACAAGGCAGACGAACGACAGCAAGGCGCTACTGTTTTTTCTTACAGGGTCAGTGATCCGGGCTCATATGGTGTTGTCAAGATTGACGAGAACGGCAAGGCTCTTTCGATTGAAGAAAAACCTGAAAACCCGCAATCCAATCTCGCTGTGACAGGTCTTTATTTCTATGATGAGCAAGTCCTGGATATTGCCAAAAACATTCAGCCAAGCGCACGGGGGGAGCTCGAGATAACGGCTGTGAACAGGCAGTATTTAAAGCAAGATCAGTTGTTTGTTACGCCATTGCAAAGGGGTTTTGCATGGTTTGATGCCGGAACGATTGACGATTTGATGGCTGCTTCTGAGTTTGTTTGCCAGATCGAGAAGCGGCAAGGGCAAAAGATTTGCTGCCCCGAGGAAATTTGTCTTCTTCGCGAGTGGATCACGAATGACCAGCTTGAAGCATTGCTCAAAAAACAGCAAGGTTCGGAGTATAACCGATATCTTTATGATCTTATCGCCGAGAGGCGATCAGTTGCGATTGAAAGCCAGTAATTCCGGGCAGCCTTCCAGCCGGTCTTGATTTCAGCGATACAGGCATTTGTTTCAAGCACCGGTCAAGTCGTTCAACCTCATGCGGCATCTGAACGAACTTCTTTGGTCCGTGTCTGCGAATGCTGGAGATGCCTTTCGGGCGGGGTTCGGGTGTTTGCCAGAGCAGTTGTGAAGAAAATTGCTGCTCCAGCCAAGTCAAACCACAGGGCGTGAAAGGGGATCAATGGGTCTGGCAACAGCATGAGGATAGCGGCCAGTCCCATGGCAATTCGAGACAGGGGGGGCAGCTTTCCAGCAAGGTAACCTACCAGCATTGCTGAACCTGCCCATACGCCCAAAATGGCACTGCCGACAGAAATTGTGATTTCTGTCCAGTTTCCTTTCAGCAACAGGGAAGGTGATGCGACGAAAAGAAATGGAATGAGATAAGCAGTCCAGCCAAGACGCATGGCTTCGACAGCGGTACGTATCGGCCCTGCCTTGGCGATTGACGCGGCGAAGAACGCACCGATTGCCACTGGGGGTGTAACCATCGACATCATGCCGAGGTAAAAGATGAACAGGTGAGCCGCTATCGGGTCAACACCAGACTCGACAAGTGAAGGAGCAACCAGAACTGCGAGCAACAGGTAGACGCCGACTGTTGGCATGCCCATACCAAGCACGATGCAGACAACTGCAGAAATGAGAAGCAGAAGGAACAGGGAACCGTCACCAAGTGCAACCAGACTGAAAGTCAGACCAAACCCAAGGCCGGTTACATTCAGTGTGCCGATAATCAGGCCAGCAGCAGCTGCGATCAATACGATGTCAACAATTGCAGAGCCACTTTCGACAAATGCACGAGTGAAGTCGCGTATTGACATGCGCTTGCCACGATAACCAATCACCATGCCGATGAACAATGCTGCTCCCGCACCCCAGATGGCAGCGGTTTCCGGTCGTTGCAATGCAAAGAATATTGCCCAGACAATAATCGCGAAAGGCAAGAGGAAGACCCAGCCGGACCTCATTACGCTTGCGGGTTCCGGGATCAGGCTTTCGTCAACCGGTGCGATTTTGTCACGAGCAGCACCCAGGTCCACCTGAACAAACAAGGCTATATAATACAAAAGGGCAGGGACAATGGCTGCAACGACGATTTCAGAGTACGGTCGTTGCAATACATCAGCCATGAGGAACGCTACCGCTCCCATGACAGGTGGCACGATCTGGCCTCCGGTGGAAGCCACGGCTTCTACAGCGGCTGCCTGGTGGCGGCGCAAGCCTGCATCAACCATCAACCGGATAGTTACAACACCGGTAGCGACAATGTTAGAAACGACTACACCTGAAATTGAGCCAAAAAGCCCGGAGGCCAGGATTGAAATTTTTGCAGCCCCGCCCCGACGCCTTCCCATCGTGGCGAGGGCAATGTCGTTGAAGAAGTCCGCACCCCCGGACTTGAGCAACAATTGCCCGAAAAATACAAAAGCAATGACGACGGTGGCCGCCACGTTCAAGGTGAGACCAAAGACCCCGTTTGCATCGACGGCAAGATAGGAGACCAGGCGCTGTGGAGCCACTTCACGTGTCTGTAACGGCCCTTCAACAAGATGTCCGATGAGCCCATAACCGCAAATCGCCAGAACTACGATGACCAAGGTCCAGCCGACTGCCCTTCGCAAGCCTTCCAGTACAAGAAAGAACAGCGCAGTTCCCAACGCAATCACATCCCAGGTCAGGCTGTATGAACGTGAGATCATCTGGGGGTAATCAATTGCGATGAAGGCACCAATCGCGAGGCCCGTGGCAGCCAGAATGCAGGACAGTGGCGAGGGTTGAAGAGCTTCAAGCGTACTGCCGGGAGAAGGCCGCTCCGCGAGGAAGACAATCGCCAGACTGATGCCAAGCACGAGTGCCAGAAACTGCTCTGTATAAATGGATACTCCAAGTCGTGACGGCATGTCAGCTGCGAACAGGAGTGCTGAAACAGTCAGAACAAAGGCCAGTGTGGTACGTATCCCGGGAATGAATTTTCCAGCCATATCTTGTATCCGGTAGAGGTGTTTCCGGTCCGGCAATAACCGAACCGGAAAGCAGGTTTCAGGGCTGGTTACTTGACCGGCTCAATGCCATGGTCTTCATAGAAGGATATGGCTCCGGGATGGTACTCAACACCCGGATACGGTTTGTAGGCAGTATCAATACTGAATGCACCGAGAGGTGGGTAGGCCTTGGCGATCGCTGCCTTGTTCTCGGACAGCACTGCCAACATCTGGCTCACGGTTTCATCGGGTACGTCAGCACTGGTAACAAGAACATTGTCCCATGTTACAAATTCCATTGGTTCCTTTACTCCGGCGCGGAAAGGTGCCGGATCGACTTTTGAGAAATAGAAAGCGGGTCTGACTTGCTGTATGCGCTTCAGCGATTGTTCGTCCGTATCAATCTTGAGAAAGCGAATGCCTCCAGTTGAAGCATCTGCTTCCGCAACTTTTGGTCCACCAACTGCAAAGAATGCGGAGTCTACACGGCCGGAAGTCATCGCATCGACACCGCGGATGAGTTCAGGTACGGGCACCCCCTTTACATCTTCCATGGTCAGGCCGCCTGCAGCGAGGATGCCGTCAATGTGGCTGCGCCCAAGCGGAAAAGCGTCCCAGCCCGAGGGAACTGTTTTCCCTTCAAGATCAGAAACGGATTCCATGCCGGAGTCCGAGCGCACAAAGAGACCGACCGGGAACGGGTTGATTTTGGCGACAATTCGCAGGTTTGTTATTGCCTTGTCTTTCCATTGGCCAGTGCCAGTTGTTGCGGTGATCACATCATTGACGTCATCAAGCGTAAACTCTGCTTGCCCGGCAGCCAGGGCGCGGAGCATCGCTTCATTGCCTCCAACTGGTGACACGGTAACCTTGAGACCAGAGTTTTCCCGGGCCTGGGCTGCAATGACACTTGCCATTGTGTTCCATACAGAACCTTGAGGTGGTGTTGCTATTGATATTACCTGTGCTGATGCAGCAGTAATAGTCAGGGTCAGGGCAGCGGTTGCTGCCATCAGTGTTTTCATCATTTGTATTCCTCCCTTTTTAGAATGATCCAGCCCGTCTGTTCTAGACAGCATCGGGCTGTGCAGACGGCATGGCCGACTGAAATGCAGGTATCTGGAGACAGCGTTCGACAATGTTGCGAATTGTCGGGAAAGGTGTTTCGTCGAAACCGAACCGCTGGTTATTGACGCTTTGGGCAACAAGACAGATGTCAGCCATGGACAAGCTGTCTCCGTGGCAGAATTTTCCGGTATCCGCTTCGTTTGCGAGCCTTGTTTCGAAGGCTTCAAAGCCAAGGCTGATCCAATGCAGAAACCAGGTTTTTACCTGTTCGTCATCGGCTCCGAATTGTTCGCGCAACCGGTTGAGAACGCGAAGGTTGTTTATCGGATGAATGTCGAGGGCAATGGTGTGCGCGAGGCTTCGCACACGGGCACGACCCGATGCATCCGCGGGTAACAGGGGCGGATGCGGGTGTTTCTCCTCAAGCCATTCCAGAATGGCGAGTGACTGGTGGATGTCTTCTCCGTCCTGAAGTGTCAGGGTTGGTACCAGACCTTGAGGATTACGCTTCAGGTAGTTTTCCGAGCGCTGTGCATTTTCACGAAAATTGTAGGTTTCCTGATCAAATTCAAGTTCTTTGGCAGCAAGAGCGGCACGAACCCGAAAGCTTGTTGATGACCGGAAAAAGGAATGGAGAAGGAGCCTTGAGGTCATGCGCGTTCGCCAATCGTGAATTCGATGTCAGCAAGTCCGTCGACCCCGCCGCGAACTTTTTGGCCAGGCCTGATTGCGCCTACACCGGCTGGTGTGCCGGTCATGATCAGGTCGCCCGGTTTCAGTGTCATGGATTGTGAGATAATCGAAATTACGTCAGCGACCGGCCAGATCAATTCTGACAGATCGGCTTCCTGGCGCATCTCGCCTGCCACTTCGAGCCAGATACGACCGCTGGTGGGGTCAAAATCCGTTCCCTTGCGTATGGGAGCAAGGGGTGCCGAAAGATCGAATGCTTTTCCCCAGTCCCATGGTCTGCCTTTGTCGCGGGCTGCGAGTTGAAGGTCCCTGCGGGTGAGGTCGACGGATGTTGCGTATCCGTAGACATGGTCCAATGCATTGTCTTGACGGATATTGGTGCCACCGGTGCCAATTGCGATTGTCAGCTCAATTTCGTGATGAAAATTTTCAGTCTCGGGTGGGTAGGGGATAGACAGACTATCGCTATCCGCTGCGTCGACTACGGCATCAGCGGGCTTGGTGAAAAAGAAAGGAGGCTCGCGTTCGGGATCCTTGCCCATTTCCCGGGCGTGGGCGGCGTAATTTCTACCGACGCAAAATATTCGGCGTACCGGAAACCGGGCTGTTTCGCCCTCAACCGCCACACTGGGAATAACTGGTTTTTCTATTACAAATTCAGACATAAGATACTCACTTGTCTCAGGTGCTGCTGTTGGCGTTGCCGCGTTGTTCGCGATACAGCCCGAGCTTTTCCTGGATGGGTTTGTCGTTGAAGGAGAACAGTACGGATTCTTCTTCCGGTTCATGGATGATGGAAGCCCAGGAGGGAGCGATAAAAATGTCCTTTTCCCCCCATTCGATAGTCGTGTCCGCAATTTTGGTTTTGCCCTTGCCCTGGGTGCAGACGAAGACAGTGCCGCTGGTTGAGCGGAACGGCATTGTGGGGCCTTGAGGCAGCAACTGGATGAATGTGCCCATGGTCGGGATTGCATCACTGCCGTTAAGCGGATTGGAATAACGCAGCTTCCAGCCGTGGCATTGGTCGGGATCACTGCCCCGCTTCATGGCTTCCAGAGTTTCCCGTGACTTGTCGTATGGATAGTTGAAAATGGGGGAAACAATGGACTGCTCTGCATTGTCAGGAAGCAGGGCGTGGCCGAACTCAGAATAAGACTGGCCAGTATTGCGCGTAATTTCCTGCGTGTCCTCGCCAAGGCCTTCGGCAAACGAGGCATCAAGCATGGAAATCACTGGAATGTCGAGGCCGTCCAGCCAGAACATCGGTTCTTCCGACTCATTACCGTGATCATGCCAGGCAAGTTGCGGCGTGATAACAAAATCACCATAGCGCATGATGGTTTTCTCGCCATTTACCGCCGTGTGCGCTCCTTCACCTTCCAGAACAAACCGGAGAGCGGACTGGGTATGTCGATGGGCAGGTGCAACTTCGCCAGGCAGTACGAGTTGGACGCCTGCATACAGCGAAGTTGTGGTTCGGCTTTGGCCACGCAAGCCCGGATTTTCGAGGATCAGAACACGGCGCTCTGCCTCTTTGGCTGTTATCAGGCCTCCGGCTTCCATCATGGCATCGCGGATTGCATCAAACTTCCAGCCAAATGGTTGGCATGCAGAAGCAGGCTGGGGAGTAACAAGACTTCCAAGCACGCTCCAAAGGGGCGTCATGTGCTGTTTGTCAATCCTGTCGTAAAAAGCCTGCCTTTCGGCGGTTTCCTTCGGTTTGTCATGTCCTTGAGTAAGCATGGAGTTACCTTTTCTGTTTTTCGTCCGGCCCGGGGCGATCGGTGACCAGTGCCTGCCGGTCAATTTTTCCCGTGCCCGTCTTTGGGAGGGAGATACGGAACTCAAATATGCGAGGAGCCTTGAAGGGCAGCAGGTGCTCCTTTACGTGGTCACGGAGTGTTGCCTTCAGCAGCTCATTGGCCCCGACTCCTTCACGAGGCACCACGATGGCGCGAAGTATGGTTCGTTTGTCGGCAAGCTGTTCTGCAAGGACTGCACATTCGTGAACTTCCGGGTGTTCACTGAGGCACCGTTCCACTTCAAGGGGCCAAACCCATTGGCCAGAAACCTTGACCAGATCATCGGCCCGACCCTGGAAAAAGTAAAAACCATCGCGTTCTACAAAGCGGTCTCCGGTGTAAATCCAGTCCTGGCGCATCGTGTGGCTAGTTTTTTCCGGCTGATTCCAGTAGTGGGGTGCAGACGAATGACCACGCACCCACATCACGCCTTCTTCACCCTCGGACACTTCATTTCCGTCCGGGTCGCAAAGCTTGACTTCATAGCCCTTGACGACCTTGCCTGCCGATCCAAGGCGCTTTTCGGCAACTGTGTTTGACAGATAGATGTGTAACAATTCTGTTGAACCGAGCCCTTCGAGGGCTTCAAGGCCGCTTTGTTCCCGCCAGGCATTGAACACGTCTTCTGACAGGATTTCAGCTGCCGATAGTGAGATGCGCAAGGAAGACAGATCCGTTTTGTCAATTTCCGGAGCCCTGGCGAGCGCTGTATATACTGTGGGAAGTGCAAAGAATGCTGTTGGTTTCCATTCTTCAATTGCTGCGAGAACACGTGACGCTTCGGGGCGGCCCGGCATCAGGACAACCGAGGCACCTGCGGCAAAAGGAAAGGTGACCGCATTCCCAAAACCATAGGCGAAGAAAATCTTTGGAACTGAAAAGCAACGGTCGGCAGGGGTCAGTTTCAGTATTTCCCTTGCATATGTAAGGGCAGTATATGCCATGTCGTGCTGCAGGTGGACGATACCCTTCGGACGACCGGTTGAACCGGATGAATACATCCAGAAAGCCATGTCGTCAGGGCCGGTGTCTGCTACCGTAAGTGTGTCCGGCTGTCCGGAGAGGAATTCTGTGGCAGGTATCTGATCGACAGGCCCGGTCTGTGCAGTGCCGTTGGTAACGACAATGCGTTTGAGCTTTGTATTCGCGACAGCTTGCTGATCGAACATGTCAATCATATCTGCGTCGACGACAGCTATGGTTGCCTCAGAATCCGAGAGATAGAAATTCAGCAAGTCGGATCGTGTCTGTGTGTTGAGCAGCACGGGTACAAACCCCGCCCGAATTGCACCCATCACGACTGCTGGATAGGCAGGTGTGTCGTCGAGGAAAACTGCGATCCGGTCACCTCTATCGAGGCCAAAGCCCGTCAGGGCATTCCCCCATCTGGACGCATCTGCACAAAGTTCACCATAAGTCTTTGTACCTGCAGGTCCGGTAACCGCTATCGCATCAGGATTTCGTTCAAGATTGTCGTAGAGTATCGCAGAAGCGTTTGGGTGGGCGTTCTTGTCAAAGCCAATGGCCGTGCTGCCGGGTGGATTGGCTACCGGATCCTTGATTTTGATTTCTTCAGAAGGGATTTCGGTGCGAATATTCATAGTGCAGCCTCCAAGTCGCCAGACCTCGACGTTTCGTAGAGGTGCATAAAATCGGGAGAGAGTTTTCGAAGGCGATCCAGGTCCACACGGCCGGATCTTGTGATGTAGTCAAAACAGAAATCGACTGGTGCAAGGTTCATTTTTGAACGAAAGTCATCATACCAGAGGGCAGATGTATTAGCGGCTGAAATGATTTTTTGTGCCACAGGCTTTCGTGCATTTTCGAAGGCAGCCAGAGCTTTTTCAATCTCGCTGTTGTCGCGTAGCGCAGCCGCCAATGCGATTGCATCTTCCATTGCCAGCCGTGTTCCGGAGCCGATGGAAAAGTGGGCTGTATGTGCGGAATCGCCGATAAGCACACGATTGCCATTCACCCACTTGTTGCACCATAGTCGGGGAAACTGCCGCCAATGCGAGTGGTTTGCTATCAAGGGGGAACCGTCGAGCGTCTCGGCAAAAATCTCCTCACAAAGCGTACTTGTCGCTTTCTCGTCCATCCGGTCAAAGCCGTGTGCGGTGAAGGTCTCGTGATCACATTCGACAATGAAGGTGCTCATGTCCGGGCTGTATCGGTAATGATGGGCATTCATTGTCCCCAAGCCGGTTTCCACAAATGTTTGGGTCAGTGTGTCGAACGGCTTGTTTGTGCCGAACCATGCAAAATGGTTTGAAAAATGGTCGATTGCTGTGCCGTATGCCTTGCCATTTCCGCGTACAACCGAATTCAAGCCATCGGCTCCGACGATGAGGTCTGCATCAAGGTTTTCAACACCCCCGGCTGAAAGCGTTGTGGAGTGTTGAATTTCAACGCCGGTTTCCAGTGCGCGTTGCTGGAGCAATTGGATCAGGTGCAGTCGGCCGATTGCAGCAAAGCCGATACCGTCAATTGTTATTTTTTCGCCCTGGTGCGCGATTGTCATGTTCCGCCAGCGCTCCATGTGCGGCGTGATGAGTTGATGGGTTTGTGGGTCGTCAGTTTCAAGAAAACCGAGTGCCTGGTCTGAAAAGACCACCCCAAACCCGAATGTAGCGCCATTCGGATTTTGCTCGGTGACTGTAACCAGCGCTTGCGGGTCATCACGCTTGATCAGCGTGGCAACGTAAAGTCCGGCGGGGCCGCCGCCGGCAACAGCTATCTTTCGTGCCAATTTTACCTCCAGGTAGTCTGCAAGAGACGGGCAGACGCTATCGTAACGTTTCTAATTATGCAATACGTTACGTAATTTAAAATATAATTTTGCAATCTTTCTGGCGAACCTGGAAGTAGCCTTGCAGAGTAAAGGTTAGCGTATTTCTAAAATTATTATTTATAATCAATACTTTGTTAAAGTTTTGTGCGCATTTGACTCAGTGGATAAATAGACGACCAGATAAGGTCTCAAGACTTTCTGGAAGGGCTGATTTTGCAAAAAGGTGGATTTTGCAAAGGCGATGTGATGGAGCCTTGTGGTTCGTCCAATCTAGACTTTTCATATTCAGTAGGGGCACACTGTGCCGAGCTCGGAACAACCGATTCCGAGGTAATTTGGGGAATTGATCTGTTGAGTGACATGCCGGAAAAGAAGTCAGCCAAATCCAAAGAAAATGCAGCTGCTGGCGGGTTGCAATCAATTGACGGCGCCATGGTTCTGTTGCGTGTGCTGGCCTCACAGATGGGACCCACTCCTTTGAGGGAGTTGGCACGTGCCTGCAGCATTCCGACGTCCAAGGCACACCGATACTTGTCGTCTTTTGTTCACGCAGGGCTTGCGACAACGGATGGCGCAGGGAGGTATGATCTTGGCAAGGGGGCTATGGAAGTTGGCCTTGCTGCGCTGGCAAGACGCGACAGCGTCAATGCAGTCGGTGATGCGCTTCCGGAATTCGTGGCCAGAACAGGCCTTACCGCGCTCGTTTCAGTATGGGGAACATCCGGGCCAACCGTTGTGCGGTGGCAAAGAGCTGCAGCTCCAGTCATCACTTCATTGGGGCTTGGTACGACCTTTCCCTTGATTTCCTCGGCGACCGGCCGCGCATTCCTTGCTTATATGCCCGAAGTCATGACTGCCCAATTACTCAAGCGCGAGCTTTCACAAATCAAAAGACAGTCGCAACTTGCACTTGGTATTTTTCCGGAGGGAGGTAGTAGTCTGTCGCAGCAGGTTCGCGGGCTGATAGCGATGATCAAAGAACAGGGTTACAGTACGGTTGATGGTCGTTTTATTCCCGGGTTGGTTGCGGTTTCGGCTCCGGTGCTGGACTGGCAGGGTGAGGCCGAACTGGTGGTAACACTGATTGGTGCCGACCCGGCGCTGATCAGTCCGGAATCGCAGGAACTCAAGGCTTTGCTCGAGATGACGAAAAAATTCTCGATCTCTGATGGTCCGAAATAATCCACCTTGTCAGGCAAAGCAGTATCAGGACTGCGTTTTTGTTACTTTCGAAATGATTTCCCGGGTGATGTTACGCAGTGCAAGTGCCGAGGATGACGCGACATGCGCTTTGCTCCAAATGACGGCCAGTTGCCGTTGCAGACCCGGGGATGTAAGTCGCAAAATGTGTTTTCCCCTTGCTTTTTGCGAAACATAGGACCACGGCAAAATTGCAATGCCAACACCTTTGAGTGCCATTGAAATCAATGTTTCAGGCTGGGTAAACCGATGAATGATTTCCACTTCCTGGCCTGAGGTTACGCTAACCTGTCTGAAAGCCAAAACTGTCGGAGTTGCTTGCGGGAGTACAAGAATGGGATACTTTACCACATCTGCCATCCGGATTTCTGACGTCCCATAGTGCGGATTGTTTTCTGAAACAATTGCGACCATCTCGTCTGCTCCCAATTCTTCAAGATAACAATCATCTGCAGGTACTTTTACGCCGATGCCAAAATCAACCTCATGTCTTCTCACTGCTTCCAGCAAGTCCTCATTGTTCAACTCTCTCATGAAGATGCTGACATCGGGCATGCGCTCTCTTGCCAACTCCATGATTTCAGGAAGATGACCGGATGAAAGGGTGGGCAAGCAAGCTACGCGCACTTTTTCAAGGCGCCTGTCAGCCACTTTCCTAGCATTCGTTAGTCCAATGCCCAGCTCTGCCATGGCGCGCTCAGCGCCTTCAAGCAATGCGAGGCCTTCTGCAGACAAGCTTACGGATTTGGACGTTCTTTCAAAGAGTTTGAAGCCAACTTGGTTTTCCAACTCTTTGATTTGATTGCTTATTGCAGGTTGCGTTCGCGCGGATTGCTCTGCGGCCTTGCTAAAGCTTTTCTCTTTAGCGACCAGTACAAAAGTTTGAATCAGCTTCAGGTTTATATTCAAATTTTCTACATCATCATTTTTTTTTATAGATATATGGGAAATTTGAATTTTTCAACAACGTGCTTTCACTCCATGATTTTGTGGACATAACAGGAGGGAATTTCAGCGATGAAAAGCAAAGTATCAATGCTTGCGGCAGTAGCAATGTTTGTCGGAGGATCAGCAATTGCCGGGGAAGTAAAGCTTCCCAGCCAAATGACGCTTACGGCATATGGCACATCGTCGGCCGGGTATGCGCAGATACTCGCAATTGGCAATGCGTTGCGGGACGAAACGGGTACGAGCATCAGAATTATTCCGGGGAAAAATGATGTCTCCCGCATGATTCCACTCAGAGACGGTATTGCAGATTATTGCGGGTGTTCCATTGCAGCCTATTTTGCCCAAGAGGGGGCGGCTGTCTTTGCAGCGCCCCAATGGGGGCCGCAACGCATTTACAACGTGTTTAACAATGCAGGTGGAGACAACGGTCTCAGCATGCTTTGGGCGGCCGATGCAGGAATAGACAGTTGGGCTGACCTCAAGGGGAAACGTATTGGAACGGTGGTTGCTGCGCCGGCAGTGGAATACAATACGACAGGCTTTCTGGCCTTTGCCGGTTTGACTTGGGACGATGTGGAGCGTGTTGAGTTTACCGGCTACAAACAGATGATGTCAGGCTTGATTGCCGGTCAGGTCGATGCAGTTTTCGGAAACACGATTGGTTCTTTCCCCGAACAGATTGCAGCCTCTCCGCATGGATTGAAGTATCCAACATTTCCCCATGATGACGCTGCAGCATGGGAGCGCTTTCGCAAGGTCGCTCCCTATTTCAACAAGCGTATTGTTTCGCAGGGTGTAAAGCTGGAGAACAACATTTCCGGCAAAGTACCTTACGAAGGTGCCGGTTTCCCTTATCCGATTTATGTGACCTATGACGACAAAACTGCTGATGAAGTTTATGCCTTCACTAAAGCGGTGTTTGACAATTATGAAAAGTTCAAGGATTCAGCTCCGGCTTCAGTGGGGTATCAAGTAGAACGACAGGCTTTGAAATGGGTTATGCCATATCATCCAGGATCAATCCGCTATTTCAAAGAAAAGGGTGTGTGGGGTGATGAGGAAGAGGCTCACAACCAGATGCTGCTCAAGCGGCAGGATGTTCTCCAAGATGCATGGAAAGCTTTTGGCAAGCTTGAAGTGGCGGAAGACAAGTTCGCAGATGAGTGGATGAACTTCCGAGCAGACAAACTCACTGAAGCGGACATGCCGGTAGTCTTCTAACGTCAATCCGTTACCAAGTTGCGGGGCACGATCTGCTTCGCAACTTATCCGGAACGCTTCAAGAGGAGGCCGTTGTGCAACCGCAACCTGATGAAAACATAACAGAGCTTCAAGAAGTACAGGAAGAGGTGCGGGGACGTACATTGCCGCTTTGGGGGCGATACTTGCTGATCAGTGCGGCCCTGGTTTCACTGGTTTTCTCCATTTACATCATCTTCAACCTTGGAACCTGGACCGGCATTGTTCCTTTCGAAAGCCAATATTTCTATGCATTGCAAGCATTGCTACTGCCGCTGGTTTTCCTGATTTTTCCTGCTGCTAAGCGCTTTTCAGGCAGAATTGGGCCCATAGACATACTCTTTGCAGTCTTGGCTTTCTGCCTGTTTTCATGGTTTGCTTGGGACAGCCGGATGATCATGGACCATGGCTGGGAATATGCTGCCCCGTTTTCCGGGAAACTGGCTGCACTTGCCGGGTGGATTATCGCCCTGGAGGCAACGCGCCGTGCAGGGGGAGCTATGCTGTTCTCGGTATGCCTGCTTTTCTCAGTATATCCGGTGTTTGGCTATCTTGCTCCGGGTTTCCTCGAAACCGCTCGTAATCCCTGGGACTTTGCTGCGACGTACCACGTGTATGGTACAGAAAGTCTGATTGGCCTTCCCACAAACGTATTTGCCCAGCTCATAATCGGATACCTGCTCTTTGGTGTGGCTTTGCAGGCGACCGGTGGCGGAAAGTTTTTCATAAATTTTGCATTTGCTGTACTTGGCCATTTTCGCGGTGGACCAGCAAAAGTGTCTGTGATCGCAAGCGGCATGATGGGCTCATTGAGCGGTTCCGTAGTCAGCAATGTGCTGACAACCGGTGTTCTAACGATACCTGCGATGAAGAAAGTGGGGTTCCGAAGCAATTATGCCGCCGGTGTTGAAGCGTGTGCATCAACAGGGGGAGCTTTGATGCCTCCGATAATGGGGGCTGCCGCCTTTCTCATGGCATTCATGCTTTCAATTCCTTACTCAGCGGTGGTTGCTGCGGCCATTATTCCGTCCGTGCTTTATTATCTGGCCCTGTTTGTTCAGATTGATGCATATGCCGCACGCCATGACCTGAGCGGAATGGAGGTAAAGAACCTTCCTCGTGTTGGCGACGTTCTCAGGCATGGTTGGTATTTTGTATTCGTTCTCGTTCTGCTGATCGTGATGCTGCTGTATTTTCAACAGGAAGCCCAGGCTCCCTTTTATGCGACAGCTTTGCTGCTTTTGCTGAACCAGATGGACCGTCGCAACCGGATGACCTTTGAGGGTATCGGAGATTTCTTTGTGTCGACTGCACGCCTGTTTGCAGAACTGGCTGCTGTTGTTGCTGGCGTGGGGTTGATCATCGGTGCCCTCTCTCTGACCGGAAAGATTGGAACCCTGGCCTATGAACTGGTGCGGTTTGCCGGAGACAGTCCTGTAGCGCTTTTGGCGGTCGGAGCTGTAACCTGTTTCATCCTGGGTACCGGCATGACCTCTTCGGCAGCGTACATTTTTCTCGCAGTGACGCTGGCCCCGGCCTTGGTAAAAACCGGGCTTGAGCCAATCGCTGTGCACATGTTCATCATCTACTGGGCGATGATTTCGTTTATTACGCCACCTGTTGCTCTCGGTTCTTTCTGTGCCGCTTCAGTAGCAGGGGGATCTCCCTGGAAAACATCGCTGGAAGCAATGCGGCTGGGATCGGTGATATATATTGTGCCGTTTTTCTTTGTTCTCAATCCGGCGCTTATCGGACAAGGCCCATGGTCGGGCATTCTCCTGTCGCTCTTTTGTGCAGTGATTGGGGTGGTGTTCATCGCACAAGGCATGCAGGGCTATTTCTACGGGGTTGGGCGAATGGAGACGAACAGGTCCACACATTGGGTGGCCAGGTTGCTGCTGATAGCAGGTGGCTTTCTGCTGACAATGCCGGGTGGCGGGATGATCGCTGTTTCGCACCTTTCACTGGCGGTCATATCGTCCTTGTGCATTTTCCTGGCTTGGCTCGCAATGCGGGTGCCCGGTCTGAAAAGCTCACAATCAGCTGCGTAAATTCTCCGGTTACAAGAAAGGTACAGGTTTTGGCTGTTACACAAAAACACAAGGTCGGGGTCATACGTGATGTCATATTCGGACATGCACCCAATGCGGATGGTGTCCGGTCGCTGAAAATGGACGTTTATCGTCCGCGTGTTCCGTCCAGTGAAAAACTGCCCGCCGTCATTCTGGCGTTTGGCGGGGCATTCCATCGCGGATCCCGACAGGATGACACTGTAATTGAAAATGATCAGAGCAATACGCCAATTGCAGAATATTGTCGGCGGTTGGCAGAGCAGGGTTATGTTGCTTTCTCGGTGGATTACCGACTTGCACAAGAAAAGCCGCTGTCTGGCGAGACGCCGGTACTTGGCGATATGGAAGTACCTCTGGAGAGAATACGTATCGTTCGGGACATATTGGGGTTGGAGCCAATTTCTGTAGAAGAAATGAGGGAAGTCCAGGAAGCGGCTATCGACGACATGGTTTGTGCCTACAGGTTTGTGGCCGGAGCCGCACGGCGGTTTGGTGTGGCGGCAGACAAGATCTTTGTAGGCGGGTTTTCGGCAGGGGGGCGAAATGCGATCACTGCTGCATTTGGTGAGGATATAGATCCGGCGGGGGTGGTCTGCATGTCATCCTACGTTCCGTCGTTCATCGTATCCAAGTATCTGCAGGATGACATGCCGGTCTTCCCCGTATTGGCGATAAGTGCAGAAAATGATCTTGGCTATATCCAGAAAGCGTTACCCGAACAGCATGTTGTCCTGACTGAAGGTGGCATTGACAGTACGTGGAGGGTTGTTCCGGGGTACGGACACTTCTACCCGGCAGATGCGCAGTCACATGACGGTACTACAGGCATGGCCGCGAGCAGTGTGTTTGAGGAAATCTGCGAATTTCTGAACAGATCTGTTGGTAATCGCCAGAGAAATTCTAACATTGAAGGCCTCGCACAGGAGGTCAGCAACGAACAAGTTTTACAAAAGGCAAACTAAAATGTCAGACCACAATGCAATTGTCAGTCAACTTCAATCGCTTTTCGAGGGCTTCAATGCGCATGACCTTGACAAGGTCATGAGTCACTTCGCCCGGGACGCCATGTTCGATACTGCTGGTGGTTCTGACCCCCATGGCAATCGCCTGCATGGCATTGATGAAATTGCAAAGGCGTTCAAGAACACATTTCAGGAGATGCCTGATTGTCACTGGGATATCCAGTTTCATGATGCTGCCAGTCCTTCCCGTGCTGTATCGCACTGGATATTTACCGGAACCGGGCAGGGCGGTGATTCAGTAAAAGTTGAGGGGGTGGATATCTTTCATTTCAAGAACGGCTTGATTACACACAAGAGCGTTTTCAAGAAAGTGCCGAGCTAAAAACCATCGCCAAACGTGCTCCTTTTTTGGCGCCACAAGTTCCAAAATAGTGAACTGCTATTCAGAATAATTTGAACTTTATTCGGCCACGTAATCATCAATAATCCATAACTAATTGAATTGATAACGAAATTTCAGTTCAAAATAAACTTCCAAACATTCATGATTGTTTGTTGTCAGATTTTGATTCTTGTGCTTTCATGAAAAGCAGGATGCAAGTTGGCTATTTGGACATGAACAATCAGGGGTTACCTGTCAGGACAGAAGCAAGGCGGCGCACGCAGGATGAGCGCTCGGCAGCTACCATCGAAAAACTGTCGAATGCCACCATCAAACTGATTGCCGAAGTCGGTTACGTGAACATGACCACCATGCTGGTTGCCCAGAGGGCTGGTGTTTCGCGGGGGGCGTTGCTCCATCATTTCGCGTCAAAGGCGGATCTGGTCAAACATGCGACCGGACAGATGTGGGCGCAGGTGACCACTGCCAGCCGTGAAATGCGCAGGCAGGAACTCATCGACAAACTTGATGCGGATACACTTGTAGAGACCGTATGGACCGGCCTTATGACCGACACTTACGTTTCGGTCACCATCGACATGATGACGGCCGCGCGGGGAGACTCCGAACTCAGCGAGCATGTTGAGACGTGGATGCGGCGCATGTTTGCCAGCTACCGGAAAACGGCAAATGAAATTTTCGCAGCAAGCGGCATGTCTCAGGAAGACAGTGAGGCACTGATCATACTCGTTACTTCCACTCTCCGGGGTTTGCGGGTCGCCCAGATGATCGAGCCGGATCTTTCCAAGGCCAAGGCTGTACGGCGCATGCTTGCAGACCAGATAAGGGCCCAACTCTCACCGGGAAACAAAACATGACAGTGATGCTCCAGGCCAAAAACCTGTCGCGCAGTTTCGGGGGAATTCATGCCGTCCGGGACATGTCAATTGACGTTGAGCAAGGCTCCATAACGGGTCTTATCGGTCCGAACGGTGCAGGCAAGTCTACCTTGTTCAATCTGCTCAGTGGCGTTATTCGCCCGCATTCGGGACAGGTAACGTACAACGGCAATGACATCACGAAACTTGCTCCATATCTGCGGGCAAGACAGGGCCTGATCCGGACATTCCAGTTGTCACGGGAATTCGGGCGAATGACGGTTCTTGAAAACCTCATGCTGTCTCCGCAACAACAACTCGGTGAAAAACTCTGGCCCGTTTTCTCGCGCCCCCAAGCGGTCAGGGAGCGGGATCGCGAGATATATGAACGAGCAGAAGAAGTTCTGGAAATTTCCAGGCTTGAACCGTTGCGCGATGCATATGCCGCGGATCTTTCCGGCGGCCAGAAGAAGCTTCTGGAACTTGCCAGAACACTGATGATCGATTGTGACCTGATCCTGCTGGATGAGCCGGGGGCAGGGGTAAACCCGGCCCTGATGAAAACGCTGACGGACATGATCCGTCGTCTCAACACCGAGCATGGAAAGACATTCCTGCTTGTAGAGCATGACATGGACCTGATTGCCCAGCTTTGTGATCCCGTGGTTGTGATGGCCCAAGGCGCGCATCTCATGTCCGGCACGTTTGATGAAGTGCGGGCTGACCAGACCGTAATCGAAGCTTATCTGGGGAGCGCTGTTGATGCCTGAAGTTTTGCTGGAAACGCGTGAGCTTACTTCCGGATATGGCAAGGCAGTCATATGCAGTGATGTTTCACTGAAAGTGGCTGCAGGGGAGATTACCTGCATTATCGGCCCCAATGGGGCGGGAAAGTCGACCTTGCTGAAAACCATAGCTGGTGTGTTGCCGCCGATAGATGGGCAGATAGAGGTCGCCGGCAGGAATGTTACCGGCCAAAGTGCTGCCGAAGTTGCCCGGTCGGGCATGGCTTACGTTCCCCAGGAAGCCAATGTTTTCAGACAGATGACAACCCATGAAAACCTGGCAATGGGCGGGTGGATAGACGAACAGCGCACGAATGCTGCACGTGACGAAGTATATGAGATGTTTCCCGATCTAGTGCCGCTGAAACATGTTCGTGCCGGCGATCTCTCCGGGGGGCAAAGGCAGATGGTAGCGTTTGGAATGGCACTGATGTTGTCACCACGCATCCTGTTGCTTGATGAACCTTCAGCCGGATTATCTCCGCTTATGGTTGGGCAGATGTTTGACACCGTCGTTCGCGTGAACGGCCAGGGCGTTGCCATCCTGATGGTTGAGCAGAACGCCATTCAAGGCCTGAAAATCTCACATCGCGGTATTGTAATGGCCGGCGGACAAATCGCCATGGAGGGAGCGGCCAGTGACCTTCTGGAGTCCAAAAGCGTTTCCGAACTCTATCTTGGATCCCGAACATGAGCCTGCAACTTCTTGTAAACGCCCTTGTCAATGCCGCCCTGATTGCGCCTCCTGCAATGGCTTTTTCGCTGTTGTTCGGAATTTTGAGATTTCCGAATTTTGCCATCGGTGCATACATTACAGTGGGTGCCTTTGCCGCCTATTCACTCAATGTTTCTCTCGGTCTGCCTCTGGTCGTTGCCAGCGGAGGCGCGATGATCATAACGGCCGTTGTGGTCTGGCTTACCCATGTCGTCGTGTTCCGTCCGATGCAGGACCAGTCACCTGTCACCCTTCTTGTGGTGTCTATTGCGGCGGCGTTTATCATCGAAAATGTTATCAGGCTGTTTTACTCGGCAGATGTGCGGGGGTTCAATATTCCCCTTGAGCGACCGTGGAAATTCATGGATGCGAGGATTACGCGTGAGCAGGTGGAAATCATCATTTTTTCAGGCCTGATTGCAGTGGGTTTGCACTTTCTGCTGGCGCATACACGGATTGGCCGCGCAATGCGTGCTGTTGCAGACAACCCCATGCTGGCTGCCATTCGTGGCGTGAATGCAACCTGGATTACTGCGTTCACCACGGCCTTGTGCGGTCTGTTGTTCGGTCTGACCGGGGTCTTTGCAGGTCTTGATCTGGTGATTGAACCGCTTGTCGGCTGGAACCTGACAATTCCGATCTTTGCCGCAGCTATTCTTGGCGGTATCGGCTCGCCATATGGCGCAATGGTAGGTGCCATTCTGGTGGGGCTCGCAGAAGAAGCGACATTCCTGATCATACCATCAACCTACAAGGTTGGTGTCGGCTTTGCGATTATCGCTGTTCTGCTGCTTGTCCGTCCGCAAGGCCTGTTCGGCACTCTGGAGATTAAGAAATGAGCGCATACCTGATTTCAATGGGAACCTATATCGGGTTTTTCATGATTCTGGCCCTGGCTTTGAACCTGCAATGGGGCATTACCGGAATGGTGAATTTCGGGGTAGCCGGCTTTTATGCGCTGGGGGCATATGCTTCCGGCTTGCTGACGACCAAGCTGGGTGTTCCGGTTGGTCTGGCTATCCCTGCAGCCTGTCTGGTCGGCATGCTGGTCGGGGGATGCGTTGCCCTGTTGTCCATGCGGTTGCGTGAAGATTTTCTGGCAATCGTTACTCTCGGGGTGGGGGAGGTCATTCGGCTGATTGTTCTGAACGAGGACCGCATAACGGAAGGTCCGCGGGGATTGCGGATAGAGGCACAGCCATTCAGGGATTTCGTAAGCGCGGAAAACTATCCCCTTTTCTACCTGTTTTTTGTGGCGGTTTTTGTTTGTCTGACCTTTTTCGTTTGTGAACGTATCCGCAAGTCCCCGATGGGGCGCACGCTCCGTGCAATTCGTGAAGACGATGTGGTTGCGGGAGTGCTGGGCAAAAATGTTCTTCGTCATCGTATCCAGATCTTTGCGGTAGGCACATTCTTCATGGGATTGGCGGGAGCGCTTTATGCCCACTACACCCAGAACATCAGCCCTGAAGTATTTCTTCCCATGGTTGCGATGTTCATCTGGATGTCCGTGATTGTCGGCGGAGCCGGCAACAACCGGGGCATCCTGATTGGTGCGGGTGCGGTCATGGTGTTTCTTGAGGGGACGCGTTTCATCGGTGATTTCGTTGACATTCTGGATGCCGAAAAAATGTCGGCCCTGCGGATCATCATGATCGGATTGTTGCTGATCGTGACGCTGCGGATACGGCCACGCGGGCTTCTTCCCGAAACCAAATTCCAATTCAAACCAAACTAGAGATGCTGGTCTAAACGGCACAACCACACCTGAGCTAACAAGGAGAATACAATGAAACTCTCATTTACCCGCCGCGGCCTCCTGGCCGGTAGTACTGCTGCCCTCGTGACCCCCAGTATCCTGCGCGCGCAACCTGCGGAAATAGCGATCGGGTCACTGACCCCCAACACTGGTGGCGGTGGTCCGTTCGGTCCAAACATCACAGCATCCCACAAACGGGTGGTTGATGCCGTTAATGCTTCAGGCGGCGTCCTCGACCAGCAGATCAGGCTCTTTCAGGAAAACTCTGAAACCAACCCGGAAACGGCGGTTCGTGCAGCCGACAAGCTGATCAATGTGAACCAGGTGCTTGGGATTATCGGCACATGGTCATCGTCGGTGACACTTGGCATCATGCCGAAATGTCAAAGTGCGAATGTCATCCAGATGTGTACATCATCCAGCGCAGACATTCCGGTTGCTGACAAGAAAGGCCTGGTTTTCAATTTCCAGCCGCTTTCACCGATCTGGGGCAGGGCAATCGCCAATCTTGCCAAGGGACGCGGAATTGAAAAATACGCGATGATGGCTCTCAACAACGATTTCACACGTTCAATGATGGACGGATTTATTGAAGTTGTCGGCAAGGATGCACTTGTCCAGGAGCCTTTCTACTACAATGCAGGCCAGTCCTCTTATCGTTCCGAGGTAACCCAGCTGATTTCGCAAAACCCGGAGGCGGTATTCATTCCGTCCTACGTCGCGGATTTCACGGCTGTCTACAAGGAAATCTTCCGCCAAGGTTACGAAGGCACGGTTATTACGACTTCCCTGTCCACCGGCAACCAGTTCAAGGATGCGGTCGGGGCAGCAGCGGACGGCGTTATTCACGGTTTCCCCGTGCCAGCCATCAATTCCCCTGCATACAAGGAATATCTTGGAGAGGCCGGACTGGAAGATACCGGTTCTGTGCAGCACCCGTTCGGAACCGCAGGGCGTGACCAGATGTCTACCCTTCTGCTTGCCATTGAAAAGGCCGGCTCAACTGACCGGGCTGCGATTGCCAAGGCTGTCTGGGATGTGACGACGGGTGAGGGCAAGGAAACGGTCTACAATGTGGCGGATGGCCTGGCTGCACTGCGTGCAGGAAAGGAAATCAACTATTCCGGCGCATCCGGCAGTACCGAGTTTGATGAAGAGGGCATGGTTCTGGGGCGTGATTTCCAGCTGTCTGAAATCAAGGACGGCAAGGACGTGGTTCTGGAACGTCTGGAATTCTGAGCATGTTGAGAGGGGGCAAAGAGCCCCCTCGCCAAATTCAAGGGAGTTGTGCAATGGCACGTGTAAGAGATGTTGAAATTGATGAAGTGCCGGAAGAAGTGCGTCCGATCTATGAGCGCTATGCCAGGGAATACGGACCGTTTCTCAATCAGGTGAAAGTGTTTGCCCATCGACCGCCCGCACTCAAGCATATCATGGGTCTGTTGCTGGATTTCTATGATGAGGCCGTGTTGCCCAAACGCTATCTGGAAATTTCCCTGGTAACGGTTTCCACAATCAACAAGTGTGAATACTGCATTGCCCATCACACACCCCGTGCAATTGAATACGGGCTCAGTGCGGATGCTGTGGAGCACATTCTGGATGAACGGCCGGACGGTTTCGATGATGTCGATATCCTTGTTCGGGATTATGCCGTGCAGGTGACCAACAATTTCCAGTACATGCGAGACCAGATATTCACTGACCTCAAAGAGCACTTTACCGAAGAGCAGGTTGTTGAACTGACGCTTCGCATCGCCTTGTGCGGCTTCTTCAACCGCTTCAACGACTCTCTCCAGATCGAGATGGAGGAGGGGGTCGAGCGAATGCTCACCTGACCCGGCCTTTCGGCTCAAATTTCAACTTGGGGAGATACAAACTGTCGGATCGTATAAACGAGGGCCTGTGGGCCTGGAAACAAAGTGAAAACAACAATCGAATGATCGGTTTTCAGGAATCGGCAAAACCGGTTTCGGAAGAAATCAAGCTTGCCTATTTCGGGGGATCAGCATTCCGGATAACAGCACCTTCAGGTCTCACGGTCATGATTGATCCGTGGCGCAATCCGCCTTGGGGAACCTGGAACTGGTACCTTTACGATTTCCCTGAAGTCGAGGTTGATATCGGAATTTCCACCCATGCCCATTTTGACCATGACAATTTGCATTCCCTGCATGCCAGCACACTTCTGGATCGTTTGATCGGGCGTTATGAATTTGCCGATGTTGCGATAATAGGGATTGCAGACAAGCATGTTTCAGACTGTTCGCATGCGGATGTTGACTGGTCAGGGCTTACGCGCAAGCTAACACCCATGGAAACCCGTCCGCCCAACAACTGGCGATCTTTCGACAACACGATCATTGTCATAGAGGTTGGTGGGTTGCGGATATTGCATTGGGGAGACAACCGCCCGAATGTGTCGGATGATATCTGGAAGAGAATTGGTGAAATAGATATTGCATTGCTTCCCATTGATGGCTCCCAGCATGTGCTTGGCTATGAGCAGGCGGCAGACATTCGTCAGAAGCTTTCGGCCAAGGTTGTCGTGCCGCACCATTATTTTATCTGGAATGTGACGCACCGGGCTTCAACACTTGGTCCGCCTGATGAGTGGATGGGGTTGCAGTCAAATACCAAATGGGCGGAGACCGGAGAAGTCTCCCTGTCCGCGGACTGGGTGCGCAAGCAAAAGGACCTGTCTTTCTGCTTTGGCGAAAACGTGGCCTTTGAGCTTCCGGATTTGGCTGGGGACAAGGAACGTGCGGATCGCGCCTGACAGCGATCCGCAACAAGAAACAAGCCGCATTGTACAAGTTTGCATCACGTGGTTGCCGGTTTTCCGGCAAGCACAGGCGGGCAGGTCGTGTCCCTGGATTTCAAGCCAGCACGGAACCTACAGTCTTGGTTTTCTCGACAGTCTCCTGCCATTCAAGTTCGGGGTCCGAGCTGCTGACCAGACCTCCGCCAACATAGAGATAAGCGTTGGCGCCAATGATTTCTGCGGTGCGCAGATTGACGAACAAGTGGGTAGTTCCGTCGACATTTACCGGTCCCAGATAGCCGGTGTAATAGCCCCGTTGATATCCTTCATGTTGCGCAAGAAACTCCAGCGCTGGTTGTTTGGGCAAGCCACAAACTGCGGAAGTAGGCTGTATCGCATTCAGAATTGCTGCTGGCAGGCTTGCATCATGGCCGGAAATGTCCACTGCAAATTCCGACCTCAAATGAACAAGATTTGCAGCCCGGACTGTTTGCGGGCCGAGTTCCCGGTAGTCCTTAACACCGCTGTTCTCAAAAACCTGCCGGATATACTGGCAAACAAGGGCCTGCTCTTCGATAATCTTGTCTGGCCATGTAACAGCGCGCAGGTCAATTTCCTTTTCTGCTCCGTCTGTGTCTGCCCATTGGGTGCCGGCGAGTGCCATGGTCTCCAATTGGCCGTTACGAACCGATAGCAAGGTCTCCGGCGTGCCCACAAGCCAGGCGCCCTGGCCGGGCAGGCTGACAAGGCAAACGAAGGCTGCTGGCAATTTTAGGGAAAGTGCCTCAAAGAGCGAGAGAAGGTCATGGTCGTCGGCAAGCTTGCGTTTGACAACGCGTGAACTGACGACCTTGCGAAACTCGTCTCTTTCCATCGCCTGAACAGCCTTTTTCACGATGGACCGGTAGGTAGTCTCATCCGTTTGGCAAGGCGGAGTGGTTTCGTTGTCTGCCTGTATCGGGGATGGTGGCTCATCTTCCGAAACCGCATCAAGAAAAGCCTTCTGTGAAGCGCTGTCGGGTTTGTCTGTGTAACGTTCACCGTTCCAGAAACCCGCCTGATTGTCCTGCAACCTGATATCACCGGGAATGGCGTCGGCGATATTGGGGGTGTCTGGCGTAAAACTGTTCAGAGCAAAGAACGGTTGAGCGGTGGTGTTGTTGCCTTCTTCGAAGACATGACGTTTTTCCAACCCGCTGCAGCTTATGAGGGCTTCTGTTTCACTACTGCCTGGCCGCGACCAGATTGCAAACGGAAATTTCAGGGTATGGGCAGCACTCAGGAATGCACGCATTTGACCGGACAGGGACATGTATTCGTTCCTCGTTTTTGACAAAACTACGCGCAATCCCGGACTGTTCTACAAACAACTGACGTTATTGATATAGCCCAAAGCTATTTTGGGGCGTCCAGTCCGAGTTCCTCACTTGCCAAAAGAAGGCATTTCAACGCCATGTCCAACACTGTCTTGGATCCGTGATCCTTGTGATGGTGCAACAAGACGGGAAGGCTGGGGACACCCTCAATCGAGACCGCACGGATCCCGTCATGGCGAACAGCCCTGCCGGTCAGCTCGTCAACAATTGCAATGCCGAAATTCTCGTACATCAGGCTGATCGCACTTTCCGCAAACCGCGTTTCTATCGTGATATGCGGTTTAATATTCTGCGCCCTGAACATTTCTTTCAGTTTCTTGCCGTGTGGTGTGTTGGGATGGAAGAAAATCAGTCGTTCTTCCGCGATATCCTGAAGCGTGACACTGTCGCGCTGTGCCAATGGATGATCTTCCGGCACCAGGCACACCATCGAGATGCTGGCAATTTGCCGCGAGACAATGATCGGGTCGTTGATCGGAAAAATGGTAACTGCGAAATCCCCTTCCGCCAGCCAGAGATAATCCTTGATCTGTTTCAGAGAGAGTGTGTCCATGCGCAACCTTGCTCCGGGGTTTAGCCGGGCAAGATGGGCCAGTGCTTTGGGGGCAAGAGCCTGCGAGACACTGGGCGAAACTCCAAGCCGGAACATGACATGTTGTCCTGCCGCGATTTCCTGAACCGTGACGGACAATTGTTCAAGCGCGCTGATCGAAGGTTGTACGACCTCAAAAATCTGCTGGGCAGTTCGGGTCGGTATAAGCCGTGCACCGGAACGATTGAACAAACGCACTTTCAGAACGTCTTCAAGTCGGCGGATGGTGTTGGTGACCGTTGGCTGGGCTATGTTCAGATGCTGGGATGCTGCGCTGATGGAGCCGCTGATCATCACGGAACGGAAGACTTCCAGTTGTCGAAACGAAAGCATGACATACGATCTCGAATTGGGTGGTGGTTGCCACCATGCATACAGACAGTCACTTGCGAAGGGAAATCTTTTGTGAAACTTCTAGCGCCTGACCAGACGCCTTCACAATTCCGGAAAATATAATATGCAAGCCAGTTCCAACACGCCAACAAGTGCTGCAATCACGGTTGCCATGATCGGTTCTCCGGTTGCCCACACCCATTTGCCAACTGCCTTCAACCGCTGGTTTTCAGGCAAGGGGCTGGATGCGATCATGGTTCCTGTTGACCTCGAATCTGCCCGGCTTGCCGATTTTCTTAACACCATGCGAGGCTGGAAAAACTGCCGTGGTTGTGTTGTGACCGCGCCCCACAAACAGGCTGTTGCTGATCATGTTGACGACAAATCCGACATGGCACAGACGCTTGGAACCGTTAACCTGGTCGTACGAAATGATGACGGATCCTTGTCTGGTGACAATCTGGACGGGGCTGGGTTTGTGCGTGCCCTGCACGCAAAGTCATTCAGGACAAGCAACACGGATGCAGCGCTTTTTGGTTGCGGCGGGGCCGGGGCTTCCATTGCGCTTGCCCTTGCCGAGGCTGGTGCATCGCGCCTGCAACTGGTGGACAAGGAGTCAGGCCGTGCCAGTTTGCTCGCATCGAAGCTTGAGCAATATTCCGGCTTGTCTGTCGAGGTCGGGGCACCGGAAAGCCTTGCCGGTTTTGAACTTGTCATCAATGCAACTGCCGTCGGGCTTGACGGTCAATCACGCGTTTTCCCCACCGATACATTCAATCCGGACTCGACCATTGCTGATGTTCTTGCGACCTCAACGCCCACTCCCTGGCTAAGTGATGCCAGCGCAAGGGGATGCAAGATCCAGACCGGAGCAGACATGGCTGAAGGCCAGTTCGAATTGATCGCTGACCGTTTCGGCTGGGCTGGAGAGTTGCAAACAAGGCCATAGCGTGAGGCTATTGCCACACCACGATATCATAATGCATATGCCTTGTGTAATCCGTGACAGAAGTTGCAACAAACTGTACTGTCCATCGTTCAAGCCTGTTGGAGGAATTAAAAGATGTTTGGATTTGTAAATAAACTCGGAAAGTCTGCAGCAATGCTGGCAATGGTTGCCGCACTCGGACTTTCAGCCATGTCTGAAAAGGCAAGTGCAGAAGACAAGATCACGGTTGGCGCGTTGCGGTTCACTTCGCACTCTGCCGGGTTCATTGCCTTTGAGAAGGGGTATTTCAAGGAAGAAGGCCTCGATGTGGAGTTTTCCTTCTTTCAGGCTGCACAGCCAATAGCTGTTGCAACTGCTTCTGGTGATGTGGATTTCGGTATTGCCGGTATCACCGGTGGCTTCATGAACCTTGCCGACAAAGGCGCTGTACGTGTTGTGGCGGGTGTCCTTCACGAAAAGAAGGGCGTTGACGGCATGATGATTCTGGCATCCAACAAGGCCCATGAAGCCGGACTGGATTCAGTCGAAAAAATGAAGGGCCATTCGGTTGCCCTGACCCAGGTTGGTTCGACATTCCATTACATGTCTGCACGGATTGCTGAAAAGGCAGGTTTTCCTCTTGATGAGCTGAAACTCGTTCCGCTTCAAAAAGTCGGTGCGATGATCGGTGCGCTGAAAAGCGGTCAGGTGGACACCATGATCATGGTTCCGCACATTGCCAAGCCATTGGTAAAGGGTGGCAATGCCCATCAGCTTGGTTGGCTATATGACTATGCCGAATACCAGATCTCCGGGCTGTTTACCTCTACCAAGAATATCGAGGAACGCCGTGACATGGTTGAGCGCTTTGTTCGCGCATATGCCAAGGGTATTGCCGACTTCAATCGCGTAATGCTCGACCCGAATGCGGATGCGGCCGAGAAAGACGAGATGACAAAGCTTATTCACAAATATGTCTATGTTGATCGTCCGTACGAAAAAGCTGCGCCTTCCATTCAGGCCGGTGCCATGAACCTCAACGAAGGTGGTGCGCTTGATGTGACCGATGTCGAAAAGCAGATGAAATGGTTCCAGGATGCAGGCCTTGCCTCATCATCCCTGACCATGGAAAAGCTGGTCGACACAACCTTTGTGAAAACCTACTGATACGCTTGCGGCAAGGGGTGGGTCTGTCATGGATTTGAAAATTCGCGATCTGACGCATCGCTATGCCAAACTTGAGGTTCTCCGGAAAATCAATCTCACGGTTGAAAGCGGAAAGATCGTTTGTATCGTGGGACCTTCCGGTTGTGGCAAATCCACACTTCTGCGTCTCGTCGGCGGGCTGGAACAGCCCACCGAAGGCCAGGTTATACAAATGGGCGAGCCGCCTGAAGGCTCGCTCAATCCCCTGACCTACATCTTTCAGGACTTTGCATTGCTGCCGTGGCGTACCGTATTCGGCAATATTGCGCTGGTTCTGGAAGGTCACGGACTGGGAAAAGCCGAGATTACCAAGCGTATTGAAGATGTGTTGGCGAGAACCCGGCTATCCGAATTTGCCAATGTTTTTCCAAAGCAATTGTCCGGCGGAATGAAACAGCGTGTGGCGATAGCCCGCGCACTGGTTGTCAATCCTGCGGTACTGCTTATGGACGAACCGTTGTCGGCACTCGATAGCCAGACGCGTGAGCTGTTGATGGACGATCTTGTGTCCCTTTGGGAGCGGGAGCGCTTTACGGCCTGTTACATCACGCACAACCTTAATGAGGCGGTCCGGCTCGGTCACGAAGTGGTCATCCTGTCACGCCGCCCGGGCGAAATCCGGGAAACAGTGTCGATTGACATTCCGCTTGGTGAGCGTACAGCGGAAAATCCGGAATTGATGAAAACACAGAACCTGCTCTGGAACATGATGCGTGAAGAAGCGCTGACAGCAGACCGTCAATTGACCGAAACCTGAATTGCCATTGATGCGTTCGATCCGGAAGGAATACTGAGATGAATTCGACCGAAACAGTCGGCAATGCTGCCATTGATGCTGCGGCGCCTGAGAATGGACGACCTGTTCCGTTTCGCGGAGGCGGCTTTTCTCCCAAACGGGTCCGCTTTGTCGCCCCGGTTGTTTTCCTGTCGCTTCTGGTTTTGTGGGAGCTTGGCTCCCGGTCCGGATTTATCTCTCCACTTGTGATGCCGGCTCCGTCCGAGGCGTTGGGTGCACTGGGTGATCTGGTTCGCAGCGGCCTTTTGTTCAAACACCTGTCGGCATCCCTGTGGCGACTGGTAATCGGTTTTACCTGCGGTACGCTGCTTGGGCTGACTGTTGGTACCCTGATAGGGCTCTATTCCTTGCCGCGCGCCACCTTCGCTCCGCTTGTCGCGGCCCTGTTTCCGATCCCGAAAATTGCACTTCTTCCACTGTTCATCATCTGGTTCGGGATTGGTGAGGGGTCGAAGATAGCGACCATTCTTTTCGGATCCTTTTTCCCGACTGTAATCGCTACCTATGGCGGCATAGATGCAGTCGACCGCAGCCTTATCCGCATGGGGCAGAGTTTCAACCTGAGCCGGGCTGCAATCATTCGCAGCATTGTCCTGCCAAGCGCCTTGCCTGCCATTTTGAGTGGCATGCGCATTTCGGCATCGATCTCGATTATTCTTCTGGTAGCAGCCGAAATGATCGGAGCCGAATACGGTATCGGCGCCTATGTACTGCTTGCCGGCAACCTGATGGCGACCGACCAGCTTGTTGCGGGTGTGGCAATTCTTTCCATTCTGGGACTTACAGTCAGTTGGCTGATTTCCTGCGCCGAGCGCTATTTCCTGCGTTGGCGTGTTTAACAAAAACCGGGAGTAGTAACGAAGTCATGAGCAGGAAACCGGAATCGGATTATGATGTGGTGGTTGCTGGTGGTGGCGCCGCCGGAGTAGGGGCTGCCCTCGGTGCTGCGAAAGCAGGTGCCAAAGTTTGCCTGGTGGAAAAATACGGGTTCTTGGGCGGTGCAGCGACCAGTTCCCAGGTTCTGGCCTATTGCGGATTTTTCCAGCAAGGTGACAAACCTATCCAGGCTGTGGGTGGTGCCGGTGAGCAGGTGCTGGATGTGCTCCGCGGGCTTGGGGTGGAAGCAAAGCCTTACCACTCGGAGACCACCGGGAACTGGATCGTGCTGCTTGACCCGGAACGTTTGAAGGTCGCACTCGACCGGATCTGCGCCGAGCACAATATCGATGTTTTGATGCATTCGCGGGTTGCGGCGGCTTCGCGTACCGGAGCACATATTGAATCGGTAACGGTCGCCGGCATGGATGGGCGGGAGCGCATCGGCGCCGAAGCTTTTGTCGATGCAAGTGGAGATGCAAATCTGGCCCTGGTTTCCGGTATGGATTTCCGGATTGGTGATGAAGAAGGGCGACTTCAGGCTGCCACCATGCCTTTGCGTATAGGTGGTCTTTCAGCAGACTTGAAGCTCGACCGGGAGGCAATCAAACAGGCGGTTGTCGAGTACAACAAAACGGGGCCGTTTCCGATCCATCGTACCGATGGCGGAATTTATACCAAGGTGCCCGGTACTACGGATTTCTGGTGGCTGATTGTTGATCTTGAAATTGACGACCTGAACTCGCGCAGCTTTACAGGTGCGGAGCGAAAAGGCAGGGAAATTGCAATGGCGCTGGTCGCTTCATTGCGCAAGACAGTTCCCGGTTTTGAAAATGCCTGGCTGGCAAATACCGGCCCGCAACTGGGAATCCGGGAAAGCAGGCACCCGCAGGCTCGCTACCAGATGACATACGAAGATGTGGTTGAAGGGCGTCAGCGCAGTGACGGGATTGCCCGTGCGGCATGGCCCATAGAACTGCACGGTGAAGCAGGCAAGCCCGTGTATCACAGTGTCGGGCGAGACGGTTATTGCCATGTACCGCTGGATGCTATCCGTGCATCGCGTATTGACAACCTCTGGTATGCCGGACGTGTAATTGGTGCCGACAGCCGTGCCTACGGTTCAATCCGGGTTATGGGTACGGCCTTTGCAACGGGTGAGGCCGCCGGTACTGCCGCGGCCCTGTCGGCAGAAACCGGCAAGGCCCCTGACGCTGATGCAGTTCGTGCCGTGTTGCAGGCAGGTGGCGCCATTCTCTGAATTTTGCTGCCTGCAACACGTTATCGGAGTGAATTCATCACCCGGAGCAGTTGCGTTTATCGTACCTTGAGTACAATCCCGCAGCTAGGCTCCGTTCCTGCCTCACCTGGCATGGAGACATATGGCTCTGTCTGTTCTGCCACGCTAACCAGACCTTGCGTTTCAAGCTGGCTGATTTTGGGTGCGATGTCGGTATCGAGAAGGCTTTTCTTGGCGGTCAGCACGATTACACCCCCGCTTTGACAAATGCGTACCAACTCGTCCAGGCCTTCGCCGCCGACGTGCCCTGTTGTAAATACACCCGCAGAGACAATGCCTGCAAATTTGTTGTCTTCAAACGGGAGTTCGTTACCGAGAGCCATTTGGTGCAATGCCTGGTAAACCCCTTTTTCACGGGCCATGGCCAACATGCCTGCAGAAATGTCGAGGGCTTCGACAGTTCGATATCCGAGGATGTTTAGCCATTCACCAATCAGACCGGTGCCGGCTCCTGCATCAAGCAGTGGTGAAGCACCACTTGGCAAATGCCTTGTAAGCAATGCCAGACAGATTGACGGATGACGGTAACCGGCGATAGACATGTCGCTATCATACGTTTCTGCCCAATTATCATAATGGCTGCTGATCTCCTCGGGGTTCTTGGATGCATAAACTGCTCCCAGGTGTCCTTGGTGTGTTGACTCAGCCATTTTCTCTCCTTTGCGGTTTTGTCTGGGTGATGCGCATGATATTCAATCGCCAGCGATAGTAAACAGGAGTAGGGGGTATAAACATGAATGAATCCGATGTGCGAAAAGCAATGGCACGCATTCCTGAGATGAAGGGTTACCAAGGTCCGCTGGAAAGGTTGGGCGGACTGACAAATATAGTCTATCGCGCCGGAGATTTTTGTTTGCGCATTCCCGGCAAGGGGACGGAAGACTACATTGACAGGGCCAACGAGGCGGTGGCTGCTGTAGAGGCGGCGAAGGCCGGCGTTTCCCCTGAAGCGGTACATGTCGATGCCGAGAGCGGCATCATGGTCACGCGTTTCGTAGAGGGAGAGACCATGACGCCCGACGCCTTCCGTTCGCGCACGGGATCACCGGGCAGGGCGGGTGAAGCGTTCAAAAAGCTGCATGATTCCGGTGCCCGATTCCCATTCCGTTTTGATCTCTTCCAGATGATCGACGATTATCTGGGAATTCTTGACGGCAAGGATGTGGAGCTGCCTGAAGGATATCATGATGTTGTCAGGGAAGCCGAAACGATACGTACTGCCCTTGAAGCCCATCCGGCGCCGCTTGCTCCCTGTCATTGTGATCCACTGTGTGAAAACTTCATTGATACCGGTGAACGCATGTGGATTGTTGATTGGGAATATTCAGGCATGAATGACCCCATGTGGGATTTGGGCGATCTTTCTGTAGAAGGCGAATTTGATCCAGAACAGGATCAGGAGATGCTGGCGGCTTATTTCGGCAGAAAGGCAACACCGGCTGAAGAAGGCCGAATGGTCATTTACAAGGCCATGTGTGATTTGCTTTGGACATTGTGGGGTCTGATCCAGCTTGCCAATGACAACCCGGCAGAGGATTTTCGTGCCTATGCCGATGGCCGGTTTGCCCGCTGCAAAAAACTTATAGGCCAACCAGAATTTTCTGCGCATGTGGAAGCTGTGAGAGCCGGATAAGGTTCACACCCTTCCGGTTGTGGAAGCACATCAGGCCGGGTGTCATACGTCAAGCATTGCCAAGAGTTCTTCATGCAGTTCCGGCGTGGCGGCACTAAGTACGCGGCCATCGGAATGAATGTTGAGTGGCTGGCCCTTCCAGTCAGTGATCACCCCGCCGGATGCCTGAACGATTGGTACCAGCGGCAAGTAGTCGTAGGGCTCTAGCCCCATGTCTGTAACGGCATCAATATGGCCTGCAGCAACCATCGCATGCGGGTAGCAGTCATAGGACATTCTGCGTGTGTGGCCTGAATTGCAAAGGCGTTCGAACAAGGCCGGATAATGGCTGGATGTACGCTCCGCCTCATTGATGAACAGTTTTGCCTGATCCAGTTTCGTTACACCGGAAGCCTTGATCGGTTTGCCATTGTGGGTGGCTGCGACCTGATCGAGGCCGACGAACGTTTCGTTCAGTGCGGGCATTCGGACAATTCCCAAACGGGGAGTGCCTTTTTCAAGGAGCGCAAGCAACGTGCCGAATGTCGGGTAACCGGTAACGAAAAACCTAGTGCCGTCGATTGGGTCGACTATCCAGCATTGATCGTCAAGATCTCCTGAAATACCAAATTCTTCGCCAAGAATGCCGTGTTCGGGGAAGGTTGCCGCAAGTTTTGCCCGGATGAATTCTTCTGTCTCCATGTCGGCTTGTGTTACCGGGCTTGAGTCATCCTTGGTATTTGTTTCAAGGCCATCCTGCCTGAAATAGGAAAGTGCAATTTCGCCAGCTTCACAAACAATGGCGGCAGCACGTTCTGCTGTTTGTTCCAGGGTATTCACTGCTTACCTCGCGACTATAATTTGGGTCATCCATTTGCGGGCAGCAGTCACGATATCCTCCGGCGCGGGTTCGTCACACACCAGAATATCAATCAGGGATGGGTCGCAGGCCGTGATAGGGGCTGAGCGACCAAACTTGCTGCTGTCGGCTGCCATGATTCGGGTCTTTGAGTTTGAAATGATCGTTCGCGAGTATTCCGCTTCATGCAGGTCAAACAGCATGAAGCCGCTTTCGCTGGTAATGCCGGCAGCAGACAAAATTGAAAAATCGGTTTTGAAATTTCCGGCGAATTCCCGTGCCTGGGTGCTGAATACTCCGCCGTCCTCTGAACGCAATTCTCCGCCAGCCATGAAGACGCGGTTGTTGTTTCGGGTAGCCAGTTTGTAGGCAACCGATATGGAATTGGTGACGACCAGCAATTCCTCATGATCGCGAAGGGCATCGGCGATAAAGGATGTTGTACTGCCTATGTCCAGAAACAGCGAGCTGCCATTCGGAATGAGCGAGGCTGCCTGTCTGGCGATTTTCTGCTTGGCATCCGGGCGCAATGCCAGCCGGTGTTTGAAGTCGCCTTCATCGGGGTGGTCGGATAGTCGCGCGCCGCCATGAACCTTGTCTATAATACCGGTTTTGGCAAGCGACTTGAGATTGCGGCGGACCGTTTCTTCAGAAACTTCCAGTTCGGCTGCCAGGGCTTGTATGCGCAGAGAGCCTCCTGCACGGCGCAGTGCGGAAATGATTTCCTGCTGACGCTGGTTTGCGTGAAAGCCCATAACGAATTCCAGTTGAAGACCGGTTTTTTGATGACTGAACAGTCAACATAATCCACAAAAGTATGCATGGATTGCAAAAGAAAACAACTTTTATTGCCTGTTTATGTTGCAATATGTTGATCTTTGAGGAATGTTTATGGGCAGGGAAAAGAAAATCAAAACGCCAAAAGGCTCTCAGGAGGGTTTCATGAAATATTCAATGACAATTGCAGCAGGTCTTATGTCTGCGCTGATGGTAACCGGTGCTCAGGCCGAAGTGGAGTCAACTGACCCGATCAAGATCACGACACATGACTGGACCGGGCAGGTAGTAAACTCGACCATACTTGGAGAGATACTGAAAAAGGCCGGCTATAATGTTGAATATGTTCAGGCAGATTACATAGCACAGTTCGCAGGTTTGCAAACCGGCGACCTTCATGTCGCAACGGAAATCTGGGAAACCACCGGTCGTGAAGCCATGGATGAAGCGCTTGCAACAGGCAATGTCGTGAACATGGGTGAGACCGGCATGCAGGCGATCGAAGAGTGGTGGTATCCTGCATACATGGAAGAAAAATGCCCCGGACTGCCAGACTGGAAAGCCCTGAACGACTGCGCTGCCGAGTTTGCGACACCGGAGACAGCTCCATTGGGCCGATACCTTGGTGGTCCGGTTACCTGGGGCGGGTTTGATGATGAGCGTGTTGAAGCTCTCGGGATGGATTTCGAAGTGGTTCATGCCGGTACGGATGCGGCACTGTTTGCCGAACTGGAATCTGCCTACCAGCGCAAGGCGCCTATCGTACTCTGGCTTTACGAGCCACACTGGGCTCCTGCAAAATTTGAAGGCAAATTCATTGAGTTCCCGCCTTACAGTGCCGAATGCTACAATGATCCTTCCGTCGGAATTAATCCCGATGCCGCCTATGACTGTGGCAAGCCTACCGGGCCAATCTGGAAGGTGGCATGGGCAGGCCTTGAAGAAAAGTGGAAGGGTGCTGCCGAGATCATCAAGAACTACAAGCTGACCAACGAGCAGATGGGCGACCTTGTATCCAAGATCGATCTTGAAGGCGTCTCTACCGAGGAAGCCGCACAGAACTGGATCAAGGAAAACGAAAGCACATGGTCTGCCTGGATTAAATGATCCGACCGTAAAGTAGGGTAAACAAACAATCCCGAGGTGCTTTATGGCGGGTAAGATCAAGCTCGACTGCAGAAATGTGTGGAAGCTGTATGGTCAGCATACGGAAAAACTGCTTGAGGAACATCCTGACCCTGATGATGAAACGCTCGCGCAAAACGCCATTATTGGCGCTGTGCGCGATGCGTGCGTCAAAATCAGGGAAGGGGAAATCTTCGTCATCATGGGCCTCTCGGGCTCGGGAAAGTCAACACTTGTACGTTGCCTCTCCAGGCTGATTGAGCCGACCGCCGGATCGATTGAATTCGACGGTCAGGACCTGTTGGCCATGTCGGAAGCTGAACTGATTGACTTGCGCCGCAAGAAAATCGGCATGGTGTTCCAGAACTTTGCACTGCTTCCCCATCTTACGGTTCTCCAAAATGTTGCGTTTCCACTGGATGTGCAGGGCATAGACCGAAAGACGCGTGAAAGCCGCGCACGGGAGATGATTGATACGGTTGGTTTGTCCGGTCGGGAAGATTACTTTCCCATGCAGTTGTCTGGTGGCCAGCAGCAAAGGGTAGGCATCGCCCGTTCACTGGTGGGAGAGCCGGAAATCTGGTTTCTTGACGAACCCTTCTCGGCACTTGACCCGCTGATACGCCGCGAGATGCAAGATGAGTTTCTTCGTCTGCAATCCATTCTCAAAAAGACAATTGTTTTCATCACTCATGATTTTGATGAGGCGATCCGGCTTGCCGACCGCATCGCAGTGATGAAAAACGGCCGCATTGAACAAACGGCAACGCCGGAAGAACTGGTTCTGAATCCTGCTTCTGAATACATCGCGGAATTCACCCAGCATGTTGCCCGTGAGAAAGTGCTCAAACTGCGCTCTGTCATGGATACAAAACTGTCTGCAAAAAGCTTTGCCGGCGATATTGACGGGAATTTGAGCATTGCTGAAGCCGCGGCGACTGTGGAAGCAGCAGGCAAACCCTTGCGTGTACTGGACGAGAAGGGAAAACCGGTAGGGCAAATTGATGCGAAAGCTGTGATTGATGTCCTCGTGGGGCGGCCGTTTAAATGATTAGAGGTCGTCCATGGCTCAGTTTCCGGTTCTGGTTCTGGAGCGGACTGTTTCTTCTCACGTGGGCCTTGTCGAGCTTTTCATTCCAGCTTTACAAGGCGTTGGATGCAAGGTGGATCATACGCTTCCCCAGCAAGTATGAAGTCCCGCTTGCAAGCTGGCTGACCGATTTTTTCAAATGGCTGCAGAATGATGCGACTTTTGGGCTATTCACGTTTCGCGATGCCACCCGGTTTGTATCAACGATACTCGATTGGCCGTATGAGCAGGTAAGGTCGCTTCTCATTGATGGTTTTCGTGTTGGTGCGGGAAGTTCGGCGATAGAGGTCTTGCCCCCGCTCGGCTGGATTTGCGTCATTGTCATCGTCGTGGCACTGGGCTGGTACGCGAAAAACAGGTATCTGGCTGCACTGGCGGGCGCGTGTTTTGTTTATCTCGCCGTGTTTGGCCAATGGGATGCGGCCATGGTCACCCTGGCTTCGGTCCTGATTGCTGTGCCAATCGGTGTCATAGGCGGGCTTGTCCTGGGGATCTTGGCCTTTCGCCATGACTGGTTTGACAAAATGCTCCGGCCTTTGCTGGACCTGATGCAAACCGTACCGGTGTTCGCCTATCTGGTTCCCATTCTTGTGCTTTTCGGATTTGGCCCTGTTGCAGCACTCGTCGCCACAATCATCTACGCCATGCCCCCCATGGTTCGCGTTTCCACCGTGGCGTTGCGCAATGTACCGGTTGAAGTTGTCGAGGCAGCAAAAATTGTCGGTTGTACGAAGCGCCAATTGTTGTGGAAGGTGCTCGTACCGTCCGCCATGCCCACCCTGATGGTCGGCGTGAACCAGGTAATCATGCTTACCCTCAACATGGTGATTATTGCTTCGATGATCGGGGCAGGCGGCCTTGGTTTCGATGTCTTGGCGTCGCTTCGCCGTCTGGATATCGGAGGTGGTATCGAGGCGGGACTTGCAATCGTTGTGATGGCCATTGCCCTGGATCGGTTAAGTCAGGCTTTCTCGAGAAAACCTCCAGACCCGATCCCACCAAAAGGTGCGTCTTTCGTGCAGCGCCATCCCTGGTTTGTAACAACTCTTGCAATTGCAGGGACGATCTACCTTGCCGGATTTGTCCTGCCCTGGCTCCGGGAGTATCCGGACGAAGCCACAATCACCACAAGTGTTTTCTGGGAATCGGCGATCCGCTGGATCAATGTCAATTTTTTCGACACCCTCGAAGCAGTTAAGACATTTGTATTGTCGTATCTTTTGCTGCCGGTTAAGCGGTTTTTCACGGGTATACCCTGGCCTTGGGGTGTTGTCGTCACGGGATTGATCGCCGGCAGGATCGGTGGCTGGCGATTTGGTGTGATAGCGGCCCTGATGGCATTGTTCATTGCAGCGAACGGGCTGTGGGCCAAGGCAATGATCACCGTTTATCTGTGCGGCGTCTCGGTGTTTATCGCGTGTGCCATCGGCATACCGCTTGGGATATGGGCAGGCAGTAATGATCGTACCAACAGTGTGGTGGGGGCGATCATGGATACGCTGCAGACCCTGCCCAGTTTTGTTTACCTGATCCCGGTTGTGATGTTGTTCAGGGTTGGTGATTTTTCAGCCCTGATAGCCGTGGTTCTTTATGCGTTGGCACCGGCCGTGCGGTATGCAGCACACGGCATACGCTCGATTGACCCGCAATTGGTGGAGGCGGGCCTTGTTGCTGGCTGTACCAAGCGGCAGCTCTTGTGGCGGATCAAGTTGCCACTTGCTGCTCCATCCCTGCTGCTTGGCCTCAACCAGACGATCATGCTGGCACTTTCCATGCTTGTGATTACGGCACTGGTTGGAACCCGGGATCTTGGCCAGGAAGTCTATATCGCACTTACCAAGGCAAATACCGGCCACGGAATAGTGGCAGGTCTGTCGGTGGCATTCATCGCAATCATTGCTGACCGGATAGTATCGGCGCTTGCAAAATCTTCTGAAAACAGACTGGGCCTGAAATGACACCTGAAGAAGCCTTGAACATTGCAAAAAACCTGTCGTGCTGGAAGGGCAGCGTTTCGGCAAGTGCGCTGGAAGGCGGGATCACGAACCACAACATCCTTGTTGAAGGAAAGGATGGAAAGTTTGTTGTTCGTCTTGGTGACGACATTCCCGAACACGGGATAATGCGATGGCATGAATTGTCATCAAGCCTTGCTGCTCACGCGGCCGGTGTTTCTCCCGGTATCCACCATGCCGAACCCGGTATTCTTGTCCTGGAATTTATCGACAGCAAACCGCTTGGCGAAGCCGACCTCCACGATGCGAAGGTGCTTGGGTCAGTGGTGCAACTTGTCAAACAGTCCCATCTGGAGTTGCCGAAACACATTCGCGGCAACGTGCTGAGTTTCTGGGTTTTTCATATCCTCAGGGATTATGCAGCGACATTGAGGGAAAGAGCCTCGACGCATGTTGCAAAGCTGGATGACCTGCTTGACGAAGCTGCCCGGCTTGAAAATATCGTTGGGCCGGTTGAGCTGGTTTTTGGCCATAATGACCTATTACCTGCCAACATTCTGGACGATGGATCGCGTTACTGGCTGATTGACTGGGAATACGGGGGATTCAATTCGCCACTGTTTGATCTGGGCGGACTGGCCAGCAACTGTGCTCTCGAACCTGATGCAGAACACGCCATGCTCAGCGCCTATTATGGAGAGCCACCGAACAAGGATTTGTGGCGGCGTTACAGTGCGATGAAATGTGCTTCCCTGTTGCGTGAAACCATGTGGTCGATGGTCAGCGAAATAACCTCGGAAATCGAGTTTGATTACTCTGAATATACCGCCAAGAACATCGCGCGGTACCGGGAAGCATATTCAAATTTCCTCAAGGAAGGGTCCTGATTGATGAGTGATTTTCCAAAAACAGCCAAGGCGGTTGTCGTGGGTGGCGGTATTGTGGGCTGCTCTACTGCCTATCACCTGAGCAGGTTGGGCTGGGACGTGGTGTTGCTGGAACGCAAGAAACTGACCTCCGGAACAACGTTTCATGCAGCAGGTCTTGTGGGGCAGTTGCGCTCAAACGCGAACATTACCCAGTTACTTGGCTATTCTGTCGACCTTTACCGCAAGCTGGAAGAGGAAACCGGTCAGGCGACCGGATGGAAGATGAACGGTGGCTTGCGTCTTGCCTGCAATGAAGAGCGCTGGACCGAGGTAAAGCGGCAGGCCACAACCGCCCATTCTTTCGGGCTGGACATGCAATTGCTGACCCCGCAAGAGGCGCTGGAGTTGTGGCCGCTAATGTCTGTTGATGATGTGGTGGGTGCTGCATTCCTGCCCACAGACGGGCAGGCAAACCCTTCCGACATCACCATGGCGCTCGCCAAGGGCGCCCGTATGGCGGGAACCCGGATTTTCGAAGACACCAAGGTAACAGAGGTGATTGTCGAAAAAGACCGGATAAAGGGTGTTAAAACGGACCGGGGAACGATTGAGTGCGGCGTTGTCATAGCCTGCTGCGGACAATGGACACGCGATTTTGCCAAAACCGTCGGGGTCAATGTGCCCCTCGTGCCTGTCGAGCACCAGTACATGGTTACTGAAACGATAGAAGGCGTAACCTCCAGCCTTCCCACTTTGCGTGATCCGGACCGGTTGACCTACTACAAGGAGGAAGTTGGCGGCCTGGTCATGGGTGGTTACGAACCAAACCCAATCATGTGGGCTGAAGACGGAATTCCCAAAGGATTTCATTACACCTTGCTTGAAAGCAATTTTGAGCATTTCGAGCAACTCATGGAATTGTCTCTCGGCCGGGTTCCTGCCCTGGAAACCGCAGGTATCAAGACCTTGACCAATGGTCCTGAAAGTTTCACGCCTGACGGGAATTTCATCCTGGGTGAAGCGCCCGAATTGAAGAATTTCTATGTAGGCGCCGGCTTCAATGCGTATGGTATAGCCGCTGGCGGTGGTGCCGGCATGGCACTGGCAGAGTGGGTGGCAAACGGGCAGCCACCGTATGACTTGTGGGCAGTGGATATCCGCCGTTTCGGTCGTCCTCATTTCGATACGGACTGGGTGCGCAGCAGAACATATGAAGCGTATGGCAAGCATTACACCATGGCCTGGCCGTCCGAAGAGCATGAGAGTGGTCGGCCATGCCGAAAATCACCTCTGTACGAGTTGCTCAAGGCTGATGGCGCGGTATTCGGGGAGAAACTCGGATGGGAGCGGCCGAACTGGTTTGCAGATACGGACAATGGTGAAAAGCAACACGACATCTATACGTTTGACCGGCCGAACTGGCATCAGGCCGTTGCACGGGAGCACAAGGCAGCACGTGAGCAGGCTGTATTGTTCGACCAGACTTCTTTTGCGAAATTTGTCCTCAAGGGGCCGGATTCAGAAGCTGCCCTGAACTGGATTGCAGCCAACAATGTGGCCAAGCCGGTGGGATCGTTGATCTATACCCAAATGCTGAACGATCACGGGGGAATTGAATCCGACCTTACCTGTGTTCGGGTTGGCGAAAATGAATACTACATTGTAACAGGTACCGGGTATGCCACCCATGATTTCAATCATATCGAGAAGAATATTCCCGATGGCATGAATGCCCAGCTGGTTGACGTTACATCGTCATATTCTGTTTTGTCGCTGTTCGGTCCGAAGGCGCGCGAGATCCTGCAATCGGTCACCCGCGATGACATCAGCAATGAAGGGTTTCCCTTCGCCACAGCCAAGACAATAGGCATAGCCGGTTGTCCGGTTCAGGCATTGCGAGTCACTTATGTGGGAGAGCTTGGATGGGAGCTGCATTTGCCTGCCGAATACGCTGCCACTGTCTATAATACATTTCATGAAGCTGGCAAGGATCACGGACTGCGCAATGCGGGATACCGGGCGATTGAAACGCTCAGGCTGGAAAAAGGGTACCGCGCATGGGCTTCTGATATAGGTCCTGACCATACCCCGATTGAAGCCGGTCTCGGCTTCGCGGTGAATCTGCGTAGCAATGTTGATTTCCGTGGGCGAGCGGCGATCGAGAAACAAAAGCAGGAGGGGGTCAGGAAGATCATGACCACCTTCACAACCGACCCCGATGTCATTCTTTCAGGCCGTGAAACAATCTATCGCAATGGCGAGCGTGTTGGATGGCTGAGTTCTGCCGGGTTCGGACACACCATCCAGAAATCCATCGGCATGGGCTATGTGCGGAGCAAAGAGATAATAGACAAGGATTATGTGCTTTCCGGTGAGTATGAGCTGGAAGTGGCCACAGAGCGTGTGGCTTGTAGCGCACATCTGGCCCCCCTTTATGATCCGGGCATGAAAAAGGTCAAATGCTGACAGGCCGTAGCTGGACCCTCAAGCTCGTTTCAAACAGGGCTTGGAGGTCTTGTTACTTGTTCTGTTTTTGATTCAAGTCTGTTCCGTAAGTTACGGAAAAACCGAATTTATTCAGAAGACGCGAACGGTGGGGCTTTGGGGTCCGGGTATTCGTCTTGATTATTGCTGGTCAGCAAACCGGTGATACCTTTGGACAGCAGCTCGACCATTATCCACAGGTGGTTGATTGATGCAGACGGGCTTGAAACATGCGGTCAGAGCCGAAAGATAAAACGACCGGTTGTAGCTGGAACCTGACGCTTTGTTGGCAGCAATCCTGTTTGATTTTGGTTCACAGAAGCCTTGTTCATGGTTCTCGGATGCCCGTCAGTACGATCGCCAAGTTCAGGTTGGATCTCCGCAAGATGCCATTGGGCAATACGTCATTTTCAAATCGTGGCCCCTGTCTTGCGACTGCCGGTAATTAAAACCTGTTGACTCTCAAGTGCCCATGAATATCGTACACCGTGCTTCAAGGTGCGGCAGATATTGCCGTTAAAAGGGAACATGGTGAGGCGTACCCATAAGGGACCGATACCATGGCTGCCCCCGCAACTGTAACCGAGGAGCTTTCTTTCGAGTGCCACTGCCTGAAACAGGGCGGGAAGGCGAAGGAAAGCGATGAGACGGAAGCCAGGAAACCTGCCTTGGAACATCATCCAGTTCGGCCACGGGGTGTGGCAGGGCGCGGCGTGTTCCGTAGAGATGATATCGAGAGATGTGTCTTTGCGCGGAGCAGCCCACAGGTGGAATCCCACTGACAAGCTGAACCGGCAGATGCTGGTAATAAATGGTTCCCGTTCAGGGAGCCGCGCTTAAACGGGATTAAATCATGAGAACCAAGTTATTTTGTGCGACAGCTGTAGCGGCACTACTGGCACCAATTGCTGCCAGTGCCCAGCAAGTTGGTGAGGAGGACGATGTTGTCTTGCTTGACCGGATCGTTGTTTCTGCCGGTCGCACTCCGATTGAAGAAAGAAAGTCAGGACGGGCATATTCCATCATTGAAGGTGAGCAATTGGAGCGAAGCCAGTCACGTCATGTTGCCGATGCCCTGCGACAGGTCCCCGGGTTTCATGTATCAAGAACCGGATCATTTGGAGGCCTTACCCAACTCCGTGTGCGCGGTGCTGAGGGAAATCATGTGCTCGTCCTGATTGATGGCGTTGAGGTGTCAGAAACGTCACAGGGCGAGTTTGATTTTGGCAGCCTGCAGGCAACTGATATTGAACGCATTGAAGTACTGCGCGGACCGCAGAGTGCATTGTACGGCTCTGATGCCTTGGCCGGTGTGGTCAACATCATTACAAAAAGTGGTACCCAAAACAGTACCGAGGCCGGGTTTCAAGCAGAATACGGATCGGACAATACCCGCCTGGTTTCCGGTTATTTAAGAGGCGGTACAGACAATTTTGACGGGAGTATTGCAGTCAGCAGACGTGTTACTGACGGTTTCAACATTTCGGATTTCGGTAACGAAAAAGATGGCGATGAAAACCTGACGCTGAACGGCAGATTCAACTGGGATCTCACACCGGAATTCTCAATTGATGGAACCCTTCGGTTTGTTGACCGGCTGAGTGATGGTGATGCCCAGGATTTTGCAATTCCGGCCACTCCGACACAGGGGCTTGTAATTGATACACGCGACCAGACCGGAACCCGTGAACTTGCCGGTTCAATTGGTTTTACCACATCAACCCCTGATGACAGCTTGACGCATCGCGCGCGCTTTTCGGTTACAGATGTAAAACGGGAACGGTTTCAGAACGGTGCTCCCTCTTCCGGTGGTAACGAAGGCGCGCGATACAAGGCATTTTATCAGCTGACGCACCGTCTTGAAGATGTCGATGGCAATCAACACAGTGTAACAGCTGGTTATGAATGGGAGAGGGAGACCTTCAACAACATACGTCCGCTTTCCTCATTCGGTAACCCGTCGCAATTGGCAACCAAGGAGCGCGAACAACAATCGCTCGTTGGTGAATACCGCGGGGAGTTTGGGGACCAGTTCTATCTTACATTGGGTGCAAGGCAGGACTTCAATGACCAGTTTCAGGATGCATTCACCTTCAGCGCGGCAGCAGCCTGGGCCATTCCGGACACTGACACGCGCCTCCATGCATCGGTCGGAACGGGCATAAAGAACCCGACTTTCACGGAGCAGTTCGGATTTGTTCCGAACCGTTTTACAGGAAATCCGAACCTTGCCCCGGAAGAATCATTCGGATGGGACATCGGGATCGAACAGTCATTCCTTGGTGGCGATCTGATCATGGATGTGACCTACTTCAACCAGGACCTTGAGAACGAAATCACCACCATCTTCCCCGCGCCGACGTTTATTGGTACGCCAATCAACCAGACCGGGGTCAGTGAACGCGAAGGTCTTGAGGTTGCGCTTACAGCCCGGTTGAATCCCGAGCTCTCGATTTCCGGGAACTATACCTATCTCGAAGCCAGCAACCCGGACGGGTCGGTTGAAGTGAGGCGGCCAAGACATTCCGGTTCCGTGCGGTTTGACTATGTTTCCGCCGATATACCGTTCAATGCGTTCGCCGAAGTTGTTTTCAACGGTGACATGCAGGATCTTGAATTCATCAATGCGACACCGCAAACGCAAGTGACATTGGACAGCTATACCCTCGTCAATATTGGGGCAGGTTATGAATTCACGGAAAATCTCGAATTGTATGGCCGTGTAGAGAACCTGTTCGATGAAGATTATGAGGAAGTCTTTGGCTTCAACACCCAAGGCGTAACCACGTTTGTCGGCATTAAGGGAAGGTTCTGACCCATGTGGCGACCTGCTTTGACCGGTACGGTTTTGTTGGCTGTTTTCGTGCTAAGGATTGCGCTTGGGGAGGCTTCACCGGTCAAGGTGCCCAAACGGGTCGTTTCCATGAATGTGTGTACCGACCAGCTTGCCATGATGTTGGCAGGTGATGGTCAGCTATATTCGGTTTCATGGCTCGCTGCCGATCCGGGCATTTCCGTGCTTTCAGAAAATGCCAAAGGCTTGATACTCAATCACGGTCTCGCAGAAGAAATTTTCCTTATGCAGCCGGATCTGGTCATCGCCGGTACATACACAACCCGAGCCACCGTAAACCTGTTGAAAAAAACAGGAATTCGCGTTGAGGAATTTCCGCCAGCCGCCTCATTTCAAGACATAGGGAAAAACATAAGGCGCATGGCTGCGCTTTTGGGCAGCCCTGAGAAGGGAGAGCGATTGGTTCGTGCTTTCCAGGGTGATTTGAAAAAGCTTTCGGAGAAACCACCTGGTGAGAAGCGGATCGCACTCTATTACGCAAACAGCTACACATCAGGTGCCGGCACTCTTGCTGACGAAATTGTTGGTGCATCCGGCTTGCGCAACCTGGGAAAAGAGCTTGGCTACACCGGGACTACCAAATTGCCCCTGGAGTTATTGGTAGCCAATCAACCTGATTTCGTCGTTGGGCGGGAAAGGGATTTCGGGAAGCCGTCAAAGGCTGAAGAGAATTTCAACCATCCTGCTTACCGGGCTATTGCGGGTGGCGGTCACGGTATCTCGATTGAAAGCAAATACTGGGTGTGTGGCGCTCCTTTCGTTCTTGATGTGTCCAGAAAGCTCCGGGACCATGCCGATGGAAACTAGCCGGGCCAATCCAGAAATCAGTTTCCCGTTGTTGATGCTTGCACTGTCCATAAGTGTAATAATTCTTTTCGGAACGTCCCTTCTGATTGGCCCATTGGTCGTCGGGATTACAGATGCAATGTATGGCCTGTTTTCCGACAGTCAGATGCCTTTGGCGTTGATCATGCAGGAAATCCGCTTGCCACGTGCGATTCTTGGTGCTGTCATTGGAGCAACACTCGGACTTTCAGGTGCCGTCATGCAGGGATTATTGCGCAATCCGTTGGCTGAACCCGGGTTGTTGGGGGTTAGTGCATCGGCTTCACTTGGTGCCGTTTTGGCAATCTACACAGGGTTTTCCGCTGTTTTTCCCTTGGGGCTTCCTGTTGCAGCCCTGACGGGGGCGGTTCTGGCGGTTCTCCTGATCCTTGCCATAGCCGGCATGTCTGGCGGTGTGCTGACAATTATCCTTGCGGGGATCGCGGTTTCGAGTTTTGCCGGAGCGATGACGTCACTTGCACTCAACTTGTCACCAAACCCGTTTGCAGCGCTGGAAATCGTGTTCTGGATGCTCGGCTCACTCAATGACCGGTCCATGTTGCATGTTCAGCTTGCTGTTCCGTTTGTGTTAATTGGCTGGGTCATGCTCCTGAGTGTCGGGCGCGCGTTGGACCTGCTCACGCTGGGAGAAGATGTGGCAGCGAGTAGCGGTGTAAACATGAAGCGTGTCCGGTTTCTCGCAGTCATGGGCACTGCGACAAGTGTTGGAGCTGCTACAGCCGTTGCAGGTGCCATAGGTTTTGTCGGATTGATCGTTCCCCATATCCTGCGTCCGCTGGTTGGTGCTCGGCCTTCACGACTACTGCCTGCAAGTGCCTTGGGTGGTGCGCTCTTGTTGCTGGCGGCTGATATTGCGGTCAGGGTGATCGCACCTGACAGGGACCTCAAAATCGGTGTGTTGACAGCAATTATTGGTGCGCCGTTCTTTCTCTGGTTTGTCCTTAACCACCGGAGGTCGCTACTTTGACACTTCTCTCGGTCAACAAGCTTTCGGTCTTCCGAGGAAAACAACAGGTATTGCACGATACAACACTGGATGTTTCCCATGGTGAATTTGTCGGTTTGCTGGGGCCGAACGGTGCGGGCAAGTCAACGTTGCTCAAGGCTGTTCTGGGTTTGGTCAAGTCAACAGGCAGTATTCATTTTGAAGGCGTTAACGGGCGCTCGATGCGGGAAATTGAACGCGCGCGTCATGCAAGTTACCTGCCGCAGGAACGTGAGGTGAACTGGCAGTTTACCGTCAGGAATATCGTGTCCCTTGGGCAAGCCGGTAGAGCGCCAATCCACGCTGAAACGAGATCCGGGCGTGAAGACGTGATCGTCGATGCAATGCGGAGAATGGATGTTTCCCACTTGCAGTATCGACGGATTACAGAACTCTCCGGGGGAGAGCAGGCCCGCGTGCTGATAGCCCGGGCTTTGGCACAGGACACGCCCTTGCTACTGGCTGATGAACCGGCTGCGGGTTTGGACCCCGCACACCAAATCGGTCTGATGGAACGTCTGCATGAACTGGCATCAGAAGGAAAAAGCGTCATTGCCTGTCTGCATGAAATCCCGCTTGCTGCACGCTGGTGCAGCCGCATCGTGGTCATGAACAATGGAACCATCGTTGCTGATGGACCTGCTGGCGAAGTTTTGAATGATACATTGATAAGCCAGGTCTACGGTGTGCGGACATACATGGCGAAAACGGATGAGGGGCTTTTGGTTGTCCCGACGACATTGATACCACACCCATCCAAACCTTCAGGAGAGCTTGAATGGCAAGAAACCCGGAACTGATCGATCGCCATCTTGCAAACTGGCAAACAGGTTGGAGCATGGGAGCTTTCGGAGCCTTGGCAGAATTTCATCAGGATGATGGTGAGGCAACCCTTTCTACTGACCAAAATACTGCCTGCCGTGCAACGGGCCGCGGAGCAATCCGGTTTGACCTTGATGGTATCGAGGCTCTTGTGCCGATTGCCTACGAGACGCTTAGCCCCAGAGCTTACCGCTGGAACCAGGCTGTTGCCTTGTGTCTTCCCGTGGATCAGGCAAAGCTCAATCAGCGCTCGGTGTTAACCGAGCTGGGGCCTGACGAAAACCCAATACTAAAGACCAGCCGGCAAGAGATCCTGTTTGACATGGGGTTGTCACTTTTCAATTGTGATTTTTGCATAAGGACCTCAAACAAGGAATTGTTGCAGGTTCTGCGGGAAAACCTCGGACGCTCCCTGTTTGAGCAGGACAATCCTGCAATGGCTGCAATTTTGAAACATCACCCTCATCGTGTTTCAGTGACGAGAGCGGGAAGGGTTGAGGTTTTCCAGAAAATCGGTGGTCCCGATACTGGCGGGAAATCGCCAATAGGTCCGCACACCCATGTCTTGCCGAAACTGTTGAAATCGGGGCGAACACACACAGCAAACACACCAATCCCGGAAGGTTTGATACCGATCGCGTATCTGCATCCGGGAAATCCGGTCAGTGGCCCGCTGGGTGAAGATCGTGAGTTTGTTCACGATCTCTACGAAAAGTACCAGTCACTCATGAAGAGATACGGATTGCCCCAGTCTGTCAGGATCAAGAAAGAGCTGAAGGAAGCACTTCAGGAAAATGCTGAGCCTACCACGTTTGCCGAGCCTGATGACCGTTACACACGGGCGGCGTTGCGGGTTGGTTTGCGCCAGCACAATCATCTGGCGGCACTGAATGATGATCCCGGACTTGTCGCCTTGATTTCCAGGTGGCGCGATGTCTTTGATTCCCGACGACACAAGGATGCGGAAGACGATGAAGCCCCCGGGCATTAGGCATGGCTGGTCAATGCGGCGAGACAACCATGCAGGGCTGCTGTATCTTCCTTGATCAAGTAAACCGGATTTTGCCCCAATTTGAGATCAATGGGGCGGTTGGTGTTCAGACCGGCCTCGAAGGCGTGAGTGACACCTGCTTCAAACACCGCACGAGCCACGCTTCCGGCAAAGTAGATCCCGTCAAGCGGCAGGAATGCCAGCTTGAGTTCGAGTGCCAATTGGCCGAGCAGGTGGGCATATTCAAAAACCACCTGTTTTGCATTGGGATCACCCTGTTTCAGGGCGTTGATGATCTCGGACCCGCTCAGGTGGTTATCGATCATTGCTTCATACAATTGTTCAAGGCCGCGTCCGCAAAACAGGGACTCGGCGGTATCAAATGATCTGCTTTGAGGGCCCAGCAACTTCTCAAGCCGGCTTGCACAGGTTGACGGAAGGGCCATGTGTCCCGCTTCTGCCATTCGTACGATATTTACGCCGCTTCGATCTGTGGCAACAGGGCTAATATTGAATCCTGTACCAAGGCCCATCACAAGCGACTGGCCGTTCTTCATGCTTTCAGTTGCGCCGGGAATAATGTTTGCAAGCCCGTTTTGCGGCAAGTGCCCGATTGCGTGTCCCAGTGCTGAAAGGTCGTTGATGAGAGTGAACTGCATGCAGCCAAGATGGGGAGGGATGTTTTCTCGCGAAACCGTCCAATCGCGGTTGGTCAGTTTCCCGTACTCACCAACAATCGGCCCGGCTATGGCGATGCAGCATGCATCGATACGTTCCAGCCTTTGTTCACTTGTGAAAGCGGCGAGCACCTCGGCAAAAGACGAGTATCCAGTGTTTCGGAAAGTGCGGATCGTCTCAGGCAGCAGACCATTTTTGTTTCCGACGGCAAGGCGGGAATTGGTTCCGCCAATGTCTGCAACAAGGACCGTCATTCTTGTGCCCCGGTATTACGAAACGTGATAAATTCACCGCTTATGCACATGGCTCATGCGTCTTTGCGCGGTGCACAGGTGCTGTCCCGCAATACCAGTTCGTGGTCTACCATCAGTTTTTGCGGTTTCATTGCAGAAGCTGACAATTCTTCAAAAAGCAATCTGGCTGCCTGCTGTCCGATTTCCTTGCGCCTCTGGCGGATGGTTGTAATTGCTGGTGAAAAGAGGCTTGCGATCGGGACATCATCAAAGCCTGAAACGGAAACATCTTGCGGTACGCTCAACCCGTTTTGTTTCAATTCCAGAATAGCGCCGATGGCAGCATCATCATTGGCGCAGACCAGCGCCGTTGGCAGGTCGCCGCTTTTCAACAATTCCCCCACGGCTGCCTTTCCGTCCTGTACCGTAAAACCGCCACTGATCGTTCGATTATACTCTCCAAGGCCTGAATCCAGCATGGCCTGCTCGTAACCTGTTCTACGCTGGCTCGACAGGATGTTGCCTGCCGGTCCGCAGATGTGGACAATGTTCCGGTGGCCCAGGCTGATCAGATGGTTCGTGATTTCCTGCAAGGCCCCCACATTGTCAATGCCGACATGGGAAATGTTGGCGACGGGGATTTCTGCCGAAATTGAAATCAGGGCAAGTGCTTCCACTTCATCCGGTGGCAGGGCCAGTGCACCGTTCAACAGGAGTGCGCCATCAGCACGTCCGCATTGCAGCAGGTCAAGAAGGTCATGTGTGCGTGCTTCTTCACCATTTGTATTGCCAATCAGTATGGTGTGGTCACGTTCTGTCGCGATATCCTCAATGCCGGAAAGGATCTCCGAGAAAAACGGATTTGCAATATCCGGCAACAGGACAAGCAAGGTCGCGGCACGGTTTTGTCTCAGCATTTTAGCGGCGGAATTGATGCGGTAATTTGTGCGTTTTACCGCATCGAGCACCTGGTCACGGGTTGATTGTGAAACCAGGTCAGGTGTCTGCAAGGCCCGGCTTACCGTTGCCGTGGAGACTTTGGCAAGCTTTGCGACATCCGATATTGTCGGTCTCTTTTTTGCTGAAACACCCATGATTGAACGCCAGTAGCACAAAACATTTGGAATGTAATGCTTTACATAAAAAATGTAATGGATTACATTTCAAGAAAGCTGTGGGACCGGCTTTTTTCCGTTCAAGCGATGTGTAGGGAGGAAACATGGAGCTTGGTGTCAATCTTTTGTGCGCAAGCGGCTTCGTTTCCACAGAGCATCGCCCTTTGCTTGAACTGGCGCTCGATGCCGGGTTTGACGGTGTGGAAGTTCCGGTACTTGAAGGAAATCCCGCTGACTATGAAAAGCTGGCAAAGCTTCTCGATGAGCTTGGGTTGAGACGCACTTGTACCGCGATTGTTCCTGATCCCGACGCAAATCCCGTGAGCAGCGATCCCGACATCCGTAAACGCGGGCTGGCGCATCTTGACTGGATTTCCGAATGCGCACTTGCTTTGGGAGCCGAGACCATCGGCGGACCGTTTCACGCGCCAATCGGGCATTTTACCGGGGCTGGTCCGCAGGATGATGAGCTCAGGCTTTGTGCAGAAGCCCATCACGACATGGCGGGGAAAGTGGCTGTATCCGGTGTGAAGCTGGCTCTGGAACCACTGAACCGGTTTGAAAGCTATTTTCTGAATACGGCCGAGCAGGCCAAGCAGTATTGCAGCATGGTCGATCATGAAAATTTCGGCATCATGTACGACACGTTTCATGCGCATATAGAGGAAAAGGACCAGATATCCGCGATTGAAATGCTTTCCGGCGAGATCAATGTTCTTCATGTCTCGGAAAATGACCGGGGTATTCCAGGTACGGGGCAGATAGACTTTGCAAGCATCCTCAAGACGGTCAAGGCAACCGGTTTTGATGGCTGGGTGGTAATGGAGGCCTTTGGTTCCGGCGTGCCGGAGATTGCTGCGGCTACGCGGATCTGGCGCTCAATGTTTGAAAGCCATGAGGTGTTGTTCAACGAGAGTGCCCGCTTCATCAAGGATAGTTGGAAGGCTGCGTGATCCGACAATGAGCAAGGTGAAACCACTTTTCGAAATGCGCGGGATTACCAAGGCTTTCCCGGGCATTCTGGCGCTTGATGATGTCAGTTTCGATTGCAGGGCAGGGGAAGTGCACGCGCTGGTGGGAGAAAACGGCGCTGGAAAGTCCACCTTGATGAAAGTGTTGTCGGGCGTGTATCAGGCCGATGCGGGAGAGATTTTCCTGCAAGGGGAAAAGGTCGCCTTCTTGCATCCGCTTGAATCGCTGAAGCAGGGTGTGAGTGTCATTTACCAAGAGTTTTCACTTTTGCCTGACAGAAGTGTTGCGGAGAACATTTTTCTCGGGCGTGAGCCCATGCGCGGCTTGTTTCTGGACAAGCAATCCATGCGGGAAATGACCCAAACTGTCCTGAAGATGTTTGGTGACAAACACAATTTTTCTGCCGAAACGCTCGTCGGAACTCTGGACGTTGCCCAGCAACAGATGGTTGAGATCGCCAAGGCCCTGTCGCTGGAAGCCCAGGTTATTGTGATGGATGAGCCGACCGCAGCGCTTAATGATTCCGAATGTGAACTCCTTTTCAACCTGATCGATGACCTGCGCAAACAGGGCCGTTCCATAGTCTACATCACTCACCGGATACGGGAGATAAAGCGGCTCGCCGATCGCGTGACCGTCATCAAGGATGGAAAGATTGCGGCGCGTTTTGATCATGTGCCGGAAACCGACCAAATTGTCGAAGCCATGGTCGGACGGACTCTCGGACAATTCTATCCGGAGCTTGCAGCACCCGATGAAATCGGTGAAACGGTTCTCCGGATTGAAGATTGCAGCAACGCGCGTTTGCACAACATCTCACTCGACTTGAAGGCAGGTGTGATCACCGGTTTTGCCGGGGTGCAGGGGGCAGGGCGGGCGGCGCTTGCCATGGCGGTCTTCGGGGCGGACCCTTTCGTTTCCGGTGCCGTGACGCTTGAGGGAAAGCCATTAAATCTCACTTCGCCCAGACAGGCAGCGCAAGCCGGTATTGTCATGCTGCCAGGAGACAGAAAGGCGCAAGGCCTTTCACTCATGCAAAGTGTGTTCGACAACGCCTTCATTTCAGCCCGTGCCTTTTCGACGCCGTTGGGGAATCCTTTCAGGACGAACCATGCAGACAGGAACGACATCCAGAAACTGCTTGATCAACTCGATACACGTGCTGCCAGTTATGATGTGGAAATAAAGTCGCTTTCCGGCGGCAATCAGCAAAAGGCGATTGTCGCACGCTGGCTTGCGTTGAAGCCGAAAGTTCTGATTTTTGTCGAGCCCACACGCGGCATTGACGTCAATACAAAATCGGCAATTTACCGCCAGATGCGCAAACTCGCGCAACAGGGTGCAGCAATCATGATGATTTCTTCCGATTTGCCGGAAGTGCTTGGTGTTTCCGACCGCATCATGGTCATGAGTGACGGGCGGATTGTGGCTGAATTCCCCAACGGAGTTTCGGAAGCCGATGTCATGCGCGCGGCCACCCACAGCGCAGACGAGCAAATTGTTCAGGGGGTAGCGTGATTGCATTCCTGAAAAGACGGTCCTCATTTCTTGCTCCGGTTTTATTGCTGGCCATTGCCTTTGGAACCTATGTGGGAATCGCGATTGCAACCGGACAAACACAACACCTGACTGCTGAAAACCTGATTGGCCTTCTGGGTCGCTCGATTGCCCTCGGTATTACGGCAGTAGGTCAGACGTTTGTGATACTCATCGCATCGATTGATTTGAGCGTTGCCAACCTGATTTCGGTTTCTGCCGTACTTGCATCCCATCTCATGGCAGGTGATCCCGGCTCAATCTTCCCAGCGGTTCTTGCCGTGCTGCTGGTTGGCGTTGTCGTGGGGGCCGTGAATGGTCTGGTCGTCACGAGACTGGAAGTAAACCCGCTCATAGCGACACTTGGCATGGCGCTTATCCTGCAAGGTATCCTGAGCGCGCTTTTTACAAATTTCGCCGGTGAAGTGCCGAAAGAGTTCCAGAGTTTTGCCTATGGCGAAATCTTTGGGGTCTCCACCAGCCTTCTGTTCCTTATAGCGCTGACAATCGCGGCCTGGGGTTTCCTGCGTTTTACACGGGCAGGATCCAATATTTATTCGGTTGGCGGTAATGCGGATGCGGCAAAGCTGGCGGGCATTCGCACAACGCGCGTTGTCATCATGGCGCATGTTTTGTGCTCGGTTTGTGCGGTTGTTGCAGGGCTTTATCTTGCCAGCCGTTTGGGCTCAGGGGCGCCCTGGATCGGTCGGGATGGTGTGTACGATCTTGAATCAATTGCCGTTGTCGTAATTGGTGGAACGGCCCTGTCCGGCGGACGGGGAGGGGTTTGGGGTACGCTGATGGGCGTAATGATTTTTTCGCTGATCGACTCGATTTTCAATCTGGCCGGAGTTGATGCTTTCGCAAAACAGATTTTGCGAGGTGTTATCATCATTGGTGCTGTTGCCCTTTATGCGGCCCGGTCGCGGAGGATTGAAGCATGAGATGGATGGGCAAAATCAATCCTGTTTTCCTTGTTTTGATCCTGCTGCTTCTGGCTGTGGCATTCCTGTCGCCTTATTTCCTGCAACCTGCAGGCTACATGAACTTTCTGAAGCGTGCTGCACCCATTGCCATTCTTGCCGTTGGCCAGCTGTACGTAATCAATTCCGGTGGTTTTGACCTCTCTGCCGGGGCACTCGTGACGCTGACCGTGATCGGTAGTTCCATTCTGCTCAATGGAGATCCATCGGCAACCTGGTGGGTGATATGCGTGATGCTGGTGATTGGGGCAATGGTCGGTGTGGCAAATGCGTTCGTTGTATCCTACCTGAAAGTGCCCTCGATCATCGCCACCCTTGGCATGATGATTACATTGAGCGGTATTGCACTTACCTGGTCAGGTGGCGCCCCGCGTGGTTATCTGCCGGAGAATTTCCGCTTCTTCGGCCGGTATCTCATCAAGGACGTTCCGCTGATCCAGCTTTTGCCGGTTGCGGTAATTGTCATGATCATTGTTTGCGGAGCCCTCTGGTGGCTGATGCATCGCACGAATTATGGCAAGCAACTGGTTGCCATGGGCGATAATCCGCAATCTGCACGTCTTGCCGGCGTACCACTGGTACGGACCCGGACCATTGCTTTTGTGGTCTCGTCCCTGAGTGCGGTAATTGCCGGGATATTGCTCGGTGGTTTTGCGGGGGTTTCCACCGATGTGGGTGTTGGCCTCGAACTTCAGGCGATTACAGCAGCCGTGATTGGTGGGGCGCAGCTGCTGGGCGGGCGGGGCACGGTCGGGGCAGCCGTCGCCGGCGCGCTTGTACTGCAAACGGTTTTTACACTTTTGAACATTTTCGGCTTTCCAAAACCGATACGCGACGTGGTCCAGGGCCTGATCCTGATTTCCGCTGTCGCACTAGCCAGTTTCAGACGCCGCAACTCGGGCGGATGAGAAAGAGGAGACTTTGAGTTTTGAAAAGGAGGAACACATGAAACTCATAAAACTGATGACTACCACAGCGATTGTCATGTCGATGACAGCGCTCAGTGCCCAGGCACAAAACTTTGATGACCCGGAAGAGTTTGCTGCACAAAAAGCAATGCTTGAAAGCACACCCAACGGATCGGCAGACACACCGTGGCTGCAGTATTACGGTGACACGATGGCGGATACGTCTGCTTACAAGAAAGATGGTCCGTATACGGTCTGTTTTTCGAACGCAGGCGTGAACAATCCGTGGCGTGTGGTTGGCTGGACTACGATGCAGGCGGAAGTCGATCTGCATGACAATATCAAGGACTTCATTGTAACGGATGCGGAAGGTTCTGATGACAAGCAGATTGCTGACATTGATGACCTGCTTGCCGGTGGCAATTGTGATGCCCTGATTGTATCGCCAAACACAACAGCCGCCCTAACGCCGGCGGTTGAACGCGCCTGTGAGCAATTGCCGGTCATCGTGTTTGACCGGGGTGTGAATACCGATTGTCCGGTGACTTTCATCAAACCGGTTGGCGGTTATGGCTTTGGTATTCAGTCAGGCCAGTTCATTGCGGAAAATGCGCCTGAGGGTTCTGACGTGTTGATGCTTCGCATTCTGCCGGGTGTGGATGTGCTGGAGACCCGTTATTCTTCTGCCAAGCGTATTCTTGAAGAGGCTGGCATGAACATAGTTGGTGCCGAATTCACTGATGGTGATCGGGCGAAGACCAAGGCAATCGTTGAAGACTATATTCAACGCAATGGCCAACTCGGTGCGGTCTGGATGGATGCTGGTGCAACTTCTGTTGCTGCGATAGAGGCCTTTGAAGACCTTGGCATGGAAGTGCCGATCGTAACCGGTGAGGACCAGCAGGACTTCCTGCAAAAGTGGCAGGCTGACGGCCTTAACACGATTGCACCGACTTATCCGACCTATCAGTGGCGCACGCCCATTCTTGCGGCATTGAGCATTCTCGAAGGTGAGTCTGTTCCCGGTCCTGCATGGAACCTGCCGCAGCCTGCGATCACAAACGAAAACCTCGCAGACTATGTGAACCCGGCCATGCCTCCGCTTCACTATGCGATGTGCGGTTGTGAAAAAATGCCGGACTATCCTTCACGCTGGGGTGGCGAATAAGTCATTCGTCCTGCTGCCGGGCTGCATTGTTGCGGCCCGGGGCGCAATTTAATACCTATTTGATGGAGATGTCCTGTGCCAAGCACAATAAAAGGACCAGCAATATTTCTCGCGCAATTTGCAAGTGACGAAGCGCCGTTCAACTCACTGGAAACAGTCACCAGGTGGGCTGCGGACCTTGGCTATGAGGGGGTTCAGATTCCCAGTTGGGATGAACGGTATATCGATCTTGAACGCGCTGCGCAAAGCAAGGACTATTGCGATGAACTGAAGGGAATCTGTGCCGAAAACGGCGTAGAGATCACGGAACTTTCAACCCATTTGCAAGGCCAGCTTGTGGCGGTCAATCCTGTTTATGACAAACAGTTTGATGCTTTTGCTCCGGACAGGCTTGCAGGGAAACCGGCAGAGCGAACCGCTTGGGCAATCGAACAGGTCAAGCGCGGGGCAAAGGCATCGCGAAACCTTGGTCTTGATGTGTCGGTTTCATTTACAGGGTCACTTGCTTTTCCGTTTCTTTATCCCTGGCCGCAGCGACCGGCAGGTTTGATCGAGGAGGCATTTTGCGAACTTGCAAAGCGCTGGAAACCCATCCTTGATGTTTATGACGAAAACGGTGTCGATATCGGATATGAAATTCACCCGGGTGAAGATGTGTTCGATGGTGCCACTTTTGAAATGTTTCTCGAGGCACTTGGTGGTCACAAACGGTGCCGGATCAATTATGATCCGTCACATTTTCTGCTTCAGCAGCTGGACTATCTCGCTTTTATCGACATCTATCACGAACGCATTTGCGCCTATCATGTGAAGGATGCGGAGTTTAACCCGGACGGCAGACAAGGTGTCTATTCAGGGTATCAGCCATGGTTGTCGCGGGCCGGTCGTTTTCGTTCTCTCGGCGACGGACAAGTGGACTTTTCAGGTATCTTTTCCAAACTTGCCACCTATGGGTATGACGGCTGGGCGGTTCTGGAATGGGAATGTTGTCTGAAACATCCGGAAGTGGGGGCAGCCGAAGGTGCGCCTTTCATTCGTGACCACATTATCCCGGTGACGGACAAGGCTTTTGATGATTTTGCAGGTGGTGAAACAGACAAGCCCGCATTGAACGCGATGTTGGGAATCTCCTGATATGACAAGACCGGTTCGACTAGGCATGGTTGGAGGTGGTGAAGGTGCATTCATTGGTGGTGTCCACCGCATTGCAGCGCGGCTTGATGGCGAGTTCGAACTTGTTGCAGGTGCATTTTCTTCAACACCTGAAAAATCAATCCGCTCGGGCAAGACGCTCAATATTGACGAGAAGCGTTGCTATGGAAGTTTCACGGAAATGGCAAAGGCTGAAACTGCCCGTGAAGACGGGATCGAAGCGGTTTCCATTGTCACGCCAAACCATATGCATCTGCCGGTTGCGGAAGTATTCATGGAAGCGGGTATCCATGTCATTTGCGACAAGCCGCTGACAACAGACCTGGCTGCTGCGCGCGCCTTTCAACAAGCCCAGGCGGATGCCAACGTACTGTTCATTCTCACCCACAACTATCCTGGCACACCGATGGTGATCCAGGCGCGTGAAATGGTGGCTGACGGCAAGATTGGCAAGTTGAGATACGTACAGGCCGAATATGTGCAGGACTGGCTCACTGTCGAGGCAGACAACAAACAGGCTTCGTGGCGTGGAAACCCGGAACTTGCCGGCAAGGCGGGCTGTGTCGGTGACATCGGATCACATGCCTATAACCTGGCAAGTTTCATTGCAGGCGAGAACGTGTCTGCGCTTTGCGCGGATTTGACCGCGTTCGTGAAGGGCAGGGCGGTTGATGACAATGCTTCGATATTGCTGCGTTATGCTTCCGGTGCCAAGGGGATGCTTTGGGCAAGCCAGGTTGCTCCCGGTAATGAAAACCGTCTTTCCGTGCGTGTCTATGGTGACAAGGGTGGTTTGGAATGGCGGCAGGAGGAGCCGAATTATTTGTGGTACACGCCCTTTGGAGAACCAACACGTTTAATCACCCGCGGTGGTGCAGCGGCAGGCGAAGCAGCTAATTCTGCATCCCGTATTCCTGCCGGACATCCGGAAGGCTACCTTGAGGCTTTTGCAACCATCTACAAAAAGGCCGCAGAAGCCATTCGGTCACACCAGTCCGGGATCATGCCTGATCCTGCTCTCGGATTGACCAGTCTGGAAGATGGTGTTCATGGCATGGCATTTATTGATGCCTGTCTGCGATCCTCAAGTGAAGACAGTTGCTGGGTCGAACTCTAACAGAAGCCTTGCCTTACTCCCGCCGGTCAAGTGCATGCCGCCAGTCGTTCCATCCGCCATCGACGGATGAAGGGGCTGCATGCCATTCCGGCATGGGTTTGCCGGTTGCCGGGTCCTTTGCCGGGATTGGCAGCATCATGATGCGTTTGCAGGCGCGCTTGTAGTCTTCCTCGTTCAGGAATTCTTCCTGGATATCATCCCAGTCACGCCCATCGGGGTAACCGCCGCACATGTGGATTTCTTCTGATTGTGCGGTCATCTCATGGCTGACACCGGCCGGCATGACGATTACATCGCCGGCTTCAATGCGGATTTGGCTCCAGCCGCCTTCACCAACGGATATTCTGAATTCCATCCAGCCGATGGCACAGCCGAGGCATTCATGGGTTGTGGAGTGAAAATGGGCATACTCATATATGCCCGGATAATCCCAGTTGTTTGACCAACCGTTTGAGCGAAAACGTTCCTTGACCGCTTCTGCGCCGCCGCCAGGTATTGCGCCCCGGTGCACCAGCAGGGGGAACCGGCTGTTCGGGATCATTCCTTGCGGCTTAGAAAAGTAGCTTTCGGTCTTGATTGGCATTTCTTACTCCTCCCTTGATCAGAAATCCCCGGCTTTCACGGTATTGTGTTTGAGATGGGTTCTGTGCGGCAATATTATCAATCTAACGGCTTCGTATCGATTAGTCAGCAAGGCATTCTCAGGCATACGCCAACCGGCCAGACCTGCAGCATACAGCCGATATACGGTCTTGCACTGCAGAAGGAGGAACATTCAGCATGCAAACAGGCTATTGGGGTTAAGGGGTTTCAAACACCGGTTCCTCCCGGAAGCTGGTGTCTTAACATGTTGCCGTACTCCAAATGTTTATGCGTAAATCGCCAAGTTTTGAGGAAATTTTGGATTAAGCTAATGTTGTAGTGCGATGGCCGCAGGGAGGCGGCTCCATTCGACAGGAGGGATGATGCACTTCTCTACAGAAAAAGCCACTGCAACCAACAAGAACAGGCTTTGGTCGCGTACGGTGTCTGAAACCTATTTTCCGTTGTCTGTGGAATGTCGTGATCCTGACAGGTTTGAAGGATCCCTGAAGTCTTGGTCACTAGGGGCCATCGGGCTTTCCGAAATGGAATGTGGTGGCGTGATGTACGCGCGTGGCGAGGCGCATTTCCGGAACGAGAATGAAAACAGTTTTCTGATTACCATACCGCATTTGAGTGATGTCCATTTTGAGCAGGCCTCTCGGCACGCGAGTTGCAAGCCTGGTGCATTCCTGATGGAGCGGGGAGATATTCCCTACGAGTTTTCTCATGCTGAACACAACAGGCTGTGGGTTTTGAAAGTGCCTACAACCAGTCTGAAGGCGAGACTGGAATCGGCTGACCGCCTCAGCGCTCTCACATTCGATGCCGGTTCCGGCGTGAGTTCACTGTTTGTCGGGGCGGTTAGAAACGCGATTGAAAACGTCGAAAGCATCAATGATACGGCTCGCGAATTGACCGGCCAGCACTTGCTTGACCTGCTTTGCCTCTCGCTACGCAACGATGAAAGAATACTGGACAGTTCGGTTTCAACAATCAGGGCTGCCCATTTGCAAAGGGCCGAGCAGTTCATTCGGGACAACCTGTCAAATCCGAAACTCAATTCCCGGCTTGTTGCAGAATCCTGCGGCATATCCTTGCGTTATCTTCAGCAGTTGTTTTCCGAGAGCAACCACTCGGTAGTTGGTTATATCAGGGACAAACGGCTGACCCGCTGTCACGAAATTCTGACGCTGGCCAACAATGCCTCGACCATTGGCGAGATCGCCCTTGATTGGGGTTTTTATGACCAGGCGCAGTTCTGCAACCACTACCGGAACCGTTTTGGTTGTACACCCGGTGATACCCGCAAGCAAAGCCGGTTGAAGGCTTTGGAAGAGAGCCGGTAGCCCAAAAAGACTTTTTAAGGCCAGCAACTTGTGGCCGAGCTCAACTGTGCCCTGCAGTAACCTGCGAGGCACTTAACAGGATAGGAATGTCAAATGACGAAAACCAGAGTTGCAGTCGATGTTGGAGGCACATTCACCGACGTCTGTATCATGGAAGAGGAAACGGGCAGGATCCGGATTGAGAAAACTCCATCCACTCCCGATGATCCCATGAGAGCAATCATGACCGGTGTGTCGGACAGCGGCGTGGATCTTGCTGACGTGACAATGTTTTCACACGGAACAACTGTTGCCACGAACGCGCTGATAACAAGAAAACTTCCGCGCACCGCAATGGTATGTACGGAAGGGTTTCGTGATGTGGTTGAAATCCGCAGATCCAACAAGGAAGACCTGTGGGATACATACAAGGATGTTGCGAAACCATACATACCGCGCCGCGACAGGCTTACAGTCAAGGAGCGTATCGATGCGGCCGGGAAAGTTTTGCAGGAACTGGATGAAGAGGATGCTCGCCGGGTCGCACAAATCCTCAAGAAGCGGGGTGTTGAAGCAATCGCAGTATGCTTCATCAACTCCTATGTAAACGGTAGCCATGAAGAACGCATGCGTGAAATTCTGCATGAAGTCATGCCGGATGTTCACATTTCGATTTCTTCCCGGATCATGCCGGAGATTTTCGAGCACGAACGGTTTTCCACGACGATGGTGAATGCGGCAGTCTCACCGGTGGTGGTGGACTATGTCTCACGGCTTGGCGAGAAGCTTTCCGATGGTGGATACAGCAGGGACCTGTTGCTGTTGCATACCGGTGGTGGGGTCATGACGCCGGCGAGCGTCAAGGACTTTGCTGCACGTCTGGCAGGTTCAGGAATTGCCGCCGGGGCGCTGGCCAGCCGGTTCATTGGCAATCTTTGCGGCTATGAAAATTCCATTGGCTTCGACATGGGAGGCACAAGTACAGATGTTTCGCTCGCCTACCAGGGTGAGTCAACGATCACCAAGGACTGGTATATCGAGTATGGTTATCCGATCCGTTTTCCAAGTATCGAGGTTCTGACGATTGGTGCGGGCGGGGGCTCGCTCGCATGGAAGGATGAAGGCGGTTCCTTGCGTAACGGCCCACAGTCTGCCGGCGCTTATCCGGGCCCGGCGTGTTATTCCAACGGTAATGATGTTGCAACGAATACGGATGCCAATGTTGTTCTCGGCAGGCTTGGTCACAGTTTGGCAGGCGGAGACATCACACTTGATCCGGCGCTTGCCGAAAAGGCGGTACGTGAAACCGTTGCAGAACCGTTTGGCATGGATTTGCACGAAGCTGCTGAAGCTATCATCGACGTTGCCAATGCCAACATGTCAAACGCCGTGCGCTTGTTGTCGATTGCGCGCGGGCATGATCCGCGTGATTTTGCGCTGGTCGCTTTTGGAGGTGCCGGTGCCTTGCATGGTGCGGCTGTAGCGAAAGAATTGTCCATTCCGGTTGTCATCGTGCCACCCAATCCAGGCGTTACTTCCGCAATGGGCTGTTTGCTGGTCGATATTCAACACGACTTCTCGGACAGTTTCATGATGCAGGCTTCCGATACGAAGCCTGAAGAACTCGAAGAGGCTTTCACGAAAATTGAGAAAGAGGCGGTCGAAAGATTGCGTCATGAAGGCGTTACGCCGGAGAACACGGTTCTTCAACGCAGTGTCGAGATGATGTACCAGGGGCAATGGCGATCCCTTTCCGTGTCTGCGCCTTCTCCGGTCACCAGTACCGAGGATCTTGTTGCCGGGTTCCACAACGAACATGAGCGTGAATACAATTTCCGCCGTGAAGATGCGCCAGTTTCCATTTTCCGTATCGGTGTGAAGGCAACCGGTGTCGTTCAAAAAGCAGAACTGCCTTCTCATGAACTGGTGAAGCAAACCCCAAAGGCAGAAGGCCGTCGCAACGTATGGTTCAACGGCAAGGCTGTAGTGACGGACATATACGACCGGGCGAAAATGCAGGCAGGTTCCGAGTTTTCCGGTCCTGCAATAGTCGAGCAGGTGGATTCAACAGTGGTTGTTCCTCCCGAAGCATCGGCAAGGGTCGATGAATACATGAACATTTTGATTTCGATGAAGGGCTAACACATGACCAATACAAAACAACAAGAGCTCGATCCTGTTACTTTCGAAGTACTCAAGAACTCGTTCATCACATCAGTTGACCAGATGGCCGAGCAGATGTTGCGTACCTGTTATTCGTTTGTGATCTACAACCGCGACTTTTCTAACGGTCTTCATGATGTCGAAGGCAACTGTGTTGCACAGGGAAATTCGGACATTGCGGTTCATGTCGGCACGCTTCATTACACCTGCAAGGATGTTATCCGCGTCTTTGATGGGGACATGTATCCGGGCGATGTCTATGCCATCAATGATCCTTACGCCGGCGGAACGCATTTTAGTGATGTGCGCCTAGTCAGACCGATTTTCGCCGAGGAAAAACTGATAGGTTTTTCCCAGTCCAATGGTCACTGGTCCGATCTTGGCGGTTCGGTTCCCGGTTCCTTTAATGTTACTGCTCATGAGATGTTCGGGGAGGCCGTGCGGATCACACCAATCCGGCTCTTCAGAAAGGGCGCCTTCTGCAGCGATGTGGCCAACATGATTGCAGCGAACACCCGTGATCCTGCATCCATCATTGGTGATATTCATTCGCAGGCGCAGGCAACACAGGTTGCCGAGCGCGAAATGCAGCGTCTTGTATCGAAATACGGTCGGGACCAGGTCACGCAAGGCATGGGAGAAGTTCAGGACTATGTTGAGCGTGCGGTTCGCCAGCGTATTTCCGATCTGCCTGACGGAACATGGGAATCGGTCGATTACATTGACCGGGACCCAGGTGCTGGTGAGGGGATGATCCCGATAAAGATCAAGATGACCATCAAGGGGGATGAGATTCATTATGATTTCGAAGGAAGTCACCCCACGATAGCCTCGATCTACAACTCTGCAGAGGGTGCAACCTTCTCCGCAGTCGTGGCAGGAATGAAAACCTTTTTCCCTGATCTGCCACTCAATAGCGGGTTTTACCGCCCGATTTCCATCAAGTCCCCGAAGAACAGCGTTGTCAGTGCAGAATGGCCGGTAGCGGTTACGGGCTTTCTGATGCCCTTTGAGAAAATCATGAATTCGATTTTCGAGATGTGGTCTGAAATCATACCGGAGCGGGCAATCGCCTGCGCCTTCAATCTGGAATACCTGCTGGCAGGGGGCAATGACCTGCGCAAGCCCGAAAAGCCGATCTACATGTTCTATGAATGGTTGCCTGGCGGCTGGGGTGGCCGCAACGGCAAGGATGGAAGCGATGTTACGACGGCCTGTTTCGGGACAGGGCTCATGTCACAACCTTCCGAAGGCAATGAACGTGTGAACCCGACACGTGCCGATGTGTTCCAGATCAAGCAGGACAGTCCGGGACCAGGAAAATGGCGCGGTGGGGCAGGTGTCATCAAGGCGTCGACCCTGCTTGAGGCGGACAACACGGTCATGTCCTATATCTGTGATCGTGAAAGGGCTGTGGTTTGGGGTGTTGAGGGTGGCCTGCCATCCATGCCGCATGGGCTGATGGTCCAGCATGCGGAGACCGGTGAAGAAGAATGGCTTGGTTCCGTTTTCTCCAACTACAAGATCAAGAGCGGTGACAAGTTTACCCGGCCTACCGCAGGCGGTGGCGGGTACGGTGATCCGCTTGATCGTGATCCGGAACGTGTCTTGCAGGATGTCATCGACGAGTATGTTTCTATCAGGCGGGCGGAGCTTGATTATGGCGTTGTCATCAAGGCCATTGATGCCGATATGCTTGAGTATGAAATAGACGAAGAGGCAACGCAAAAGGCGCGGCTCCACATACGGGAAAATCGCGTGGAGTGGGCCCGGATGGACCCGGACAAGGTCTCGCAAATGTACAAGGATGGCGAGATTGATGACATGGATGCCGTACGCAGATATGCGGTTATTCTGGACTGGGGAACCGGTGAATTGATGCCCAAGTCAACCAGCCAGTTCAGGGAGAGCTTTGAAAGTCGGTCCGTCGCGCACTGGAGCTGATTGAAAAACCAGTGCACAGTGGCAGCCAGTTTGCGGTTGCCACTGTGCCACACAGGTGGTGCTACACTGCAGCGGAACTCATCCGAGTGTACTCTTGGGTGACAGGAAAGATTGCTGAAAATAGTCGCGTAAAACACGGATAGCCTTGCTTGGTGTCCCCTGCCTGCGCAATGCCATTCCGACATCCATTGTCGGGATCTCTACGCTGGTTTGTACGGTCTCGATCCGTCTGCCCTCCAGTGACCAAGGCCTGTAAACCATGTCGGACAGGATGGTAACGCCTTGCCCGTTTGCCACCAGAGACCTGACCGCTTCCACTGAAGACGTTCTCAGTTTTATGTTCGGGCTGCAATTGTTTGCATTCCAGTACTTCATGCTTGTGTGTGCCGCTTCATCGACGGTGAGCATGATGTAGGGTTCGCGACCGATATCCTGCAGGCTGACTTTGTCCATGTCGCTCATGGGGTGTCCTGTTGGTACCCACAATCGGCGGGGCGACTTCATCAGTGTGACTGTTTCAATATCCGGGTTTTGAATGTTTGAGGTGAGCGCAACGGAAATGTCTATTAGGCCCGAAACCAGTTGCTGTTCAATGCTTTGCCGGTTCAATTCTACGATCCGGATTTTCAGTTTTGGATAGAGCTGCGCCAATCTTCCAAGATGGTAAGGCAAAAAATAACCTATGACCGTGTACGTCGCTGCAAGGGTAACCGTGCCGGAAACATCCGAATTCTGTGTTTCCAGAAAATGGGCGGATTCCACTTTTTCGAGGATTTCGCGAGCCGATTGCAGGAATTGGCGCCCTGCCTCTGTCATCTCCATGCCTTGCGAGCGCCTCGTAAAAAGTGCGGAACCCAATATTGTCTCCAACTCGCGGATTGAGCTGGTAACGGCTGACTGGGAAATCGAAAGCAATTTTGCCGCGCGGCTTACCTGACCTGTCTCGGCGGTCGCCACAAAGTATTTGAGATGCTTGAAGTTCATGATTTTAAAGCTTCAATTTTTGGTATCTGTTTTTTTGATAATACATGATCCAAAAAAAGAAATACCAATTTTCGTGAAATGAGTCATCCTTGCCGCAACCATCTTTTACGGAGGTCCAGGGATGAGGGATGTTGTTGATCTGAATTGCGACATGGGCGAGGGGTTTGGTCAATGGGTGCTTGGCGATGCACCGGATGACAAAATCATGGAGATCATCAGCTCAGCAAACATTGCTGCCGGGTTCCATGCAGGTGACCCCAATTCGATCGACCGTGTCGTGAAGCTTGCCCACAACCACGGTGTCGGTCTTGGCGCGCATCCCGGATATGCTGACCTGCAGGGCTTCGGTCGCCGATACATCAAGACGGATCCGGCCGAACTGATTAACGATGTTATCTACCAGGTGGGGGCCATCCGCGAATTTGGCCGCCGGTATGGTTCTTCCCTGCAACACATCAAGCTGCATGGTGCCCTTTACATGGAAGCGGCTGTGAATGAGGACCTGTCGCAAATGCTGGTGGACTCGTTGCAGTCCACAAGTCCGGACTCCCTTCTGTTTTGCATGGGAATCTCCAAAACCTATGCTGCGGCCAAGCGGGCGGGGCAGCCGGTTATCCGCGAGTTTTATGCAGACCGGGATTACGACAATAGCGGCTCCATCGTTTTTGCCCGCAAGGTCGGGCTGATGGACCCGGAACAGATTGCGGAAAAATGTGTGAAGGCCTGCAAAACCGGCAAGGTGACTACCGTTGAAGGGGATGAACTGGAGATCGAGTTTGAATCGATCTGCTTTCATTCCGACACTCCGGGAGCCCTGAAGATGGGCAAAGCCATTTCGGAAGGGCTTTTGAAAAACGGTATCCGAATAGCAACTGCAGGCGAAATTGCGTCAACGCTCTAATCCAAGGCACAGGAGAAGCACAATGGCAGAGATCAAGGCACCCGTCCCGGGAACTTTTTACACCCAGGCGTCACCAGAAGAACCACGATACAAATCCGCTGGTGACCCGGTCGCATCCGGCGATGTGATCGGCCTGATCGAGGTGATGAAAACATTCATCGAGATCAAGGCGGATACTGCCGGAACTTTCAAGGACTATACGGTGGAGAATGCTGCGGCAGTTACCGCCGGACAAACGCTTGCGGAACTGGATGACTGACGCAATGGCCATTGACCGACTGTTCATTGCCAACCGTGGCGAGATTGCTGTTCGTATCATACGTGCAGCCAGGGAACTCGGCATCCATACCATTCAGGCACATTCGGAAGCTGATGCTGACATGTTGGCTGTACAGATGGCGGATGAAGCGGTCTGTGTTGGACCGGCGCAGGCAACACAATCCTATCTTAATATTGAATCCCTGGTGAAGGCGGCAAGGGATACGAAGGCGGATGCGGTTCATCCCGGCTACGGATTTCTGGCCGAAAATGCAAAGTTTGTTCGCGCTATTGAAACTGCAGGAATGAGGTTTGTAGGGCCTTCAGCAGATACGATCGACAGAATGGGAGACAAGGTTGCCGCTCGCCAGGCTGCAGAAGCTGCAGGCGTTCCTGTGGTACCCGGTTCCAAAGGCAGGCTCGAAACGCCTGAAGACGCGGTTAAAGTCGCGGAAGAAATCGGTTACCCGGTCATGATCAAGGCGTCGGCCGGAGGTGGTGGAAAAGGCATCCGTATTGCCCAAAATGCTGATGAACTCACCAGCATGGCCCCACAGGCCCAGGCTGAAGCTGCTGCTGCATTTGGTGATGGCGGCCTGTATCTTGAACGTGCCATCAACTCGCCCCGTCACATAGAGGTGCAGATTCTCGGTGATGGCAGTAATGCAATACATTGTTTCGAGCGCGAATGCTCCATGCAGCGGCGACGCCAAAAAGTTTGGGAAGAAGCCGGAGCGGTTTGTCTTGATGACGAGACACGCGAGAAACTGTGCAGTTCTGCCGTCTCATTGGCCAAGGCGGTAAATTATGTCGGGGCAGGTACGCTTGAATACTTGTATGACAGTGCCACCCGTGAATTCTTTTTCATCGAGATGAACACCCGGATACAGGTTGAGCATCCTGTGACTGAAATGGTTACAGGCATAGATCTTGTACAGGAAATGATCCGTGTTTCTGCCGGTGAGAAACTGTCTGTTGCACAAGAAGATGTCGTGAGGAATGGACATGCCATCGAGGTCCGCATCAATGCTGAAGACCCGATGTTCCAGTTCATGCCGTTTCCGGGCAAAGTCGGGAAGATTAAATTGCCGGAGGGAGACGGCATACGTTTCGACCATTTTCTGTACGAAGGTTACGAAATTCCGCCTTTCTACGATTCCCTGCTGGGCAAACTGATTGTTCATGCGGAAGACCGCAGAGCTGCCATAACACGCATGGCTGAGGCACTCGAAACGCTGGAAATTGACGGGGTGAAAACCACCGCTCCGTTGCACATGGCGCTGGCCCGGGATCCCGATGTCCTGGCCGATCATTTTCATACTCAGTGGTTGGAACCCTGGCTTGAGGCCGGGAACCTCCATAGCAAAGGAGAAGCAAAGTGAAGACACGCTACACCTACGGAGGAGACGAACACATTTACGTTGAAATGGACGACGAGATGTCCCTTGATGCTTTCTTCAAGTCGCTTTCAATGAGTAATGCAGTTCGCAATGCAAACATTGAAGGTGTCACCGAGATCTGTCCTGCGAACGCGTCCTTTCAGGTCAAGTTCAATCCCGATGTCATTGCACCTGACCAGATGATGGAGCGTATTAAGCAACTTGAGCACAAGGCGGAAGATGCGGAAAAGCGCATGAAGACAAGGATTATCGAGGTCCCTGTCTTTTACCAGGACCCCTGGACACACGAGACGCTCATGAGGTTCCGCGAGCGTCACCAGGATCCGGACGGTACTGATCTGGATTATGCAGCACGTATCAACGGCTTTGACAGTGTCGAGGCATTCATCGAGGCGCATCATTCCCAGCCCTGGTTTGTCTCGATGGTCGGTTTTGTTGCGGGCCTTCCCTTTCTCTACCAGTTGGTGGAACGCGAGAAACAGTTGCAGGTACCAAAATATCTTCGGCCGCGCACAGACACTCCGAAGCAGACTGTCGGCTATGGTGGTTGTTTCTCGTGTGTCTATTCAGTGCGCGGGGCGGGCGGGTACCAGATGTTCGGGATCACACCGATGACCATTTTCGATCCCCAGCAGGAAATCAGTTACCTGCGGGACTTCATGGTGTTCTTCAAACCCGGTGACATCGTCAAATGGAAACCGATAGACCGCGCTGAATACGACCGGATTGTTAAGGAAGTCGAAGCGGGAACCTACAAGCCCCGGATAGCAGAGGTCGATTTTGATCTCGATGCTTTCAACGCTGACATTCCTGGCACAAACGCAAAGCTGATGGAGGCCCTCAATGACGCTTAACATTATTTCACCCGGCCTCTCGACTTCCATACAAGACCTTGGCCGTCCGGGATATTTTCATCTTGGCATTCCCTTGGGCGGTGCGATGGACCGTTTCGCATTGCGTTGCGCCAACATGCTTGTTGGCAATCCGGAAGGTGCTGCCTGTTTCGAGGTGGTTTTCATGGGCCCCGAGATTGAGTTTGAGAAGGATGCCCTTGTCGCTGTTACAGGTGCAGAGCTGCCGCCAACAGTGGATGGTGAGGAAAAGGAATGCTGGACTGCATTCGAGGTGAAGAAGGGACAAAAACTCGGGTTCGGTTTCCTGAAAGCGGGTGCGCGGGCCTATATCGCCATTAGTGGCGGCATTGATACTCCGCCCGCACTGGGCAGCCGGTCAACCTATCCTATTGGGGCATTGGGCGGTATTGAAGGCAGGGTAATCGGGGCCGGTGACAAGGTTCCATTGGGTGATACAGATGCCATTGAACCCGGGCAAAGCGTTCCCGAAGCCTTGCGTCGCATGCCGGGGACACCAGCGCAGTTAAGGGTTTTGCCCGGCCTTTACTGGCACCGCTTGACGGAAGCTGCGCAGGAAGGTTTTTTTGCTGATGACTGGTCTGTAGCCCCTGAGGCTGACCGAATGGGCTACCGTTTCAAGGGTGGCAAGGCTCTAGAGTTTGTCGAGCGCGAGCAGCCTTTCGGTGCAGGTGCCGACCCATCCAACATTGTTGATGGTTGCTATTCTTACGGCTCAATCCAGGTGCCTGGCGGGCTTGAACCGATTGTCCTGCATCGCGATGCGGTGTCCGGTGGCGGGTATTTCACCCTGGGCGCGATCATATCGGCCGACATGGACCTGATCGGACAATTGCAGCCCCATACATCGGTAAAATTCAAGAAGGTCGATATGGACGAGGCACTTGCTGCGCGCAAGGAGCGTAAGAAAATGCTCGCTGACATCCGTGCGCATCTGGGCTAGCAACGCTACGGCCTGTCCGGCCTTTCATGAGCAGTGCAGTCGGAAAGACGGCCCTTTTTTTGATGCCGGCGCCTCTGTAAGGCGTTTGCAGGGGATCTGGTTGTCGGCGTTTACTTCGCGTTGGGGCAAAGCTAAGCTTGCTGCAGTGTGCCCGTTTGCGTGGCTTAAGAAAACCGGACCATCTGATGTCTTCTTATCTGTACGATGCCCGTCGTCTTGCCGCTCCGCCGACGGTCAAGCGTGATACTTTGCGGATTATTGGTACCGATGTGACCCTTCTTGAGGAAGTGCGTCAACTTGCGATGCAGGATCTCCAGTTCAACATCGAATATGAGCCGCTGGATTTTCTGACATGCCAGCGTAGTGCTGCAATGAACCCGGGCCAGTATGACATTTACGAACAGTGTTTTCACAATCTGGATATCGTCTGGTACTGGGGTGCGCTGCAACCGATTGATACACAACGGATTGCGGCATGGGACAAGATTGGTGACCTGGCCAAGATCGGCGGGGTCAGCAAATACATGAGCCAGGGTTACGGGGACGCACCGATCAAGAAGCTCTACGTTCAGCCTGATGGGGTCATAGGGCAGCAATCGATGAGGCACATATCCATGCTGCCGACTGTTCACAATGTTGATTCATTCGGCTTTGATCGTCGTATCTTTGGTGATGAGGGGGCGGAGGGTTCCAGTTGGGCGTGGCTGTTGGACAAGCGCGCGAAGGGACGTATCGCCCTGGTGGATGAGCCGGCCATCGGCCTGTTTGACGTGGCTCTTGCAGCAGAAGCAAGCGGTGATTTGCAGTTTGCCGATATCGGCAACATGACCGTTGATGAAATTGACAGCCTTATGGCTCTTCTTGAAACACTCAGGCAACAGGGCTTTTTTTGCGGAAGCTGGCTTTGTGCGAGTGATGCCGAGGCGTTGTTGCATGCTGACAAGGTGTCTGCCCAAAGCATGTGGGCGCCATCCTATGGCAATCTCGGTCCCATGCAGGACATATTCGTTGAAAGCGTTCCGCGCGAGGGCTATCGCGCATGGCACGGGGGTACGTCGCTGGCAAGGCATCTGACAGGCACAAAGCTTGGAATGGCTTATGAGTATCTCAACTGGTGGCTAAGCGGAAAGGCAGGGGCGGTCATGGCCCGACAGGGTTATTACATGACTGTACAGGACCAGGTTCGCCAGTACTTGAGTGCAGACGAGTGGGGCTATTGGTATGATGGACAGAAGGCACGTACCGATCTGACCGGCACCAACGGAAAGACCGTAGTCAGAAAAGGACAAAGCAGGGCCGGTGGCTCCTATCTCGAAAGGGTCAGCCGTATCGCGGTCTGGAATACCGTGATGGATGAGTACAATTATGCTGCGCGTGCATGGAAGCGTTTCATTTCCTCTTTGAACGAGGGGCAGTCATGACAAATGTAAAAGTTCTTCGCGGGCAAGAGCCGCTTTACGAGGTCATATACCAGATTTTGAAGCGCAACATCTTGTCGGATGAACTGCCTGAGGGGCTTGTGCTGATCGAGGGGCCCATTGCGAAGATGATGCTAACCAGCCGGGCTCCGGTTCAGGCTGCATTGCGCAAGCTCAATGACGAGGGGCTGATACACCGGTTTCGCGGGCGGGGTTATCTGGTCGGTGATGCCGCGAATGACCCCGAGCCCGTCCGTCGCAATATTGAAGAGTTCCAACTCGACATTTCCGACCAGTCCAAATCCGCGCTTGAGCTTCGCGGTACTTGGATGCGGGTATACGACCAGGTGGAAGATGATGTGGCTGCTTGTCAGGTTTTCGGAGAGTTCAGGCTTATTGAAACGGAACTGGCCGATTTCCTGGGGGTTAGCAGGACCGTGGCCCGTGACGTTTTGAGCCGTCTCAATGAGCGCGGACTAATACGAAAAGGGGCTTCGTCGCATTGGTTGGCCGGTCCTCTTACTGCCCGCATATTGCGGGAGAAATACGAGTTGCGTGCCATCATGGAACCTGCTGCCCTGAAATTGGCGGCAGATCATATTGATCCCGCAGAAATTACCGTCATACGCAATGACATTAGTCAGGGTCATACCCGGGAATCGAGTATCTATGAAGATGCTTTCCAGCAACATTGTCTTGACCGTGCACCAAACGATGCCCTTGTTGAAATGATCCGCAACAACCGCTTGTTGTTGTCTTCAGTCAACAAGGCGCTTGTTCGTCTTGGCCTGCCCGGAGATGTGGTTGCGGTAGACCAGTACCGTGTCCTGTTTGACTTGATTGGTTCACGGCAGATCACTGCGGCTTGCGAGTATCTCAAGGAGCATCTTCGCCTGCTTGCCGACAAGAATCTTGCCCGCTTGAAAATCGTTGCCTTGGTAACAGAAGCGGAAGCCATTCCAAGATACCTCACACCCTTATAATTGAATAAAAAATGCAATAGTCATTTTTTTCTTGCTTAAAAACGCATAATTTTACCCAATAACAGGGTTTTTTCATCCAAAAACGCCATAAAAACTGTCAAAGATGCCTCTTGACTAATTATCAAATGGTATCTTTCATACGATATACGTTTTGGTTTTTGGCTTCTGGTTTTGGGGGCTAGGCTTGAAATCAAAGCCCTTGAAAAGCGTTTTCGCTTTCACAATCAGGAATGCCAAGTGAGGAATGCATGAACCAAAGTGAGCCTGTCTTTCGGCTGGAAAATGTCACCCGCCGGTACGGGGACCTGACAGCATTGGACTCGATAAACTTTGAAGCGCCACGAAATGAATACTTGTCGCTGCTCGGACCTTCCGGATCCGGAAAAACGTGCCTGTTGCGAATTATCGCAGGGTTTGAAAAACCGGATGAAGGCAAGGTTTATTTTCAGGGCAAGGACATAACATCGCTTCCCGCACATGAACGGGGCATCGGTTTTGTTTTCCAGAATTTTGCGCTCTTTCCTCATCTCAGCGTGTTTGAAAACATTGCATTCGGCTTTCGAAACGGAACGATGAATGTCGATGCAAGCGAGATCGACAAACGGGTAGGCGAAGCGGTTGAGATGGTCGGTCTGGCCGGATTGGAAGACCGCAACCCGGAGCAGATTTCAGGTGGACAGAAACAACGCGTTGCATTGGCCAGAACGTTGGTGATGCAACCGAAACTGGTCTTGCTGGACGAACCTCTGGGGGCACTTGATGCCAATCTGCGCGGGCGTATGCAGACTGAATTGCGGATGATCCGCGAGCAACTGGACGTCACGTTCCTGCATGTGACCGGCAGTGAAACAGAAGCCCTTGCCATGGGGGACACGGTTTCTGTTCTGGACAGTGGCAAAATCATCCAGACCGGTGCACCGGACGAAATTTACAACGACCCTTCCAGTTCTGATGTTGCCCTGTTCCTGAACCGGTTCAATCTGTTTGAGGGTAAGCTGGAAAAGGGCAGTTTTGCCGGGCCATTCGGGGAAGTGGCGGTAAAAAAGGTGCAGCCCAACGACAGGGACATGTATGCAATCCGCTACGACCGTACCAAGGCCTACAAAAAAGGCCAAACGGTACCCGGTCCCGCCCTGCCAGCAAAATTCCTGGCAAGCGAGTATCTAGGATCATCCATCATTTTTCTATTTGAAACAGTTGATCGCAAGCAGGTCGAAATCGACCACCACCTGAGTTTTGGTGATCCTGACGAATACAAGGTCGGGGAAGAATATGTTCTTTCCTGGGACCCGGCACAGGCACTTGTTTTTGGCAAGGAGGCCACGCAATGACCGTCGATACCATCAGAAACAACAGACAGAAATCTTTCTCCCAACTGTTGCTGGCACCCGGTGTTTTCTGGATGCTGCTGTTCCTTGTCGCGCCCATTGTGATGATAATCTATGTTTCATTCTGGACGCAGACCACTTTCTCAATCAACTCAACGCTGACACTGGCAAGCTGGAAAAACTTTTTCAGTTCCGAAGCCTATGTCGGAGCTTTGTGGACGACTTTGCGGCTGTGGCTGATTGTCTTGTCCCTCACTTTCATTATCGGATATCCGGCCGCGCTTTTTGTGGGGCTTCTGGTCAAAAGCAAGACGCTTGCAACGGTGCTTCTTGTGTTGTGTGTAATCCCGTTCTGGACGTCATTCCTGATCCGCGTACTGGCGTGGAGACCCATGCTGGGCAAGGAAGGGGCCATCAATATCATCTTGCAAAAACTGGGGCTGATAAACACTCCCATCGAGGCGCTGCTTTTTTCCGAACTGTCAGTGGTTATCGGAATGACCCAGATTTATGTGGTGTTCATGGTCGGCCCGATTGCCTTCATGCTGGGGCGAATTGACAGGAACATTATCGAGGCTGCGCGTGATCTTGGTGCAGGCTTCGGACGTATTTTCTGGAAAATCATCTTTCCGCTAAGCCTGCCAGGGGTTGTCGTCGGTGCGATCTTCGTCAGCGTGATGGTGCTCGGTGAATTTGCCACATCCGGTGCGCTTTCGGGCCGCAAGGTCAATCTCTTGGGCAACATTATCGTTACCCAGGTGGGTTCCCTGAAATGGGCTATGGCCTCCGTTGTCGGGGTAATCCTGACATTTCTTCTGGCAGTAGTTGTTGCCGGTTTCCTGCGGATTGTAGATTTGAAAAGCGAGCTCTGAATCATGGAATCCAAAGTTCTCAAACCGGTCCTTGCCGTCTATGTGGCCGCTTTCATCCTGTTCCTTTATGGCCCGTTCTTTGTTCTTGCCATCCTGTCCTTTCAACAGGGGCCAGAAGGGGGGCCACAGTTCCCCATCATTGAATGGTCAACCTATTGGTACAGGCACTTGTTTGGTTTCACACCTCCCTCGCGCATCGCTCCCCTCCCTGTTGGCGAAGCGCTTGTCCGCTCCCTCACACTCGCTTTCATGACAATGGTTACAGCCACTGTACTGGGAGTGATGGCGGCACAAGCGTTTCGCCGACGTTTCAAGGGAAAGGGGCTCGTGTTCTATCTGATCGTGCTTGGCATGATGGTGCCGGGAGTTCTCACCGGTCTTGGTACTTCCTTGCTCGCCAACAATGTTATCGGGATAGAACGCCACTGGTGGTCGACGGCGTTTGTCGCGCATGTGGTTTACACTTTTCCCTTTGCATTTCTCGTCATGCTGGCGATCCTGAACCGTTTTGACAATTCGGTGGAAGAAGCATCCTGGGCGCTGGGTGTGTCTCCGGTCAGAACTTTCCGAAAAGTAACGTTTCCGCTCATTTTTCCGGGTGTTTTGTCCGCTATGCTGTTCGCATTCACGCTCAGCTTTGACGAATTCCCGCGCACCCTGTTTGCCTCGGGTCGTGACCAGACATTGCCTCTGGCAATTTACGGAACCTTCTCCGTCGAAATCCATCCGAACATCTTCGCCTTTGGCGTCATGACAACGCTTTTCTCTTTCGCACTTCTTTCAGTGTACGGGATTCTGATGGCTCTCAGTGTTCGGCGCGCCAAGAAAACAGCAATGCAGGAAGACATTGTATGAGTGTTGCAATCGTAACAGGTGCAGGGTCGGGTATCGGACTGGCGGTTGCCGGGAAACTGGCGGGGCAGGGATACAAGGTTGTTGTCAATGATTTTGATGGGACAGCAGCCGAGAAGGCAGCTGCCGGAATTGGTGAAAATGCCTTGGCATTGCAAGGCGATGTGTCTGACGAAAACGACGTGGCAAGGATGGTCGAGGGTTGCATCGAGACATTCGGTGCTCCGACGCATCTGGTGAACAATGCTGGTCATGTTCACCAGTCTGCGTTCACGGACCTTTCCGTTGCGGATTTCGACCGCATGATCAGCGTACATCTGCGAGGGACATTCCTGTGCACCCGTGCGGTACTGGAAGGCATGCTTTCTGCAGGCAAGGGCTGCATTGTCAACATGGCCTCCCAACTCGGGCAGATCGGCGGCATTGAACTGGTGCACTATTCCGCGGCCAAGGCGGGTATTATCGGGATGACAAAGGCGCTTGCACGTGAGGTTTCAAACAAGGGAGTGCGGGTAAACGCTGTTGCGCCGGGTCCGATCAACACCCCCCTTGTGCGCGCCCTTTCCCCCGAATGGCAAGCGGCAAAAGCTGCAGAACTTCCACTGGGACATTTCGGTGAGCCTGAAGATGTGGCGGATACCGTCGCATTCCTGTGCTCGGACGAAGCGCGAATTTATGTCGGGCAAACCCTGTCACCCAATTCAGGAGATGTGATGTTATGAGTGATGTTGTTCTGGTTACAGGTGGTGGCATCGGAATAGGGCGGGCATGTGCATTGGCATTTGCTGCCAAGGGTCACACGGTTGTTGTAACCGATGTCCTGAAAGACAAGGGCGAATCAGTCGTCGCGGAAATTGAGGCAGCAGGCGGCAAGGCAGAATTTCAGGAACTTGATGTTCGCGATACCGCACGATCAGATGCCCTGGTTGCAGATGTGGAGGCAAGATATGGCTCGATTGATACGATTGTTGCCAATGCCGGTATTGCCCACCGTGTTCCCCTTGACGAGCTGACAGACGAAAAATGGGATCACACATTCGATATCGACCTGAAGGGCATGTTCCGGGTGATCCGGCCTGCGATTGCCGGCATGAAAGCCCGTGGCAAGGGATCAATTGTCTGTCTCTCCTCCATCATGGGTGTTGCTTACGGCTGGGATGAGCACGTCCATTATTCATCAGCAAAGGCGGGTGTAGTCGGCCTGGTTCGCGGTCTTGCCGTGGAACTGGCGCGCAGCGGTGTGCGGGTAAATGGCGTTGCCCCTGGATATATCCGTACCGCGCAACTGCTTTCCAAGGAACATTCCTTGGGGCCGGAAGGGGCCGAGACGGCAGGAGAGAATATCCCCATGGGCCGGATAGGTGAACCTGACGATATCGCTGATGTCGTTGTGTTCCTTGCCTCCAATGGGGCGAGATATCTGACCGGACAAGTGATTGCTGTAGATGGTGGCCTATTGGTCGGGCGCTACTGATCTGCAGAAGGAGCGTAGCTCTATAGAAGAAAATGGAAGTCGGCCTAAACTAGGGAGTAAATGGAATGACCTCATATTCACGAAGAAACTTCTTGAAAACGACAGCCGGGGCAACCGCGCTGGCTGCAGGTGGCATGCCTTTTCTGGGGGCGCAACAGGCGTTCGCAGCAGATTTGGCCAGTCAGGAACTGCGTACAGTCGGCCTGTCGGTAACGGTTCAGGAACGCATATTGAATGACTTCAAGGAGAAGTCAGGCGTAGGTTCGGTAAACGGCAAGGCGGATATCTTTCCCAATACCCAGACCGAAATTCTTTCCGGTACGGACGCCTATGATTGCTGGGAAATCATTGGTGAGCGGCTGGCTGCAATGGTCGCCACTGACAAGCTTGCACCGGTTGAGGCAAGCAGCCTGACTAACTGGTCCGGCATTCGCGAAACATTCACAAAACCTTCGGACCGCTGGGATATCAATCGCCAGATTGTCGGCCAGATTTGGGAAGATGAAAGCCAGACTCGCCTGAACATGGTGCCCACAGTCTATAACTATGACTCAATCGGCTATCGTCCTGATCTTGTCGAGGCAGAAGAGGCTTCAACCTGGGCTGCCCTGTTTGATCCGAAGTTCAAGGGCAAAACTGGTTTGAATGTTGACCCGCTGATCGCATTTGGCCAAGCCATTCTCGCCATGAACACACTTGGTTTGCTGGAGGTTCCAAATCCGGGCAATCCGGATCCGGCTGCGATTGAGGAAGCGTCCAAGTTCCTCATCTCCAAGAAGAAAGAAGGCCAGTTCCGCGCGCTTTGGGGTGACTTCGGTGAACTGGTAAACCTGCTTGCTTCTGGCGAAATGGTTATTGCTGATGCATGGCAACCTGCTGTCATGGCGGTGAAAGCCCAGGGCGTACAGTGTTCATACGCTACCATGAAAGAGGGGTATCGTGGCTGGTCCATCGGTATTTCACCGCTCAAGACATCCCCGAACCTCGAAGCTGTAGCTGCCTATGCCGATTACTGGCTCTCAGGGCCACCTGCGATTGCAGTGTCCGAACAAGGTTACTATTCGCCAACGACGAATGTGAAGGATGTCATGGACCCCGACAAGTATGCCTTCTGGTATGAAGGCAAGCCGTGGGTTGGTGAGACTGAACGCGGTATCAAGGAAGGTGACCTTCGGGATGGCGGTTCACTGGAGACCCGAGCGGCCAACGTAGCTTACTGGCACCAATGGCCAGACGAGTACGACCTACTTATCCAAAAGTGGGACGAATTCCTCTCTGCATAACGTCAATTGTTCCGGCCGGGTCGGTCCCGGCCGGACATTTCTTTCCTGTATTTTCCGGTTTCCCATCAAAAGGATGCTCTAGTTTTGGTTTATGATCTGCAACTCAAGAATGTAGGCAAGGTCTACGACAACGGAACACCTGCCGTCATAGACTTCAATCTTGATGTTGAAAAAGGGGAGTTCATCGCTTTCCTGGGGCCGTCTGGGTGTGGAAAGTCAACGACTTTGCGCATGATTTCCGGGTTTGAAACGGTGACCAGCGGCGACTTGCTGATCCGTGGCAAGCGGGTAAATGACCAATTGCCGGAAAAACGTCCCACATCGATGATTTTTCAGAATTATGCGCTCTTTCCCCACATGAATGTGCGCCAGAATGTCCGTTTCGGTCTTGAGGTGAAAGGGATGTCAAAGCCTGAAGCCGACAAAAAGGTCGACGGCATTCTCGACAAGCTCGGATTGCTGGACATATCCGAAATGCCTACAAGCCGTCTTTCCGGCGGGCAACGCCAGCGGATTGCACTTGCGCGTTCACTTGTCGTCGAACCGGACATCCTGCTTCTGGATGAGCCGCTGGGTGCGCTGGATGCAAATTTGCGCAAGAGCATCCAGAATGAACTGAAATTGTTGCAGCGTGATCTGGGTATTACATTTGTATTCGTAACACATGCCCAGTCTGAGGCGCTTGCCCTGTCGGACCGCATCATAGTGATGAACGCGGGCCGTGTTGAGCAAATCAGTCCTCCACGGGAACTCTATACGCGTCCGAAAAGCGAATTCGTTGCCCGTTTCATAGGGTCAAACACGCTCATTCCCGGAACGGTTTTGAAAAGCGATGCTGAAACCATCACGCTCGATACCGCATTTGGTGCCATTTCCGGTACCAATCGCATCAACCTGACTGAAGCGAAAGGGCAGAACATGAGTATTGTTCTGCCGGCGGAGGCTGTTGAACTTGTGCCTGGTGACACAAAAGAGGGCGAGCTCCGCAAGACTTTTGGCAACAACGTAATTCCCTGCCGGATCGACCGTTTGCAGGTCGTTGGCCACATCATGCAAATGTTGGTTAGCCTTGAAAACGGAGACACGATCCACATTGAGGGCCATGTGGACAAATACCGGAACCGGCTGAAGGTTGGCACCTCGGCATATGTCGGGTGGCAGTCTTCCGGTGCCTCTGTAATCGGGCAATAGGGCAGGGCAAAATGGCTTCCCGGACAGCAACACAGATGGCAGCGGACCTGAGGGCAGGACGAACCGATCCCGTTGCGTTGGCGCAGGAAGCCTATGATCTCGTTGGCACTCATGATGATCCGGCACTCTTTATTACATTATTCAGACAACGGGCACTGGCTGAAGCGGAAGCATCCCGTATCAGGCACAAGAGCGGTATTCCCTCAAGTCCGCTTGATGGTGTGCCGACAGCGTGGAAAGCGCTTTTTGACTTCAAGGGGCAGGTAACAACCGCAGGATCTGTGGTTTTGGAAAACGACCCGCCAGCCACAGCAGATGCTGAAATCGTGGCGCAGGCCGCTAAAGCCGGGATGGTATCCATCGGCACAGTTAACATGACCGAGTTTGCGTATTCCGGTATCGGGCTCAATCCCCATTACGGAACACCCAGAAACATTCATGCAGCTATCGATTCCCCCCGCAGCCCGGGTGGGTCATCGTCCGGTTCCGGGGCTGTAGTCGCTTCTGGTATTGTTCCGCTGTCAATGGGTTCGGACACGGGCGGATCAGTGCGTATTCCTGCTTCCTTCAACGGGGTTGTAGGCTACAAAACCTCTGCGAACCGGTATCCCATGCAGGGGGTATATCCTCTAGCCCCGTCACTGGACACGATTGGTCCCCTTGCGCAGACGGTCGAAGACTGTGTGCTTTGTGATGCCGTTATGCGTGGGAAAGCCAAACCGGATGTAGCAAGAGCAGATGTAAAGCGGTTGGATTTCGTGATTCCGGATAACGTTATGTTCGATCATGCGGCTCCGGATGTGATTGCGAATTTTGATGCAACCGTTGACCGGCTGGAAGCCGCAGGTGCCCGCATAAACCGCATCAAGCTGCCCCAGTTGCAGGAAATTCTTGATCTGATGGCAAAGCACGGTTTCCTTGCAGGTGCAGAAGCACTTGCCGTTCACAAGGAGCATGTGACCGGACCAGATGCAAAACGGATTGATCCACGTGTTGTACGACGTGTGCTTCAGGCCGAGGGGATGACCGCTGTTGATCTGGTGGTCCTGCAACAGGCAAGAACCCGGATGATGGCGGAAACGGCGCAGTTACTTGGTGACAGCATTCTGCTTTGCCCCACAACCGCGACTACAGCGATGGAGATTGCTCCGCTTGAAGCGGACCAGGACGTCTTTTTTCAGCACAACGGCCTGACCCTGAGGAATACCTCGCTTGGCAATTTTCTGGACTGGGCAGGAGTTTCCATTCCCAACGGAACAGACCGCAACGGCATGCCCACCGGATTCCTGCTTTCCACTTCCCAGGGGCGTGACCGGCAGGTTCTGTCTGCTGCCCTAGCAACCGAAGAGATTATCCGCGGTTGATGCCACAACCCATGACTTGGACATAAGGAGAAAACAAATGACCAAAAAAATACTGTGCGCCTTTGGGACGGATATCGATTCCGTTGCAGGCCAGATCGGTTCGTATGGCGGAGGAGATTCCCCCAATGACATTCAGCGCGGCATATTCGCGACTGAAGTGGGCATTCCGCGCCTGCTGCGCCTGTTCAAGAAATATGACATGAAAACGTCGTTTTTCATTCCTGGCCATTCACTGGAAACCTTTCCCAAGGAAATGGACATGATTGTCGAAGCGGGCCACGAAATCGGCGCGCACGGATACATGCATGAAAACCCCGTGGCCATGACGCCCACGCAGGAAGAGGATGTGCTGGTCAAGTCCATCGAACTGATCAAGGGGCTGACCGGTGAAGCTCCCAAGGGTTATGTCGCACCTTGGTGGGAAATGTCGAATGTTACAGCGGCACTGCTTGGTAAATACGGATTTTCCTATGACCACAGCCAAAGCTACCGCGACTTCCAGCCGTTCTATGCGCGAGTGGGTGATGAATGGAATGTGATTGACTATTCCAAGACAGCGGGCGAGTGGATGCACCCCTTGAAGCACGGCAAGGAAATAGATCTCGTTGATATTGGTGCAAACTGGTATGTCGACGACTTGCCGCCGATGATGTTCATCAAGAATGCGCCAAACAGCCATGGTTTTGTCAGTCCGCGCGACATTGAGCAATTGTGGAAAGACCAGTTTGACTGGGTTTACCGCGAGATGGAATACGGCGTTTTCCCGATTACCATTCACCCCGATGTAGCAGGGCGCCCGCAAGTTCTGCTCATGCTCGAACGCCTGATCGATTATATCAATGGTCATTCCGGAGTTGAGTGGGTGGACTTCAACACTATTGCTGATGATTTCCGCGAACGCTATCCTTTTGAAAGTGGCAAGCGTCCTGAAGTGATTTGACGCAAAGACATGCCGGAGAGGAAAACCCTCTCCGGTATTCGCAAAGGAGTTGTTGCCATGTGCAGTGCCTGTGGATTCCCGACCAAACCGGGACATTGGACAGATGCCGGCGCAGAAGTGGCCGGTGACAAATTGCGGTTGAAATTTCGCCGCACGAAAGTGTTGAACAAAATTCTCGAAAGTTATGGCCTTTCGGCACATTACGACGGTTTGACGCCGGGTATCCAGTTAAGCTCCCGGACAGGCGGAACCCGAATTTTGCCTGATCTTGAAGCCGTATGGAGTGAAGCTGAACGCCAGAACGGTTCTGTGCTTGACCCGTTGGAGGCCCGTTTTACCGGCCTGTCACGTTAAATGTCTGAAAAGAAAACAACCCGGAAAATTGACGGGCGTATCAGGCTGACCATACTGGGCGGATATCTTGGCTCAGGCAAAACAACATGGTTGCGCCACCAGCTTTTCATGAATGCTTTTGGTCGTGTGCACATTCTTGTAAATGAAGCCGCCGAAACTCCCGTGGATGACATTCTTCTGGCAGAGCATGCGACTGGCATGACCCTGCTTTCAGGTGGCTGCGCCTGTTGTGCGGGACAAGAGGAATTGATCAGAACGCTGCGAAAGTTGTGTGATGAACGTAGCCGCAGCCCTTCGGATGAAGCACGTCTTGAGCAAATCATTCTGGAAACAAGCGGCCTGGCTGATCCTGCTGCGATTGCATCCGCCATCCAGAATGACCCGGTGCTGGTGCATCACGTTCGTCTGGACAAAATCATTGTTTTGGTTGACGCGTTAAACATCGCTGACCAGTTGGGCACGGAATATCTTGGCAGACAACAAATCGAGGCGGCAGACCATATCATTCTTACAAAGGCTGATTTGCAGGATCCGTCTGTCCTGAGTTCTGCCCATGTCACTGTTGAGCTTATCAATCCCGGTGCAACCCTGTCTGCGGCTGTCAAAGGTGAGGCATTTGAACCTCATGTAAACCCGGATGCCGAACCGTTCGACCTGCCGCTTCAGGGCGATGAGAAGCCACTTGAACCCATTACCCCGACCCGTCTTGCGATTGGAGATGAGGTTGACTGGGCAGCCTTTTCTGTCTGGTTATCGGCCTTGTTGCACGCTAGAGGCAAGGACATTGTCCGGGTGAAAGGTGTCTTTGCCACGCCTGCCGGGCCATTGTTGTTGCAAGGTGTGCGGAATTCTGTGCAGGCCCCAGAAATGCTGCCACCGTCATTGACAGAATATCAAAACAATATCGTCTTTATCGGGCGCGGTTTCCAACTTGATGAACTGGAAGCATCGCTGAATTATTTTTCACTGAACGAGTGAGTTCACCAGGGAACCGCAGAGTGTCGGCTCCCTGGTGATCCGTTTTCTTAAGCAACCGGTTGTTCGAGCTCCACTACCTGGTCATTGAATTCGATTTCCTCGAAATCATACAACAGGTCGTGCGCATCTTCGTTGCGGTTCCAGACCACGATGCCTTCTCCGTCGGTGTCGACATCCCAGCCATAATCAGCGGAATTGCCATCGATGACAAAACGGTCAGTTTGGTCTGTCCCGGTTTCATACTGTGTTCGGGCCGGATCATCCTGAACCGTCACGCCGCCGCCAGGATTCGTTGTCGCTGTAAGTTCAACTGTCTTGTCATTGAATGCAATCTTGTCAAAGTCGTAAAGCAGATCATGTCCCGTTGGCCCCCAAACCACAATGCCTTCGCCATCTGTTGCATCTGCCCAGTTGTAATCGGCTGAGTTGCCATTGATGACAAAAGTGTCAGAAGCGTCTTTCGCGCCTGTCAAATATTGTGTGACATTGGGAACATCGTCATATTCGCCGTTTTCAGACACCAGTGATACAGTTGTGTCATTGAAGCGAATTTTCTCAAATCCGTACAACAGATCGTGTCCGGTCGGTCCCCATACGACGATACCTTCACCGTCTGTTGCGGGAGCCCAGTTATAATCGGTGGCATTGCCGTTGATTATAAAAGTGTCCGAAACATCATCGGTACCTGTCAGATACTGGGTGACATTGGCGATGTCATGGTACTGACCGTCTTCAGCGGTAAGCGGGACTGTCATGTCCTCAAAGCGGATTTTTTCAAAACCGTACAGAAGATCGTGGCCGGTCGGTCCCCAAACGACAATGCTTTCCCCGTCCTCGCTGACACCCCAGCCATAGTCTGATGAATTTCCGGCAATGACAAACACATCATTGTCACCAATGCCGTTGAGGTATTGTGTGACGTTTGGAACATCATCAACATAGTTGCCTGGTTCAGTTGGAGTTGTTCCATTCACTTCAAAGTCTGTCCGGTCAAAGCCCGGACCTTTCCAGTCAAGTTCCATGACTGCATCGCCACCCTGCTCGAAATATTCGGCATTCAGGTCGTGGATACCTGCATCGAGATATACATTGGCAGTCTGCTCTTGGGCGGAGTGCAGGCCGTCATTGTCGATGATCCGGGTCCCGTCAATTGCAAGGCGGGAGCCATCGTCGGAGTTCAGATAGAACGTATACTGGCCTGCTGTTTCAGCAACAAACTGACCGGAATACTTGACGGCAAACTTGTCTGCCGGACCGCCCTGATAAAACGCACCGGATCCAACGTTTTTCTGGATCTGGTTGACATTCTCTTCGAAGACCGGCGCAGCAGTGAAGTCAATCTCGTCCAGATCTGACACATCAGCGTTGTAGTATTCAGCTGTCAGGATACCATCAACCGGATCAATCGAGATGCCATTTTCCGTGTAAAGGGGCAAGGTTGGTTCGACACTGATGATCGGGGCTTCCGAGGGAACGCCATTTTCATCAATCGCAAACAACATCCAGTTACCGGCGCCAAGCACATGCGGATTATCAGGCAGGCTTACTTCAATACGCTGGTTGTCCAGAACCCTGAAATCAAGATTCATGCGGCCCGATTCCATGTTGTTGGAATGGGTTACCGCGCCTGTCTTGTTAAACGAAAGGGCTTGTATGGAAGACGCATCATCCACTTCGATTATGAAGGATTGTCCGGGCTCGACACTTGCCGGTGCCACATTGATTTGCGGGCGGTCTGCCAGTGTACCATCATCATTGTAAAGATAAGGAGGGCGATAGATCTGTGCGTCCATCATGTCGACAGTGCCATTCAGGCCACCACCACCCATGGACAGGATTGTACCGTCATTCAGCAATACTGATGAGGAGTGATAAAGGCGCATTACAGCCTCGGCATCAACCGTGGTCACTTCACCGGTATAGGGGTTGAACATCTGGGATTCGAGGATTGCCTGATCAGGCGACTGCGAGTTGCCGACCTCTGTTCCGCCATTGATCAGGATTTGGCCATCCGGCAGGACGGTCATGTCTGCATTGTTGCGGTCACCGCCAAGGTCTGCAGCATATTCAAACGTGGGTGTATCGCCGTTGATATCCATGTACCAGAGATCGCCGACGTGATCCATGATGATGACTTTCCCAACATCATACATGACAGCAGTGGAGGCCGCGTCCATCTGGAAGGGCACTTCTCCGATTTTTCTGATTGAACCAGTGCCGGACGGGTCCATTGCCATGACTTCAAAACTGCCTGCCGGGCCGGGATTGGCATTCTGGTTGCCGGCATTGATCGCGATATAAACGATTTCCCCGTTACCATTCACCCATGCTTTCGGATACCACCAGTTGGCAGCAACATCCGGATCCGTTGCTCCGTCAAGTTTGCGCCATCCTTCACCGGGGGTGAAAATTTCCGGAGTGCCGCGCAAGTTCGCATTTCCATTGCCGCCCATGACCACAACCTGACCAGTCGAAAGCGAGATTGTCGTTGGGTAGAACCTGCCGGTTGCCATGTCGTTTGCACCGTCGCGAACAAGCGTCTCATCGGACGTGTCGAAGATTTGTCCACCGGGAGCACCGCTCCCGTTGCCGCCTGCAATCAATACCTTGTCTGTTCCGGGAATGATGACACCGGCTCCGCAGAACATGCGGATTGCGTGCGCTGCACTCAGGATTTCATGCTGTCCGGTTTCAGGATCAAAAATACCGTATTTCTGGGTGTTCGAGAATGCATTGCCATTACCGTCGCCACCCCAGAAAAGGACGCGCCCGTCACCTAGAACAACCTGGTGAATACCAATAATGGATGTGTCGAAGACATTTCCCCAATCGCCGGTAATTGCATTCATGACCAAAAATCCCGTTTTGGTACCAGTGCTGCCGGAGTGGTTCGTATCCGGTCAATCCAGTACACAGTTGCTTTCATTGCTGAAGGCAAAGCAATTTCTGTGCCAAGTATCCAATAACCGGCCAAAACTTTGTTATTCGGGCATTACAGGCCGAAATAAGCCCGATACTGCATCAAATCCGCCAGACTAAACACTTTGTTATCTAATCCTGTTTACATTTTAGCAGTGTTTGATTTCAGTTCTTGCGTTGTCAGTAATGCTTTTTTTTCGCCAGTCGAAACCTCTCATGATCTTTTCCATGTTTGCGAACATGTTGATGCTTGCTGTGCCACTGCACATGCTGCAGGTCTATGATCGTGTACTTTCTTCCGGCAGCAAGGAAACACTGCTGTACATTACCCTCATTGCAGCTGTTGCGCTGGTTCTCTTCGGTATTTGTGAAGCAACCAGATCGCGGCTTGCCCAACGCCAGGCAGCAAGTTTCACCGTGGACAATGCAGAAGCCCTTTTCGGTCTGGTTGCGAATAATGGTTCCCAATCAGGCAATATGTCCAATGAACTGATACGCCATTTCAATACCGCGCGGTCCTTCCTTGCAAGCAAGAGCCATATCAGCCTCTATGATCTTCCATTCGCGCCGCTTTTCCTTGTGCTTTTGTTCCTCGTCCATTGGCAGATCGGCCTGCTAACGTTGTTTGGAGCTGCGTTTCTTGTCATCGTTGCTGTATTGAACAAGCAATTTGGTCAGGAAGCCGAAGCACGGTCCAACGATGCCAACAGCCAAACGATCAATTTTGCAACAACGGTAGTAACGAGAGCCGAAGAAATCAGGGCGATGGGGCTTGCGCCCAATCTAATGGATCGCTGGAAAAAGCTGGTAGGCAACGGGTTGCAAACGCAGGAAGAGGCAAGTCGGCGATCTGCCGGCTTTCACGGTATCAGCAGAACAACACGGCAATTGCTGCAGGTCGTCATCATGGCTTGGGGAGCATGGCTGGTTCTGAACAATGACATGTCTGGCGGGCTGATATTTGCCGCGTCCATGATTTCCAGCCGCGCGCTCCAGCCAATCGAACAAATCATAGGTGGCTGGGATTCCCTCAACCGGGCCCGTCAGGCATTTGAAAGTCTGGACGAACATCTCGAAGCACAGAAAGAGGCGGATGCTCCGATTCAACAACCCGCGCCAATCGGGCATTTGAATCTTTCCGATGTGAGCTATGCATCGGAGACTTCCAGCATACTTGAATCAGTATCCTTCTCGGTTCAGCCAGGGGATTTGGTCAGCCTTGTAGGGCCTTCAGGAGCCGGAAAATCCACACTTGTACGATTGATCACCGGTGCGATCAGGCCAACCGGTGGCAAAATCGAGCTTGATGGTTGTGATCTCAGGAACTGGCCGACTGAACAATTGGGCCGTTACGTTGGCTATGTGGCCCAGGATGTCATGCTTTTTCCCGGATCAATTGCGGAAAACATTGCACGCATGGCCCTGGCTCCGATTGAACAGCAAGTTATCGGCGCTGCCAAAATGGCCGGGGTACACGATCTTATCAATGCGATGCCGGACGGCTATCAAACCCTTGTACACAGTGGTGAGTTCAGGCTCTCCGGTGGCCAGTTGCAGCGTATTGCACTTGCCCGTGCCCTTTATAGCAGTCCCCGCCTGTTGGTGCTTGATGAACCCAATGCCCATCTCGATCCGGCCGGTGAGGCAAACCTGTTTGAGGTCCTCAAGCGTCTCAAGAGCAACGGCGTTACAATCATTCTGGTAACCCAGCGTGGCGCTTTGCAAAATTTGGCTACCCTGACTGTCAGAATTCAAAACGGCCGCAATGCTTCAGAAGCAGGTTCTGGTACTCCAGCATTTCGGCCAACTGCCGCGGGTGGGCAAGCCGGCGCTCAAGCAATGCGCATGACGCCAGAGACCGCACCCCCCAGAATTCCGGTTGAAGCATGAAGGTTGGCGACATGACAAGGGCGCAGCCTGCAACGATTGATGAAGCCGATTGGCGTATGACCATGCCGGTCGATTCCGCTCCGGTTGCGAGGGCCGGGATGCGGTGGGTAGGGTTTGGGTTGGCAATATTTGTTCTCTGGGGTTTTTTGTTCCCGCTTGCATCGTCCGTTGTTTCAACCGGAATGGTGACCCCGAGAGGACAGGCGAAGCTCATTCAGCACCCTTATGGAGGTGTGGTTTCGGAAATCGTTGCCAAAGACGGAGATTATCTGAAAAAAGGAGAGCTTATTGCACGCATTGAGCCTGCCCAGGCAAATGCCGACCTGGCAGGTTTGCTGGCTCAGCGAAGCCTGCTCAAGGCACAGGAATGGCGTCTGCGCTCCCTCAAGGCCCAAAATTCAGACTTCAACCTTTCAGACGCGTACACGATCGGTCAACTGCGTGAAACGCAGAGCGCGCTGAAAAATGTGGCCATGGATTTTGGCAATGAATTTGCTGACCTGCGCCAAGAGCAGGAAGAGGAGTATCTTGCTTCAAGCAACCGAATTGCAAAAGAAATTTCTGCCCTGGAGAAACAGCTTGAGGGGCATGGTCTTGAACTCAGGAGCCTCAACTCGCGACTGCTGCGCAATCAGGAGCGCGTGCTTATATTGCTGGACAAGATTACCCGGATTCAGCCGCTTGCGGAGGAGGGGTATATTGCCAAGTCCGTGCTTTGGGATGCGGAAACGCAACTGGCTGAATTTGAAGGGCAGTCTTCCCAGCTTGAGGGGCAAATCGACAAATCATCCGCTCTTGCCGCCGAGACCCGTGACCGGATTGCTGCGTTGCGTTCCAGCTCCAGGGAAGAGTTTGCCAAGGAACGCTCTGCCATCCTGGCTGAACTGGCTGGTATCGAAAAGCAGATACGGGCGGCGGAACTTTCCGTTGCCTATACGGAACTGCGCGCACCCGCAAACGGGACACTGGCCAAGCTGCAGATTGGCACCATTGGCGGTGTGGTTGAGGCAGGAGGCGCAATCGCTGAGCTTATTCCCGATGACGCTATACTCGAGGTGGAAACGAGAATCTTGCCTGTGGACATAGGTGAGGTAGCCAAGGGCCAGGAAGTGGAGCTTGTGATTACAAGCCTGAGCAAGCGCTTGCATGATCCTGTTATGGGGCGAGTTTCATACGTGGCTGCCAACAGTTCCATTGATGAACGGACTGGAGATGCTTACTTCCTGGTTCGCATTGAACCAGATGCTGAAAGCCTTTTGTCTGACACCGTCCGTAGAATGACAGTCGGAATGCAAGCGGATGTTTATATCAAGACCGGCTCCAGAAACTTCTTCTCATGGCTTCTTGCTCCCGTCATGGACAGTGTGCGGCGCGCATTCAATGAAGCGTGATGATTGCAATGTTGAAACCTCTGCCACCCATGCCTGATTTGCTGACGGTGCTCCGGACCCTGGAGCATGAAGCATGAGACACGGGGCAATAATCGGGTTGGTGGCAATATTTTCTGCATCCTTTTCTGGTGATGCCTCCCAAGCCACGGACATACGTCCATCCATAAGCCTGGACTCGATTGAGCAGTCGGCATCGCTTGCCGAGGTTTGGGCCTTGAGGGGGGCAGCACAGGGGACAGCGGGCGAATTCCTTGCTGAAGCTGCCAATATGCCTGAAAAAGAGGCGAGCAATTTTGAGTTGCGTGGCTTTCTCGGGAGATCACTTCAGGAAAGTCACGCCTTGCAGGCGACAATCCACGATTTCAATGCAGCCGTCCGCGATCATCAGGCTGCAACGGCAGCACTATTGCCCGTCGTTTCTTTTGAGTATGATCAGGGCCGAACCAATACACCGAGTTCTCTGAGGCGTTACAATCAGGAAGAGAACCAGACATCTTCGCTTAACCTGGAATGGCCGGTTTTTCGTTCCGGCGGTACAATCGCCGGAATAGCGGCTTCGGCATTTGCGGCAGAGGCCGCCCGATTCAGGGTCATAAGTGCTGAGCGTCAACAGGTGCTTGAGAGCTTGGGCGTGTATCTTCAACTGTTGGGCGCATCAAAACAGATTGAATATCTTTCGAAATCCCGGGCAAGTTTGCAGAAGGTTCTTGCCGGTACGCAAAAGCGTTTCCAGGCAGGGTTTGCATCAAAAACGGATATTGCAGAAATCCGGAATGAGATTCTGACGGTCACCAGGGAGCTTGAACGCCTGAAATTGCTGGAAACAGAACAACGGCTCCGCTGGCGTTCGGATACGGGCAATCGTGCAGCGAAAAAGCTTTCCTGGCCGAATGTAAAAAAGCTGGTTCCAAGTAGTGCACAAGCAACAGTCCGCAAGGCTGTGAGTGACAACCCGGTTATTAACATATCCAACAGCGAAGCTGCATCCGAGCAATACAGGGCAAAGGCCGGAATGGCGGAATTCTTGCCCCGTGTGGATCTTTATGGGCGAGTGAGCAGGGAACACGCCGAACCCAGTAGTACCCGTGAAAATGATTATGAATATTCCATCGGCGCACGCCTGACCGTACCGCTCATTGACGTTGCTTCTACCGCCCGCTACCGGCGCTCGAAGGAAAGGGCGCTTGCCTCCCGCTACCGGGCGCAAGATACTGAACGCCAAATCCGGCGCGATGTTGAACTTGCGTGGAACAGCCTGCAAAGTTCGAGGCGGCAAGAAACACTGATCAAGCAACAGATTTCAACAAGCAGGCAGATCAAGGCCGGTTTGATCAGGGAATACGAGGCAGGCTTGCGGCCGGTCTCTGATTACCTCCTGCATGAGGTTGAACTTGCAAAGCTGCGTCAGGAACTCGTTGCAAACAGGATCAACACGGTGACACTGGCATGGCAGATTGCACTCCAGTTCGGATCTGTTTCGCTGGCAGAACTCACAAGCTAGAAAATTTGTGAGGCAGGCGCCATTGAGGTTCGCGTGCGCTCGAGACTGAGGCAGCAGGTCAGCGCGTCGTTGCAGAGCACTGCAAGCAGCCTGGTATCATGGCAGGGGATCGTCCGGTAAAATGAACTTCGGCTGAAGTGTATCAATACAAGAAACGTTCAGTTCTGCATTCGGATCATTGGTGAACGCTGCCGCGATATCCCTTGCGCAGCTTTGATAGATGATCGTACCGTGGCCCGCTTCCGGGATAATGTAGTTGCGCGCGTTACTCAGCGTTTTTGCTGCCAATGCTCCCCAATGCATGGACGTCTGGGTGTCTAGTGTGCCGTTGAGAACCAGTGTCGGGATGTTCGAAACGACGGGATCCGGGAACCCTTTGCGCGGGAATTTTTCGAAATACGTGCACTGGTCGAGAGTGCCGGTTGCAGCCGTGCGAAAATATGGGTCGCCAAAAATCGGATAGCGTTCGGCGATCTTCTTTGTCACCCGGTTGAAGCCCTCGAGGCTGTTGCTCGACTCTTGGCAGATATAGATGTCGAAACCCACGGCCTTCGCCACGGCAATCTCGTATTTTTTAGTGGTCTGCGCCGCAATACGGAAGGTTCGTTCCACGTCTTCAGGCTTCATCGCGGAAACCAAAGCAAGCAGGTCTGCCTTGTCTACTCCCGAGAAATTGTTGCTGACGAAATCGGCCAAGGCCTTTTTTGACGGTTCGCCCGACCGCATCATTGTATATTCAGTCATGAACCGGGCAGCCGCCTTTCGGTCGGTCATCTCGCGCAAAGCCTGGCTGGCGCGGCGATCAAATGCTTCGGCGACACTGGCTGAGCGTACGGCAGCCTGCACATCGCTGCGAAGTTGGGTGACAACCGCGTCAGATGCCTCGCTCAGCGATTGCATGGTCGATGCCATGTCCAGCGCGGAGGCCGCAAGCGCACGTTCGTCTGCTGACAAGTTGGCGGTGCTCAGGCCGGCTTTTGGATCCGCTTGTTTATTGAAACCGGCCACCATCGCATCATAGGCGTCACGCTTGCCTTCCATTGCCTCGGCGAAAATACGCGGCAGGTAAGGTGTGATCTCGTATTGCAGGCGCCATTTGTTCCGAAGTTCGAAGACTGTGTGATAGAGTGTACCGTCATCCAGTACCTGGTCTTTCGGCCCGCCGGGAATGGGATCAGTCCCAAGCTTCTTGAAAGCTGCGTTGAAGGACGCAGCAATATCGGGATAAGCCGCATGGCATCCTTCATCAGCTGCGCATTGTTCAGCCAGCTTGTCCATGGAATCCGCAAAGGGGGTGGCGAAGGTATCAAGGATCGGTACGAAAGAGGGGGCTACCCCGTCGATCACCACCGAGCGAACGCCTTGGGGTACGGTTCGCATTACTTCGAGCGCAAGGCGTGTGCCGTAGGAGATGCCGTATACGTTGTACGTTCCATAGCCAAGAGCCGACATCAATGCCTGCACATCGCGCGCATTGTTCTCGGTGTTGTATGCGGACAGGTCAGCGCCCGATGCCTTGATTTCTTCCACGCAGGGGGAGACGAGTTCAGCGAGATATGCATTCTCACTCGCCGGTGCTTCCCGTTTGGCCAGAGCAAGGTCCAGGATGTGATCGGCCAGTCCATTTGTACATGAGACGGAGCCAGCAGAGAGAGCTGCACCCCGCTGGTCGAAGGTTACGATGTCGCGGGTCAACCTATGTTTGGGAAAGGCGGCGGTTGCCACGGCATCTATCATGTGGAGGGTGCCTCCGGCCGGACCGCCGTGCAAATAAACCAGCGGGTCCGGAGCGGGTGACTGGGTGAGTGCATCGAAAAGCGCAAACTTCAATCCAACACGCCGACCTTGCGGTTTGTCATAGTCTTCGGGAACCTCGACGGTGCCGCAGAGGATTGTTTTGCCCTCGACTTCGAAAGGAGCAGGCGGAAAGTCACAAGCGGAGACTGTCACCGGATAGCGTGTGTCATGCCCGCCGGAACGCAAATGGTCGAAATCCGGGTTCTCTGTATTCAGCATCAAGGCGGTGACTGCAGCGATGATTTGTTCAGGACTCATTGTCATCGGTTCCTACATCAGACTGCCAGCCTATGATGGCAATGCCTGGGAAGCAAGTACGGTCAAGGCGAAGGGCAATGACGATGTTGCGGAGCTGGAAGAATAAATGAGCGGTCCAGCGCAGGAAGCGTGTGGCAATCGCTTGTATGGGTTTCGGCGAGCCATCAAAACATTGCGGCGGTTGCTGCCAAGCCTTGTCGATGAAATTTACAGAATAGAAATACGCGTTCGATTTGTGGGAAACGTGCCCTCATCTGGCCAGCAAAGTTCCAATATCCGTCGCTTTCATGGCGTCGAAACCTTCAAGCCGCTCAAGAATTATCTTCCCTTTTTCGCCAATCGCGGAGACTGCTTTTTTCGATAGCTTTTCTTTCAACAGCTTGTCATCCACCGGGGCATCCAGGTCATGCCGAAACGCCACCACCTGACCGTTTGTCAACGTAATCTCGCCCTCTGCCTGCAGATCAGTCACCTCCGGATCGCCATTCACCGTGACGTGTTTGGCGAACGCAGTTAGCTCATTATCCAGTGCAAGTGCATCGGTAAATGTCTGTTCATTGCCGGTGTCATCTCCCCTGATGACCATTCCTGCCAGCCAGACATAGCTGAACTTGACCTCCAGGCCGGTTCGGGGTGCCTTGTTGTCACAAACCCTCAACCACCGGGGATTGGTTCGTAAAACCATCTTCGAAACACTGCCCAATCCCTTTCCATACAGGCCGGCATCATGAAGACCCTCAATCATGGCATGGGTTCCGTGGCAGCAGGCGTGGAACTTGTACTTGTTATCTTCAAACAGAAATTTTTCGCGTGTCGGGACGAGTTTCACCGCATCAAGATCCTCACGGTCGGTATGTGTCGGAATAAACCCCTGGGGGTTCATCAAGCCATCATCCGTCGAACTGAAGCCCAAAGCAGCCAGTTTTGCACATTCAACACCATTGCTTGCCGCGAGGCCCGCATTGTATGGTTTGCCCATGGTCCCGAATTGAGATTTCAGCCCTGATGCTCTTGTCGCGCAGAGACCAAGCGCAGTTCGGGTTTGCTCTCTGTCAAGTTCGTACAGGCGTGCGCTGGCAACCGTGGCTCCAAAGGCGCCTGCCGTGGCTGTTTGATGGAAGCCGCGGTTATAATGTTTTTTCCCCAATACCAGTCCAATGCGAATGGCGGCTTCGGCCCCAAGCAGAAATGCTTCTATCATCGAGAGAGCGAACGCCCCGGATTCTTCAGCTACCGCGAGCGCGGCAGGATAAATGCCGACTGACAAATGGCCGACATGGGCGAAATGCGTGTCATCGTAATCGAGTGCGTGACTTGTAGCGCCATTCACCAGCGCTGCCATGCGCGCCGGTGCTCTTCCTCCACCAATGACAGTCGCGACCTCTGAGCCAGCCTCCTGCAGTGCCAGGGCGCGGAGTTTTTCCGCCAGCGGCTCATCCTTTCCTGCCCATCCGCAGACCATCCAATCCAGTAATGACAGTTTTGCCTTTTCCATGGCGCCTGCCGGCAATTCTCGCGACGGCATCTGCGCGAGGTCGAGGATGTCTTCCATTAACGGCATTTGTATTTCCAATATCTGGATCCGAAACAATTGCTTGAATATGAACCCTGGAAGGGTTTGGTTCAAACATAAACCTGTTGTCCCTGTCACCCATGGAGCAGGGTGGGTCGGATAATCTAAATGCTGATTTCCGAAGAGACCTGGTGCCGAATTATCGCAGTGCAGACAGAACTGCCGGGTGTTTTTAACAAGATAGAATTTCCGCTCTCAAATGCCGGTGCCAACGTGATTATGGGTGCGCTTTCCAATAATACCTACGGTTATCGGCGATTTTGATAATACAATTGAAGGTAAATATGAAAACAATATTATTGCGGGTGGTGATGGCCTGGGCGCCGCCAGACAACCAAGCCTTCGTGAAAATGGTCATTGAGACATTCTGCAGAAATCGAGATATTTGCTCCGGGATCATGCTCCCTGGTTCGGAACCAGATTCAGTCTAAACAAGGACTTGAAGCAGTATCAAACCATGACACGATCAAAAATCATCACATAATCATTCTTAGATTCTGCAAGAACTGCTCATTTTCTTCATCCTTGCCGATTGAAACCCGAATGAATGTGTCAAATCCTCGTTGTTTCCACGGCTTGACTATTGTTCCCATCTTCAGGAACTGGCCTGCAACTTCAACTGAAGAGCGTCCTGTATCAAAGAACAGGAAATTTCCCAGGGATTTCGCATGTTTGAGACCTATGGCTGCCAGTTCCAGTTCCACTTTCTGCTTGGCCGCATTGGTAAGAGCCACGTGGTGTTTCATATAGGTGTGCTGTTCGATGGCTGAAATTGCCGCGGTTTGGGCCAACGAATTGATATTGAATGGTGTGCGGGTGAGATCAAGGGCTGAGCGTAGCGCCAGAGAACTGCAGACGCCAAAGCCTATTCGCATGCCAGCCAAACCCCAAGCCTTCGAGAAGGTTCGAAGCACTATCCAGTTGCCATTTTCAGGAGTGAGATATTCTAGTCCCGAGGCATAATCTCCTTCGGACGCGTATTCATGATAGGCTTCATCAAGCACGATGAGGGTGTCGGGGTGGGTTGCCGCCAGAATTGCCTTGAGTTCTGTTGGAGATAGCCACGCACCAACCGGGTTCATCGGATTTGCGAAGATCAGCATCTTGGCTGGCTGTTTTACAGCATCGACAAGTTTATCGATATCGATGGCGAGTTCATTTGTGACCGTGACCGGCTCGATAATCCCGCCCATCAAGCGAACGTAGTCTTCATGGAGTGGAAATGACGGATAGAGTGTAACCACCCGGTCGCCCGGTTCAACGACGCTGCGACTGATGATTGACAGGAGTTCTTCAGAGCCGTTTCCGAAAACGAGGGAATTTTCATCCAGGTCGAGATATTCAGCAAGAACACTTCTCAATTTTCCGGCATTGCTTTCCGGGTACAGGTAGAGCTCATTCATTCCACTGGCGAGCTGCGCCAGTACTTCAGGCGCCGGACCGAATGGATTTTCATTGGACCCGAGCTTCGCAATACGTTCAACGTCATACATTTTCCGGATATCTGATATGCTCAGCCCGGCATTGTATGGACTCAGATCGTTTAATGCAGGTCTGAGTATTTTCTCGACTGTCTGCATGTTTACCTTGTCTCTGTAAATTTTTGAGTTTTCAAAACTGTATTCTATGTATATACATAGCAATTAATGTAGGAGGATTGCAACACTATGAATCTCACAATGTTCGAATTGGAGGGGAAGGTGGCGCTCGTGACAGGTGGGAGCCGGGGTTTGGGGCAAGCCATGGCAATTGGTCTGTCAGAAGCCGGAGCAGAAGTGATTGTTACATCACGCAAACTCAGCTCTCTTGACGAAACTTGCGCGAAAATTGAAGAAACCGGGGGAAAGGTACGTCGACTTGAACTCGATGTCGAAGATATTGCCGGGCTTCAGAACAACATCTCCGGTGCCGCAGAGAAACACGGTGGCCTGGACATCCTGATTAACAACGCCGGATATGAAGAAGTGTGTTCATCCCTTGAGATTGATGAGGCACTGTGGGACAAGATCACCGGAACAAATTTAAAGGGTGCATTCTTTGCAGCGCAAGCCGCCGCAAGGTCCATGGCTGAAAAAGGCTCAGGGTCCATCGTCAACATCTGCTCACTAACGTCATACGTCGGTGTTCCGACTGCCGTTCCATACACATCCTCGAAATCCGGGCTGCTGGGCATGACGCGAGCGTTGTCCGCCGAATGGGCGGCGAGAGGGGTGCGAGTAAACGGGATTGCTCCCGGATATTTTCGTACTGAACTTACGGACGCGTTTTACAAAGATGAAGATTGGCAAAAGGCGATGCTCGACAAAATACCAATGTCAGCATTTGGGGATGCCAACGATTTGAAGGGAGCCGTTATTTTTCTTGCCAGTGATGCTTCAAGGTATGTGACGGGACAATGTTTGGCTGTCGATGGCGGATATCTCGCCTCAATCTGACAATTACCGACTATTTGGGAACAAGATCAGTCGGAAAGGCTTGACAAGAACTTTGCTCTTGGTCTTATGTATATACATAATAAAACCAAATGCAGAAACTGGCTCCATGGGAGTAAAATGTTCGACAGGGCTGTGACAGAGTGACAAAAATGACTAAATCAGCTGTTTCAGCGAAAAACGTTGAAATGCAGTTTGGACCTTTCAAAGCGGTGAAAGACGCCAGCTTTGAACTTGAAGAAGGCAGGTTTCTGACGATCCTGGGACCTTCCGGATCAGGAAAAACAACCTTGCTGCGCATGATAGCCGGGTTTTTGACACCAACAAAGGGCGAAATATTCATCAACGGTCAAGCCGTGGGTGCGGTTGCCCCAAACAAGCGCTCAATTGGGATGGTGTTTCAAAAACTGGCGCTGTTTCCTCATATGACAGCAGCAGAAAACGTGGCATTCCCGTTGAAAATGCGGCGGTTCGATGCGCGTACGATTCCGGATCGAGTTTCCCAATATTTACGCCTTGTCCGCCTTGATGGATTGGAAAACAGGCGCATTAACGAATTGTCTGGGGGGCAACAGCAACGCGTAGCAATCGCTCGCGCACTGGTTTTTGAGCCTGACTTGTTGCTCCTGGATGAACCCCTTGCCGCTCTTGACCGCAAGCTTCGCGAAGAAATGCAGCTTGAGTTCAGGCGCATTCAAAAAGAATTGGGTGTCACCACCATTAACGTGACGCATGATCAGCGCGAAGCGCTTGTGGTATCGGACCAGATTATCGTCATGGACGAGGGGGAGATACAGCAGGATGCTTCACCTTCGGTCATGTATCGGATACCGCAGAACCCGTTTGTCGCAAATTTCATCGGTGTGACGAATGCTTTCGAAGGAAAGTTGACCAAGGTTTCCAAGGCGGACGCAACAGCAATATTTGGAGACAGTTCTCTTGTCGGAGTTCTGAGGAATGGTCCCGTCGAGCCACAAGAAGGGCAAAAAGCACGGGGTGCCGTTCGGGCTGAACAGATCAGAATTTCCGCAACTAAATCTGAACTGAATGGTCTTGATGCTCAATTTGGAGGGACAGTTGCAGACGTGATTTTTGAGGGTGAGCGTATTCTTTACGAAGTGAAAGTTCCCGAGCTGGGAGAAGTTCCCATACGAATTTTCCATCACGATCAAAACGACTTTGCAACGCATGAGCTGGGAGAATCCGTCCATATCGGATGGAAAAGCCGCGACCTTCATATTTTCGTCGCGCAGTAGTAAGGGCCGAATAATTCGGACCTGTAAAAGAGGGAGTATGACATGTCTTTTGATAAAAAGTTCAATCGTCGCGATCTGCTGAAAACGTCTGCGGCGGTAGGTGCTGCTGGTGTTACCACACTTGCCATGCCGTCAGTTTTGCGTGCAGCGGAACCGGACAAGCCAAGTGAATTGATCATTCGCGCTTGGGGCGGTCCTTGGGTTGAAGCACTCAAAAAAGGTGTTTCCGATCCATTTACCGAGAAAACGGGAATTCGTATCAAACACGATCTGACAGAAGATAACGAAATCCAGCCCAAGGTCTGGGCAGCGGTTGCGCAAAACAGAACGCCGCCAATTCACATCAACTGGGATACGACAACCAACGCGACCAAATCGGCTTTGCGCGGAGTTTGCGAGGACTTGTCAGATCTTTCCAATATCGCCGGGACAACCGATCTGGCCAAGCCGGTCGGTGTCGACGGATATCCTATCGTGAACACTTACGGATATGTGTATGTCCTGGCCTACCGGCCTTCAGCTTTCCCTGACGGAGCGCCCAAGTCGTATCACGACCTTCTTGCTGACAAGTTCCAAGGCCGCGTTGCTTTCTACAATGACGGCATTGGTTTTCATTTCCCGGCACAGGTTGCTGGTGGCGGCAAGCTTGAAGATATCCCTGGCAACATGGCTGCTTGCTGGGAATTTGTCGAAAAGATGAAGGCGCAAAATCCTTTGCTTGGCGAGGATCCTGATTTTGTGACCTGGTTCCAAAAAGGCGAAATCGATGCTGCTTGCACGATTTCAACCAACGCTCTTGGTGCCAAGAAGAACGGCGTTGACCTGGCATGGACTGTTCCGGAAGAAGGCGCCAAGTTTGATACTGACGGGCTATGGATTCCCAAGGGACACTCTGAAAGTGATCTTTATTGGGCGAAGGAATACATCAACTCAGCGCTCACAAAAGAGGCGCAGCAAGTCTGGCTTGACGGCCTGGGATTGCCAGGAGTTGTTGAGGGTTTGACGCCCCCTCCAGGTGTTCCGGTTCCCGATCCTTCTTACCCGACAAAGCCGGAAGATTTTGATCGTTTGATCCGAATTTCCGGTCAGGTGCAGGTCGAGAATGAGAGCGAATGGTTCTCCAAGTTCAAGCAGATCATGCAAGGCTAAGCTTGAAAACAATGAAATCGGGCGGTTTTAACGCCGCCCGATAAAAACCTGTATTCGTTGGATTAAGTTATGCGGAAGTATCGCACCTCATACCCAATATCCTGGCGCATCATGGATGTGCTAGAAGCTGCGTTTGCTTCCATCTGGCCAAAGGGCGGAGGCAAATATACGCCCTATCTGATGCTGGCACCTGCCATTTTGCTGGTTGGCGCATTGGTTGTTGGCTTGCTTTACATTGGTGATTCATCGCTGCGCGTTTTGGATCGCAGCACTTTTTTGTTTTCCGATCATTGGACGATTGAAAACTATAAACGCGCTTTTTCCGAGAGTTTTACACTTACCGTGATCTGGCGCAGCCTTCTCGGTGCTTTCATTGTAACGTTCTTCACGCTTCTTCTGGCGTTTCCATATGCCTATGTGATGGTACGAACTTCCAGTTCATTCCTGCGAAAATTCCTGCTGATTGCACTGTTTTTGCCTTTCTTTATCGGGCAGGTGGTGCGTGCCTATGGATGGTTGATCATTCTCGGAAGTCAGGGGATCGTGAATGATGCGCTTGGTCTTGTTGGTGTTGAGCCAATACGACTCTTGTTTAACTATCCTGCGGTACTCTTTGGCCTGATCCAGTACATGCTGCCGTTTGGCGTATTGATGCTTGCGCCTGCAATGACGGCAATACCAGAGGAAGTGGAAGCTGCATCGGGTTCGCTCGGTGCCAATTGGATCAAGACCCTCTGGTACGTAATCATACCGATGGCCAAACCTGGCATAATTGGTGCCGGACTTGTTGTCCTGACCTTGTCGCTCACGGATTTTGCCATGCCGGCGATTTTGGGTGGTGGTTCGCAGGATTTTATCGCCAACGCGATTTATGACCAGTTTTTCCGAACTTCCGACCAAGGCTTTGGTTCTGCACTGACAATCATCTTGATTGGGATCGGATCGATGATGGTTGGCCTGATTTTTATGGTTTTCGGTGCCGGAACTCTCGCACTGGGGAGTGAGAAGAAATGAACACTTCCCGCACACAAAGCGTTATTTTCTGGACTATTGTCACTCTTTCCATATTGACGCTTTCGGCACCCACTTTAGTTGTACTCGGTGCTTCCTTTACCTCCGGAAACATAATCGATTTTCCACCTGATGGCTTTTCATTGAAGTGGTACGGAGAGATATTGGGTGAACAGGACCTGAGAGAAGCCTTTGGCCGGTCATTGATTGTTGCCTGTATTTGTGTGCTTGTCTCATTACCGACAGGTACACTTGCCGGTATAGCCCTTGCCAAATACCGGGTCAGGGCTGGCTCTGCCATCCAGACCTATTTGTTGCTTCCTTTTACCATCCCGTTGATCGGATCCGGTATCGGTCTAATGCTGTTCTTTGGACAAGCAGGAGTTTTGGGTAATTTGTGGCCGATCGGCATTGCCACTGCAGTCATCAACTTGCCCTTCATGATCTGGGCTGTGTCATCAAGTGCCGCTTCGCTTGACCCGGATCTTGAATTGGCAGCTCTTAGCTGCGGGGCAGGCCCGGTACAAACATTTTTCAACGTCACCCTGCCAGCCGTTACACCCGGTGTGATTACCGGCTCGCTGTTGATGTTCATACTGTCTTTGAATGAATTTCTGGTCAGTCTCCTTCTTGTGGATGCGCGGATCGTCACTCTTCCGGTCCAGATCTACAATTCAATCCGCTCAATCATTACACCAGATCTTGCAGCTGTGTCTGTGGTGTTCATTGCGGTCGCCACGATCGCAATCATTGCACTCGACAAGCTGGTTGGTCTGGAAATCTTCCTGAAATCGAAATAGGCGTGAGTTACGCAAGAAAGGTCGACTAGATGTCAGAGGTGTCCTTCCACAAATTGGAAAATCTCAACAGCGAACAATATGCCGGGCTTCTCAAACGGTCAGAGTCTGACCTGTCTTTCTTCACAGAGAAGGTAAAACCGATAATTGAAGCGGTGCGCATGGAAGGCGATGCCGCGCTGGTAAGGTTTGGTCAGGAGTTTGACGGTGCAACGCCATTGTCCAAGGAGACACTGAAAGCAAGCGAAGCCGAGTTCGATGCCGCTTTCGATAGCGTGGATGAAGAAGTTATTGAAGCAATTCGCTATGGCATCGAGAATATAAAAATATTCCATGAAGAGCAAAAACCTGAACCCATGTGGCTGAAAGAGATTAAGCCAGGGGCATTTGCAGGTGACCGGTATACCCCCATTCAATCTGTCGCGCTTTATGTTCCGAGAGGTAAGGGGGCTTTCCCGTCCGTCACGATGATGACTTCGGTGCCGGGCATTGTCGCCGAGGTTCCAAATCTGGCGATTTTCACTCCGCCGACGCCAGATGGCGGAGTGGACGCAGCAACACTTGTTGCCGCCCGAATTGCGGGCATCGAAACAGTTTATAAATGTGGTGGTGCGCAAGCAGTAGCGGCTGCTGCCTTTGGTACTGAAACAGTTAAACGCGCGCTCAAGATTGTCGGCCCGGGCAGCCCGTGGGTTGTTGCTGCAAAACAGCAATTGGCGGGCCTGATTGATCCCGGTCTGCCCGCCGGCCCCTCTGAAGCCATCATATTTGCGGATGAAACTGTCCATGGCGGACTGGCCGCTCTGGATGTTCTGGTTGAAGCCGAGCACGGCCCTGACAGCTCCGCTTATCTGGTAACGCATTCCCAACGTGTTGCAGAGCAAGCCCTTGAAGCCTTGCCGGGTCATTGGTCAAAGATGACTGAGCAGCGCGTCGAGTTTTCAAAGGCTGTGTTGTGTGGTGAGAATGGCGGCATCGTTCTGACATCATCATTGGAAGAGAGCTACAAATTCATCAATGATTATGCTCCGGAACATCTCGAGATTTTGTCCACCGAGCCATTCGAACATTTGGGACACATTACGGAAGCATCCGAGATCCTTATGGGGCCGCATACTCCTGTATCAATTGGCAACTTTTCATTGGGGCCCAATGCAGTGTTGCCTACATCGAGAGGCGCAGCGACTTACGGACCCCTTTCTGTCCATGACTTCGTCAAATGCAGTTCGATTGGATATGTGACTAAGCCCGCCTATCCGACAATGGCCAAACATGCTCGCAAGCTTGCCCAGTATGAGGGGTTCTCCTCCCATGAAAACGCTGTCTCCGAGATGCGTGACAAATACCTTGGGGGAGGATAAATGCGCGCGGTCAGGCTTTACGATCGTGAGGATCTGAGAACTGAAATTATTGACATGGCAAAAGAGCCGGAAGCGGACGAAGTCCGGATCAAGGTGGCATTCGCGGGTATCTGCGGTTCAGACATACACAACTATAAAACCGGGCAATGGATTTCCCGAAAGCCATCGACCGCCGGTCATGAGATTTCAGGATGGGTGGATGAAGTTGGTTCCTCCGTTAGCGGTCTAACCAAGGGCGACACGGTTGCCGTCGACAGCCGGTACTATTGCGGTAGGTGTGCTGCTTGCATGGATAAGCATCATCATCTCTGCGAAGATCTGGGGTTTGTCGGGGAGGCAATAGATGGTGGGTTTGCAGAATATGTAACGGTCCCTGCACATCTGGCACTGAAGTGCGAACCCCGGATGCCACTTGATGTGGCAGCGCTGGCTGAGCCGCTCGCAGTTGCGCTTCATGCTCTCAACCGGGTCGATAATGGAAAGGCAGAAACACTCTATATTATCGGCTGCGGACCAATAGGTGCGCTGATTGCCTTGGCTTCCTCCATCTTGTCTGATCGCAAGCTTCTTGTGAATGATCTTGACCATTCTCGTATCAGCCTGGTTTGTCAGGCAACAGGGGCGATTGATCTGCCCCTGAACGATTACATCGAGGGAAGGGGCGGTGAGCGACCTGGTCACATCATAGATACCACGGGTAATGTTGCCGTGATTGGCAGCCTGCTGAAACGGGTTCGTGGGGTTACGCTTGGACTGGTTGGTATCGGTTCAGGCAGCATTGACGTTGATCCCGTTCAGCTGGTTGAAAGAGAAGTGTCCGTGGTTGGGTGCCATGCTTTTGCTGACGAATTACCCAAAGCAATCGAACTGTTGCAAACATGCCCTGATCGTTTTCGCCCGCTTATCGAGCATCGTATCTCACTCGAGAACACGCCTTCTGAATACGACAGAATCTGCAAGGGGGATGCAGTTGGTATCAAAACCCTGATCGAAATTGGAAAGTTAACAAGTTGCCAAAAGGTGTTGCCCAATTGAATACTAAAACTGAAACCCCGGTGGCGTCGCGAACTGCTCAGATAAGATTGCTGGCCAAATCTGATCCGCAACAAGCGGTTTTGGAGTTGAAGCGTTTTATTGATGATACTTTCCAGTTGGACGCCAGCAATGTTGAGATCAATTACGATCAGTATTCCCTGAATTCCCTGAACGGATTTTTTGACGCTGGCAATGATTCCTACTTCTTCAAATTCCATCAGGAAGATGGAGAGGAAGACATGCAAGGGGAGTATTACCGGGCGGATTTGCTTGCAAAAGCTGACCTCCCGGTTGATTTGCCTGTTTGGAAATCCTCGCTTCCGGGCGAACAAATTCTCGTGTACCGCCGTCGGGAGGACAAGCGTTTTTCTGACATGTTGAGGGAACTGGATGTCACTCCGGATGCATCTGCAATATCAAAAGCAGGCATGGCGGAGCGGGAACTGAACGACAAGATTTTATCGGTCGCAAAATCCACACTTCATGAGGTGTCAGCATCTCAGGTAAAAAAGGAGCCTTTTCACCATCTGTTTTATGAGCGCATGATTGACCTGAAGACTGGTCAAAGCCCAGGTGGGCGATACCAGGATTTTTATGTTGGAAAACAGTTTGATTTTCCCGGTTGCTCTCTCTCGTGGGAAGAATTCTCCCAGGCCGCCCTAATTCTGAATGGCCAAAAAATGCTGCACACATTTAGACAAATATTCTCAAATGCCGTGGTCCGGTTAAACCCGCAGAATCTCACGGGTGCAGGGGGCATTACAGCGCATGGCGATGCACACAACGCGAATGTCTGGTTCGTTGACAAGGGGTGTGATGCATCATTGTCCTACTTTGACCCGGCGTTTGCCGGAAATCACATTCCTTCCCTCATGGCGGAGGTCAAGGCGACGTTTCACAATGTTTTCGCCCATCCGTTCTGGCTGTATGATCCGGAAGTTACACGCTCACAATTTGATGTTGATGTGGCCTTTTCCAATGGTGAATTGTCGATCAGTTCCGACTGGCATTTGAGTGATGTACGTCGCGAGTTGCTGGAAGCGAAAATGGACACGTTCTGGAAGCCTTTTCTTTCTCATCTCTCTGAACAGGATTTGCTGCCTCACGATTGGGAAGAAACAATCCGATGTGCGTTCGCCATGTGCCCAACGCTGGTCATGAATTTGAGGGCGGGTGCTGACCGGCATAACGAGTCGTCATCAGCGATTGGATTCCTGGTAGCAGGGCTGGCTGGCTCCAAACCGGAATCAGGTGAAAATGTCTTTACCGGTTTTTTTGATTTCATAGATCCGGTGCCGAACAGGTAGCATGGCTGAATTGGTAAACATATCTGACTTGCGAAGTGCAGCCAAAAGGCGCCTGCCGAAGATTTTCTTTGATTACATTGACGGTGCGGCATTTTCAGAAACCACCGCCAATCGCAATACAGATGACTTCGCAAAATGGGAACTTGTCCAGCGGGTGTTGAGGGTTGCAGAACTACCTGAATTGCGAACGACGTATTTGGGTAGTGAAAAGCCTTTGCCGTTCATGTTGGGTCCAGTGGGTTTTTTGGGTCTTTACAGGGGGAATGGAGAGATACTGACTGCACAGGCGGCCAAGTCAAAAAGAATACCGATGTGCCTTTCCACTTTTTCAATCAGTTCGATCGGGCGATTGCAAAAGGAAGTCGGTGGGGACTTGCATTTCCAACTCTATATGGACCGGGACAAGTCGTTTGTTGAAAAACTGCTGCAGTCGGCAATTGATGCCAATATTGATGAACTGTATTTGACTGTCGATACATCCATCACATCTGTTCGGGAAAAAGACGTTCGTAACGGCTTTCGGGCCGTTAAACGGCTGAACGCCCCGTTGATGTTTTCAATGATGCAAAGGCCTGCATGGTGCCTGGACATGTTCCGGTCCGGTGCGCCAAGTGTGGAAGCCGTTGAACAATATCCTGAGTTTGGCAAAGGCGCGCTGGAACAAGCGTCGAACCTTTCAGGACGGCTGGACTCGTCCCTGACCTGGGATGATGTGGAATGGCTTCGCATGAACTGGAAGGGACGTTTGATCATCAAGGGGATATTGAGCCCCGAAGATGCAGTAATTGCTCAGGAAAAAGGTGCTGATGCCATTGTGGTTTCCAATCACGGCGGGCGGCAACTGGATTATGCGTCATCCACTATCAGCGTATTGCCGGCAATCCGGGATGCTGTTGGTCCAGAGTTTGATGTGCTGATTGATAGCGGCTTTCGCCGTGGAAGTGATATCGCAATCGCATTGGCGCTTGGTGCAAGCGGTATTTTGCTGGGCAGGGCGTATGCCTTTGGCCTTGCAGCTGGCGGACAAGCAGGTGTCGAGAAGGTGATCGACATATTGTCGAATGAGCTTCAAATCACACTCAAGTTAATGGGTGTTGCTTCCGTAAACGAGCTGCAGACCCTGGGCTTAGACTGCTTAGCAAACCGCTGAAGCCCGGATTAGCTCGTTGGAGTGAAGTTTGCGATCAATCTGTGTTTGTCGCCTGGGTAGGCAAGGCGGGCCCATGTCACATAGCCCTTGTCGTTTTGCGTCTTCCGTTCAATGACAAGGCAGACAGACCCGGCCGGAATTTCAAGGGTCTTTGAAATTCGATCATCTGCTGCTGTTGCCACGATCTGATGTTCCGCAGAATTCCAAGGCACGTTTGCTGCCATCCATGCGCTCGGCGAGTCAGCGTCAAACTTTACATGTTCAATTTCGGGCGCAGCAAGGGGATTGACTATGCGATCCTCAAAACAGAATGGTTGACTGTCTGAATAATGAAGGCATCGCAATTGCCTGATGGTTGCATCTTCCTCCAAATCCAGAAGCTGTGCCTCTCGCTTTCTGACCTGCCGGTGACGATCAAGCAACAGTTCATAGGAATAGTCTTTGCCAGAATCTTCGACTTCTTTTCTGATATTTGTAATTTCAAGAGCCGCCGAAATCGTATGAGGTGCCCTGACAAAGGTTCCCCATTTTTTATTGCGATCGAGCAGTCCGGCAAGAGACAATTGTGTCAACGCCTTGTTCACGGTCATTCGTGAGCAGCCGTAGAGTTTGGCCATATCGGTTTCAAAGGGAATACGATGCCCGGGTGGCCATTCACCGGAGACGATTTTCTGCTGAACATCCTTAAGTATAGTGTCGTGTAAAGAAACACGACCCGACGCCTTGCTCTGTCTCTTGCTTGCGTTGGTTGTCATATATAAAGTCTATACATAAGGGTAACGGGGTAAGCCAAGTCATTTTCTGAAACACGTAATGAAAATCCGTGTTTACAGGCTATCTGTTGGGCCTCAATTTCTCCCAATCCATGCAAAATGGCTTTACCGACAGTTCCGATGGCAGCTTGGAGACGAGGATTGAACGGGCAGCTCTTCTTCAGTTCACCAGCAATATGCAACGCGGTCGAAGAATGAAGAACTGAGCTCAACACCAAGAAAGGGTCAAGTAAAACACTATCATCCAATGGCGCTTGCAATACCGTAAGCAAACCACCTTAACTCAACAAATCGATGGAGGAAGATACTCTCTCATAAATCAAACGCCTATCTGTCGAGAAATTCTTGATGACTGCTACTCACTTACTTGCCGTGATGGTTACAAACCCTGCTTCTGTTGTAGGATTCAGTTTTTTGAAGCCGCTTTGTGTCAACTGCTCAACCATCCAGTCCTGCGATACTCGCAGTTTATGATAAAAGCTTTTATACAGCTTCCAGTTGGCATTTTGATATCTGTATATAATATCATATACTTTAACGGTTTCGAGCTCATACTCTAAAAAACATGATAAAATACAATTTTTCTCGCTTCTTATGGGTAAAAATCTATCAGTTCCTTCCAGGGTTTTGCTGAGGTCCCTAAAGCTCATAACAAACTGCCCCCCTGGCTCGAGCGCGGAGAATACTTTCGAAAAGAGTAAAGCTACCTGTTCTTTTGTTTCCAAGTGTAACAATGTATCTGTCATGCAAACGACTAGTTCAAGATTGTCATTAACAGTTTGGCTAAAATTTAGAAGATCATCCTGAACAAGCTGGATGGGCAGGTTTCCTGCCTGTTTTTGCAGTTCTGCCAACAGCTTTGAATTCAGGTCGATTGCGATAATGGAATATCCCAGCTTTGCTAATGGTATGGACTGAAAGCCACATCCGGCCCCGAGATCAAGGGCGATGCCACTACTCTTGGGTGCGAAAAGTTCCGGCTTAAAAAAGGCGATGTTTTTTTGAATGCCGGCATTAAATCCACCATGCATCCATGAGTAAATTTCTGCCAGTGTTTGATCATAATGTTCTGCAACTGATGCCATATTTTTGTTTCTCTTGCTTTTGAAATGTGGGCTTGATGCTCATATACGTCTGGTCAATTTGAGGTGTTTTCCCAGTGCAAGAGAGGGGGAAGCCCTAGGGTTAGTGTAGTATTATTGATCATTGGTGGAGGGCAGCTGTTGCCAAGCAAACTAGGCGAAATGCAACAAAGGTGATGCGCGTTAACAAATATGGACCTCTCTATTGGATGAGGCAGTCCATGCATGCATTGAGCCGTCATAGATCAGAGGCGGGTTTATCCCTAAAATGCGCAGAGTTACATCAAATACAGTTGCAGCTGTCCCGCCTCCACACGTTGCGACAATAGGCGAACCTTTACACAAATGACTTGAAATTACCTGCTTTAACTCAGTTAATGTCTTCAAGTCACCGTGCTCATTAAGTAGCTCCCTTACAAAAAGGTTTTTTGAGCTTGGTATGTGCCCAGGGTACCCTTGTCCTTTGAATTTCTTTCCGGAAAATTCGTCTGGGTGTCTTAAGTCGATTATTTCATATAACTTGTTTGGGATAGCATCTGTTAATTCTTTGGTTTTAATAGTTTGTGGCGGCTGCTTATTGCCGTGCAATGTTCTCTCGGGATCAAGGATAGAAACACGTTTGAAGCCGTTATAACTGAATAGCCACCAAGCTCTCGTTGCCCAGGCAATCGAGTCTGTGGATGAGATTACTAGCCATGAATCGAGGGTTATTTCTCTATCCTTCATGTATTTTGTGAGATCGCGCTTGTCAGGTATTGGGTAGAGAGCATCGTCATGTGTCTTCCCGTATTGAGTTACATCAAAACGAAAAGAATTTTGTGGGTCGGCGTCTATATGTTTGGTGAGGACTTCAAACCGACTGCCATTCCAGTGCTTGTGTCCCGTTGCTTCTAGAAGGGTGATTTTTTGACCTCTTTTCTTGTAATTATTAAAGTCACTGAGGCTTAATAGTATTGGATATTCATCCATTTATATATTTCCTATTTGAATATTAAATTTTTGAATTAATATTAATTTATTGGGTTGTTATGTGAAATTAATTCATAGAAATAACTAAATATGGCAGTATTTGGACGTGCCGATTTTAGTCGTGTCTGCGCGATGCCCGTGGCGCGAATTCGTTGTCGATGCTGGTGTCTGTCTTGTGAGAGGCGCCATGGCTATCTGTTTAACCTTTGAATTTGACCGTTCATCTTGCATTGGCGTCTTTCTGGGTTGTCTTGTCGGGATGATCGGGCCAGATTTCATCAACGCCTTGGCTTACTTGACACGAGCGGGCATGGGCTTTTGCATTCAAGAGCATCTACACCGCCAGTCCGATATTTGTCATGCTTGGCATGGAGCGTTAATCGAGGAATACCAACCAATCCAGCGCTTGCTTGGGTGGTAGGCGAAACCATGAGGATGTCATCACTTCAGTTCTTGTTTTCAATTAAACAAACGAGTGCCGCCCACAAAATTTAAAGAGGAATTTCAAAGTTCATATTCCCCTAATGATTATTTCAGTGGTTTAATCGAAATCCAGGTTCAGCTTACAAGGTCGCTGATAACTCAATGTTGCTTTTTCGCCTTTTCAAAATCTCAAAGTAGCATTCGCCTTGCGCGTGCTCCGCCGCGTCGCCGTGGTTTTGGCAGGGCAAGGTCAAGCGGTTTGAGCGGGTTTTTGAGTGATTCTGTCAGCAATTGACAAAATACAGCAACAGCAGGGTTGCTATCGATAAACGGTTTCGCAGTGGCATGGGCGCGTAGCGCTGCCATTCGAAAACATCCATTTGCCGGCAGGCTGCCAAGCCATTGCATATAGGCAAGTTGCCCCAGTTCCTTGGCGCGCTCAGGAGAGGCGGCGTCCGATTGAAGCTGGTGCAAGGTAAGATTGATACCGAAGTCCATAACGCCCTCCGCGTGGCAAGCGGGGCAACGGGATCGGCAGCGATGTCAGGTTTTCAAGCCACAACGCCATGCTCTCGTCCTTTCCACGGCACCCCGCCGGGTTCGAGTTGATACAGAGTGGCAGGTCTCCTGGCTCACGGGTCGAAGCCATTGTCCAGCCTTCCCGGGATATTTCCCAGTGGCATTGTTGGACACGGGCTCGCCGCTTACAGTTGCGGGGGCAGCTCCGGGATTGCTTGAAGCGCACCGGATTCCCATCTTAGCTGGCGAGGTGAGTCGCCAGAACCACGCACAACATATGGGGTATCCAGCGCGTTTGTGTCAACAGGTTGTATTGGTCTCTTTGCACGGGCAGTCATAACCGTTTTAGGTCTGGCTATTAATTGATTTGTTAAGCTCTCTGAGTGCACTTTCAGGTGATTAAATTTCTTCACAGGTCGAGATTATTGAGCAGTTACAAGCCCAGTCAATCTCATATAAGGGTATGTTGACATAAAGATATCTTTATGTGATTTTCTAATTCCTTCAAGCTAATTTGAGTATAAGGTTGTGAACGAGAGAGCCGATATTCTCGATCTGGTCGCTTCTGGCCAGCGACAGTCGCCAACACTGGAGCTGCTGCATGGGCTGGCGGCCGAACGTATTCTCATACTGGACGGGGCCATGGGCACGATGATCCAGACGCTCAATATGAGCGAGGAGGATTTTACCTCCGGCGGGCATATTCACGGCCCCGGGTGTCGTCATCACTACCATCCGGAACACCCCCAACAAGGCAATAATGACCTTCTTGTTCTAACCCAACCCAAAGCGGTTGAGGACATACAATTACAGTTTGCACTTGCCGGTGCAGACATTCTGGAAACCAATACGTTTTCTTCGACCACGATTGCGCAAGCCGATTACGGGCTGGAAGCGGCGGTGCATGACCTGAATGTTGCAGGCGCGCAAGTTGCGCGGCGCGCAGCCGACCGGGCGCAGGCAGAGGACGGTCGTCCCCGCTTTGTCGCAGGTGCCGTGGGCCCGACCAACCGTACCGCCTCCATCAGTCCGGATGTCAATGACCCGGGGTTTCGAGCCGTCAGTTTTGATGAATTGCGCATTGCCTACAGTCAGCAAATCGACGGGCTGATTGAAGGTGGCTCCGATCTCATCCTGATTGAAACAATCTTCGACACACTCAACGCAAAGGCTGCCATATTTGCTGCTTTTGAAAGCTTTGCAAAAGCGGGTCGTACCCTTCCGATCATGATTTCCGGCACTATCACCGATGCATCAGGTCGCACGCTCTCCGGCCAGACACCTACTGCTTTTTGGCATTCCGTCGCCCATGCGCGACCGTTTACAGTCGGGCTGAACTGTGCGCTGGGTGCCTCTGCAATGCGCCCGCACATGACAGAGATCGCAAGCGTTGCAAGTTCGCTGACCTGTGCTTACCCCAATGCCGGACTGCCAAATGCCTTCGGCGAATATGATGAAACACCTGACCAGACAGCTGCGCAAGTTGCCGATTTTGCCCGTGACGGGATTGTCAATGTGGTTGGTGGATGCTGTGGTACCACACCGGATCACATCCGCGCCATTGCTGATGCCGTTGCACCGTTTGAACCCCGGAAGATCTCCTCATGACGCAGAAATACCTGCGACTGTCTGGCCTTGAGCCGTTTGTACTCACCCCCGATATTCCTTTCGTGAACATTGGAGAGCGCACCAACGTGACCGGTTCGGCGCGGTTCAGAAAACTGATTGTAAACCGCGACTATGCTGCGGCGCTGGAAGTTGCGCGTGACCAGGTGGAGAACGGCGCACAGGTGATTGACGTGAACATGGATGAGGGTTTGATCGACTCGCAGCAGGCGATGGTCGAATTCCTCAACCTGGTTGCTTCGGAACCTGATATTGCCCGGGTGCCGATCATGATCGATTCGTCCAAATGGGAGGTGATCGAGGCCGGACTGAAATGCGTGCAGGGCAAGGCGGTTGTCAATTCAATCAGCCTGAAAGAAGGCGAAGAGGCGTTTCGCCACCATGCAGGGCTTGTCATGGCTTACGGTGCTGCCGTGGTCGTGATGGCTTTCGACGAGCAAGGCCAGGCCGATACCTATGAGCGCAAAATCGAAATCTGTGCCCGTGCCTATCGCGTGCTGGTTGACGAAATGGGCTTCCCGCCACAGGACATTATCTTTGACCCGAATGTCTTTGCCGTTGCCACCGGTATTGAGGAACACGACAATTACGGCGTTGATTTCATCGAGGCGACGCGCTGGATACGCCAGAACCTGCCGCATGCACATGTTTCCGGCGGGGTTTCGAACCTGTCGTTCAGTTTTCGCGGCAATGAGCCGGTTCGTGAGGCGATGCATGCCGTATTCCTTTATCACGCCATCAAGGCGGGCATGGACATGGGCATTGTCAATGCAGGGCAGTTGGCGGTCTATGACCAGATTGACCCGGACCTGCGCGAGGCCTGTGAAGACGTTGTTCTCAACCGCGTGCCGAAGGCAGGCGGAACAGCAACCGAACGCATGCTGGAGATCGCCGAGCGCTTTCGCGGAGACAAGCGTGAAGAAAAGGTGCGCGATCTGGCTTGGCGGGACTGGACGGTTGAAAAGCGGCTTGAGCATGCGCTGGTCAATGGCATAACAGAGTTCATCGAAGCCGATACGGAAGAGGCGCGTGTTGCCGCCGAGCGGCCTCTCCATGTTATTGAAGGCCCGTTAATGGCGGGCATGAATGTTGTTGGCGACCTGTTTGGCGATGGCAAGATGTTTCTGCCGCAGGTGGTCAAATCCGCCCGGGTAATGAAACAGGCCGTTGCAGTTCTGCTGCCTTACATGGAAGAGGAAAAACGCCAGAATGGCGGTGGGGAGCGCCAGTCTGCGGGCAAGGTTCTCATGGCGACCGTCAAAGGCGATGTGCATGATATCGGCAAGAACATTGTCGGTGTCGTTCTTGCCTGCAACAATTATGAAATCATCGATCTTGGTGTCATGGTTCCAGCGACAAAAATCCTCGAAACAGCACAAGAGGAGAATGTCGACATCATCGGGCTGTCGGGCCTGATTACCCCCTCGCTTGACGAGATGGTTCACGTGGCCGCCGAAATGGAACGCGAGGGTTTTGACATTCCGCTGCTCATTGGTGGCGCGACAACAAGCCGGGTGCATACTGCTGTCAAGATCCACCCGAAATATGAGCGTGGCCAGTCTGTTTATGTCACTGATGCCAGCCGGGCCGTCGGTGTTGTCGGGAATCTCCTTTCAGCGGATGCAAAGCCTGACTATATCGAAACACTCCAAGCCGAGTATCACAAGGTGACGCAAGCGCATGAACGTTCCGAGCGCGAGAAACAGCGATTGCCGCTCGCACGGGCACGTTCGAATGCGCATCGTACAGACTGGTCCGCCTATACCCCGCCAAAACCATCCTTTTTCGGGACACGGGTATTCGATACCTGGAGTGTTGAAGAACTTGCCCGCTACATAGACTGGACACCGTTCTTCCAGACATGGGAGATGAAAGGCCGCTATCCCAAAATCCTTGACGACGAAAAACAGGGTGCTGCTGCACGCCAGTTATTCGATGATGCGCAAGCCATGCTGGACAAGATCATCGCCGAAAAATGGTTCGCACCAAAAGCGGTTGTTGGTTTCTGGCCGGCCAATTCGGTTGGTGACGACATTCGGCTGTTCACCGGAGAAGACCGTAGAGAAGAATGCGCCACATTCTACACACTACGCCAGCAACTCCTGAAGCGTGGAGGCAAACCCAACCTGGCCCTGTCGGATTTTGTGGCGCCTCACGACAGTGGCAAGGCGGATTATATTGGCGGGTTTGTTGTAACCGCAGGTATTGAGGAAGTGGCTATTGCCAAACGCTTTGAGCGCGCCAATGATGACTACAATGCCATTCTGGTAAAAGCGCTGGCGGACCGCATTGCCGAGGCATTCGCTGAGCGCCTTCACGAGAAAGTGCGGAAAGAATACTGGGGTTATGCGCCCGAAGAAGCCTATGAACCGGATGAATTGATCGGTGAACCTTATCAGGGTATCCGCCCGGCGCCCGGCTATCCGGCCCAACCGGACCATACGGAAAAAGTGACGCTTTTCCGTTTGCTGGATGCAGAAAAAGCCACCGGTGTCAGCTTGACCGAAAGCATGGCCATGTGGCCGGGCTCATCGGTTTCCGGCATCTATCTTGCAAATCCCGAAAGCTATTATTTTGGTGTTGCCAAAGTGGAACGCGACCAGGTGGAAGACTATGCGAAGCGCAAGTCAATGAATATTCAGGAGGTCGAGCGGTGGTTGGGACCTGTTTTGAATTATGAGCCTTCGCAGTTGGCTGCTGCTGCTGCAGAATGAAGGCAATAAGCGTTTATCCTGAAGTGCCAAAGCCCCCGGAGTTAATTGCAGGCTCAGATTGCGTTGTTGATACTCGTAGTCTGTACCCTTGTGAAATATTCCTGTAGTGCCACAGCGATAAACCCTGAACCATGACAATGGGGTTTTACAGTCTGAATGATGCTTCCGAGCCATACAAATACTCCCAATCCTTACTGGCGAATGCCAAATTATATTACCAATCACACGGGGGAGGGGCAGTCGAAAGCGTTGCGCGACCTTAGGCCAGTTACTTAGCGAAATTTACTCAAACTTACGGCTGGCGGTGGTTTTTCGGTGTTGAAAGGATCTGTCACTCCCGGGGGCAGGCTCAGAAGCCAACCGGACATTCGTTTCGTTCCAGAATGGAACGGACGTTCCTAGGAAGGCGTGCTAGCAGACAAGAGTACTTTCTGAATGGCGTTTCCATCGATCTTTTTCTGCCCGTGTCTAAGGCATCAGCGATGCCCATTGGTCAGATCCACGTTTTTTTGGGGTGGTTTCATGAATTAACATGCAAATGGGGCTGGTCAGTTTCAATGTCCAAGAGTTTCCATGGCAAATGCCGGTATGCGTTCTTGCTATCAAGCAGTTTTGGCCGCGTGGTGCTCTTTGCAGAACTGATCAACGCAGCCGATCAGGCTGGCGGCTGCATAAGGGATCAACTTGTCATTGAAATCGTATTCCGGGTGATGAACCATTGGCTGATCCGGCCCCTCGCTTTGCCCGAGAAGAATGTAGGCACCGGGGCAATGTTCGAGCATGAAAGCAAAATCTTCTGAAGCCATCAATGCAGGGAAACTGGCGTCGAAATTGTTTTCGCCCAAAGTTCCCAATAATGCATTCTTGGCGGTCAAACTGGCTTTTTCCTCATTTACCAAAACAGGGAAACGGCGTTCGTAGCGGACCTCGGCTTCAACATCTCTGGCCATGGCGACGCCGGAGCAAACACGTTTCACGCCGTCTTCAAGTTGGCGTCGTGCTTGTGCATCAAGCGCCCGGACAGTGCCAGCCAACCATCCGGATTTTTCGATAACATTGTGTGTCTTTCCCATGTGGATTTGAGTAACACTCACAACCGCTGAGGACTGGGGGTTCAATTCCCTGCTGACAAGTGATTGCAGGGACAGGATTGCTTCAGCGATTGCGGGTGCGCAATCGCGGGTTTGATGTGGCATGCCCGCGTGCCCGCCTTTACCTGTGAATTCGATATGAAACTCGTCGAACGAAGCCATGCCCGCACCGCAACGAACGGTGCCGATACCCAATGGCAGGAGTGGCATATTGTGAAAGCCGAATATTGCGTCACAAGGATATTGTTCAAACAACCCCTCATCAATCATCCTTTGACCGCCGCCAAGTCCCTCTTCCGCAGGTTGGAATATGAAGTGGATTGTCGCATCGCGTTGCTTGCGCTCACAAAGCGCCAAGGCTGCCGCCACCAAGCTTACGGTATGGCCATCATGCCCGCATCCATGAAAGACACCTTGCTTTTTTGACCGCCATGCAAACGTGTTCCCTTCATCCATTGGCAGGGCGTCCATATCGGCTCTTAATCCTATGGTCGGTCCGTCACAGGCCTCCAGCGTGGCGACCAGACCTGTGACTCCAATGGGCGCCGAAATTTTCAGGCCGGCCTTGTCCAGGACTTCCGCTATAAAAGCCCTTGTCCTGTGTTCTTCGAAGCCCAATTCGGGATGCGCGTGTAAATCCCTCCGCCACGCAGAGTAAGTATCCAGTTTTGAAGTGATTTCAGAGACAAGTCCATTCATTGCGTTCAGTTCGTCTTTCCGTGCGGGTTCTTCAAAATGTGGTTTATCGCGCTTTGACAATGGGCTTCGACCGCATCAATTACCGGCACTGAGGCGGATTCAGTCCGGCTGACGATAGGCAGTTCGGTACAAGCGAGTACAATAGTTCGTGCCCCGGAAGCTTCCAGATTCTTGATTGCCTCCTCGAGAACTTCTTTTTCCCGATTTCCGATGTTACCAAACGCGATGTTGTTCTTTATCGCACCGTCAAGCTCATCCAGGATGTGGCGCGGCGGTATTATGGTGCTGAAACTCTCATTGTCGGAGAGCTTGAATACATCGCCAACCAATGAATCCCTTGTGCCCAGCAAACCTGCAGGCCATTGGTCAAGTTCGTAGAGTTTTTCTTTAACGGCGGCACAGATACTCGGGACGGGTACTTTTACGGCGCTTGAAACTTGGTTGTGCACCAGATGAGCAGTTACTGCACAAAGCAATATAATATCTGCACCCGCATCCTCCAGCCGCATCGCTTCCTCGCTTAAAAGTTCGCCGACTGCGCTAAAGCCCTGTTTCTCTGCGACCTGTCTTACCTGATCGAAGGGCAGGGAGTTTACAATTATGTGGAACGATTGGTTGTCGCTGACAGTGATGCGGTTCATACACGAATAGTAATGCGCGGTTGACGGCCAACCCATGCCACCCAGAAGGCCAATTGTGGGTGTTGAAATATTCACTTGTTTGACCCTTCGAAGGCCATTACTACGCCTCCAGCATCACAAGCGGGAACAAGAATTTGGCTACTGTTTTTCAGCCATTGTACGCCACTCTGATCCAGTAATTTTGGCAGCCGAGACAGGTCTTCACAGGCAATTGTCACGGCCGTATCTGCAGACCGATGTGTATCCAGCTTGGTCAACAGCTCCGTATAGGTTTCCTTCCATTTACTCTTTGAAAACACCTCAAGCCGTTGCGCCCCATGTTCAATAATCAGCGTCTCGCCGGACCTTGATGGTTCTGCACCGTAAACCTGCTTCAGAAATGTTTCACAAGATGCGAGATCGTCAACAACGGTCTGTACGCAACTCCAGTGTCTTGCACCGTTGGGGTGCTCAAGCCAGTCTTTCCTCAGGTAATGCTCGCGCTCCAGATATTGGCAGGCGTTAACCGCAAATGGCCCTTGGTTTTCTGTTGGCACAAGAACCTCGAAATGGATTTTGTCGGTAACGCCGGTTTCGGGATCCGTGAAATCGGTATTCAATTCATAAAGCGAGCAGGGGGGAAGCCCCTCTGATTGCCAAGCTTCGTTCAATTGCTGCAGATTTTCACCGGAATGAACCAGCATCGCGAGACCGCGGCCTTTACCCAAAATATCTTTCATAAAAGGCGCTGCATGGTCAGGGTCCGCATAAGCCAGTTCAAGATAATTGGCCATCCGGTCATTCGTCGGGGTCATCATTACGAGATGGTTGCCACCCCGGCCACCGGTTTTTCCTCCTCCCATCGGTTCATTGGTGCGGTACGGCGTGACCGTGAAGCCAAGCCGCTGAAATGTGTTTTTGGCTTCTGTGAGGCTGGCCGAAGCCAGCATCAGATGGTCCAGGCCATTTATCTGTGGGCGCATAATCTCTCCTTGACAATTGATTTCATAATGCAGAATATATTTCACAATGCAATATTTATTCAGCGGGAGAATTAACAGTGAGAAAATTTATTACGCGCTTCGCTGCAGTCTGCGCTCTGTCTTCAAGTATCCTTGCAAATGGCTCTGCCAAAACGAGTGCCGAAACGCTCACTTACGGTTCTCCAGTACCTGAGCAGGCCTTGTTCAACAGGGAGGGGGTAATACCGTTTCTAAACAGCATCAGTGAAGCGACAGACGGCCGGGTTGAATTTCGGGGGTTGTTTGGCGGTACAATCGTCAAAATGCCAACAGTTTTGAGCTCTGTTAGGGATGGCGTGGTTAATAGCGGATTTGTGGTCTTTGTCTTTTATGGTGCTGAGCTGCCGATCGCGTCACTGATGGCTTCAACCACAGCTTTCGGCACAGATCCGGTTGCTTCAATGGGCGCTTTGAATGAAGCCTTTTACGTTGCATGTCCTGAATGTCTGAAGGATATGAAAAAGAACGGCCAAATTCCGCTTTTCATCAACTCGACAACACCCATTCGCATGCAGTGCACTTCAGAGGTTACATCGCCCGCAGACCTTGAAGGAAAACGTGTCAGTGTAATCGGCCCGCCCGAGGCGCGGTGGGCTGAAGCGCTTGGTATGAGCCCGGTACGTACGAAGATCAGTGACTTGCTTGTCTCATTACAGCTCGGTAAGGCCGATTGTGCGCTCGTGCCCGTTTCATGGGCAAAGACTTATGGGCTACTTGATGTCGTAAAAGGCGTAGTTGATATGCCGCAGGGCATACCAGGTGGTGCGGTTCCTGTTTCACTCAGTCTTGCCGCATGGGAAAAAATCTCAGCCGAAGATAAACAGGCCATAGTCAAAACAATCGCAGGGTCGGTACTGCCCTATGTACAAAACGCTTATGTCAACGCGGATAACGGCGTGCGTCCGGAACTTGAAAAGGTGGCACACTTTGTTCAGCCTGACGATGAGATGAAGAAAAAATGGAATGCCTATCAGAAAGCAGAAATTGAAGAATTCGCGAAGCTTTCTGCCGAACGCGGTGTGGAGGATGCCGAGGCATTTGCGGAGAATGTAGCCGCCATTTATCGCAAATGGCACGAAGTTCATCTGCCAAAAATCATTGAAAACCCCGACATGATGGAGAAAATTCTCATGGAAACTGTCTTTTCGAAGGTGGATTTCTGAACTTGAAATTTCTTGTCCAGGTTCGTTCGCTCGTCGCCGGATTGACAGGCGCATTAGGCAAATTGGCAATAGTTTTAATGATGCTGCATATAGGCGCGGATCTCGTTCTTCGTCTTTTGCTAGGCTCTGCGCCTGAAGGAATGCCGGAAACGGTTGCCCGCGTTTACATGGTTGCCTGCGTGTTCCTGCCAATGGCATTGGTGCAACACCAAGGGCGGCAGATAGAAGTCACATATTTTGTCGAATCAATGCCGGGGTGGCTGGCAGCTATTGCGAACATTTTTTCCAATCTGGTCACGGGGGCGACTGCAGCATTGCTGGCCTGGTTGTGCTGGGGGGTCGCGATCGAGGCAACACAGTTGGGCGAACGAGTAGATTTGTTGAACAGTTCAATTCCAGTTTGGCCAACACGCTGGGCGATGTTTGCAGGTTTCGTTGCCCTTTTTCTTGTTGCCCTTATGGATTGTCTAGTTGGTCTGGCCGCTGCCGCCAGTCCTGCAAATGGAAATGAATGATGGCACCACATCATCAAGCAATAATTTTTATAATCCTTTTTTTGGGGCTCGTCATATTCCGGGTGCCGGTTGCTTTTGCGCTCATCATTTCAGGTTTCGCTGGCCTTGCATCGTTAATCGGAATGATGCCGGCTTTGGCATTGCTTTCCCGCTCCCCGATGGAATTCGCTGCAAGCTGGGAATTGTCGGCTGTGCCCATGTTTCTATTGATGGGGACTATTGTTGCAAAAAGCGGTATAGCAGATGCATTGTTCGATTTTTTCCGGTTGCTATTCAGCAGATTGCCGGGGGGGCTGGCAATTGCCACGAATTTCTCCTGTGCCGGCTTTGGCGCCGCGTCGGGTTCCAGTCTCGCAGCGACTGTCGGGGTCGGGCGTTTGGCCGTGCCTTACATGGAGCGCTTCAATTATGACAGGGGCCTGATTGGCGCGGTATGCGGTTGTGGCGGTACACTTGCGGCCCTAATTCCTCCGTCCATCCCTTTCATTGTATTTGCAATTCTCACAGAGCAATCCGCTCTAACCCTGTTTACGGCCGGTATTGTTCCAGGCTTGTTGACTGCCTTTGCCTATGCAGGAGTGATCATGCTCCGCTGTGCGCTCAATCCATCACTGGCGGGCGACGTCCGTGAGGAGAGTAATAATGGCGACCATCATGATGAAGACATGAAGTCGGTGTTGTTCAGGCTTTGGCCCATTACATTGCTTGCCATCATTGTGATTGCTGGGCTCTACGGAGGGTTTGCTACACCGACAGAAGCTGGCGGACTTGGTGCCTGCACGGCGTTGTCAATTGCTGTTCTGCGCAGGTCTATGAGTATGCGCGAATTCTACGAGGCTGTTTCCGAGACGGCGGTCACGACGGCTGCCATATTGATCATTGCGGTGGGGGCGTCTGTGCTTACAGCGTACCTCGCTTTTGCTGGTTTTCCATCGTATGTCGGCCAACTTCTGTCGGGTTCGGATGCTTCAACGTTGTTGTTCATCATTGCAATGTCTGCAACGTTTCTCTTGCTGGGTATGATACTTGATCCGCTTGGCGTCATGCTGTTGGCTACTCCAATTTTCCTGCCCGCAGTTACTGCACACGGTTATGAACTTGTCTGGTTCGCAGTGATTGTCGTCAAGTTCATCGAAATTGGTTTGATCACGCCTCCCGTCGGACTTAACCTTTTTGCTGCGAAAAGCTTGTTGCCGCCTGAATATCCGTTTTCCGGCTTGATAAGAGCAGTTTTTTGGTTTCTTCTGGCCGAAATCTTCGTCATGAGCATATTGTTGGTATTCCCGCAGCTTTCGCTCTGGCTTCCCAATCTGCTACAAACGTAAAAATTCATGCACAAACCGGACAAAAGCAAACGCGATCACACCATTCAGTCTGTGTCCGTAGCGGCCAGGATTCTTCGAGTGATCGGTGCCAATGCCGGCCCGGCAGCTCTGCGCGATATTGCAGCTGCCGCAGATGCCAGCACTTCTCTCACGCACCGTTATTTGAAAAGCCTGATTAAAGAAGAGCTTGTTCAACAGGACAGGGTCAGTGGTTATTATGACTTGGGGCCTGCCACACTTGCATTGGGTTTGTCCGCTTTACGAAGGGTCGATGTCATAGAGGTGGCCGCGAGGGAACTCAAGCTTCTTACAATCACACACGGTATAAGTGGGGGAATTGCGATTTGGACCAACCGTGGCCCGACTATGGTTCGCTGGTACCGGGGGCCCTTGTTCGCAATCTCCACAGTCAGTCTGGGGGACATTCTGCCACTTGATGGTTCAGCAACAGGCTTGGTTTTTCAAGCCTATCTGCCTGAAGAAGTTGTGGAACGGGGCCGACAGGATCACCCGGTCAACCTGCAACTTAAGAATGCCAAACCACCGCGAAAAGAAGAGTTAGAAAGCATACGTGCACGAGGTGGCTCCATTCTGACGGGTCACATTCAGTCCGGCGTCGCAGGGCAGGCAGCACCCATATTTAACGCTCAAAATGACCTCGCTTGTGTGATGACTACAGTTTCTTCTTCAGATAGTACGGATGAACTGTCCACGTGGAAAGCTCTGAAAGCCTTGGCAGAGAAGGTTTCAGCAGAACTTGGAGCGACCGAATTTTCATAAAGCCGGTTGGGAGGCTGTGTGGCTTTTCAAAACGACCAACCCATCAGCCCTGCCTGATGGATGCCCATGAGGTCCAACTTGTCATGTTGCGTGTAAACCCTGCTATCGAGGTCTCCTGAACGCCGGTCCTGGTCAAGTCGCAAAGATGATGTCGGTCTAAATCGAACCAGCATCTGAACTACTGGAGATGGCGGTTTGTGTCATGTGAGGCGAGGACACGTTGATGTCTGCGGCGAACACCGACCCAAATTGGTGTGATCATAATCGGATGATTTCAGGTAATGTATTGAAACAGCGAAACGGCGGTTACCAACGTATTTTCCTGATTACAGGAACAGGGCAATTTACTTGTCGAACAAGGATTAAAGGTCAGTTACAAGGTTGGCCTACAAATGTGTATGCACGAAGCCCGGTTTGTAATGAGTGGTTGCTTTGTTGGTCTCTTTTCGATAGACGTTGAGCACATGCTGCGTGTGGATGATAGCATCAGCGGCGACATATTCTAAGACTTTGATTTTATGATCCCTGCCTTGAATAGCCAAAAATGGCAAAGAAACTTAGGCAGCTAATCTACACAAGCTCCCCAATTTGAAAGATCCGCTGCGCTTGCCATGGATGCTTGGTAAGTAAGTGGACTGTAAAGAGACTTTTTGACAACATTCAATGATCTCGGCCTGGCCGAGCCTATCCTTAAAGCCGTATCGGCTGAAGGTTACACAAATCCCACCCCTATTCAGAAACAAGCAATTCCTGTTCTTATGCAGGGACAAGATATTATTGGCATTGCACAAACTGGAACGGGTAAAACCGCTTCCTTTGTTTTGCCCCTCCTGCATAACATTGCCCAGCAAAAGCGCCGACCAAAGTCGAGGATGTGCAGTGCTCTTATTTTGTCACCAACCCGCGAATTGGCTTCGCAGATCGTGGATAATATTAAATGCTACAGCGCTTTTACAAAAATTAAAACCGCACTGATTGTTGGTGGCGTGAAGCCAAAGGGCCAGATACATGCGCTTAAAGCGGGCGCAGACATTGTCGTTGCAACACCGGGTCGATTACTTGATCACATCAACTCTGGTGCTATCATGTTGGTGAACACTGACAATCTGGTCATTGATGAAGCTGACCAGATGCTTGATTTGGGATTTCTTCCCAATATCAGACGGATTGTGGAAAAGCTTCCGGAAAACCGGCAAACAGCCTTTTTGTCTGCGACTATGCCTGCCCAGATCAGGAAACTTGCGAACGATCTTCTGGTCGAGCCAGCAGAAATAGAAGTTGCTGCGGTTTCACGCCCGATTGAGCGCATAGATCAAAGTGTTCGGCATGTGGAAAAAGCAAACAAACTCCGCATACTGACTGAAATTCTCAGGAAAAATGAAGTCAAACGTACTGTTGTCTTCACGCGCACCAAACGAGGCGCAGACCGTGTATGCAAAAGCCTGATAGCATCCAGTCTAAACGCTGCTTGCATTCATGGTGACAAATCGCAAGGCCAGCGCGTTCGCGCACTGGATGCATTTCGCTCAGGCAAAACTCAAATACTGGTCGCTACAGACATTGCAGCACGCGGCATTGATATTGATGACATATCGCATGTTGTGAATTTTGATATTCCAAACGTTCCAGAATCTTATGTTCATCGCATCGGGCGTACCGCACGAGCAGGTAAAGATGGTGTGGCAATTACACTGTGTGATCCATCAGAAAAAGGTTTGCTGAAAGACATAGAAAAGCTGATTGGAAACAAGCTGCCATGTGAGGTGGTCACGGTTGAAGGTTCAACCGGGCAGTTTGCCAGGCAGGATCAAGGAAATTCCGAACAAACCAGGCAGCGCCTTGTTCAGGACAGCGATGGGAGCAGTGATACCTTGCCGACTCGATCAAAGAGAAACAGGCGGAGGAAGAGAAGCCGGTTATCAAAGCATTTGGGCGTAAAGAACAAACAGGCGGCCTGATCAGCACGCGCTAAAAAATTGGCGTAACACAAAATAAATTGCCGTCTAACGCAGGCAGTGATGTATTCGTACATGCTGTTGTGCTTCAGAAATGCGGCATCAACGGGTTGAACGAAGGTCAAAAAGTGCCTTTCTAAACCGAGGTTGATAGCCGTTCAGGCAAGACAGCAGTAAGCACTCTTGAGCTTGCTTAATTCATGACTTGATGAACTGCCAACAAATTGGCTGGGCACACAAGAAACCTCCGGGTTCCCCATTCTTCAATGGCCGCAAGGTACAGAGAATTTCACCTTATAAAGTGGCCAGCAAAGCCGGATAATCCGGGCAATGTGAATTAGCCCGGAACAAGACCGGTCGAATACAATGTTTTCAGTTACGCTAAACGGTATCGAAGCGCTTGCATCCATATCCTGCTGCTGACAGCATCCGGCAGTTACCTGATCCAGATTTTTTTTGTGTTGTAATCAAGAGAATTCGGCCCCGACTGGCCTTTTCCATCCGGAGAGGAGGCGGTTTTGTATCAGCCAATATTGGAGTTGAAGGCGTGGCCTCGTTCAATGATGCTGTGTGAATGATTTTGAAAAATCTGAAATGCGACGGGAAACAAAATGCGGACCGGTGCATTGAACTTGCACGAACCATTGGAAATTTGAATGAATATCAGACAATTTCGTCGCGACCGGATTACCAAACCAATATTCAGATGGGCCAAAGGCGCACTCCCCTCGCTGTCAAACACTGAACAAGAGGCGCTCAATGCCGGGGAAGTCTGGTGGGATGCCGAGTTGTTTACCGGCTCGCCCGACTGGTCCAAACTGCTAAGCACGAAAAAACCTGTACTGTCCGAAGACGAACAATCCTTTATGGACAACCAGTGCGACAAGCTTTGCTCCATGGTCAAGGATTGGGACATCAACTGGGAAGATGGCGATCTTCCCGCAGACGTGTGGGACTATCTGCGCAGGGAAAAGTTCTTCGGAATGATCATCAAGAAGGAGCATGGCGGACTTGGCTTCTCTGCTTATGGCCATTCGGAAATCATTCGCAAAATCTCGACCAAATCAATCGCGCTTGGTGTTACGGTCATGGTGCCGAACTCGCTCGGGCCGGGTGAGTTGCTGCACATGTTCGGTACAAAAGAGCAGCAGGATTACTGGTTGCCGCGCCTGGCTGCAGGGGATGAAATTCCGGCTTTTGCACTGACCAGCGAAGAGGCAGGCTCAGATGCGTCGGCCATGATTGATTCCGGCGTTGTCAGCAAAGGTAAGTGGCAAGGCGAGGAGGTGCTTGGCCTCAGGCTCAACTGGTCCAAGCGTTATATCACACTCGGTCCGGTATCGACGGTGCTCGGCCTTGCTTTCAAGATGCATGATCCGGACGGACTGCTTGGTGAAACGGAAGATCTTGGCATTACCTGTGCTCTTGTTCCAACTGCGCTCCAGGGGGTGGAAATCGGTCGACGGCACATTCCGAGCGGCCAGATGTTCCAGAACGGCCCAACCAGGGGGCATGATGTTTTCATACCGCTTGATCACATAATCGGCGGACCGGACTATGCCGGAAAAGGCTGGATGATGCTGATGAGTGCCTTGGCGGTGGGGCGGGGTATTTCCCTGCCTTCGTTGTCTGCCGCAGCAACGGCGTTTTCTGCACATACTGCCGGAGCGTATTCGCGCGTGCGCGAGCAGTTCGGTATTCCGATCAGCAAATTCGGAGGCATTCAGCGTCGGCTTGGGCGATTGGCTGCAGAAGCCTATGTACTTGATGCCGGTCGCCAGCTTACCTGTGCAGGCCTCGACGAGGGCCGTGCGCTTGCCGTCATTTCCGGCATCATGAAATCAAACGCAACATACCGCATGCGCGAAGCAGTGGACGACGCGATGGATGTTCATGCTGGCAAAGCAGTCATTGATGGTCCGAAGAACTATCTTGGCAACATGCATCGTGCCGTTCCGGTCGGCATTACGGTAGAGGGTGCCAATATCCTGACGCGAAACATGATCATCTTCGGTCAGGGTGCCATCCGCTGTCACCCGCATATTCTCGAGGAAATGCTGGCGTTGCAGGAGAAAGACAATGACAAGGCACTTGATGATTTTGACAAGGCATTTTGGGCGCATGTCAGCCATACGACAGGGAACCTTTTCAAAGCCTGGTTCCGGGCCTGGACCGGGGGCATGTTTGCGCCAGCTCCTGACGCCGGCGAGGCGACAGGGTATTATCGCAAGCTGTCCCGATGGGCTGCTGCCTTTGCGTTAACGGCGGACATGGCATTGCTGACACTTGGGGGGGATCTCAAGCGCCGTGAAATGTTGTCGGCGCGTATGGGCGATGTCTTGTCCGAGCTTTATTTGCTGTCTGCGGCGCTGAAGCGCTGGGATGACGAAGGTCGGCAGGAGGACGATTTGCCGGTATTGCAATATGCTGTAGATGACGGACTTTCCCGGATCCAGGGCAGTCTGGACGAGGTTCTTGCCAACATGCCGTCGCGCATCGCAGCCTGGTTTGTACGGTTTCTGACCATACCGGGTGGCTCCAATCTTGGTCCAACAGATGAGCTGACAAAAAAATGCGCGGAGCTTCTATACAAACCATCTGAGACACGGAACCGTCTGGTTCAGAACTTATATCGTGGCTGTGGAACGGATGGCATTCATGAGTTGAACAATGCGTTCGAAATGGTTTGCAAGACCGAACCGATACGCAAGAAACTGCGTGACTCGGGCAAGCCGCTTGCGGAGGCTGAGAAATCCGGGGTTCTGTCCGCAGACGAGGTGAAAAAACTTCAACAGGCCGGGGAAGCGGTCGCAAAAGTGATTGCAGTCGATGATTTTGCCCCGGAAGAAATAACAGGGAGGAAAGGTCCGCGCATGAATATTGACCCGGAAGTACCGAAGGCTGCGGAATGACAAAAGCTTCCACGTTTCCAAACAGACAAGGCAGCGACTCGAACAACCGGAAAGTTTATCTTGTCGATGGTGCGCGCACGCCGTTTCTGAAAGCCAGGGGCGGGCCGGGGCCCTTCACCCCCGTCGATCTGGCTGTCCAGTGCGGTCGGCCGCTGCTGATGCGTCAGCCCTTCTCCCGTGATGCATTTGATCAGGTCATTCTTGGCTGCGTCAATGTCATTGCTGACGAGATGAACCCGTCACGCGTTGCAGCGCTGCGCCTTGGAATGGGCGATGCAATGGTCGCTTTCACTGTACAGATCAATTGCGGTTCCGGCATGCAATCGATTGATACGGCTTACAAATATATCCGCCAGGGCGAGAGCGATCTCATTCTTGCCGGTGGTGCTGAAGCGCTCAGTCATGCTCCCTTGGTCATGCGCGAAGAAGCGGTTGAATGGTACGCCGGTCTGGCCCGGGCGAAAGGCCCGCTCGATACCGCCAAACAGATGAGCGGACTGCGGCCCGAGTTCTTCAAGCCGGTCATCGGACTTGAGCGTGGCCTTACTGACCCGATTACCGAACTGAACATGGGGCAGACCGCCGAAGTGCTGGCGCATCATTTCGACATTTCGCGCGAGGATGCGGATCAATACGCCGTCGAAAGCCAGCATCGCCTTGCCACGGCCCAAGAGCAAGGGTGGCTGGAAGGGGAGGTGGAGCCAGCCTTTGACCGTGACGGAAATGTTTATGAAAAAGACGATGGTGTGCGTCCAGATTCATCTGTCGCGAAGCTGTCCGAGTTGAACCCGGTCTTTGAGAAGCCGTACGGGAAGGTTACGGCGGGTAACTCCTCGCAGATTACAGATGGTGCCTGCTGGGTAATTCTTGCGTCGGAAGACGCTGTGCAAAAACACGGCTTGGAACCATTGGCGGAAATCAGGGATAGCGAGTGGGCGGGTCTTGATCCATCCATAATGGGCCTTGGTCCCGTAATGTGTACGACGCCGATGATGCAGCGCAACGGGTTGGCGAAAAAGGATATTGATCTTTGGGAATTGAACGAGGCCTTCGCTGCGCAAGTTCTCGCATGTCTTGCGGCGTGGCAGGACAAGGAATTCTGCAAAAATGTACTCGGCCTTGACAAAACCTTCGGCAAGATCGGGCGTGACCGGCTGAATGTCGATGGTGGTGCGATCTCGTTGGGCCATCCTGTCGGGACCAGCGGCAGCCGCATCGTCTTGCATCTGGCCAATGCGATGAAGCGACTGAAAAAGAAACGTGGCATTGCCACCGAATGTATTGGTGGCGGTTTGGCTGGTGCCATGTTGCTGGAAGTGGTGTGAGGAGATGATGATGGGAAAGGTTCTCGACCATTTGCAACACATCAAACCGGAATTGGGTCCGGCAACCAGACCGGAGAAAAACCGGCACTGGCGGCTTGCACGCGATGAGAACGATATTGCCTGGCTGGTGCTTGACCGGCATGATTCAAGTGCGAATACCCTTTCGGAATCGGTTTTGAAGGAACTCGACGAGCGACTTGACTTGATCGACAATGAAAAGCCGAAGGCACTGGTCATCCGTTCCGCCAAGTCATCGGCTTTTGTGGCGGGTGCCGACATTACGGAATTTCGCGGTCTTGCCGATGGTGGCAAGGTGGAAGAGCAACTCAATCTGGGTCATGCCATTTTCGACCGTATAGAGAAGTTCAGTTTTCCGACGATTACTGTTGTGCATGGGTATGCACTTGGCGGGGGCTTTGAACTGGCGCTGGCCACCGATTACCGTGTTGCAATTGAAGGTGCGAGTTTTGGTTTTCCCGAAGTGCGTCTTGGCCTGCATCCGGGTCTTGGCGGGACATTCCGGTTGACGGAACTTATTGACCCGGTCGAGGCAATGACGATGATGCTGACCGGTTCGAACGCACATACCAAAAAGGCGAAAAAGCTTGGAATCGCTGATCTGGTTGTTGAAGAACGGCATTTGAAAAATGCCATCAATGCGATTGTTGACGGTAAAATTGCAAAACAGGAGCCGGGGCTCAAAAGTTCTGCTTTCATCCTGTCACCAGCCCGCAGTTTTGCCGCCCGCCAGATGCGCGCGAAAACGGCAGAACGTGCTTCGCAAGACCATTATCCCGCGCCTTACGCGCTCATTGATCTTTGGGAAGAACATCACGGTGACCGGGAGAAAATGCAGCGTGGTGAAATAAAATCCTTTGCCAAACTGCTGACCAGCCAAACTGCCCAAAACCTGATCCGTGTCTTCTTCTTGCGGGAGAAGCTCAAGAATATTGGCGATGGCGAGCACGGCATTTCGCATGTCCATGTTATCGGGGCCGGAGCAATGGGCGGTGAAATTGCAGCATGGTGTGCTGTCAGGGGTTTTCGGGTTTCTCTCGGTGACGTGAAAAACGCGCCGATTGGAGAAGCTCTGAAAGAAGCGAAAGCGCTGTGCAACGACCAGCATCTATCAGGTACCGAAACGCGTGATGCACTTGACCGGTTGATCCCTGATCCACAAGGGCACGGGATTGCGCAGGCCGACCTTGTTATTGAAGCCGTGCCGGAAAAGCCGGAACTGAAAAGGGAAATTTACAAGGCGATCGAGCCGCGAATGAAGGCGACGGCTATTCTGGCAACCAACACATCGAGCCTGGAACTTCCGGAGCTGGCAACAGCACTGAAAAATCCTGCCCGTTTTGCCGGAGTGCATTTTTTCAACCCGGTTTCGAAAATGCAGCTTGTCGAGATTGTTTATCATGACAAGACAGAGAAGAACGTACTTGAGCGATTGAATGCATTTACGGGAAGTATTTCACGCTTGCCTGCGCCTGTGAAAAGCTATCCTGGTTTTCTTGTGAACCGGGCCTTGATGCCCTATCTGATGGAAGCCTTGATGTTGCTTGACGAGGGCCACGAGAAGGTAGTGATTGACCGGACGGCGGAGCAGTTCGGTATGCCGATGGGGCCGATTGAACTGGCCGATCAGGTAGGGCTTGATATCTGCCTGCATGTTGCCGAAAGCCTGAAGGGCAATCTCGAAAAGCCGATGCCAGAGATTCCGGACTGGCTGCGCAAAAAGGTTGAAAAAGGTGAATTGGGCCGCAAAACCGGGCAGGGGTTCTACAAGTGGTCGGATGGCAAGGTCCAGAAAGAAGACGTGCCCGACCTTGCCAAGGCACCTGATGACATGCTTGACCGGCTGATCCTGCCAATGCTTGATGCCTGCGTCGAATGTTTGCGAAAAGGGATTGTCGAGGATACTGATGTGATCGATGGCGCCATGATCTTTGCCACTGGTTTTGCGCCCTTTCGTGGGGGACCGATGAATTACGCCCGAGACAGGGGGGTGGATGAAATCCGTAATAAAATTTCGGAATTGAGGAATAAACACGGGCCGCGCTTTGAACCGGACAGGGGCTGGTCCGGGTTGAACGGCAAAGACAGCTAGCCGGAGTGCAATCCGTGCAAACCTTTGATAATGCAGACGCTATCGTCCGGAAAATTATCGAGCATTGCGAGGGCAATATTCGTCTCGCACTGCCTCTCGGGCTTGGCAAGGCCAACACAATCGTCAACGCGCTGACAAAGGCGGCTGTCGAGGATACATCGATACATCTCGAAATTTTCACAGCGTTGACCCTGGAACGTCCGGGCGATCAGGCCGGAAACGACCTGCAAAAGCGTTTTCTTGATCCGGCCCAGGACAGACTGTTCGGCAGATACCCAGCGCTGCATTATGCCGAGCTTCTTCATCGTGGAGAACTTCCGGGCAATATCGAAGTCAGCGAATTCTTTTTGCTTGCAGGCAAGTGGAAGGGGGTGGAGCGGGTTCAGCAAAACTATATCTCTGCGAATTATACACACGCTTATGATTTCCTGGTTGCCCGCAAGCCAAATGTTGTCGCGCAACTTCTGGCGCGCGGCGATGACTGCTTCAGTCTTTCCTGCAATACCGACATTACAGCCGACCTTGTTTCAGACCGTGCCAATGGCAAGATGGATTTCCTGCTGGCTGGGGAGGTGAACAGCGAACTGCCATTCATGTCGGGTGAAGCAGCTGAAATCGGGTCGGATCAGGTTGATTTACTGCTCGAAAATTCACAAAGCGATTTTGAACTCTTTTCAGCAGTCAAGCAGCCCATCGGAGATGTCGAGATGGCAATTGGGCTGCACGTCTCCCGATTAATCGAGGATGGCGGCACGATCCAGATCGGAATCGGTTCAATCGGAGATGCGGTGGCACACGCTTTGTTGTTGCGACACAACGATCCGGAGACGTGGATCCGGATCATTCGCGAGTGCCCCTTCAACAAACGTGAAACTGATGGAGAAAAAATACGTCGTGATTCCGGCACATCCCGGATCACCCAACATTCAGATGATCTGACTGTGAGTGGAATCCGTTTCGAGCAAGGCCTCTACTCGGTCACTGAAATGCTGGTCGATGGACTCTTGCAGCTTTACACTGGTGGTATTCTCACGCGTGAAGTTGATGGCGCCGCCGTTCATGCCGGCTTTTTTGTCGAATCGCGCGCCTTCTACAAGACGCTGCGTGACATGCCGGTTGAGCAGCGTGCGAAAATCGTCATGAAGCCGGTGTCCTTCACCAACCAGATTTACGGCAATGAAGCGGAAAAGCGTGCTGCGCGGGTCAAGGCACGCTTCGTCAACAATGCGATGATGGTGACGTTGTCAGGAAGCGTTGTCTCGGATGGTACCGGAGACGGCCAAGTGGTGAGTGGGGTGGGTGGGCAGTTCAATTTCGTCACCCAGGCTTTTGCATTGAAGGATGCCCGTTCGATCATAACCGTCAAGGCGAGCAGGGAGGGCAATAGTGGCCCCCAGTCCAATATTGTCTGGAATTACCCGCATACGACAATTCCCAGGCATTTGAAGGATGTGGTGATAACCGAATACGGCATTGCCGATCTGCGAGGAAGGTCAGACTCAGACACTGTGTCTTCGCTTCTTGATGTCACCGATAGCCGCTTTCAGAACGAATTGCTGGCCAAGGCCCAGGAGCAGGGCAAGATCGGTCAAGATTATCGCATTTCTGATGAATGTTGTACCAATACAACTGAAAAGCTCAAACAATGGTTGCGCCCCTACCGCGTGGACGGAAGTCTGCCACGCTATCCTTTTGGAACCGATTTCAGCAAAATCGAACAGCGCCTGATCCCGGCACTGTCGATGCTGAAGTCTGCGCAGAATTCGAAGTTGAAACTGGCTGGCCTGGGCTGGTCCGGATTGACAGGGCAGGTGTCAGAAAGTGACCGGGAATGTTTGAAACGCATGGGACTGGATGTTCCTGCCGGAATGAGGGAGCATGCTCTGGCTCTATTGCTGAAGGGAGCGTTGCAAGCCAGTGCTGATAATCACTGATTTCAAGTGTTTCGGGAGACTTGCCCTTTGAAGCAGGCTGGACCATGCTTTCCGGCGCACGGAACCTCAATCACTTTTCCCCTGAGCACTAATCTTGTGTTCAGTCATTTCGATTTCAGCAAGCTGTTTGTTAGCTTGGCTTTCATCGGTGTTTTCGGCGTGCCACTCGTCCGACAGTAACCAGCGCCGCCAGGCATTCAGAACAAGCAGCTTGTTTTTGGTCGTCAGGGAGGAAGCGGCAACTTCGTCGGGACGGTCGAAATATGCACCCGGATCCTCCAGCACGTGCTCAAGGTTTTGGTCGCTATATTCTGCCATAAGAGCAGTTTGCCACACGAATGAAAATACTTGAAGGCAGAATGCATCTTTTCCGGAAGTTGTGCGTTGGATCAGTCAGTACAATATTTTTTGTTTCATGACTCGTCGCGAAAAACCCATCATTTTGATCACCGGGGCAGCCGGTAATATTGGAACGGCGCTGGCAACCGCATTGCAGCCGGACTACCGTGTGGTCGGTCTCGACACGGATACGGACAGTGATGTTTGCGATATCGTCGCGGTCGACCTGACTGATAGCGCTGCGGTCGAACTCTCCCTCTCCAGGTTCCGTGAACAGTATGGAGACAAGATCGCATCGGTAGTTCACCTTGCTGCATATTTTGATTTTTCAGGCAAGGAGAGCCCGTTATATGAAGCGGTCAACGAGAGAGGGACCAAACATCTGCTGAAAGCTTTGCAGGCTTTTGACGTTGAGCAATTCGTCTATTCGAGCACAATGCTCGTCCATCAGCCTTGCACGCCCGGAGAACGGATCGACGAGACGCAACCGATTGAGCCGGGTTGGGCCTATCCGGAGTCAAAAGCCAGGGTAGAGCGGATTATTGAGGAAAATGCGGGCGGGATTCCGTATGTCCTGTTGCGTCTGGCCGGCCTTTATGATGACCAGACCGCCGTGCCGACCCTGTCCCACCAAATTGCACGAATTTATGAACGGGATTTCAAGAGCCGTCTTTATTCAGGCGACCTTAAGACCGGACAGTCTTTCCTTCACCGCGAAGACATGATTAATGCCTTCCGCCGCACGGTCGACCGGCGCGCGGACATCGAAAGCGGGACTGCCATTCTTGTCGGGGAAAGCCAGGCAATGAGCTATCACGCCCTGCAGGAGCGTATTGGTGAGCTCATTCACGGGGAAGAGGAGTGGCCGACACTGGTTACTCCGGCGCCGTTTGCCAAAGCCGGTGCCTGGATTGAAGCAGTATCAGAGCCGCTGGTTCCGGACGAATATGACCAGGGCGAAAAGCCCTTTATCCGCCCCTTCATGATTGACATGGCTTCGGACCATTATGCGCTTGATATTACTCGTGCCAGGAAATTGCTTGGCTGGGAGCCCAAGCACAATATTCATGAAGGGATTGAGGAGCTTGTCGGGTCATTGAAGGAAAACCCGGCCGACTGGTATGAGATGAACGGCATCCTCGAACCGCCCTGGCTGGCGTCAGCGGCTGCACGTGATGCGGATGTGGAAACGATACGTGTTCGCAATGAGCGCCAATACCGCCGTGAGCATCGTGCCAATATCTGGGCACACCTGGTGAACATGGGACTGGCTGGCTGGCTTGTCACTTCGCCACCCTTGCTGGGTTATCATGGAACATGGATGGCATTGAGCGACTACGCTACAGGTCTGCTGTTGCTACCCTTCGCCTTTATTTCCCTGTCATGGCGCGCACCCTGGGCGCGGTTTGCATGTGCCCTGATTGGATGCTGGTTGCTGATGGCGCCGCTCGTTACCTGGACACAAAGCGGGGCTGCCTATCTCAACGCAACAATCTGCGGAATTCTTGTTGTCAGTCTTGCCTTGGCAATCAGGCCGGCACCCGGTGTGTCGGCAACAGCAGAACAGACAGGCCCGACCATCCCGAAAGGATGGACCTACAACCCCTCAAGTTGGTTCCAGCGCATTCCGGTCATCATTCTTGCTGTCGTCGGACTGATCGGCTCGCGGTACCTCACTGCCTATCAACTGGAGAGCATTCCAGGCGTTTGGGAGCCGGTTTTCAACGGCGTGCCGAACGATGGCAAAAACGGAACCGAAGAGATTGTCACTTCATCCGTATCGAAGGCCTGGCCTGTGCCGGATGCAGGGATTGGCGCGGTCACCTATGCGCTTGAGATCATTGTCGGCATTATCGGTTCGGAACGGCGCTGGCGGACAATGCCCTGGTTGACGCTGCTGTTCGGGCTGATGATCGTTCCGCTGGGTGCGATTTCCATCTTCTTCATCATCATTCAGCCAATCCTGATCGGCACCTATTGTACCATTTGCCTGATTTTGGCTGCCGCAATGCTGTTGCAGATTCCCTATTCGGTCGATGAACTTGTGGCAACCTGCCAGTTTCTCGTTCGTCGGCACAAGGCGGGACAACCGGTACTGAGAATTTTCCTGACCGGTGACACGGACGATGGCCGTAATTCAAGAAAAGGTGATGATTTTGAACAATCACCCCTGGTCATTGTGAAAGACATGCTGACCGGCGGGATCTGGGTAACATGGAGCCTAGGGGTGTCGGGCGTGATTGCGATTTGGCTGATGTTGACACCTTGGGTATTCAACATCGATAGCGGAATTGCCTCGGTCAACCACATGGTGGGAGCATTGGCATTGACCGTGATCGTAACCGCGTTTGCGACCGTTGCCCGCGCATTTCGCTTTCTCAATGTCATTCTTGGAACGGTGCTGCTTTTCACACCGTTTTTCTACGATACCGGTTTGCTGCTTTTCGCCAACTCCATTCTGTGCGGACTGGCGCTTGTTGTTTTTGCGCTTCCGCGGGGGCCTGTAACACAAAGTTATGGTTCCTGGGACCGATTCATCTTCTGAGGCGTTAACTCCATACAAACCAAAAGGAGGGTTTCGATATGTATATGTCCTATAACGATATTCACAACTTTCCGCTCTTCAGTGAGGATGAAAACATCGGCAGCCTTGCCGACCTCTATGTCGATGACCGGGATTGGGCAGCAAGTTTTGCCGTAATTGAGACAGGCGGCTGGTTCTCATCCAACAAGGTATTGATCAGAACCGTTGAACCGATCGAGATTGATCTGGATCACAACCGTCTCGTCACTACGCTGATGCAGGAAAATATCAAGAATGCGCCGAAGGCATCCAGCCGTGAAACGGTTTCCGAGGCCAATGAGCGTGAATGGTATCTGCAACCGCATGCGTCAGTTTACTTTGCGGGTGCCCATGGTGTTGTTTTGCCATCCATGTTCTACAGCGAAATGCCTGAGGCGGACATGCAAGCGCAGCAAGAACGTTCCGAAAAAGACAGACACCTTCGCAGCATGAACGAAGTGACCGGATATGAAGTTCAGGCAACCGACGGAAAGATCGGCACGGTAGTGGATTTTATTATTGACCCTGAAGATTGGCGAGTTGCTTTCCTGAACATTGACACGGGCAACTGGTTGCCGGGAAAACTGGTAATTGTCGCTCCTGAGTGGGCACAAAATGTTTCATGGTCAGAACGGTTGATTTCGTTCGAAATGACAAAGGAACAGATCGAGAAAAGCCCCACGCCTTCTGATCTTGACAGTCTTCAGCGCAGCCACAGGGAAGACCTTTACCTCCATTACGGCTATCCGATCTGATGACGGAACACGAGCAACAAGAAAAGTCTGGCTCATCAAAAACCGCGTATTCCTCCGCCGATACAAGGCAGGGAACCATCGTTTTACGCAAGAATTGGCAGAGATGGGTCTTCGCAGCAGGCCTGGCAGGCAGCGTGATATTGATGGTGGTACTCTGGTAGCTTTTTACCGCAAGGTGTAGAGCATCATGATGCCGGTAAAGTAGACAATCAAAACCGCCCAGCTGTCGATGCCGAGCCTGCCTGCGGTTTCGTCGCGTCTTTCTATCAGTCCGGATACATAAAGCAGCGTCAGCAGGATGCCGAGCGCGGCAGCAACCTGCGAAAATGCGCCGACCTCGTTTATCACCGGCGGGCCTGGATAGGCCAAATCTATCAAAAAGATAAGAGCAATGTTCAGAATGTTGGTTCCGAAAATATCGCCGAATGCCATCATGTAACGGCGCAGTCGCACAGCCGCCAAAAGTGTTGATATTTCCGGCAGGGAAGTCGCGAAACCGATCAGCGTAACTCCGATGAAGCTTGTACCAAGACCGGATTGTTGGGCAATTGCATCGCCGGTACGGGCCAGAATGAAACCTGCCATCAGAATTACCACGGCAACCCCAAACGTCAGCGACAGGGCCCGCTTGATCGTTTCCGGTTTTCCCTGCGGTTCAATTGCATCACCCAGATCCGGAAATCCGGTCGGTTCCCAACCGCTCTTGCGTTTGCTTTCACGCGAGACGAACCAAAGCAGGCCTCCAGCCATCATGAACAGTCCGAAACTCCACACTCCGGCACCAAGAATGGCGAAATCACCCACACCTACGGCTGCGATCAGTATGGCCAGTAGCATGGCACCGAAAACGCCCTGAAGAAGCACGCGCGGCTTGCCGACAACAAATGACAAGGCCCGTCCGCCAAGCACGTAGTCGCCCATTGCGATCACGACAATCTGCAATGCGATGCTGCCTAGCAAGTTGTTGACGGCCAATGCCGCCTCACCGGAAAACCCGGCACTGACCGAAACCGCGATTTCCGGCAGCGAAGTTATCCCGCCAAGCAGGATCATACCGACAAATGCCGACCCAAGACCTGAGATATCCGAGATGGCGTCTGCGTAGAGCGCAAGACGGGTACCGGCCCACCAAACCGCTGCGGCGGCGACAGCAAAAAACAGCAGGTTGAGCATGAGCGGAAAATCAGTGAAATCTGTCATGACTGAACGACTGGCGTGTTTTCATTTGTAAGATCACAGTCAGGCATCATGCTCACGTGCACCCGGTCATGACCATGACGGGAAACAGCGACCAGACGGTTGCCACGAGCGCGGTCCATGCCAGAATGCCACTGACTTGGCCAGTAAATGCCAGGTGCGGCTTGGTTTGTCTGAAACCGATTATCACGACAATCTGAATTCCAATCGCGATCAGCCATGCCAGTATCAGAACAACCGGCCAAATATTGTCACCGATCGTCGTTTCGCTTTTCGCCATATCACTTGCGCACCCCAATCCGTGCAGGCCGTAGATTAAGCTGAAAGCAGCCAGCCAGATTAGTGGCGCGAAGAGTATGCGGATCACATCGCTCATGTCAGCCACGCGGGGAGATGTGAGATGACAAGACAAACCGTTGCCGTGGCAGCTCCGTAATCGGTCCAGAGACGGACGATCGCGGGTGCGGCTTTGCGTTGCGGAGATACAAACCCTGCAGAAATACGGGCTGAGAGAAATGCAAGCATCAGTGCAGACAAAAGGGTGTGGAACAGGCCGTAGCCACTGATAAACAGAAGTGTCGCACCGTAGGCATGACCGGTTGGATCGGGAATGCGCAGCATCAAGGAACATAGCGAGACAGCTGTCATGATGGTGGCTGCAAAAGCCAGCAGACAACCGGATTGTGGTGATTGTCCGTTCCGGTTTTGCCGCATCGCCATTCGAATGAAGGCGGATGCTGCAATTGCGCTGCCAGTTCCGGCCAGCAGTTCTGGTGCCCACGGTTCAAGCCATTGTGGCGGTGGCCAGCCGGGCGCGATGGTCCACAAAAAGGCATACCCGAAGATCAGTGAACCGAAAAAGGTGGCGTTGGCGACCAGCAGAAATGTGCTTCCCCACCAGCCCGGTGATGCCTCCACGGTCTCCGCAAGTGCAAGTTTGGTGTTGGCAGCGACACTGACCAGTCCGCTGTCGTTTCGGCTTCCAGAACTCCATACCCATCGCCATGTCACAATCGCAATTGCTATGACTGCAACAGGTGTAAACCAATATATTTTGAGGAGAAGCGAGAGAAAGAAAAGGCCCGTAACCGCGGACAGCGTGATCGGCAGGCGGGTGTTGGCGGAATAGCGGACAACGTAGTCCGGTTTGCCGCTGGCAACATCGACAGTCAGCGTTTCGCGAAGATTGCCGTTTGGCTTGGCCAGATATCCTTCTCCTTTGGCGATGCGCTCGGCGAGATCGGTATCAGTCCGGAACGGATCACGGGTCCTTACTACCGGCAGGCTGGCGAAATTGTAGGATGGTGGCGGTGACATCGCTGCCCATTCCAGCGTTCCCGCGCCCCAGGGATTACGTTTGCCACGCACTGTCGCAAACATGTGCATCAGAATGTCTATCAAGACGAGCGCCAGTCCAATGGCGAGGATGAAACTGCTGAGCGAAGAGAGGAAGTTGATTGTCGTCCAGCCGGCGTCTGCATCATAGGTGTAGATACGTCGGCGCTGGCCAAGCAACCCGACCCAATGCATGGCTAGGAATGTCCCGTGAAAGCCAATGAAAACGAGCGCAAAGGCGATCTCCCCCAATTTGAAGAACCGCTGTCGCCCGGTGAAAAGTGGCAGCCAGTAGTAGAGGCCGGCGAGTAGAGGAAAGACGAAGCCTCCGAACAGCACATAATGCAGGTGTGCGGTTACGAAAGCTGTGTCATGCACCTGCCAGTCGAAAGGCACGATAGCGACCATGACCCCGGTCAGCCCGCCTATGACGAAGGTGATGAAAAACCCGAGGATGTGTAGCATCGGCAGATGCAGTTCCGGACGGCCTTTCCACATTGTGCCGATCCAGGCAAAGACCTGTACGGCGGTTGGCACTGCGACAAGCGTCGAGGCGGCTGAAAAGAATGCCACCCCCATATGCGGGATGCCGGTGGTGAACATGTGATGGACCCAAAGGCCAAAACTCAGGAAAGCCAACGCTACCGCTGCTGCAACGACCCAACCGTAACCAAGCAATGTTGTACGCGCCATGACCGGCAGCACGGTGGAAATGATGCCGGCGGCAGGCAAGAAGATGATGTAAACCTCCGGGTGACCGAACAGCCAGAACAAATGTTGCCACAACAGGCTGTCACCACCGAGGTCCGCCTGGAAGAACGGCAAGCCGAAGGCACGTTCCAGTTCAAGCAGGATGGAACCCAGTATGAGCGGCGGGAAACCGGTCAGGATCATCAGTGACGTTACGAGAATGTACCATGCAAAGATTGGCATTTTGTCGAGTGACATGCCCGGTGCGCGGAATTTCAGGATCGAAACGGTAAGTTCGACTGCAGCACAAATTGCGGAAATTTCAACGAAGGTAATGCCAATCAGCCAGAAATCCGTATTGATTCCTGGTGAATGGATTGGGCCGGTTAGCGGCGGATACATGAACCAGCCGCCATTCGGGGCGATCCCTGCGGCCAGAGAAAAAAGCAGCATCGCGCCACCGAACACGTAGCACCAGTAGCCATATGCGGTGAGGCGCGGATAGGCAAGATCGCGTGTTCCCAGCAGTTTCGGGATCATGTAGACAGCCAGTCCCTCAATAGCCGGAATGGCAAACAGGAACATCATGATCGTGCCATGCATCGTGAAGAGTTGGGCGTAGACCTCTTCTCCCGCAAAGGCCGAATGCGGGGTCGCCAATTGGGCGCGGATCAACATGGCAAGGATGCCGCCAATCGCAAAATAGAAGAACGCGGTTCCGAGGAACATCCGTCCGAGATCGCTATGGTTGACCGTACTGAACCAGCCTCTCCAGCCTGGTTCTGACGACCAGATTGCATCAAGCTTGCGATGGAGTTTCAACGCGTTCAATCCAGTTCTCCCTGCAAAAAAGCCTGCCAGGTATCAGCCCCGTGAGACCGCACTTCGAAACGGTTCCCCAGATAGCCGGGGCCGCTGTATTCCGCACTGCGGCCTGCATAGGTTCCGGGCTCGTTTGCCCGCAGTTTCAATGTGTTGACGTGGCCGGGAATTGCATCAAGCTTTCCGGCGAGGCGTGGCACCCAGAAACTGTGAATGACATCGCCGGTCGTGATTGAAACCGTGACGTTCTGGCCGGCTGGTATGTGCAGGATATCCCGGGTTGCGTGACCGGGTCTTGCATCATAGCTGAATGTCCAGCCCGAACGGTCGGCTCTGGCGGAAACCTTCACCGCATCTTCCGAGTGGCTTGCCGTCAACCGGTTGCCGGCAATGATGCCGTAGGCAAGGAGTATTGCAAGAACAGTCATCGTGAAACAAATACCCAGTCCGATGATCCAGGCACGCTCCAGAGTGGTTTCGCTGCTGTTCGACCGCTTCGCGCGGAACGACATCGCCAGCAGAATCGTTACCAGAATGAAGATACCGGCCGAGCCGACAAACATGACGTTCCAGAGTAAGGCAATGGTTTCTGCTGCCGGTCCGGCCGGGTCAAGGGTTGATAGTCGGCCTTGGCAACCGGTGACAATCGCCACTAGGATGGCAGCCAGCGACAATCGAAGGAGACGCATTTGACCGATCAGAAGAGCCAAGACGGAACAGAAGATCTGATTGATCCGATTAGTGAGCTCCCGGGTCATCATCTGACGGAATCGCGCGTTGCTATTCTCGGCCATCCCATTCATGCGATGAGTGTTGCTTTTCCGGTGGCCCTGACATTCTGCGTATTCGGTGCCGACCTCATCTACTGGTGGACCGGAGACGCCTTTTGGGCCCGCGCTGCGCTTTGGGCAGCAGGTACCGGTTTTCTGTTCGGGATGTTTTCCGGTTTTTCCGGCACCGCTGAGCTGCTGTTCGTGCCTGGCATCCGTGCGCGCGCGCCAGCCTGGACGCATTTCATCATTGCTGTCACATTGCTGGCATTTCTTGCGGCCAACTGGGGACACCGTCTCAGCGGATACGAAGAAGCAGTCTTGCCCTACGGAATCCTGTTGTCCGGGCTGTGCGTAATCATGGTTATTGTGACGGGTTGGCATGGTGGTAAGCTCGTCTTCGATTACAATCTTGGCACTTCGAAGGGCAAACGGCCATCCATGGGCTCAAGAAACCAGGACGGAAACTGAATCCAGTCGAGTTCCGGTTTTCCCAGCACCAGGGCGAGAATGCCGATAACCGAAACGAGAACGGCACTGATCGGCAAATAGGGCTTTGGAGGCTGCACCTTGTGCGATGCCTCAGCCACAAGGACCAGTACATGCCCGATCCATACATGGGCAGCTAACAATAGCATAACGAAGAACAGCTTGGCGTAAAACCAGGGTGCAAAGGTGTCACGCATAAAGATCAGCCATGTACCTGCAATGACGGCGATGACAGCCGAAGGTGTCAAGCCAAGCGTGTAGGTAAGGTGGGTGGCCTTTCGGATACGGTCGTAATCTTCCTGTGGCACTGCCGGATCGTGTTTAGCCAGCATGAGCGGCATTGCGATCAGCCCCCCGCACCACACGCACAATGCGGTGATATGGACCGACTTGAAGAGCGGAACCAGAACAACAAGCCAATCGGTCACGTAATTTCATCCCCTGCTTTGCTCCACGGACGGGGCAACAAGAAAATGGCGGCCAGTGCATAAAGCACGCCAGCCGGTACCCACATGATCAATCCGCCGATTTGCTGATCTGCAAGTGGTGACAATTGCCACGCAAAGGGGGCGATTGCATGGGCCGCATACATTGGTTGCGGCGCAAAGGTCAGAACTGCACCCAGCATACCCATTTGCGCAAACCCCATAACGATGAAAGTCAAGGCTTCGACTGGCGAACGGTTGCGGGCGGACACTTCACGCCAGAACCAAACAGCGCTTGCCAGCAGGGTAATCTGCATCAACCAGTAAATGCCGATATGTGAAAGTGCGCGATCATAGGGCGCCGGTGCGTGCCAGAACCAGAATACCAGTGTTGAAACTGCAAAAGGCAGCATTACCGACCGGGCTTTGCGCGATGGCAGATACCAGCCAATCAGTTGGGCAGCGACTACGGTAAGCAAGACATGATGGACGACGCGAGCAGAAAAGAGGGCAGAAGACAGCGCGCAGAGTGGGGATACAAAAGCAATGAACAGTACTGTTACGGCTGCCAGTCCTCGCGGGTCCCGCCCGACGACAAGTGCAAGAATTGCCAGGGCAACCAGGAGAGGTGGGTCGAAGTTCCAGTTTGACCAGATTTCAGGCGGCTCAGGTGGACGCCCACAATAAATCCGGTTCCATGATCCATCAGACAATCGATTGCCTCCTTCGGGAAGTTTTCCTGTAAAAACCGGTTCTTATCATTCTCCAGACAATGACAGATTACATGGTTATGCAACAACAACTCGCGGGGGGATGACTGGTTCCCCTGCTACTACGGCAATCAGCGGTGAAAGAGAAATCCAGTGCAGCCGATAACCGCCTCTTCGAGCAATCGCAGTACTCACCATGATCCTCTGTGGTAATTAACAACCAAAACATCAAACAGGAAACGAGTCAGGGGACAAGGAACCGCATTGGCCTGTGATTTCTGAACTGCTATCGTAATGGAAGTGTTGTATTAATCGATTGTTGTGGTCACGCTATTGCTTTTGAGGTTGATCACGCCGCGCAAATCACCCTTCAAGCATCACCGTTGTCCGCGTGATATCATCCGTCTAAAGAGACGTTCTCTCATATTCCCGCTATTTGGCTGCGAACCAGCGTCTCTTCCCAACAAACTGATTCAAAATAGCCCGACAAGCCACGGAAAACACGGTGCTATTCCAAAGCGCGCAATTGGTTATGGGTTCAAAGGGAAGGTTTGGTGAAGCGCGTTTATGACCAGATTATCGCTATGGGGCCACCCAAAGAGCTTTCAGTTGCGGATTTGTTGCAAGAAATGGAAACGAACCAAATCGAGTTCAAATCCACTGCGCGCAAGCCACTTGATCCCAACATTCCGGAAAAGGTCATCAACGAAGGCATCATAAAGACGGTAGCCGCATTCATGAATGCTAAAGGTGGCACACTGGGTATTGGGATCTCCGACGATGGCGATCTACTCGGCATCCAACCTGATCTGGACTTTAAGAAGCAGGATATTGATGGCTACGAAAACTGGTTGTCAACAATGCTCATGGGGGCTGTCGGTCAATCGAATGTGGCTTCACTGGTCAAGATCCGCTTTGAAGCAAACGACGGGAAGGACATTTGTCTTGTCGATGTAAAACCAGCGTCAAAGCCAGTATACGCCAAAACAGCCAAAGGCAATGACACATTCTTCGTGCGCATTGGCAACTCGTCCCGGGTGCTAACCGGACCGGAGATGGTGGACTATATCGCGCAAAGACACACTAACTGAAGACCCACTAATCACAATCACATGTTGCCAGCATGCAATTCGCTAGCAGAACCAAAGCCAACACCAATATCCAATCTCAAACATCAAATCGTACCAATTGATGAAAGAACCCGCGTTTTCCAAACGTAAGCGATACGTAAGGAAGTAGCGGCGAAAACTATCCAACACCTTCCAAGAGATTCTGATTGAAACTCAATTCGAATCAATGAGTTATCGTACGGAATACAGCTTGATCCAAACTGGTCCAAAGGATCAGAGGGTAATTCCTAACTATAGGCCGGACCACTTCAGTGGGGGAGGATGAGCCTTGCCGCAAGAATTCAATAATGGTTTTGAGTTCCTGCCGGTCTTTAAGACTGACACCTGATACCTTTTCGGAACGAATGATCTCGCAGTCTTCAGCTTCCAGTTTTGCGATCTGTCCATCATAGTCCTGGTCGCTGGTACTTACTTGTGCGTAACCTATTTTTGTCATATGTCACCTCAGGGTTTAAGCCCAAGGCTCGCATGTCGCAATTAGTCGAAGTCAACCCGGATGTTACGTTGAATGTGTAACAGTGACACTGTCACGAACGGGTATGCCCTGATGTGGCGGGGGCATAAACGTACAGCAAATCAATACGTTGAGGGAATGATCATTCAAATTAACTTATTGTAGCATTTGAATTTACCAACTCGATTTTAAATCGGCAAAATCACTAACCCGATTCTTGATGCCGTAAGGAGCGGAAAAACTATCCGCCAAACGCCCGTGAAAATAATGAAGCATCGCCGATTTGCCCTCCCTTGAGAGCTACCTGAAGACCATCGAATGCCTTGTCAGACGAGTGGCAATGGCAAATGGGAACGCCTTTCGCAAGCGGATGTGCAACTTCCAGCGCTTGTATGGGCAAACTCCCTATGATCCTGCCCGATGTGTCGCCTCCAGCCACAACGATTCTTGACAGGGAGAGTTTTGGGACAAGCCGGTGAACCAACTTTCCCATGAAGTCGCCAAGCATGTGTTGAGCTTTCGAAAAATTCTGGTTTCGCCCTGCTGCTGCATGCTCAAGAGCCGAGTAAGCCGGATCATCAACCGTCCGGGCGGCGTAAACCAGCACGCCGCGGGATTGCGTGAACCCTATAGAAACAAGGTTCTCCAGCCGTGAAAGTTCGGTTTCAATGTCTTCTCCGGTAGCTGCAATGACGTCGATACGGATTGTCGTAAATCCTTCGCTCTCTGCATGATCAATTTGTTCGGCCGTAACGGGTGAGCAACTACCCGAAAGGACAAGCAAATGGTCTACCGGGCGTGCTTTTGGTATTTCTTCGGCGATTGACGGAATTTCCCCTGCAGATCTCCAATGGGATATCAGCGCATATTGCAACCCAGAGGAAGATGCAGAAAAAACCCTTTGCTTCATTGCTGCAGTCCAGACAATTCTGCCCGCATGTTCCTGCGTCGCTTCATCAAATACATCCAGGAAAACTGCTGACGGCGCATCGCCTTGCGCTACCGTTTCAAAGGCTGGAAGGTCAGGGCCGAAAACCGCAGTTACAGGTCTTTCTGTCTGCATTCCAAGATGAATTCGCAGATCACTTTCCTTCATCGGTGTGACGGGATGGCGTGACATGGTTGGGTGTCTGTCCAGACGGTATGTGCCGTCGCTTGCGCGGGCAAAGAGGTTGCCAAATGCCTGCCAGCGGCCGAGTTGCGGGGCGCCCACGACCAGCGGCGACCAATTTCCTCCGACTTCGCACATGCCGATATCAACAGCGCGCCCGATTGACCCGACTTCAGGTGAGGAATCGAATGTCGAGCAAACCTTGTATTGTACGATACGCGGGTTCAACCGGCGCAAGGCACGGAAGGCTTCATGAAGATTTTCTTCCATCCATTCCGGACTGCGCGCACGCGAAGTACCTGCAATGCCGATGACGTCATATCCTCGGAACCTCTCCAGCAAGTCATCACCGGGAATGCTGGTGAACAGGACGGTCCGCAATCCGGCAAATGCGGTTACTTCCATCGCGTCCGTAGACCCGGTAAAATCATCACCGTAAAAGGCAAGTCTTATGCTGTCGCTTGTCATAGTCATGAAAATTTTTCTACCGCTTCCCTGAGTACGGAAGATTTGGCGCTTGCTGCTTCAAGGGATATCCCTTCGAATGCGGCTTGCCAGGATTCTCTCAGGGACTTTACACCAGCGCCAACGCCGGACGGGTGGGCAACCACTCCGCCACCTGCGCAAAAGATCAGGTCGCTCGATCCCGTTTGCTGATATGTCGGGGCGGCCTGCAATACCGTTTGCCCGGATGAGAATACCGGCATCACCCGGTTTGGGAAATCGAAATGTAGCGGTGAAAGGCAGTGCCGTGCCGAGGCAATCACACTTTCGTCCGTTTCCCAGAACTTGTTTGAAAGACCGTTCACATGCATGTGGTCAACACCAATTACACGCCATAATGTGGACCAGGCAGGATATGACCAGCCGGTATGGTCTGGTCGCCCGAGCATTCCCCAGCCATTGCGATGTGCGTGGATGGGCAGCTGTGTCTCGTTTCGCAAGGCAGCGAGACCGGTCATTCCGACGGAGTTGAGGCTTACCATCACACAAGTGCCACCGCGCTTCAGTACCAGTTCGTGACGGTGGAGCATTTCATCGAGTTCTCCGGTAATGTTGACCGCATACATGACTTTCCTGCCCGAGCGGTCTGCATGCCGGTCCACAACGTCCATCACCTTCTCAAAACGGGTTTCGAAGGGGCACCGGGTCCCGTCGGCTTGAAGTTCGTCATCCTTGATGAAATCTATACCGCCCTCACACAGCTCATCGACCAGCGCCGCTGTGCCTGCCGCGGTGAGGCCAACGGAGGGTTTTATGATTGTGCCGATAAGCGGGCCTTCATGAACGCCAGCCAGCCTGCGTGTACCTTCAACACCAAATCCGGGACCGTGGTATCGTTCAAAAAACGGCGCAGGCAGATGCAGGTCTGTGATTTTCAACCCGGCAACCTGTTTCAATTCCCCGATATTTCCGGCGACTGTTGCCACAAGGTTTGGCAGCGAAGGGCCGATATTCTCAAGCGGCCACGACAACCGCATTTTCCAACTTGTAGGTGTTCCATCTCCCTCGCTGCCCGCCAAAACCGGGGTGCCAGGGTCTTCAACCTGTTCAAGTAGCTCGACCTGAGCGGCAGAACGCTGCTTCAGCGCTTCATCCTCACCCGGTATTTCTACAAATGTGCCCGATGATTGTTCACCGGCAGCAATCTGTGCAGTTTTCGCGGCATCCCCACAAGTGCGCAAAATATAGTCGGCTGAAAAGCGATAAGTCATTGCGATCTCTTTCAGAGTAATGTTCTCGGCACCACAAGCGAAATCCACGGTACAAAGGCGACAGTCAGGGTTGCTACCATAAGGACGATGAAAAAGGGCCAAATCGCACGCAAGTAGTGGCGCAAGGAGATGCGGGCAATCGACATGACAATAAACATGTTCATGCCCACTGGAGGGGTAACGAGACCCAGCATCAGTGTGAGCACTATGACCGTACCGATGTGTACAGGATCAAAGCCCGCATTTACGGCAATGGGAACGAGCAAGGGTGCCACCAGAATGATGGCCGCGTTGCTCTCCAGAAAACACCCTACAACCAACAGGAAACCGATGATCATGAGCATCAGGATAACGGGATTCCCGGTCAGATTGCCCAATTCGCCAGCTAGTCTTTGCGGGACGCCAAGCCAGGTCAGAAGCCATGAAACTGTGGCCGCGGCCGCAATTATGAAAAAGATGGCTCCCACCGTCATGGCACTTGTCCACAATACACGAAAGAGACCGAACATATCCATTTCGCGATACCAGAACATCGCAATCAGGATTGCATATGCGGCCGCGACGGCAGAAGCCTCGGTCGGCGTAAACACACCGGCAAGGATGCCGCCAACAAGCAATACCGGGGCAAACAGCGCCGGTGCGGATCTTGCAAAAGACATAAACAGGTGGTGCAGCGTTGCCCGCGGGCGGGTTGGCAGGTTGTTCCGCCGCGCAATCCAGGCCACCAGACTGCAAAGGGCAACCGTCATCAGAAGACCGGGCAACAACCCCGCCACCAGAAGCTGTGATATGGAGGTGTTTGTAACCGCTCCAACGATGACCAGGGGAATGCTGGGCGGAATGATCGGCCCGACAGTTGCGGAGGCGGCTGTCACCGCGGCCGCCAAGCCCGGATCATATCCCTCATCTGTCATGACTTTTATTTCCACCTGTCCAAGTCCGGATGCGTCCGCCACGGCAGACCCCGACATGCCGGACATCAACAGGCTTGCAATGATGTTGACCTGTGCGAGGCCGCCGCGAAAATGACCGACAAGGGAATTGGCGAACTCGAAAATGCGTGTGGTGATGCCGCCACTGTTCATGACCTGGCCGACGAGCACGAAAAAAGGCACTGCCATCAGGGGGAAGCTGTCCATTGCTGCAAACATTTTCTGCGGAATCACCAGCATTGGCGTGGTGAGCGACGGGTCGAGAACCAGAAAGGCCAGAGGGATTACAAGCAACGCCAATGCAATCGGCACCCCGGCGACAAGGAACAAAACAGCAGCGATTGAAGAGACTATGGTTGGCATGAAAATTCTCAGACAGGCGTGTTTGTGGTGTCGGTTTCTTCTGGCATGGCTCTGGCATCAGAGAAAAACAGACCCAGCACCTGCCCCAGGATCATGAGTGCGAACCCCGTAGGCAACGCTGCGTAAATCCAGCTCATTGACAATCCAAGGCCCGGCGTGGTCTGGCGTGCTGTGCGGACTGCAAGGTCAGTCGCATGCCAGAACAACACTCCGAGAATAACGCAGGCAATCAAGGTTCCGAGATAACGCAATGGCTTTTGCAATGGTGGAGGCAACATTTCCGCACTGATCAAGGTGAGGTGTTGGCTTGCCCGCGAGCAGAGCGCTGCCGCCATCATGGCCAGCCATACCATCGAGTAACGCGCGAGCTCTTCAGACCATGACAACGGGTTGGAAAAAACATACCGCATGACCACTTGCGAAAGAATGGCAGCAAGCATGACCACAAAAAGCGCAATGCAGACGAGCGCGATCGAGCGAATATAAATATGGTCAAGCGTTCGAAAAGTCGACATGAAACCTGCCCCAACCAGAAGCCAAGACGCCGCCCGGAGGCGGCGTCAGGACATTCAGTGGTTTTTGCCTTCTTCCACGATGCGGGAATAAAGGTCGGCAAAGCCCTCGACGTTCTCGAACTGCTTGTGAACGTCCGAGGTAGCAGCTCTCCATGCTTCCAGATCAGGCTGGGTGACCGTCATTTTAGCCTGTGCCTTGCCCATTCCGTCGGCAACCGATTTCTCGACCAGCTCGTCATTATACGAGGCGGCTTCTGCAGCAGCTTCATTGAAGATTGCGTGATCCTTTTCGGGAATCCGGTTCCAAGCGCCCTCTGAGGCAAGCATGAACATGAAGCCGTAGAGATGTTTTGTGTCGGCCAGGTAGTCGACAGCCTCATCAATGCCCGTTGACGTGATAAGTCCTATCGGATTTTCCTGTCCGTCGATGGTGCCGAGTTGCAGGGCAGGTACGACTTCTGGAAATGCCATTGGTGTGGGTTGTGCGCCAAGCGCTTTCCACAAGGCGATACGGGCAGGCATTTCCGGAACGCGGATTTTCTTGCCTTTGATGTCAGCGAGGTCCTTTACTTCCGTATTTGTCGTCAGCAACCTTGGTGACCGCATGAAGGTGGCAACTTTTCTTGCGCCAAGGTTTTTTTGAAGCCTCTTGGAAATGTCTTCCCCAATCGGGCCGTTCATGACAGCGCGGACATGTTCATTGTTTTTGAACAGCAGGTCCCATTCAACTATCATGAGGGCAGGGTCAAAATTCTGGACGATGCCTCCCAGGATAGCAAAATCCGTCGTGCCAAACTGCAACCCTTCGGCAATCTCGCGTTCGCCGCCAGCCTGGCCGGAGTGCAAAACGTCAATCCGGTATTCACCATTGCTTTTTTCAGCAACAATTTTTGAAAATTGCAATGCCGCGTCAATTTCAGGTGTGCCAGGTGAACCAACAGCACCAAGTTTGAATACTGTCTCTGCATTTGCAGAAAATACCGACAGCACACCAAATACGGTAGCCACTGCAAACTTACTAATCAGTCTTTTCATAATTTCCTCCTGTTGAACGCATGGCCCTTTCTGCGATACGTGACATTTCATTGACATTTTACAAAAATAGAGTCAAGAATTTTGTCAATCAACATGGATTGAAAACAATTCGCCAAATCAAATCAGGAGATGCTGAATGCTGGAAAAAAGGGTCGCAACGGTTACAGGTGCAGGACGTGGCATGGGTGAGGCAATTGCCAGGGCGCTGGCGGCGAAGGGGGCAAGTGTCGTCGTTTCTGACGTCGATGAAGTCGCCGCAAGAAAAGTGGCCGCCGACATCAGCAAAGACGGTGGAAAAGCCATTGGCTTGCGGGTTGATGTATCAAGGGAAGCTGAAGCAAACGCACTTGCCGACCTCGCTGTCAGTGAATTCGGCCAGCTGGATATCCACGTCAACAATGCAGGCATTTCAACGACCAAACTGTTTGTTGATACAACCAAGGAAGACATGGAACGCATTCTTGGCGTGAACTTGATTGGTGCATTTCTGTGCGCGAAAGCTGCTGTTGAGAAAATGCTCCCAAATTCCTACGGACGGGTCATAAACATCGCGTCCCTGTCCGGACAACGTGGCGGCATCGGCAGGTCGGCCTATGGTGTTTCGAAGGCCGGGCTCGAACTTCTGACGAAAGTGATGTCCGTCGAACTGGCCGCCAAGGGCATCCTTGTCAACAATGTTGCGCCGGGAGCCATCGCAACCCAGATGGCGATTGAGCAGCATGATTCAAACACACGCGAGGCTTATCATTTTCTCATCCCGCAGCGTCGCTATGGTACCCCGGAAGAAGTTGCAAACGTAGTTGCTTTCCTGGCCTCAGCGGATGCTTCCCATGTGAGTGGAGCCACCTTCAACGTCGATGGCGGGTTTTTGAGTGCTGGCTTGATGTTTGAAAAAGAGGGCGTTGAAGGAATGGCACCTCCAAAGTCCAAAACCGAGAAGGGAATCAGTCAGAATGCCTGAAAAACACAACTGACCTGAATTTCCCGGTTTGGACTGATCCGTTTTCATGCTTGGCGCGATTTCGTATCCGGCTGACATGCCTGATTGTTGCGCGGTCAAATATTCCCGACATTCGTCTGGAGAACAATCATGGTGCAGAATGACAATCTATTGCGTTCACTGGATTTCTGGTTGTGTTTCAGGACTGACTTTTTTCAGTTTTTAGTTTTGGACACGTATCCGGATTTCAATTGAATGTGGTATGCAAGGTGAATACTAGGGCAGACGACTTTTGAAGTCGGTCCACAAACGGACTTTGAACATGAACCAGTTTGGTAAGAAAACACTCAAGAAGGATCAGGCATACGATACGATCAAAATGCTTGTATTAGATACTGAAGATCCGGGCATGATCTATTCCGAACGGTTTCTTGCTTCCCAACTGGATTTTGGTCTTGCATCCATCCGGTCTGCTCTTGAAAGACTTAGGTCAGAAGATTTGGTAGAGATGATTCCAAAGTCCGGAGTCCGTGTACCGCAGATCACTTACCGGGAAGTGATGGATTTTTTTGAAGTCCGAATGCTGATTGAGCCCCATATTGCAGAGCGTCTCGCCGGAAAATTAAACCCTGCTCAGTCAAGAGACTTGTCACAGCTGATTTCGAAGCAGAAACACGCTGCAAAGGTCAAGGATACGGTGGAGTATCATCGTCTTGATCTCGAGTTTCACAGTTTTCTCGCTAACACGTATGGCAACCATGAGATGATAACTGCTCTGGGCCAGATGCAGGATAAAATGTACAGGTTATCCAAGCATATCCACAAAACCCACCCTGACCGCCTCGCGATAAATGTCGAGCAGCATCAGAATATTGTGGAGGCAATTTTAAAGGGTGACGAAAAAGATGCGAGAGCTGCAATGGAACTGCATTTGAAGTGGGGCCGTGATGTCAACATTGCACCCGTGGACCGGTTCCGCTGACCCGTTGGGCAGAGCAAAATGAATAGAGTGCTGTCAGAGTAAATCATACTAGCATACTTTGCCGGGTAGAGCAGGGCTTATTCAGGACGGGGTTGTCACAATTTTGAGCGCGCGGAGGTCGGGTTGTTTTGAAGTATAATCTCACATAGAGGATGTGTTCACTTGCAATTTTACAAATTGAAGAGTGGATGTTTGCGAGTTTCTACAGATATTACTCGGCCATTTAGTTCTTCGGCAATGCTAACACTTCATGCCAATCATTGACCAGCATTACTACTGGACCGATTGACCTGCTTCCTGAAAACTAGACCAGGTGCAGCTGGAATTTTCCATTTATGATCCCTGTTTGGGAGAAGGAGAATTCTATGAAGAAATCGAATTTCACAGAAGCTCAGATTGCATTCGTTCTGCAAGAGGCTAATGAAGGCACGTCAGTTGCGGAAGTTTGTCGAAAAGCGGGAATTGCGGAGGCTACCTTTTACAACTGGCGCAAGAAGTATGCTGGTCTGATGCCTTCTGAGATGAAGCGTCTGAAGCAACTTGAGGAAGAAAACGGGAAACTGAAGCGCTTAGTCGCTGATCTATCTCTGGACAAAGTTATGTTGCAGGACGTGATCAAACGAAAGCTCTAAGGCCTGCTCGTCGTCGTGAACTAGTTGATGACTTGAAGGCGGTTTGGGGCGTATCCATCCGGCGCGCCTGTGGCGTGTTGTGTGCCCCCAGATCCACGCATCATTATCGATCTCATGGCGATGATCAGGCCGATTTGAAGAAACGGTTCAAGGATATTGCACAGACGCGTGTCCGCTATGGGTATAGGCGGATCCATGTGTTGTTGCGCCGTGAAGGCTGGCAGGTGAATGCAAAGAGAATCTATCGTCTTTACAGAGAGATGGGGCTTCAGTTGAGAAATAGAACACCGAACGGCGTGTCAAAGCCAAGCTACGTGAGGATCGTGTTGAGGCCACTCAGAGCAATCAGACTTGGGCGATGGACTTTGTCCATGATCAGTTGGTGACGGGTGGGAAGATCAGAATCCTGACGATTGTAGACACTTTCTCACGTTACTCGCCAGCCATTGATCCGAGGTTCAGCTACAAAGGCGAAGATGTGGTTCAGATACTGGAAAAGGGTTGTCGTAAGCTTGGTTATCCTAAATCCATTCGGGTCGACAATGGCAGTGAGTTCATATCCCGTGATTTGGATTTGTGGGCTTACCAGAAGGGTGTCACCCTCGACTTCTCAAGGCCGGGAAAGCCAACGGACAACGCCTTCATCGAGAGCTTCAATGGCAAATTCCGGCAAGAATGCTTGAACACCCACTGGTTTATGAGCCTTGACGATGCGCGGATGAAAATGGAAACGTGGCGAGAGGACTACAATAATGTTCGACCCCATAGTGCGATTGGCAACAAAACGCCGGTCACGCTGATAAACTGCTCAAATGGCATATCATCGCCTGGAGCTTAAACCCCGGAAAATCTCCAGCCGGGTGGTCCAGACAAGGGGAGCACGTCAATCCCTCCGTTTCCTAACTATAAGGCCGGACCACTTAAGTGGGGGAGGAGCACCCAGAAACTCTATCAAGAAATGGCCCATAACAAAGGAGCTTTACAACTGATACTTGAAAAATTAAGTAGGGAAACGGGTTTGGCTCAATGGCCTGTTGCTATATTTTTAATGTAAGCCAAGGCGTCAATTCAGGTGCTTCGAGCTAACGAGTATGTGGATACGAATCGACAATCAATGAACACTAAAGAACACACTAACCCACAAATTCAGTTCGTATCCAGAGCGTCAGACAAGCTTTCGAATAACGCTATCTTGGTTGCGGGTTCGGCTCACGTCCATCATATTCTGACCGAAAAAAAATTAAATCCTATTAACCCGGATGACTTGCTTGGAGATGCTGGAAAGCGTGTGATCATGGAGACAGTGGGTGAAGTTTATTCTGTCCTTTCTGACCGACTTTTGACCACCGCAGTTGATCGCAGCTTACATGATTGTATGGCGGCTTGGGGGGTGAAAACGGGATTCTCAGCGCTAGCAAGACAGAAAGTGGAAGATGAGCTTTCCGGCAATACTGGCGGTTCTTTACCTGAAAACTCAACACAAACGATGGATGCTCGCTTGTCAAGATTGCTAAATAGCGAGGAGATAGCTGATTTAAGTAAGCGGAGTAAGAGCCGATATGCTCTTTTTCATGAAGATTATATATTCGATTTTTCTTCCCAATCGGGCAGAAAGTTTGCTCAGGGAGCGTCGTCGTGTATTTCAGTGCGCCCGGTAGTTGGTTCAAAAAAAAGAAGCCATTTGCAACGGCAAATTAGGAATGGTTTGCAGTTTCTAAAGCGCTTTAGCTCCGGTCAGCGAATCCGGTATTTTTTGGAAACACACCACCCAACCGGAATTATGAGTGTATTGGATCATACGTTGGAGGCGCAATTAATTTCAATCGTGCAGCCACGTGTTGTGCATGCGATAATAGATTCCCTAGTCGAGTTTGAACTACAGTATTTGCTAGCTCGCGAAAGCATGAAGAGCTTTATTAATAGAGTTGCAAAGAAGCCTTTAGAAGCCCGTTTCAATAATGTGGGTTCACCCGAACTGGCTGGTTTTGGTTCCGCTTTGGCAGAACAAAGAATCCCCATCCATTTCAAGAGCCATGGCTGTATGGTTGCTCATGGTGCCGAACCCCGCAGTTCAATAGCAAGACTTTTGTCCCGAAGCGTTTATAATGAGCCCTCATGGGCTAGCTCCTTGGAGCCACGATCTATACTTCAAATATCGGAACAGGAAGCTAGAAAAAAAATTATTTCGAAACCGCGCGTGGTAGGACTTGGCGAGCGAAAACTTTCTCCAGCCACCCGGCAGTTTCGGATATTCTACGCCCCCAATTTCCTAAGCTGGCATGCGTGTTATCATGGCATGTCTTCTTCCTGTTACGAAACAAGCTTTTGCATACAGAAACTCGCCGAAGCTGTAGCAAAGCTGAGGGGAGTAGAGCTTTATCTACGTTTGAAGACGACCACGAAGGATGAGGCGAAGCGTGGTATATGGTCTCTTGACCGCGGTCTTTTACCAAATGACGTCAAGAAATGGATCGACCCTGCAAAAGGAGTCCATGATTCTAGTTTTGGATCTCATGAATGGCAAATTCAGAGTTCGGATCTTGTGGTCACAGAAGGGATTACAGCAGTTGTTTTTGAAGCGTTGGAACATAGAAAGCCAGTTCTCTTATTGACACCCCATAAGTCTAGAGCGCCATCACTACCTTCGGTGTATCTCTCTGAGGCAGGTAGTCTTATACAGAAGTCAGCAGTCTACTATTGCTCTGCTGAAGACGACTTAGTAAGGTCAATTAATATGCTTCGGAATCTCCATTATAATGATGAATTAACTGACAGTGAGTTGACTAATTATATTTGGACCTCAGCACAATAATATCCGTGCCCGAAATCAAATTTAACACCGAAGTCGTGTTGTTGGGGTAGCTACAAGTACCCGTATTTTTTCAGATTGAGTTGATAGCGTTTTGCCAGGGAAGCGTTTTGTGAAGACCATCGTTCTTGAATGCCTTGAGGGAGGGCATCCCGAAAGTTTACCGTTGCTGGTGACACGTCAAAACTAGGAGCAGCAAAGAAATCGAAACGAAAGAGCCGTGATAGCTGGTACAAAATCGGAGCGCTTTTACGCATGTGTGTCCGCATTCTGCCAGCATGAAAATCATCCATCGAAAATCTTTGATTCTCGGAAGGTGCTTCTGCTAGGAGGCGAACAAAACCATCAGGCTTTAGTTTGACAGGCGAAAAAAAGAGTCGGAAGAACTTGGTAGGATCGGATTTCATCATTTCGAACGGAATTACTACAATGTTCTCTCTTCCAAACGCAGCCTCCCACTTTGCAAGTTGATCAGCGAAATCCAATACGGATAACACACCGCCATTTCTCTTCTCAGACTCAGCTTTCAAATAGCTAGCGGGCATGAGCATTTTTCTCGACCCGTGTCGTCTTTGATGATGAAGATAGTAAGATTGTAACCATTCAAATTGCTGGCGGACGACATAGATAATCTTTGCGTCACCCAGCGTTCTTTTGAGTTTCTCAGGTGAAGTTTCCAAATCAGTTTTCCTAGGGAACGTAAAGTCTTCTCGAGAAATCAAAACAGGTGATTTGATGCTTTCTCTGTCGAACAGGTCGAAAAAGCGAGTCTGAATGCCTGCAATTTTATCCAATGGCGTACGGTTCAACTCATCGATAATCATGCAAAGTTTGGTCGACAAATCTGAGCCAAACATCGTGATGGCAAAAAGATCAGGATGTTTCGTAAACACGTGACGTTGGAGTGTTGTTGTCGCCGTCTTTGGCATTCCGACATGTAAAAGCAATTTTTCCAAATTTCTATCTCCAAGCGTTCTGTCTGTGCCAAATATCATCAATTAAATTTAAATGGGTTTTCAAAGCTCGATAGTGATAAATTTATTGCTTTGCAAGCCCTAGTAAATCGACATTTTACCATATAACAATCAAGTTATTGTGCTTTCTAATGAAAAGGATCATAAATGACAGATTTGCGAATTTTCATAGGGTGGGACTCCCGCGAAGAAGTAGCCTATGATGTGGCCAGATACTCTGTGCTGAAAAATGCCTCAATAGAATTGGATGTTGTAGCCATAAAGTTAGACGATCTGGTTACCAATCAAGTTTACACGAGAGACATCGACCCTCTTGCTTCAACGGAGTTCACTTATTCTCGTTTTTTAACTCCGTATCTGGCCAACTACAGCGGGTGGGCGCTGTTCTTCGATTGTGATTTTCTCTTTTTTGGAGATGTTGCAGAGCTGAAGTCTTTCATGGATCCGAGTAAGGCCGTTTGTTGCGTTCAGCATGATTATAAACCCAAAGAAACGACTAAGATGGATGGCCAAGCCCAATCTATTTACCCTCGCAAGAATTGGTCATCATTTATGCTTTTTAATTGCGATCATCCTTCCACCAAAAAACTGACGCCGGAATTAGTCAATACAGAGAGCGGTGCGTATTTGCACCGTATGAATTGGGCTAAGGATGATGAAATTGGCGATATCCCTATTGCGTGGAATTGGTTAGAAGGTTGGAATTCTGTTGATGAAGATGGTGAACCAAAAGCAGTGCATTTTACGAGCGGCGGGCCATGGTTTGAAAATTATCAGGACGTAGATTTCGCTGAGGCTTGGAGGCAGGCTGCAATGGAGATTCGAAAATGAAATTTAAAATCTGCGATAAAAACTAAAAGGGATTTGTATAGTTGTATAGTAGAGCGTGACAATTAGTCGGATTATATCATGGCATCTTGGGAAAGACTCTTAAACCGAATCGATCCACGTCCAAAACTGAATTTTCTCCATATTGGTAAGAATGCAGGTACGCAAATTAGACATTTCTCTAGTAGTTACAATATGTTGAGGGAGAGAAAATACAGGATCATTCACCGTAACCACGATATTATGCTTAAAAGGATACCTCATGACCAAGACTATTTTTTTAGTATCCGGGATCCAGCATCGCGTTTCCGTTCAGGATTTTATAGCCGGAAGAGAAAAGGCATGCCTAAAGGGTATGCTGAATGGACACAACACGAAGAGTATGCATTTCAAGAGTTCGAATCAGCTAACGATCTTGCAGAAGCGTTGTTCCTGAGAAATGAAAGAGGCATGCTCGCTAATGCTGCGATTCAATCCATTCGACATACGGCTATGAGTCAGTCAATGTGGTTTTACAATTGCGGTAACCTTTTTAGAGTCAGACCACCTTTTGCGATACTACGAGTCGAAAATTTCGAGGAAGATTTCGAAAATTTCTTCGACCAACTTGGCACCAAGACCAGAATAGATCTGCGCTCAGACGAAAAGTCATCGCATCGAAATAATTATTCGGGGACGCCAGAACTAAGCGAGTTGTCCCAAATGAACTTAAGAAGATGGTATTGCCAAGATTATGAGTTTTTGAAGCAATGTGAGAACTGGCTTGTCTTTACGAAAGGACTGTCACCCTGTCGAGCTTACGCCAATTTCTAGGTGTAAAGTGTACCCTGTCAGCGCCTAAGGTACATATTGGGTTGATTGCTTAAGGGAGTGATTTCGTCTCATCATTGCTATCAAGGAGCAAATGATGAGACGAAAGAACGAACGCTCTACCGATGATGCTGATTGTATCGTGAAGGATTGGGTTTCTTCGATTGGTTTAGAGCCAAGTGGCTATGGAACACACTCGCTTCGAAGAACCTAGGTTGCTCAGATATACAAGAAGACGGGTAATCTCAGAGCAGTTCAACTCTTACTCGGTCATACCAAAATAGACAGCACCGTCCGCTACCTAGGCGTCGAGCTTGATGATGCCTTGGAAATATCCGAGCGAGTAGAAATTTAGAATTAAAATTGGGCCGGCAGTGCTGCCGGCCCAGAACGAACGTTCGTCAGATTCGGGTACAAGGTCTGTTATGAGCCCAAAGTCACCGATGCTGCACGCTGCGCGAACGTCCAGATGATGAGATGCTATCAAAGTAGCAAATGCAGAGCGCAACCCGTTACTGACGCAATAGCCAGAACGCGGATGATGCCCCAATGCAACCAGAATGCCATGAACCCGCTCAAGCCGAACAACGCCAGAGCTAACCATTCGATTGAAGCAAGGTTTGGTTTCCACAGAGTGACCAGGCCTAGGCGTTCTTGTTGAACTTCAGAGAACAGAAAGTGAAGCGCGAACCAGAGCGACAGATTCAGGATGACGCCAACCACAGCGGCAGTGATTGCCTTCAAGGTACTGCGCAATCGAGGTTGTTCGGAAATCCAATCGATGTACGGAGCTCCGGCAAAAATCCAAAGAAAGCAGGGCGCAAAGGTTACCCAAAGCGCAACAGTGGCTGCCAAAAATCCAAGTAATAACCCGCCTTCCTGAAACCCAGCCAGAAAACCGACGAACTGTGTCACAAGGATAAGTGGACCCGGCGTGGTTTCGGCAAGGCCGAGTGCATCGACCATTTCACCTGCGGTAAGCCATCCAAAGTCCACCACAACATCCTGAGCCATGTAGGCCAGCACCGCGTAAGCGCCGCCGAACGTCACCACAGCCAGTTGGGAGAAAAATACACCCACTTGAAGAAGAATGTCGTTAGCCCCAAAGACAGCCAGGAGGATGAACGGGGCTGCCCATACGGCAAGCCCAATAGCGCCCGTCGACAACGTACTCCCAAATGAGACGGACGCAGGTTTGTCCTCGACCGTAATCGCCTTCTCAACGCCGATGAACCAGCCCAGCAAAGCCGCGAATGCCACGATCAAAGGATAGGGCACCGAGAGAAAGAAGATACCAACGAAAGCCACACCAGCGATTGTCCAATGCAACCGCGTTGAAAGGCTCTTTTTCGAGACCCTGAGGAGCGCATCGACTACAATCACCAGAACTGCTGCCTTGATCCCGTAGAACAGCGCGTCCACCAGAGGAACATCGCCGAACACACTGTAGATCGTTGCAAGCGCCATGATCACTAAGGCACCTGGTAAAACGAACAAAAGCCCAGCAATCAGGCCGCCTATTGTTCCATGAAGACGCCACCCTGCGTAAGTCGCGAGTTGCATGGCCTCCGGCCCCGGCAAGAGCATGCAAAAGCTGAGTGCGTTGAGGTACTGCTGCTCACTTAGCCACGCTCGCTCTTCAACAATCTCCTTGTGCATCAGAGCGATTTGGGCGGTAGGTCCACCAAAGGACAGAAGTCCGATTTTCAGCCAGACTAGAGTTGCCTCCCCGAGGCTTGGAACGACGGGGGCTCGTGTTTCTTCGATGTAGGCCATGGATCACGCTTTGGTCGAACTGGCAGGCCAGTCATGGCCTTCGTCAGTCGCGTCCCGCGCCCAACGGTAGTAGGCGTCATAAAGAAGCATTCCGGCGTCCAACTGTTCTAGATCGTCCCTGAACATGCGTGACAGACCGAGAGACGCTGCCAGAAGGCCAGACGCTTCGGGGGCAAGCTCATGCCGGTTCGTGTCGGCAGCGCGCACAATCAATGCCAGCTTGTCGAGGGCGTCATGTCCGATGCCGAACTCTTCTATCATCGTATCGAAGGTGCATGTCTCGCCGCGATGGCTCCAGAATATGTCTTCGATGTCGAAAGGGGCTGCCTGAAAGCGATCCGCGACGTTCATAACTTGAGAGGGGGAAACAAAAAGGAAGCGCGCTCGCGGGTCGATGAACCGTCGTATGAGCCAGGGGCAGGCAAGACGGTCTATTTTGGGGCGGTGACGCGTCACCCAGACCGTACGACCAGCTTGGTCGCGAGGCGGCAGTTTTTCTGCCTTGACCATTGGCAGCCCGGCGTCACGCCAGGCGAACTGACCGCCTTCCAGCACCTCCGCTTGAACGCCTTCGGTGCGTAGTACGGCCGCCGCGCCTTGGCTTATCTTCAAACCTTTCTGGCAATAGACGATAGCGCTTTGCCCTTGCAGCCTGTCTGCCAATTCGGCGACGTCCTCGAAAGGGTGGCGAACCGAACCTGGAACAAGAGATGGGTCGGCAGAAAAATCTTCATCAATACGCACATCGACAATGGCCGGGCAAGTTGGTGTCCCGATCAGTCGCATGAGAGTTGTAGGTGTAATTTCGTTATAAGACGCCATGAAGCATCCTCCTTTGCAAGGCAACGGTTGAGAGGATGCAAGATTGGGCTGGCGCCTCACGGGGTTCCTGCCGACCCCAGTGGGAACCGCATACCGCAATGGAAGACCAGGTGTCAAGCCGCAGATAATCGACAACTTGCTGAACGACAAGCAGAACAATCTTATATAAATTTACGCGAACCAATATGCGTCGCTATACGAAAGCACATTCTAAAGTTTGATAAGGCAACTCGAGAATTTATCGCTTGGGGATACAAAAATTAGGCAGCTTTGTCCGCATACCAGTCCTTCATGAAATATACTGCTCCAATGACCGCTTTCAAGAATCCATACCGATTCCTTTAGTATTGCTGAACGGCAGGTATGGGTCGCAAGCTACAATAAGTAAACCAATTGCTTACTTAGTTGTCCAATGACCACTTCGAGCCCCAACCACCGGATGCTGCAACCGGATTGAACGGCAGCTTATTCGTCCAGAGCTATATTGAAATGCATGACATTTTCGCACGTACCAAGTTTGGTGTATAAAGCAATGGCAGGTTCATCACCATAGTCTGCCTGAACATAGACGACCCAGTGGCCATTCGTTTTTGCAATCGTTTTCAGGTTGTCGATCATCGCCGTCGCGACGCCACGACGTCGCCATGCTTCTGTGACGGCCAAATCGTAAATGTACAACTCGGAGCGTTCCTGCTCAAATTTGCGCAATTCATATGCCACCAGTGCTCCAGCAACGTTTTGGCCATCCAATGCCACCAGCATGACGACATCATCCCTCGACAGGAGCGCCTTTCGGTAGGTCAGTCCGGGCCTTGCAGTACTGTAGTTTTCGGTATCATCGAAAGCCGCTGCGAACAGGCCGAGCATCCCATGAAAAAGAGTATCGTCTCCGGGCCCCAGGCGATGGATAGCAAGATTAGTGGGATCGTTCTTTGGTTTCATGCCCTACGTCCTTCAGGGCTCAAGTCTGCGTATATTCTACTCATCCGGTCACCCCAAAGAAGACATTGTGAACGAGAAGATTAATGGCAGCAAAGTCCGCATGCCGGACATTCTTTCTACCTAGCCGAAAGTCCGCTTTCCCCCAAATCTTGCCGACTACCCACTAGTTCACTCTGCACCAGTTTTCAACTGGACTAGTTGTTGAAAGGAAGCATTGCTTGGTCTTGTGAATGAAGGAGAGCAGGCATGAACAACAAGCAGGTAAAGCAAACCAGGAAGTCGAACCGCACGTCCAAGCAGGATAAGGTCATCAAGCTTCTGAAGCGCCCGAAGGGGGCTTCTTTGAACGAGATCGCTAAGGCGAGTGCATGGCAAGAACACAGTATTCGAGGGTTCATATCGGGGACGTGCAAGCGCAAGTTGCAGTTGAATGTTGAGAGCTCGAAGGATGACAATGGCGTTCGCCGCTATAGAATTGTCGAAGGTAGCGAGGGCGTATCTCAGGAGGCTGATGCGGGTGCGCAGGCATGAACTTGTCTGCCGCGATGGTTGAAGAGCAAATAGCTCTGTTACCAACATTACCCCGCAATGAACTCGTTGAACGCTGGATAGACCTGTTCGGTGCGCCGCCGTTCAAGGGCATGCGGCACCAAACATTGGTGCGCGGGATTGCTTGCAAACTTCAGGAGAGGGCCTTCGGTATCATCAAACTGGCAACCAGCCGTCAGCTGCTCAAGATTGCACGCCGCAGCAGCAAGCAGAGAGAAGGTGCAGATCAATACGTGCGAAGTGGATCACAAACCCATTGGAATGCATCTTTGGCGCGTCGTCCCAAGCTTCAAGTCGGTAGCAAGCTGATACGGGAATGGAATGGCCGCACGTATGAAGTCGTCGTTTCGGATGCAGGCTTTATTCTCAATGGCATCAAACATTCCTCACTAAGCGCCTGCGCCAAGGCGATCACCGGAGCGCATTGGTCCGGTCCACGGTTCTTCGGGGCAAGGTCATGAGTGACAGACGCAGGTTCCGATGTGCCATCTATACCCGCAAGTCCCATGAGGAAGGGCTCGACCAAACCTTCAACTCCCTTGATGCACAACGAGAGGCCTGTGAAGCGTATATACACTCGCAAGCGGGATTGGGTTGGGAACTTATCGAAGAGCAGTATGACGACGGTGGTATTTCGGGCGGCCACATGGAGCGGGAAGGACTGCAAACACTGCTTGCTGATATCAGGGCAGGGAAGGTTGATGTGGTTGTGGTCTACAAGGTGGACCGTCTTACCCGTTCAATCATTGACTTTGGCAAGCTGGTAGAGACTTTCGATACCCATGACGTCTCTTTCGTATCGGTTACGCAAGCCTTCAACACCACAAACTCCATGGGACGCCTTACGCTGAACGTGCTTCTATCCTTCGCCCAGTTTGAGCGTGAGGTGACAGCGGAACGCATCAGAGACAAGATTGCATCATCAAAGCAAAAGGGTATGTGGATGGGAGGACGCGTGCCGTTTGGCTACAGGGCCCAGAACCGAGAGCTGTTTATAGATCCTGATGAGGCACAGGTCGTCCGATTGATCTTTGAACTCTACCACGAACACCGAAGCATCAAAATCACCAAAGAAGCGCTGGATAGACAAGGCATTCTTTCCCGAACGCGCACGTCCAGATCATCAGGTAGAGTGACGGGTGGTCTTCCATTCAGCAAGGGCAATATCGCAAGTATTCTGGCAAACCCCGTTTATGCGGGACGGATCAAACACAAGGACAAGGTCTATGCGGGTAATCACGAGGCAATCATTGCAGAAACAATGTGGGAAGAGGTTCAGCACCTAAGAAACACTCAGGCCGCAACCAAAACCAAGGGATTTAGACCAAAGTGCTCAGGACCGGCGCTGTTTGCGGGGGCGATGTTTGACGCCGATGGCAACCGGTTGATCTGTGAACGGGCCACCAAGAAAGGGAAGCACTACTATTATTACACATCGTCACGAAACAAACTCAAAGATACTGACCCAAAAGCCTCGATAATAATGACGACTGGAAAGCCGACCGGAAAGCCAATCAGAATGCCGGTAGCAAAGACCGACCCAATCATTGAGGCGATGATTGCAGACTTCCTGAGCAACGAGAAAAACCTGCTCCACACTTTGAACCTTCAAAATCAATCTGCAGAAGCAATCGCCAATTCATGTCATGCCGCCAAAGGGCTGAAGCAAAGACTGGATGCAATGGAAATTTATGAACGGATGCAAGTCTACGAAAGCATCATCGCCCGGATTGTCATAGCCTCTGACACCATCACCATCTGGTTCGAACCCAAAGGCCTGAGCAATCAATTACAAACGACACTCGATCCCGAAAACGAACTGAAGTTTGAGAAACAAATGACTATCCGTCGTCGTGGTCAGGAATTGAAACTGGTAATTGGAGGTCTCGAACACAAAGCAACCAATATCAATCCGCCGCTCCTAAAACTAATAGCCAGTGCACATCAGCTGCGGGTTGAACTTGAAAGCAACGAAGCAACCTCAATCAAGGCATTTGCCCAAGACAACCAACTGGATCATGCGGATGCGAAGAACCTGATCCCGCTATCCTATCTTGCCCCATCCATTATCGAAGATATTTTTAAAGGCCACCAGCCATTTGATCTCACAGTGACAAAACTTAAACAGCTAGCACCGCGTCTCCCGCTCATCTGGTCCGAACAGCGGCAACTGCTCGGCTATCCGGCCTGATCAACCTGAAGAATTTCCAAGCCACCGTCCAAACCAAGCGGTCATTGAAACCGCCGGAAGAGACACTCTTTGAAAAGTTGAGACATAACGCCGAAAGGTCAGTCTCACGCGCAAAACTGAATGCAAATTACCCACGTAAGTCACGGAAAACACAGCACTATTCCAAAGCGCGCAAGTGGTCGCAAGTTCGCTGGGAAGGATTGGTGGAGCTAAGCGGAATCGAACCGCTGACCTCTTGCATGCCATGCAAGCGCTCTCCCGACTGAGCTATAGCCCCATTTCCGGCCGGGAAGGGTCCCGGAAAGGATCAGCCCGATAGACGGGCCGATGGTTTTCTAAACAGCAGTTGTTGAATTATCAAGCTGCTTTGCAAGGAAAATCAGTTTTCCTCATCATCCTTGTCAACGCCACCGATAACATCTGACAGATCATCGTCTTCGTCATCTGTTTCCAGGAAGGTGTCATCATCGGATTCCTCATCATCATCGTCGTCATCGACGTCAAGATCAGGAATGTCCGGAATATCATCACCTTCGTCGTCATCATCGTCGCCGCTGTCTTCCTCGGCGTCCTCGAGGCTGATGATATCGACATCATCGTCATCGGCGATATCCACGTCATCATCTTCTGACGCTTCGGGTTCCTTTTCAGCGTCAGGCTTCGGTTTCTTGACTGTCTCGGGTTTGGGCGCAACGGCTTCCGGCTCTCCCTCAAAGAAGGATAGCGGATATTCCTTGCCCGTATACGGGGAAACGACAGGATCCTTTTCCAGGTCATAAAACTTACGACCCGTTTCCGGGCATACCCGTTTGGTCCCCAAATTAGCCTTGGCCACAACATACCTCACTGGATGGAATTTGCGCCTCCTTAGCGTCCAATCCCGCGCATGTCAAAGGCATTTTGCACTTAATTACCAATCGCCGGAATGGTTCCAATTGCGCGTGACGGGCGGATTTGCTTGTGCTAGGCAGTCGCCGACCATCTGCAAGGCAAAATACAAGGAAACCGTGCATGTCTGCCGACCATAGTATTTCAAGTGCCACATCGTCAAAAGCCACGGCACTTTCAGGGAGTTGTACGGTCCCCGGTGACAAATCGATTTCACACCGGGCCCTGATCCTGGGCGGACTTGCCAGCGGCGAAACCCGCATTAGCGGGCTGCTTGAAGGTGAGGATGTTCTCAATACGCTGAAAGCGATGCAGGCTGCCGGTGCCCGGGCAAGCCAGGAGAACGGTACATGGATCGTTCGTGGTACAGGCAATGGCGTACTTCTCGAGCCGGAAAACCAGCTTGATTTTGGCAATTCCGGTACAGGTTGCCGTCTTTGCATGGGGCTTTTCGGTGCCTATGATTTCCCGACCACATTCGTCGGTGATGCTTCCCTCGGATCACGGCCGATGGGCAGGGTGCTTGATCCACTCAAATTGATGGGAGTCCAGATTCTTGATGAGAGTGAAGGAGGGCGTTTGCCTGTCACCCTTCGAGGACCATGGCAAACCATCCCGATCGAATATGCGGTTCCGGTTCCATCCGCTCAGGTAAAGTCTGCAGTTCTTCTGGCAGGGCTGAACACACCGGGTATTACCACAGTCATCGAGCCGCACCTGACCCGCGACCATACCGAACGCATGTTGCTGGGGTTTGGTGCGGAACTTGAAGTTGAAGAAGGAAAGGACGGTTCGCGCCGGATTTCTGTTGTCGGGCAGGGCAAGCTGACCGGCCAGGAAGTTACTGTACCGGCAGATCCGTCTTCGGCCGCTTTTCCGATTGTTGCAGCGCTGATCGTTCCCGACAGCAGGATCAAGCTTCCAAATGTCATGCTCAATCCCGCGCGGGTTGGCCTTCTGGATACATTGCAGGAAATGGGCGGAAAAATTGAAATTTCCAATCAGCGCGAAAGTGGTGGCGAGGTGATCGGGGACCTTACCGTGCAGGGAAGCGAACTGAGGGGAATTACTGTCCCCGCCGAGCGTGCTGCCTCAATGATTGACGAATATCCAGTGCTGTCTGTTGCTGCAGCCTTTGCTGATGGCGAAACGTTCATGACCGGACTTGGGGAGTTGAGAGTCAAGGAATCGGACCGGCTCGCAGCTGTGGCGCGTGGGCTTGAAGCCAACAGTGTCGATTGCGAGGAAGGCGATGACTGGCTCAAGGTGCGCGGCAGGCCCGATGGCAAGGGGCTGGGCGGAGGAACTGTTTCCACCCATCTTGATCATCGTATTGCAATGAGCTTTCTGGTGTTCGGGATGGCAAGCGAAAAAGCCGTAACCGTCGATGACCGTTCGATGATCAATACAAGTTTTCCCGGTTTTGCCGAGTTGATGAACAATCTCGGCGGGAGGATTGAATGATCATCGCAATCGATGGCCCCGCAGCATCCGGCAAGGGAACATTGGCAAGAAAACTGGCTGAGCATTTTGATTTGCCTCACCTTGATACAGGCCTTTCGTATCGCGGTGTTGCATATGCCTTGCTCGAGGACGGGGCGCCTCTGGATGATCCGGCGCTAGCCAAAGCTGCTGCAAATGCAATTGACCTGGTCGCACTCGACAGGGATCTGCTTTCTGCGCATGAAGTGGGTGAGGCTGCCTCGAAAATTGCTGTCATGAGTGAAGTGCGGCGGATACTTGTTGAAAAGCAGCGGGCATTTGCGGGGAACAAACGAGGTGCCATCCTTGATGGTCGGGATATCGGAACTGTTGTTTGCCCAGAGGCGGATGTGAAGCTGTATGTCACCGCTTCTGCCGAAGCACGCGCAGCGCGGCGTTTTCTCGAAGCAGGAGAAAAGGGAAGCGGGGCAACCAGGGCACAGATACTTGAAGACATTGTGCGCCGGGATGAGCGTGACACGGGACGGGCAGACAGTCCATTGAGACCTGCTGAAGATGCACACTTGCTTGATACGTCGGAAATGAGTATAGAACAGGCGTTCGAGGCAGCATTGGGCATCATTGAAGATGTATCCAGGGCGTCCTGAACATGAAATCTCCGGTGCCTTCCCGCGCTACCCTATTGCACCCTGCAGGGTGAAAAGAAGCACACCGGATAACTGAAACACAAACCCGTAGCGCATTCCGGCATTACCCTCATATTTGTGCGATCTGCACCGGTTCTGATGAAACCCCTGAATATGCATTCGGGGAAGAGCGGTTACCATGTTCGCAAGGGCTGTCGGTCAGGAGCATTCATGACACAAAACGCAACCATGGAAGAGTTTGAAGCTCTTCTGGAACAATCATTTGAAACCCGTGACGTCGTTGAAGGCGCTGTCGTAAAGGGTATTGTCACTGGCTTTGAGAAAGACCTCGCGGTCATTGATGTCGGTCTGAAAACCGAAGGCCGTGTCGCACTCAAGGAATTTGGTGCAAGCGGACGCGACGGTTCAATGAAAGTCGGCGACGAAGTCGAAGTCTATGTCGACCGTATTGAAAACGCCATGGGTGAGGCTGTCCTCTCCCGCGAAAAGGCCCGCCGCGAAGAGAGCTGGATCCGCCTCGAGAAAAAATTCGAGGACAACGAGAAAGTGGAAGGCCAGATCTACAACCAGGTCAAGGGTGGTTTCACCGTCGATCTCGACGGCGCAATGGCATTCCTGCCACGTTCGCAGGTGGATATCCGTCCGGTGCGCGATGTAACACCGCTGATGAACACACCACAGCCTTTCCAGATCCTGAAAATGGACCGCCGCCGTGGCAACATTGTTGTTTCCCGCCGTGCCATTCTCGAAGAGAGCAGAGCGGAACAGCGTTCTGAAATCGTACAGAACCTTGATGAAGGTCAGGTCGTTGAAGGTGTCGTCAAGAACGTTACCGATTATGGCGCATTCGTCGACCTTGGTGGCATTGACGGTCTCCTGCACGTCACAGACATGGCCTGGCGCCGTGTTAATCACCCAAGCGAAATCCTGAATATCGGCCAGACGGTCAAGGTTCAGATCATTCGCGTGAACCAGGAAACGCACCGTATTTCACTGGGCATGAAGCAACTCGAAAGCGATCCTTGGGAAGCTATCGAAGCCAAGTACCCTGTACGGGCACGGATTACCGGTCGTGTGACCAACATCACCGATTACGGTGCATTTGTTGAAATCGAGCCTGGTATTGAAGGACTGATCCACGTTTCCGAAATGTCATGGACCAAGAAAAACGTGCATCCGGGCAAGATTGTATCCACTTCCCAGGAAGTTGAAGTCATCGTACTGGAAGTTGATCCTGCCAAGCGCCGTATTTCACTTGGTCTCAAGCAGACACTTGAAAACCCGTGGGATGCATTTGCCGAGAAATATCCTTCAGGCAGCGAAGTCGAGGGTGAAGTCAAGAACAAGACCGAGTTTGGCCTGTTCATCGGCCTTGATGGCGATGTTGACGGCATGGTTCACCTTTCCGATCTGGATTGGAACCGTTCCGGCGAAGAAGCAATCGAAGACTATAACAAGGGCGACATGGTCAAAGCTGTGGTGCTGGATGTTGATGTCGAGAAAGAGCGTATTTCTCTCGGTGTCAAACAGCTTGGCGATGACCGCGTTGGTGAAGCTGCTGACAGCGGCGCACTTCGCAAGGGTGCAATCGTTACCTGTGAAGTGCTCGATGTCAAAGATGGTGGCCTTGAAGTGTCGATTGCAGATACGGACCTCACCACTTTCATCAAACGCTCTGACCTGTCCCGTGACCGGGACGAGCAACGCCCTGAGCGTTTCTCGGCAGGCCAGAAGGTCGATGCACGGGTTATCCAGTTTGACCGGAAAACCCGCCGGATTACAGTGTCCATCAAGGCTCTGGAAATCGCAGAGGAAAAAGAAGCGGTTGCACAGTACGGTTCTACCGACTCAGGCGCTTCCCTCGGAGACATTCTCGGTGCTGCTCTCAAAGAGCAAAACACCGACGACTGATCCGGTCAATATATTACGAATACGGAAAAGCCCGCCTTGTCTGGCGGGCTTTTTCTTTGGTGAAATATCCATTCGGGAAACATGCTGATGTTACCGCCCTCCCTGTATCAACAGTTCATCAATGCTTGCGCCTGACGCGGCTTCACCCAGCAACGAGAAACTGCCATCGGAAAACATTTCCCGGGACATGTCAGCGATTGCCTTGTGTACGACCCGTGCCGTCATTGAGCCAAGACTGATACGTGCAACACCCGCCGATGCAAAATCCTCCATGGTGTGCGTGATCAGCTTGCCGGTACAGAGCACATTCACCGGAATGGAAATTTCCCTGCAGACTTCCCTGACCATCTCCATATCCTTCAAGAGTGGGATGTAAATTGCATCTGCCCCGGCTTGTTCATAAGCCTTGGCCCGGCGCAATGCCTCTTCAAAGTCATACTGGCGGTTCATCCATCCGTCTGCACGGGCGACCAGCACAAAGTCATTGTCCAGTGATTTTGCTGCACTGACCGTGGCCTCGATACGTTCTACAGATGCAGCGAACGGGTAAGGTGTGATGTCGGGCAGGGCAGTGTCCTCAATGCAGGCACCTGCCAATCCGCGCTCACCTGCAAGCCGGATCGTTTCTGCAACAGTTTCTGTATCATGACCGTATCCGTTTTCCAGATCCCCGCTGACGGGCAACGGTGTCGCGGCAATCAGGTCTGCAGCGTGATCCAGTGCTTCTGATCGTGATACATGGCCCATGTCCGGTCTGCCCAACGTAAAGGCATGGCCTGCGGATGTCGTGGCAATAGCCTTTGCGCCCATTGCGGCCATCAGTCTGGCTGAACCTGCATCCCATGCGTTTGCAAGTATGAAGGGCTTGCCTGGCTGGTGAAGGTTTCTGAACGTATCCATGAGAATTTTCCTTCTTTCGATATGATTCCTGCCGCGGTGCAGGCCATGAATGCTGTTTGATGCCTGACGGTCGGTTGTCGGCTTGCCGAATCTTATCAGGCAACGTAGGATTCGAAACACAATTTCTGTTGGTGACAGTATCCCCTGCAATACGCGGCGGTTTTACAGGGAAGTGCAGATGGGTGCGGCGTCCATAACTGCAAATGACAAAACATTGTCCATTGCCTTGTCATATGGCGAGGCAACCGGATTTGTCTGCATGGATCATCATTTAAGTGTTTTCCAATGTACGCCACACAGCAAGATTGATGCTGCATCGGAGGGCAAGTATCCATGGATCTGACAGACCCGGCAATCACGGACAATAACTACCGGCATGTTTTGGATATGCTCCGTGAACAAAAGGAACAGCTTGAGTTTGCCGCCGAGCTTTCCGGACTAGGCCACTGGAGCCTTGATCTTGTTGACCAAAGCCTGTTCTGGTCCGACCAGATACACCGGATACACGGAACAGATCCGTCAAGCTTCAAACCTGATGTGGAGACCGCAATCGGCTTCTATCATGAAGACGATCTGCCACTAATCCAGCAGTATGTTGAGATGGCGATAGAGACGGGCGGCGGATTTGAACAGGTAGCGCGACTGAAACGTGCAGATGGCGAGATTCGTGATGTCCATGTGATTGCAACAACCCGGCAGAACGCGGATGGAGAAACGATTTCCGTGTTTGGAGTTTTTCGTGACGTGACGGAGGAAAAGCGCAGGGAAGCTGCATTGCACAATACCCTCGAAGAATTGCGCCGTTCCAATGAGGAGCTTAACCGTTTCTCATACGTATGCTCCCACGATATGAAGGAACCGGTACGGATGATTGAATCCATGGCCAACCTTCTCATCAATCCTGCATTTGCCGGAAATGAAGAACAGCGCAATATCCTGTTAAGTCGCATCAGCACTAATACCAACAGGCTCGCCAGCATAATTGATGGTCTGCTTGCCTATTCACGAATTGATGCAAAGGTCGAGATGAAAGTGGTCGATCTTGGCAAGCTTGCAACTGAACTGAAACAAGACTTTGTGAATGTACCGGATGAAAAGAACATATGCATCGAGATTGGTGAGTTGCCCTCACTCCATGGTGCAGAAGTGCATTTTACGCAACTGTTGCAAAACCTCGTTGGCAATGCGTTGAAGTTTCACGAAGGGTCTGCGTGTCATGTGAAATTGACATCAAGGATGCAGGAAGCGGGGGTTTTCGTGCTGGTTGAAGACAATGGTCCGGGGGTGCCGGAAGACGCCCGAGAAGAAATTTTCAATTTCTTCAGCCGGTTGAAACGGCGTGATGAAGTCGAGGGAACCGGGCTTGGCTTGTCGATTGTCCGGCGGATTGTCGCGCAATATGAAGGTAAAATCCGCTGTGTTTCCAGCTCCCTTGGTGGTGCCGGTTTTGAGATATGGTTTCCTGAAAAGGTGTTGGCAGATGGTTGAGCAAACAATCCGTGACATTCACTATCTCGAAGATTCCGATGACGAAGTATTCCTGTGCCGTTTGGTTCTTGAAAGCGAGAAGATGAATGTTCGGCTTATACATCACTTGCAAGTGGATACGCTGGAAGCGGCGTTGCATGAACGAAATGTCGAGCAGGTTACCCTTGTGATCGTTGATTTCAACATGCCCGGTATCAAAGGGCCTGATGCAATCAGCCGGGTTTTGTCTTCGTGTGATGCCCAAAATCTCATTATTGGCATTTGTTCGGGTTCAGAAGACCCCGCAGACAAACAAGCCTCACTCAAGGTTGGCGCACGTTTTTTTGTTTATAAACCGTTGAATACCAAGTCGATCAAGCAAATCTGTGAGCTTTGCGAAGAACTGGATATCGCAAAGGACAATGACGGAGTGCGCTCGATAATTGCCAAGCAGGTGAAGCAGGGTTAAATCTTAGGATACCAGATTCGAAACTTCCAAATAACAGCCTGTCTGAAACAAGATAATGGTTTCGTTCTCCGGGGGAGCATATGAGTAAGTATCTGTTGGTTGACGACAATGAAATGCAGCATGAACTCTTTCGCTGCTATTGCATTGGAACCGGGCATGAATTTTTGCATGCAGTAAGCCTTGAGCAGGCACTGGAAATTCTGGAAAATGAAGTGCCGGAGGTGGTTTTCCTGGACAACAGGCTTGCTCCTTATCCGGATTTCCGAAAGACCGTTCCTGCCATCCGTGATGCCGGATTTGAAGGCAAGATCGTGGTTATCTCTTCCGATGTGCAGGATCCGGTTTTCAATGAAGCCGGTGAGTACACGGTTCATGATTACATCAACAAGTTCGAAGTATCGCTGACGAATTTTTCCGATACGATTGAACGGTTCAGGGAAACCGGTGAACCTGCCCGGGTTTCAGCCAACCACTGATCTTTCTTCAAGCATTCGATCAGCATCATGTGACGGAGACTGTTCGTACTGGTTGTCAAGGAGCCTTTGACCAAACGGCCTGGCTTTTTGCCTGTTGAACTCCCAGATTGTAGAGCGCACGCATGTAAGCAGGGTCAAACAGTTCCTTCGGTTTGGTGGCAAAACTGTCCGGTATCTGTGTGAGATTGTATTCAATGTTGTTGGCGCGTGCATAATCATACAACATCAAGGCATCTCCGCTTGTCTGCTGTTTCAGCAGTGTATTAAGTGAACGCATGGCGATATGCAGGGTGCCTGTCTTGGCGTTTTCAGGCTCGGGGGTCAGTGACGAGTTTATGATGATGAACAGTCTCCGGCGCGAGGCTTTCCCGGAAAATGCAACCTGTTTGTTGATCTGGAAATGAACCGGAAGAAGAATGGCATTGTCTGTGGTTCCCCCGTCAACATGAAGTTCGTCTCCCGACACACCATCGGCATCGACATTGATCAGTACAGGAGGGAAGGCAGCCGGAATGGAAATGGATGCCAGTATCACCTTGCGGAAGAGGGCAAGCCCTTCGACTCCGCCAATCCGGGCAATTTCTCCCATGTTCCAGGTTACCGGTCTTTGTGCATCGAGATTTGTTGTTCCCACAAGCAGGTAGCGGCCTTGCGCATATTCTGACGCAATTTCCTGCAACAACCCGGGCGTGATATATTTCTCAATAAGCTTTTCCAATGGGCCGGAATCTGCTGCCGATGACCCTGCAATCACACCGCCAAGTCCGTTTATCCTCAACAGGTCCTTGGTTGAGTGCTCGGTATAAAACTCTCTGAGCAGATGATCATATGCCGGGCCAAGAAAGGCGAAGGGAGCAATAATTGCACCGGTGCTGACACCGGTGACAATCGTGAATTCCGGTCTGGTGCCGGTTTGTGACCATCCGTTGAGCAGGCCAGCGCCATACGCGCCCTTGGCACCACCGCCAGACAAAACCAGATAATCCTGATGAGAAAACCGTGTGTCGGGGTCCTTGAGAACTTTCAGAGTGGGTGTGTTGTGGTATTGCGCAAAGCTGAGTTCTGCCGTGCTTGCATCGCCCCAAATACGGATTGGAAGTGTTTCAAACCCTGATACCCGGGCTTGCCCAACCAGTTCCTCGGGGAGGGGTGTTCGCTTGGTCATGCAGGAGGCAAGTACAACCAGCATTGCACAGGCAAGAATACTTGAAAGTCTTCTACAAAATGTGGTGGTGCTCGTCATCGGATGTGCTTTACGCAAAATAATTCTGTCAGCAGGGTATGCAGCATAACCCATCCCGCATTTTATGCCATCGATTTGCTAATGAACTGTGTCGGGTGCACTAACTCTGAAATGTGGTGTGGCAGACTTGCCGGTTGTTCAAGACTTGGACTTCCGAATTCTCCAACGGGTGTCCATTTGCCCAATTCCAATGAAGATCAGCGACAGAGCCACGAATGCAATGAACACTCCGCCAACGTTCTGAAATACCTTTAGCCAACCAAATTGGCTCACATCGATGAAAAAATAGGGGTAGAAACCGTCAACTCCTGCGCGTGCAAGTACGTAGATAAGATAAAGAACCGGTATCCCTGTCCAACGCAATGCGTCGCTCCATTTTAGATTGCCTTTGGGAACACATAGCAACCAGAACACGATTGCTGCAGCCGGAGCGGCGTAGTGCAGAAGCCAGTCAGCAATCAGTTGCAAGCCTTGCGGATCCCACAGGTTCTCAAGAAACAGAATGTAAACCAGACCAACCACGGTCATGCAGACAGCTGAGGCTGTTTGCACTTGTGCGCGGGATTCTGTGAATGCGGGTTTGAAAACAGCGAGCGTAAACAGGCATGCGGCGAGCATGTTCATCAGTACTGTGAAGAAGGCAATGAAGCGCCAGACACCTGCTACCACCCCAAGGGGGCCGGTTGTGACAATATAGAGTTGGATACCCAATCCGGCCCAACCTATTGCAGCACCGACCAGCGCCAAGAGACGTGTGAGCATGACTATCCCTCCCTTGTCGCCTGCTGTTCACCGTGCCGTGTATTTGGCACCATAGCCCCGCACCCATCAGCACAGCAACGAAAACTGAATTCAATATTCCCTGTGAAGTGGTTCGCCAAATGCTGAATGCTTGGGGCAAGTCACAGGGTGAAGTTGTTGCTGCAAAGCCATTTTGGCAAGAAGAGATCGAAAAGTCATCCGCCATGACATTCTATTATCAAGCTATTATCAAGAAATTGCCAGCGTCTCCGTTAACCGGATCGGGGCAGGTGTTCTATCTTAAAAAATTGATTTTTATGGATAAATGGTGCTGCAAGAGAGAATTGAACTCTCGACCTCCTCATTACCAATGAGGTGCTCTACCACTGAGCTACTGCAGCGCTGTGTAACCGTAGCCGGAACATTGCGCGTTCTGCCACAAGGGTAAGACATGCGCAAGCCAAAACATGCAGCTGAGCGGTGATTGATGCCCGGATAAAATTCGCATAGTCCTGTACAGGTATGTAATATCCGAAATTCAGAATAACTGGTCGCATCATGGGCGAGAAAGACGACAGACAAAACAAACTGCGCAAGGCACTCAGGGACAACTTGCGCAAACGCAAAAGCCAGGCAAGGAAGCTTGGGCAGAATGAGGATGACAGCATCGTTCTGCGCTCACGCCTGTTGAAACCTGACCGGCAGGACGAGCCGGATGACGAAAGCGGAGACAGTTGAGTGGTTTGATCGTGTTTTTCACGGAATCAAGCCACCGTATTGATTGGCCATGCGCTCATTTTTCGTTTGATGCTGTGCATGTCCATTAACGCTCATCTGCATCCGCAGTTGTTTGAACGCCCTCTTTGCGGTATCTAGGCGTCTCGCAAAGATTTGATTATGACAAGATACTACCGCATTTCCGGTCCAGAACCGGTTTTTCGCAAGTCTAATTCTGCAAGGTTTTCTTCATGGACAGCATCGTCGTCACCGGTGGCAATACGCTAAACGGAACCATTCCCATTTCCGGAGCAAAGAATGCAACATTGCCATTGATGATTGCCTCCATGCTTACCGAAGAACCACTTGTTCTTGAGAATGTTCCAGAACTTGCCGATGTAAACTCACTTAGCCGCATACTGGCAAATCATGGTGTTGATTACCGGGTTGAAGGCAAGAAACGGGAAAGCAACGGCCTTGCAGGCCGAACAATTCATTTCTTCGCAGACGAGATTGTCGATACCACAGCCCCTTACGAACTGGTTTCCAAAATGCGTGCCAGTTTCTGGGTAATCGGACCGCTTTTGGCGCGCATGGGCAAGGCGCGTGTGTCATTGCCGGGAGGCTGTGCCATCGGAACGCGGCCTGTCGACCTGTTCATTGAGAGCCTGCGGGCCATGGGTGCGGAAATCGATGTTGAAGCGGGATATGTAACGGCAAATGCGCCCGGTGGCCTGAAGGGCGCGCAATATCGTTTTCCCAAAGTTTCTGTGGGCGCAACGCATGTGGCCATGATGGCTGCCACACTGGCAAAAGGAACGACTGTTCTTGAAAATGCGGCCAGGGAGCCGGAAGTCACGGATCTCGCCCAGTGCCTGGTCGGCATGGGGGCACGAATTTCAGGGGCAGGGACAAGCACAATCAGTATTGAAGGTGTTGACAGCCTGCACGGATACCGACATGCGGTTCTGCCGGACAGGATTGAAACCGGCACCTTTGCCATGGCTGTGGCAATGACCGGTGGAGATGTATTGTTGAAAGGTGCGCAGGCCGGCCTGCTTGAAAACGCGCTTGATGTACTCGTTCAGACAGGTGTTACAATTGAGCAGAAGAATGAAGGTATTCGTGTAGCCCGCAACGGCGCCGGAATACGTGCGGTTGATGTAACTACTGATCCGTTTCCCGGTTTTCCAACCGATTTGCAGGCCCAGTTCATGGCGCTCATGACCAAGGCAGATGGTGTTTCCAATATCCGTGAAACAATATTTGAAAACCGTTTCATGCATGTCCAGGAGCTTGCCCGGCTTGGGGCCGACATCAAGGTTGATGGCAACAATGCAAGGGTTACGGGTGTCAGAAAGCTGACAGGGGCACCCGTCATGGCCACCGATTTGCGTGCTTCGGTTTCGCTGGTAATTGCTGGCCTTGCCGCAGAAGGCGATACCACCGTCAATCGGGTCTATCATCTTGATCGCGGTTTTGAACGGCTGGAAGAAAAGCTTTCCGCCTGTGGCGCCTCCATAAAGCGGATTTCCGCCTGACGGACCCAGTCAAGTGGAGCAAACCCGGATTTATCTGGGCGTTTCCTGATTTCCCTTGAAAAGCCGATGTTTTCTTGAAGTTTTGCGGTTTTGGGCTTAGGTCATGACAAAGCCTAACCTGTATTCTAGGAAGCCTGAAACCATGATGCGTGATCTCAAACTTGTAGCACTTGATGCAGATGACCTGCAGGTGATCTCAAGTTGCTGCCAGGACGCCGTTCTCAAGGTAGGTGATCTCGATTATCTGGCCGCCGACGGCCGGTTCGTTCTGGTGATGAACCGCTTTGCATGGGAAACACGAAACGATGCCGGCACGCAGAATGAACGCAGGCGTTCAGTATTGCATTTTGACCGGGTGAGCGGCGTCAAGGTTTCGGGGATCAACCGGGCAGCAAAGGATACGGTGCTGTCCCTTCTGGCAATTCTTTTTGAGGTGGGCGATGAACCCGCCGGAACTGTCGAGCTTGTTTTTGCCGGCGATGGTGGCATTCGGCTCCAGGTCGAGTGTATTGAGGCGCAAATGTCTGACTTGCCGGGTCGCTGGGAAGCCAAGTCGGTTCCCAGTCACGAACAGGAGTAGTATTTTGGCGCTTCATCTCAACATGCAGCAGGATGATTTCGAACTGCAGTTTGCCAGTCTTTTGTCGCTCAAGCGTGAGGCTGATACCGACGTCAGCGCGACTGTACGTGCCATACTGTCGGATGTCCGGGAACGCGGGGATGAAGCCCTGTTTGAGTACACCTCGAAATTCGACAGGTTACAATTGAGCAGTGATTCCGTTCGCGTTGGCGATGACGAGATTGTACGGGCAATCCGGCAGGTTGACGATGAAACCATGGCCGCACTGGAACTGGCCCATAATCGCATCAAGTCGCATCATGAACGGCAGTTGCCTGCAGATGACCGTTATGTTGACAGTCTTGGAGTGGAGCTTGGTTCCCGCTGGACTGCGATAGAGGCAGTAGGGCTCTATGTACCGGGCGGGACGGCAAGTTATCCGAGTTCGGTGCTGATGAATGCAGTGCCTGCCAAGGTTGCCGGCGTTGACCGTCTGGTCATGGTGGTGCCTGCGCCTGATGGAGAAATCGCACCTTTGGTTCTTGCCGCAGCCAATCTTGCAGGCGTTGATGAAATATACCGTGTAGGTGGCGCCCAGGCAGTGGCAGCGCTTGCCTATGGAACAGCTTCGATTGCACCGGTTTACAAGATTGTCGGTCCGGGCAATGCCTATGTTGCCGAGGCAAAACGCCAGGTCTTCGGTACTGTCGGAATAGACATGATAGCCGGTCCTTCAGAAGTACTGGTGATTGCAGACGGCGAGAATGATCCGGATTGGGTAGCTGCTGACCTGCTCGCCCAGGCGGAACATGATCCGTCTGCACAGTCCATTCTGATTACGGATGACGGGGTATTTGCCGGAGAAGTCGTGCGGGCAGTCGACAACCAGCTGAAAACCTTGCCCAGAGCTGATATCGCTGCGCGGAGTTGGGAAGATTTCGGAGCGGTGATTATTGTATCGGATCTGTCGGATGCTCCGCGTCTCGCCAATGCGATTGCAGCAGAGCATCTTGAAATCATGACCAGCGACCCGGAAGGGCTGTTTTCCCAAATTCGCAATGCGGGTGCAGTTTTCCTGGGGCGGCACACGCCGGAAGCAATCGGCGATTATGTGGGCGGTTCCAATCACGTGTTGCCAACCTCACGTTCCGCCCGTTTTTCATCCGGGCTTTCCGTACTTGACTATGTCAAGAGAACCTCCATTCTGAAATGCGGACCGGAACAGCTTTCCGAGCTTGGGCGTGCTGCAGAAACACTGGCAAAGGCCGAGGGGCTGGAAGCTCACCGCAAGTCGGTTTCGATACGCGGAAACAGGTAAGAACAGGAATTGTAAAATTGGGAGAGGAGGTCAAAAGCAAGCGGCTTGTCGAGATTGTTCTTGATGATGCTTCAATTGGGCGGGCAACGCCTGATATCGAGCATGAACGTGCCGTGGCGATTTTTGACCTGATTGAAGAAAATTCCTTCTGCCCGGTTGGCGATGAAAGCGGCCCTTACAAGCTGTTGCTCTCAGTGGTGGATTCAAAGCTGGTCTTCGATATTTCAACTGAAAAGGATGAGCGCGTTGTGATGCATGTGCTGTCCCTTTCGCCTTTCAAGAAGATCATCAAGGACTACTTTCTGATTTGCGAGAGCTATTACGATGCGATCCGTTCGTCTTCTCCCCAACAGATCGAGGCAATAGACATGGGGCGAAGAGGCATTCACAACGAAGGGTCCCAGACATTGAGTGACCGTCTTGGCGGCAAGATAGAGATTGATTTTCAAACGGCTCGCCGTCTCTTCACGCTGATATGCGTTTTGCATTGGCGGGGTTGAGATGGAAAAAGGAGAAAAACCCGTAAAGTCAGTGCTGTTTGTCTGCAACATGAACCAGATTCGCTCTCCCATGGCCGAATTTCTCGCCCGGGACATTTTCGGTGACCGTCTTTTTGCCCAGTCTGCGGGCATTTATACCGGTGATGAAGATGGCTTCATGCAATCAGTGATGCAGGAGCGGGGCATTGATGTCTCGAAACACATACCGGAATCATTGTCAGAACTCGACGACTCCTATGTCGATCTGGTGATAACCCTGGCAGAACAGGCGAGGGATGACACGCTGGACTTCTTCAAAGGACAATCAGTGGACATAGAACACTGGCCGATCGACAACCCGTCCATTGCACGCGGAAACAGGGAAGCGGTTCTGGAAGCGTACCGCAAAACACGCGATGAACTGGAGGCGCGTATTCGTGCGAGGTTCAGCTAACTAGCGATGCTTTTTGGGTCGGGTTTCGAATCCTTCTCCAAAGCGGTTGCATTTGAGTATTCACATTCGGGAAAGACTGCTATAGGTTCCCGCAATCCCAATATCTGACAGAAAATCTGCAAGGTTTCCAACCCAAGAGGAAGAATGGCAAAAGAAGAAGTTCTCGAATTTCCAGGCGTAGTCACGGAACTGCTGCCCAACGCAACGTTCCGGGTAAAACTGGAGAATGATCACGAGATCATTGCGCACACTGCCGGACGCATGCGCAAGAACCGCATTCGTGTGCTGGCCGGTGACAAGGTCCTGGTCGAAATGACTCCGTACGACCTGACAAAGGGCCGTATTACCTACCGCTTCAAGTAAACGGGATTTCCACCATGGCAGCGGTCTCAAAACTGGTTCTGGCATCCGGTTCTCCCCGACGGCTGCAATTGCTTCAGCAGGCTGGTGTGGAGCCGGAATTCCTGTCACCCGCTGATACGGATGAAACTCCCCGCAAAGGGGAAGTTCCGCGTTCGCTTGCCAAACGTCTGGCCAAGGAGAAGGCCCAGCGTGCTTATGAGACGGTTTCAAATTCGGAAGAAATGAAGGGCAGTCTCATACTGGCGGCAGACACGGTTGTTGGGCTGGGACGCCGCATTCTGCCCAAGGCGGAAATGATTGATGAAGCTTCAACCTGCATGCGTCTGCTTTCCGGTCGTAACCACCGTGTTTATACTGGCGTCACGCTGGTGACACCGTCCGGCTCCATGCGTCATCGTCTCGTTGAAAGCCGTGTGCGTTTCAAGCGGCTGTCACGCGACGAGATGGAAGCCTATCTTGCATCTGGTGAATGGCGGGGAAAAGCGGGCGGATATGCCATACAGGGGCTTGCCGGCAGCTTTGTCGTAAAGCTGGTTGGCTCATACACCAATGTGGTCGGGTTGCCGCTGTATGAAACGATTTCGCTACTTGTGGGCGAGGGGTATCCGGTGCATTTCAACTGGGTAAACCGGGTACAGGCATGACGGTGGGGCAGGATAATGTCGAACCGCTTCGCAAGCCGGTGCCATGCCCTCATTGCGAGACCGAGTCGAGTCGCCAGCATTATCCGTTTTGTTCCCGGCGATGTGCTGATCTTGACCTCCACCGATGGTTTTCACAGAGTTATGCGATACCTGCGCGAGAGGCTGGAGGGCTTGCCGAAACGCAGGACGAGCAATAGCCGTTTTTATTCGCTGATGGCTCTAGACAGGCCAGGGACATGGGCCTATAAACCGCGAAACCCGGCGGCATTTTTCATGTCGCTTCTGCCCGATGCCCGGGTAGCTCAGGGGTAGAGCAGCGGATTGAAAATCCGCGTGTCGGTGGTTCGATTCCGCCCCCGGGCACCATTCTTTTTTCTTGGCTTGTAATCTGCCCTAACATACTGAAAATACTGGTGGTTTTTGGTGTTCTAAACCCCTCATTTCGGGCATAGGCCAAACGGTCGCGAAACACCAGTCTGAGCACCAGTTTTTGCAGGTGCAGATTGCCTTTTTCCCAAATAATACAAGGGCTTGATAAAAATTGCATCGAGAGTTCTAAAATCTGATCGATGGCACCGCTTGGCGGTGTCGTTTTGTGCATTTTTTCTGTCTTCAAATGTTTCTCCTTTTCCAGTTGGTCTATTTTTCGCTCATAGGCTTTGATTGCGGCCTGTGAGGTCGTTTCGACAAGGCGGTCGAGAAGCCCGTCTATTTGCTTCTCTAGCCCTTGAATTTGCATTTTGAGACTTGCTTGCCACTCACTGGCTTGGGCCAACCTTTGCGCCCATGCGTTTCTGATCATCCGGTGAAGCAGTTCAACCGTGATCGGTTGCGGTTCTATCTCTGAGAGCAACTTTTGAAACTGACCTTCCATATCTGCCCGGCGAATGGACTTGCCGTAACTATCGCAGCCTTTTTGATGGCACAGATAATAAGGATGCTTTTTTGTCTTGCCCGTCGACCAACATGCGGAGAGTGGTGACCCGCAATCCCCGCACTCCACAAATCCCCGCAAGGGGAAATCCGCAGAGATATCCCTGCGCGCAGGTGCATAGGCTCCGTCTTTCAGACGCTCTTGGTTCTTGAGATAGGTCTGATAGCTAATTAGCGCTTCATGCTGGCCTTCACGGGCGGAGATACCCCATTTGGGGGACTCGACAAAGCCCGCGTAGATGTTGCGCTCCAAGAGCTCCTTTACGCGTTGTGGATGCACCCTTCCAGCCTTGCCCTTGGGGAAGTCAGGGTGCTGATCAAGGTAGCGCCGCACTTCGGTTTGGTTTTGAAACCGTCCGGCTGCGAACCCTTCTAGGGCTTCTTGAATGATCGACGCGACAGGTTCATCACGGACCAGTTCTTTGCCGCCACGATTGGATTTCTCATAGCGATAACCGACCGGTGCCTGAAACACCCAAAAGCCCTGTTCAAGGCGGGCGCGCATTTTCTGATTGGTTTGCTGTGCGATTTGTAGACGTTCGAATTGACCGAATGCCGCATAAACCGTCTCGTTCAATTCGCCCATTGCCGAATCCTCAAAATGGAAGTTCGGACACTCGCGCCTGACATTCCGCTTCTTGAGTTCATTATTGAGTTTGAGATGGAATTGCGTATCGCGCGCATAGCGTTTGAGATCATCGAAGATGACGGCATAGGTCTCGTCCGGTTGCGCATCGAGATAGGCGAGCATTGCCATCAATCCCGGACGCTTTGAATAATCCCCACCGCCCGTTATTTTGTCCCGGAATACCTCTTCGACTGTATAACCATTTTGCGCCGCGTATTGACGGCAGCGATGTTCCTGGCTTTCTAGCCCGCTGCCATCCGTGGTTTGTTTGGACGAAGACACGCGGCAATAAATCAGTGCCTTGTCTGGTTTTATGTTCTCATCAAGCTTACTCATGACTCCTCCTTGCTCCGGGGCTGCGCGTCACCGCGCCCACGGGTGTTGTCGTTTGATTGTTTGGTAATGTTCCCTCTGAGGATAGCACATGCCGCTGGATGATCAGCGCGATATCTGCATCTTGTCCCGAACATTCTGGCGTCGCTTGCTGCACAGGATGAACCCCAAATCCAAGATCGACGAATGCGACGACGATCGACCAGAGGGTTTCGATGAACTCTTTTTTCTCGTCATCCGAGAGATCAGACTCTGCGAGCATGTCGCTATACAAGTTCCAATCTATTTTCAAAGGCGGGAGCGAACGATTTGCCGTCCTCTCAAACTCACGTTTCAAATCATTACTCATAGTTTCCACCTTTCGTTTGCTGTTTGCATCTCTCCTTTTCATGATCATTCGTCCTATTTTTAGTGTATCCGAAAGTATAGACATAATACAACTTAAAAGTGTATTTTGTTTCTATCTATCAATTATTTAGAGTGTCCTCGCGCGTATAAATCAGGTAATCCTGCGGGTAAGGTGGGTATTTTTAATATAATGAAAAATTCAAGAGATTGGTCCAATGCAACCAACGATGAGATCAAGGACCTGTATCAGGTCATTCGCGCCCTCGAGAAAACACGTGGCATCACGATGGATGTTGCATTCAATCGCGCTAACAAAAGGAATATTGCGCTGAGCAAGCATGATCGAGGCAATTTTAGAAACGGCGATCTTTCCAAAAGTCGCGCCAAGCCACTGTTCGAATGGATAGTTGAACATCACCTCAAGCTTGCAACAGAAATCGCAGCAAACACCTTTGATCCGTCCATGCTCACACCTTGGGCTAAGTTCCTGGAAAGCCATCTTCAATACGGCGCATTAAATGTGCGAATCTTCAACCAACGCGGATTAACCACGCGGAGCGGTGATTTGCCGATTGCGAAACCCACGCTGCGACTGTCCAAGGACGAGTATTATTTTGCCCTCAAAAGTGAGCGTGATGGGTCATTACTCACTTTCGAAGGATATGAGAGAGAGTGGTATCCGATGGGGCTGCATCACAATCGCGATTCCAAACTCACCAGTGTCAATGTAGGGATGAATGAATTTCCAACCAAGGCGGATGGCGTAACGATTGACCCGTTACGGGATGATGAAAGCGCCGGCCTGCATCGCTTCGTATTCATCATCGCGCCAAAGCGTGTTCTTGAACAACACCAAGATGACCTGATCATTGGCAAAGCCGCGCGGTTCGAAACCCTGGACGCACTCGCCCATACTATTGAAGAGCTAGATCAGCAGAAGTATGCCGTTCACGGGATCAATGTCTTGTTCAGTGCCTAAACGTAGCGCGGAAGATCGAGCATTTGCATGAGCTTGAAATTGAGAGCTTCCAATTCCGCATATTCGATCGCGCCTTCGGTCTTCAGAATTGGATTGTCATTCGGCAACTGCAATGCTCCGATATCTGCAATCAAATCGGTGAAATCGCCAAGCTCTTGCACGATTGCATCCGCGCCATTGGCTTTGGCGATCAAGGCCGCATCGGCAAACGCCGGATACACGACTTCCGATTGAAAGGCGATTATTTCTGACTCCGGCGGCAGATTATTTGGGTCGGGTCTATCAAGCCCTTTTTCTTGTGCTTTGATTTTGGCAGGGATCAAGTACATCGACGCCAGATGCCCGAGCAATTGGAATATCCGTGTGGCGGCCTTGGGATGTGTCCGGTTCGGATCGTCTTTCGTGAGACGTTCCTCTTGCTCAATCAAAATCATGATCATGAAGTTGCAAGCTGCCAAAAACCGAAGTTCCGGCCAGTTGGTATTGGAATAGCCATCCAGCATCATATCGATTGTGTCATGATCAGCTTGGAGTTCAAGGCACCGTTCGGCTGGTTTCCGCTCTTCTAGTGGCAGCATCTCAATTAGTGATGACGCATCGTTATCAGATCGCATTGCGAGCGCAAAAGCAGCAGATTGGTACGTCTCCACAAGTCCCATACCGCCCTTCAATTTGAAATGGCCCATCTGGAAATGATGCAACTCGTGCAACATCAGCCATTGCATGGAATATTCGATCGCCTCATCCACGTCGCCAACGTTCAAAAAGTGCGGATCAGATGACTGACCGGAATATTCCATCGCCGCATTCCACGCATCCGTCAGCCGATCCACAACACCGGAACTGATCACAACCCGAACACCACCCTTACCGTTATCGTCAGGGTGCGGCTCAGCTAACGCTATGAATTGATCAGTCTTCGGAAAATCCCACTCGACAGCTCCAGGAAATGCCTCGTCGGTACATTTCTCGTAGCGGGAGAGAGTTTTCTTTCTGAGATGATTCAACTTTCCCATCTGGAGGCTTCTCGAGTAGCTAAATCAAAAATAGACAGTTTGTTAAATTCACTTGGTCATTGCCTTAAGTCTCACCTCAGCATGCAGTTCTATTGTACCCCGCTTAAGTAGTCTGCTAAACTCAAAAAATACTGTTATCAAGCATCAGGAATAAATGTGCATCGCTCCGATATAGAAAGTCTACAGCTTCAGGTATTGACATCCTTTCACGAAAAATTCCCATCAATCCAGCTCTCTGGAAAAGTCAAGGAGGTTTTCCTCTCAACGCCTAGGCACAATTATGTTCGAAAAATCATTAGTGAGCATGATGCTGAAACAATAGACATAACTGAACAGAATATATCTAACTACCTAAATATTATTTACAAAGATACGTATCTGCCAATTAAGCTCTCAAGAAATGGCGACATAGTTTCATCAATTTCGCAACCTTCTTTAGTTTTGCTAATGCTTGAAATGGCCGAGCTTAAATTTGGTGAAAGTGTGCTGGAGATTGGGAGCGCGAGTGGCTGGAACGCAGCGATGTTGAGTAAATTGGTTGGGACCTCTGGTAGCGTTGACACTATAGAAATAGACCCTGACTTGGCTCAGCAGGCCAAACAAAATTTGAGGGATAATGATCGGGAAGAGGTTGTCGTTCACTGCGCTGATGGCGCGCGAGGGATCAAAGGTAAACATTATGATGCAATAATATACACTGTCGGAATATACGATGTACCATCTGAAATCTATGAACAGTTGAGTGAAGGCGGAATATTAATTCTGGTGCTGAAAAATCATGGCGGGGGCGATACACTTTATAAGCTGAGACGCACATCGAGTGGTTTTGTGTCTGAGGAAGCGCTGCAATGCGGATTTGTTCAGATCCAGGGCGATATGCGATTGCCTGAGTTTCAACCAATCATTGTCTCCCAAGCCCCCGAACTCAAGTCTTTATGGGATAGTCTGGAAGGCGCAAGTTTCTGGTTTGGAGAACAGAATTCAAAATTATTCTTTTGGAGAAGCATGGCTTTTCGCGCGTTCTTAAGTGTTTCTGATCCATACTTCTCGATCTTCAGCACTTCCAAAGATATCGTTGAGCCAAGCAGTGAGCAAGTAGCGTTTGGCTTGTATAATGCCGACGAAAAGTCTTTAGCCGTTTTTCAAAATGAAAAAATCCAGTGGAGTGGTTCAAAGTGGGCAAAAGATAGAATCTACAAGCGCCTAAATGAATGGGTAATGGCCGGAATGCCACCCCTTTCCGCCTTTGGCTTAGAGTGCAGATTGCGGGCACACATAAGAAAGCTGAATGAACAAGAGCATATAATTCTCAGAGATGAAACATGTTTTTATTACACAAACTTTCCAAAGTTTCGTGAATGAAAAAGATTTTTACTGTAATTATTTTGGCATCAATAGGGATTATTTTTTTTGATTTTGAAGTAATTCCAAATTTTGATATAATTTTTACTATGATATCTTCTATTTCTGCTGCCGCGGCCGCATTTTTCTCTTATAATTCAATAACGCAAGTCCGCGAACAGTCAAAGCTGCAGTTTTCTCAGCAAGTTAGAACTAAAACGCTTGAGGTATTAGGGGACCCCAACAACGGGATACCTAGTCTAGCAAGAAAATCTGATCAGAGCCGCTTGGCTCAATATCCCATACTAAAACTAAATTTAACGGAAATCGATAAAGAATTATCTTTGAACCAACGTGGATTCTCAGAAAAATCAATTGCAAAATTCAAGTACAGCATCGAGAAGAAACTCCCTTTTGGGTACTATGACAATAGTCAGGCAAAAATTGCATTCGAAATCAACCGGTATTTACTTGCACAACCATTTAAGGATGGTTCAGACGAGCGGAAGGCATGTGCAGATGTTCTAAATCGCATAGAAGATATTGCCACCTCGGCGAATATAGGCGTACTGGATTTGGAGATGATAAACCAAATGTACGGAAATTTACTCATCAGAGTATTTAGAGAAAACTCAGAATTCTATTCGTTCGGAAAAAGAAAATACGGTTTGAGAACTTATGATCAAACAGACACAATGATCGACAAATTAATAGAATTTGACTCTGCTAGATACCAACTTTTTCGCTTTCAAGTTCTTATTTACCTCGTTAGCAAAGGAAAAATGGCGAGATCATTTGTATTTGAAATTATGAGAAATCCATCAAGATGGAGACAAGAACGCTCTTTAAATTCGCTTCAACGCGCAATAACAAACAGAGGTCTATCCATTTATTTATCACAAATTACATTAAGGGCCCGAATTGCTAACTTTAATTTCAGTTCAGTATCCACCACAACTAAATTCTTAGCAAGAAGGTCAAATCGCAAGGCTTTATATAAGTTATTCCGCAGGGCGTATATTGAATCGGGTGATGTATGGCCAGTAAATTTCCAAAGTAATGAAGCGCACTATCAATCAAAGAAAACCGTCGACTGGGTTTCAAAGGTCGGATCAAAATGGGACTATCATATTCTGTGTACCAAGAAGAGCTTTTTTAGAGAACAGTTTGTTGGCTTCATCGCTTTAATGGAAAGTGAAAAGATACTTTCTGATGAAAAAAGATGGCTATCAGAGATCACATCAGGTTTAAGAGATTTTTCGACGGGAAATGAAACCACTATTTTTAAGAGAGTTGAAGAGTTAGGCATCCCCGTTTTCGCGAAAAATGGGAACAACACAATAGACTTTTCCAAAATGTGTATGATTAAGTCATTGTACGTTACCGATCGACACAATGCTCGCGGACAAGCTATTGGTCGGAAGCTATTGAGGAAAATGCTGGCTTTCGCTAGATACGATCTAGGTAAGATTCCCTTTCTTACAGTGATTGCTGATAGCAAGTTTACGGAGCAAGCTATAAAATTGTACGTATCTGAAGGTGGCGCATACCTTGGAACAACGCGCGATGATTTGAAATCAGAAAATCATCTAATGCATATTTTCATTTTTTAAATTGCTGCCGATTGCTCTGACACGTGAACGTTCTCCTATGTGAAATTAGAGTTTTGCCTTTACCATAAGGCTTGGAGAAGTAGCAGATCACCAGCTATGCAGAATGTCGCCGATAGGGCGCCAAAAATGCGCAACAGTCCATGAACTACGCGGTCGTAGCGATAAGCGTCAAAATTCAAGGAAATTGGCAATAAGAGTGAAGCGCAAGATGTGTGCTGTATAACATCACATCTTGGAAAGGGAGACGCTACGCTCTCCCGTTTCATCCCTCTCGCCTTTGGTGGCGACTTAGAATCGAACTTGTCACCACCATCAAAACGTCTTGCCGTTTCATCACGCGAAGGGAGAAGTTGCTCTCCCTATCAACCCATCAAGCAAAGGGCGTTCCTGCCTTTATGCAATCCTGACCAAATTGGAGACTTCGCTCTCCCCTCTGGACACCCCATGACGATTTCATCGAGACTGCTTCGCAGAGACCATTTCATGGAGACGACTTCATCGAGATCAAAGGGGCTATCGTGCCGCCCTTGAAACCCACTCGCAAGCGTTCAGCCGCTGCACCACAAGATCATGGCGTTCCTGCCCCGATACCCCGCCAAAGGGCGATATGCCTTGTCCTCTCTACATATCCTATGCGCCGCATTTCATTGAAGCCAAGTCACAGAAATCAACCGTCCAGTAATTGTATACCGAGAGCGTTTCACCATTTTCTACAAGCTTAAACCCAACGGTGCTCGTGACCATTTCATCCCATCAACTTTGAACGAACAGGATTTGACTCTCATCGGAAAGGAACGCCTGCAGACTAGGCGTGACAGCAAGCTTGATTGGGTTGGATCGATCAGTCTTCACACGCCCAAGGATTTTCGACCGAAGGGGTACAGGATGCATCGTCGATGTAGGATTTGATCAATCGGTCAATTGCGCTTCTGGTGATCTGATTGTGCTCTTTTGAAAATCCGAGCGTCGCAACAAAGCTCCAGTGCGCATGCATCATCGAAACAAAAAGGAACGACAATTCTTCGCAAGCTTGACCGTCCAGTTCAGTATGGACGATGGCAAGTTCGTGCATGATGACCTGGGCCAGAGTCTTGTACTTCGCGCGTAGTCGCTCCCTCAACAGTTCGGAGCCGACAGCATAGGAAAACAAGCTGTCGTAGACTTCGAGATTGTCTGGCATTGGATGATCGGCAGCCATTCCGAAAAAGAAATCCTTGAAGAATTCGAGACGCTCGACCTGACCAACCTTCACAATTCCTGCGACTAAGAGATTTTGATAACCCTTCCCCAAATGGTCACACAGGTCTGCGATTAGGCTATCGAGATCGGGATAGTAGTAGCGGACCAGTTGGCGAGACAGCTCTGCTTCCTTGGCTACGGCTTCGAAAGAGAATGACTGCAGGCCGCTCTTGGTGAGCAATCGCGTCGCGGCGCCCAGTATCTGGTTTTTCTTCTCTTCAGCTAGACCGCCTCTGGTCGAAACCATCCTGATACTTTCCCTTTGTTGTCGTCAAGCATTGCATGAATAGTGTGCAGGACAAAAACCTTTTTCAAGGCAAATTTGCAACACTTTCGAATTGAAAAACGGGATAGTATTTGGACGAATTATCGACCAGAACCAAAACACTGTTTTTATTGCTTCTATTCTGATTAACGTCGGACGTTTTTTGCGCTTTTTTTTCGAAACGAAAGTAATGATTTGGGTTGACCCAATCTCATTGGTCCAAATACCATTTCTGTACTGGATATACTGATGCATCGCCGGTTCAGCAGGCAGATTGAGCCCGAATATTACTCACATCTGCCTATACCGATAATGCAGCACTTGGGGATTGGGGTCGATCATGGTTTCGCGCAGATATTCGAAGCTTTTATGCAACGCACTCGTTTCGACTAGCGTTCCGGCGCTGAGCATCGCCTCGGGGCTTGTGGTCATCACGCCAGAGAAAGCTCATGCGGTTTGTACCCTAATAGGAAATGTCATCGATTGTTCGGGCACCATTGCTGGCGGCTTCTCGAACACCGGACCGCAAAATGTTCTGATCGTCGACAATTTGACTACTGATATCGACGGTATCGGCCTTCGAATGACAAACAACAATGGTTCGGACGTCATGTTTACCGCAGACCTGCCGCCGTTCTCGATTGATCTCAACCCAGGCGATGTCCGCGGTCAGCGCACAGGATTCAACATCATTACGCAAGGCGCGATCTCCGGCACGTTGAACGGAAACCTTACCGGTCAGACCTCGGCAATGATCAATGACACCGGTACGACCGGCACGTCCTCGACGAACCAGTTCGGCGCGCTCGGGTTCGATGCGGGCGGTGACATCGATGTCACCCATACCGGGTTCATCGACGTAACCCAGCCTGACATCACGCGCAACGGCACGTCGAGGTCCGACGTGGGGTCCGGGCGGTTCGGCGCCGTGCGGACAGAGTCCGATACTGGCGACATATTGGTCACCAATACCGGATACATCACCATTGAGGGCGGTGATCGAACCGCCAACGTAACGAACACCACCAGCGGCACTGCGGGAGCCAGAGCGAGCCGGTTCACAAACCTCGTATCAGAAACCTATGGCATTTTTGCACAGGGCAATGGTGATTACATGCTCGACCAGACGGGCGACATTAAAGTCACGTCCGGCAACTCAAACGCAAACGCTTCCACGGAAGACAACATTGCAGATGCGCGTACAAGCTTCGCAGCAACTGTCGGGGTAGGCTTGCCGGCCTTTACAACTTTAAACGGCGTATCGAACCCCAATCTTCCGCGTTTTGAAGAAATCGATATCGATATTACAGGCAATATCGATGTTACCGGCGGTGACATTTCCTCCACTGCAACATCCACGAGTACGGGACCGATGCAGAGTATCGGGACAGCAATTGCGGAGGCAGGCTTCTTTACCAGGGATGAGGCATTCGGTGTTTCGGTTGGAAGCGACTTTACGCCCACGGGAACCAGCGTTTCCGTTAACATCGATGGCGATGTGACTGTAGCAGGCGGTTCATCCACAGCAATGGCGACCGCTTCACTCGGCGGCATGGGCGAGACCGCCGGGCTTGCAGATGCGGATGCGGACGGGCAGTCCGCGAACGGTGTGATTCTGCGTTCCGAGGTGAGCGGACCATCCATTCTTAACATAGCGGGAAACGTGAACGTGACGGGGGGCGATGCGATTGCCTTCGCGACCGGCGGGGCGGATGGAGAAGTCGACTTCAACACCCTGTACTCGGACCTTCCCGATTTCGACAGTCCGCCCGCTTCGAGGGCATTCGGGGGTCTTGTAGACGGCGTAATTGGCCGGGTCGGCAACGGATCGAGTATCAATATCGATGGCACTGTGAATGTGAAGGGCGGCGATGCCATGGCGACATTCACGGGAACCGGTGAAGGTATTTTTTCGACCGCAACCGGTGCCCAGTCATTGGGGGTGGCCGTCGCATTCGAAGACGGTATACCGAACGAGACGTTTACGTTCGACACGGACATCAATGTGACCGGTGCCAGCGCCACGGCGACCGGGAACGGAGCGGGCATTCGCGTCTCTGCCCAGGCCAGGGCCGGCACCGGACTGAGTATCGCCCATCTTGGCGACAACACGTTCATTTATGAAGGTGACATCACCCTAACGGGCAGTGACGCAACGGCTAATGCGACAGGTGGTGCGGAAATCAGTTCGGTAAACGGATCGTTCGGGCTCGGCATCAACAATTCCACCTTTGGCGATGGAGTGACGGGCACTCTCATAAACCGCGGTACGATCAACGTCACAGGTGGCAACGCCATTGCCAACGGGACACTGGCAGATGACGTATTTCGCAGTTCGGGTGGCTCTGCTTTTGGCATCAATACGGACGCGTTTTCCGACGGTTCGACAGGTCGGGTTTTTCATGAGGGTACGATTAACGTAACGGCTGGCGCAGGCCCGGACACCCGTGGAACTGCAGTCGGTATTCTTGCGGGGGACGAATTTGCGGATTTCGGGCCCGGAGAAGTCAGAACCGAAGTGGTCGTTTCCGGTACCATCAATACCGATGGCGACAGTCAGGAAATCTTTTCAGGCGTAAGAGATGGACTTTCTGGAGGAGTGGTAGCGGCAACGCTTGACACGACGTCGGTTGCTGTGGATGGCGGTACCATCAATACGACCGGAACCGGTTCGAACGGGATCGGTATCACGGCTCGTGAATCGACTGTCGATATCATCAATGGGGGTAGTGTTACCGCGAGCGGGACGAATGGTGCCGGGATCGAGATTTTCTCGCAACACACCAACAATTTTTCGTTGGGCAATGCATTCAATAGCGCCACTTCTACAATTTCAATCGATGCGAGCTCTTCAGTAACGAGCACGAACTTCGTCGGTATATTGGACGCGGGTACTAACTCGCTCGGAAGCTTTGGCGGCACGAGAAGCATGCCGAATCCCGAACTCTTTGAGGATCAGGCAAACTTCACCACGGTCGATCTCGCGGGAACCGTGACGGGCGGTAACGGCACGGCGATCGACCTTTCAACTGGTGAAGACCGGTTGATCATGCGCTCTACAGGCACAGCCAATGGCGACGTCGATCTGGGTGATGGCAATGACAGGTTCGCGTTCGAGGACGGGTTCACCGTGACGGGGATACTCGACGGCGGTGCCGGGGATGACATCATCGAGGCGGATGTTGCGATGGGCGACACGCGCACGCTCGACGTCGAGCCGCTGCCGCTCGCGAACTTCGAGATCATAGAGAAGGAAGGGCAAGGCACTCTCAACATCGCTGGTGCGACGATCACCGATCAGCTGCTGCTGCAGGCCAATGGCGGTCTGTCGCAAGTCCTGACCGACCAGATGAACCTGAGCGCAGATGTGGCTTCAGGCGCATACTTGACGAGCCAAACCACGCTTGCCAACGTCACCAACGGCGGAACGCTGTCGGTAGGCACCATGACGAACGGCGACATTTCGACGCTCGGCGTCACCGACAATCTCGTCCTTGAGACGACCGGCACGCTCAATGTTGATATCCAGCGTCCGAACCTCGCCGACCTAATCGACGTCGACGGCATGACGACGCTCGGCGGCACGCTCAACGTCAACGCTCTTGGCATGCTTGACGCGTTCGTGGTCGGTGACGAGTTCATTATCATCGAGAGCGCGGGCGGAGTCGATGGCGCGTTCCTCGCGATCATGGACAACCTGCCCGACCTCAACATCGTGGCGAACGTCGTGCCGGACGGGATGACGGCCGAGAACGTCGTGCTGGGCCTGACCATGGGCGATCCCTCCGACAAGTCGATCCACCCGAATGCGTTGCAGGCGGGTGCCGAGGCGGGGCGGGCGTTCTCGGCGCTGCTGCGCGACCGGATCAAAGGCGACAGCGCTGCCGGTGGTGCGGGCAACAATGCGGGCAATGGCGCGACGTTCGGGCTTTCCCAGCTGGCGCTTTCCTACGGCGATGAGATCGAGGGCGATACGAACGACGGCTTCGCGACCCGCCAAGCGCTCGGCGCAACGTTTGACAATACGCTCGGCATCTTCTTCTGGATGGCGGGCTTCGGCTCGTTCCGCGATGTCGAAGGCACGGCGGCCGCGACAGGCTATGACGCGTATATCGGCGGTGTCGCCTTCGGCATCGAGAACGTCTCTTTCAACAGCGATGCGCTGGTGACGTTCGGCCTTGCCGGTGGCTACTCTTACGCGGGCGTCGACAACGGGGCTTCATCCGCCGATATCGACAGCTGGCACATCGGTGCCTACGGCGAAGCCGAGTTTGACGACTGGCGGCTTGCCGGTACGCTCTCCTACAGCTTCCAGGACTACGATCTCGACCGGGTCGTGCCTGTTCCCCCCGCCTTCGTCACCGCCAATGGCGAAGCTGACGGCCACGTCTTCGCGGGCTCGCTCGAAGTCTCGCGCAACCTCGTCGACGAAGCAGGACTGGACGGGCACCTCACCTATTTCGCACCGTTTGCGCGGATCGAGCATGTGATCGCAGAGCGCAACGGGTTCACCGAGACCGGCGCTGGCGTGCTCAATCTCACCGTGGGCAACGATGATTTCGACCGTAGCTTCTCGACGCTCGGCCTTCAGATGGCTGCAGAACACACGGCTGCCAACGGCATCGCCGTGCGCTCCTCGCTCGAGATCGGCTGGGAGCATGCGTTCAATGACACGCGCGCGGTTAGCAACTCGATCATCGCAGGCGTCGCGGGCGCAGCCTTCACCAGCCCCGGTGCGGCGGAAGATCGCGACCGGCTAGCGCTCGGCCTCGGCATCGAGATGCAGCTCACCGAGGGTCTGTCGGCAGTGATCAACTACGACGGCACCTACGGCTCTGGTTTCAGCGACCATCGCGGCAGTGGCTCACTGACGTTCCGGTTCTGAAGGCAACTCTGGAAAGAGATTGATCAGCTTTGTTATCCTGATTGCATCTTGGCAAGCGCTTAGCGTCCGATATTCTCCTGTGTCCGTGATACTTTCATGCACCATATATACAATGGAGTGACGTTATGCCGGATTGCGGTTGAGATAGACGACCAATATATTACTTGCTGCTCCTTCGGAATACCGATGGTCTATTCTTCCATAAACCGTGAACGTTTCACTGCCCGTCGCCATCGCCGAAGAACAGATTACCCAAAAAGAGGACGCCTAAGGAAAACAAGTCACCTAAATTACACAACCCCAGTAAATGGGTCTCAGCCTCGACAGATTCAGCCCAAAATTTTCAAAATTCCCGCAATTGATGCGAGTGCGCCTTGTGCAGTTAAATTGCCAGCCGCACCAATTAGAATGTCGTGCAAATCTGAAAACAGATTTCTTATTTTATCGCGGTCTGGTCTATGATCGTCGATCCCAGCTCTCACGCCATCGAGCGCAATTCGCGCATTCGCTGCATCCTCACTATCCAGTTTCATCAACGGTAGAGCTTCACGTATCGCGCATTCAGTGTTTTTGATTTCATTAAGCACTTCATTATTGAAAACCGTTATTCTTGCATTCTCCTGCGAACCCAGATTTCCGGTAAAATTTTGTATGTCGCCAATATTGAATGTGTTCATAGCAACCTGAGCCTTTTGTTTTTCATTGCGTTCGAAAGAAATACCATCGCCAAACACACCTTGCTTTTCCATTTCAATCGCCCAGTCTAGAACCTTATTTTGAACAACACCCAACATAGAAATTAAGTCCCCCCGGCTTACAGTGATGACTGCTTTTGGCGTTTCAAAATTCATGACCTTATTCATCGCGGCAACAATGCCGGAGGGAACAGGGTATACCATAGATGCAACAGGGTTCTTTTTCGTTGGAGCAGAGGATTACAAGAGCAAGTTTAGCAATTGCCGTGACAGATTTGGCCAGCCTGTCGAAGAGTTCGAAATACAATTTATCGACGGGAATGATCTGGATTATGACCTGTTCAATGCCTTGGACGTTTCGCAAGCCACGATACTGGACTTCATGGACAAGCTGGATGAATGGGATGAGCAAGATAAAATCAGGCTGATCATCGCGATTGGCGAAGCGGGATATACGTTCGATTTTGAAAGCCAGTCACCCGATGATTATGAGATCGATATCTATGCGGATATGACGTTGTCCGATCTGGCATACCAATTCGTTGATGAGGGGCTATTCGGCGATATCTCTGACAACATTCTCATGTATCTGGATTATGACCTGATCGCCCGTGACCTTGGCCATGACTATACCGAAACCACGATTGCAGGTGTCACCTACACCTATCGCGCAACGTAAGGGAGGTGGTCATGGAACAGATTTCAAAAGCAAGACATGCCTATACGCCAAGCCACCCATGGTATTATTTATTGGATGGAAAGGTGTGGACACCCAAACAGATCAAACAAAATGCCATCGACAGTGATTACAAAGGCTATTGCGCCGATGACATCGCCCAAGCGGATCGTATGGCAGAACCCAAACGATCAGAGAAACTGCGTCAGTACCGCAGTGATTTCGAATGCTCATTAAGGGAACGGCTATCCCGCTACCGTATCATCGCGTTTCAATTGCATCGCTACAGACAGGAGACGAAAATCACTAATCCGATAAGCTGTGACGACGTTCACACGAATATGAGCCTCGTTTACAATCACCTGTATAATTATTTCGCGTTGATAGCCTATGTCGATGAATGCCTAGGCAAACAAGGCGACTTGTTTGGGTGAAAGCCCATTACGAACTTGAGGCTTTGGCATGATATTCATCCGTCCATCCTCCATAGCCCATCGGCGGATACGGATTGGGCGTTGGCATGCCGCGCCGGAAGCGTTCACATTCTTCAAACCATAGCCAATACATCAGTTGATGGGATAGGGTCATGCCCTCATGCGGGTGCTTGTCGCAATGAACGACCCATTCAGAAAACTTGATTTCAGCATTGGATTCCAGCCACGCAACCAAGTCCCAATGAGTGCGCATGAGGGTGATGATTTCGTCAACACCCTTCGCATTCTTGTAAGGACGTGGGACGATTTCATAAGACGGATGATTTGGCATTTTGTGCTTCAGAAAATGCAGAAATTCTTTTTGATCCATAAACAAGAATAGCAGATCGATGACACGATCCGCTATTTGAATATAGTCCTATCGATCCATTCCGCGATCTCGATCCTTGTCATGATCGCGGGGAACAATTGGTTCAGAAACTCGCTCGCGCCCGTTGAAATGGGTTTTGATTTCAAGAACGGCATCGCGATCTTTGCTATCACGCGACTCGATGTTCCAGCCTTGGTCGAAATTTGCGACCGGCTGATTATTCTTGAACAAAACAAGCTTTTCGATTTTGCCACCTTCCAAATTGGAAGGCGTTTTGAATTCATCCAATTTCAAAGAAAACCGATACTCAGGTCCTTTTGAGGGCAATGTGCCATGCGTCCAGTCCCATTCCTTGAAGTCATAAGCCGGAAGTTTTGGCGGTTCAGGAACCTTGATCAGATTTTCTTTCTGGCCGACCGACCCTGGCGGCGCTTGGTTCGGTCGTGACGAAGCAGTGCCGCTTGGAGAGGGACGCGGTTGTGCGTTCGATTGATCGCGCAACCTGTTCCCCGCCATCGGGTCAAGTGGTTCAGCCTCGCGATTATCTCTGGCATTCCTAAACGGACGTTGCGGGCGCTTGCTCATGACGCGTCACCCCAAAAGGTTTGCTCGAAATCATCCGGGTAGTATTCCGGCCAGTGCCGCTCGAAACTCTCTCTGATTGCTTCCAACACGCCATAGCGGGCATAGTCTTGGATGCACTCGCTCTCTTCGTTCGAAAGAGCGTTCCAATCGATCTCAAGATGCACCTCAAGCCCCGCCAAGCGGGCAGCTTGAAGCAATTGCTTTGTTGAGAGCGGTACGACCAGAAAGGTCGCGTCATTTATCTGATCATGGGTCATGATCGCCTCCGTAATTTAAATGTCAGGGAAAGTGCGGGGCGAAGTTCGCCCCGCTAACGCCGTTAGGCTTCAGATATTTTGTTTTTGGCTTGCAGGTTCACACCCAAGTCTTTGAACGCATCGTCCTCAAACCATGCAGTTCTACCGGCAATGATCGGGTTCATGCTTCCCATCAGGATGAGTTGCTCATTGGGCTTCAAACGCATCAGCTGGTCAGCATTGAACAGCGGACGTTTTGTCGGAGTCATGGAATACGAACTTCCGCTTGACGTTGAGCCATTCGGGCTGCCCGAACTCACAGAGCGGTTTACTGCGTCAGTGAAATTCCAGACTGTTGTCACACCGCACAGCGAGGCAAAATACTCCGCCGTGAACTTGTCCTTTGAGCCAAAATACTGGATCACGCCAGCATTCGAGACAAAGGTCTGCCAGCCATCACCATAAATCCTCTTGAGCTGGGACGCATCTTGCGCGATTGCCCAAAGCTGTATCCCGTATCCCGCCATCAAACCAAAGGCTTGTTCAACCATTGGAAGCGAGCCAAGGGCTGGCAACTCATCAAGAATGAACTGCACAGGCTTTTCAGGCTGCACGGTAATATCACGCGCATTAACGCTCAAGGCGCATTGCAACACCAGCCTGATCCAACGGCCATGCGAGCGGAGCTTGTCCGAGGACAGCACCACATACACCGTCATGGGCTTTGTCTTCAGATCACGAAAATCAAAGGTTGAAGATGAAAGGCTGTTGCTGATTGCAGGGCTTTCCAGAAAATGCGTATGGGATTGCGCGGAGGCCATGACATTCGCCAAGGTTTTCTCATCCTTTTGCAAGCTCATCGCGCCGACCGAACGCACAACCTTGTGGGCCGAACGGGACATCTTCTCAAACAGCTTGCGGAGTTCTCCTGCATCAAGCGTGAGAAGGTCACGCACACGCGGCAAGTGACGCTGTTTTTGCTCGGCCTTTTCGGTAGCAACATAGAGGATCACACCGACCAGAAGAGATTTGGCTTCTTCATCCCAAAAACGACCTTCACCTTCGGTAACGATTACCAGAGCTTCGGCGAGGATCATCGCCTTGTCGGCAATATCCGCGTCACCCGGATCAAGCGTATCCATCGGGTTGAAGCTGGCATTCGCCATATCCGTGATATTCTCAGGATCGAGGACAAATACCTCTTGGCCCATGCTCTTGCGGTGCGCCGCCGTCATAAGGGCATTCTCACCTTTCGGATCGACCACGACAGCCGAGCCTGTATGTGAAAACAGGTTGGGAACAATCGCCGTTGTGCCTTTGCCAGAACGGTTGGGTGCAATCAGCAACGCATGGCGGTCGCCATCGTAATGAATGGGAGCAACCTCGCCACGGAGCCTGTGATAGCCCAAGCGAAGAGCGTCTGATCCATAGACATTATTTGCTTCAAGCTCATTCTCATCTGCAATCCTGGCATCACCAAAGATTGGCGGCACCTCAAAGAACTTTTGTGCCGCTTCGCGTAGCCAGTAACCGAATCCGGCGAAGACAGCAAACCACACACCAACCGTCGTCGCCGTCCAGCCAATCGCACCATGATCGGCAACGATAAAGAAGACGGTCAGTGCGGCAATCGCACCAAACGCTCCCATACGAAACGCCTTGCCGCCCGGTGAGAAAACCCAACCAAGCGCAAACGCCCCCAAACCACTGATTGTCAAGACCACGATTTTGAATGCCGTATAGTCGGGTATGTAATTCCGGTATGGCGTAATAAAGCCGCTAAACGCACCACCTGCATGGAAAAAGCTGATAAGCACGATTGTGCCAATGAAACCCAGACAGAAATGAACGCCGGGGGTCGAAAATTCGGCAGGTCTGTTTTTTTGAAGGGTTTTAGGCCCTTCAAGGCCTGTATCCTGAGACATGAGTTTTTCCTTTCAAGTTTGTAAACTCGAAAGCTTTGTCTCACGTCAAAACAGGTAGGTAATGGGCAACCAAACAGGTAAAACGGGTAATCTTTGCGGCAGTCTATGATTTATAGACCACCTTTCTATAAATCAATATTCTATGGTATAGTGATTTATAGAAAGGTGGTCTATAAATCATGCAATGGAACTGGCAACATCAAAACTGGCCTGAATTCGTCTATGATAGCGATAAAATCGAGACTTTGGAAACGCAGTTTCAAAAAGACTCCGGCGTCATTATTGGCGTTCTCAAGCACATTGATAGCGATGCGAAGAATGATCTTGTCATTGACCTGATCAGCACAGAGGCAATCAACACATCGCGTATTGAGGGTGAGATACTCAATCGCGATTCCGTTCAATCTTCAATCAAACGCAATTTTGGTCTTGGATCATCCACCGCCCGTATCACGCCCGCCGAGCAGGGCATCGCGGATATGATGACCGATCTCTACCAAACATGGGCCAACCCTTTGACCCATTCCATGCTTTTCCAATGGCATAAAATGCTGACAAATGGGCGAACAGATTTGAATGATATTGGGCGTTACCGAACGCATGAAGAACCGATGCAAATTATATCCGGCGCGGATTATGCGGCCAAAGTTCATTTTGAGGCCCCGCCATCTTCCACGGTAAAAGATCAAATGGACAAATATATTGAGTGGTATAATGCCAGCCATGATTTGCCGCCACTAACTCGCGCCAGCATTGCACATCTTTATTTCGAATCCATTCATCCATTCGAAGATGGCAATGGACGCATAGGCCGTGCCTTGGTCGAAAAAGCTCTCTCGCAACAGTTGGAACAATCGGCAATTCTTGCGCTGTCCCATACCATTCAGGAAAACAAGAAAGCCTATTACAGCAATTTGGAAGTCAGCAATCAGGATTTGGAAATTACAAAATGGCTTGAATATTTTTCTCAAGTCATTCTGGACGCGCAAGCCAATGCTTTACGGCTTATTGAGTTCTTGATTGCCAAAACCAAGCACTATGACCGCTATAAGGATGCGATGAATGAACGGCAGGCCAAAGCCGTCGAGCGCATGTTCCGAGAAGGGCCAAACGGCTTTAAAGGCGGTCTAAGTGCCGAGAATTACATCAGCATTACTGGTGCAAAGCGTCCAACTGCAACGCGTGATCTTACGGATTTGGTCAATAAAAATATCCTGAAAAAAACAGGTGAACGTCGCTATACACGATATTGGCTGCCCATGGTCGAAATCGAAGGAGCCGAAACTTAGCGGTCCAATCCACGATTGCGATTATGTTCAAAGTCTCGAATGCGTTCCCGTTCATAGTCATGCTCGGGATCATTCTCCCGATCTTTTGCTTGTATGACATGTTGCACATCCCGCATCAGAAGGGCGCGGTTATGCGCGTGTTTACGACGAAGTTTTTCAATCTCGGTTTGGAGCGACCGCCGATCCACCATTTGCGCCATAATCAGATCATCGCGTTGCGCTTGATCGCGCTTGGCGCATTGCCATGCTTCAATCTCATTCTCTTTTTTGATCTTGGCGGTCTGACCGCGAAGTGTATCCCATAAGCCTCTTAGGCCTTTGTTGAGCCGGGATGATCGCTCCCGTGTTTCTTTATGCCATCGGGCTTTTTGCGCTTCTGATAGGCGCAAGCGTTCTTCTCTATGTTGCGCCGTCATTGCGTCGCGACTGACTTCGAGCGGCTTGAAGTCGTCTTCGTGTTTGCGATCCACTTGACCGATGAAGTCACGGATTTTGTCATCAACCTTGCGCGCGATCATCTCTCTTGTGCCGTCAACACTCCGCAGCATATCAGGCTCACCCAGCTTGGCTTTCACGTCTTTGGATTTGATCCCAACCATCCGTGGAACGGAGAAGGCTTCACCATCGATATTCACAGCAACAAATCCCCGTCGATCCCCTCTGGCCAAGAAATACCCGCGCTCTTCAAGCGCATGGTCAAAACTCGCCAGATTATCGGATCGCTGCCACGCCTCTTGAAACGATTGCTTGATCTCTCGTGGATCAAGTTTCAGCCGCTTGGCTTGTTGCCACTCATCCAAAGTGAAGTTCAGCGGCGATCGCCCGCCATCACGGCGTAACCCGTCAGGCATATCCCATCCATGTTCAAGGTAGAGTTCTCTCGCCAATCCCATCAGACGGTTTTTGTAGTGAGGGAGGTTGATGGCTTTCATCTCCCGTCCATCGATCCGTGACCACACCACATGAGCATGGCGACGGCCTTCTTTTTCATGGAAGACAATTGCCCTGGGTTGATTCTCCAATCCCAAGGCTTCTTCTGCGCGGTCTATGGCATCGATAAAGGTTTGTTCACTCACATCCACATCCTTTGGTGGATTAAGGCTCAGCGAGAACATGAATTGCTGGCACTTCGTGCCTTTGGAGATGGCATAGGCCTCTGCCAAGGCTTCGTGTAAATCCCGACCGACAAAACCGCGCAGCTCATAAAGAGCCACATGATCATTGTCGCGATCATTCATCAAATGCCTTGATAAGTTCGCTGCACCACTACGTTGTGAGCCTTTGAGGATCATGACTAATCCCAACTACCAATCCTTGGTGCGGGCATGGCGTGTGAATGTCTGCGTCAGGGATTCTTGTTTCAGCTTGTCCTCATCAATCCGAAAGCCAAGCGATTGCATCAACATCAAACGCATCACGCAAATATCATCACAGGCTTTCTTGATTGCTATTGGCGCATCATCATCCACGACCAATGTGCCTGTTTTCGCGGCCTCGGCCAGTATGTGCATACTCTCGGACAGGCGCGATGATCCAAGCAATGCCAAAAGCTCTGCCAAACGCACATGATCTTTGATAGGAACGCGCATCCCCCGCGCACGAGGCTTCACGCCTTCGGCAAACAAGGCAATCTTAATATAGGTTCCAAGGGCCATTTCACCTGCACGGCGTTCAAGTTCTTGGCGTTCCTGATCCGTCAATCGAATGGCAAACGGCTTGGCCTGCGTTGTTGGATTGGAGTTCGGACTTTGCTTTTTCTCAGTCTTAGGGTCGAATGTACTCATGGCTTCGGCCCTCCAATGATGCGCCGAAGCTCGAATTCATGTTCCTCTAGGCATTCCGCCCAATCTTCCAATTCATCAAAAATGTCTTCAATGTCGCCGTCAAAGGAATCGAATTGAGAGTTCGAAGTTTCTCCGTCATGGGGCACCATTTCCCTTACATTGTCAATTTCTGCGCAATGAACCTGCTTTCAATTGAGAGCAGGGGTGATTGCTGTCTGTTTTATGGTTTTCATTTAGCCACCATAAATGACAGCCTCGGGAATTTCATAGCGTTCGGAATTTCCCATTCGAATAAGGAAAAGATCTCCGGACTTTTCATAACTGACATCAAGTCCCGCTTCGCTGGTGATCGGTTCGCCATTACGGAACTCTATATAGCGTTCTTCGCCGGTTCCCAGGTTGACCCAAACACTTGCATTTCCGTCAGGACCACGGCTGACGCGGAAATTGCATTGACGTGATGGCTGGCCCTGGGCTGTGGAACAGGGCACCATACCGGTTGCTTCATTGCCCTGCGGGGCACCTGATGCTTCTTGCAGATACCGGCCATTGACCCATCCCGTGAACTTCATTTCAGTTCCGGCTTCGACCCGGCACCATCGAGATTTTCCAGCCATTTGGCAGCCGAGATTTGCTACACGGTCCCCGTTGGCCAATTCACCAACAACCTCGTTGCCAGTGCCCGGAGCGGCACGCACGTTCAGAGTATCGTTGGCGGGAACACCTGTAACCTCCCAGTGATCCGGGCCGCCGGCCATTCCGTCAGCATAATCGGGATTTCCCTCACCAATTGCTACTGAAAGCTCGTAATCTGCGGTTTCGTTGCGTCTTGCCGCATTCCGCATCAGGTAGACGCGGATTCGATAGTCGGCGTTTTCAGGCAATATGCCGGACCAGTTATTGCCGTCCGAGGATCCTACAAACAGTGCCCGAGGGTTATTGCCTATCAGAATGTTGAAATAGCCGGACGGATTTGAAACCTGCATGTCCACGGACATTTCCTGGCCGGCTTTGGCATTAAGAACATAGTCGACGATTTCATCGCCACGGATTGAATTGCTGATTGTTGTTCCGGAAGCTCCGGATGCAAATTCAACCTGTATTTCGCGAATTCCCTGTGCCTTTGCCGTGGAAACCACAAGGATTATCAATACTACTGCCCGAACCAGAGAAAGCATGGTATTACTCCTGAAAGAGAACAAAAACGTGTGAAATGCGCCGGCTTGTTCGCCGGCGCCTGTCTTTATTGCCAAATGCTCAACTCGCTAAATGCGGGATCAGAGCGTTCGTCTTCCGCATCAGCGCAGAAGCCAGCCGGATCTGGTGCGGCAACGGCAAGAGCGCCACCTACCATGATGCCATACGTGACCAGCAAATGCTTTTCAAAGTATGCCTTCTGGGCATCATCCATGTCGGCTTCCTCGGTATGTGCAAGCCCGGAAAAAGCTGCCAGGAATTTTTCTTCACTCAATGTGAAGTCCTCACATGTTGCTGCCACTGCCGCCTGATGGGCGATCAGTTTCATATGGACGACCTGTTCAGGGGTGAGTTTGTCATCAACAAATTCACCGGCATGTGACGTCACAAACGTGTCTATGTCCTGGGTCAATTGTGCGGTCTGGTTCGTTTCGGCAACGGATGCTGACGCAAATATTGCTGCACTAACGGTAATCAGCGAAAACAGAAACTTTTTCATCGGTATTGCTCCTTAGTTGCCGAAATAGCGATGTGTTGCACCACCAGCGATGCGTCCATTGCGACGATAGCAAACTCTTTCTCGCGGATAACAGGTTACATTGCGCTTGGGGCTGAACGGCGCTCCGTAAGCATAGCTTTGGCCACCGTGGCGGCGATGCTGTTTGTGCCTGTGGTGCTTGGAGGCTGCAGCAAGAGCTGCTGCTCCGACAATGACACCGATCACGGCTGCTGCCTTGCGACGGTCATCCCGATCACTGGCCTTTGCTGAGATGGGTAGCGAAAGAGCGAGTGCGACAGAAAGCACAACTGCTCCCATAAACCTGTTCATGATCATTTGTTTTCTCCCTTTTGTTGCAGTTTTGAAATTTTTCGTCAGCCTTGGGTTATCATGCGTTCAGCCGACACTATGGCCAAACCAAAGGAAAACCAGTCATTCAGGATGTGTGAGCCAGTAGAAACCCAGATATTCTTTGTCATGATGTACGGTAGAAGAAGGACAATCCTTGCAACGCCGACACCACCAATTGCCTGAACGATATTGTATCCATAGGTAGGCAGGTGAGCGGCAGCGAACAGCAGGGCTACTAGCAGCGCGGAAATGATTATTGACAGACGTCGTGACATCCCACGTCTTGCAAAAAACCAGAGCAGAGCGAGAAAGGGCAGGATCGAGAAGACTTCTTCACCAAACAACTGTGGAATGGACCGTATAAAGAACATCAACCGGTCAAAACTGCTTTGGTCTACAAGACCGGCAACGCCTGCATTCTTGGTGGTTTCCAAGACTGCGATAAGGACAGAACCCATTATGAGGGCAACGACAATGTTGAGGATTGCAAAGAAGATCATCCACAAGAAGTCAGTGCCCTGCAAACGCCGAAAGAGTGCTGTCCAGCCAGCAGGGGCAAACCAGGCAAGGGTTGCCAGAGGTATGGCAGGAAACAACAGAACGGGGATCAGTGCGGATACAGGTCCTCGCAAGAATTGCGGCGGGAACAGGATGAATGCAAAACCAATGAACACTGAAAGGATAATAACCAGCCATTGCCAACCGGTCAGTGAAACGGGTAATCCTCGATAATACGGAAAATCATCGTTTTTCCGCTCCAGCCAGCCGAAGCGCTCATGGTATGCTGGCTCCGGCATGGTCATTATCAAACTCCCGTTGTCATGATGACAAAGTCATCTCCGGAGCGACGATCCGGATGGATCGGAAGGTCCGTCACAATCATGACCATTCCCGGGTGCATTTTTGCCTGTAACCGGCTCACAAAGTTCTTGTCCGCTGTAATCCGCTTGATCAGGGCTTCTTCGGGACGATGGGGGTGCGCAGGATCCACATGGTGACTGATGCCGTGCCAAGCCAGTCCCCGGTGACCGCTCTGAGGAGCCTGCAAATGGTAGACATGTTCGCCGAGCTTGTGTGACCCCTTGATGAAGAGCTTGCCATCGGCAATCACGCGGCCATTTTCCAGAAGCTCTATTCTGCGATCAGCAGATGAAGCGATAACAGTATGAACCGGGTAGCGTTCGCCATCAGACCAGTCTTTCGGGTGTTTTTTAGCTTTGAGTTTGCTGACAGCACCCTCGAACTCATGCTCCGCATAATCTCCCAACACCATGCCAGGATGAACCAGTTCGTACGGGTCTGTGTGTGAGCCAGCAAGGATAACGGGTGTTCCAACATGTGTCACGGAAAACAGTTTCTCGGAAAATGCCATCGGCAGACGAATACACCCGTGTGAAGCAGGGTATCCGGGTAGTCTGCCCGCATGAAGCGCTATGCCCTGCCACGTCAGCCTGTTCATGTTGGGCATGGGCGCATTGTTGTATGTGGAGGAGCGGTGGTGTTTGTCTTTTTGAAGAATGGTGAAAACACCTGTCGGTGTTTCATGTCCTTTTTTTCCGGTAGAACATGTGGAAACGGCGATCCGTATACCATTGCGATACACATGAACCCTTTGTTCCGGAATCGAGACCACAATTGCAACTGGCCCGTCGGGTGAACGGTCAGCATTCCAGGTAAATTCACCTGGCTTCAACTTGCTGATTTCCTTGACCACCTGTTTGGCGAATCCGCTGCCGAACAAAGCCAGCGATCCTGTCAGGCCCATGCCGGCGACAAAACCACGCCGCCCGATGGCTAAATTGATCTGTTTCTTCATCATATTCCCCTCAAATGATGCCGATCATGATTTTCTGGCCATGGAGCGGTTGGTAATCATCCATGGCGATGCAATTCATGATAAAAGCCGATTATATCAAAACCATGGCAGTACTACAAATGACCGACCAGATGTATTTAGACGATATTCAGTCTAATTTTCTTGTAAAGAATGGTTATTTTTACAATTTTTGAAGAAATTCAATTTTTGGAAAATGATATGCCGACGATATTATTTGTATACGGAATACATATTAATTGTTTGGCATTTTTGATATATACATTCTCCTGTATTGATGTTTTTAGAAATTTCTTCAAAACAGAGTTAAATTACACGCTTTTCTGCACAGCTAATTATGGAAAACAACAAGTTAAAAAGTGACTTGTTAAATTCACAGTCAAAATGTCCGTAAATAAATGCAGTATAAACTTTCTACATCATCAACAAACTAACGGTTGAATCGTCTCCAGTCAGTCTGACCAACTGAAGCATCGCCCATTAACGAGGCCTTGCAAACGTCAGACAAGGATATGGAGGAGTTTATGCGTACCTGTCAAAAGAAACCCTGTTTGTCTGCGGTCAAGTATTTTGCCGCTGCAATCATTGTTAGTTCATTGCCACATGCCGCCATCGCACAAGGTGTTGGTGTAGGCGCCGGTGTTGGTGGGGTCGGTGTTGGCGCTGGCGTTGGAGCCGGTCCTGGCGGTGTTGGTGCCGGTGTGGGGGCTGGTGTGGGCGGAGTAGGTGGCGTTGGCGCCGGTGTTGGAGCGGGATCAGGAGGTGTTGGCGCTGGTGTGGGTGCAGGTGTAGGTGGAGTAGGCGGCGTTGGTGCCGGTGTTGGTGCAAGTTCTGGCGGCATTGGCGCAGGTGTTGGTGCCAGTGTCGGAGGCATTGGCGGTGTTGGCGCCGGTGTCGGTGTGGGTACAGATGGCATTGGAGCCGGGATCGGTGCTGATGTGGGTGATGTTGCCGGTGTGGATGCGGAAGCGGAGGCGGGTCCAAAAGGCTTGCTGGGTGTTTTGAGGCTTTCATTGCTTCAAAGCCGAATAAAGGCAAAAGTTGACCTGCAGAACAAACAGCGCCAGACGACCGGTCGCAAGCAGACGCAGACTGCTGCAAGAAGTCTCAACAATTTGGAGAACAGCCGGTCGATGTGGTCCAGAACCTGCAGATCTGGTAGCAGCATATGCCACTGGTGGTATAAGCGGATGAATTACAACAACCGGTAATCTTTCAAACTGCTGATCATGAGAGCTTGATGGCAAGCGGCGGGATGGTGAAAATCCCGCCGCTTTTGGTTTGGAAGGCAATTGGAACGTCTCGTCACCACACTTACTGATCTCGGGTACAGAGCCTGCCTATGCTATTAAGCGCCGCTTGCATGTTTCGGCAATCAATTGACATTTGGTTTTGCAATTCAGGATCGCCCTTGCATTTTGCAAGTGATAATTGATGGTACTGGTGGTCAAACCAAGCACCAAACTGATTTCATCAATTGATTTTCCATCTGCAAGCAGGCCAATGATTTCAAGCTGACGCTTGCTCGGCATGTTTGAGGTGACGTTTTTCTCGATCAGGGTGCGGTTTATGGCCTGGTGCACAAAAAGGGAAACATAGGCGAGTTGCATCAATTCCGCAGGTGCGGGCAAATCGCGACTGCCTGAAACTGTCATGAAGCCGTTGAAACGAGTCAGCCCATGCATTGGCAGGACAATCATGGTTTGCTGGTCATACTCCAGAAAGCCGTTATAAATTTCCTTTTGACGGGAATTTCTGGGCCTGGTCGTGAAATCCAGAGACAGCGGAATCGCCGTTTTCCAGACATCCTTGGCAAACCGCGTTTCGAACAGGCGGTTACGGTCGGAAAGATATTCGACGAGTTCCGCGCGCCAGTTTGTCAGAAAAATGCGCTCGCGCAACGGTTTCGCCAGATCGCTGACCGGAATGTCAATAACAGCAAACCAGTCATATCCGGCTTCTTGAGTCACTTGCTGGACAGACTTGAATATGTCAAATCCTGTTTTACAGGAGTTAAATATTTCAATAAATTTTAATAGTTTTCCAGCCTTTATCTTGTATCTTTCTATTTTCTTTTCCATCAATCAACCCACATCTTGATTGTGATTGCTTGATCATACCACATTTTATTTGGAATTTATCCAAAAAACTCTACGCAGGTTAATGTGGGTAAATATTGGTAATTTTCAACTGTGCGCCATCTGCCAAGGATCTTTCTGTAATGCCGTAAAATTGAGACTGCAGATAGATTGCCAAGACTGGCTAATCGCCAGGCAGGCTGCGTTGTTTGAGATAGCGCTAACCTGCCTGCTTGGTAAGGAAACGGTCGTTCAACAAGCAATGATATTGTGCTGCGGACCATAGGGAAATCCGGTGATGTTTTCGGGTCCGGCTTCTCCCAGAACCACGATATCGTGCTCCCGATAACCGCCCGCTCCATCAAGGCCGAGGGGAAGGGTAAGCATCGGCTCCATGGAAACAACCATTCCGGGCACAAGCTCGGTATCAATATCCTCTCTCAATTCCAGACCTGCTTCACGCCCGTAATAGTGAGACAAGACGCCAAAGGAATGACCGTATCCGAAGCTGCGATACTGAAGCAGGTTTCGTTCAGCAAAAAAGGAATTGATTTCGTTGCAGATTGCCGAGCAGATTGCACCTTCGCGTATCAGGGACAGGCCCAGTTCATGTGCTTCGACATTCGCCTCCCAAACAGCAAGGGATGCCGGATCAGGCTCACCAATAAACATGGTGCGTTCAAGTGCGGTATAGTATCCGGAAATCATCGGGAATGTATTCAGACTCAGGATGTCCCCGGCTTGCAGTTTTCTGGTGGTCACCGGATTATGCGCGCCATCCGTATTCAGACCCGACTGGAACCATACCCAACTATCGCGCAATTCACTGTCCGGATGTGAGCGGGCAATTTCCAGTTCCATGGCGTCACGCCCAGCCATGGCAACATCAATCTCCCTGGTCCCGATGTGGATGGCATCCCGAATTGCATCGCCGCCAATGTCAGCAATGCGTGCGCCTTCCCGTATAAGTGCGATTTCCTCTCGAGACTTGATCATGCGTTGCTGCATGCTGGCGGGTGCGATGTCGCTGCAGTCCGCGTCCAGGAATTCGGCAAGTTTGTCCCTTTGTTGAAGGGTCAGGTGATCGCCTTCGATACCAACGCGTTTTCCCTTTCCCACAAGGTCAAGGACGGCACGCCAGAAATTGTCGCGTTGCCAGTCTGTGTAAATGACATTTTCATCAACGGACCGGCGCCAGGGCTGTCCCCCATCAATGTTGGCGGAAACAGTCACACACCGTTCCCGGGTTACAATACACGCGTAGGGACGTCCGAACGCGCAATAAAGAAAGCCTGAGTAGTATGCGATGCCGTGCATCGATGTGATGATTGCAGCATCAAGGTTGTTTTTGCTGATAATCGTGCGCAACCCCTCTATGCGGCGTCCATACTCTTCATCGCTGAAAGGGAGTTTGGCTTTTTCACCATTGTGTAATTTGAAGAAATCCGGACGTGCAGGTGCGGTTTTGCAGACTGGATTGTGTGATGTCATGTCGACCTCCAAACGGCTGGGGAGTGGAGGCGGACTCCATCTCCCGAATGAAAGTCCCGGCGTTCAGGAGAGGAAAAGGCGGGATGAATTCGATCCCTGGCGACGCCATCGCCAATGCCGGGTGGAAGCATTTCACAAGAGGAAGGATGAGGAAAGCAGTTTTTGACACTGCCGACAAAACCTGATTGCGCAAAACCTGCCCCAATAGGTCGTTTTTGCCATTTCATCTGGCGGGCTGTTTCACTAGGGTACGGTCAGTGTTCGGGATTCTCGGGGAAAATACATGTCTGCATCAATCATAGATGGCAAGGAAACAGCGGCCGAAGTTCTTGAAACCGTGACTGAAGCGACAGCAAGACTTGCTGCCGAGAAAAATGTGATTCCGGGAATTGCCGTTGTGATCGTCGGTGAAGACCCTGCCAGCCAGGTGTATGTCCGCTCGAAAGGCAAAAAAGCCGCTGAATGCGGATTTCACTCAGAAACGCATACCTTGCCGGCAGAGACCAGTGAAGCTGAATTGCTGACCCTGGTTGAGAAGCTCAATGAAGATGCAGCCATAGACGGTATTCTTGTCCAGCTTCCCTTGCCCGATCATATTGATGAAGGAAAGGTCATACAGACAATCGCACCGGACAAGGACGTTGACGGTTTTCATTTCATCAATGTCGGCAAGCTGGGCACTGGTGAGACCGAAACGGCTTTCGTACCCTGTACCCCTGCTGGCTCAATGGTTTTGTTGAGAAAGGCACTTGGAAAAACGGACTTTTCAGGACTGACTGCTGTTGTGGTAGGGCGCTCGAATATTGTCGGGAAACCGATGCTGAACCTGTTGTTGGCTGCCAATGCAACGGTCACTATTGCGCATTCGCGAACAAAAAACCTTCCGGAACTATGTCGCCAGGCCGATATTCTGGTTGCGGCAGTTGGCAGGCCTGAAATGGTGCGTGGTGACTGGGTCAAGCCGGGTGCTGTTGTCATCGATGTGGGTATCAACCGTATTGATGCGCCTGAAAAGGGAGAGGGTAAGAGTCGTCTTGTCGGCGATGTTGCCTATGATGAAAGCCTTGAAAACGCCGGTTCAATAACCCCCGTTCCTGGCGGTGTTGGCCCAATGACAATCGCAATGCTGATGGCCAATACCCTTGAAAGTGCCTGCCGACGGGCGGGTGTCAAGGCACCAACCTACTGACCACAGATTTGCAGGAAAAGGTGATGGATCCGCGGTTTTTGGACGGCAAGGCTGTTGCAGCCCGCATACTAGAAGAAACCCGCGATGAATTTTCCCGGCTTGGTGGAGCCAAGGGCAGGCTGGTTTCAATCTCTATTGGAGAAGTTGGCGAAATCGCTGTCTATATCCGCAATCAGGGAAGGGCTGCCGAACGAATAAATGTTCCCTTTGACGACCAGTATTGGTCGGGTGATCTGACTCAGGAAGAGTGCAAACAGCGGCTTGCTGCCATGAATGACGATCCGGAGATAACCGGTATCATACTGCAGCGTCCGGTTCCCGAACATATCAACGTACGCTCCTTGCAGTCGGCCATTCATCCGCTCAAGGATGTTGAAGGGATGAATCCGGCTTCCATCGGCAATATTGTTTACAATGACCTTGCCTTGTCTCCCTGCACGGCAGCAGCTTCAGTTGAGATGATCAGGGAAACCGGAATGGATATGGCCGGGCTGGAAGTGGTGATGATTGGCCATTCGGAAATCGTCGGAAAACCGGCTGCATTCATGCTCATGGCAGAAGGAGCCACAGTCACCGTCTGTCATCACTTGACCCGTTCGGTAGCCGCACATTCCCGGCGGGCTGATGCAGTCTTGGTCGCGGTTGGTATTCCGGGGTTTTTGAAAGCAGACATGGTGAAGCCGGGGGCTGCTGTCATAGATATCGGCATTAACCAGGTAACCGATGCCAACGGTAATGTGGCAATTGTTGGTGATGTGGACACGGACGCCGTGCTGCAGGTGGCGAGCTGGGTCACGCCGGTTCCAGGAGGGGTTGGTCCGGTAACCGTGGCCATGTTGATGCGTAATGCATTGACAGCCGTAAAACGACAAATGGCCGCTGGCTGGATCTCCTGATATCCACAGATTGTTTACAGTTCCTGTGTCAGCATGGGTGATTGAAAAAGTTGCCCATTACGTTAAAGTAAGTCTGTGGAGAGGAGACTCGTGGCATGTTGTTTGTTGCGACGACCGGTGACGGTCAAGAGATCACCTATACAGACAAGAAACGTTATTTGTGGATCGGGTCGGTGCTTTCACCGGCTGCCCCAGCAGTAGCGGCCGGATTTCTGCTGGCAGGGGGCAGTTTTTTGTGGGCATTATTTCCGCTGCTGTTCTATTATCTTGTTGTGCCGGTTCTCGATCTGGTTTTCGGCGAGGATGAAAGCAATCCACCGGAAGAAATTGTAGAGCAATTGTCGTCCGACCAGTATTACCGCTGGCTGTTGTTTGCATCCATTCCGGTATTTTATTTGAGTTTCTTTCTTGCTGCGGTTGCTGTCGGTACCCTTCAACTGCCGGTATGGGCATTCCTTGCTCTGACCATTGGTACGGGTGCTGCATCTGGCAGTGGCCTGACAGTCGGTCATGAACTTGGACACAAGCACAATCGCCTGGACCGGTTTGGGGCAAAACTGATTACATCGCTTACAGGCTATTCACACTTTTGCATCGAGCATAACCAGGGCCACCATGTGATGGTCGCCACACCCGAGGACCCTACTTCGGCACGCCTGAACGAAAGCCTTTATGCCTTTGCGATGCGTGAACTTCCTGCAACGGCAAAGATCGCCTGGGGAATGGAAAGGAAACGGCTGGCGAAAAAGGGCCATTCGTTCTGGTCCTGGCGCAATGACTTGTTGCAAGGCTATGCCATCAGTCTTTTAATTGCCGTTGTGCTGGTGGCACTCTTCGGGCTGATCATGTTGCCGTTTTTGTTGTTGCATCACTTCGTTGGATGGATGCATTTGACCATGGCGAATTACGTTGAACATTATGGTCTGATGAGAAAGCGCAGGGAAAATGGCCGCTATGAACCCTGCGAACCGCATCATTCATGGAACACAAACCACATTGTTTCAAACCTCCTGCTGTTCCATCTTCAACGCCATTCAGATCATCACGCCAACCCGATGAGACCGTATCAAAGCCTGCGCGATTTCCATGACCTTCCCCGTTTGCCAAGTGGGTATCCGGGGTGTTTCACAATGGCGCTTGTTCCACCCGTATGGTTTGCAGTGATGAATCCCAAAGTTATGGATATGGCAGGCGGAGACCTTTCCAACGTCAATACAGGTCCGTAAACTTCCGATTGTCTTTTGGGGGGAGCAATTATGTTGAAAGTCGGATTGCCGATCGCTCTGGCGATCATAATGTTTGGTATGGGGCTTGGGCTTACGGTGAAAGACTTCACCCGGGTGTTTGCAAAACCGAAGGCGTTTCTGGCGGGCACATTCCTGCAAATTGTTTCGCTGCCCTTACTCGCATTTCTGGTACTTTCTCTCTTTCAACTGAGTGGGGCGCTGGCAGTGGGCATGATGATCCTTGCCGCCTGCCCGGGCGGGGTAACTTCAAACATACTGACCTATATTTCGCGGGGCGATGTTGCGCTTTCAGTGTCACTGACGGCAATCATCAGTCTGTTGGGGTTTGTTACCGTGCCATTGATTACCGGATGGTCGCTTAACTACCATATGGGGCAGGGGGCTCCCGATTTGCCCATTGCAAGTACAATGATCGGGATCCTTCTGATAACCACGATCCCGGTCGCTTTGGGCATGCTGGTTCGAAAACTGAATGCGGGCTTGGCTGACCGTGCAGAAAGGGTATTTGCGCCGCTTTCAATGATCATATTCATTGCGGTGGTCATTGGTGCGCTTTTTGCCGAACGAGCGAATATTGCTTCCTACATTCAACAGGTCGGGTTTCCGGCAATTGTTCTGAACCTTGTTACCATGGCTGTCGCATTTCTGACGGCAAGGTTTCTTCTTTTGCCTGCCAGCCAAAGAAGTGCGATTACGCTGGAGTGTGGCTTGCAGAATTCCACACTTGGACTGGCTGTGGCACTGACCATTCTTGACCGGCCGGATATCTCCATACCAATTGCAGTCTACGGCTTGCTGATGTTATTCACGGGCTTTGGATTTGCAATGTGGACCCGGCAGCGAAATGAATGATGAAGCCAAAGGAAAAGCGACACTAGCCGCCAGAGCTGGCGGCTTTTTTGATGCTGCTTCCGGTGGTGTTGTGCCACCGATACAAAGTTCAACCACCTTTATCCGGGATGATGACTACAATCCTCTGGTACCGGGCAACGTGTATGGCCGGGACCATAATGACCAGGTGCGCTTGGCAGAAGACATACTTTGCCGAATGGAAGAGGCATCCGACACATTGCTGTTTTCTAGCGGTATGGCAGCCATCGGGACGTTGCTTGACTGGCTGAAGCCCGGGCAGACCCTGTTGATGCAGAAAGGCACATATTGGGGAACAACGGCCTATGCGCGACGGCTTTGCGAGCGCCGCAATATCAGGCTTGTCGAGGCAGACAGCACGGAAACAGAAACTTTCTGCAATACACTACAGGAAGAACAGCCCGCGATTGTGCTTGTGGAAGTGCCTTCCAATCCCTGGATTCTAATGAGCGATATCAGGGCAATTGCCGCTAGTTGTCTGGCGAACGGATGCAGGCTTGCAGTGGATGCCACTGCTGCTACACCACTGTTGATGAAGCCGCTTGCCCTGGGAGCCGATATTGTCATTCATTCGGCCACCAAAGCCATTAATGGGCATTCGGATGTGCTTGCCGGCGTCCTTTCTTGCCGTACTCACCAGGATGATCTCTGGCAGTTCATCAAGGAGCAACGCCACGATGGTGGTGCCATACTGTCTGCGCAGGCCGCGTGGTTGCTGATACGCGGAATGAGAACCCTTCCGCTGCGTCTTGAGAGGATGTGCTCAACTTCACAAGCAATCGCTGATCATCTTGAGAACCATGAGAAAATTGAAGATGTCTGGTATCCGGGCCTCGCAAGTCATGAGGGCCACGAGTTGGCCAAAAGGGATATGGATGGTGGCTATGGCTACCTGATGTCATTTTTGGTGAGGGGTGGTCGTGATGACGCACTCCGGTTTTGTGCCAACCTGAAAGGCATTCACAGGGCAACGTCACTTGGCGGTGTGGAGAGCCTGGTAGAGCACCGGCATACACTTGAGGGCGAACTGACAGGGTGCCCCGAGAACCTCATCCGCTTATCCGTTGGTATTGAGGAGCCGGAGGACCTTCTGAATGAGCTCGACAGTGCGCTGTCAGCCGTTTGAACAGAGTCGGAAACAGAATCAAAAGGCTGCCCGCCATAAGCGGACAGCCCACCCCCTTGCCCCGGCCCAAGCCGTTTAACTGTTTTGTTTGACGATTACCGGTGTCAGCAGGTCCCCGAAGTTGCCGTCGCCGCTATGATGGCGAGCAGAACGGATCAGTTCGACTGACACGCCAGCTTCAACCGCTTTCATGACTGACTGGTTGAGGCGGTGGAGGTCGTTGGCAACCATTCTGATTGCCGACTGCTCATCCATGGACATGCTTGATGACATTTCCTCTGAGCGTTCCTTGACTGGTGGTTTTGTAGACATCGTAGTGGCCTTCTTTTCTGATTGCTCTGTGCGGAACACCGCTCTTGCAGAAAAAGCTAGTTCACTATTTTTACAATGTAACTGAAAATTTTCACAAATGTCGCGTGTTTCGAGAAATTTCGCGTGATTTTGTCCGGTATTTTACTTAGTATCCTGTCAGTTTGTAAAAAAATTTACAATTGAGAGTGTTTATACATGGCTGACCAGAAGATTTTTGCAGGCCCCCGCATCAGGCGTATTCGTTCCGGTCTCAATCTCACACAGACGGCAATGGCTGAAGAATTGGGCATTTCTGCAAGTTATCTCAATCTGATCGAGCGAAACCAGCGGCCGTTGACCGTTCAGCTGCTTCTCAAACTTGCCTCCACATACAAGCTTGATCTTGAAGAATTGCAAGGGGCTGGAGATGAGAATCTCGTTGGCCAGTTGAAAGAAGCCTTCTCCGACCCATTGCTGGCCGGAGAAATACCTGACCGCAGTGAGTTGATCGAATTTACCGAAGCCACGCCCAATGTCGCCAATGCCATGGTCAAGCTGTACCGTGGTTACAGGGAGTCGCTTGAAAGACTTTCCGGGCTTTCCAGCATGATGGCTGAGGAAGGGGCCGATGTTGTTCAAACAGCTTCCCGTCTTCCTGTGGACGAGATGAGACAGGCGATGGAACAGTCTTCGCCGTATATCCCGGCAATTGAGCAGGCTGCTGAACGTATCACAAGCCAGCTCGATACACGCGAGGGACTCATGTCTGCCCTGAAACTCTGGTTGAGGCATGAGCAGGGACTGGTCGTTCAGGTTCTTCCGATAGAGACAATGCCGAACTGGCGTCGGCGCTTTGACAGACATTCAAACCGCCTGATGATTTCAGAAAGGCTTTCTCCTGCCGACCAGATGCAGGAAGTCGCAATCGAAGTGGCGTTACTGGCTGAAGGAAAGCTGATTGACGAAGAAGTTGCATTTCTCAAACTGACATCGGATGAGGCAAAACGGCTTGCGCGATTTGAATTTGCCCGTCTTCTCGCACTGGCAATGATCCTTCCCTATGAGAAGTTCTACAATACTGCGAAACGTCTGAAATATGACATCAACATGTTGCGCTCACGGTTCGGAGTGACCTTCGCACAAGCTGCATGGCGGCTGACGATGTTGCAAAAAACCGGGCAGAGTGCGGTTCCCTTTTTTGTAATGGAGACGGATGCGGCCGGTAATCGTATCCGAAGAGCCGGTGCCAACGGTTTTCCGGTTACCCGCTTTGGCGGGGATTGTCCGAAACTCGTTGTTCATCAGGCCTTCGGAAGTCCCGGACAGATATTTGCAGAGGCGGTCTTAACACCGCAGGAGGCAAAATTTGTGGTGATCGGACGGACTGTCGAAGGATTGCGTTCAGGCTATTTCGACAGGCCCCAGCGAACCGCTTTGCTGGTTGGTTTCGATGTTTCCCATGCCGATGACGTTATCTATGCCGACGGGCTGGTTGGAGAAAGTGCCCGGGAACCGGTCAAAATTGGCCCCGGTTGCAGGCTTTGCGAACGTCCGGGCTGCATATCCCGTGCCCATCCACCACTCACGCGTCCCCTGGGACTTGATGAAATGGTGCGCGGTGTATCGGCTTTTGATTTCCAATAGTGAAAATCAGCTGCGGGGAGGGCGGAACAGGTAAACCACCAGCCATACCGGCACGATCACCATTGAACCAAGAATGATGTTTGGCAATGCCCATTGCACACCGCTTTCCAGTGCCGTCATGACATTGTCAGGGGTCATGCCCAGTTCGAGCAATACCTGTTCTGCAGAGAGATCCAGCTTTGTCAGCACCACACCGGTAACCAGCGAGGCGATGCCGATCTTTACTATGGTGGACAGAAAGCGAAACATCAGTATTTCCGTTTGAAATGACAGTCAGTTCGAGATGCTGTTGCCGGCTGGCACTTCTGTTTTCAGTAGCGTATCTCCGGATTTTGGCACTGGCAGGCTTTGCTCATCAAGCTTTTTCGGTTCTTCGGTCGATACCGGACCATTCTGGACCGATACAAGCGGGTTGGCCATGGTCCCGCCTATAAACAGCCGGTCAGGCATGGGACCGTTTTCATTGATTTCCTGGGCTCTCAGGGCAAGTCCGTTGTCGATGAAGTTTATGTTCCCCAGAAGTTGTATCATCAGGTCACCGTTCCGGATCTGCGATTTGGCAATGGAGACGACGCCGTGATTGACAAAGGATACAATGGTTAGCTCTTCAAACGGAGAAGACCCTCCGGTTTCCAGCTGTTTGGGAAGGTCTGTATTTCCTTCGGGCGGAGTGGAATGAAGCAGGTTTTTCAGGTCAATCCCTGTTATTTCACCGTTTTTCAGGTTTGCATCGACGGTGCCGTTTAGGCTTTTGTCACCAAATCCGCTTTCGTGCGAACGGGAACGCAGATTTGCATTGATGTCGGCCCTGCCTGACAATCCAAGCTGTTTTTCCGGCAAGAGAGCGGAAATTTCTGCTGCATCTATTCCACGGGCTGTTATTTCAAGGAATGAATGGTTTTTGCCGTTTTCAGTTCGTTCGCCAAGTTTGGCGATGAGCGTGCCGCCGAAACCTTCCGAATGACCTATGTCGAATACCCAATTGCCATCTTTCATTGTTATGGCAGCAGCCATGCTGGTCAATTCAAGACCGGAGATTATCAGACGGTTGGTGGAGATGCGGAGGTCAAAATCGACGTCGCCCGGTTTGTCGGTTTCTTCGACTGTGTTTTCTTCGGTGGCATTGGTTGCCAGAAGTGGGGAGAGATCGATGGTGTCAAAGGCAAGTGTGCCGTCAATTTTTGCCTGATTTGTTTCGTCGATTGTGAAGCTGACAACCCCGCCTGCAGAAAGGTTTGCCGCTTTTACCCGTGCCTCGGTCACCTTTGCTGTACGGGTTGTTCCCTCGACATTGCCTTCTATCTCCCACTGACCGGAAAGCCCCGGATTGCCGATGTTGATGTCAACAAAGGTGGAAAGCCTGTCTATCGAAGGAGAAGAAGCGATGATCCGTCCCCTGATAAAAAGGTCGGATATCATGTTTGCTTCGCCGGAAAATTTCACCACAAGCGGGGCAGTTTCAATGTCCATGGTGACATCTGAACTGCCGCCGGCCAAGAGCTGTATCGCCTTGTTTGCGCTACCCTTGAAGGAAACATTTTCCCCCCGCCAGATCGCTGATCCGTCAAGCGTTGCAGGTTTCCCGGTATCCGGCCAGTCAAACCTTGCATTTGCCGAGGTTATTTCCTCCTTGATGCCGGATATCACGTCTTCGTAAATGATCTTGCCATCTTCAATTTCAAATGTGCCAAGTCTGGCATGCACGGGTTCGGTGGTTTCGTCACGATTGCTTTCAACCGCCTTGCGAAGCAGGCCTTGGTCAAAGTTCCAGTTTTCAAACCCGTCCCCATATACCTTGAGGCTGATGGATGGTCTGATAAGGCGGTATCGTGTGATGACAATGTCACCCATTAACGCCGGTAGCAGATCCAGCTGGGTCTGTACCCTTTCCACGCTCACCAGTGAAGGTTCACCGGGAGATGCTTTTGGGTCGCTCAGCAACAGGTTTGGCAGTTCGATACCAAGAAAAGGACTGAACGAAACTGTCGGATCGCCCTGAAAACTCACTTCGCGTCCGGTAATTTCCTCGAGCTTTGTCACGATCCGCTGGCGAACCGTTTCAGAGGAAACAAGAAATGGCATCGCAGTGATGAACCCGCCGATCAGGATCAGCATGGCCAGTATTGCTCCTACAATGCGCTTCATTACTTGTGTCCCAAAATGCTTGGCGGACAATTCATTCGCCAGATACTGTCAACTTTATGCAACCTGCCGTAATCCTTGGGATAATACCAGACAGTTCTGTCTCCAGACCACAGCATTCTGGCTTTCTGCCCCTTTACCACCAGTGTACTGCACGATAGTTTTGCGCACCAAACAAACATACCCTCCTGCCAGATGGAAACTATCATGACGCAGCAACCTCTGTGGACACCGTCACACGAACAGATTGACTCCTCCAGACTAACAGAATTCGCGCGCTTTGCAGAAAAACGCACAGGACAGAAGTTTGATAACTATGAGGCTTTGCATGAATGGTCCTGTTCACTGGACGGGGCGTTCTGGGATGCCATCTGGGATTTTGCCGGTCTGGTTGGTCACAAAGGCGACCGTGTTCTTGTGGACGGGGACAAAATGCCGGGCGCATCGTATTTTCCCGATGCGCGCCTCAATTATGCAGAAAACCTGCTGAGGTTCAGGGGGGAGGGCGATGCGATTGTCTTCAGGTGTGAAGACAAGCAGGAACGGCGTATCAGCAGGGACGAGCTGTATGCGCAGGTTTCGCGTTTTCAAAAAGCCTTTGTTGCCAGCGGTCTTCAAAAGGGAGACCGTATAGCAGCAATGCTGCCCAACATGCCCGAGACCATCATTGCAATGATTGCGGCGGCCTCACTGGGTGCCGTGTGGTCTTCCTGTTCCCCCGATTTTGGCCCGAAGGGCGTCATAGACCGGTTTGGGCAAACGGGTCCGAAAATCTTTCTTGCCTGCGATGGCTATTGGTACAATGGAAAGCGTCAGGATGTTGCGGGCAAGCTCTCCGAAATCGTTCCGGCATTGGGAGCTGAGGTGACGGTAATTGTGCCACTGCTCGGCAATGCAAAGGAAGTGGCTGACAGCCTGGACACCGCGATTGATCTTGAATCGTTTCTTGAGGGACATGAGGCTGGCGAGGTCGTATTCGAGCGTCTCCCCTTCCACCATCCGCTATTCATCATGTTCTCTTCCGGTACAACCGGAGTGCCAAAGTGCATTGTCCATTCCCATGGCGGTGTGCTGATGAAGCTTGTGAGCGAACACCAGCTTCATGTAGGCATGAAACCGGATGATCGTGTCTTTTATTTCACGACTTGCGGATGGATGATGTGGAACTGGCTGGCCAGTGCTCTTGCCAGTGGTGTCACGCTGCTGCTGTTTGACGGTTCACCCTTTGCGCCCGATCATACCGTGCTGTTCGATTATGTCGCTGATGAAAAGGCCACCTTGTTCGGAACTTCTGCCAAGTTCATTGATGCGGTGCGCAATACCGGTTACCGGCCCATTGAGCACCATGATTTTCCTGCATTGAGGATGATTGGCTCTACCGGTTCTCCGCTTGCACCGGAAAACTTCGATTTTGTTTATTCAGGCATAAAGAAGGATGTCCATCTGGCCTCGATGTCCGGGGGCACAGATCTGATGGGCTGTTTTGTGGCGGGCATTCCCTGGCAACCGGTCTACAAAGGGGAGATCCAGGGTAAATCACTCGGCATGGCAGTCGAGGTATGGGACGATGATGGCAAGCCGATGAGTGAAGGCAAGGGGGAGTTGATGTGTGTAAGGCCGTTTCCCTCAATGCCGGTCGGCTTCTGGAACGACAAGGACGGCAGCAGGTATCATGACGCCTATTTTGCACGGTTTGACAATGTCTGGTGCCATGGCGACTTTGCAGAGTGGACCGAGCGCGGTGGGATGATCATTCATGGCCGGTCTGATGCCACTCTCAACCCAGGCGGTGTACGTATTGGAACCGCTGAAATCTACAATCCTGTTGAACGGATGCCTGAAGTGGAGGAGGCCCTGTGCATAGGACAGTTGTGGAAGGATGACACGCGGGTGATATTGTTCGTACGGTTGGCAGAAGGTGTCACTTTGAACGACAAACTCGAAGCGGAAATCCGGCAATTGATCAAGGTGAATGCCTCTCCACGCCATGTTCCTGCAAAGATCATTCAGGTTGCCGACATTCCAAGGACGAAATCGGGAAAGATTACGGAACTGGCTGTCAGGGATGTAGTTCATGGCCGTGAGGTTAAAAACCGGGAAGCACTGGCAAATCCCGAGGCACTTGACCTTTTTGTCGATCTGGAAGCACTCAGATCATGATTGGCAAATAGTTGCGCTTTCAAATGGGCCAGAAGTTAACAAATCCCTACCGGAAAATTAACCTTGGCCCGAATTGCAACAGTCAGAGTATTACCAATCGGTAAAAATTAAGGATTTGTTTAGAAATTGAGGGCATCATCCTCTTAACAAAGGGCTAATATCTGTCCCTTTCCCTTATTCAAAGTGCTGGTGCTCTCACACTTTATTTCTAAGGCTCCGATGTTTCGGAGCCTTTTTTTTGTGCAGATTCTGCCGGGAAAAAGTGTTGGTCAGTCTGTCAGGACGCGCTGCGTTGGAAACTGGACATGGGCGATCGTACCGGTTCCCGGCTCGCTCTCGAGGTCAAACAGGGCGCGGTTCGCTTCAACAAGTGCCTTGGTAAGCGGTAGTCCAAGCCCGGTACCTTCTCCGGCCCGTTCGCTGACGCTGTGCAACTGGTTAAAGGGTTTCATGGCCTCTTCGATCTCACGCTTGGTCATTCCGTCTCCGGTGTCCCGTACACGCATCGCCACCTCTCCATTGCTTTCGTAGAGGGTGGAAACGATGACCTGGCTGTTTGGCGGTGAAAACTTGATGGCATTGGAAACCAGGTTGAGAATGATCTGGCGTATGCTTCGCGGGTCGGCAACAACTTTTGGAACGGCCCTGGACAGCGATGTCCGGATAATGATCCGGTTACTGTTGGCCTGTGGTTGCAGCAGCGCGACTGTTTCCGCCACAATCTGGTTCAGTTCAACCGCTTCGAAAGACAATTCCAGCTTGCCTGCTTCGATTTTGGAGAGGTCCAGAAGGTCATTCACAAGTTCCAGAACATGGGAGCCTGACCGGTTTATGTCGCGCAGGTAGTCCCTGTAACGCTGATTGTCGATGGGGCCGAATTTTTCCTCAAGCATGACATCGGAAAAGCCGATTATCGCGTTAAGCGGAGTACGGATTTCATGGCTGATATGGGCCAGAAAATCGGTTTTCTGCTCACTGGCGCGGATTGCATCACGTTTGGACTGGATGAGTTCTTCCTCAACCTTTTTCCAACTCGTCATGTCCCTGACGACGGCGCAAAACTTGTTCGAGCTTTCCATTCTGGAAACGGTCAGAAAGATTGGAATAAGCCCGCCGTTTTTTTCGGTCGCTATCACATCACGACCATCGTTCAACAGGCTCTCGACACCGGGCTCCGATAATGTTTCCAGATAATTGGAGACGGTTTCCTTGCTCTCCGGGGCAAAGAAATCGACAAAATCTGAACCGGTTGCTTCATCAAAGGTAAGTCCAAACAGGGCTTCGGCGGATGCATTGATCGATATGACCGTACCATCAGGTTCCATCAGTACAATGCCGTCACTCGCCGTATCCAGAATGTTCTGAATTTCGCTGCTGGTGGTTATTTCAAGGGCAACAGGTTCGTCGATGATCAGTTCATCGGTAATGGAGAACGAAAGCAGCAAAGCTTTGTCACCCATCCAGGGAACCGTGTGAAGAACAGGCTCTACCGCAATCTTCCGGCCATCCCGGCTTACAATATACTGTCCGACTGAGGCATCACTTTCCTCATTATCACCAGCATTGAGTATTGCATCAATGCCACCGGCTTCCGTCAGGTCATCCAGCCGGTCGTATCCGGTTGTCTCGAAGAAGCGTTGGTTGGCAAAAAGAAGTTCGTTCGTGCGGTAAACAAGAATGGCAACAGGAAGCGTTTCCATCAGCGATGTGTCGAGATGGTCTGCAGAAGGTGCTACATTGTCGCTATCTCCAGATGCTTCTTGCGCATGATCCCGGAGTTTCTCACCAATTGCTTCAAATGCATGGTTTTCCCGGGCACTCAATTCATGATGCAGGGGTTGGAACGCTCTTGGAACAAGCCTGATTATCTTGTCATTATCCTCGGTATTGTCAGCTTCGTCAGCGAGTTCTTCTTCAGGTTGATCGGGAGTGCCGGTGTCAGGATGAACATCATCCTGCTCCTGCTCTTCCTCTGTGGCATTGGAGGTGCTTTCAGTATCTGTATCCAGTGTGTTGTTCAGGATGATGTCCGGTTCACTATCATCATCGGCGTGGGCATCATCTGAGAGATCATCGTTTTCCGCAATCTGTCTGGTCTCAGCTTCAACCTCTTCCAATTCATCCGGATTGGGTTTTACGAGCGCCATGCCTGTAGCTTCGGGGTCCACTACTGCATCGATTGTGCGGATTATGCCAAAGCCGCGGAAACCCTCAAATACCCGATCAGCGCCGAACACGGGGAGGGCGGCAAGATCTACCGGGACAGACATGTCAGTGCCCTGGACGGGCCAAAGAACCGATTTTCCGGACCAGGTATCCTGCCTTGCAAATTTTGCAGCTACTTCTCCGTCAGGATCCAGGCCCAGTTCGAGGGAAACGTCTTGCCAGCTGCGTCCCAGAATGTTGGCGGAATTCGGGCCGACGGTGCGTCCCAGTTCGGGCGATACTGTGCGGAAAACTCCGTCACTGTCTATTGACCAGGCAAAGCGGACATCTTCCTTTTCATTCAGATACAGAAAATTCCCGCCAACAGTCTCTTCCGTTGATTGCGCATTATCAACTTCATCAGCGGATGTTTCATCTGCCTTGTCGGCGTGGCTGGATTCATTGACTGTTTTCCCGTCATCAGGGGTCGCTTCCAGTGTGTCTTCGCTGGAAAGCTCCTGTTCGCTGGCCATTGTTTCATCCGGTTCGTCACCGACAATCTCAACGATTGTATCTTTGTCATCGGCCTGAGCAGGTGTATCGGAGTCAAACGGCAGCAAGCCGGACGCGCCGGTTGCGATTACCGTATCCCCGTCCTGATCTTCATCATCCCTGTATGAGCCGGTTTCTTCGCCGTCATCGCTATCGTCATACTCAGTGTCTTCGTCTTCGTCGGAAGGGCCCGTATCACCGGATGGTGAAACTGTTTCTGCGGTTGAATGGAGCGGTGAGGAGACTTCCTCCTCCAACAGGGCATCACCATTTTCTGTTGGTGCATCAGCCGGTTCGTTGGTGTCGGCGAGAACAAGAAGGTTTCTGCCTGGTTCATCTGTCAGACGAGCCAGTCCGATGGCCATGATGTTTCCGGAAAGTCCGGGAACAGGCCGCTTGATGAGCCGATCGTCTTCGTCGCGAAGTTCGTTTATCAAACCGGCGAGTACATCTTCATCCGGCCCAAGATCGGCAAAATCCTGTGATGAGGCAATCGGCATGCCGAAATCATCCAGAATGGCAGCTGCATCTGCAAAGCCGTCAAGCGATTCCACAGCTCCCGCAGCCATGTTCTCTTCCGTCTCTTGTTCATCATGGTCGGCATAACTGGTAACCAGAATACCGCTGTCTTTGTCGGGAAGCCTGATGGAACGGATTTCGAATTGCAGCAGGATTGACCGTGCGCCCTGTTTCAGCCGGAACCCCCGCGTGATCGGCTTGTTGCCTTTCAACTGGGTCGCAGAATTCCTTATCTGGCGAACCATTGCCTGGTCATCAGACAGTTTGGCCCTAAGCAGGTCTGCGACACCCTTGCCTCCAAACAATCTGGCACCACTCGCATTTGCCCAGATGATGCTCGTCAACTCACTGTTGAAAAGAACAACCCCATCGCTGGAAAGTATGCTTGTGCGAAGTTCCGGCAGAACCGAAAGATCGAGATATGAATGACCTTGTTTTTGCATATTCAAACGCTTGTTCATCCTCTGTCTGCAGGCGCTGTTCAGGAATCAGCGTTGGGCACAAACCCAGCAGGCACCAGAATTGTTAACAGTTTGTTAATAACGACAGTCAGCCCACGGGTCCAGAATGAATAGGCTGTGGGTAAGCCATTGTTGCATTCAGGGTTAATGATGGAAGGCATGGACGGAATTTTCCGGAAACTGGAAACTTCCCCCTTGCAATGGGGGGGAGATGACAGTATTTCACTGGCTACCGAATAGGTATGTGCGGTTGTAGCTCAGTTGGTTAGAGCGCCAGATTGTGGCTCTGGAGGCCGGTGGTTCGATCCCTCCCAACCGTACCATTTTTCTCTATGTATGAATAAAGTCCTGTTCTGCTTGCTTCTTGGCAAACAAACACGAAAACGCCGGTGCCAATTGTATTGACGCCGGCGTTTCGTTTTTACGATATCAGGCAGTTTGCGGATCAGCCCTCAGGGGTCCATCCGCCCACGGCCTTGACTTCAAGAAACTCTTCCAGTCCCCAAGGTCCGCCTTCGCGACCATTACCGGATTGCTTGTACCCGCCAAACGGAGCCCCGGAAGAGCGTGACTGTCCGTTGATGTCGACCATGCCGGTACGCATCTGGCGGGCAACGCGGTTAGCCTTTTCTCCATCCGTTGTCTGGATGTAGTTTGTTAGCCCGTAGTCTGTGTCATTGGCAATCGCGATGGCTTCCTCCTCGCTGTCGAAAGGCATCATTGAGAGAACCGGTCCGAATATCTCTTCCTGACAGATGCGCATGTCGTTGGTACAGTCAGCAAAGACTGTTGGCCGCACGAAGTAGCCGCGGTTCATGCCATCAGGCCGCCCAAGGCCACCGGCCACAAGACGTGCCTTGTCTTCCTTGATGCCGACTTCAATGAGGTTTTGTACCTTGTCAAATTGCATCTGGCTTACAAGCGGGCCGATATGGCGGCCTTCATTGGATGCAACGTCAACAGCCGTTGCCTCTGCCAGTCCCCGGGCCTCTTCAACAGCCTGGTCATAGCGGGAGCGCTCAACCAGCATGCGGGTAGGGGCGTTACACGATTGCCCGGTATTGTTGAAGCAATGGATTACACCCCGCTTCACGGCTTTTTCATCGGCATCGGCAAAGACGATGTTTGCTCCCTTGCCACCAAGTTCCAGGCAAACCCGCTTGACGCTATCAGCGGCATTCTTGGTGATGGCTGAACCTGCTCGAGTTGAACCGGTAAAGGAAATCATGTCGACGTCCTTGTGACCAGACAAGGTTGTGCCGACGCCCGGACCATCGCCGTTAACCAGGTTGTAAACACCTTTTGGAACACCGGCTTCATGCAAGATCTCGGTAAAGAGCATAGCTGAAAGCGGAGAAAGCTCCGATGGTTTCAGGATTGAGGTGCATCCCGTGCCAATGGCAGGAATTACTTTCAGGGCGATCTGGTTCATCGGCCAGTTCCAGGGAGTAATCAGGCCGCAAACGCCAATCGGCTCATGGAGAATGCGGTCATTGGGTGCATTTTCGCGCAGTGGGCGTTCAAACTCATAGTCTTTCAGGGCATGAATGAATGCCTTGATATGTCCAGCACCAGCACCTGATTGTGCGGTCTGTGACATGCTTATGGGAGCTCCCATCTCGTCCGAGATTGTTGCGCCCATTTCGTCTGAACGTTTCTTGTAAACGTCGAGAATTGCTTCCAGCAATTCAATGCGCTCGGCTTTTGTTGAATTGCTCCAGGAAGGAAAGGCTGCTTTTGCCGCTGAAATAGCAGCTTCTGCATCGGCCTTTCCGCCCAACGAGATGACAGCTATTGCTTCTTCCGTTGAAGGGTTGATGACTTCAAGGTCCGTTCCCTCTTTCGGATCAACCCATTCACCATTGATGTAAAACTTCCGCATGTCCTTCATCGAAATACTCTCATTTTGTTTGCATCAGTGCTTTCAGCAAACCTATTCACCCGGAGTGGAAACTTCCACCCCAAAAATTGGTACCATTACACATTCACGCAGGTGTATGCTCAGATCTGAACCGCATTTTGAGCCGGTTCTGTGACAGATTGCACAGTTTCGAAAAGCTTGACCTGCAAAGTGGTTAACCATCGGCACCGGGATGCCGGAACGGGAGGGGATTTCAAATGAGACACAATTTACTGCGGCAAGTTGCATTGGCAGTGTCAATTACCGCGTTTTTTCCAGCATACGCCAAAGCGGGGCAATTCCTGAATCCGGCAATTCTGGCAGATACGAAAATTGGAGGCCTTGTCCAAGCCAATTTTGGGGTGAATGGCCGAACTGTGCAGTTTGTTGCCACACCGGAGGGGCGATTTTTCAATGATGGAAGGGGCAATTGGCGAGAATTGGGAAACAATGGCACCAGTTTCAATTTCCGCGAAACCCAAAGGGATGACTGGTCGGTTTATCTCCGCGATGACAGTCGCGGTGTTAACCTGCAATTGGACCTGCATCGCAAGGAAGTTATCTACAGTGATGATGGCGGCAGAAAGTTTGTGCTTTATCAGATAATTGACGCCCATGATCAGGCATCCACACAAAGCGATGATGGCGGTGGGCAGGTCGGCAATGCCTATTCCAGCACAGTTGTTGAGTATACCTGTAATGAGGGTATCCCGCTTACGCTGGTCTTTGAAAGCGAGGGGGAGGAAAACTGGGTTTCCTGGACCCATGACGGTTTCAAGGGGCCGGGCCGCCTTCCCAATGTCATATCCGGGTCCGGCAGCAAGTATTCCGATGGCCGCTACACTGTATGGGAACATGGCGGAAACGAGGTGTATCTAAACCTCGATGGTATCGAAGACCGGTGTACACGCTCATGAACAGTTATTCGAACAGGGCCGCATTCCTGTCTGCAATGACATTTCTGGTAGTAGCGGCTACCACCAGTGCAGCATCTGCCCAGTCTGGTGATGACAGGCAATGGCAGTACTACCAATTTAATGATGACCTGAACGGAGGCCGAACGGTATCAATTCTGGTCTTTGGAATACCGGAAACTGATGCAGTGGCTGTCAGCGGCATATGCACGGCAGGTTCGAGCGGGACGTTTTCCAAGGTAACCTTTGGTATTGATGTCACCGGATTTGAGCCCGGAAAGGCTGTGGAAGTTAATTTCAAGGCCGGAGATTTCAATTCAAGCCGTTCTGCCCACATCACTTCGGAGAACTTTGAGGAAGGTGTCTCCGGCATTGAACTTGTTATCGACAATGATGATGCTCTCTGGAAAAGCATGCAAAAGGCCAGTCAGATAGAATACTCAATCGCGAACCGTTCCAATACACTGGACCTGAAGGGCAGTTTCCGCCCGATCAGCAATTTTTTGGCAGACTGTCGCCATTATTCTGGTTCCGGAATTGAGCAACATGATGATCCTGCACCCGTTTCCACGCGGGATCCGGACAATGAGGAAAACAGGCTTCCCGATTCTGCTGATCCACGCCGTGATCTTTGCGATCACCCCCAATACCAGCAATCAGTGAAGTCTGATTTTCCGGTCACGCTTACTTTCCGGAACATGAGCGGAGCCTACAGAAGTGTCATGTGGGTGGGATTTGACGGAATGCCAGTCAGCTATGCTGATCTTGATCCGGGGGAGGAATTCACGATCAATACCTATCTCACCCATCCGTGGATGTTTACAGATGGCCCCGGTAACTGCATGGAGAAGTTCATGCCACAGTTGGGCGTTTCACACTTCAACATTACCGCGCCCAATCCCTGACCAGTACCTGCCTGATTGAGGGTTGTCACGCTCGTTCCTGAACCGGGAGCCGAGCAGAAATTCAAATTTTCCCCTTGAATAGAACCGTACCGTACGGTACTGCTCTGGCATGAATGATGCAACGCTCTTGAAAACTGCGCCAGATAGCGAAACCTCCGACCCCAGCAAACGGGAACAGGAAGTGCTAGATGCCGTTCTCGACCTGATGGTGGAGGAGGGCGACCGGTTCTCCATGGCCAGTGTTGCGAAGCGTGCATCCTGTTCAAAAGAAACCCTTTATCGCTGGTTTGGTGACCGTGACGGCCTGCTGACAGCCACTGTGCAATGGCAGGCTTCCAAGGTAGTCATGCCAAGGTTGGACCCGCACCGGCTGGAGCTTGGCGTTTTCAAACGCACCCTGCGTGAATTTGCAGGAAACTGGTTGAAGGTCATTACCGGGGATGTTTCGATCGCGCTCAATCGACTGGCCGTATCACATGCCGGAAACAGGGAGACGCGGCTTGGTGAAATCGTGCTTGAAAACGGGCCACTCACCATGCGCCAACGCTTGGAGCCGATTTTTGCACTGGGACGGAAAGCGGGCTATCTGACCGCTGATGATGATACGGCTTTTCGAACCTTTTTCGGGCTGGTTGTTGCCGACACTCAAATCCGTGCCTTGCTTGGCGACACATCCCTTCAGGCACCCGGCAATATTGAAACCATTTCTCAAAGGGCAGTGGACCAGTTCATGGCCCTTTGCAATCAAACTTGAAGCAAACACAAACAGGAGAATAGAATGCGTGTTTATTACGACAGGGATGCTGATCTCAATCTGATCAAGGGCAAGAAGGTGCTGGTTATCGGTTATGGTTCGCAGGGCCGCGCCCATGCCATGAACCTGAAGGACAGCGGTGTTGAAAACATCCGTATTGCCCTGCGTCCAGGTTCCGGCACTGTTAAAAAGGCGGAAGCAGACGGATTTGAAGTCATGTCCGTTGCTGATGGTGCCGAATGGGCGGACCTGATGATGATGGCAACGCCGGATGAATTGCAGGCAGACATCTACCGGGATGAAATCGCGTCAAACATCCGCGATGGCGCAGCAATTGCGTTTGCACACGGTCTCAATGTTCATTTCGGCCTGATCGAGCCGAAGGACACTGTTGACGTCCTGATGGTTGCTCCAAAGGGGCCGGGCCATACCGTTCGCAGTGAATACGAGCGCGGTGGCGGGGTGCCTTGTCTGATTGCCGTGCATCAGGACGCATCAGGCAATGCACATGATCTGGGCCTGTCCTACGCTTGTGGCGTTGGTGGTGGCCGCTCCGGCATTATCGAAACCAACTTCAAGGAAGAATGCGAAACCGACCTGTTCGGCGAACAGGTTGTCTTGTGTGGTGGCCTTGTGGAACTTATTCGCGCTGGTTTCGAAACACTTGTCGAAGCCGGTTATGCCCCGGAAATGGCCTATTTCGAATGTCTGCACGAAGTGAAACTGATTGTAGACCTGATTTATGAAGGCGGCATTGCGAACATGAACTACTCCATTTCGAACACTGCCGAATGGGGTGAGTATGTTTCAGGTCCACGTATCATCACCGAAGATACAAAGAAGGAAATGAAGCGGGTATTGCATGACATTCAATCCGGCCGGTTCACCTCGGAATGGATGCAGGAATACCGTGCTGGCGGAGCACGCTTCAAGGGTATTCGCAGAAACAATGATGCGCACCAGATCGAGGAAGTTGGTGAAAAACTGCGTGGCATGATGCCATGGATCAAGTCCAATGCTTTGGTTGACAAGGAAAAGAACTGATCTTTCTTCCTTTCTGCTGATTATAGAAGGTCGCCTGCGGGCGGCCTTTTTATTTTTGCGCCCAATCCGGTTAGACACTTTTTTCCGTGATGGTTTTGAAGCATGCTTCACGCCGACCAGAGGAGAGAAGCAAAGGATTTCCCATGACAGACAAAACCGTAGTGATGGAGAAGGACGGCCGCATTGCAAGGATCATGCTCAACAGGCCTGAAGTTCTGAACGCAATCAATGACGAGATGCCCCATCACCTTGCCGAATGCGTTGATGCAGCAAATGAAGATGACGATATCCATGTCATCGTTTTGGCAGGCAAGGGCGACTCTTTTTGTGCCGGATATGATCTCACTTATTATGCAGAGGCCAATGGCAGCAACAATGTTACCCAGGAAATGCCCTGGGACTCTATGCGTGATTACCGCTTCATGAAACGCAATACGGAGTTGTTTATGAAGCTCTGGCGATCCTACAAGCCGGTGATTGCGAAAGTGCACGGGAATGCAGTTGCCGGCGGCAGTGACATAGCGCTGTGCTGCGACATGATCATAATGGCGGAAGATGCACGGATAGGATACATGCCCGTTCGTGTTTGGGGGTGTCCCACCACGGCAATGTGGGTTTACCGGCTGGGCGCGCAGGCTGCGAAAAGGATGCTGTTCACCGGTGACAAGATTAGCGGGAAGGAGGCCATGGAACTGGGGCTGGCGCTGGAAGCTGTGCCTGCGGAGGAACTCGATGCCCGGGTAGATGCGCTTGCCGAACGCATGGCAGCCGTTCCGCGCAACCAGTTGATGATGCAGAAGCTGATGATAAATCAGGCTTATGATTCAATGGGTCTTGAGAATACCCAGATGATTGCCACCGTGTTTGACGGTATTACACGTCACTCTCCCGAAGGGCTCAACTTCAAGAAGCGCTCGGAGGAAACAGGCTGGAAACAGGCAGTAAGGGAACGTGATCTGGGGACTTACGACTGGACTGAAGACCGGCCGATCAATTCGCCGGGCAAGGGAAGTTAGCGCAGAGGATTACCCAGGTTTGATATTTGCTTGTCACAAATGAAAACGCCGCTTTCTGGAAGCGGCGTTTTTGTTTCGAAACCCTGCAAGATATCAGTTGTAGGGTGAGTAACACTGGCGAACACGGCCACCGTAAGTGACGTATGTGTTGCTGCTTTCCTGATAGGAACGGTATTTGCGGTAGCACCAGTTGACATGTGCATTGCCGGAATAGGCCGGACGGGTGATAACGCGGCGCTCGACATATACAGGTTCCCGGTAAACAGGACGAGGTTCTACATATACCACATCCGGTTCGCGGTGACGGCGACGGGCTGCCGATCCGATTGCTCCGCCAATGATGCCACCAACAATGCCACCTGCAATTGCATCACGGCTTTGGCTGAATGCAGGGGTTGATACTGGGATTGCAATGCCTATTGCCATGGCAATAACAGCACTTTTCTTGATAATCGCTTTCATGGAACTTCTCCTGTATTTCCATCTGCTAAAGACATGGGCCGGTGTTCGGGCGTTTGGGCACTTTTCTCCAACCTCTGTTTTATTTGATAACCTATAGCACATGCAGTGAATGTGTTGAAATGCACAATAGGTTCAACATTCATGTAATACTTAACAGGAACGCCATTTTGACGGATAGTCCATTGTGTCTTGCCTGATCGACTGGTGATTGCGTGCAGGCTTGTGTCTCCGCTAGAACAAAACCTCATCCCTTTCAGAATCACCAGCCGAACCAGAATTGCCAGATGACTGTACGTGTCGCGACTTTCAATGCGGAAAACCTGATGCACAGGTTTGATTTTTCCGGATTCAGGAATGCGTTGCGCCGCGACCGGACGCTGGACATGCTCGATGTCCGGACAAAGGAGCAGTATGAACTGCTTGAGCAGGCAAGGGTGGTTGCCCATACTGATGACACGATGCAACTGACCGCACTTGCTATTGCCGACTGCCGGGCAGACATCGTCTGCCTTCAGGAGGTTGAGAATATGGCTGCGCTTGAGGCCTTTGAATACGGCTATTTGTTCCGGATGACAGGCAGGGGGTTCAAGCACAAGGTGCTTCTTGAAGGGAATGATACGAGAGGCATCGATGTCTGCCTGATGATGCGTGAGGAAACTGCGACAGGAGATGCCATCGAGTTTGTACGTGCTACCAGTCATGCAGGACTGACCTACCAGGACTTTGGTTTGGAATCACAGGCACTTACGGAAACGGGAAACGAGCCGCATGAACGCATTTTTCGTCGCGATTGTCTGGAAGTCGATCTGAAAATAGCTGGTCGGCCGCTCACCCTTTATCTGGTTCATTTCAAGTCCATGGGTCGACAGCGGGATGATGTTGACGGCAGGGAATGGACAATGCCCATTCGGGACGCGGAAGCCAAGGCAGTACGAATGATCATTGAAAAGCGTTTTGGCACGGGAAAAACAGCGAACAAGCGCTGGCTGATTTGTGGCGATCTCAACGATTACAGGTCCCGGATGATTGTAAGCGGCACCCGGCATTCCGGTTACGGGTTTTCCAGTGTGACTGAAGCGCGATCAGGTTTTGATGCCTTGTTGCAAGGCGGGTTCAGTGAAAACCTTGTATTGCGCCGCCCGGAAGACGACCAGTGGACGCTGTATCATTCACGGGGACCCGAACACCAGCACCTGTGCCAGCTTGATTACATTCTTGCTTCACCGGCCATGGCTGAAAGAAACCCGAAAGCGGTGCCGGAAATCATCCGTAACGGCCAGCCATATCGTACGCCATTTCCCGAAGGACAATGGGTGGAGCGTTATCCGCGAACCGGGTGGGACCGCCCCAAGGCTTCGGATCATTGCCCGGTTGTGGTGGAACTCAACGTGCCCTGAACAGGGCACGTTGCTGATGTTTTCTGAAAAGCAAAACTACTTTGTTGAAGGGGATCAGCTGATCGCCTGTTCCAGATCGGCGATGATATCCTCAACCGTTTCAATTCCTATGGAAAGCCGCAGGACATTGGGGCCGGCACCGGCGGCAACCTGCTGTTTTTCATCGAGTTGACGGTGGGTTGTCGAGGCCGAGTGAATGATCAGGCTCCGTGAATCCCCGAGATTTGCAACATGGCTGATCAGTTCGAGCTTCTCGACTGCCCGGACACAGGCATCATAGCCGTCCTTCAGGGCAAAGCAGAACAGGGCACTTGCCCCTTTGGGATAAAGACGCTGTTGCAGGTCGTGCTGGGGTGAAGAGGCAAGCCCGGCATAACTGACACTTTCGACGGCAGGATGGTTTTCAAGCCACTCTGCAACACGTGTGGCATTCGCGACATGGCGTTCCATGCGAAGGCTGAGCGTTTCAAGTCCGAGCAGGGTGTAATGTGCCGCCTGTGGGTTCATGGTCATGCCAAGGTCCCGCAATCCGACAGCAATGCCGTGAAAGACATAGGCCATGTGACCAAAGGTTTCATGGAATTTCAACCCATGATAGGCCGGTTCTGGCTCACTCAGTGAGGGGAATTTTGCCGACGCAGACCAATCGAACGTGCCACTGTCAACGATGCAGCCACCGGTTACTGTTCCGTTGCCCGTCATGTATTTTGTTGTTGAGTGAACTACCAGAGTTGCACCCATTTCAATCGGCTTGCAGAGATATGGCGTTGCGGTCGTATTGTCCACGATGAGTGGCAGTCCCGCCTTGCTGGTGACCTTGGCAATTGCAGGAATGTCAAAAAGGTGGCCTTCGGGATTGGCAATACTTTCGCAGAAGACGGCGCGGGTGGAATCATCAATGGCAGCAGCGATTGCATCCGTGTCATCGAAGTCGACAAACCGGGCTGTCCAGCCGAACCGCTTGATGGTCTGGCTGAATTGCGTGATCGTGCCACCATACAGTCGGCTTGAGACAACAACATTGCAGCCTGGTTGCATCAGCGGGAACAGTGCCATGATCTGAGCGGCATGGCCTGATGAGCAACAGACAGCACCTGTGCCGCCTTCCAGTGTAGCTATTCTTTCCTGAAGTACAGCTACCGTCGGGTTGGTAAGTCGGGAATAGATGAAACCCACTTCCTTCAGATCGAAAAGGGCTGCAGCATGTTCCACGTCACGAAAAACATAGCCTGTTGTCTGGTAGATGGGTGTTTGTCTGGCGCCAGTTGCCGGGTCCGGCTGTGCACCAGCGTGGATCTGTAGTGTTTCAAAACCGCGTTCGGTCATGTTTTATCTCCCTGTTGGCAGTCTGGATGATACGATGCCGGTATTGAAACCGGCCTTGCGCAACTCTCCAAACAAGCGTTGATATTCGATTTTTGGACAACGGTCCTGAACGACATTCAAGCCGGCAGAACGCGCTTTTTCAGCGGCTTCTTCGTGGCGAATGCCGAATTGCATCCAGATGGTCTGAAGACCCGGCAACAGATTGGCAAGGGCTTCATCGACAATGGCGGGGACATGTTCGGCACGCCTGAATATATCTACCATGTCGACATGGATTTCATCCGGAATATCAGCAAGACTGGCGATAATCTTCTCGCCAAAAAGGGTTTTGCCTGCATGGCCCGGGTTAACTGGTATTATGCGGTAACCACGGTAATGCAGATAACGTGCGACGAAATAGGATGCCCTCACGGGATTTGTGGACACGCCGACAACGGCAACGGTTTTTGTTCCGCGCAGAATGGCCTTCAACTGTTCGTCGGAATTTGAATCTGGCATGGCAGGTTTATTGCTGAAATCCGTGTACGTGTCCATGCGAATGACGAGGCATTCGATGACTTTGACAACTTCCCGAAATGCAGACTATTCGTCTGGTGAAGCCGATTGCCTTCGTGTTAGGGTCCTGGTCCTGCAAACCGTTTCCGTTTTTCTCTGCAACAGATCAAACAAACATGCTTTCCTTATTTGAAATTGCTGCTCTGCTACTTGCCCTTTCGGCATTTTTCGGCTGGCTCAATAATGTTTTTATCCGCTTGCCCCACACCATCGGCATGCTGGTAATGTCACTTTTCGCATCACTGGTGTTGCTTACAGCGGAGCACTTTTTTCCCTGGCTTGGTATTACCGACACGTTTCAGGATGCCATTTCCCAAATTGATTTCTATGAAACAGTCATGGAAGGCATGCTTGCCTTTTTGTTGTTTGCCGGTGCGCTTCATGTGAATTTCAACGCCTTGCGTGACCAGCGCTGGCCGATAACCATGATGGCAACCTTCGGAGTGGTCCTCTCAACATTCATCGTTGGCACTGGGTTCTGGCTGATTGCCGATTTCTTCGGGGTTGCCATTCCTTATGCCTGGGCCCTGGTGTTTGGAGCGCTGATCTCGCCAACAGACCCCGTCGCAGTGCTGGGTTTGTTGAAATCAGTCAACATTCCCGCATCTCTTGAAGCAAAGATTGCTGGTGAATCCCTGTTCAATGACGGGGTCGGAGTCGTTGTTTTCAGTATTGTAGTGGCAATCGCAGTCGGAAGTGGTGCTGCAAGCGAGGGCGTTGATGTTGCAGAAGTGGCAGAGCTCTTCGTGGTTGAAGCGCTTGGGGGTGCCTTGCTCGGTCTTGTTACTGGCTGGATAGCCTATCGCATTATGGCGACGCTGGATGAATACACTCTGGAAATCCTGATTTCACTGGGCATTGTTGCTGCAACTTACGCCATCGCACTTCGTTTGCACCTGTCTGGTCCAATTGCTGTTGTGATTACCGGATTGTTGCTCGGGAACCGGGGTCGGGAAGTCGGAATGAGCGAGATGACGGCTGAGCACCTGTTCTCGTTTTGGCATCTGATTGACGAGATTCTCAATTCCGTATTGTTCCTGCTGATCGGGCTTGAGGTTCTGATCCTCACATTTGATCCGGACCACACCTGGCTTGTGCTGTTGTCAATTCCGCTGGTATTGCTGGCCCGTTTCCTTGCGGTTTCTGTACCGATCGTATCGCTGAGCCGGTTTCTGGATTTTACCCCCGGCTCAATACCGGTTTTAACTTGGGGTGGCCTGCGTGGCGGGATTTCGGTGGCGCTGGTCCTTTCCCTGCCGGAAAGTGAATTCAAGCCGCTGATCCTGACTGCGACATATGCGGTGGTTCTGTTTTCGGTGATTATCCAGGGCATGACCGTGAAATCGGTCATAAACCGGACCGTAGACAAAACCCTCCTTTGAACGAACGACAAACAAGAGTTTCCATGTCCCGACATTTCTTCACGCTAGATGTTTTTACCACGCGCAGGTTGAGCGGAAATCCGCTCGCGGTTGTGCTGAACTCCGAAGGATTGTCCGATGCAGAAATGCAATCAATCGCTGCGGAGTTCAATCTTTCCGAGACTGTATTCGTGTTGCCGCCCGATGATCCGGCCAACCGGGCGAAAATAAGGATATTTACACCGGTCCACGAGCTTCCTTTTGCCGGGCATCCAACAGTTGGCACTGCTGTTCTGCTCTCCACGCTGGATAATGCCGAAGATGGCGCATCCTTTGTACTGGAGGAGCGCGTTGGCCCGGTTACCTGCTTCATATCAGAGGATTCAGGTATTCGGTCAGCGCGTTTCCAGATGCCGAAATTACCAAGTGCGTATGAGTGGGATGAGGATATCAAGTTGCTTGCCGATGCGCTCGGCCTGAAGAAAAAGGATATCGGGTTTGGCAAGCACAAACCTGCCGTCTGGGACGCCGGTGTTCCCTATGCACTGGTTCCAGTGCGTACCCTCGAGGCAATGCAGCGTATTGTTGTGGACCCGGCCAAGGCGATTGCCTGTGAACCCGAGGTCAACGGATTTCGTGCCAATATCTATGCGTATTGTGAGGGTGGAGAGGAAGACCATTCAGATTATCATGCCCGGATGTTTGCCCATTCTGCAGGGATACCGGAAGACCCTGCCACAGGCAGTGCTGCAGCCGCCTTTTGCGGTCAACTTGCAACATTGGAAATGAAGAAAAACGAGACCCGGTCATTCATGATTGAACAAGGCTATGAAATGGGACGCCCTTCACAGATATTCCTGGCAATTACCCGCAAGGATGGTGAGGTTTCTTCGGCAACCATCTCGGGCAGTGCAGTGGAAATTAGTGAAGGCATGTTGCGCTACTAAACCTTCCCGCAGTAATGCAGGACTTAAAAACGACCTTCCTGTCGTAAATGGATGTTGATGCAGGCGCGGGCGCGGAATAGACGGCTCGCAACCGATTTTCAGCCCCCGGGAGGAAGGCATGATACCAGCTATCGCCATAGGTGCGCGTGTTCGCAAGTCACCCTATTTCAACAAGACCCTTGAAGAAGGCGTAACTTCTTTCTCCACCTATAATCACATGTACATGCCTACCGGCTATGGAGACCCTGAGGCTGAGTATGACCGGCTGATCAACGGAGTTGCAATGTGGGACGTGGCTGTTGAGCGCCAGGTCTGCCTGAAGGGACCGGATGCACGTGATTTGGTTCGGTACATGGTAACCCGTGATCTTGGTGCATTGGAAACGGGGCAAGGCCGTTATGTGCCGCTTTGCGATCACCGGGGAACATTGATCAATGACCCGGTACTGCTGCCTGTTTCGGAGGATGAATACTGGCTTTCAATTGCTGACAGCGACATACTTTTGTGGTCCCGGGCAATTGCTGCGGAACGGGGAATGAACGTTACCATTTATGAACCGGATGTTTCCCCTCTGGCGATACAGGGGCCGAAAGCGGTTGATGTTGTTTCGGATCTCTTTGGCGAGTGGGTGCGTGACCTGAAATATTTCGGTCACCGCGAAACAAGGCTTGATGGCATTCCGATGCATGTTGCCCGATCGGGCTGGTCGAAGCAGGGTGGTTTTGAACTGTACCTGCAGGACGGACTTCGTGGCGGAGAACTTTGGGATATTGTGAAGGAAGCAGGCAAACCCTATGGGATTGGGCCCGGTTCTCCCAACTATGTTGAACGGCTGGAAAGCGGGTTGTTGTCCTATGGTGCAGACACGGATGACAGTACCAATCCGTATGAGGTGGGATTGGGAAAGTTTGTCTCCCTGGAAAGGGAGGATGCCTATATTGGCAAGGAAGCCCTGGCAAGAATACGAGACGAAGGAATTGCGCGCCGGTTTGTCGGTTACCTGATCGGGGGAGAGCCGTTTCCGGTTGGCAACCAGCACCGCTGGCCTGTCAGGCATGGCGAGACACATATCGGTTTCGTTTCGGCGTCCGCATGGTCGCCGCGGGTCCGGTCCAACATTGGTGTAGGGCTGGTTAGTACGGAGTTTGCTGAACCCGGAACGGTGGTGACTGTGGCTGCCGAGCAGGCCGACATTCCGGCAACAGTAAGCAAGCTTCCGTTTGATATTCCTGCCTGATTCCTGTTAAGCCTGCATCTACGAAAAACGCCAAGCAGGACAGCCATGTCTGACTTTTATGACATAGATACTATGGCCTTGCATGCCGGTCATGTGCCGGACAAGGAATTTGGTTCGCGTGCAGTGCCAATCCATCAGACAACATCATACATGTTCAAGGATTCGCGGCACGCGGCAGCCCTCTACAACATGGAGGAAGGCGGGCACCTTTACACCCGGATTTCCAATCCGACGGTTGCGGTACTCGAACAACGTGTTGCGGCGATGGAAGGCGGGGTGGCATGCACCGCATGTGCTTCCGGCATGGCAGCGTTGCATCTTGTCACCACCATGCTGGCCAGTGCGGGGGACCATATCGTTTCGACTGCGCAACTGTATGGCGCCAATATCAACCTTCTCAAAAATACAATGCCCCGGTTTGGCGTTGAAACAAGTTTTGTTCATGGGCGCGATCTCGACGGCATCCGCAAGGCGATCAAGGAGAATACCAAGTTTGTATTCTGTGAGCTGATCGGCAACCCGGGACTTGACGTTCTTGATATTGATGCCGTTGTGAAAATTGCAGATGAAGCCGGAATTCCGGTTGTCATGGATGCCACATTCTGCACGCCGTACCTGTTCAAGCCGATTGACCACGGCGTTTCGGTGATCACACACTCGCTGACGAAATGGATGGGTGGTCACGGCGTAGCGATTGGTGGTGCTGTTGTTGATGGTGGCAATTTCAACTGGGGAAAATCGGACAAGTTCCCGACCCTGACGGCGCCTCATTACGCGCTGGACGGGATTGTGTTCTGGGAAGAATACGGGCCGGCTGCCCTTACCATGCGTATTCGTGCCGAGGGCATGTACAATTTCGGTCCGTCCCTTTCCCCGATGAATGCATTCCATTTGCTGCAAGGTATCGAAACTTTGCCGTTGCGCATGGAAAAACACATCAGCAACGCCCGGGCCATGGTCGAATACCTGAAGGGTCACGAGATGGTGAGCTGGGTCAAACATCCTGAATTGCCTGACCATCCTGATCATGAAACAGCCAAGCGCCTGCTTCCGAAGGGGGCAGGCTCGATGATTGGTTTCGGGGTAAAGGGCGGGCGCGAGGCGGGTGCTGCCTTTATCGAGAATGTGCAGGTGGCTTCGCATCTGGCCAATGTTGGCGATGCAAAGACCCTCGTCATACATCCTGCATCCACTACCCACAGTCACATCTCTGCAGAAGACATGAAGGCAGGAGGGTTGACCGAAGACATGATCCGTCTTTCGGTCGGGCTTGAATCCATCGATGATCTCAAGGCTGATTTCAATCAGGCGTTCAGATCGGCGGCGAGGGCGGTGGCATGAAATTCCGGATCAATGGTGCACAGGTGTATGCCTCTACGGGTGGACGAGAACATGTGGATGGCCAGCCCTGGCTGATTTTCCTGCATGGCGCAGGAGCATCGCATCTTGTCTGGTCACAACAATCCCGTTCCTTTGCTTATGGGGGCTTTAACGTTCTTGCTCTCGATTTTCCCGGTCACAACCTTTCGGAAGGCGTGCCGTTGCCCAGTGTCGAGAAGCAGGCGGAATGGCTCAAAGCTGTCATGGACCACATTGGTGTCGCCACAGCGACACTTGTCGGACACAGCCAGGGTGGGCTGGTATCTCTCGCCATGGCCGACAAATATCCGGAAAAGGTCGAAAGAATTGTTTTTGTGGCAACTGCTGCTGCAATTCCGGTCAACGAGAAGTTGATTGAGACGGCGGAAACTTCGGAACCGGTTGCCAAGTCATCCATGACTGCATGGGGGCTGGGGCCTGATGCACACCATTTTGAAAATTCCGTACCCGGATTTTCCCAGGTGGGTAATGGCTTGAGAACCATGGACCTCAATCAGGAAGGCGCGTTGCCTGCTGACCTGAAAGCCTGTGCTGCATTTGAAAACGGGTTGGAGATTGCAGGCAGGATTTCCTGTCCAACCCTCTGCGTTCTTGCAGGAAAAGACAGAATGACGCCGCTGAAATTTGGAAAGAAACTGGCTGAAGCACTGCCTGACAACCGTTTGCATGTGCTTGAGCATTCCGGTCATACCATTCCGGGCGAAGCACCTCTTGAGCTCAACCAGTTCATGCGTGATTTCTTCAACAAAGAATGAAAAACCCGCCGATATTAAGCTTTAGTACCGGCGGAATTGAAATTTTAACCTTGTCATGGTCACATGTAGCCAGGGGCTGAAACAATTTTGACAAGGGTTAACGTCATGGGCCGGGTTCTTTCTGCCTTCATTGCTGCAGGTTTGTCTGCTTCTGTCTCCTTTGCTGCGGAAAAGGATCCGCTGCAAATCATTGTATCGCTGAAAAACCAGCATCTCAGTGTTTATCGTGGTGGTCAGCAAATCGCCGAGTCCAATATTTCTTCCGGCAAACCGGGATATGATTCCCCCACCGGCATTTTCTCTGTTTTGCAGAAGAACCGTCACCACCGGTCAAATATCTACAGTAATGCTCCCATGCCCTACATGCAGCGGTTGACATGGTCGGGAATTGCACTCCACGGGTCAAACAGTGTGCCTGCTTATCCGGCATCCCACGGATGCATCCGGTTGCCTAACCGGTTTGCCCGCAAACTGTTCAGTCTCGACACAAGGGGGGCGCATGTCATCATTGAGGAAGAGGCCACCAAACCGCTGCCTGTATCCCACAGCACGCTTTTTCAGCCGAAAACTACCTGGCATCAGAACCGCGATTACGACCGTTGGGTGAATGAGCATATCCGGCATCGCAATGCCGGGTTTGTTACAGGAAGGACTGATCTGCCCGTCCGGATACTTGTGACCCGTCGCACGCACAAGGATGACTTGAGGGAAGTGCAGAGATTGTTGAACCACTTGGGTTATGAGGCAGGCGAGGTGGACGGCTTGATGGGACCCATGACCTGGGCTGCAATTACGGCTTTCCAGAATGCCCGCAAAGAAAAGGCGGATGGCCAGATCAACAATGTCTTGATTGATGCACTCTACGAGCAGGCAGGAGAAACCCGCCCGCCAAACGGACGCGTTCTGGTGAGGCAACACCAGCAACCACTGTATGAAGCGGAAATTTCCATCAGGGATGCCGACCAGCCACTGGGATCCCACCTGCTCACAGTCTCCAATTTTGATGCCGAGAACCAAACAACAGACTGGCTTTCGGTAAGCCTTAATGACCGGGTGCATCGCAAGGTCCATTTGAAAAATGGCAGTCAGATGGATGAAACTACTGCGCGCCGATCTGTAATGCAGGCATTGCAGCGCCTGGAAATGGATGCCAAGACACGCGAACAGATATCGCGCCTGTTGACGCCCGGTTCGTCTGTTTCCATTTCGGATAATGGGTTGAGCATCGAAACCGGGGCAAAAGGTACGGACTTCATCGTCCTTACCAAACCGCGCCAGAACGATGGACTGGTGGCCAAAAAGGTTGTTGCAAAAAATTCCGGCTGAAAACATGGCGTAATTCAAACAGGCATATCGCTTATCAGGGAAGACAACCGGTCACGCTTGGGTTATCACTCGCCGATCTTGAAATGACGGACGAGACGAAATGAACAGAATATCTGCTGCTGATATCCAAAAAGTATGTGTAATCGGTGCCGGTACCATGGGATCCGGTATTGCTGCGCAATGCGCGAATGCAGGGCTGGATGTTTTGCTGCTGGACATAAAAACCGGTGGTGACGCCAATGCCGTGGCAGAACGGGCTTTGAAACGGATCAGCAAATCAGACCCGCCCTTGCTGATGAAAGCGAGCAATATTGAGCGGATTTCAGTTGGCAATATTGAGGATGATCTTGACCAGGCAGGCCAGTGTGACTGGATCTGTGAGGCCATTGTTGAGCGGCTGGATATCAAGCGTACACTTTACGCAAACCTGCTGCCTCACCTGAAAGAAACAGCACTTGTATCCTCAAATACGTCGACCATTCCAATCAGCTTGTTGATGGAAGACAGCCCCAGGGAATTGCGGGAACGTTTCTGTATTACACATTTTTTCAATCCGGTTCGCTATATGCGTTTGCTGGAGCTGGTTCGTGGAGAAGAAACCCGTAATGATGTGATTGAGGCATTGGCCGATTTCAATGACCGGATGCTGGGCAAGGGGGTAGTGCAATGTGCCGACACACCGGGTTTTCTTGGTAACCGGGTTGGTGTTTTTGCGCTTCAGGCTGCGGTGCATGAAGCCGTTGAACTTGGTCTCAAAATTGAGGAAGCCGATGCACTTTTCGGGCGCCCCATGGGCATACCTAAAACAGGGGCATTCGGGCTTTACGACCTGATTGGCCTTGACCTGATGGGCGATGTTGTCCGTTCGCTGAATTCGATTCTGGAACAAGGCGACCCGTTTCATGAAGTCGGTGGTGAGAACCGGATTGTAAACGAACACGTTGCCCGGGGGTTTACCGGCAACAAGGGTGATGGCGGTTTTTACCGGGAAATGGACGGCGAAAAGCAGGCATGGGACCTCCTGTCAATGGAATGGCGGCCTCGTGAGAAAGAGTTGCCCCGGTTGGCCATTCGCGGCGAGAAAGAGGGAATTGCCGCGCTGATTGAAGGGGATGACCGGCTGTCCCGTTTTGCGTGGCGGGTTCTAGCAAGAATTTTGACATATTCAGCCAATCTTGTACCGGAAGTTACCCGCTCCCCGCAGGACATCGATGATGCGATGAAGCTTGGCTACAACTGGGTAAGCGGGCCATTTGAAATGATAGATGAGATCGGCTCGGCAGGGTTTGTCAAAAGGCTTGAACTTGAGGGCTGGGATATTCCGGAATTCCTGCGGAACAATGCCGACAAGCGATTCTATGATGTTGAAGGAGGTGAGTTGAAGGTTCGTCATTGGGATGGTGACCTGCATCCGGTCAATTTGCCGGAGAATGTCGTCCGCTTTCATATGAAAAGACGCAGCCTTTCACCCGTCGTTGAAAACGAAAGTGCCAGCCTGTTTCACCTGGAAGACGGTATCAGGCTGGTGGAGTTTCATACCAAGGCTAATGCCCTCGACTCGGATTGCATGGCGATCGTCCGGGAAGCAGCCAAAAATCCCGGACCGGGCATCATTGTGCACAATGATGCGCAACATTTTTCAGCAGGGGTCAATCTGGAACGATTCCTTGAGCTTATTGAAGCAGAGAACTGGGAAGGCATAGACGCCTTCCTGGCTGATTTTCAACAGGCGGTAGAGGCGTTGCTTTATTGCGAGGCGCCGGTAATAGGCGCACCTTCCGGGCTTGCAATTGGCGGTGGCTTCGAAGTGCTGGCGCATTGCGACAAGGTGGTTGCCCATGCTAATTCAGTTCTTGGCCTAGTTGAGGCAAGTGTCGGGCTGGTGCCCGGAGGCGGCGGTGTAAAGGAAACCTACTGGCGTTGGTACCAGGCAAGCAATGACTGGGCGGTGGCTGCACGGAATACATTCAACCAAATCGGTTATGCCCAAACAGCTTCTTCTCCGGATGAAGCTGTTCCATTCAAGTATTTTCTGGAAGATCGTGATGCCCAGGTCATGAACCGTGACCGGCTGATAGCAGGGTCACGAGAAGCACTTGTTGCGCTTTCAGAGAAATATAGCCCTCGCAAACGCCCTGTATTCAGATTGGCAGGTGCAGACATTCATCAGGAGTTGGTCAAGTTTCTGGAACAGGGCAGGGACAAGGGCCATTTTTTCGATCACGATGTTGCGGTTGCCACTGAAATTGCCGGTATTGTTACCGGCGGTGACCAGGCGCAGGACGAAGACGTCAGTGAGCGTGACATGTTCGCCCGAGAGCGTGCAGCCTTCATCCGGCTTGCCAAGACACCGCAGACTCACACCCGCATCCACTCACTGTTGAGAAATGGTGTATCCATCAGAAATTAAACGGTGTTTTGATATCAGAAACAAATTGTCTCAGTATCCGAAACAGGATTACGGTAAGGCAAAGAAAAACGCAAAATACTCTAAAATATGGGAAATTCCGGTTTGGTGTTTACCGGAATCCAAATTATACTTTAGTTGGCTTGGATCCCACAACCCACACAATCCAGGCCACGCCGCAAGCGCCTGGGCTATCAACCCACACACGATAAATAACAGAGATTATCCAGTATAAACTCTGTTTCCAGGATCGCTTGCGGCACCTTTTCCTCTATAATTGCTGCATCATCCGTCAACGCTGAAAGAAGCAAGATTCATGAAACTCTGGTATTCGCCTGCCTCACCATTTGTCCGCAAGGTTCTTGTCCTCGCACATGAAACAGGACTTCAAGACGAGATAGAGCTTGTTCCTGTTGCGACTACCGTTGTCGATCCAGATTCAGACTTGGCAAAAGCCAATCCGGTCGGGAAAATTCCGACACTTGTCACTGATGACGGTATGAGCATTTTCGACAGCAGGGTGATCTGCGAATACCTTGACAGTCTTCATGACGGTGACCGGATGTTCCCGGCAGAAGGGGTGGAGCGCTTCAATGCCCTGACCACCCAGGCGATGGGAGACGGTGTTCTTGATGCCGCTGTTGGTGTTCGATACGAAACCTTCCTGCGCCCCGCGGAAAAACAGTGGGACAAATGGGTAAGTTCGCAAATGCGCAAGGTTACCCAAAGCCTTGATGTGCTGGAAAGCTGGAGAGGAGCAAACCTGCAGGACATACACATAGGGTCGATTACGGTTGCGTGCGCCCTGGGCTATCTGGAGTTTCGCCAACCGGACATGGACTGGCGCAAGGGGAGGCCCTTGTTGACCCAGATGTACGAAACTTTTTCCAAGCGAACCAGCATGCAGGAAACCAGGCCTGAATAATTCAGGCTGACTTGCAGAATTGCCCGGCTATCCAGCGGTGGAAATGGTGTGTGGCCTCATCCATCACGGGTGAGAAGTGTCCGCCGTCAAACCCGTCAGCCATGCGCCCAAGATGCATGGCTTCCACGACACCAATGTCTTCTGAAAAGACATTTTTCCAGAAAGCTGCATTTTGCTCGCGCATTTCCAGCCAGGTTTCATCTGCCATGTCGGAAGAGGCGTAGTAGATTTCCACGTGCTCCAGGGTTTTCCCCTCGCTCACCGGTTCAAGAAGAATGGCGAAGGTATGATCCTTGTGTACGCCCATTAGTACATTCGGATATAGCGACAGGTATTCCGCTTCGCAGTTCCACCTCTCGCTCAAGCCCTCAAAAGCTGTAAAGCTACGGCCATGTTCATCCACGCTTTGGGTGAATGCCCTGGTCAATTGACCTGAAAACGGACCTTCGCTCAGAATGTTTGCGTGATCTTCCAGTTTGGAAACTTCATTCAGGCCAGGGTGAATGAATGGCAGGTGGTAGGACTCGCAATAATTCTCTACAGCCAGTTTCCAGTTTGTGTTGACTTCAAGCCTGAACGAGGATTCGCCACCGGCATGATGGACAGGCTTTGCATATTCCTTCCAACGTTCGAGAACGCCTGCAAAGTGTGTTTCGAAAGGGGCCGCATCACCTGACAGGTTGATAAAGACCACATCCAGGTATGTGTGACTTCTGACTTCGACTAGACCGAGTTTGTCCTTGTCAATTGCAGCATGCTGGTGGACGCCCGGCCCGCCGACATGCGGGGTTTGTTTCAATTGCCCCTCGGTGGAATAGCACCAGGCGTGATAGGGGCATCGTATCAATCCGGTGGTTTTGCCGGCTTCCTGAACAAGTTTCACGCCCCTGTGCCGGCATGCATTATGGAACACACGTATCGTGCCGTCCCTGCCATGGGAGAGGATGAACGGATCACCGAGGAACTCAACAGGCATGACGTCGCCCGGTTCGGGTACATCCTTGGCAAAACCTATTCCGACCCAGTTTGGCGAGAATATGCGGCGTTTTTCTTCCCGAATTGCTTCCGGTGAAGTGTAAAACCAGTTTGGAAGCCCTGTTGCCTCTGCAATCGGCAGGGCTGCCTTTTCAATATCCTTGGCAAGCGGTGCGGTCATGGCGTGCTCCTCTGGAACGGACATTGGTCCGTTCACCACAATCATGACCCGTAGTCTGGCTTGCCGTGCCTACAGGTTTAATGTCCATGCGCGACATTCATGTCGCGTGTTTAATGCCTGCAAGCATTTCCCGTTTTCTGCCAAATCCCGGGACTTTTGATACTTCAAACCCGGCTGCCTGGAGGTTTCTCCGAACAAACCCGGCTGATGTATATGTGGCAAAAGTTCCGCCCGTTCGTGTGTTGCGGCCGACCTCGTGGATCAGGTTTTCATTCCACAATTCAGGGTTTTTTGCTGGCGAAAACCCGTCAAGATACCATGCGTCAGCATTCAGGTTTTGTGCAGGAAGCGCTTGGTTGGCGTCTCCCTCAAATACCCTGAGGTGTATGTTGGGCGCAAAATCGATCTGTAAACCTGTTCCGTCCCAGTGCCAAAAATCCAACAGGCAGTCTGCCAATATTTCAAGTTCTGGCCAGGATGAGAGTGCTGTTCTGGCGTCTTCCGCTTTCAGCGGGAAAGCCTCGAAAGATATGAAGTTCAGTCGGGCGGTGACGTCTGCCAGCGCTTGCCATTGGTATACTGTTTCGAGGAAATTGAGCCCGGTGCCGAAGCCGAGTTCGGCGATCGTGAAATGTTCGGACTTGTTCCAGCGTTGCGGAAGGTTGTTGCCGGTAATGAATACATGGGCAGTTTCGGCACGCCCGTCTTCCTTGGAGTAATAGGGGTCGTCAAAGTGTTTCGATATTGGCAGGGTGCCATCGCGCCATTCAATGTCTGACAAAAATAACCCCTTGTTTTGAATCGTTTATACGGGAAGGTTCATAAAATGATTCACACTCATACCATGAAATCTCCTGATACGTTGGTTATCGGTGCCGGAGTCTTGGGCTGTTGGGCGGCCCGGCACGCCATCTCGTCCGGTGAACAAGTCTTGCTGCTGGAAAGTCGGCATGTCGGTGCCGGGGCATCGGGAGGTTTCCTTGGCGCCTTAATGCCTCACATGCCGGATAGCTGGAACCCAAAAAAGCAATTCCAGTATGAGGGGCTGACCTCACTGGATACAGTAGTCGAGGTGCTTGAAGAAGAAACCGGTATTGATTGCGGTTACCGTCGTTGCGGGCGGGTGATGCCGGTTACAAATGCCAAGCTTGTTCAGCAGATCCAGCGCCGTGTCGACGGTGCGGGGAAATATTGGGACGAACGATATACACTTTCGTTCCGGGAAGATGAGACGGCTTTCATAAATCCGTCTGTTGCCAGTCAGGGTGTTCAGGCTGATACACTTTCAGCACGTATCAATCCTCGCAATTACATGAAGGCGCTTGAAGCCAGTATCCGTGCCCATTGCATGATCATGGAGGGGGCAGAAGCCGAACTGATACGGTCTGTGGGTGACGGATTTGAAGTCGAACTCTCCGATGGCACAACCCTGAGCGCAGGAAGGGTGATAGTGGCCAATGGTTATGAGGCATATCCCTTGCTGCAACCCTTTATGGATGAAATGAATTCAGGCAAACCGCTTGGGCGTGGCGTCAAGGGACAGGCAATGCTCATTGAACATGAACACGATGACACAATGCCTGTATTGTATCATGACGGTACGTACATTGTGCCTCATGCGGGTAACCGTGTCGCGATCGGATCCACTTCTGTCAATGACTGGGAGGGACAGGGGGCTCACCACTTTGATGAGGCAGATCTGGGGTTCTATGACAAGGCAATTGAGATGATGCCTTCCCTGAGGGATGCGCCTGTCATTGAGCGATGGGCGGCCGTACGACCCCGCAACACAATGGAAGGCCGTGGAACGGAACCATTCTTTGGCCCGGTCCCCGGACAGGAAGGGCTCTATGCCTTAATTGGCGGGTTCAAGATCACACTTGGAATAGCCCATATTGCATCAAGGGGATTTCTGTAACCTACCGCCACGATTTCGTCGCATCGAGAACAGTACCGTGCGGGAAAATGGTCTGATAGTCTGCGACAAACACGCTTGCGTCTGCGCATATTGCTGCGCTGTGTCAGGCTGGCGATTGGTGACGGGTGTCATGGGAGCAGTGCAAAATGGCAAAATTTCCTGAAAAAGCGAATGTAGTCATTATCGGACTGGGTGGAATTGTGGGCGCCTCCGTTGCCCACCACCTGATTGAGCGGGGATGGGAAGACATTGTTGGTATCGACATGTCGGCAATTCCCACGGATGTCGGGTCGACTTCGCACGCTTCGGACTTTTGCTATGCAACGGCGCATGATGAATTCACTTGTTATACAACAATGTATTCAATCGACTTTTACGAAAAGCGGGGAAATTACGAGAAAGTCGGCGGGCTGGAAGTCGCCCGTGTCGGTGATGACGAGCGCATGGACGAGTTGAAGCGCAAGGTGGGATCCGGCAAGGCGTTCGGTACAAATGCCAAAATGATATCGGCTGCAGAAGCCAAGGAGAAATTTCCTCTTCTTGAAGAGGACATGATCCAGGGTGCCTTGTGGGATCCTGATGCGGGACTGGTGGTTCCCCGTTCACAGTCTGTTGCGGGAGACCTCGTCAATGAAGCGGTTGAGACGGGAAAGCTGAAAGCATTCGCCAATACAGAATGCACCAATCTTGTTATCGAAGATGGCCGTATCAGGGGGGTTGTGACGCCCAAAGGTACGATCATGGCTGACTACGTTGTTGTGTGTGCCGGCTTGTGGGGGCGCATCATTGCAAAGATGGCAGATGAAGACTTGCCAGTCATGCCGGTGGATCATCCGTTGTTGTGGTTTGGTCCGTATGATGAGTTCAATGGCACAGGCAAAGAGATTGGCTGGCCTCTCCTGCGGGATCAGGGCAACTCCGCATACATGCGTGATACCGGTGACAAGGCAACCGGCGAAGGCGGCATGATCGAGTGGGGGTATTACGAGGAAAAGAACCCCCGGATGTGCCATCCGCGGGATCTTCAGTCCAAGGAGGAAGCGCGCCTTTCACCGTCCCAGCGAGACCTGGAGATGGAGCAGATCATGGAGCCGCTTGAGCGGGCAATAGAACTGACACCGATACTTGGCGAATTGGGGTTTGATGAAAAAAGGTCATTTAACGGCCTCTTGCAGGTAACCTCGGACGGGGGACCATCTATTGGCGAAAGCCAGAAGGTACGGGGCCTTTGGTATGCGGTATCCGTATGGGTCAAGGATGGCCCGGGAACAGGCAAGGTGATTGCCGACTGGATGACAGACGGGCGCACTGAACTCGATCATTCCTCGATTGATGTTGCACGCTTTTATCCCTTCCAGCAGGAAGAGGACTATATCGCCGACCGCTGTTATGAGACTGCGTTCAAAATCTACAATCCTGCTGTTCACAATCGTGAGCCATACACCAAGGGACGCAAGGCGCGGCGCAGCCCCTTCTATGAGCGTGAAATAGAACTGGGCGGTTACTTCATGGAAGCGGCGGGCTGGGAGCGGGCGCACGGCTATGCAGCCAATGAACATCTGCTGGAAAAACATGGTGACCGGGTGCCGGTTCGTGAGAATGAATGGGACAATCGCCACTTTTGGCGGGTTTCCAATGCAGAACATCTGGAAATGACTGAGAATGTCGGCATGGTGAACCTGTCGCATTTTGCAATCTACGATGTTTCCGGTCCTGACCATGAAGCAATGATGGAATATCTTTGCGTTGCCAAGGTTGGCGGGGATACGCCTGTTGGCAAGGGCATATATACGCATTTCCTGGATGAAGATGGGGGTGTCCGTGCGGACCTTACCCTGATCCGTATGGACGACCGGTATCGTGTTGTCGACGGTGGTGATACGGGAAACCGTGATTTTGTCTACATGAAGCGGATGGCTGAGGACAAAGGGTTTGATGTCACGGTTACGGACAGGACCGAAGAATTCTGTTGTATCGGCTTGTGGGGGCCCAATGCCCGGGAAAACCTTCAGGCGATTATGGAGAATCCTGAAAGCGTATCACATGAAAACTTTCCGTTCGCAGCGATCCGGCAGATCAAGGTTGGAGACGTTGATGTTACCGCATTCCGGATTTCATATGTTGGTGAGCAAGGATGGGAGCTCCACTGCAAATACGGGGATGGTATTGCGTTGTGGGATACTCTTTTCAGGCAAGGGGTGACGCCAATAGGGGTTGAAACCTACGCCAACAGCCGCCGCCTTGAGAAAAGCCTCCGGTTGCAAAATGCCGATCTTCTGACCCATTACAACCTGATGGAAGCGGATTTGGCTCGTCCGAAAGTCAAGGCCGCGGATTTTCACGGTAAGGATGCTTATGTTGACCAGCGTCAACGTGACCATCAGCCTGCCATGCTGTGTACACTTGTGATGACGGAAAACGTCGATGCGAATGGCGTTGCCCGTTATCCGGTAGGCACCCTGCCGATCATGGACAAGGACACACACGAACCCCTGATTGATGAACTTGGCAGACGTTCTTTTGTCACCAGTGTTGCTTACGGTCCGACCATCGGCAAGAACATTTGCTATGCGTATCTACCGCATGAATATGCGAGCAAGGGTCGGGAACTGGTTGTTGAGTATTTCGGTGAGAAGTATCCGGTTGAAGTGGCCGGCATCGGCTATGAGCCTCTTTATGATCCGGAGAATGTCAAACCCCGGACCTGAGTGCTGCAGCAATGGCCTGGCAAACCGTTCTGACCGGGTTCTTTGGTTAACATTTCAGGGTTTTTGTTAAGGTTTTTGACGGAATGTTTCATCTGTAACAATCCGTGTTGGAACCGTCACATTGATGCCCTTTTCCGGGGGCTTATCGCGTTCGGCCGACGATATTTTCATCGGCATTCCCTGAAATTCGGGCCGGACCTTGTGAAGTGAACCCGGCGTACGAATCCTGAAGATTGTTTTGCGGTCCATGCGGGGGCCGCTTTCTGGATAAAGGATACCCAGTCTTGATGTTCGTTCCTAGCGGCGCGCGCAACCTCGTTGTGCGTCAAAGACCTTTTGTTTTCATTTTTCTCTTTGTGCTGGCTACCGGGTTGATCCCGGCTTCGACATCTGAGGCTGGCACCTACTCAATGGCCAAGCGTTACATGGGGCTTCATGAAGTCAAGCATACCGGCAAGCTTGCCAAGGCAATAGGCGTGAATCCCCGCCGTACGCCCTGGTGTGGTGCATTTGTTGCCACGGTTGCGAAGCGCGCGGGAAAGGGTATTCCCGGCGGTCACCTGCGTGCAGCCAGCTGGAAGCGTGCAGGCAAGGCAGTGTCGCTGAAATCTGCGCGAAAGGGTGATGTTGTTGTTGTCCGTACCAGGCGGGGGCATCATGTCGGTTTCTATGTGGGCCGCAGCAAGGGCAGGGTACAATTGCTGGGCGGCAACCAGTCCAACATGGTCAAGATTTCGAATTACAGAATAGGCAATGTCATATCTGTCCGACGCCTCTGAAGTACTCTGGTTCTTGCCATAGGGCATGTCAGAAGCCCTGTTTTCAAAGCATCGCCATAATCCATTGTTACAATATGCAAGGCTGGTCGCTTGAGGGCGGCCAGTTTCGCGTTTAACGTTGCGCAAAAGGGATTCGGGTGCTGGTGTTACGCAGACTAAACTGGAAGCTTGGCGTGTGGAGTGTGTTGCTTGCGGCGATTGTATTGATCCTGCAAGGAACTGCACAGGAAAAACTCACGGACATTCCCAATGCCACCGAAAAAATGGTGTCTGCCCTCAACAGTACCCAATGGTCCAATCTTGAAAGCGGCATAGATGTTATTCGTGCCATGACAGGCAATGGTACCGTTCTGACCGCCTATCGGATTTCTCCATCCGATTTCAGTTTTTCCATCGTAACCCAGGAAAATTCCTCCGGGTCTCGCGCGCGCGACATTGGCGAGCGGGAAGGGGCTGTGCTTGCCACGAATGCCGGTTTTTTTGCCGAAAGCCTGTCCGGAAGTCTATACCCGATCGGATATCTTCGCCTGAACGGAGATGTGCTGTCCAAGGGATGGGAGAGCGATGGCGGGTTGATTTCGCTGGATGAAAAAACACTAATGCTGACACCGACACATGCCGGTATTCCCAAGAACAGCAAGGATGTGCTTCAGTCACGTCCCATGCTGATAGAGCCAGATGGCCGTTGGGCGATGGGAAGCAACCTTGGTGAGGTGAAGAACCGAACAGTATTGTGCAAGCAAAAGGACGGGAACATCGTCATAGCACTTGTCACCAGGGTGGGTATGAGCCTGTTTGAAGCAGGATGGATCATGCGGGAACCGGCAGTCGGCGGTTTTTTTGACTGTGATTCAGCAATCGCGCTGGACGGGGGGCGGTCTACGCAGGTGTGGTATTCAGGAGATGAAAACTATTCGTTTCCGGGCCTCGTGCCTGTCCATAACTTCTTTGTGGTCCGCGGGCGGGGCAATTGATTCCACAAAGTGCTTCAGACCCGCTCCTGAAGCGGGGATTTTCCATACATTTCACGATAGCATTTGGAAAAATGTGACGCGGATACAAATCCGCAGGCAATGGCAACATCAACCACAGCCATCGTTGACTGCATGAGAAGATGACGTGCCCGGTCCAGACGGATCTCAAGATAGTAACGTGCCGGGGAGCGCCCCATGTGCTGCTGGAAGAGACGTTCGATCTGCCGGCGGGACAGCCCGACATAATCTGCAATGTCGACAAGCTGAAGTGGCTCGGAAATGTTTGCTTCCATGAATTCAATAATGGAAAGCACTTTTGCATTCTGAATGCCCAGACGTGCTCTCAAGGGCAGGCGCTGGCGGTCATTTGGATTGCGAACCCGGTCGGTCAACGCCTGTTCACAGACACGGTTGACCAGTTCTTCGCCATGGTCACGTTCAATCATGGAAAGCATCATGTCGAGTGCTGCTGTTCCGCCCGCACATGTCCATATGTTGCCGTCCATTTCATAGAGGTCGGCATAGACTTCTATGTCCGGGAAATTTTCTGCAAAGCCCGGCAGGTTTTCCCAATGAATTGCGCAGCGCTTGCCTTTCAGAAGGCCTGCAGCGGCGAGGAGAAAGGCTGCTGTGCAAAGGCCGCCAATGGTTACGCCGCTGTTCTTGTTTTCCCTTATATAGGCAAACAGCGACTTGTTGGCCGCTTCTTCGACACGCATGCCCGAACAAAGGAATGTATTGGAAGGCCTGCGTGACGAGGACAGAGCCTCGCGCTCCTCCTTCAAGCTTGTCTGAACAGAAACTTCCACGCCGTTCGAGGCCGTAACCGGGCCTCTGTCTATCGATGACAGCCGCCAAGTGTAATATTGTGTTCCCAGCATCCGGTTCGCGATGCGTAACGGCTCAATGGCAGTTGCAAATGCAATCATTGAAAAATTCGGCACAAGAAAAAACACGATTGAACGGCTGTCGAGATTGGCCGCCTTCTCGATCGGTTTTTCGGACAAGCTGCCTACATTCATGAAGCCTCGCCATGAGTTACGAAACCGCTACAAACGCCTCTGTCATTGGCATAAATGACAAAAAGTGCGTCTGCGACTCTGCCTAAACTGTCTGTAAATGCAAACGGAAAAATCGTTTGCAGTCAGAAAAATCAGGAATTCCGAGGTTTATCAGGACAGTAACCCGATTGTATCGATAACCTGATCCCAATCACCGGACGGCTCAAGATCGTCTTTCTGTTGCTCACCATACTCGGTTCTGCGAGCTATGAACGCGGTTTGCAATCCGCATTTGGCGGCAGCCTCAAGATCATTGTTGTGGGCGGCAACCATGCAGACCTGTTCAGGCTTGAGACCAAGTGCATTGACCGAAGCAAGGTAAACTTCCGGTTCCGGTTTGTAATTGCGCGCGATTTCTGCACCAAGAATGCAGTCCCAGGGCAGGCCACCGAATTTTGCAATGCGGGTCATCAGCGCAATGGAGCCGTTGGAACAGGGCGCTATGATTGCACTTTTCTTTACATATTCAAGACCTTCAACTGAATCTGGCCATGGCGGCAGCTTTTCCCAGGCCTGGTTGAGAGCCGATTTTTCCATTTCGTCAAAACGGCTGTCCAGGTCATATTCTTCAAGCAGTTCATCCAGGTTTTCCCTGTGCAACGTATCCAGAGCTATGTAACCCCGCCCGCCTGAACGAATACGCTGCATTGCCGGCTGATATTTTCCGCGCCAGCGGTCAGCAAACTCAAGTGGCTTCAAGTCGATCTTCTTGTTGTCAAAGAAACGGGCAGCTTCTCGCGCAACGCCTGTCCGCCAGTCGACTACGGTCCCGAAAACATCAAAAATATATGCGCATGCTTTCAAGGGAACACCAAAACAGATTACCGGACCAGTTTTCTGACTTCTTCTATCCACATAGGGCTTTTCGTTGCCAGAAAATCATATCCAAGACGGGGGTTTTGCTTGTAGCTGGCGATCTGTTCGATGCTGTCCACTTCATGACAAACGCCCTGCTTGTCCGGGTAGAAAAGTTTCAGTCCCAGTTCCTCATGCATGAAACGGCTGATTTCATGGCTGCTGTCGGAGCCATGGTCCTCGTAGAAAACAAGGCAATCCATCTCCAGAACCCGGGTGGCGCCCTTCATCGCCTCGACCTCGACACCCTCTACGTCCAGCTTCAGGATTGTTGCTGTCTTGTGTTGTTGGCGTATCCAGTCCCAGACTTCATCGATGACAATCGTTTCCACATTGCCATGCACTGCTTCCTGGTTGTCTTCCGGAATGATGGAGCGGGCTTCATGCTTGTCGCCATATATGTTCACGATCTCGCCGCTCTTGGAGAACACGGCATTGTGCCGGATTTCAAAACGGTTATTGTTGAGAACTGCATTTTCCTTCAAGCGGGTGAAGGTTACAGGATCGGCCTCTATTGCGATGGACGGTTTCTGGCCGAACTCCCGTGAAGTGACAATCGAGGAAACGTAGCCGTAATTTGCTCCGCAATCGATCATTGCATAGTCGACATGGGCGACCTGGCGGAGGAAATTTTCCATGTCCGGTGCATAAACGAGCCCCGGGCTGGCAAGCCGTGACCAGTACAGGTCAGCGTATGGATAGGTAAATTTCGTGTCATCCATCAGTTGGGTGACGACCATTTTGCGGCTGGGAAGAACCCGGCGAATCAGGCGTGCAATCCAAGAATATCCCACATATGAGATAGGTTTGGTCATGCGAGCGCCCAAAGCGAGCAGTTTCATGCCAAAAAATGCAAAGAATCCTGCATTTGACACATCACCGCGCCTGAAATCGTGAAGTATGGGAGAGTTTGAATTCATGCGCGCATTATAAGCGCTGCTTGGTAAAGAAAAACCTTAATTTTCAGGGCTTCTGCAGAGATTATAAAGTGCAACCCAGGATGGGCTTCCCGGGTTGCGTGGTCGCGAGAGAGGGGGGGCGACCACAATCTGAAATTATTCAGAGCCGACCGTGCCGGCGGGCGTCTTCGAGTGCCTTTGATGCATTGACCGATTTGGGAAGGGTACTCGCCCAAACGATGTCATCTCGTGTGATACCTATATCGTCCAGTATGTCATCGCTCAGGTCGAGCATTGAGTCGAATGCATCACGGTCGGTCCGGTATTGTTTGCGCCGCTCAAGGTAAGTGGCGACAGCATTCAGCATGCGGGCAATCACGGACTTGAAAGGCTTCATGACCGAAGTGGCAGGTGCTTGGTCAGGTGCAACTATAGCAATATCGCGGGTGTCGAGGCATTGGGTATTCATTGTCGTTCTCCTTTCGCGGTAAGCGGACACCCGGTTTCAAAAATCAAATGGGACGTCTGCTTTGATGAGTAGACAATGGTCGCTGTTTGTGTTTCAATCAAACGAATAGTTTTTACAATATTTATGAAAAAAACTGAAAGATCAAAGAATGCCAACCAGCCCCCAGATTCCGCTGCTTGAACTAGACCTTCTGAAAACCCTGGTCGCAATTGCAGAAACAGGGAATTTTTCGTCAGCCGCTGCAGCAGTGCTGCGTACCCCATCTGCCATTTCAATGCAGGTCAAGAAGATTGAAGAGATTGTGGGACGGCCTGTATTCATTCGTGACAGCCGTTCGGTTTCTCTGACGGCGGAAGGGTATCTGCTTCTTGAACATGCGCGTCGGGTGCTGGCACTCAACAGTGAAATGATATCTCGCTTTGTCCAGCCGGATATTGAAGGTGTAGTCCGGCTTGGTGCTGTTGACCATGTTGCCGAGCAATTCCTGACAACCGTGTTGCGACGCTTTGGCGAAACCCATCCCGGTGTTCTGGTTGATGTTACTGTCGAGAATTCCGCAGAGCTTGCAGAAAAACTGCGTTCAAACCAGTTGGACCTTGTGCTTGTGACCTGTGATTCTGGCAATTACCAAGGCCTGTCGGTGGAAGTTCTTTTTCGGGAATGCCTTACCTGGGCAGGATTGCGAGGTGGCATATCTGTTGAGCAGGAGCCATTACCGATTTCTGTGTGGGAGGAAGGCTGTGTCTGGCGCAAAGCAGCTTTGGAGGGCCTGGAACTTATCAAAAGGGATTACCGGGTCAGTTTCAAGAGCGCACATGTTTCCGGGCAAAAGGCTGCAATTCTTGCCGATCTCGCCATCGCTCCCTTGCCGGCTTCGCTGTGTACAGGCGACATTATCGAATTGCCGTCAAAATACGGGCTTCCAAAGCTTTCCAACTATTCGATCGGCCTGATCAAGGCATCTGATACAAGTTGTTCGATTGACGCCATGGTCAATCATTTGCGGGCAAGCTTTGCAGCGCGCATGCCGATGGCTGCCTAGAAAGTTTGCAGTTGCAGAGAACCTGGCTCCTGATTTCTTCAGGTCAGGCAAAGTGTTCACGCAGTTCCTTTGCAACTGCCTTTGCCACAGGTGTGGGATTATTCTGCATTTTCAAACCAAGCCCGTAGTGGGGCAAGGGTGGCAGCTTGTCAAAGCCCGGAGCAACGATCAGGCTGCTGTCCATCTCGGAAACGGGCAGGGGGCCGATGGCCAGATCAGCCCTGATTGCCCTTTTTCTGGCTGTTACGTTCTCGCATTCCAGAATGATTGAATATTCGAAACCGCTTACCTGCAAAATGTCGACTGCCGACTGGTACCAAGCCCATTGTTTCTCCCACAAGACGACCGGTATCGGTGTTTTCTCGATTGCGATGCCGTTTGCGGCAGAGGCCCAGATTTCCGGTTCACGCATCAGGATTTCTGTTTCAGCAACACCTGGTATGGATTCTGCGTAGGTGATTACCGACAAGTCGAGACTACCATTGTCAACCGCTCTTAGTAGCGATGCGGTATGGTCGACATGCAAGGCAAGGCTAACTCCCGGATAATCATTGGAAAAATTGGTGAGCATTGGCATGGGAAAACGTTCAATGACGTCATCCGGCACTCCCAAACGGACAGTTCCCTGTATGGGTTCGTCCCTGAACTGCGTGTAGATACTGGCTTCAAGGGCAAGCATGCGCCTTGCGTGCTGAACAAGTTCCTCGCCCCTTCGGGTAAGTCTTGTAGCGCGTGCATCCCGGTCAAACAATGTGACACCAAGGGCGTCTTCAAGCTTGTTGATGTGGACGGAAATTGCTGCGGGGCTTCTCCCGACGGCTTCTGCGGCTTTCAGAAAATTGCCTTCATCGACAATGGCTATGAATGACTTGAGAAGTGGCAGATCGAGGTGCATGATTTAAAAAAACAAAATATAATGTGTAATTCTTTTTGTTTGATTAAATCATCTTTGTGACGCATTTACAAGGTCATACAGACAGCGTTGATGATTGGAGATGATCATGCAAAACATGACACATAACAGCCCGGCAGTATCATTTCTTTCGCCGGTCACAGAACTTGTCAGTGAAGCCGTGTCCGGCATTGCAGGCCTGTTCGAATCAAACTCTGCGGAGAAAAGCAAACGCCGTGAACTGAAGGCGTTGCTGGAGTGCGAAGACCGTGTCTTGCGTGACATGGGCATCACACGCGGTGATGTGATTGATGCACTGAATGTTTCGATGGACCGCAGTTCCGGATATCACCTGATGGATATTCGCCGCCGTCGCCGGGTTTCCTGACCCTTATGCCTTGAATGGAGTCAGGCGCGGGATCGTCTCCTGCGCCTTCTTCCTCCTTCACCTGTCCCGGCAGATTCAAGTTGTTTGGGCTTCGGCAAGTCGACTTGCTCGGCGAGCCTTGGAAACGGCTCAACCTTGTTGGGTAAAGCCATCGCATTCACGAAGTGGTTTTGAAATTCTGTTTCCAGCGCCGTTTCAATCTTCTCGATCCCCATAACGGTATCTTCGATTTCCCGACGTGAGTCCCGGTTGAGCAAGGCCATTTTCGCGCCATATCCAGCCGCGTTTCCTACTGCTTTGACATTGGCGAGATCACAGTCGGGTATTAGCCCGAGGACCATGGCGTATTTCGGATCGATGAACGTTCCGAACGCGCCTGCAAAGGATATCGTGTCGACGCGTTCTATGCCGAGTTTGTCCATCAGGAGTTTGATGCCTGCATACAAGGCCGCCTTGGCCAATTGTATGGCCCGTACATCGGTCTGACGGATGACGAGGTCCTGTTTGCCCTTCCAAAGGCGATAGGCATAGGTTCTGCCATCCTCGATTATGCGGTCTGAGCGCGTGGCCATCGAGCCATCGACAACCCCATCCTGCGAAATGATGCCAGCCAGGAACATTTCGGCGACGACTTCTATAATCGCCGATCCGCAAACACCGGTGACCCCCACGGTTTCAACGGCTTCGTCAAACCCTTCTTCATCCGACCACAGATCAACGCCGATGACCCGGATGCGCGGTTCCAAGGTTTCTGGATTGATCCGCACCCGCTCGATTGCACCTGGCGCTGCACGCTGGCCACAGGAAATTTCCGCACCTTCAAAAGCCGGACCGGTCGGCGAGGAGGCGGCCACAGTACGCTCGCTGTTGCCAAGCACGATTTCCGCATTCGTTCCAACATCGACGACAAGCATTTGTTTGTCTTGCCGGTGGGGGCCTTCACAGAGGGTTACAGCGGCAGCGTCTGCGCCAACGTGTCCGGCGATGCAGGGCAGCACGTAAACGCGCGCACCGCGATTGACTGAAAGGTCCAGATCGTAAGCCCATGTATGTACGGCACCGGATACAGCCAGCGCGAAAGGCGCGCCGCCCAGTTCGGTCGGATCAATGCCAAGAAAGAGGTGATGCATGATCGGGTTTCCGACAAATACCATGTCGTAAATGTCATCACGCTCAATTCCTGCTTCAGAGCAGACATTTCCGATCAAACCATTAAGAGCTTCCCGGACTGCAACGGTCATTGCCTCTCGTCCTTCGGGATTCATCATCACGTATGAAACCCTGCTCATCAAATCCTCTCCAAACCGGATCTGCGGATTGGATATTCCGGATGAGGCTATGGTGGCGCCGGAGAGAAGCGACACGAGATGCAGGGCGATGGTTGTCGAGCCAATATCGCATGCGATGCCATATGCTGCATTTTTCAACCCCGGATACAGGGCGATCAGCGACGGCCTTGAGGTTTCCATATCCTTGTGGATGACGGCCGTAACCTTCCAGTCGCCATCCCTGAGGTTTTTCTGGATGCCGGGCATGAGGTGACTGTCGACCATGATATCAGTCCAGCCCCAGTCCCTTTCCAGGGCCTGCTTGACACGGTCAAGGTCACCAAGGGGCTTGTGCATGTCCGGTTGTTCCACCTCGACATAGCAAAGCTGGACAGCCGGATTGCGCTCTATGAAGCGGCCGTCATCCACTTTCCGTACGACCTGGGCGTTCATTTGCGCATCTTGCGGTATGTCGACAACGAGGTCGCCCTGTATCGTGGCCGAACAGGACAGACGTCTGCCATCTTTCAATTCGCGCTTTTCGGCGTATCGGGCTTCCTTGGCGCCGGGTGGTGAAATGCTTTCAGCGGTCGACGTTATGCCATGCTTGGCGAAATGACCTTGTTGCAACTCTATCTGGCAGCGGCCGCAAATACCCCGGCCGCCACAGACTGATTCCACATAGACCCCGAGTTCACGTGCGGCATCGAGTATGGGGGTTCCTGTCGGGAACCGGCCACGCTTGCCCGATGGCATGAAAAGTACAAGAGGGTCTTTATCTGCTTTCATTTCGTGAGCATATCACCCTGGGGTTAACGCTTATGCTCCCGCACCACGCCGTGCCGCGCGTCCGCCGCGGCGCCCGGAACGTCCTCCGGTTGCGGCAACAGGAGTTGCCGGGGAGCCAGCTGCAGCCGGCGTATGGTCCCGATAGGTCATGATCCAGTTTGCACAATCCTGATCTGTTCCATTCAGCACATTTGCACCGTGAACAGCTTCCATTTCAGCTGGCCGGCACGGGTTCATGATGGCCGATGTCATGCCTGAGGCAATCACCATTGGAATAAAGGCTGCATTGATTCCATGACGGTGCGGCAAGCCAAAGGAAATGTTGGACAGGCCACAAGTCGTGTTAACACCAAGTTCTTCACGTAGGCGGCGAACCAGTTTGAAGACCTGCAAGCCGGCTGTTCCCATTGCGCCAATCGGCATTACCAGAGGGTCAACCACAATATCCTGCGGCTTGATGCCGTAATCCGCTGCCCGTTCGACGATTTTCTTCGCAACAGCGAAACGGACATCAGGGTCCTCAGAAATGCCGGTTTCGTCGTTCGAAATGGCAACGACAGGAACATCGTATTTCTTGATAAGCGGTAGAATGGCTTCGAGCTTTTCTTCTTCGCCTGTTACCGAGTTTACAAGAGGGCGGCCTTTGGCAACCTTCAGACCTGCTTCAATGGCAGAGGTGACCGAAGAATCAATGGAAAGTGGAACGTCAACCAGTTCCTGAACCATTTCCAGGGTTTGTACGAGCAGGGGAGGTTCGGTCTCGTTGGGATTAACCGCAGTTACTCCGGCGTTCACGTCCAGAATTGTTGCTCCGGCAGCGACCTGTTCCAAGGCGTCTTTCTTGACGGTTTCAAAATTGCCCTCCTGCATTTCTGCAGCCAGTTTTTTGCGGCCGGTCGGGTTGATCCGCTCACCAATCACGCAGAATGGCTGGTCAAATCCGATAATGACCTCTTTCTTTTCTGAAGCGACAATGGTGTGCGTCATAATCCTACCCTTGATGGTTGTTTTGACCGGTTGCGGAATTGCGACCGGTTCACGTGATTCCTCTTCGCACCTTTATACGATTTCAACACTCATTCACGCGACATGAGTTGATGCTTTTACGACTTGTAACGCAAGCGGACCAAGTCCGGTTTTTGAGGGTTTATAGACATTCCAGGCATTGAAAATCAAGATATAAAGATATCTTTATATTGCTATTTACATTTGTCTGCGTTGTGGTATCCTTCATGACAGTCAGGAAGGAGACCCACCGCAATGTCCGGCATCAGTTTTGAATATTTTCCAGGCAGAAGTGAAAAGGCCAGCAACCAGTTGGCCGAGACTGTCAAGCTGTTAGCGCAATTCCAGCCTGATTTCCAGAGTGTCACGTATGGTGCCGGTGGATCAGACCGGAACGGTACACTTGATGCGGTCCGCAGGTTTCAGACCGAAACAGGTGTACGTACGGCCAGCCACCTGACATTCACCGGTTCAAGCCAGGATGACATACGTTCATTTGCGGATGAACTCTGGAATGCGGAGATTCGACAGATTGTCGCCTTGAGAGGGGATCCTCGTGACGGTTCTGACAATCTTCCGTTTGAGGATACGCCTGCATTTGTTGCTGCTCTCAAAGAGTGCCATCCCTTCGAGATAGCGGTGGCCTGTTATCCGGAAATCCATCCCAAGGCCAAGTCGTCGGAAGCTGACATTGAAGTCCTGAAGGCCAAACAGGATGCTGGTGCTTCACTTGCCATAACCCAGTTCTTTTTTGACAATTCCGTTTTTTACGAGTTTGTCGAACGTGCACGGGCTGCGGATATTACCATTCCGATTGTTCCGGGTATCCTGCCAATCTACAATTTTGCCAAAGTCTGCGAAATGGCAGAGCAGTGCAAGACACACATTCCGGATCACGTTCACAAGGCGTTTTCTGATGAAACGATGGGTTCGAGCGCGATTGAAGTCGCCTCCGAGTTGCTGAAGGCGCAAGTGCACGATCTGGCATGTGCCGGCTTTGAAGCCATTCACATTTACACTCTCAACAAGGTGGAGCTTGCCAAGCTCGCTGCTGAAACGTTCAATTCCGCAAAGGAATTACACCAACAGAACAAGCGAAAAGTTGCCTGATATACGTCAGGCGGCATTCGCGAAGGGCGGAAGTTCCTGCATCTGGGTCTCTCTCCCGCAGGAACTTCCTGCTTTCGCGTTGGTCTTTCAGAGATTCCAGGTGCCGCGCGCCTGAAGCCATTCGGAAGATTTTTTCACCCCGCCAAACGGAAACACATGGACTTGGCAGATTGTGGTATTGGCCGGGCTTTGTGCAAACGCTTCAATCGGATTGACGATTTCATCAGGGTCAAATCCTGCTGCCATGGTCATTATCGCAGCGCCGCGCTTTTTCAGAAATGACAAGGAATTCCCGACGCCACACATGGCGGCAAACTTGATCAATGTTGTGATTTTGGCCGGCCCAGCCACACCCAGATGTACCGGCAGGTGAACACCCTGTGCTGAAAGCCTTTCTGCCCAGGATGTGAATTTTTCAGCATCGAAGCCAAATTGTGTGACAATGCGCATATCAATGCCACTGTTTTGGGCAAATTCCTGTTTCTGATGCAATGCTTCCATAGCGATTTCATCACTGAAATCCGGTGAACCCTCAGGATGACCTGCAACGCCCATATGTGAAATGCCATATTTTTCAAAGAGTCCGGTTTCCAGGACCTTTATCGTGCTGTCAAATTCACCAGCTTCCTTTTCCAGTCCACCACCAATCACCAGTACGTCCGTAACCCCTGCATCCTGCGTCATCATGCGAATGCGGTCTTCAAGGGCTTCTTTTGTTGTGAGGCGACGTGATGCGAAATGGGGAACCGGGGTGTAGCCGAGATCAGCTACACGTTTTGCGCCAGCGCTCAACGTTTCTGCGGTGTCTGTTCCGACATCCGTGATGTATACGCGGGTGCCTTCCGGGAACAGGCCGGGGAGGTCCTGGTTTTCAACAGCCTGTTTGGGTGAAACTTCTATGGATGCTGAAATCTTGTTCATGGCGGGAATTTCCAGATCGGTTTTGCTTCCGTCACCCGGCATGATTTTGGTCATGACATTCATGTGCTTGTCCCTCCTGACGCAACCAATGCGACCAAACGGTCACGGTCATATTCAGCCTCAAGCGCCGCTGCTGCCTTGTCTGCCTCAGCTTCGAGATCATCACTGACCTCTACAGGATCTGAGCGACGCCATTCTGCCAGATAGTCGTCTGTCTCCGCAGCTCCGGTACGCATGGCACACATGTCGATGGCTTCGGTGAAACGAAGCGACAGTTCGCGTTTGGCAACGTTTCTGCGCCCGGCCTTCACGATGACCTGGGCAGGGATGTCTCGCCAATATACGATCTGCAGTTTTGCCATGTCAGTACTCCTGAGCCTTCCGGACTCGCGACATGCCAGAAGAATGTTTGAAAGTGTTGATTGCAGCTTCACCACAAGCGACGCGTGATAAGTGAAAAACGGCGCTTGCAGTCACGAAATGCGGATGAATACCGTGCTGTCAAATTCCAGGACAGTTTGTCCGTTCTGGTTTCTACCGCCGCATTTCTGCGAAAGCAGGTGCCAGCCCGGACGAGACCCACTTGGACGGAGACCGGCGATTTCGGTAAAATAGGAAATGGTGTCTCCGGCAAATACGGGTTTTAACCATTTAATGTTCCTGACGCCGGGAGAGGGGCCGTATTCAGGCGGATTGTGGCCGTTCTTTTGCAGATTCGCAGCTTCGGATTTTGCAAAGTCTCGCTGTTTTCGCATCCACATGGAAATGGTGTGCCAACCGGATGCACAATGGCCTCCGAACAATGAGTCGCGGGCTGCTTCAGGATCGACATGAAAGAACTGGGGGTCAAAGTTTTTTGCAAACTTCGTAATTTCCGCAGACGTAAATGTGTGGTCTCCAAGCTGGTTTACAATGCCAGTTGAAAGGTAAGGGGGCGTGAGAGACTGCTGCATGGTCAAGCACCTTCCGGAATTCTGAACATTGCGGAATTGCTCATGAAGAGCACCGGGGTTTTGTTTTGGTTCCAGAATTCAAATTCAAAACCCACTATCAGTATTTCAGGCCTGGATTTGGACCGGCGACTGTTCTTGACGCGGGCAACTCCGGAGATCGTGTCGCCGGGACGAACAGGTGCAAGCCATTTGCATTCGTCAATGCCGGGAGCGCCCTGGGAAGTCGATTTTGTGATATAGGCATCGCACAACATGCGCATGGCCAGGGAGCATGTATGGAAGCCTGAAGCAACAAGCCCCCCCAACATTGAATTTTTTGCAGCCACTTCATCCGTATGGAAGTAGATGGGGTCGAATTCAGTGGCGAATTCAATAATTTCGTCACGGCTGACTGATTTTGGCCCAAGTGTTATTTCAGTACCGGGCGTAAAGCTCTCGAGGGGGTTATCATACATCTTGTACTGGTATCCGAGTCTCAGCTACATGGTTAACCATTAATGAAAATATGGTTTAAATTGATTGTTGCAACGTGCAAGAATGCAATATCAGTTTTCGACAGATCAACGGAAACAACGGTTGTCAGACCGTCGGGATAAAGCGGTAAGGATGCATTCCAACAGGTCATCACAGAGTTTGGCAAATCGCAGGGCGATCGGATTTCCCCGTGCCCTTGTGATTTTGCTTGCGGCATTCCTTGCAGCCTGTGCAACCCGCCCCGATGAAGGTGAATCCGTTCGGACATTATTGCCGCAAGAAGCCGTTAACCGGAACTTGCCCGAACAACCTCCGCTTGTTCGTACAAGAGACAATGTACATGATGTGCTTGCACTTTCTGCCGGTGGTCCGGATGGTGCTTTTGGTGCGGGTGTCCTTGCAGGGTGGACGAAGAGCGGAAAACGTCCCGAATTTGATGTGGTTACTGGTGTTTCCACGGGAGCGTTGCTGTCTGTTTTTGCTTTCCTGGGGCCGCAATGGGATGATCTTGCTCGTGAGCTCTACACCAGCCAGACGAATGACACGATCTTCAAAAAGCGTGGTCTGCGTGGTGTTCTGGGAGACAGCCTCTACGACAACACACCGCTAAAAGCCCAGATTGAAAAGTATATCACAGAGGATGTTTTGCGCAGGGTTGCTGCGGAACACCAGCGTGGACGCCGGCTGTATGTTGCTACTACGAACCTGGATGCAGGTGAACTGGTGATATGGGACATGGGCAAAATTGCATTGGGCGGACGCACTGACCCACTTCAGCACTTCCAGAAGGTTTTGCGGGCATCTGCCGCTGTACCTGGTTTTTTCCAGCCGGTTTACATCAAACCCCAACGGGGCACCCAGCTTAGGCAAGCCCATGTTGACGGAGGCGTGAAAGAGCCAATTCTTTATGCGGATTTCATGGGGCAGACCACGGCACCTGACAAAAACCTATATCTGGTCGTCAATGGCACAACGCAGGAATACAATGACGCCCAGCCGGTAAAACCGAATCTTGCCAGTATTGCGCAGAAAACAATTTTCGAACTTATGCGCGAGATTCAGTCAGACACGATTTTCCGCCATTACATACGGGCGAGAAACACAGGGATGGATTTCCGTGTGGTCTCCATACCTGACGAAATACCGATTTCCACCAAGTCGCTTGATTTTGACCCGGTACGGATGAGAAGTCTCTATTCTGCCGGGTTCCAGCTTGGATTGCAGGGACCGGACAGTTGGGCACGCAAGCCGCGCGGGTTGCGGGGAGCCAATGACGAAGAGCTGACGCCGCTTATAGCCTTGCAGAACTGACCGATAGCCAGCCTAGCCGGCAGCCTTGTTTATCGCCGGAACCAGGTCGCCGAATCCGGTAAATTGTCTCTCGTATTCCAGCCCAAGAAATGTTGCTGCCTCACGGGCTTTTTCATCCAGTTCAGAGTCGTCTGTTTGGGCCAGATAAAGCGCGCGGGTATAGTTGGCAAAATACATTTCGCGCAGCTCAGGGTGACGGTCCAACCCCAATGGCCTTTTCATAAAGGTATCGAAATGACGAGCCAGAAAATCCGTTATGAAAAAGGTTGTCAGAAAGTCGTCATCTGCCGCTTCGAACTGCTGATTACCCATGTAAAATGAGAAACAATGAGGTCCGGCAATGCGCTCCACATTGTGCTTCTCGCATATCTTGTCGAGCTCGCCCCCGGTACCGCAGTCGGCATATCCCACGAATATGTGCTGGTATCCCTCAGCCCGTGCCTCGAGAATGGCGGCATCCATTGCAGGAGCAATGCGCTCGGGAAAATGATGGTAGGCCGCCGGCAGGCATTTGAGATCAACATGCTCAAACCCCAACTGCTGATTAACAGCCAGTACCTCCCGCGCGATCATCCCGCAGGCAATTACTCGCAATTTTTCGGGCCTGTTTTCCAACATTTCCTCTCGAAGCGTGGATGCACAGTTTTATGCGCAGGGTGAACACGTGTCTCGTAGAAGTCACCCTGAATTTGTGATGCAAATGGCTTCAGGAATTCATGCTGTTGTGTTTGCGAGCCATGAAGTCCTTGGCTTTTTCAACGGCTACTGCTGCATCGCGGCAATAGGCATCTGCACCAATGGCATCGCCGAACTCTTCATTGAGTGGAGCGCCACCGACAAGAATAGTGTAATCATCCCGCATGCCTTTTTCCACCAATGTATCGATGACCACTTTCATGTAAGGCATGGTGGTTGTCAGCAGGGCTGACATACCAAGAATATCGGGTTTGTGTTCCTCGATGCCGGCAAGATATGAATCCACATCGTTGTTGATGCCCAGGTCATGTACGTCAAAGCCTGCACCTTCCATCATCATGCCGACAAGATTCTTGCCAATATCGTGAATATCCCCCTTCACGGTTCCAATTACCATGGTTCCGAGCTTTGGTGCGCCGGTTTCTGCCAGAAGCGGGCGGAGAATTCCCATGCCTGCCTTCATCGCATTGGCTGCCAGAAGCACTTCAGGGACGAACAGAATACCATCGCGGAAGTCGATGCCTACGATACGCATGCCCTCAACAAGTGCTTTTGTAAGCACATCATAAGGCGTCCATCCACGCTCCAGGAGAATGTTGGTTCCCTCGAGTATCTCCTCTTTCAGGCCGTCATAGAGGTCATCATGCATTTGTGCCACAAGCTCATCATCACTGAGTTCTGACAGGATGATTTCATCTTCTTCTTCGGACATGACGTTCTCCGTTTACACAGGGCAGACCAGTTTATGCAGGCCAACCCGATGGTCTTTTCATGCTGAACAGCGAATCCGGACCTAGTCCACCAGATTGACCGCACAATGCTTTAGTTTGCTCATTTAGCAAAGGAATTTCTCCCCGGCAGTTCCGGTTTGCGACTGTATGGTGAACGGATGCGACGGAGATATAAACAGGCAAAATTTGCTTTTTGACGATTTTGTGGTTTGATTTCCCGGCAGCAGGACAAGATTTCGCTGTTTTGTCCGGCTTTCCGTCAGCGCTGGTTAGGGAAGGGGGTCCGTGGTCAGCCAGAGACGGCCAGACTGGGGATCCAAGGAGGAAAGTCATGGCAGAAGCGAACAAGACAAGTCTAACAGTAAAAGTACTGGTCGGAATGGGACTGGGTATCCTGGTGGGGTTGATTATAAACCTTACCGGGCTGAATGCGGACGGTTCATTCACCAACGTTTATGTGGTTGAGGGATTGTTCAATGTAGTTGGCAAGATGTTCGTCAATTCATTGAAAATGCTGGTGGTTCCACTGGTGTTCTTTTCACTTATCTGCGGTGTTTGCGGGATCGGAAACATCAGCATGCTGGGCAGGGTCGGCTCCAAGGCTTTCGGGCTCTACATGCTGACAACGGCGATTGCGATTGCTGTCGCCATCATGCTTGCGTCGGCAAGCGGAATTGGTGCCGGTTTTGAGCAAGTCTCGGCATCAACATTTGAGGGCAAGGAATCGCCTCCTCTCGCGCAAGTGCTGATAGACATCATTCCGGGCAATCCCATCAACGCAATGGCAAATGGAGACATGCTGCCGATCATCTTTTTCTCGATTCTGATCGGAATAGCCATTCTGATGGTCGGAGAAAGGGCCAAAGGCGTTATTGATGGCGCCGAGGTTCTCAACGAAGTGATGATGAAGATGGTGAACATCGTCATGGCAGTTGCGCCTTATGCAGTCTTTGCCCTGATAGCCCGCTCAATTGCGGATCTGGGGCTTGATCTGCTGATGTCGCTTGCCGGTTACGTTGTCGTTCTGGTTTCGGCCTTGCTGATACACCTGTTTGTCACGCAGATGTTCTTGTTGAAACTTCTTTCGGGCCTCAGCCCGGTCATGTTTCTCAGAAAAATCAGGAATGTGCAGGTATTTGCGTTCAGTACAGCAAGTTCCAATGCAACCATACCGGTGACGATGCGTACAGTGACCAGCCGGATGGGCGTCAACAATTCCGTTGCCTCATTTACTGTTCCTTTCGGGGCTACCATCAACATGGATGGTACTGCCATCATGCAAGGCGTGGCCACGGTGTTCATCGCCAATGTATATGGCGTTGAACTGGGCATTGCCGGTTATCTGACAGTTATATTGATGTCTGTGCTGGCATCAATCGGAACTGCAGGTGTACCCGGTGTGGGGTTGATCATGCTTTCCATGGTGTTTGCGCAAGTCGGGCTGCCTGTTGAAGGCATTGGCCTGGTTCTGGGCGTTGACCGGTTGATGGACATGATACGGACAGCCGTGAATGTTTCCGGTGACGCGGTTGTTTCATCAATCGTTGCCAAGAGTGAAGGCAAGCTTGATGAAACCATTTACAATGATCCCGAAGCGGGCGTTACGGATACGGACAGCCTGACACAGTTCCCTGTCGGTCAGGCGGCAGAATGACCGTCCATCCGTAAAAACGGCTGTCCGCGACCTGATTCAGGATTGCGGACGGCTACCGGTTTTCAGAAAACGCCAGCCATTGGCGCATCGAGACAGACTGCAACTGTCCAACATTCTCATAAAGACTAACATACGGAACCCGGGTATTGTATTCCCGGATGAAGAGAGGTTTTTGACCATGAGCAATGAAGCAGTTGAGGCCACCCCACGGGGACGCGGACGCAGGACGGGCGGTGGAGCCTCTGGGCGCAGGCAGGCCCGTGGTGGCATGAAGCTCACCAGTCTGCCCTACATCCATCGAAAGCTTGAGCCAACCGATATCCTTTCACAGGAATCAATCGAACTGATTGAGCACAATGCCGACCTTCTGATGGAGGAAGTGGGCGTTGTTTACTCTGAAGACGAAGAAGCACTTGGCATGTGGAAAGACGCGGGTGCCGATGTAAGGGGTGACCGGGTTCATTTTCCCAAGGGGCTTTGTCGCGAGCTGATGAAAACAGCACCTGCCAGCTTTACCCAGCATGCGCGCAATCCTGAGCGCAGTGTGGAAATTGGTGGCAAAACAACGGTCTTTGCTCCGGTCTATGGGCCTCCCTTTGTGCGTGACCTTGAGGGAGAGCGCCGATATGCGACGATTGATGATTTTCAGAATTTCGTAAAACTCGCTTATATGGCACCAGCCATGCATCATTCCGGCGGTACAGTCTGCGAACCCTGTGACATACCGGTCAACAAACGCCATCTCGACATGGTTTACAGTCATGTCAAGTATTCGGACAAGCCGTTTATGGGCTCTGTCACCGCGCCTGAACGTGCCGAAGACACAGTGGAAATGGCAAAACTCGTGTTTGGCGAGGAATTCGTGGACCAGAACTGTGTTCTGGTCAGCCTGATTAACTGCAACTCGCCCATGACGCTTGATGGCACAATGCTGGGGGCGCTGAAAGTATATGCCCGTGCCAATCAGGCTTCCATCGTCTCACCGTTCATTGTCGGTGGGGCCATGTCACCGGTAACGGTTGCGGGAACGCTGACCCAGGTTCTTTGCGAGGCGACAAGCGCAATCGCCTTTTCCCAACTCTGTCGTCCGGGTTCTCCGGTAATCTTCGGCACTTTTGCAACCGCCATCTCCATGCAATCAGGCGCACCTGCTTTCGGAACGCCTGAACCTGCACAAGTATTGATGGGCGCTGCCCAGTTTGCCAGACGATACAACCTGCCATTCCGTTCGGGAGGATCCCTTACCGGCTCAAAACTGCCCGATGCACAAGCAGCCTATGAAAGTGCCAATACATTGCAACCGGCAATGGCGGGTGGGGTGAATTTCATGCTGCATGCTGCTGGTTGGCTCGAGGGCGGACTGGTTTCGAGTTATGAAAAATTCATCATGGATGCAGACCAACTGGCAGCAGCACAGAAAATGGCCGCAGGTATCGACATGAGTGAGAATGGTCTGGCGCTTTCCGCAATTCGCGAGGTTGGTCCCGGAAATCATTATCTTGGTTGCGAGCATACGCAGCAGAATTTCGAGACGGCATTTTTTGCTTCTACAGTCGCCGACAACAACTCCTATGAACAATGGGAAGTTGAAGGAAGCATGCGCGCTGAGCAACGTGCCAACCTGACGGCAAGAAAATGGCTTGATGCGTATGTGGCGCCCGATCTTGACCCGGCGGTGGATGAAGCGCTGCAAAACTTTATACGAACCAAAAAGGATTCCATGCCTGATGCTTTCAGTTGAAATGAGAGATCAGCCCTGGAAACACGTGCCAGGGAAATCGCGGGCAATACGATAATCCGCAATGTCTGGGGGCTGAATGCCAGGGGAAAACTCTCCGTCTAGCCTTTCAGAATTGAAGCACGCGCTTGCGGGGCTGGGGATGAATTTGTTTGGAGGTTTGCAACTGCTTGATGGCAGGACAGGCATTCTTGTGGGCAATATTGGTGGTGCGATGTGGGAGGCCTTTTCCCACTCGGCGGAAGCAATTGATGGCAAGGACAATCCGCTCGACCGGTGGACCAGAAGGCACATCGAAGAATTGGCAATGTCGCTTGAATGCGAGGCATGTTTTCCGTTTGACCAGCCTTATCCCCCGTTTCAGCAATATGCTGTTGAGGCCACCGGACTGAGGCAGTCGCCCCTTGGCATTCTGATTCATCCTGAATTCGGTTTGTGGCATGCTTACAGGGCGCTTCTGGTTTTCACAGATGTCCATTCGCTTTCAGTCGAAGTTGAGAAACTGATTCAACAAGCTCATGAATTGATTCATCCATGTGACGACTGCGTTGAAAAACCTTGCCTAAGTGCCTGTCCTGTATCAGCATTTACGTCCAGTGGATTGGACGTGGCCCGTTGTTTTTCACACATCGATACACGAATTGACCCGGACTGTATGCTTTCCGGGTGTGCTGCCCGAAATGCTTGCCCGGTTGGCAAGGGATACAGATATTCATCCGACCAGATCGAATTTCATATGCGATCCTATCGTGGTTATTGAAGTGTAAGAGCAGCTTTGTTGGCCGGATAAAGCTCAAGCCCGACGACGGCCACCCCTGCGTGTGCGCTGCGAACCGGCATCATTTGCGGCGGCGGGACGGTTTACCAACGGGCCGATCTTCTGCTCGATTGTATCGATATCGGGCCTGTCGCCGGGTTTGTAGTCATCAATTGCCTTGCGCATTTCGGCCAGATGAACGCAGGAAGTTCCACAACATCCCCCAACAATCTTTGCGCCTGCATCCATTGCCAGATGTGTGTAGTCATACATCAGTTCCGGCGTGCCCGTATATATGACTTCATCGCCACTGACTTGCGGTATGCCACAATTTGCCTTGGCAACAATAATGGCTTCAGGTTCGGCCTTTGTCATTTCCAGAACGGAAGCCAGCAAGTCCGATGCGCCGACACCACAATTGGCTCCAAGCGCTACAGGCTTTTCGCCCTCGCTGACCACGGTATGAATATCACCGGGCAGGAGCCCCATCATCGTACGACCTGCGGTATCAAAGGAGGCCGTCACAACATATGGCAATCCTACAGCTTCCGCAGCTTTTGCTGCAGCCTGGATCTCCTCAACCGATGACATTGTCTCGATCCAGAGTACATCGACCGTACCTTCTTTCAGGCCCGCCATTTGTTCCTTGAAGGATTCAACGCATTCATCAATTGTGAGAGAGCCGAGTGGTGCGAGCAATTCGCCGGTTGGGCCGACCGAACCGGCAACGATTACCTTTCGGTCCGCAGCTTCGGCCACATCGCGGGCCACAAGACCTGCGTGCTTGTTCAGTTCATGAACACGGTCTTGCGCATTGTGCAGCTTCAGGCGATGCCTTGTGCCGCCAAACGAGTTTGTAAGGATGATGTCCGATCCGGCATCAATAAACCCCTGATGCAACTGACGGATGTTTTCAGGCTTGTCGACATTCCACAATTCTGGTGCAGCGCCAGCTTCCAGCCCCATGCCGAACAATGTGGTACCGGTGGCGCCATCAGCTAGCAGAACACCTTTTTCAGCGATCAGTTCGTTTAGCGGATTTGTCATTGTGCCTGCCTCTCAATGTGCACGAAAATCATATCACGATATAAGCATTTCTTTATATTATTTGTCCGTGAATAGAAAGTGAATTCCGTTACGTTCCGCCAGTGAAGGGGAAACGGTGAAAAAAGTTTGCTGTTAAGGTTCAGGTAACCGATTTCTAACCGCCTGTTTACGATATCACGCTAATTTCGGTTTCAGCGGCAGGTAAGTGGTCGCGATTGATCCCGGAAAGGTACTGCGTACCGGGAAAAATCAAGTATTGCGTATCAAAATGACCTGTCCTGTTTTGCATGGCAGGTCATTTTTATTTTTTGTCTGGCTAAACGCCAATATTGTCAATCAGGCGCACCTTGCCAAGGTTGGCAGCAATAAACACGCGCGGTTCATCTTGTTCGTCATGGCGTTCCAGTATCTCGAGTGTCTTGCCCGAACGCATTTCAAGATATTCCACATCAAAGCGATTGTCGCTTTCCAGCCAGGTTTGTGCCTTGGCAATGGCGAGACTGGCGGCTTCACCTCCACGCACGGCATCTGCCACCTGTTCCAGAGCCCGGTGCAGGCGAGGGGCCAGGAGCCTTTCCTCAGGAGTAAGGCGAGCATTTCGTGAGGAAAGCGCCAGCCCGTCTGTTTCACGAACTGTAGGAACCGGTTCGATCCGTAATGGGATGTTAAGGTCGGCAACCAGACGCTTCACGATGAAGAGTTGCTGGTAGTCCTTTTCACCAAAACACGCGATATCCGCACCGGTTTGTAGAAACAGTTTTGTTACAACAGTTGCCACTCCGTCGAAATGGCCGGGGCGATGGGCATCACACAATATCTTATCACCGGTTGAAACGGTTACCGAGGTAGCGAAACCTTCTGGATATACTTCAGTGGCCGATGGGGCGAACACGCTGTTTGTGCACGTTCCGGAAAGAACTTTCAGATCCTCTGCCTCATTCCCTGGATAGTTTTCGAAGTCCTCTTTCCGGTTGAACTGGGTAGGATTGACGAAGACAGAAACCACAACATGGTCGCAAAGGCTGCCTGCATGTTCAATCAGGGAAATGTGGCCTGCATGCAGGCCGCCCATGGTTGGAACCAGACCAACCGTCTGGCCATCCTGTTTGGCTTTTGCAACAATATTCCGGATTTCCGGGATGCTGCGCGCCACGTCAATGGTCATCTGAAATCAATCGCCCGCATAATCATAGACATGTTCCGGGGCAGGGAAGCTGCGTTCCCTGACTTCCTTTGCGTAGGTTTCGGCAATATACGCCACCTGTTCGCCCAGGCTTCCATAGCGCTTCACGAATTTCGGTTTGAAGTCCGTGAACATTCCAAGCATGTCATCCATGACGAGTATCTGACCATCGCAGTCAGCGGATGCACCAATCCCTATTGTGGGAATTTCAATCTGCCGGGTAATCTTGCGGGCGAGCGGATCGGGTATTTTTTCACAGACAACCGAGAATGCGCCGGCTTTCTGTACAGCATCCGCATCGGCAATGATCCTGTTTGCATCCTCCTGCCGGCCCTGGGTCTTGTATCCGCCAAAAATGTTCACGGCTTGCGGGGTCAATCCGATATGAGCCATCACGGGAATGCTTCGCTGTGTAAGGTAATGAATGGTCTCCGCCATTGCCTGGCCACCCTCAAGCTTTACTGCACCACATTCGGTTTCGCGCAGCAAACGGCTTGCATTTTCAAATGCCTGTTGGGGGGATTGCTCGTATGATCCAAATGGCATGTCCACAACAAGGAGCGCCTTTTGCAGGCCACGCCGTACCGCCTTGCCATGCATGATCATCATGTCCATGGTTACGCCAAGCGTGCTTGGCATTCCGTGCATCACCATGCCCACACTGTCGCCTACCAGAACAAAATCCATATGCTCATCAATCATGCGGGCGACCGGTGTCGTGTATGCTGCCAATGACACAATTGGCCTTTCCCCCTTCAGTTCGGTGATGTCGGGTGGCGTAAGCGATTTTGTCTTTTTTGAAACACTCATAGTCTCTTCCAAGTTTGCAACTTTTGATGGTGTACTCCCGGATGCCGGGCCTTACAAGCCTGCATGCGAGGACATTCCCGCTCGCGAACTTGTGTTCGTGCCCGGTAACCATAGAAGGGGTTTACAGTTGTCCGTTGCCACAAAATTTGCATAATTCAGGGAGGGGCTTGAAAATATCTGCATGATATAGGGTTACGGAGAGTATTATGAGGGTTCTACTGGCAGCGGCGGTACTTACGGGGTTGATGAGCGTACCGTCCTATTCTGCGATCATGGAAGCAAGGGTTGATCTTTCCCAGCAAAAAATGCGTGTTTACAAAAACGGCCGACTGCAACACGTGTGGCCTGTGTCGACAGCACGAAGGGGGAAAATTACCCCGACCGGTTCTTGGTCGGCTAAATGGCTTTCCAAGAACCACCGTTCAAGCCGCTACAACAATGCGCCGATGCCTTACTCAATCTTCTATAGCGGTAATTTTGCCATACACGGCACCAACCAGATCAGCAAGCTGGGGCGACCCGCTTCTGCCGGGTGTGTTCGCTTGCATCCTGACAATGCCAGAACCCTTTTCAATTGGGTTCAGCGGAACGGGAAACGAAATTTCCGGGTAAGAATTACCCACTGAATTCTCAAAAGAATTATCCTGAATGCGCCGGTTCTCAGACCGGCGTTTTCATTTTGAATGATGCAACTGGTGCCTTAGCGGGGATTCCCGGCCTTCTCTGCCAGACGCTCGTCCCGTTTCGCCATGAAATTAGGCCGCCAGCGCTTGTGCAGCCAAAGCCATTGTTCAGGATATTCCGTTACCCAGTGTTCCACCACATCGTTCACGTCCTGAGTAAGGCGTTGCGTGTCGACATTGCCGTTATCCAGCCTTGGAATAGCCAGTGGCGGTTCAATTTCTATGCGAAAACGGGCGCCGGGCAATCGCACACATCTGGCCGGGTACACATCACAATCATATTGGCGAACAAGTTTTGCCAATAGCGGATTTGCCAGCGTTCTCCGGCCGAGAAATGTGATTTCACTGCCTTTCTTGAAGAACTGGTCGACAAGCATGCCGACCTTGCCGCCATCATCCATCACCTGTGCGAGGGCCCAGGATGCCCCAGCCTTCGACGGCACAAGGTGTCCCATGGCTGTTGTGCGTGCTGAAAGAACCCGTTGAGCAATGTATTTGTTATTTGGCGGGCGGAACAGGGCAGTAATATCAAGGCCGTAATATGCGGATGCAATTGGCAGTATTTCCCAGTTTCCGGTATGTCCTGTAAAGCAGACAGCCGGTTTGCCTGAATCTTTCAAGCGATGGAAATGCTCTGCGCCGGTAATCTCCACACGGCCCTTTGACTGATCCTCTTCATCGATATCAAAAATCTGGTCGAGATAGATGTATTCAGCAGCCAACGCCCCAAGGTTTCTCCACATCCCGCGCAGGATTTCTTCAATTTCGTCATCCGGTTTGTCGGGAAATGCCAGTTTGAGATTTTCGCGTGCCAGCCTGGTGCGCGGATAGCGCATCCCCAAGCCCACGGCAGCCTCGGAAACAAAATGAATGGCCCGGTCGGCGGGAAGCAGTTTCAGAAGACCGATCAGCCCGAAAAAGAACTGTGCCACCAGCCAGTCCTTGGTGTTCCTGACCAGTACATAACTTTTCCGGATGAAGGGTTCCATCAGCGACAGAAAGCGATCAGTCATTTACACGCATGATGATCTTTCCGAACACCTTGCGGGCTTCCATGCGCTCAAGGGCAATGTCGATATCGCCAAACTCGATTTCGGTATCAACCACAGGATGGACAATACCCTTGGCCATTTTCTCCATGGCATCCGTGAGGTTTTGCATGCGACAACCAAAAGAACCAATCAGGCGCAGCTGGCGCTGAAACAGCATCATCAGGTTTGTTTCCGCTGAGACACCGCTGGTGGAGCCACACGTAACAAGGCGTCCCCCTGGTCGCAGGCTCAGCATGGAACCGGCCCAAGTGTCTTTTCCGACGTGTTCAAAAACAACGTCGACACCCTTCTTTTTGGTGATCTTGCGAACTGCGCCCTCAAACCTGTCCTCACGGTAATTGATGACATGATCGGCACCGAGTTCACGGCATTTTTCGATCTTGTCATCCGAGCCGACGGTTGTGATGACCGTACAGCCAATCTTTTTCGCCAGTTGGATAGCGGCAGAACCGATACCGGAGCCGCCAGCATGAACCAGGACTGTTTCGCCTGATTTGAGTTTGGCATTGTCAAAGAACATGTGTTCGACTGTACCAAAGGTGACAGGGGCAAGTGCCGCACCGATTTCGTCTACGCCAACCGGAGCCTTGACCAGGTTTCGCGCCGGCATGTTTGACAGTTCTTGCGCATAACCATCCAGATGAAAACCGTGAACACCCTGCGGGTGTTCGCAATGATTGTCACGACCTTCACGGCAGGCCAGGCATGTTCCACAAGTGGGGGCGCCGTATATTGATACCAAATCACCCGGTTTGAGACCGGTTACACCCGGCCCTACCTCAACTACCTCACCGGAAGCTTCTGCACCAACTGTCATGGGAAGGTTGCGTTTGGCAAATGCCATGCCGCGCCAGCCCCACACATCAATATGGTTCAGTGCAACAACCTTGGTTTTGAACTGTACCTCGCCGAGACCCGGAGGAGGCGGGGCGGGTACATCCGTGATTTTGACTTCACGTTCCGAAACAAGTTGAAGTGCGCGCAAGGCTGCCTCCGAATGAGATTATGCTGGATGGATCAGGCGACTTCCCGGCCAAATACCAGGCAGGCATTCTGGCCACCAAAACCGAAGGAGTTGGAGAGGATGGTTGACACCTCCGCCTCGCGCTTCTGGTTGGGAACCACATCAAGTGGTATGTCCGGATCCGGGGTTTCGTAATTGATTGTTGGTGGAATCACGCCCTCGAGCATTGTTTTGAATGAAAACACTGCCTCGATTGCTCCAGCTGCTGTCAGTGTATGCCCAATCATGGACTTGTTTGACGAGATGGGGGTGTTGTGAATGCTGTCGCCAAAGACTGCGTGGAGCGAGTTGTATTCCATACGGTCGTTTTCAGGCGTCGATGTGCCATGCGCATTGATGTAGTCAATGTCGCCGATTTCGACGCCTGCATCTTCTATTGCTTTCGAGATTGCCGTGATGACAGGTGCACCATTCGGGCTTGACCGGGTACGGTGGAAGCTGTCTGCTTTCTCCGCCACTCCGCGAATGGTGCCAAGGATGGTTGCACCGCGTGCCTCTGCATGTTCGAGGGATTCGAGAACAAGAGCCGCAGAACCCTCTGACATGACAAAGCCGCTTCTGTCTTTTGAGAACGGACGCGATGCACGCTCAGGTGCATCGTTGTTATGTGTTGTCAGTGCAGAGAGCAGGGAGAACCGGATAAGACCTTCGGCGGTAACCGAGCCGTCTGATGCAGCGCAGAGTGCAGCGTCAGATTCGCCGCGCCGGATTGATTCAATTCCCTGCTGCAGCGCTGTTGCACCTGAAGCGCAAGCCGTGGAGAGTGAAATCGGCAATCCCTTGGTGCCGTATTTTTCAGCCAGCCGGAATGCGATCGTCCCCAACTGAATGAGGTTGTGCATTTTTTCCTGTTTTTTTGCACGTGCAGAAGCAAGAAGGCGTTCGTAACCGATTTCGCCTTCCTCGGTTTCCTTCACGAGATCAAACCGGTGTTGCCATTCAAGTTCAACAGGTGGGGCGGCGAAGAAAAGAGGACCGGGAAAACCGTCTTTGCCAAATCCGGCCATGTCCAGTGCTTCTTCGGTCGTTGCGTCTGCCATTGCATAAGAAATTCCGGGTGCAGAGATTTCTTCCGCATCCATGAAATCAACCGTACCGGCAATGCGTGTGCTGAGGCCTTCAGTGGAAAAGCGTTTCACTTTGTGAATGCCTGATTTTCCGGACGTAAGGTTTTTCCAGTTCTCATCAATGCCACGACCGAGTGACGAAACAACACCCATGCCTGTTACGACAACAACTGGCCGACCCAGATGATCCGTATATTTAGCCATTGTGCTTTCTCCTATGCCTTTTCAAGGACAGCAAAACCTTCACTACAAACGTGTCCAATTGATGTTACGAGAACGGAAGAGACGCTGTCCGGCGCCGGTTTTTCGTCAGGCTCAAATGGAGCGTAAAACCCGTTATTGTGAAGGGCAAGCGCAGCGAATGCGACACAGGCCGGGAAATTCGCTTCAAGTGACTGGCCAATCTGTGTCTGCATGGCGCGGACGGGGAAATCGTCACCGAATTTCTTTTTAAGATAATCCATTTCAAAGCGGGTAGCATCTGAAACACCGGTAGCACCTGAAACAATGGCATCAGGGGTAACCGGAAGTTTTTCCAGCATCGTATCAAGACGTGCAAAACCTTTGTCACCATCGCGGGTGCCGAGATCTGCTGCTACGCCTGAAAGTTTGGCATAGGGTTTTACGCCGCGTGCCTTTGCATGCCCTGCTTCTTCCAGAACAAGAAAAGCGCCGACACTTCCAAGACGCATACCGCCGCCGTTTTTCTGGCGGGCATGAACTCCGTCCTTGCCGCCATCGTAAAGATAGTGTGCTAGCACATGCGGCAGCAGGGCATCCGGTCTGTCGGCATTGTATGAGCCGCCGATCAACATGTGCGTGCTCTGTCCCGATGCAATCCGTGCCATCGCATTGTTGATTACTGTTACACCCGCTGACTCTTCTCCCATATACGTGCGGGAAGATCCGGTCACCTTGTGCACAATTGATATGTTGCCTGCAAGCAGGTTTGAAAGCTGGGCCAGGAACAGGGTGGGGCGCAAGTCAGTCGAAAGACGATCGAGCAGTACCTGCTCCCGGTCATTGCTGGCAATTGCATCTTTCAGGATGTTTTCATCTGTTTCCACGTCGCGCTCGCCACCACCAGCAGCAACCACAAGATCCATGGAGGAAAGAAGATCCTCATTTTCCTTGATACCCGCATCATCCAGCGCCAGGCCGGCTGAATAGGTTCCCAGGCGCTGCCAGTTTTCCATCTGGCGCTGATCCTTGCGGGGAATTTGGTTTGCCCAATCCATCTCAGGCATGGGGTGCACGCCATAGGGGGGAACAATGTCAAGATTTACAACAGGTTCCGGAGACTGGTCTTTTCCAAAAAGGTTCCAGTGGTGTTCGGCACCTTCACCATGGGACGAGACAAGCCCAATGCCTGTTATGACAACTTCTTTTTGATCGGCCATTTGTTGAAAACGAGCTCCATATGAGGCGCTTTGACGGTTGTGGGGAAGTTAGCCGGACTTTTTCATGTCCGCAACCTGCGCCTTGATCGTATCCTGCAGGTCAGGGCTGGGGAAGGGCATGATTGTGAAGGTGAGTTGCGCATTTGCAATGCGTTTTCCTTCAGACCGGATTTCCGCCTTGGTCACAGCAAAGCCGGAACCTTCATGTTCGATTTCTGCCCGGATTTCCAGCTCTGTTCTCGGGCCGACGAAATTACGCAGTTTGCCTTCCTTTACACCGGCAAGCAGCGGAATTTTCTCGAAATCAATCGTGTGCATGATCAGTATGCCCGAAGCCTGCGCCATCGTTTCGATCATCAATACACCTGGAACAAGCGGGTGTCCCGGAAAGTGTCCTTCGAAGACAGGGCTTGCATCAGGCACGATTGATGTAGCGTTCAGAACCTTGTTTTCCAGATCCACACTGGGTATCCGGTCGATCATCTGAAAATATTCGAGTTGCATTGCACTGCTCTTTAATAAGCAAAAACCCCCGTTAACGGGGGTTTTTCGTCTTCAGTAACCGGTCTGGTCAGGCTTTGGCAGCCACCAGCTCGTCAATTTTGGCGCAGAGGTTCTTCATGACAAAGTATTCCTCGGTAGAGGCCTTGCCATCATTTACTTCCTGCGTCCATGTTTCCAGCGGGATCTTGATCCCGAATTCCTTGTCTATTGCGAAAACAATATCCAGAAAGTCGAGGCTGTCGATGCCCAGGTCATCAATCGTATGGCTTTCTGGTGTGATTTCTTCGCGGGGAATTTCACTCGTTTCGGAAATGATATCTGCTACTTTGTCGAAGGTGGACACGTTACGCCTCTTTTTGTTCACTGTTCCCGGCTGACAGCCAAGTATTGCCAGCGTTGCGGCACGAGTTCGGGAACTAACTCACCGTATCACGAACAGTCTAATTCATGAATTCTTCCGCGCTTTTATCCACACTAGGAGGAATTGTCCAGCAATGAGTTGCCAGACGGAAGCTTTTCTCCACGATGACGTTTGTGGAGTGTTTATCCACGTCCCCGATAAGGTGCAACTCCCTGGTCTGGAAGCCACACATCGGGCAAGGGTGCCCCTGTTTGCCAGAACACGTCAATCGGCATGCCGCCACGCGGGAACCAGTACCCCCCGATTCTCAGCCAACGGGGCTGTAGAAGGTCAACAAGGCGCTTGCCTATGCCTACCGTACAATCCTCATGGAAGGCGCCATGATTGCGGAAAGAGCCCAGATAAAGCTTGAGAGACTTTGATTCCACCATCCACTCGTCAGGTACGTAGTCTATTACCAAATGCGCAAAATCAGGTTGCCCCGTCATCGGACACAAGGATGTGAACTCCGGCTGGGTGAAACGAATGACGAAATTGGTATCTCCCTGCGAGTTGCGAACGCGTTCAAGTACAGCTTCTTCCGGGCTTGCCGGAAGTTCTGTGTTGGCACCAAGTTGTGTAAGGCCCGTCGTGTCGGATGTCGTCATGATGTTTCCCGCTGCATTTCGCCAAACAGATAGAACCGTGAAATTCCGAAAGCAAGTCAGTTGTCCGCAAGTTTGCGGAAGTGCTTCCAGGTCAGGATTTGGACCTGTCTGCCTGGTCTGACTGTATTTCGGGCAATTGCGCATCCAAGATCTTCCACGCCGATACCCCGAAACTTGCGGAAGGGACCAGTGAGCAGGGGATCAAGCCTGGGCCACAGCGCCAGGGTCAGTCCCTGCATCTTTCCATACCTGTTTTCGGGAGTAAGAATCATTGACGGGTGAAACAGACTAAGGTGTTCGAACTTGAGGGCTTTCAGGTCCTTTTCGAGTTCGCCCTTGCTGCGCAGGTAAAAGGAATTGGATTTGGCGTTTGCTGCAACCGAGGAAAGAAGCTGAAAATGCCTGACATTGGAATTCCGGCAAACTTTTGCAAAATCAAACACGGCAGTCCGGTCAACAGCAGTGAATTCCTTGCGTTTGACCTTGGAAGGTTGCCCCACTCCCAGCGTGCAAATGGCCGTGTCGTGTTTGCCAATATACTGCACGTAGCTTTCCGGGGCTTTTATGTCGATGTCGTGCTGTTCGATCCGGGGGTCCGTAATCGCTGTAAATTCATTGCGACCAAGAAGGGTTAGCCGGTCAATCAGGTCTTCCTTTATCAATGCCTTGACGACTTGCGTGCCAACAGCACCCGTTGCCCCCATCATGACCACGGACTTCCGGTTTTCCACAAGCATGCTCCCGGGACAAGTTTCGACTCAGACAAGCACCATCCTGACATGATGCGGCAATGTTTGCAGCCATCATGAAGAAGATGAACCAATTTCGGGAGTTACATTTCCAGTATGATTTTTGGCATGGCAATGCCGTTGTGAATGTCCTCAAATCCCTGACCGCCTTCGGACAAGGGGCGGATTTCAGTCCAGCCATCGCGATTAATCTTGCCCTGTGCGAGCAGGTCCAGAGCTGACTGGAACTCGGCATTTGTATAGCAATAAGTGCCTGTGAAGGTAATTTCCTGCAGGGTGAGGCGGCGTGTATCAAGCCCTTCTTCATTGTCTTGCAACCCGACATGAACAATCGTTCCGCCGGGTTCCACAGCAGCGCTGATGGCAGCCCTGGTCCTGCCTGAACCCACGCAATCAATAATCACGGGAACATTAGGCAAGGATGATTCTGCAGGATTGATAACCGGGACTTCGGCAACTTTTTCAACGGTTTTTGCCCTGGCGGAATTCATTTCCGCTACCGTCACCTGACTGACACCCCGCACTTTCAGAACCATTGCTGTCAGCAAACCGATTGCACCGCCACCGATTACAAGCACGTGCTTTGGGGTACCTGTCTTCAAGGCCAGGTTAACAGCATGCACACAGACTGCCAGCGGTTCTGCAAGCGCAGCCACATCGAATGCAAGGTGATCGGGCAGGGGGTAAAGGTTTTCCTCGCTTATGGCGACAGACGAAGCAAACGCGCCGGGTACGCGCATACCTATCAATTCCCTTTCCGGGCAAAGATGCTCGCTTCCTTTTGAGCAATACTCGCATTTGCCACAGGTCATTAGCGGATTGAGGGCAACCCGTTTGCCTGCATGTTTTCCGGAACGGGCGATGCCAACTGCTTCATGGCCGAGTATCAATGGAGGAACCCGCCTTGCATCATGGCCGTGCCAGGCATGCATGTCTGAACCGCAGATGCCGCAATGTGAAACATCTATGATGATCTCATCTTTTTCCGGTGACGGTGGAGATTCGTCGCGAAATTCAGTCTGCATAGTGCCGGTATAGACGAGGGCTTTCATTTGGCGGTGTATCCTCCGTCTACCGGCAGGATTTGCCCGGTCACATAGCGGGAAGCTTCGGAAGCCAGAAAAACTGCCGGGCCAGCAAGGTCAGAAAGCTCACCATTCCTGCCGGTGCAGGTCATGGAGGCATGCTTTGCCGCCAGCTTCTCATCGGCAAATACGGGCCCGGTCAGTTCTGTAGGGAAAAAACCCGGCTGTATGGCATTGGCATTGATGCCATCGCCAGACCATGCTTCCGCCATGGCTCTGGTGAGTTGGGCAATGCCACCCTTTGATGCCCCATAGGCGATCCCGTTCTGGAAGGCCCGGCTGGATTGAAGTGACGCAATGTTGATGATCCTTCCCCATCCCTGGGCTTTCATGTGCGGTACAAACATCCGGGCAAGGAAAAAGGGGACATTGAGGTTGAGGTGGATTGTTTGCTGCCAAACATCCTGTGTTACTTCGTCGGCATGCTTTCGGGGATTCAGCCCGGCCGCGTTGACTATGATGTCCGGGGAAACACCTGCGTTCTCGCAAGCTTCATGAACAGCGGCACAAGCCGTGTCATTCATAAGGTCAACAGGGACCGGAAGGCCGCTCCGGCCGTTCAGGGATTCAAGCAGAAGCTTCTCGCGCCGCCCGACAAGAACAAGTGAGGCCCCGGCATCGGAAAGTGCATGCGCTATGGCCTGACCAATACCGGAGCCGCCCCCGGTTACCAGGGCGGTCCTTCCTTCAAGCGAGAAAAGCTTGCTTGTCATGTCAATCCAGGCCCAGGTCGAAGTTTTCACCTTCAAAATATTTCCGCAGCCTGGCATCACCGGCACGGGCATGTCCTTCCATGCCTTCCAGGCGTGAAATGCGTGCTGCAGCTACCCCGACCTCGCGGTTGGCCTCTTTTGTCATGCGCTGTGTAGTTACGACTTTCATGAACTTGTGAACGGAAAGGCCGCCAGTGTAGTGAGCCGCACCCTTGGTTGGGAGAATGTGGTTTGTTCCCGAACATTTGTCGCCATATGTGACGGTTGTTTCCTCTCCAACAAACAGGGAGCCGTAAGATTTGAGGCGCTCCTGGTACCAGTCGTTGTCTGCCGTTTGAAGCTCAAGGTGTTCGGAGGCGTATCGGTCCGAAACCTCGCACAATTCTTCACGCGTATCGCAAAGAATGACTTCGCCATAGTCTTGCCAGGCAGCGGTTGCGGCATTTCTGGCTGTTTCAGGCAATGCCTTTATCAAACCATCCATCTTGGCCATGACGGCCTCTGCAAGCTCGTTGCTGTCAGTAAACAGCCAGGCAGGGGAATCAAAGCCGTGCTCGGCTTGTGAAACAAGGTCTTCTGCCACAATCTGCGCATCTGCAGTCTTGTCTGCGATAATGCCGATTTCAGTTGGCCCGGCAAACATGTCGATGCCGACACGGCCATACAGCATGCGTTTTGCCTCAGCGACAAACCGGTTGCCCGGCCCGGCAAGAAAGTTTGCCGGTTTTCCCGTGAAGAGGCCGAATGTCATGGCAGCAATTCCCTGAACACCTCCAAGTGCGAGAATGTGGTCTGCCCCGCAAAGATTCATTGTATAAAGGATTGCCGGGTTGATGCCCTCGCCCGGTTTGGGGGCAGAGCAGGCAACAACATTTTCCACACCAGCCACTTTTGCAGTGCCGACAGACATGATTGCCGAAGCCACGTGTGCGTAACGGCCACCGGGAACATAACATCCGGCGGTGACCATCGGGATCAGTTTCTGACCAGCCCAGAGACCGGGTGAAAGTTCTGTTTCAAACTCCTTTATCGAGGCTTTTTGGGCCTCAGCGAATTTTCTTACTCTTTCATAGGCGAACTGAATGTCATCCTTGAGCTTTTGTGGGACCTTGGCGCCGGCGACCTCAATCTCTTCGGGCGTAACAACTATATTACCTGTGTAGTTGTCGAGTTTTTCGCCATAGGCCCTGGCTACCTCCTCGCCACCGTTTTCGATTTCCGAAAGCATTTCGGAGACGATTTTTCGGGTTTCATCTTCGCCGGTAGCGGGGGTTTTGGTTGCTTTTTTCAGATAACTGATTGCCATGATTTCCTCCCGGAACAAATTTCTGCACTTTAGCAGCTAAGCCTTTTCGAAAAAGACTGCAAGTTGTTAAGTTACTGAAATACTATATATTTTTTGTATTACGGCTAAAGTTTTTCTTTTGTTTTTCGAGTTTTTCTAAAGTTTGTAAATACTTTTCGTTCTGTTGCCAACTTCCATGCCAGCACGCATTTCGTTCACTGGTTTATACCAAAAAATGCCCTGATCCCGGATCCGGGATCAGGGCATTTTTGTTAGTCATGAGCCATGTTCTATCCTTACGGTTGACCAATGGTCACATAGGAGAAAAAGCCTTCCGAGCCTCCGGCAGAGAGATAGTCCGGCAGCCAAAGGGCAAAGCCCGGGAACATGAAGATGAGGATCAGACCAATCATCTGGATTACCATGAACTGCATCATTCCGAGATAGATGTCCTTCAGGTCCCATTCGGGGACAACGCCTTTCAGGAAGTATGCAGAAAGCGCAACAGGTGGCGACAACCATGCGGTTTGCAGGTTTACCGCCACAAGGATTGCAAACCAGGTCAGATTGATCTGCAAATCTGTAAGCAACGGGACCAGGATAGGCACAATGATCACGACGATCGGCACCCATTCAAGCGGCCACCCCAGCAGAAATACCAGTGCCATGATGAAAATCAGCATGGTAACCGCCGAGAGTTCATAGGATAGCAGGAGTTCGGTCAGGAATTTTGGTGTTCCCAGGTTGGAGAAGACACCGCCAAAGAAGTTTGATGCAGCTACAAGGAACATGATCAGAACCGTGATTTCCAGGGTCTTGATCATGGCATCATAGAAACCGGCTATGGAAAATTTCCGGTACCCGATGGATAGCAAGAGTGCGCCGAATGCACCACAGGCAGCAGCCTCCGAAGGCGTTGCCCAGCCGGCAAGAATTGAGCCGAGTGCGAATGCTATTAGGATTGTCGGTGGCACTAGCCCCATGAAGAATTCGTACCACAGATCCGAGAGGTAGAATCCGCCAGGCTGCACATCACGCATTACCTTGTAGACACCAAACATGATGCCCAGCCAGAGAAGCGGTATGATGAAACCATCCAGAGGGAACAGGTTGAAGCCGGAATTGGTGCCAACGAACATCAACCAGACGAGAACGGCAATGGAGCCGAGTACAGCAATGACTTCGAGGATGTAGTAGGGCGAGGTTTCCGGCTGTTCTTCCTTTGGAAGGATCGGACCAAGGCTCGGGTCAAGCAGACAGCGTCCTACCGAATAAACAATATACAGGAAAGCCAGCAATACACCCGGAATAATAGCCGCCTGGAAAAGCGTGATGACATCAATTTCGAGAACCGGTCCCATCACAATCAGCATGATTGACGGGGGGATGAGAATGCCGAGCGTGCCACCGGCTGTGATTGTTCCGGCTGCCAGCCGAACGTCATAACCGGACCGGTTCATCGTTCGTGCTGCCATGATGCCCAGAATTGTTACTGATGCCCCGACAATTCCCGTGGCAGCGGCAAAGATGGTGGAGACGAAAAGAACTGCAATGAACAGGGCACCCCTTGTCCGTGACATCATCATCTGGATGGCGTTGAAGAGGCGCTCCATCAATCCCGCCTGTTCCATCATGATGCCCATAAAGATGAACAATGGAACAGCAACAAGTTGAGTGCTCAACATGTCGGTATTGACTTTCAGCGTCAGCAGATAGGCCGTGAGGTCGAAATTTGTGCCCCACGAACCAAACACAAACGCAAGGAAAATCAGCGTGAAGGAAATCGGGAATCCGATAAAGATCGAAAACAACATCACGGCAAGCATGATCAACCCGATGGTCGGGCGCGAGAAATCCAGGAAGCTGAATGCATCGCCCAAACCGTCCAGTGTGCTGTCTATGCCGATTATCAGCGATTGCCACAGGGTAGGGTCTTCCACACGGCGTACAGAGCGGTAGAGATCATCCTGGAAGAAGGCCAGATAGAAGACAACTGCCAGAACGATGAAGTAGGGAACAAGGATCTTGACGAACCTGGCTTCGCGCTCTTTGCCCATCTGGTGGAAACACCGGAAAAGTTCGGGGAAACCTTGGAGGAACAGCAAGAATGCACCGACCGGCATGGCAGTACGCGCCGGCCACAATATGGGGGCCCAAGTTGAGTCGCCTGCTTGCTCGCCGCTTTGGAATGCTGACCACCAGAAGTCAAAGGCTGACCAGAAGAAGAACAGCATGGCTGGGAAATAGAAGGCCAGATACAGCGTTGCGTCGACTGTTGCCTGTGTTTTTGGAGTCCAACTCCGGTATAGAAAGTCGGCGCGGATATGCACGCCGCGCATCAGGGCATAAGCAGCAGCGGTCATGAACAAGACACCGCCGAGCATCCGGGAAATGTCAAATGCCCACAATGTGGGACCAAGTCCTATCGCGCGGGCAGTGTCGCCCATGTCATAGCTCACAAGTACGGCGAATGCCTTGCGGGACACTACTTCAAAGACCATAACAAAGATGAGCGGAACAAGCAGGAGGCAGATGATGCGTCCTACCCAGTTGTTCAACACATCAATGGCTGCAGTGATCGGTCGCTGCCATGCTGTCATGTCTTCGGGTGTTTGGCCCGGAGCTTCTGCGCGGCGCTCGGCAATTGACTCGTCCGTTATGTCCAGCTTGTCCGGAACCTGCTCTTCAGCCATGATGTATCTCCCCAAAATCCCGCAATAACATCCTCATTGAGCGTAACCGGAGTCAACCCGGTGAACAGTCGATGGGGAAATCATGTGCATATTTGTACGCACAATGGCGGAAACCGGAGTTTCCGCCATCTGCAACAGTCTTATTATTTCTTGGCGACAGAGTCGGCAAATGCCTTGCCAAGTGAAGCGTTTGAAGCCTGTGCACCGGCCCAGAACGGAACTGCAATCGCTGCAAAGTCCTTCTGTGACTGCCAAACCTTTGCGAAGAACTCGTTTTCCGACGCGCTCTTCTCGAGTGCTGCGTTTGCAGCATTCATGTAGGCAGGGAAGTAGTCTGCCGGCGTATCATGCAGGATGACGCCATGGTTTTCCGTCAGGTCCTTCAGTGCCTTGCCGTTTTCATAGATACGGTAAGAAATGGCCTTTGAAAGAGAAGCATTTGCTGCCACTTCAATTGCCTTTTTCTGAAGGTCGGTCATGTCCTCATATATATCGCCATTGATATACAGGTCTGCGTTAACAACGACCTGGTGGAGGCCCTGCAAATAGTAGTGCTTGAGTACTTTCTGGAAGCCGAACACTGAGTCAGGTTTCGGACAGCACCACTCGGCTGCGTCAATGGTTCCGTTCTGCAAGGCCGGAAGAATGTCTCCGCCGCCCATGGCAACAGATGCAACACCAATGTCCTTGTAGGTCTGGCCCGGAATGCCGGGCGGTGTGCGGAACCGGTACTTGCGGAAATCATCCATGGACGTGATCGGCTCCTTGAACCAGCCAAGCGCTTCCGGCCCGACAGGCTGCAGCATGAAACCCTTGATGTTCACGCCCATCTCGTCCCAAAGCTGGTCATAGAGTTCGCGACCACCGCCATACTGGAACCATGAGAGGAATGCGATGTTGTCGATGCCGACACCAGCTCCTGCCACAGGAGAACCGAACAGCATGGCTGCCGGGTGCTTGCCTGACCAGTAGTGCGTCCAGGCAAAGCCTGCTTCGACGAGACCTTTGTCAACCGCGTCAAGAATGTTGTTCTTTTCTGCGACTGCACCGTCTGGCAGTACCTCGAACTTGATTTCACCATTGGTCAGATCACTGACATCCTTGGCAAAATCATTGAGCATGAACACTTCGTCCGCCTTTGCAGGAAGCACGGACTGAATGCGGATAACCGTTTCGGCATATGCCGCAGAAGCGGTGATCGAAAGTGCCACCGCAGAACCTGCAAAGAGTTTTGCAGTCTTCGATAGAATAGACATGGATTTCCTCCCTTCTGTCTTCTCCTCCTTCGACAAATGAATGTGACGGCATCGCAATTCCCCCTCGAAGGTGTGGGGACGATGGCTGTCCATCACAATTTTCCCGTGAGGCCTGGGCCTCAACCGTGCATCTGCCGCAAACATGCTGCATGCAGATGCAAATCTTCTATGATGCTCCGGGTATTCCTCCTGTTCCGCCAAGGTAGGCAAGAATGCCTCTTTGCGGATCGAATATCCCTTTGTAGAGCATTTCGGCTGATACATAGACCAGCACGACCAGACCGAGCCATGAAATCCATGGATAACGGGTCAACAGCTTCATGATCATGGTAGCGAAACAGGCCATGGCAATGATCGCAATCGCCAGTCCGACAACCAGTTTGGTAGAATCGCCATCGGCAATTGCTGCAACGGCAAGCACATTGTCGATGGACATGGAAACGTCAGCGAGTGTGATTGTCCACAATGCAGAGCCCAGGCTTCGCCGGGGAGGGCCCGTGTAGCCTTCACCGGGATTGCCCGCGGCCTCCAGCGCTTCTTCGGCTTCCCGGTCAACATTGTCCCGGATTTCCTGGTAAAGCTTCCAGCAAACCCAGAACAAAAGCAGAGAGCCAACCAGCAAGAGGCCCGGAATGCCCAGCAGCTTGGTTGCAACCAGTGCGAAGATCACACGCAGCACGGCAGCAACCACCATTCCGAACAGTATGGCCTTCTTGCGCAACTCAGGTGCCAATCCGGCAGCCGCCATTCCAATGATCAGCGCATTGTCGCCTGACAGGACAATGTCAGCCACTATGATCTTGAAATAGTCGGCAAACAGGTCAAACATCAAACAGCGTCCTCCAGCACCAGATCAGAGGCCTTTTCGCCAATCATTATGCTTGGTGCATTAGTGTTTCCAGATACAAGAGTGGGCATGATGGATGCATCGGCTACCCGGAGCCCGTCAAAGCCATGCACCTTAAGACGGTTGTCAACGACAGACATGTCGTCATTCCCCATCTTGCAGGTGCTGGTGGGGTGATAAATCGTGGTTGCACGGTTTCTTACCCAATCGAGAATTTCGTCATCACTTTCCAGATTCCAGCCCGGTTCGTGTTCGTCTGTAATCATCGAGGCGAGCGGGTTGGCCTTGGCGATCTTTCGTCCAAGCCGCACACCCCGAACAGCCACCGAACAATCAGTTTCAGTTGCCAGGTAGTTCGCAAAGATTTTCGGATATGCTTCCGGATCAGCAGAATTGATATGTACATGGCCACGGCTTTCCGGACGCAATTGGCATACAGACGAGGTGAATGCCGAAAACTTGTGCAAGCCATGACCGGGATTGTCTGTCGAAAGTGGCTGGATGTGGAACTGGATATCCGGCACATCAAGGGCCTCGTCGGATCGGGCAAACGCACAAACCTGGCTTACACCCATGGCCATTGGGCCACGTCTTTGAAGCATGTATTGTGCGCCAATCATCACTTGCCCGAACCAGGAATTGGCTTCGTCATTGAGGGTTTTTTCAGAGGTTTTGTACACCGAACGGATTTGCAGGTGATCCTGAAGGTTTTCACCAACACCCTTGAGTTCCGACAAAACATCTATGCCTTGTTCTTTGAGGACGCTTGCGGGACCCACACCTGACAATTGCAGGATTTGCGGTGAACCAATTGCGCCTGCAGACAAAATGACTTCCTTGCGGGCACGTATGGTCTCTATCTTGCCGTTACGGCTGATCTCGACGCCAACCGCTTTCTTGCCTTCAAAAACGATCCGGCGAGCAAGGGCATGCGTCACTACAGAAAGGTTTTGACGCGACCGGGCAGGTTTCAGATATGCTTTTGCACTGGACCAGCGAAGCCCGTTTTTCTTGGTAAGCTGGAAATACCCGACACCTTCCTGGCTCTCGCCATTGAAGTCATCTGATTTGGGTATGCCAATGGATGCCGCAGACTCGATGAAGGCATCGGTTACACCGCGTTTGACCCGAATGTTTGATACGGCAAGGGGGCCATCAGCGCCGTGATAGGCGTCACTGCCGTTTTCATTTGATTCCGACTTGACGAAATAGGGCAGTACATCGTCAAACCCCCATCCGATATTCCCCAATTGTCGCCAGAGGTCATAATCTTCCTTCTGACCGCGAATATACAAAAGCCCGTTTATTGAACTTGAGCCGCCAAGCACCTTGCCGCGCGGCCATTCGAGCGATCGTCCGTTGAGGCCCGGGTCAGGCTCCGTGCGATAACACCAGTCATATTTCGGATTGTGTAGCGTTTTGAAGTAGCCAATCGGGATATGAATCCAGGGATAGTTGTCTTTGCCGCCTGCCTCGAGCAGCGCGACGTCGTTTGCCGGATTGGCTGACAGACGATTGGCCAAGACACAGCCCGCCGATCCCGCTCCGATGACAACGTAATCAAAATCCAACTTATTTATCTCCACCTCTAGACAAAATGCTCAAAAAATGAGACTTTTTGTCCCGCAAACTTATGAAACACGATTTTTTTGTGCCACACAAGTGCAATTCTCGACAAAGTTTTGTTCTGAACAGGCAAAACAGGGTTGAAGGCTGGGAGGACTGGACGTGGGATCACCAAAACGCATACCAACCAATTTGCGAACTTTGAGAATTCTCGAAATATTCGGGACTTCGGCGCGGCCCATGACGCCAACTGAAATCAATGAAGAACTCGGACTTCCCAAACAGACTGTCCACCGGTTGTGTACGACGCTAGAGGAAGAGGGCTTTCTGGTTCGGGAAAAGAACGGTCGCAGACTGCAACCCAGTCCGCGACTCAAAAGCCTGGCTTCGGGCATACTCTACAATTCCAGGGACCAGATTGCGGTCAGGCAAGTGCTTGTGCAGATTGCCGAGAAAGTTAATGAAACCGTCAATCTTGTTGTACCTGAAGATGATGGCATGATGTATCTCGAACGCGTGGAGACAGACTGGCCATTCCGCATCCAGTTGCCGGTGGGTTCACATGTTCCCTTTCACTGTACCGCCAGTGGAAAAGCGTTTCTTGCCAGCCTGTCGCCTGCAGCCAGGAAGAAATTTGTCGGCGCCATGAAGCTGCCGCAACTGACGGCCAACACCTTCAATGATCCCGAGAAGTTTTTGGAAGAATTGGCTGCCATTTCCAAACAGGGTTATGCGGTGGACAATGAGGAATTCATGGAAGGCATGGTGGCTGTTGCTGTTCCCGTGCATGATTCCAAATCCAGATATTGTGCATCCATAGCGTTTCATGCGCCGACTCAGAGATTGTCGATTGAAGCCGCCATTGCCCGCAAGGATTACCTTCTTGAAGGTGCTGAGAAGCTTGGTTCCATTTTTTTCGACTAGAATTGGGTTGAAATCGCCCATTCTGAGACTGGCAAACAATTGTCTGGTGGCATGATGGGATAATTGCCGGACATCGGGTGTCGAAAAACCTTGCCAATGCATTTGCAAGGTCTAAGCTGCAAGCATTGTCTCCCATTTCCATTCCGGCGGAGGCCGGATACATTGCGATTACTGATTTCCCTTTCGGCGCTGCTGTTATCCGTGATTTTTGTTCAGATCGGGGTAGGGTCTCTTGGCCCTCTTGATGCCTTGTCAGGTCTGGCGCTTGATTTCACCCCCACGGAAATCGGCTATATGGGTTCTGCCCATTATATCGGCTTTTTTGCCGGGTGCGTGCTCAGTCCCTACATGGTTGTGCGTTCAGGACATGCCCGTGTTTTTGCTGTAATGGCGTCAGTTTCGGCCATATCGGTCTTGCTCCATCCTGTGCTTGAAGTGCCGGAATTCTGGATGCTGCTTCGTGTACTGGCCGGGTTCGCGGTGGCAGGTGCGTATACGGTTATAGAAAGCTGGCTGCAGTCGAAGCTGAACAACAAGAATCGCGGAACCGTGTTTTCCGTTTACAGAATGGTGGACATGGTGGGAATGCTGCTCTCCCAGATTGTGATCGCCGGACTGACACCTGCCCATTACATATCTTACAACCTGATTGCAGTTGTTGCGTGTCTCGCCCTTGTACCGCTCGCCTTGACCCAGACGACCAACCCCTCTTTGCCCAAGGCGACGAAGTTCGAGCCGCTTTTCGTCTATGGCCTGTCTCCACTTGCCGCCCTTGGGGTGGTGGTTGTCGGTGCCACCAACTCATCCTTCCGGATGGTTGCCCCGATATACGCTTCGCAATCAGGACTGACGAAAGAGGGGGTTGCCCTGTTTCTGGTGCTGGCGCTGATTGGCGGGCTTGTGGCGCAACTGCCTGCCGGAATGCTTGCAGACCGTTTCAGCAGGCGCGGCATACTCGTCGGTTTCAGCGTTATGGCAATCGCGGTTTGTGCGGCGATTTCGACCGAGGTGATCGATTCTGTTGCAGGCATGCCGTTTGTTTATGTCGGGAGCTTTCTGTTCGGTTTTGCCACACTGCCAATCTATTCGATATGTGCTGCTCATGCGAGCGACACGGCAGAAAAGGATGACATGCTTGCACTTAGCGCCTCGTTGATCTTCTTTTTCGCTCTGGGCTCCGTGCTTGCACCATCAATTGCCGGTTTTCTTATCGGAAGATACGGCCCTCCGGCAATGTTCAGTTTTATCATGCTGGCCCATGTGGCATTGCTGATCTATACGTTCTGGCGCTACCTGTCGCAGCCCGCTGCGGATACGAAGGGGCCTTACCGATACATGCCGCGAACCAGTCTTTTCATCGCCGGCACGTTACGAAAACGCAAAAAAAACGGTAGTGGAGAACTCTCTTGATTTTTGGTTTCGAGTGGCTGGATTTTCTGGCTGTACTGACAATCTTTTTTCTCGGAGGATTTCTCAAGGGGGTTTTAGGCTTCGGCCTGCCACTCATAACCATGTCGCTCCTGCCGTTTGTCTCGCCGATCGAGGTATCAATCGCGTTGTCGGCACTGGTTCAACCGGCCACCAATATCGGCCAGTTGTTTCAGTCGGGTGGTGTGAAAAAAGCTTTTGCGAATACGCTACCGGTCCTGCTGTTGCTGGCACCGGGCACAGCTTTGGGAGCCTGGTATCTTTCAGCGCTTGATGGCAACGTGATACTGCTTCTGGTGGGTATGATGGTGGTCCTGTTTGCGGCTTACAACCTGACCGGTTTCCGGATTTCGATCCCTGAAAAAAAACAACGCCCTGTCGGTATTGCCAACGGGTTTGTTGCCGGCGTTGTTGGCGGTCTGACCTCGATTAACGGTCCGTTTTTCATCATGTATCTTGTCGGGATAAACCTTGACCGTCAGGCTTTTCGTTCCAGCCTCGCACTGCTCTTCACCATTTCGGGTGCATTTATAAGTTCAGGGCTTTGGGCTGTCGGATTTGTGGACGGCAACATTCTCGCGACGGGAATTGCCATTCTGTTCCCGGCTTTCGCGGGAATGTGGCTGGGAAACATTTGCGGAAACCACATTTCCAATGAGCATTTCCGCAAGCTTGTGCTCTATGCGCTTTTGATCATTGGCGGGGTATTCATTGCCAGATCAATCGGTGGAAACTGAGAAGGCTTCCTGTATTCATTTTTCCAGGGGTGCAATCTCCCGGTATTTCCCGTCGAGATAAATCAGGGGCTCGTCGACACCCCGGTGAATATCGACTACGTGACCAATAAACACCGTATGGCTTCCGGAACGCACGGCCTGTTCTGTCTTGCAAACAAAAGCAGTTGCATTCGCGATGATGGAAGGGCCTTCAAGGTCCGGTTTCAGGGCGACATTGCTGAAGCGGTCGGGCTCTTCTTCATCAAGGAAACCGGCGAAGCGGTGTGACAATTCCTCAAGGCCGCGAGGCAATACATTGACACAGAAGGTGCCGTTGCTGTGGACAGCATCATGAACCCTGCTGTCGCAGTTCAGGCAAACCAAAAGGGTAGGGGGATCGGCTGAGACCGAACAGAACGAACTGACGGTTGCGCCTTGTCTCCCACCGGGACCATCTGTTGTTACGACTGTTACACTGTTGGCGACGCGGCGCATTGCAGCGAGAAACTCAACCCGCATTTGCATTTCTTCATTATCAGTCAAATCACTACCCGAAAGGAATTGTCTTCAGCGGCCTTCTTTAACGTGACTGGCCGCGTTGGAAAAGCGCTGATCCAGTCATTTTGTGACAAGGCGGAATTTTTCCAGTTCTTCACGATTCAGGTAGAACAGTTTGTCTGGCGGAGTTTCCAGTGCATGAATCCACAAGACAGGATCGACATCCATTGTTTCAAGGTGGCGGGTAATCTGTGCTGTTGTATGCTGAGTCCCGGAGATAGCCTCGCTGTTGGAGCGCGTGTCGTCGCCGACTGCGAAAACCTGGTGAACACCGATGGCAGCGTTTTCCCCTGCCTTCCGTTCTTTCCCTCCCGCGAAGACAAGGGGACAGGATGATGCGCACAGGTTTCCGTCTGCAACGTGTGTATTCCAGCCATTTTCCCTGATCGCTGAAGAAATTTCCAGGGCATCATACACCGAGCCGCCCGGTGAATTGAGGTCGATGATCTTGATGTATTCACCAATCTGTCCCGTTTTTTCAAGGAATGCCGTTGCTGTGCCTTGTGTAATCGAGCCAGCAAGTTTCAATACGCCATCGCCTGCCAGTTCGATTGTCATCGGCTGGTTGAGGATTTCCCTGTCGGTAGTTACAGCAGGGCGCTCCCTGTCTTCAGGCTCATCATCACCGGTTTGTTCAATTGTACGGGGGGTATGAGAGGGCAGGACGGGCTGGTCACGGATCGGCATGATCTGTTGCTTGAAGGCTTCTTCCCTCGCCAACTCCCGATAGTCATTGAAGAGTGTCGCGATGACACCGAACAGCAGGGCGTAGAAAGCAAATTTCAGAACGCGGGCATCATCAAAAAAGCGAATCCATGAGGCAGAAGATGCCAGTGGTCTGGATATGCGGTTACCGGAAGAGCCTGTAGTCATTTCCGGCTTTTCTCGATACGGTCACGCTGACTTCCTGCAACAGGTCTCAAAAGCGTGGTGCCGGACCCGGTCATCACTGTGTCGCCGTCTTCCGGTTCATCCCCGTCTGATGACTGTGCTTCCGTGTCAGAACGGTTATCATCGTTGTCCACACTTCCGGCCCTTTCTTCCAGAAGCCGTTTTTCCCGAGACGTCATTTCCTGATACATGCTGACAGCCCGTATCATTTCTGCGGCACTTATACGTTCGGCGGGCTCAAGAAGGGCCGTATCCTCCCGAATGGCAGAATGGGCAACCGAAAGGATGAGAACCAGAATGGCTGGCAAAATGTCTATGGAAATGGCGCCAGCCCAGCTGGGAGCAAAATCGGAAGCATAAATAAGTACGGCTTCTGCGCTGGACAAAGGCACGAAACGCCTTGCCGGAACGGTCGGTTCAGCCAATATCTGGTCTGCGGCAGCAGCAAGTGCTTGTGACTGGGCAGAAACAGATGCCTTTACCGTATCGATTACAGTATTCTGTCGTGTTGCAAGATCCCGGGTTGAACCATCAGCGATCGGGGCAATGAACCCGAGCGAAAGATCTTCCGATGCGCGGCGGACGGAAGGTGCAATTGATGTTTCCTGAAGTGCCGCGATGACACCGGCAAGGGCTACCGCTTCACTGGAAAATTCATCTGCACGCGGTTGCACAGCCCCTGGCGCAGATACAAGCGATCTCATTTTGCCAAGATGGCCACGTCCTTCATCGAAAAGCTGGGCAGTTTCCTGCCGTGAAGCGGAAATCGTTTCCGCAAGTTCGTCCAGTTGGGCACCCATTTGCCGGAGAAGTTGAACAACGCTGCCTGAACCGGAAGTTCCTGTCAGTGCGCCTGATGTTTCCTCTTCTGCGGCCAGCCGCTTGAAGCGTTCGGATGCGCGTTGCACATCCGGCAGCAAGCTTTGGGCCGATAGGGCATTGGCGTTGGCTTTCTCCAGGTCACTGGCATAACCCTCAAGGGTCTGGGCAAGGTGCTGTTCTGTTGCTGCAGATCCGGCCAGTGCGGCGGCATTCAGCCATGACGACATGGCAATGATCATGACTGATCCGATTGCCATTGTTCCAAACAGGGCCAGCCTGCGGGTTCCGTCCTGCATTAGCGGGACAAATTTCATGAGATATGTCCAGAATGCGTATATGCCGACAGAAACGGCTGTGGAATAAACCACTGCTGCGAGAAACACCTGCGTTGCCGAACCATCAAGCAGGCTGCGGACACCCAGATACGTATAAACACCCGAGGCAAGGGCAAGGATTGCCAGTGCAAAACGGGTAACGACCTCCAGGCCCTGTATGCCGGATTTTATCTTGGAAGCATTGTTTGTATCCAGCATCGCCCTGTACCCGTTACTCTCAATCGATCAGATATCGTTCGATTGTGGGGCAAACAAGGCGAATTTGTCAAAGCCGGCCGGACATTATGCCGATAAAGGCTACGGTAAACGGACCGCTTGTCAGTTGCGTCTGTTCCGGTCGAAAAACCGCTGAAATATGTTTCTGCGATTGTTCCGCTTTTCCCGAATGGCATTTCGCTGGATATTGCTCTGATAGCGGTCTATGCGGCGGTTTCCGGTATAATCGGTGTCAACTTCAATGACGAAGCCGTCACTTTTCTCATTTCGGCTTTCCAGAACAAGCAATTGCTGCAATCCTGGATTTACATCAGGCTGACCGGCCATTGCAGTCCCGACAGGTGCAGAGAGCAGTCCCGCTCCGATCAGAAGTATTGTTCCGGTTCTGGAAATATGTTGGGTCATAGCGGGTTCCTTGTAGTTCCTTGGGGCAAGTATACACTTTCAATGCGCTACGGTAAGCAACGTTCCTTCAAACGTTCGTGCGGATGTTTTATCGGTTTTGTTGCCTGTTAACGTATATCCGGGCCATGACAGGTGGAAATGGACACTTGCGAGCCGCCAAACGCTCTGCTATTGCCTGTGCCCAAGCGTGAACCGGGGTTTTTGCAGTGTTTTCGCATGTGTGCGTTATCCTGAGCCCCAATTCTCTCGTAAAGGAAATCATCAACGGATGCTGTCGGCAAGTCAGCCAGTGATTGTATCCGGTTGCAAAAACAGGTTTGAAATATGCAGGTCACTGAAACCCTCAATGAAGGTTTGAAACGGGAACTGAAAATCACGGTTCCGAAATCCGACATGGCAAGTCAGCTCAGCGAGCGTCTGGAAAGCCTAAAGTCGCAGGTTCGTCTTAACGGTTTCCGTCAGGGCAAGGTACCGATCGCTCACCTGAAAAAAGTGTATGGCAAACAGGCCATGGCTGAAATCGTCAATGAGTATGTTTCCAAACGTACGGGCGAAGTACTGCGTGAGCGTGAAGAACGTGCCGCCCAGCAGCCTGAAATCTCGATGACTGAAGACGAGAAGGAAGCTGAAGAAATTCTGGCAGGCAACAAGGATTTCGAATTTTCGATGTCCTACGAAATCATTCCGGAGATCAATGTTCCGGATCTGGAAAAACTCAAGATCGAGCGTCCGGTTGCTGAAGTCAGTGACGAGGAAGTTGAAGAGCAGTGCCAGAAAATTGCCGAGAGCAGTCGCCCTTATGACGAGAAAAAGGGCAAGGCCGCTGATGATGACCGCATTACCATGAACTATCTGGGCAAGATCGATGGCGAGCCTTTTGAAGGTGGCGCTGATGATGAAGCCCAACTCGTGATTGGTTCCGGCCGGTTTATTCCCGGTTTCGAAGATCAGCTCAAGGGAGCAAAGGCCGGTGACGAACTGACTGTAAAGGTCAAGTTCCCGGATGAATATGGCGCGGCCCATCTTGCTGGCAAGGATGCCGAGTTTGACGTCAAGGTGCTCAAGGTTGAAAAACCGGGCGAAGTGAAAATTGATGACGAACTAGCTCAGAAACTAGGCGTTGAAAGCGCCGAGAAGCTCCGTGAAGCAGTTCGTGGACAGCTTGAAAGCCAGTATGGTTCCTTTACCCGTTCCAAGGTGAAGCGCAAAATCCTGGACGAACTGGACAGCAAAACCAAAATGGAACTTCCGGAGAAGATGGTTGAGCAGGAGTTCAACAATATCTGGGAACAAATGACCGGTGAACTGGAGCGTTCAGGCAAAACATTTGCTGATGAGGACACAACGGAAGAAGATGCCAAGAAAGAATACCAAGGCCTTGCAGAACGCCGCGTAAGACTTGGCCTCGTCCTTGCCGAAATTGGCGAAAAGGCTGAAATCAACGTATCTGATGAAGAAATGCAATCAGCTGTTTACCAGCAACTTCAGCAATACCCTGGCCAGGAAGAGCAGGTTTTGAAGTATTTCCGTGAAAATCCCGATGCGGTTGCCGGATTGCGTGCGCCGATCTATGAGGACAAGGTGATCGACTTCATCATGGACAAGGCCGAACTTGCCGACAAAAAGGTGAGCAAGGAAGAGCTGATGAAGGAAGATGACGAAGCTTAACAAGCTTCGGACACGCACAATATAAAAAGGCCGGCAACGAATTGCCGGCCTTTTTCATGGCTGGTTTTGAAACAATCGGTCAGAATGCCTTGAAAGTGAGGGTCGTAAGAGTTCGTTCGACCCCTTCGATATCGAGCAGGTTGTCATTCAGGAACTTGCCGACATCAGTATCCTTTGGTGGATAGATTTTTGCCATCAAGTCCCATTCACCACTGGTAGAATAGAGTGATGAACAAATTTCACGTTCATAAAGTACGTCGGCAACCTTGTAAGCGGTGCCGGGTTTGCATCGGATTTGCACAAAGACCACATTCATCAGACCTTGTGACATGATTACGCTCCGTTCTTTTCGCTCATTACTTCCTTGAAGTTTTCGAAAAACTTTCCGGCAAGCTTTTGCGATGTGCTCTTGACCAGACGGGAACCAAGCTGGGCGAGTTTGCCGCCAATGTCAGCTTTAGCATTGTAGCGTAGAATGGTCTCGTCGCCATCCTCTTCAAGTTCCACGTCTGCGCCGCCCTTGGCAAACCCTGCCATGCCACCATTGCCTTCGCCGCTGAGTGAAAACCGCTCCGGTGCATTGCTCGGATCGAGTGTTACCGTGCCACCAAACTTTGCCTTAACCGGGCCGACCTTGAGTTGGACCTTTGCCTCCAGTTCCGTATCGGAATGTTTGACGAGTTCTTCGCAGCCCGGAATGCACTGTTTGAGAATTTCCGGATCATTCAGGCCTGCATATACCTGATCTCGTGGAGCAGGAATGCGAACTTCGTCTTGCATCTCCATTGGCGGCTACCTCTGCGTGATTGTTCAAACTTCGCGGACATTACAAGAATTGATGAGGGATTTGAACCGGATATGTGACATGGTTCAGGAAATGAATCACATTTTTGTTTAATCAATTTCCGGGATTTTTCATGACTGATTTTTCTTCCGCACTGATTCTGCACAATTATCCGCAATCACCTGTTGCTGAAAAAGTGCGTGTTGCATTCGGTATCAAGGGGCTCACATGGCACCACGTGGAAATACCCCGCCTGCCGCCAAAGGAAAACCTCGTAAAGCTGACAGGCGGTTACAGACGTACGCCGGTTGCCCAGATTGGTGCAGACATTTACTGCGACAGTGCCTGCATCATCATGGAACTTGAGAAGCGGTTTCCGTCGCCGACATTCTTTCCGACGCGAGACAGCGGTTTGCTGTGGTTTCTTAGCAGGCTAACGGATGGCGCATTCTTCGATCTGGCGGTGAAGCTGGTGCTGGGGTCTGCGGGGGACAATCTCCCACAGGATTTTGCCGAGGACCGCGGACGTCTCTATTTCGGAACAGACTGGGCAGCTGCCCTGAAAGCTGCCAATTCCGAATTGCCCCACATCGTTGCCCAGATGCGTGCCATGCTGTTGTGGCTGGATGATCTGCTTTCAGACGGTCGCAGTTTTCTCACCGGGGAAGCGGGCTCTGCATTTGATGCGCAGGTCTATCATGCTGTGTGGTTCATCCGTGGTCGATGGGAGGGCGGGCCACGGTTTCTGTCCGGGTTTGATCACCTCGAAAGATGGGAAAACAACATGCTCGAAATCGGGCATGGAACAGTGGAGCAGATGGAAGCAGAGAAATCGCTAGAGATTGCTGCAGCACATGAGCCTGTACAAATCGAAGGCAGCGACAGCAATGACCCGCAGGGACTGAAAGCGGGTATGGAAGTGACCATCTCGCCCGATGTTGATGGTGGTGAGCAGCCTGTATCAGGTATCGTTGCAGCAGCAAGCGGACACAGAATTACCCTCGCCCGGGAGGAGCCTGGCATTGGCAATCTGCATGTGCATTTCCCCCGTGCAGGCTACAAGGTCCAGATCAGCTAAAGGCAGATTTTTGATGTTCGGGTGTTGTTGGGTCAGGCGTTGAAACGCAAGGAAAGACAAGACATTCCGCCATCGAGCTTTGCGCATTCACTATTGCCCACGTGGCGGACTTCAAAGCCTTCCCGCATCAATTTTTCTGCGGTTTTGGGAAAGCCTGATGGCATGATGACAAACTGATTGAAGCGAATAGTATTGGCTGCGGCCTCTTCATCATCCTCTGTATGGATAACGCGATATCCTGCGAAGCAGCCTGATGCATCAAGCCGTTTTGTCGACAAAATGGTGTTATCTCCAAGCAGTGAGCAATCTGTCTTGAAGTGCAATACACCGGCCGGGGTGTCCACTTCGCGCACAACGTGCCCATGAGGTTCTACTATCCTTGTCAGTTCTGCGATTCCCTCAGAGTCGGTGCGTGCGGATTTCCCGACCAGGATTTCCTTGTCAGTTAGCAGTATGTCGCCGCCTTCAATAAAACCGGGCCCTTCGATTGCGGCTACTGTTTTGAAGTGTTTTCGCAGGGCCGGTGCCATGTGCTCGACCTCTCCAAGTCGTGATGGAGCGCCGGGACGCATCAGGACAGCAAGGCCGGGAAGACAAAGCGCATCATCTTCCACGAAGACGGAATCGGGGAATGCTTCGAGCGCTTCCAGTTCGGTGACATCTGCTCCGGTTTCGCGCAACAGCCCGACATATTCATTGTGATGTTGCTGCATCAGGGCAAGATCGGGCGTGCCGGTATCTTCTGCCCGCAGTCCGTTGACAATGCTGGCAGATGGACGGCGGGTTATCGCGTGGCTGAATTGAAAAGTCGGGTTGTATGACATGGGTATCCGGAAAAAGACTAGTCGGTGGTTGCGAAAGACCAGATCCTGTTCAGGCCGAAAGTGATCGGAATGATTGCGCCGGTCGTTATGATTTGAGCCGGAATATAGGGGATGTGCAGCAGCCTTACAAACAGGAACATCAGCAATGCATTGCTGATGATTGCCAGGGCTGCAACAGTAAAAAACCTTGGCACGGCGTTCTTGTGTGCTGCGTTCGAACGGAACGTATACTTGCGATTAAGGTAATAGCTCAAAACAGCTCCGCCAATTGCCCCCCAGACAGAAGCATGGACCGGTTGAAGCAGGTTGAATTCCACAAGCGAAACCAGGATTGCATACTGGAAAACGGTGGTAATCAGCCCTGCAACCACAAAGCTTGAAAATTGCCGTCTCATTGTATTTTCACCAATGATCATTCCGTGCTTTCGTCTGTGTTTAGTTGCATCACCAACTGATCAGAAGGGTTATGGCACAATTTTGTTAACCACTCACTTCTACACTGTTGGGGATAGGTGTGAGCTATGAGCCAACGTCATGTACGAAGTAGGAATGTCTTCAACACGGGAAGATGAAACCGCGATTCCCGCGGACGATGCCTCGTTGCTTGCTGTACAGGCGCCTTATACTCAGTCAGAAGCGATTGATCCAACCCAGCACGGTTATGCTGACCGGATGATTGATCTTGCGCCGATCGCCGTCAAGGTAGTGGCAGGGATGATGGTTGCCGGGTTCGTGTTCGGTATTGCCAAATTTTTCACAGAAAGCGATCAGGCCAATACGGTTGCAGAAGTGGAATTGCAGCAGGACTGGGAGCAAACCCGAATTGCGAAAAAGGTCAATGATGCGTTTCTCGTGCCTGTGAAACGGGAGTTTGCCCCGTCACCGGTCGTAGATCCGATGTATACAGCATCTGTTCCCCGCAGCGAAAAAAATGAAACACCGGACTCGATTGGTGAAATTGCAGCATCGTCAGAGATCGGTTTCTACACGGTTCAGCCGGGTGATACGCTGAGCGCCATTGCTTCGCGCAACGGTATTCCTGCAGCCGCATTGATCAAGCGCAATGGTATCAAGGATCCCAAACGCCTGCGGCCCGGGATGCAACTGGTTCTGGCGCCTTAGAGGGAGCGGGTTACGGTCAGGCAACAGCCCTTGCCAGGGCGCATTGCGACCACAGTTCGGAAAGGGCCGTAACCAGATTGTCTATATCCTCATCGCTGTGCATCGGTGAAGGTGTGATGCGCAACCGCTCTGTGCCTTTGGGAACAGTGGGATAATTGATCGGTTGAACATAAATCCCGTACTGCTCGAGCAACAGGTCGGAAATAAACTTGCATTTTTTCGGATCGCCCACCATCACAGGGATGATATGGCTGTCGTTGTCCATGTGGGGCAATCCCAGAGCATCCAGACGCTCGCGTACTTTGCGTACATTCCTGCGCTGTCTCATCCTCTCCAGATCACTGTTTTTGAGATGGCGTACCGATGCGCATGCACCAGCAGCAAGTGCAGGGGGAAGGGCAGTTGAGAAAATGAAACCGGACGCAAAGGAGCGAACAAAGTCAATCAGGTTGGCCGAGCCGGTGATATATCCGCCCATGACACCATATGCCTTGCCCAGAGTGCCTTGTATCAATGTCACACGATCCATCAGGCCTTCACGCTCGGCAATGCCCGCACCACGAGGACCATACATGCCCACGGCGTGAACCTCATCGAGATATGTCATGGCGCCATACTGTTCTGCCACGTCACAGATTTCTGCTATGGGTGCAATGTCACCATCCATGGAGTAAACTGATTCAAAGGCAACAATCTTCGCGGTATCCGGATCTGCGTCAGCAAGCTTTCGGGCCAGATCCTCAACGTCATTGTGTTTCCAAATGGCCTTGTTTGCACGGCTGTGACGCATGCCTTCAATCATTGAGGCATGGTTGAGAGCATCTGAAAAAATCGTGGCATCCGGAAGACGGGCGCCGAGTGTGCCCAAAGCTGCCCAGTTGGCAACATACCCGGATGTCAGCAACAATGCGGCTTCCTTGGCATGCAGGTCAGCCAATTCCTGCTCAAGCAGTACGTGATAGTGGTTGGTGCCGGAAATGTTACGTGTGCCACCTGCTCCTGCTCCACAGCGATCGATGGCTTCTTTCATCGCTTCGACAGTAGAGGTGTGCTGGCCCATACCAAGATAGTCATTCGAGCACCATACGGTGACTTCACGTGTGCCGTCTTCTGAATGCCGTACAGCTTTCGGGAATGAACCTTTTCTGCGCTCAAGATCAGCAAAAACCCGGTAATTGCCAGCCTCTTTCAATGCGTCCAGCTCATTTTTAAAGAAATCTTCGAAATTCATTTCGTCGTACTCCAAGCTGGTACCGGTATAATTGTTCTGGCCGGATGCATAAAGCTGATCATAACCTGAATTTTGGGGCAATTTGTCCCGCCTGCAAAAAATCTTTGTGAAACAGGCGTGATTCTTGTGCCGGAAGGAAACTTTTCTGTTCGGTAGGGGTTGGTATGATTAGCAGGGAGACATCATGAGTTTTGAAAACTGGGTTCCGGAATATGTAGCCGATGGCCAACTGGCAATGGTCTGCGTGCGCCTGCTGGGCGCTGCCCTGCTGAGTTCGGTAATCGGTTTTGAACGTGAATCCCGAGATCATGCGGCTGGCCTTCGCACAAACATGCTGGTCGGAGTCGCTTCGGCTTCATTCGCACTGGTAACCCTGTTGTTGCTTGAAGCTTCCCCGCACCTGAACAGTTCAGACAATGTTTTGCGTCTTGACCCGATACGCCTGATTGAAGCGGTCACGGGAGGTGTTGCGTTTCTCGCTGCAGGTGTCATCATTTTCACACGAGGCAGAGTTCACGGTCTTACGACCGGTGCCAGCATGTGGCTTTCAGCAGCGATAGGGCTTTCTGCGGGCCTTGGATACTGGGTCGTTGCCATCCCGGCAGCCGTTACCGGGTTGGTCATTCTGACTGCGATCCGGCTGTTGGAGAAAAAACTGGGTATCCGGGGAACCCGCAATTACTCTGACTGAGCCAGTTTATTCCATAACCTGAATAATCAGGCCTGAGCGTTTTGCCAGGACGCATTTTCGGATCAAATACAGTTTTTAAAGTGTTAGGGACCATGAACGGTTGGCCCCGGTGCATGGTGGATGTATAGATTGCCCCTGATTTATGGACACATGCAATCGCAGTTTGGAGCGGGTTTCAGAAACCGGCGTGATAGTAAAGTCGGGCGAGCGTGTTTTGTTTTCAGGCCGAATTGCAGTGAATGTTTGGGGTGCGGTGAGTAATGACTGAATATCAATCAGACCGGTTTGCCATTGCACCCATGATGGACTGGACAGACCGTCATTGCCGGTTTTTTCACCGTCTCATGACGAAGCATGCGTTGCTATACACGGAAATGGTTGTTGCGGACGCCATCCTACATGGTGATCCTGTCCAGCTTTTGGGATTTGATCCTGCCGAACATCCGGTAGCATTGCAACTTGGAGGGAGTGACCCTGAAAAACTGGCGCGCGCTGCCAGAACAGGGGAGGTGTTCGGATATGACGAAATCAATCTCAATGTCGGCTGCCCCTCCGATCGTGTGCAATCAGGTACATTCGGTGCCTGTTTGATGCAGGAACCGGAACTGGTTGCCAAGTGTGTTGGTGCGATGAAGGCGGAAGTCAGCATACCTGTAACAGTGAAATGTCGTATAGGAGTGGATGACCAGACACCCGAAATAGCCCTGATGGCATTGGCGAAAGCTGTCTGGGAAGCAGGTTGCGACCGTTTGTGGGTGCATGCAAGGAAAGCATGGCTACAGGGGCTTAGTCCGAAGGAAAATCGTGTTATTCCCCCGCTTGATTATGATCTCGTCTATCGCCTCAAGCAGGAAAACCCGGACCAATTTGTTGGAATCAATGGTGGGATTGAAACCATTAGTGATGCAGTCGAGCACCTGCAATACGTCGACGGAACCATGCTTGGCAGGGCCCCTTACAGAAGGCCTGACATGTTGAGATCTGTAGACAGTTTGATTTTTGATGATCACAGAAGTCCAATCAGTCTGGACATGTTGTGTGATGCCATGTGCGACTATGCTGAAATGCACCTTTCGCGGGGAGGGAGATTGAATCACATTACCCGCCACATGATCGGGTTGTTTCAAAAGGTTTCAGGTGCCCGTCGGTACCGGCAAATTCTCAGTGTTGAATCCACAAAGGAAAAGGCAAGCCCGGAAATCATTCGGCTTGCCTTCTCAGCAGTCGATTATCATCAATTGGATGCGGCCTGATTGTGCAATTTATTGCAGGGCCGACACTACTTGGCCATCAGTCAGAATGCTCGCAAATTCACTGCCGGTGATGGCAAGATTTACTCGGTCCTCTTGCAGTTCGGCATATTTTGCTTCGAGCTGTACGGCAATGTTGCCTTCGGGAGTGCCTACCACCAGTTCGGTAACATAGCCGTTCTCATCAAGTATGGCGTCTTCAATGTAACCTACATACCGGCCATCGCTTGAATATGCTGACATGCCAAGCCATGCATCATTCAATTCATGCTCGTGACCCTGATCACGCAAAGCGCCATCAAAATCAAACTGTCCAAACCGGCCATCATCAAAGCTGGCTTGTGGTGCGTAGCTCATAAGTGTTGAATTTCCATTACCCAATTGTTCCTCGGCAATGGCGATAGTAGACGTAGTTGCACCTGCCAAAAACAGTACTCCAGCAGCTGCCAAAACAGTTTTTGCAAGATTTTTCATTGTTCAACTTCCCTGTGTTATCTGACATTACAATGATGTCAGGGCTGTTATGGTTCCCATTAAGCCTCAACACATCGGGGCAAACTGTGCGAAATTGCACATCGCCACTGCAAATGGTTAACCGACAGGCCCGGAAGTTGCATGTTGACCTGTTCGGTCAGGAAGGGGGGTAATCGAATATGTTTTCGTGAAATCAGTCTGTTGGAGGGTTTTGTTCAAATTTATGGCTTCATCAAACCAGCACGGATGATTGAAACACAAAAAAACGCGTTTTTTTGTGTTTCAATCAGTCAAATATAGCTCTTCACCGCGAAATTCGAAGGCTGACAGGGAATTCAGGAAGCTCATTCCAAGCAGGCTTTGTCCCAGGGAATTGCTGCGTCCTACAAGAACATCAACATTGCGTCGTTCAATGGGACCCAGAGTGGCAGTGTCGATTTCAGCCCGGGCGAAATAGCCGATACCGTTGGCTGTGCTGCTGGCAACTGAATAGTCGAGCTTGTCTGTGTCAATACCGGCTGCTGCGGCATCCCTTTCCGTAAGTACAATGCTGCTGGCACCTGTATCAATCAGCATCGCTGTTGTGGTTCCGTTCAACGTCATGCGGGCGAGAAAGTGATTGTTTGCTGACCGGAACAGCACAACGCGATCCTTGCCATCAAGGGACTGGACAGATCGCGGACTGCCGGGCACCAAACCAGCAGTCATTCGTGATGCAATGTCCTGCAGGTCAAACCGGAAAACGTAACCGGCTGCGAGAAGAATGAATATCAGTAGCCAAAGTACCGCATTTCTGGCCGCTTCCCGCAAACTGCCCCTGCCTGGCAGGATGGCAGATGCGATGACTGCGAACCAAAGGCTGAGTAGGGCGAAATGCGCAAAATCCGATTTCATCATGCCAAAGGTAGCGGCAGTTTCGCTGCTCAAGACCAAATAGAGTACAATTCCACCGATCAGGCCCAGTATTATCCAGAAAAATGTCTTGCTGTTTCTCATGACCGGGCTTGTTGCTTCATGCGGCGCATCTGCGCCCGTTTGGTTTCCCTCCGGGGCTTGCGTTCAACAGTTTCAAGTCTGGCTGGTAAACCTTCCATTATCTCCGAGCGCTCCTTGTCTGAGTAGTTCATCCATTGGCCGATTTCTTGCTGGGTACGGCCGCAGCCGAAACAATAGCCTGTTTTGGTATCAATTGAGCAGACAAGGATGCAGGGGGACTGGATCTTGCTCATCTATAAATCACCGGAAATGTGGATTAGAAGTGGACTGAAGTGCATTGGATACAATATGGGAAGAGAATTCCAAAGCGCAATCCAGTGCAGTTTTTCTTCATCCCCTACCAGTGGAGTATCCATGCGGGAAACCGGTTTACCTTTTGACGATATCAGGCAGTTGGCTTCGAACCTGCCGAAGATTGATGAAAACGCCCTTCGGCACACGAGCGCACAACTTGATGAATTTAACCCTGCAGCGGGACGGGGAGTTCGACGTATCTGCGAATGGTATTCAGCCTGGTCCGGTCGCTCACCTGCGGTTCACCGGGCAGTTGTTACGCTGTTTGCAGGTACGCATGGCCTGGACAACCGGCTGACCGATAACACGGTTTCCCGGGATTTGCATGAGATGCTGGCCGAGGCATCAGCAGGCAATGCCATGCTGAACCGGATTTGCCACCAGAATGATCTGGGGCTGAAAGTCTTTGATCTTGCGCTTCAAATTCCGGTTGGCGATATCTCGGAGGAAGCGGCACTCGACGAGAAGGGATGTGCCGGGACCATCGGCTTTGGCATGGAGGCAATTGCCGGCGGTGCCGATCTTCTCTGTGTTGCGGCACTCGAACCTCGCATTTCCGTTTCCAATCTGGCATTGCTGGCAAGTCTTCATGATATGGACGTGTCAGCGATTGCCGACAATTATGACCTTCCGGAAGAGCTGCTGAAAAAGATCCTTGATAATGCAAAGGGGCATCATGCAAATCCGCTTGAACTGCTTCGCAGGCTGGGCGGGCGTGAAACGGCGGCCCTTTGCGGTGCAATTCTCGCAGCGCGCTCGCAGCACATACCGGTTATTGTCGACAGCGTAGCAGGCCTTGCCGCCCTCAGTATTCTCAAGACCCTTGATGCAGACAGTGTGCACCATTGCATGTTTGCCCAAAGTCCTGATGATCAACTGGCAGGGCTGCCATCTGAAATTGGAGTTGAAACCCTTCTGCCGGAAACATGGTGTGGTCAGGGGGCAGAGGGCGTGGCAATGGCGGCCGGTCTTGTCAAATCGTCTTGTTTGGCCCTGCAAGGGAAACAGTGAGGCTTTGGTCAGGCCACTTTTGCGTGACCTGCTTCAGGCATGGCTGCGGTTTTTTCCGCCTTCTTGAAGAGGACACGGTCTCGCGGAATGAATGCAATTGCCTCTGTGCCTTGCCGCAAGCCTGACTTCAACTCAAAACGGCCCTGATGCATATGCAAGAGCGCTTGCACGATTGTCAGTCCAAGACCGGTTCCCTGTTCTGCGTGCTGGATTGCAATTGCCCCTTGTCCGAATGAAGACAAAACGATCGGTATTTCATCTTCCGGAATGCCGGGTCCTGTATCTTTCACTGCTATGTATTGGCTGCCTTTGGAGGTCCAGCCGACCTTGATGGTGATTGTACCACCTGTCGGCGTAAACTTGAGGGCATTCGACAGCAGATTGAGAATTACCTGCCGGATTGAACGTTCATCAACCCAGACTTTCGGCATGTTTTCCTCGAAAGCAGTCGTAAGCGTAACGCCTTTCTGGTCGGCCTTCACCTTCATCATGTGGCGAGCATCATCAGCAATCGATACAAGTCTGGTCTCGACTTCGTTCAGTTCCTGACGTCCTGCCTCGATACGTGAAATGTCGAGTATTTCATTGATGAGTTTCAGCAGATGTGTTCCCGAATTGTGGATATCCGCGACATAATCCCGATACTGGTCGTTTCCGATCGGGCCCATTAATTCCTCACGCATGATTTCGGAAAAGCCAAGTATTGCATTCAACGGCGTGCGAAGTTCGTGGCTCATGGTCGCCAGAAAACGTGATTTTGCAAGATTTGCATCTTCGGCCTGGCTACGTGCGGTTTCGGAAATCGATTTCTCGGTTTCAAGTTCGGCAATGAGCATTTCCTGGATTGTTCTGTTTTCCAGCATGAGAAGCAGCGATGTCTTGAAGCGGTGTGCAATCGTTACGAAGAATACGGCTGAAACAAGGGCGGTCGCGCCCATGAAAACCATCGCCGGTTCGAGTGTAAGGAAATACCTTGTTGCAAATACAAGCGTTGCCGGCAGTACCATCAACAGGGCGCCATACCGCATCGTGTAGGAGAACATGAATGTGGCGGCCTGGAATATCAGAATCGCAGAGAACTGGATGATGGCATGTTGAAGGTCCGGACCAGTAGGGCACGTCGCAAAAGCAAAGCTTATCCAAACCGCTGCTATCAGAGTTTGTGATGCCGCAAACCGAAAGCGCCAGACAGGCAATTCTTCCTGTTTCCGCTCCTGCCTCAAGAATTGCCGGGCAAGGCCACCCAGCAACAGATAGGCAACGATTGCGAACCCGGCCCACAAACCCGCCGTCAACCAGCTATGCCATTGCATAGCAAGCAGCGCTATCCCGAGCGTGAAAACGGACATCAGGTACCAGGCATGCAGGTGGTTTCTGGCGAAGCTCTGCATCAGGTCCAGTTCATAGGCAAACAGGCCGGTGCCAACCGAGGAAAGTCTGGCCCGAAAATCCCGAACGGCACTGGACGATGCGCTACGTCTTTTGCGCACGTCCAATACATTCTTGTCGGCTGACGGATTGTGTTGCGTCATCTGGCCAGTTCTTACTCATTACAAATTGACTGCGCCTCGCAGGCACACCTTAATGTAGTATGACCAGGAATGGTTAATATGATGTTAGAAACCTGCGGAAGGTCATTTGGCAACTTCTTCAGACGGTGTTGATTAATGCAAAAGATCAAGGATTTTCTCAAGCTTCTGGTATTGTTTGCCGGGATGTTTGTGGTGTTGATCTTTCTTGCCCGCTTCACGGAAACTGACTTGTCCGGCAGTGCAAAAGTTGTTGATGGAGACAGCCTGCATCTTGGGGGAGAGGAGATACGCCTGTTCGGCATTGATGCACCGGAATACAACCAGCGTTGCATGCTCGAAAAACCGGACCAGACATATGCGTGCGGGAAAAGAGCCAGAGATTACCTCAAATCACTGGTGGCAGGGCAAACAGTGGTATGCAGCGGTTTTGAACGTGATCGCTATGACAGGCTTCTGGCCGAATGCCATGCCAATGGACAGAGTCTCAATCTTGCAATGATTGAGGCTGGCTGGGCAGTTTCCTTCGGGGACTATTATGCTGCTGAAAGCAGGGCAAGGGATGCTGCTGCCGGAATATGGGCCGGTTCTTTTGACAGCCCGGCTGAGTGGCGAAAAGATGCTCGCGAAGCACATAGCAGAGGCTTTATTTCTTCACTGTTTCGCTGGTAAGATGAAGGTCTTGCAGCAGGAGGTTTCATGAAACTGTACGATGGCGGCCGCGCACCCAATCCGCGGAGAGTGCAAATATTTTTGAAAGAAAAGGGTATAGAAATCGGGGAGGTTATCCAGCTCGACCTGAATGCCCATGATCATCGCAGCGAGGCGATGATAGCGAAAAACCCGACTGGTACGGTTCCGTTCCTCGAACTGGATGATGGCACCGTGATTTCAGAAACCATTGCAATCTGCCGTTACTTCGAAGAGATGCAATCTGAACCGGCCCTTTTTGGCCGAAACAGTCATGAGCGTGTCATGGTCGAGATGTGGAACCGGCGTGTTGAATTCGGCTTCATGGCGCGTGTGGCATTTTCATTTCGTCACTTGCACCCGGGGGCTGCCGTGCTCGAAGATGACCAGAACGAGGCATGGGGCTTGAAGAACCAGAAACAGGCAGTTGAATACATGCCAATCCTCAACAATCAGCTCGAGCACAATCGCTTTATTGCCGGTGATCATCTTTCTGTTGCTGATATTACCGCCTTTGTTTCCTGCCAGTTCATGAAACCGGCGCGTATCAAAATGCCTGATGAAATGGTTCATCTGAAGCGCTGGTTTGAAGAAATGTTGGAACGCCCCAGCACAGCTATCTGAGCGGTGGCTGCGATGAGCGGACTGACTGAACTGCACGAGACCATACGCAATTGTCGCCATTGTGTTGAAGACCCGGTCGGCAAGCCGTTGCCTCACGAACCCAGGCCGGTCTGCGTGCTTTCTGACAAGGCCAGGCTCATGATTATCGGCCAGGCACCGGGAACCCGGGTTCACGCATCCGGAAAACCTTTCACTGATCCGTCAGGCGACAGGTTGAGGGAATGGATGGGCGTTGATGAAGAAACATTTTATAACCCGGACAAACTGGCAATAGCGCCGATGGGCTTCTGCTTTCCCGGACTAGACAAAAAAGGCGGGGATTTGCCGCCACGCAAGGAATGCGCGCCCAAGTGGCAACAAAAAGTGCTTGAAGCAATGCCGCAAGTTCGTCTTGTGTTGTTGATCGGAATTTATGCCCAGAAGTTTCACTTGGGAAAACTTGCGCGAAGGACATTGACGGAAACCGTGTCTGATTGGCGTGAGGTATTGGATAGCACCTGCGATCCAAGATTTTTTCCGCTTCCCCACCCTTCATGGCGGAACAATGCATGGATCGCCAGAAATGAATGGTTTAGCCGTGATCTATTGCCCGAGTTGAGAAATCAGGTTCTTGCCAACCTTTAAATTTCACATATTTCCAGCTAAAACTGCCCGGACTAAAAAATGAAGTTTCTGGTTCAGGAAGAATGCGGAATTATTTTCTAGAGGCGAGAGTTTCCCATGGACAAGACTGACAAGGCAATTCTGGCCATATTACAAGATGATGCGACGTTGCCGGTTGCTGATATTGCCAGACGGGTAGGATTGTCTACGACGCCTTGCTGGCGGCGCATACAGAAGCTTGAAGAAGACAAGGTCATACGCAAGCGGGTCGCCATTCTCGATCCCAAGAAGATCAATGCCGGGGTCACGGTTTTTGTTTCAATCAAGACAAACCAGCACAATGATGACTGGTTGAGGCGGTTTCAGGACGTGATCGTCAAGTTCAGCGAAGTTGTCGGCTTTTACAGAATGAGCGGTGATATTGATTATCTTCTGAAAGTCGCCGTTCCCGACATTGCGGCTTATGATGCCTTTTACAAACGCCTCGTCAGTGAAATCGATATTGAGAATGTATCCTCGGCCTTTGCGATGGATTCCATCAAGGATACGACGCAACTGCCGTTGGCTTATGTGAAGCCGGAAAAGGGGTAGGCGGTTTATGCGGCAGGATGAGCAGCCAGTACTTTGCTGGCGGCATCGAGCGCACCATCACCATGTGGTATGTCGAGCGCCTTGAGTGCTGCATCAATCGTGCCGAGTACCCCCATCACCATGGGCAGATTTTGATGTCCCATATGCCCGATCCGGAAATGATTGCCGAAATCTGCCTCCGGGAAGCCTAGCCCTATGCCAAGGGTGAGGCCGGCATTCTCCTCGGTCCAGGAGCGAAGCTTTGCAGCGTTGCCATCCGACATGTTGACCGTTGAGACAGCATGGGAGCGAATGGCCCGGTCCTGGATGTTGTGCGATATGCTTCCGGACGTTCCCCAGGCATCAATTGCACTCCATACAGAATGTGCGATGGTCTTGTGCCTTGTCCAGACATTCTCAATGCCTTCTTCGTGGACAAGTATGTCCAATGCTGCTCTCAGACCGTACAGATGATGAGTCGGAGCTGTTCCATCAAAGCGCTGATAAAATATTTCCGGCTCAGCCCGCAGGTCCCAATCCCAGTACTCGCCCGGTGACGTTCGTTTTTTAGCGCCGGCAGCCTTGTCATTGAAATATATGAACCCGAGGCCGGCAGGTGTCATCAGACCCTTCTGGCAAGCCGAAACCGTGACATCCACGCCCCATTCATCCATTTCAAACCGGTCGCATGCAAGGGAGGCAATGCAGTCCACCATGAAAAGGGCATTGTGGTTTGCTCGGTCGATTGCCTGTCGGCAAGCTGCGACATCGTTGATGACAGAAGACGCCGTGTCTGTCTGAACCATCATGACGGCCCGAATGTCGCCTTTTGAGTCCTTCCGCAAGGTTTCTTCCAGTACGTCCGGATCTGCGCAGGCCTCCATGCCAAAATTGACGAGCTCGACTTCAACGCCGATTGATTTTGCCATGGAGGCCCAGCCTTCAGCGAAGCGGCCGGTTCCCAAAACCAAAACCTTGTCACCGGGTATCAGAGTGTTGCGAAGTGCTGCCTCCCACACGCCGTGTCCATTGGAAATATAGATTGTCGCCTGATGTTTTGTCCTTGCGACAGCCTTCAGGTCGGGAACAATGCTTTCCGTCATCTCCACCAATTCACCGGCGTAAATGTTGGGTGACGGGCGATGCATGGCACCAAGTACCCGCTCGGGAATAACAGAGGGACCAGGGATAGCAAGTTGCGTGCGGCCAAATTTCAGTGACATCGGCGACCTATAAACACAATCGGGTATTCAGGTCCTGATGGACACTGGTAATGCTCAGTGGCCCAACCCGAAGACCGGTGCTGCGCCACTGAAACTTTCAGACCCGCTTCAAAAAGCAGGTGCTCTTTCCAGCATTAACCGGCATTTTTCAGTCGGGCAAGAAGGCTTGAAGTGTCCCAGCGCCCACCGCCCATTTTCTGGACCTCGGAATAGAACTGGTCAACAAGTGCCGTAACAGGCAGGTTGGCCCCGTTTGAACGGGCTTCATTGAGGCAAATGGAGAGGTCCTTGCGCATCCAGTCTGCTGCAAACCCGTGCTCGTACTCACCGTCATTCATTGTTTTCCAGCGGTTTTCCATCTGCCAAGACTGGGCGGCACCTTTTGAAATCACATTGATAACAGCCTCTACATCCAAGCCTGCATTCTGGGCAAAATGTATGCCTTCGGACAGGCCCTGTACGAGGCCTGCAATGCAGATCTGGTTGACCATTTTCGTCAGCTGACCGCTACCGGCCGGTCCCATTCTACCAACCATGCGAGCATAACACTCGATGACTGGCAGGGCCTTGTCATAGACATCCTGATCGCCACCGATCATGACTGTCAGGACGCCGTTTTCAGCACCAGCCTGACCACCGGAAACGGGTGCGTCTAGAAAGTCGAACTTTCGTTCAGCAGCAGCTTCTGACAGTTCGCGGGCAATTGCTGCGGATGCCGTGGTGTTGTCGATAAAGACAGCTTCTGGCTTCATGGCATCAAATGCGCCATTTTCACCCAATGTGACGCTTTTCAGGTCATCGTCGTTACCGACACAGGCAAAAACGAAATCACAATCCTTGGCTGCTTCGGCCGGTGTCGTGGCAAAGCTTCCGCCATGTTCTTCAACCCATGCTTCGGCTTTAGCGGCCGTGCGATTGTACACGCAAACCTCGTAACCGGCTTTGGCGATGTGTCCAGCCATTGGATATCCCATAACTCCCAATCCAATAAAAGCTACTCTTGCCATTTCTGATTCCTTCCTGTCAGATTGCTCTGTTCGTGCTTTGCTATAAGGGGACTTGAATACAGTAATGAACCGCTTTTTTAAATGGCTGTTAACAGGTCTCGGCCTTATTTTTTCTGCTGCATTGCTGGCGGGCATCGTCCTTGCTGTTTTGCTGTATCGCACATTGCCCGACGACAATGCCGAAGTGGCGCTGGCAGGGCTTGATAGTCAGGCAAATGTCCATTTTGATGAAAACGGAGTTCCGCATGTCGCCGGAGCAAGTGTTACTGACACGATGCGGGTATTCGGTTACATCCATGCCCGTGACCGACTTTGGCAGATGGAGTTTTTGCGCCGTGTCGGGGAAGGCCGCTTATCCGAGGTTTTGGGTGAGGTAACCGTAGGAACAGACATATTCCTGCGAACGCTGGACATGGCATCACCTGCTAGGAAATCCTACGCGAGCTTGTTGCCGGAAACAAAAGCGGCTCTGGAAGCATATGCCAGTGGTGTAAATGCGTATATCAATCGCCCGACACGCATGCTTGAGTCCTCGCTTCCTGCAGAATTCATGATACTTGGCCATGAACCGGAACCTTGGGAAGCCTGGAATTCAATCCTTGTCCTGAAGGTCATGGGATTGACGCTGGGGCACAACATGGACCGGGAAATCCAGCGGCTTGCCATGGCAGCCAACGGATTTGCTCCCAAGGAAATCGAAGAGATTGTATCCTACAGCCCAAGAGACAATCCGCCGCCACTGCCAGATTTGCGCAAGATGTACGGTTTGACCGCTCCCGGACAGGCAGAAAGAGCAAGCAAGACACAACTGGCTTCAGCTCCTTTGCTTGACCGGTTGACCGGGCAATCAGCTTCCAACAACTGGGTGATATCGGGTTCTCGCACGGTCAGCGGCAAGCCATTGCTGGCCAACGATCCGCATCTTGGATTGACGGCACCCTCGGCATTTTATCTGGCACACCTGAGTTGGGTGGAAAATGGTGAAACACACCACATAGCGGGGGGTACGTTGCCCGGGATTCCATTTGTTGTTGCTGGCAGAAATTCAAAGGTCGCTTGGGGGCTGACAACAACCAATCTCGATTCCCAGGATGTTTTTCTGGAGGCTGTAAATCCGGAAAACCCTGACCAGTACAAAACCGAAGATGGATGGGAGACGTTTGAAACAAATGAGGTTCAGGTCAGTGTATCAGATGGCGAGCCGGTAAGCTTCGAACGTCGCGTTACCAGGCATGGCCCTGTCTTGCCAGGCAGTTTCAGGAATCTCGGGACGCACATGCCTGAAAACATGGTTGCTTCGCTTCGATGGTACGGGCTTGCGGAGGACGATACCAGTATCGATACACTCTTTCTCAATGGTAAAGCCACGAGCGTGGATGAGGCGCTCGACGGCGTTAAGCGGGCAGTGTCTCCAATGCAGTCAGTGGTGATTGCAGATATTGAGGGGAATATTGCCCTGGCAACGCCTGGCAGGGTTCCGGTCCGTCTGGCCAGCAATGACCTTGCCGGAAGGGCTCCGGCGCCCGGCTGGTTGCCGCAATACCAGTGGCAAAAGCCTGTTGAATCGCGCAATGTTCCCGTTTTCAAAAACCCTGATACAGGTGCATTCACTACTGCAAATGCCAAGTTTTTCCCGGACGACTATCCGCTTCACATTTCCTACGACTGGGCTGAACACTTCCGGCAGGCGCGTGCGGAGAAACTGGTTTTGGAACGCAAGGAACCCCATGATGTTGAGAGTTCCAGAAAAATAATGGCAGATGATTTGTCTGCGCCTTTGTTGAGACTTGCGCGACTTTCTGCCCGGCAGGCGCGTGCCGGAGCGGGAAGGACAGGTAATGTGCTACAGGCTCTGGCGCGCTGGGACGGGCGTATGCAAGCCAACAGGGCAGAGCCGCTCATTGCACTGGCCCTTTTCCGTCACCTTCACGAAAACATCCTTCAAGATGATCTGGGTGACGATTATGCACTCTTTGCCAGAGGGCGTATAACCCGTCTGATTGGCATCATGGAGCGTGGAACCTTGCGCAACTGGTGTGATGATCTTGGCACGCCAAAAACGGAAAGTTGCGGCGACATGGTCATGAAATCTCTCGATGAAGCAATGAGTGAACTTGAAAGTGCCCAGGGAGCTGACTGGAGAGCCTGGGAGTATGGCAATGCGCATATGGCTTATTCGGAGCACAGGCCATTTGGTTCCGTTGAGCCGCTCAACCGGTTCTTCAATATCGAGATTCCGAGTGGCGGGGGGCCTTATACCCTGCATCGTGGCCAAACCGATTTTTCAAAGGAACGACCATATCTAAGTCGCCACGGTGGGTCTTATCGTGCGGTGTACGATTTCTCAGACCTTGATTCCTCACTGTACATGATATCCAGCGGACAAAGTGGAAATTTCCTTTCCAAACATTACAGTGATCTGGCACGAAAATGGTCGAAATCCGAGTTTATAAGGATTACGACAGACTCCGAGCAAATTGAGAGGAGCAGTGCCGGCAAATGGGTGTTCAATCCGCAATGACAAACGCCGCCAGGGTAATTTGGGTGATCCTTTTCTGGGTGTTGCCATTTGTAGTGTCTGCCAATGCCGACGGCATTGTCAGCCAAGTCGTCTCTGCGCCTGTCGCTGCCAACGGAATTTTGCGTGACGAGCGTAGTGGCATCAATATCTACCTGCAGACTGACCAGGTTCGCGGACTTGATTTCATGGACCCGAAAATACCTGGCTACGGCTTGCCCCCCGGGGGCAGCATGGAAGTCGAAATGGTCAGCGGTTTTCAAAGGGACAAAACAATTCCGCTGGATGACAAATCCATCCTGCTTGTTGTGGGAACTCCCCAGCAAGGTGTGCCGGATGAGGTGACCAAGCACACCATTTCCGAAGGTGAGAACGAGAACACGTTTGTCATAAAGACCAGCGGACCTGATGGGTTGCGCCCGGACCAGTTGATATCACCTGCTCCCGGTGCTGCCGAAGACCCGATCCGCGCCAAAGGCATCAAGATAATTCATGTGGGCCGCGTTCGCGCCTTCGTTTCACGAGGAGAGCGTGGTGTGGTCGCGGTTCGCATCAAGGACCGCAGCGGTAATGTCATTGCAAGGGGAAGTGCAGACGTAGAGTTTTTTGCAAAACCGTCTCCACAAATATTCCTTACAAACATACCGCACGGGCAACGAAATCATAACTGGCAACGGCTGGGACCGGGGCAGGTGGTTGGCGCTGCCAATAATACACTTCCGCTGCCCCTTCTTCTCTATGATCGCAATGAAGGTCTGGAACGCATGGGCATTGTCGGGGCAGGTGTTCTTTCCAAGGCCCAGCTGATCGCAGCCAAGTTCGAGATGCCGCTCAGCTATGGAACGGATGTCGCAGCGCTCATTTTTCGTGACACAGATGAGGACAAGGTGCTTAATCCTGCCACCGACCAGGTTATCGGGATTGTACGCGAGGAAATTCCGGAAGGTGCGTCAGGTCAGCAATTGCTGACTCCGCTCGTGAACGAAATGCCGTTTCTGTCTGTGCACACTTCGAACTTCAACGAACGGGCAGGGCATACGGTTGGCGGGGCCATCATGCAGGTTGTTTATATTGCAGGGGACACACCAGGTATTTACAGGCTTTCGTTTTCAATGTTTTCAAAGCCCGGTGACATGACCAGTCCTACTAGCCCGCCAGCCGTATATACGGTGGTTGTGGAATAGGATGGTGAACCCGGCCTCTGGGGCCTATCCGGTGATGCCGAGTTCCGAATAAGGGATGAAACGAACCATCTCGCCAGCTTCAACACTGGTGGTTTCTTCCGGAATTTCGATCAGGCCGGAAGATTCCCGCAATCCGGTAATCAGTCCAGACCCGTCGCGGTTGAACTTGTGCACAATGGTATGTCCATCGTCTGCGTTTTCCTGGAGATATCCTCTGAGGAACTCGCGCCTGTCCGGCTTTGAACGAATGGAAAAACCGGCTTTCAGCCAGTATCGGGATGGGGTTTGCCATTTGGCTCCGCCAAGCCGCAGCAAACAGGGGCGGACATACAGCAGAAAGCAGACAAAGGCTGCCACCGGGTTTCCGGGCAGGGTGAAACAAAGGGTGTTTCCAACCTGGCCAAAACACATGGGTCTGCCCGGTTTGACAGCAAGTTGCCAAAGATGGCGTTTGCCATGTTTCTCAAGAGCCGTAATGAAATGGTCTTCTTCACCCTTGGACGCACCCCCTGATGATATGATCACATCATGGTCGGCTGCGGCACTTTTGAGTGTGTCACTGACGACTTCAACCTGATCAGGTGCAATACCCAGATCCGTGACATCGCAGCCCAGTTTTTCCAGCATGTCTGCAAGCATGAAGTGATTGGAATCGTAGACCCTGCCATTCACGAACTGCTCACCGGGACGCAGAATCTCGTTGCCGCTGGAGAGGAGACCAACCCGAAGTGGTTTATAGACACTCACACTGGCTGCCCCTGTAGAGGCGATTGCTGCAAGGTCCTGTGCCCTGAGACGGGATCCGGTTTCGGCTACCGTTTCACCTTTTGTGACATCTTCACCGGCGCGCCGGCAATTTGCTCCGGCTTTCAGGCCACCGGGAATGACAATAAAATTTCCGTCTTCCTGACTATGGGGTTCACAATCTTCCTGCATCGCAATGGTGTCTGCCCCGGATGGCATGCGCGCACCGGTGAAGATGCGGGCTGCCGAGAGCCCCGGGAGTTCGATGTCATCCGTGTCTCCAGCCGCGATTCTTGCTGTTAGTGGGAAGAAGCCCCCAGTTCTTTCAAAATCGGCATAGGCATAGGCATAGCCATCCACGGCGGAATTATCAAAAGCCGGAATGTTTCGGGGCGCAATTACCGGCTGTGAAAGTATTTTGCCTCCTGCCTGCAAAAGCGGAAGCTCCGTGGTATCGGCAACCGGCGCCATTCTGTCTTGTAGAATTTTCAGCGCTTCGTGATGGCGAAGACGATCCTTGTCATGAAGGAAGCAGTCATCAGCAAGTTTTCGGGTTTCCGGAGTCATGTCAGGAGTTTATTGAAGACTGTTCAAGAATGAAATCAGCAATTTCCCGGTACGCGTTACGAGGAAAACACGGCAGCGGACAGCCAGCGATTTCGATGTCGCATGCTAGGGCCCTGACATTTGGGTCCTCCGTCCAGAACCGGGTCTCGTTGATGGTTGCTTCGCTGATGATTTCAATCTTCGGGATTTTTTCCCGCTTGTAGCCTTCCACCAAAACAAGATCACAGGGAGAGAGTTTCCCGAGCATGGTCCAGAAATCCGGTTCCGGCCGCTCTGCCAGTTCATGCTGGATTGCCCAGCGTTTTCCTGAAACCAGAACCACTTCATGCGCCCCGGCCTTACGATGTTTGAAACTATCTGTTCCTGCCGTATCCAGGTCAAACGTATGGTGGGCATGCTTGATCGTGGACACAACAAGACCCCGGGTTGATATCTCTTCAACCAGGCCGGCAACAAGGGATGTCTTGCCGGAGTTTTTCCAACCGGCGATACCAAAGCATTCAGGTGTCATGCGGATTCCAGAATTGTTTCTGCCCGATGAAGGTCTTGAGGCGTGTTCACGTTGAAAAACGGATCGGTGGTTTCGAAAGTAAATTCTGCCAGGCTGTATCTGTGGCGCTCAACGAACAGCATTACCTTGCGGTTTTCTTCATCGGCCAGAAACGTGTGCAGGGCATCGTGAAGTGAGACCGGCCAAAGGCTGAAGACCGGGTGATTGCGGCCAGCAGAGGCGGCGATAACGATTTCAACCTGTTTGCTGTGCGCTTCTGCCAGCATTTGCCGCGCATAATCTTCCGGAAAAAACGGAGTGTCTGCGGCGACAGTGAGTACATGACTCAGGTCTGGCCGGTTTTGTTTGGCCCAAGCCATCCCGGCCAGCACGCCGGCCAATGGACCAACATGGCCATCAATCGTGTCTGGTTGAACCGGCAAGTCAAGAAAACCAAACCTCGAACCATCGCCATTTGCATTGACAAGCAGGTTTGCAACTTGGGGAGACAACCGGTCAAGCACACGGCTGATCAAGGGTTTTCCCTTCAGATTGAGCAGGCTTTTTTCTGGACCATCCATCCGTCTGGACAGACCACCTGCAAGGACGACGCCAAGAAGCTTTTCACTTGAGATCATGCCCGTGATCCCTTGCGTGCATGTTTGTCGTCCTCTTCAGCCATGCTGGCAGGGTCCGCATCAAATACAATGCGTTGCAATCCTGACAGTGCAACGAAACGTTTGCCCCGGGCGCGGCCAATCAAGGTAAGGCCTGCCTGTTTTGCCAACTCCACACCTGATGCCGTGAAACCCGATCTTGATGCAAGTACCGGAATTCCCATCATGACAGTTTTGATCACCATTTCGGATGTTAGCCGTCCCGTTGTGTAGAAAATCTTGTTGGCCGGATCGGTTTTTTCACGGAACATCCATCCTGCAATCTTGTCGACAGCGTTGTGACGCCCAACGTCTTCCATATAGACAAGCGGTCGGTTCTCTTCGCACAGAACGCATCCGTGAATGGCTCCGGCCTCCAGATAAAGACTGGGTGCCATGTTTATCTTCTTGGTGAGTTCATAGAGCCAGCTGGTTTTGAGGATGGCAGTTTTGGATAGTTCCATCTGGCCGAAACTGTCCATGATGTCCCCGAAGACCGTTCCCTGTGCGCAACCTGATGTGCGCACTTTCTTCTTCATCTTTTCCTCGAAATCGGTTTTCTCTTTTGTGCGGACAACAACAACCCCGAGATCATCATCGTGCTCGATATCGGTAATCGTGTCTTCAGGCGACAGCATGTTCTGATTGACCAGATAGCCGGTGGCGAGAAGGTCCGGATGATCGCCTATCGTCATCATCGTCACGACTTCCTGGGAATTGAGGTACAGGGTAAGCGCGCGTTCGTGGACAACCCTTGTTTCAATTTCCTTGCCGGTATGATCGAGGCCCTTCACCGTTGTGGAAAGCAAAGGGTCGGTCGGATTTGGCGAGATCAGAAAGGATTTGTCCCCTTGGTTCACTTGGCTGCTTCCCGTTTTAGGCTGTTTTCCACGTGGATGACATAGAGGCTCGCGATTACTGCGCAAACCAATGTGCCCAGCATAACAAGAAGAAGTGGCATGGCGCCACTATCAGCCGTGATACTGTATCCACCCAATACCGATAGTGCAGCACCACCTCCAAGCTGGATACTGCCACTCAGTCCTGAAGCAGAGCCAGCAAGCTTTGGGCGTACGCTGACGGCGCCAGCAGTGGCGCTGGGCAATGTCATGCCGTTGCCAAGACCAACAAAGAAAATCAGCCCGAAAAACGCGATGGGGTTTTCAAATCCGCTGATCAAGAGAATGAGAGAGACCGACAGGCCGCAGGTCGAGGCAAGTGAACCGCTGATCATCATTCGGTTGACACCGACCTTTTCTGTCATGCGGCCGGATATGAAATTGCCCAACAAATAGCCAATGCTGATGAACATGAAGTACAGGCCGTATTGCGATGGTGTCAGGTGGTAGATGCGGTCGGCGACCAGAGGGCCACCTCCAAGAAATGCAAAGAATGCACCCGACGAAAAGGCCGTGGTTGCTGTAAACCCCCAAAACCGTCTTGATATCAGCAAGTCGGGATAGGCTTGCAACTGTTCCCTGAAACTGCCTTGACGATGTTGATTGGTTTCACCGAGATCGAGCCAGACAAAACTGATGGTGACCAGCGCACAGGTCAATGTCAGGTAGAAGGATGCCTGCCAGCCGTAACGCTCGTCCAGTATGCCGCCAAATACAGGCCCAAGCATGGGCGCGATGCTCATTCCCATTGTGATATAGGCGATCATTCTGGCTGTAGCAGTTCCGGATGTCATGTCACGGGCAATTGCTCTTGAGAGGACGAGGCCCACAGCGGAGAAAGATTGTAATATCCGGCCGAACAGGAAGAATTCAATGGAGGGTGCGTGAATGCATACAAGGGTGCCGACAATCATAACCAGGAAACCGGCCAGAATTACCGGTCGGCGTCCCAACTTGTCTGAAAGGGGGCCAAACACGAGTTGCAGACAGGCAACCGAAGCAAGATAAAGCGAAACCGAAAGCTGGGCTATGGCAGGTGTTACCTGAAATTCCGTGGCAATGTGGGGGAGAGAAGGCAGAAAAACGTTCATCGCCAGTGGGCCAAGCGCAGCAGCCATGACCAGGGTAACGATGAAGGGAGGTGTCTTATTGTTCAGCGGCATGGGTGGTTCCGGTTGAAATCTTGCGTGCTCCCACACGCTCTCTGTAAATTGTGTAGATGCCGCTCCCCACGACAATGATTGAACCAATGACCGTCAAACTGTCCGGTATTTCATCAAAGAAGAACACGCCAATCGTCAGGGCAAACAGAAGCACGAAATAGCGAAACGGTGTGACGACGCCAACTTCACCAACGCGCATTGCGCTTACTATTCCGAAAAAACCGGTAATCAGGAACAGTGAGGCGACTGCCAGCAAGCCGATTGTGCCTGCACTGACCGGCACCCAGGTCTGGTAGAAAGACAGCAGGCCACCGAAAGCGGTCACGGTTATGACCGTGACAAGGCTGACGAAAAACGTGGGAATGTTCGAGTCCAGTTTGCGTGTGGCAAGATCACGTATGGTGGTTGAAGCAACCGCGGCGAGGCACCAGAGAGAGTAGATGGTAAAGCCTTCGACGCCCGGTTGAATGATCAGCAATACACCAAACAGTCCGACCAGAATTGCAGCAATCCGCCGCCACCCGATTGGCTCGCCAAAGAAAATGGCTGCGCCCACCGTAACGGTAAGCGGCAAGGCCTGCATGATTGCTATGGTATTTGCCATTGGCATGTTGAAAAGGGCTGTCAGAAAGAAGAAAGAGGCACTTACTTCAGCCATGATGCGAAGCAGAAAAGGTGCCGAAAGAATGACCTTTGCCGGTCGCATCTGCCCCAGTGCAGCGGTAATTATTGTCAAAAGCAGAATCGCGAAACATCCCCGGATTACCAGAATCTGGGAAAGTGGCAGGTCTTGGGCCGTGAATTTCAGGAAACTGTCGCCAACGGCAAAGCTTGCCATGGCTAATAACATTAGTGCGCTGCCGCGAACATTGTCGCTCATCGTAACCGGATTGCCGGACATTGGAGGGCTTTCAAAAACATGCCTTGGGAGGGCTAGAAGTCAGATCAACCCATGGAAAGTTTCACAGAAAGCCGTTGTTGGCAATATGTGCAAATGCAATAAAAACGCCGGAAATCTGTCGCCAGATACAAGAAATTCGGCAGAAAGTTCAAATTTTAAGCGTTGAATTCATCAAAACGAACCCGTTTCCCTCTAACTTTTCGCGTCTAGCAGGGAGCGGGATGTTTGTTCCGTTATAAGATTTATGGTCAAGGGGCGGGGTGCGTCAGTCTCTGGCGCAGGCATAATGCGCGGTTTTGCATTTGCCGGACTTGTGTTGCTTACAGGGGCGAGCCAATTATGGGCGTTGAATCTGGTTACACCGGAAAGCCCGCCACTGGCAGTGTTCTTGCTGGCTTGCGGACCCGTATTTCTTGCGATGGCCGTTATTTCCATTTACTCGCGGACGGAAATGTCTCACCAGCTTTCAAGGCTGACCAAAGCCGCTGAACGCGCTGCAAGTGGTGACCACTCCGCCATAGAGAGTGTGTCGGGCGTTCGTGAGGTTCGTGAGCTTGGCTCTGCCATTTCGAACATGTCATCGTATCTGCGCAAGAACATGGCTCAGGCTTTCGAGCTGGCGTATGTCGACCGTACAACGGAATTGCCGAACCGGGAGTTTTTCCGCAAGGAACTGACCCGGGCTATCAGCAAAACAATCCGGAAGGGATCGACAGGTGCGTTGCTGTTCGTTGACCTCGACGGGTTCAAGCACGTCAATGATACCTATGGTCATGACGTTGGTGACATGGTTCTGCATCAGGTTTCTCGCCGGTTGACGAATATTCTGCGTGCTGAAGACCTCATAGGACTGAAGCCGGGTGTCGAACTCGCCCAATCCATCACTGATGAAGAAGGCGACGAGTCACAGGTGAGCAGGCAAATGCTGGCACGTCTGGGCGGTGACGAGTTCACTGTTTTGCTGACCGAAACCCGCGAAGCAACAGATGCTGCCATAGTTTCAAGACGGATTATTGATGTTATTTCGCAACCGTTTGACATTCACGGAACCCAGCTTTCGGTGGGAGCTTCCATAGGCATTGCGACTTTTCCGCATGATGGATCGGATTATCAGACAATTCTCAAAAGTGCCGACATGGCGATGTACAAGGCAAAAGGCAGCGGCAAGAACACCTACCGGTTTTACTCGGAAACGCTGAATGAAGAAGCGGCGAGACGTGGTGCGCTGGAGGCCGGGCTTCGTGAAGCTGTAAGATCGGATAATGAACTGGTGCTGCATTACCAGCCGAAAATTGATTTGGAGCAGGGCAAGCCAACAGCCGTGGAAGCCCTCCTGCGGTGGAACCACCCAATGGACGGAATGCGTTCACCCGACAGCTTTCTGGATGTGGCAGAAAGTTGCGGATTGATGCCTACACTTGGCACCTGGGTTGTGGAGGAGGCCTGCCGCCAGATCGTCAAGCTGGAGACTTGCGGTTTCCCGCTGCCGGTGTCAGTCAATATTTCAATAGGGCAGTTCGAGCAGGCAGATTTTGCTGATGTTGTTCAGTCGATCCTTGCCAAAACGGGTGCCAAACCGGAAATGCTCAATCTTGAACTGGCCGAGAAAGTCCTGATGCATAATCCGGACGTGGTGTTTCATCACATCACCATTCTGAAGGAGCTTGGTGTTACGTTCTCGATTGATGATTTTGGTGTAGGCTCGTCCAACCTGAAAGAGCTTTGCAGGCTTCCCCTGGACCAGTTCAAGATTGATTGCTCCGTGATCCATCTGCTTGATGGAGATGAAGCAAAGCAGGGTGCAACGATCTTTCGTACAATCATGGCCGTTGCCGACAGTTTTGGCTATGAGACGGTTGCCGTGGGTGTGGAAACCGAAAGGCAGTTACGGATCATTGAAAAACATGGCTGTAAATGGGCGCAGGGATATTACTTTGCCCACCCCATGCCGGAGGAGCATTTGCACGACTGGCTTGTGACTACATTGCAAGGGATTGAAGCCAAGGAACCGGATGTAGACGTTGTTGACCCACCTTCGGGCAGTCAGGTTGCATGACCGTTTGACAGCAGATCAGAAACGGTTTCCGGCAGCTTGCTGAAATGATCGATTATCCGGCTTGCGCCAAGGTCTTCCACGGGGATGTCGGAATAACCGAACGTGACTGCTATGCTTGGAATTGCTGCACTTTTTGCAGCGCCAATATCGGCTTTTGAGTCACCTATCATTATGCAGTTTGCCAGGGGACTTCCGGCAAGGCGTGCGGTTTCTTCCAGATGACGCGGGTCGGGTTTCCTGAACTCGAATGTGTCACCGCCTGTCAATGCCTTGAACCGGTTTGACACTTCCAGTTTCTCCAACAACAATCTGGCCATTCTTTCTGTCTTGTTGGTGCAGACTGCAAAAGTGCACCCTTTCTTTTCAAGTTCGACCATTGCCTCCATGACACCTTCAAACAGGTGCGTTTCAACACAGATATTTTGCTCGTAATCTTCCAGAAACCCGGCAAAAAGTTGATCATGCAATGTGGTTGAAAGAGGTATTTCTGCTGTTGCAAAAGCAGTTGCTATCATTGCTTTTGCGCCCTGTCCCAAGGTGTAATTCAACGTATCGAGAGACAGGGGAGGCAGCCCGTGGGGCTCAATTGTCCGGTTTAGCGTTGCAAGCAGGTCAGGTCCGGTGTGTGCAAGTGTGCCATCGAGGTCAAATATTACCAGGGGACCGGTAGTCATGCTCGTTCCTCTTGTGTTGGAAAACAGGTAAGCCTGTTGAAACGCCTGAAAACGAATGGCGACAAGAACTGCCGCGTGTTATGTGCGTGGCCTATCAGCATAAACAGGGAAAGACCATAGCATATCATGAGTCGCGAACTAAAAATCGAGGCTGCGCGCGCGGCTACAACGCTCGTCAAGGATGGCATGAGGCTGGGTATCGGTACAGGCTCGACAGCAGATGAATTTATCCGGCTGCTGGCCGACATGGTTTCGCAAGGGCTTTCCGTGACCGGTGTTCCGACATCCGAGAAAACACGGGTTTTGTGTGAGGAACTCGGTGTTCCCCTGACAACGCTTGATGCCATGCCGGAACTCGACCTTGTGGTTGATGGTGCCGACGAAGTGGATGGTAACCTGACCCTGATAAAGGGCGGGGGCGGTGCGCTGTTGCGGGAAAAAATTGTTGCGAATGCTGCTGCCTCAATGGTGGTCATTGCTGATGAAAGCAAACTTGTTGAGACGTTGGGAAAATTCCCCTTGCCGATTGAGGTGAACCCTTTTGGTCTGGAGGCTACCCGTATTGCCGTTCAACTGGCTTGCAAGAAACTTGGCCTGACAGGGGATACAAGCTTGCGTGGAGGCCATGAGGCGCCATTTGTCACCGATGGCGGGCATTTTATCATTGATGCTTCTTTTGGCCACATTCCGGATGCATCGAGCCTTTCATCTGCGTTGCTCGAAATCCCGGGGGTGGTTGAGCACGGATTGTTTATAGGCTACGCGGACATTGTTTTTTTATCGAGCCCAAACGGGGTGAAAAAGCTTGGATGATGGGTTATACCATCGCGAAAGTATTCCAACGGAGAGTTTCCATGAGAATGAGGGTTACGCACACGCGTGATGTATTTTTGTCTGTTTTGTCGTTTGCGGCAGCTGTGTTTGTCAGTATGGCTGCACTGGCGCAGGAAGTGACTGACGAGCATCGCCAGGCTGCACGCGCAGCAATGGAGGCCACGGGTGCTTCTGACAGGCTGGACAGCATTTTGCCACAGCTTGCTTCTTTCCAGAAAGCCGCACTGATAGCTAACCGGCCAGACATTGAGTCTGAAATTTCAGATACAGTGGATGAGGTCGCAATTTCTCTGGCTTCTAGGCGTGGTGACCTGGAGAAGGAAATTGTTGACGTCTACACCAGAAAGTTCACCCAGGCCGAGCTTGAGAGCATTAGCAGCTTTTTCTCAAGCGAAACCGGTATCAAGTTTCTGACAAATACCCCGATACTGTTCAGGGAAATTGATGAAATTTCTGCCCTATGGCGTCAAGGTATCAATCGGGACATGACCAAGGAAGTAACTGAGAAGCTGAAAGAAAAAGGGCTTTAACAAAGCCTTCTTTCCTTTTCTTCGCTTGCTTTCAGGGCAGCCAAGGCAAACACAACCTGGCGGAACAAATTCATGACTGAGTATGACTACGATTTCTTCGTGATCGGTGGTGGGTCTGGTGGAGTGCGCGCCGGACGGCTTGTTGCCGGTATGGGAAAACGTGTTGGTATCGCTGAGGAATACCGATGGGGTGGCACATGTGTAATTCGCGGATGTGTACCAAAGAAACTGATGGTTTATGCATCCCATTTCTCAAGTGAATTCAAGGCAGCGAAAGGGTTTGGCTGGACAACAGGTGAGGCCGCTTTTGACTGGAAAACCCTGATTGCCAACAAGGACAAGGAAATATCACGTCTCGAAGGACTTTACCGAAAAGGACTTGAGAACAACGAGGCTGACATTTTTGACAGCCGGGCCGAACTTCGGGGCGCGCATGAAATCTACCTGAAGTCGCTCGACAAAACGGTAACTGCCGAGAAAATCCTGATTGCAGTGGGTGGTACCCCGAACAGGGACGCCTTGGTAGAGGGCTCTGACCTCTGCATCACTTCTGATGAAGTATTTCATCTGGAGGAACTGCCGGAGAGCATCATAATTGCCGGTGGCGGGTACATTGCGGTTGAATTTGCCTGTATTTTTGCCGGTCTGGGCTCCAAGGTAAAGCTGATCTATCGCGGAGAAGAGATCCTGCGCGGGTTTGACGGAGATCTTCGTGAGGCGCTTCATGAAGAGATGGAGGCAAAAGGCATTGAGGTAATATGCGGCGATGTGTTCGCGGCAATCAGCAAGGATGACAGCGGCAAGATTGCTGCCAAAACCCGCAAGGGCAAGGAACTTGTGGCCGACGTGATCATGCTCGCAATCGGCAGAAATCCGCAGACAGAAGGTCTTGGGCTCGAAGCTGCAGGAGTTGGAACCGATGGCAAGGGCAACATTCTTGTTGATGCCTATTCACGAACCAGCGTGGAGCATATCTGGGCTGTCGGAGATGTTACGAACCGGGTTTCGCTGACACCGGTCGCCATTCATGAGTCGATGTGCCTTGTCGAAACCGTGTTCCGTGACAATCCAACGAGTCCGGATCATGAATTGATCCCGACCGCTGTTTTCTCCCAGCCTGAAATCGGCACGGTCGGGATGAGTGAAGAAGATGCTGCCAAGGATTATCCGGCTCTCGACATTTATCGGGCCCGGTTCCGCCCGATGAAAAATACGCTTTCCGGGTCTGATGAGCGAATGATGATGAAAATTGTCGTCGATAATGCCTCCGATCGTGTCCTTGGTGTACACATCCTTGGACCGGATGCCGGGGAAATGGCGCAAACACTGGGTATTGCCCTCAAAATGGGGGCAACAAAAGCTGATTTTGACCGGACCATGGCTGTCCATCCGACTGCAGCTGAAGAACTGGTTACCATGTATGCTCCCAGTTATCGTGTGATAGACGGAGTGCGACAGGAGGACTGATGCAGGATCTCGTTGCCTATTTCGGGTTCGGCTCACTGGTCAACCGGCACACCTTGCGTACCAGTTTTGTTGATGTCATCCCTGCACGGCTGAAGGGTTGGCGCCGCCACTGGCAGGGGCGTACGGAGGCACTTGCAGAAGATGTGGCACTGCTGTCCATCCATCAGGATGCGTCCTGCACCATTGACGGAATGATTGTAATCGACAGGCTGGAAAACCTTCCGATGGTTGACCAGCGTGAAGCCGGTTATGGTCGCCATGCCTTGACACTGGATGACGTGGAATTGCTCGAAGCGGCAAACCTTCCCGAGCGAATTTATGTTTACGTGGCTCACAAACCCGATGGCGATGATGCCGGTGGCCCGCTTCTGCAAAGTTATCTGGATGCAGTCATGCAGGGATTTCACGATGTGTATGGTGATGACGGATTGCAGCGGTTCATGGACACAACGGCTGGCTTTCGCCGTGACCTTATTGCTGACCGGGCTGCTCCGCTCTATCCGAGAAGTGTTGTGCTGGACGAGCGGCAAATCGAGAAGTTTGACGACATGCTGCTTCAGACCGGGGTAGTGTTTTCTCCGGGTCAGGCTGCAACTGGCACCTGACAAATGCGCTTCTGGCGCTATTGCATCCCTATGCAAGTCTCATTTTTTCTGATGATATGATGTCATCGCAATGCAGGGTCCGATCTGCCACGGCAGATTCGCAGGAGGGACCGGGACTGTAGGTGGAGAGACATCATGAACAAGCAAATCAATCCTAATGACATTTCCCATGTGGTGGAAGCAGACAAGGCACATGTCTGGCATCACCTGACCAACCATTCCAAGTTTGATGCTGTTGACCCGTTGATTATCGTCGAGGGCAAGGGGCTGAGGGTCTGGAACCAGGCCGGGCGTGAGCATCTTGATGCGGTTTCCGGCGGGGTCTGGACCGTGAACGTGGGGTATGGCCGGGAAAGCATCGCAAATGCTGTTCGTGACCAGCTTGTGAAAATGAACTATTTTGCGGGTGCCATGGGCAGTGTTCCAGGTGCTCTTTTTGCTGAGCGCCTGATCGAAAAAATGCCTGGCATGAGCCGTGTTTACTATTCAAACTCGGGTTCTGAAGCGAATGAAAAATGCTTCAAGATGGTCCGCCAGATTGCCCATAACCGGTATGGCGGGAAAAAGAACAAGATACTTTATCGTCAACGTGATTATCACGGCACAACCATTGCCACGCTTTCAGCTGGCGGCCAGGATGAGCGCAAGGATGAATATGGTCCGTTTACGCCCGGTTTCGTTGAGGTGCCACATTGCCTTGAATACCGTTCCCAGTGGGGAGAGGTTGATGATTACGGAATTCGTGCCGCGAATGCGATTGAGGAAGTTATCCTGCGCGAAGGGCCGGAGACAATTGGTGCATTGTGCCTTGAGCCGGTAACTGCCGGAGGTGGGGTGATTACGCCGCCGGAAGGTTATTGGGAACGGGTCCAGGAGATCTGCCGGAAATACGATATTCTGCTCCATATCGATGAAGTGGTCTGTGGTATGGGTAGAACAGGTACATGGTTTGGGTACCAGCACTACGGCATCGAGCCCGACATGGTTACTATGGCCAAGGGTGTGGCTTCCGGCTATGCGGCCATTTCATGCACGGTAACGACTGAAAAAGTGTTTGAAATGCTGAAACCCGAAGTCTCCGATACAATGGGATATTTCAGGGACATTTCCACCTTTGGCGGATGTACTGCCGGACCTGCTGCAGCGCTTGAGAACATGCGTATTCTTGAAGAAGAAGACCTTCTCGAGAACACCATTCAGATGGGCGAATACTTTCTTGAGAAACTTGAAGGCCTCAAGGGTAAACACAAACTGATTGGTGATGTGCGCGGCAAGGGCTTGTTCTGTGGTGCCGAACTGGTTGTAGACCGGGATACCAAGGAGCCAGCGAGTGAGGCAATGACACAGGCCATTGTTGCGGACTGTTTCCGTGAAAATGCTGTTGTGATCGGAGCTACTAATCGCTCGCTGAAAGGTTTCAACAATACACTGTGCTTCAGTCCCGCACTGATCTGCACCAAATCCGATATTGATGAAATAATTTCTGCGGTTGATGGTGCCATTACACGCGTAACTGCATGACGTTCAGGTCAAGCGACACACCGAACGGGTGAATCCAGTCGGTCTGTTTTGATGATTGTTGAAATGCCGGGCCATAGACCCGGCATTTTTACTGTCGTGGTGCGTTGTTGTTCCATCCCGTTTTTGCCCATTGCCCATTAACATGTGCTCCAGTCATTCCCAGTCCGGAGCGTGCAAGTCTCAGTTCATGCCTGAGCCTTTCAATCTCGAGTTGGTAGAGCGATGCGCAGTTCAATCGCTGCGGCTTTTTCCCGAGAGGAACCACGATCCTCCCATAAACCGTGGCACCACTGGAATCTCCCTTGTAGTCTTGGCCGCTAAGGCCTCCCACATCGAGATACGGGCCGCTTGAAGCGACGCTTGAACGACAGGTAGTCCCGTCCGAGGCGCGCACTTCATCAAAGCCGTGGGGCATGACTGGTGTTGGCAGGTTAAATCCGAAATTCTGGTTGTTGTTGACTGTGGCCTGTTGTGCAAGCGCACTTTCGGCTGCCAGTGAAATTGCGCAAAAAGTAATCGTCAGTTGCGCTTTATTGCGTAGAATCGTCCACATACCTGTGCCTTTATAATTTGGGGCCGATTTGTGAAGGGGATGCTTTCCGCACAAATCCTGACCCGTTTCTCCTCTTTGTCACCAAACGGAATGACGACCGTTACGGGACGTGATGAACCGGCTCCCATCAACATCACCTTGGGGCTGACATTTGCCGGGATTAGTCTGAAATTCTGGTCATAGACCCGAACTTCCATCCGGATCCGGTGCCTGTACGGGTTTTTAGGGAAAACCCGTATGGCAAATTCGTCGTTGAAACTCGTCACAACCTGACGCATCGGCGATAACGATTGTGCAGATGCTGGCAGGGATAACGCGATGGCCAAACCCACTGCTGCGATGATTGCTGTCCGTTCCATTGAGGCGCTATTCGCAGGTGACGGTTACAGCAGCTTCATAAATGCCTGCTGTATAGTTGCCTGTATTACGGGTTGCCTCGAGATCGACTCCAACCACCGTTATTCCGGTATTCAGACTGGTTGATGTGCTTTCATCGGTTTCGCCCGCCGTTGTCGCGCCGCTCAACTGATAAGTTGAAACAAAACTCGCCGAACCGGATTCTCCGGGAGGCGAAAGCGTAAATGTTGCAGGTGAAGCAACGGACACCGAGAAATCGCTACTCGTGGTGGTTGCTGTTACAGAGCCTGAAAGCCCTCCAGCAATTTTTGAGCTCAGCAGATTTGCAGAACCATTCACGCCAAATACTCCGGGGGTGCCGATAACCAGGGCGCAAGCGCTTGCCACTGTGCCGGCAAAGGGCACATCGACAGCATGGGAAGGCTGGCTTGGGGCAAGCGTGATAGCGAATATCATCATGCCCAGACAAAGGGGTTTCCTCACTTTTAATCCTCCTGTGTTTAGAAAAACAACTCTAGGTTGTATGAATTATAAAAATCTTACTTTGGTTGTATTGATGCGTACTTGGTTAATGAAGTCTTTCGTCAGTGAGCCGGGAGACGTATTGCTCTCAGGCAACAAGGTGCTGGAAAAAACCGCCTATAGGCTTTATAAGCCGTGTCGGACATGATCCATGTCTGAAAGAGTTAGATATGCGTCGAAGCGAGTAGAGAAAATGGCGAACAAATGGACACCGCAATCCTGGAGGTCAAAACCAATCATCCAGGTTCCGCAATATCCGGACGAAACGGCACTGAAAGTCGTTGAAGACCGGCTTGCTTCATATCCGCCGCTCGTATTTGCAGGTGAAGCCCGGGATCTGAAGCGACAGTTGGCAGATGTTGCGGAAGGCAAGGCGTTTCTTCTGCAAGGGGGAGATTGCGCTGAAAGTTTTGCGGAACACGGCGCTGACAATATTCGCGATTTTTTCCGTGTCTTCCTGCAAATGTCTGTTGTTTTGACCTACGGCGCAGCCAAGCCGGTTGTAAAGGTTGGCCGAATTGCCGGACAGTTTGCCAAACCCCGTTCTTCCGATACGGAGACAAAAGGCGAGGTGACTTTGCCGAGTTACCGGGGTGACATCATCAATGGTATCGAGTTTGACGAGGCATCACGTCTGCCTGATCCGGAACGCCAGATCATGGCTTACCGGCAATCTGCTGCTACGTTGAACCTGATCCGGGCTTTTGCCCAGGGCGGTTATGCAAACCTTGAGCATGTTCATGAATGGACACTGGGGTTTGTAAAAGATTCCCCGCAATCCGCCCGTTATCAGGCTCTTGCAGACCGCCTTGGCGAGACACTTCGCTTCATGCGGGCCATCGGCTTTTCTGCCGATGCGCATCCACGTTTGCGCGAAACGGATTTCTACACCAGCCACGAAGCACTGCTTCTGGGTTATGAAGAAGCCATGACACGCGTCGATTCAACGTCTGGTGATTATTACACAACATCCGGTCATATGGTCTGGATTGGAGACCGGACAAGACAGCCCGATCACGCCCATGTCGAGTATTTCCGTGGAATCAAGAATCCTATCGGCCTGAAATGTGGACCCTCAATGACAGCGGATGGCCTTGTGGAACTTTGCAAGATACTCAATCCGGAGAATGAGGCAGGGCGTTTGACACTGATATGCCGTTTTGGCCATGACAAGGTGGAGAAGCATTTGCCTGAACTTATAAGGGCAGTAGAGAAAGAAGGCATCAAGGTCGTCTGGTCTTGTGACCCGATGCATGGCAACACGATTTCTGCCGGTGGCTTTAAGACACGCCCGTTTGATTTTGTCCTGGCTGAAGTCCAGAGTTTCTTTGCCGTTCACAGGGCCGAAGGAACATATCCTGGTGGTGTTCATTTCGAGATGACCGGCAAGGATGTCACTGAATGCACCGGTGGCGCGAAAGCGGTTACGGAAGAAGATTTGGCATCCCGTTATCACACGCATTGTGATCCCCGGCTGAATGCCAGCCAGGCGCTGGAACTTGCTTTCCTGATAGCAGAATTGCTTGAAGAGGGCAGGGACAGTGACAAGGGCGCTATTGCTGCTACAGCATGATATAAAGACCAGAGGCAAGTGTGATGGTTGAAACCAAAGGATCATGCGCTTGTGGCTCTATCCATTGGCAGGTAATAGGCCCCATGCGGGACATTATTGCCTGCCATTGCAGCCAATGTCGCAAGCAAAGCGGATTGTATTTTGCGGCAACTGCGGCAGAAAACAGCGACTTGACGATCAGCGGCGATACACTTTCCTGGTATGTTTCGTCAGAAGGTTCGCAAAGAGGGTTTTGTAATGTCTGCGGATCAGCATTGTTCTGGAAGCAGGACGGCAAGACCTTCACTTCGATTATGGCAGGTTCCATAGACGGTCCGCATGATCTCAAAATCGGTAAGCACATTCATGTTTCCGACAAGGCGTCATTTTATGAAATAAATGACGGTTTGCCGCAGGAATAACTCGTATCCCGCTCGCTGGCATTGGTGAACGGTCTGTCAAGCAGGTGCGGTCTACTGGCGAAGGCTTCTAGGCACTAGATTCTTTCCGAAGTTGAAAGGATCGTGACATGAACCGGTTTCCTCCTCTTTTTCTCTCGCACGGGGCTCCAAACATGGGGTTGCACCCGAGTCCGGTTCGTGAGTTCATGAAAGGGCTAGCGAACGAATTTCCCCGACCAAGTGCGATTATCGCCTGCTCTGCACATTTTGAGACTACTGGTGCTGTCATTGTGACAGATCCGGCACCGGGCATGATTTATGATTTCAGGGGGTTTGAACCGGAACTCGGCAGGTTTGTTTATCCTGCGCCTGGCGAGCCAGGCCTGGCAGAGCGTGCTGCAGGTTTGCTGGAAGATGCGGGAATAACTGTAGGGCGGCTTGCAAAGCGGGGATATGATCATGGAACCTGGGTACCGCTCTCACTAGCCTGGCCTGATGCTGACATACCGGTTGTACAGCTTTCAATCGATCCACAGCAGGGGCCGGACTACCATTTTGCAATTGGACAAGCATTGGCTTCTCTTGCCGATGAAAATATCGCGATTGTCGGAACCGGCAATATTACCCATAACCTTCACGTGCTGTTTGGAGGCGGAAAAGATCCGGCTCTTGTATCCAGCATGAAACAAATGGTTGACGAATTTCTGGAGTGGTTTGACACCAAACTCATAGAGTTTGACACGGCCAGCCTGCTGAATTACCGGTCGAATGCGCCTTATGCAGCAGAAAACCACCCTACAGATGAACATCTGTTACCGATCTTTGTGGCAATGGGCGCTGCCGGAAATGCCGTGAAGCCAATAAAACTGCATGAATCCTTTACATTCGATTTTCTGGCCATGGATGCTTGGGCGTTTCCCCAGTCCTGAAGCCGGGCATTGTTTTGCCTCGAAATGATCATATTCCTACCGGGAACGCTTTTTATCCATGAACGTTTGTAACCGGTGAATGTAAATCAATTTCGAGGGCAATAATTTCATGCTTTATTTTCTCAGAAATACGGCGTCGCCAGTAGCACTTATAGGTGCGCTTGCAATCGCTACTTCTTCGATGGTGCAGGTCATGCCGGCCAGTGCTCAATCTGCTGATGCCCCTGCGCAGGTGGAAAAGCAGAAACAGATAGCAGACGAGGCACGTGAGGCTTCCGAGCAAGCACAAAAGCAGGCGGAAGAACAAGCGCGTCAGGCTTCCGAGGAAGCCCAGAAAGCGGCTGAGCAAGCTGCCCAGCAACAGCAAGCGGAGCAACAGGCTGCACAAAAAGCTGCCAAGGAAGCTGCACAGCAGGCTCAAGAACAGGAACAGGCTCAACAGGAAAAGCAACCTGAACCTGCTGCGCAACCTAAACCTGAGCCAGCTCCGGAACCGCAGTCTGCAGAACAATCCCAACCTGAGCAGGGCGGTGAACAGACCCAACCCGAACAGCAGGCACAGCCTGCGGCAGACGCCGAACCTGAAGCCAAGCCTGAACAACAGGCGCAACCTGCTACAGAACCTGCAGAGACAAATCAGGATAGTGAAGCGTCTGCAAATGATGGCGCTGTGGAGCAGGAGACAAAGTCTGAATCTGCCGAACAGCAACCTGCACAAACGAAGGCTGAAAAGCGGGAACAGCGCAAGGCTGAAAGAAAGCAGAAACGCAAGGAAGAGCGTGCTGCCAAACGCAAAGAGGCCGGTGAAGCAAATGCCGAACAGACAGAAACCACAGAAGGCGAACAGTCACCTGAACAGGCGTCTGGTGATCAACCGGCTGAAGTGAGTGAGCAAGAAGCTGCACAACAAGCCGAAGAAGAGGCAAAAGAACCCGCCAGTGTTTCCGCAGAGGCCGAAAAGCCAAAAGACATCGCGCCTGAATCTGCCGAACAGCAGATTGAAAAGGCCGAGAAAGAACAGGTAGTTGTTGTTCCGGACCAGATTACGCCGCAGCAACAAAAGGCACTTAAAGCAGCCGAGAAAAAGCGTCGCGATGAAGCGCGTGAACGCCGACGTGAACTGATCGGTGCGGCAGCCGTTGGAGCTGTTGTTGGTGCAGTCATCCCCCAACTTGGCGGTCGTGTTGCTGCTGACGAAGGCGATGTATTGGTGATTCAGCGTGACGACGGCTATTACATCCAGCGTGATGACAGCTCGTTGTTCCGTTCACCTGAAGCACGTGTGACCTATGAAGACCTGGGACGTGGCAGAACCCGTGAAATCATTGAAAGGCCTAATGGTGTTACTGTTTATACCGTACGCGATGCAGGCGGCTATGTTCTGCGTCGGGTCAAGGAATATCCTGACGGACAGCGTGTAGTGCTTTACGATTTCCGCGATGACAATCGCCGTGAGCGTATCAATTACGATCGCCGCCTTGATCCGATCCGTGTCGACATTCCACGGGAACGCTACATTGTTTCTGCACGACGTGCAGACAGGCGCCTGTTTTATGACACACTTGTTGCTGATCCGGTCGAAGTTACGGAAGACCGCTATACACTGCGTGAAATTCGTGAAAATGAACGGCTTCGCGCCAAGGTAAGACGGGTTGATCTTGATACCATCAATTTTGCTACCGGTTCGGCATATGTGAGTGAATCACAAGTCGCCTATCTCGGTGACGTTGCCGGTGCCATGCTGGATGTGATTGATCAGGACCCGAGTGCCGTGTTCTTCATTGAAGGTCATACCGATGCGGTTGGTTCGGACCTGTCCAACCTGACGTTGTCGGACCGCAGGGCAGAGGCTGTTGGCCGAATTCTTTCGGATGCGTATGATGTTCCACCGGAAAACCTGGTCATCCAGGGGTACGGCGAGGAATATCTCAAGGTTCAGACAGAAGGCCCTTCTGCTGCAAACCGCCGGGTGACAATCCGCAATATCTCGCCACTGCTTGCTGCAAGCAACCAGTAATGGCAGAAATTGACCCAGACAAACAAAAGGCCCGCCAGATGGCGGGCCTTTTTCATTTTGAATTTCCAAACTGCCAATCAGGCTTGGGCACGACCGTGCTGAACAATGCCCTTTTCTGTGAGAAAGGTTTGCAATTCACCGGCCTGGAACATTTCCCTGACAATGTCGCACCCGCCAACAAATTCACCCTTCACATAAAGCTGGGGCACGGTTGGCCAGTTCGAATAGTCTTTGACACCCTGCCGGATATCGTCATCGGTCAGTACGTTCACGCCTTTGTAGTCTACGCCCAGATAATTCAGTATCTGAACGACTTGGCCGGAAAACCCGCATTGGGGAAAGTCCGGCGTTCCTTTCATGAACAGCACCATGTCGTTTGATTTGACTTCGCTGTCGATGAATTCGTTTGCTGCGCTCATGGATATACACCTTGTTTATGCGGATCAGGATTGTGGCCCGTGTTGCCAACGAGTGGCAATCATAGCAATCTGTCTCCAGACATAAACACTATGGCAGAGGATTCAAGGAGAAACCAATGGCCTATGTTGATGGAGTTGTGTTCGCCGTTCCAACGAGCAACCGACAAAAGTACATCGATCATTCTTCGCAAATGGCTGATATATTCAAGAAAAATGGTGCCATACGGGTGGTTGATTGCTGGGGAGACGAGGTGCCGGCAGGCGAAGTCACATCCTTTCCGATGGCAGTCAAATGCGGTGAAGATGAAACCGTATGTTTTTCCTGGATTGAATGGCCTTCAAAAGAGGCCCGAAATGAAGGCATGGCCAAATCGATGGAAGACATGCGGAGCAGCGAGGCCATGGAAATGCCGTTCGACGGCAAACGCATGATCTTTGGTGGCTTTGAAATGATACTGGAAAAGTGAGGCTGTTTAGCTGGCAATCCAGTAGACAACTGCGAGCCAGAATACCGCAGCCACAACACCCCACCAGAAGAATGTGTCGGTCCAGAACGGCTTTTTCATTATTGGCGGAATTTTTTCAAGACCAGACGGTTTTGACATGATCCGATACTCCGGTTGGCAGATGAGTGCCGTCTATTCGGGAGCACTTGTTTGAAGGGCAAGGGCATGGAGTACGCCGCCCATGTTTCCCTTCAATGCTTCATAGACCATCTGGTGCTGCTTGACGCGTGGAATACCACGAAAACTTTCGGAAACCACTTCTGCGGCGTAATGGTCGCCGTCTCCTGCAAGGTCGCGAATGGTTACCTTGGCATCAGGAATTGCTTCCTTGATCATTTGTTCAATATCGCTTGCCGCCATTGGCATGGATGGATTTCTCCTTGTTACTGCGCTGCCTCGACCGCCGGTCTTCGCTCCATATATTCAGGAAACCATGCTTCATGAGTTGCGCGCATTTCCTGCACTGATAGTGACACGTATTTGCCGATGGTCAAGCTGTCGCCTCCCACCGTTCCAAGCCGGCTGAAGAAAACTCCCGAGCCCTCTGCATTTGCGGCAAACATGTTGGCGTAGCTTTCTTGCATAGTCATGATGTATCGGGACTGGTCTTCACCAAACAGGCTTGCATGTGGTGTTTCGCTAGCCAGATCAATCGTCATGCCAAGGTTGTTTGCAAGGCACATTTCAGCCAAGGCGATTGCCAACCCGCCATCAGAAACATCGTGGCAGGATGTTATTTCACCGGAGCCAATTGCTGCCCGCACAAACTCGCCACGCATTCGTTCTGTCATAAGGTCAACCGGAGGAGGGGGGCCGTCCTCGATTCCCAGGCATTCGCGCAGATACAGTGACTGGCCCAGATGGTTTGCTTCTGTCCCGATCAGGAAGACCACGTCGCCTTCATTAGCACCCAAGACCTTCGCCATCTTGTCGGTTTCCTCGATCAGGCCGACGGCGGCAATCGTTGGTGTCGGCAGGATCGCTTGACCATTGGTTTCATTATACAGGGAGACATTGCCTGAAACGATTGGCATGGAAAGTGAAGAAACTGCTTCACCAATGCCGTTAATGGCAAAAACAAACTGCCCCATGATTTCCGGTTTTTCTGGATTGCCGAAATTGAGGTTGTCGGTTGTGGCGAGCGGCTCCGCACCTACGGCACACAGGTTGCGGAAGCATTCTGCAACAGCCTGTTTGCCGCCCTCAAACGGATCGGCTTCGACATAACGCGGGGTTACATCACTGGTGAAGGCGAGGGCGCGTCCGGTCGGGTCCCCATTTTCATCGGTGAGGCGAATAACACCCGCATCGCCCCCGGGAATTTGCAATGAGTTGGACTGGATGAGCGTATCATACTGTTCCCACACCCATGCGCGAGAGCACATGTCGGGCGACCCCAGTATCTTGAGAAGCGCTGCATTGTAATCGCCCGTGTCTTCGACATCGGAAGGTTCCAGTCCGGAATGGCGGCCCGGCTCGATATAGGGGCGATCATATTCGGGGGCCTCGTCACCCAGTTCCTTGATCGGCAGGTTGGCAACTTCTTCACCCTGATGAAGAACACGGAATCTCAGATCATCCGTTGTCTTTCCGACAACAGCAAAGTCGAGCCCCCATTTGACGAAGATTGCCTCGGCTTCCTTTTCCTTTGTTGGCTCCAGAACCATGAGCATCCGCTCCTGGCTTTCGGAGAGCATCATTTCGTAGGCCGTCATGTTTTCTTCGCGTACCGGAACCCGGTCAAGATCTAGTTCGACGCCAAGATCACCCTTGGCTCCCATTTCAACTGCAGAACATGTCAGCCCGGCTGCGCCCATGTCCTGAATGGAGATAACAGCACCTGTCTGCATGAGTTCAAGGCAAGCTTCCAGCAGACATTTTTCGGTAAATGGATCGCCGACCTGAACGGTTGGGCGTTTTTCTTCGATGTCTTCGCCAAATTCGGCTGAGGCCATGGTGGCACCACCAACCCCGTCCCGGCCGGTTTTTGCACCAAGATAAACTATTGGAAGTCCTACGCCTTTTGCTTCGGAATAAAAAATTGAATCCTGTTTGGCGATGCCTGCTGCAAATGCATTGACCAGAATGTTGCCATTGTAGCGGCTATGGAAGTTCACTTCTCCGCCAACTGTCGGGACACCGAACGAGTTTCCGTAACCGCCAATACCGGCCACAACGCCGGATACAAGATGACGGGTTTTTGGATGATCAGGTGAGCCGAAACGCAGTGCGTTCATTGCAGCGATCGGGCGCGCTCCCATCGTGAAAACGTCACGGAGAATTCCGCCAACACCGGTGGCGGCACCCTGATACGGTTCAATGTAGGAAGGGTGGTTATGGCTTTCCATTTTGAAAATAACAGCTTCGCCATTGCCGATGTCGACAACACCGGCATTTTCCCCGGGGCCGCAAATGACGCGGGGGCCTGTTGTCGGCAGTGTTTTCAGCCATTTTTTCGATGATTTGTAGGAACAGTGCTCGTTCCACATGGCAGACCAGATTCCCAGTTCGGTATAACTGGGCTCGCGGCCGGTCAGCTGGAGAATACGCTCATATTCGTCGGGCTTTATGCCGTGTTCATCTACAAGTTCTACGGTAATTGGTCGTTGGTTTTCGACAGTCATGTAAGCCAGCTGTTCAGATTCAGGATGGTTGTGAACGTTTTACGCCAAACCTGCGCCGGTTTACAGCCCCGCAATCAAAATGATGGGGAGAACCAAGCAGCTCTGCAATTGCTATTCGCAGCCGCCATCGTACCCCGTATTTCCGCTTTCCAGCAGATTTCGAATGATCTTGAATGGTGCTTCCAGTTCCTGCCACGAGTGCGGCGAACTGAACCCCACGCGTACGCCGTGGAATACCTGTTCAGAGCGGGTTGGTTTGAATTCATCCTCGTCGGAAACCAGTATCCTGTGATCAGCAAGCGTGTTCTTGAATGTGCCGGAATTCCAGGGCTCCGGGAGACGGATCCACATGTAGGGCAGTGAATCACGAGAAACGATGTCGTGGTCACCCAACACTTTTCGAGCAAGGGCCGAGCGTTTTTCTGTCTCGCGACGGATTTCATGCCTGACACGGTCTGCGTCGCCACTCAGGACAATCTGGCTTGCCATTTCCTTGAGCCAGAATGAGCCGCCTCCTGACATGAGCTTGTGTGCGTTTGCAATTCGGGCTGCATAACGGGGAGGGCATGCAATCCAGCCTGCCCGGATGCCTGCAGACACGGCCTTGGAAAGTCCGCCAACATGGAAAGTCCTGTCCGGTGCAAAGTGTGCTATCGGCTCACAATCATCATCAACCAGGGGGCCGTATATGAAGTCCTCGATAATCCAGACATTGTAGCGGTGTGCGATTTCCCCGATTGCCTTGCGGCGCTCTCTTGAGAGGCGGGCCAGTGTGGGGTTTTGCACAGCTGGCATAAGATAAAGAACCTTGGGGTGCTGCTGGGCACACAGGCGTTCAAATGCTTCTGGAATGAGGCCCGCTTCATCAAACTCGGCAATTGCTATGCGGCGACCAAGCAGGGCGGTGCTACGGGCTACCGAGCAATAGGTGAGGCCTTCAAAGGCAACCTTGTCACCGGGAGCGGTGATTGACACAATTGCAGCCATGATGCCGGCGTGGGCGCCATTTGTCGGAATTACCGTTTCGTGGTCCGGGGTCCAGCCGCCGGTTGACAGCCATTTCCGGCCAGCTTCTGTCCAGCTATCGGGAATGTCCCGGATATAATCCATGACTTTTTTCGGCTGCCCTTCGGCAATGCCACTTGCGACGTGGGCAATCGTTGTGTCCTGACCAACATCCATTGCCGAGGCGTAGCCGAAATTGATGACATCGTGTCTTGCTGTCTTGTTGGTTCCCGGCTTGGAGAGAACCGCATGAGGCGCCAGCATGGTGCCGGTTCTGTCGAGCACACCTGCCTTGTCAAGAACGTATGTTCCCCTGCCAATTTCACCCGAAACAAGCCCTCTCTCCCTGGCAAGCGCGTATCCCCGGCTGATGGTCCCAACCGTAACGCCAATGTCAAAGGCTATGTTGCGTTGAGGGGGTAATTTGGTTCCAGGGGGCAATTTGCCGGATTCAATATCATGCTCAATGGCATCGGCAAGTTCTATGTAAAGCGGATTTCCGCTCTTTTCCAATGATGGTAGCCAATTTGTCATGGTGACAATGATTATTTTGACTATGCAATAATGTCAATACATAGTGTCAATAACGAAATAGATGATATATAAATAGGTTCAATCGATACAATGTCTCTCATCGATCATTATGACATTATCACTGGAAAGGCCCAGTCCAGCCGGATTTTGAGGCTCAGAAGATGGCCGGGTGCCTTATTGCGAGCAGTACACTGGTTTGAAGGACATCTCGCCAAACAACGAAGCAGAAGGGCACTTGGCGATCTGGAAGACCATATGCTCAGGGATATCGGTATCAGCAGGCAAGATGCGATTGCTGAATCGAGAAAAGGTATTTTCGAATAGCCGGATCACATACTGCCTCCGCCGTTCCGGTATCCCACGGAAATTCAGGCTGAGCAGGAAGCGCTGCCGTTACTCCAGCGCTTTATATCCCCCGTGATCCGGCTTCCCTCATTACTGGCGAGAAGAGGGCCGAAAGTCTGGACGTTTGTGAACTTTCCACTGCCCTGGTCCCCTCGCACTTCAGCTTGCACAACCAGTGAAGGCAGGCCTGACGGGTCCTTTTTGGGGACCAGCAAAAACCGGGGTCTTCCTGCATAGGAATTCACCTCGGCGGCAAGACGGTAGCCCCGGAAAGCGGTATCGCCTGATTTGAACCAGCACTTCTGCGCGGCCTTGGCGAGACTGGTCACAATATCCTGTGGCGGACTTTTTGTATTGATGGAGAGATCGGCAGATGGTGAACCGGTCTGGCATGCAGCCAAAGCCATGAATGTCAGCAAAACAAATCCAGACCGGGCTAGATTATGTCTGGCCAAATTTGCCACCTATGCGGCCCTCGCTTCTGCAATCTCCATGGCACTTTCAAAGAGCAGTCTGCCGTTTTCGCCGCCATGGTCAGATTCAATAAGGTTTTCTGGATGTGGCATCATGCCCAAAACATTGCCTTGCTTGTTCACAATTCCTGCAATGTCATTGATTGATCCGTTTGGATTGGTACCTTCCGCATAGCGGAAAACCACTTGTCCGTTATCCTCAATCTGCTTCAGGGTTTCACTGTCTGCAAAATAATTGCCGTCATGATGGGCGACAGGGCAGGGGATTGTTTCTCCTGCAGAATAGAGCCGGGTAAAAGCGGTATCGGCATTTTCCACTTTCAGCATCACGCTTTTGCAAACAAAGCGCAGGCCCGCATTGCGCATTAGTGCACCTGGAAGCAACCCAACCTCAGTCAGGATCTGAAAGCCGTTACACACACCCATTACGCGAACACCGTTCTCGGCAGCCTTGCAGACTTCATTCATGATGGGTGAACGTGCCGCAATCGCACCGGATCTCAGATAGTCGCCATAGGAAAAGCCGCCTGGTACAACAACAAGATCAGTGGGCGGAAGCTGTGTATCCGTGTGCCAGACAAGATCAGGCTTTTCACCGCCAATCTTGTGAAGTGCAGAGATCATGTCTCGGTCCCGATTGGATCCCGGGAACTGGATGACGCATGCTTTCATGAATGTATACCTGCCGGTTTACCTGTCAGACTATATGAGCCGGGATTATGAACCCAATGGGGCGCTTTGCAGATTGCTATGCAGGCTCAACCAATAATTTCCACATTGTAGTTCTCTATGACTGTATTGGCCAAGAGCTTTTCACACATGGCGGCCAGGTCTTTTTCTGCCTGTCCGGCATCAGACGTGTCTACTGCCATGTCAAAAACCTTTCCCTGGCGCACAGATGCAACATCCTCGAAGCCAAGCGAATGCAGGCCACCTTCAATTGCCTTGCCCTGAGGGTCAAGCACGCCGTTCTTCAGTGTCACGGTCACACGGGCCTTGATCATTTTCCCTTGTCTCCGTTTTCCTTGTCGCCACTTTCCTGTTTGCCAACGTTCTTGCCGTCATTGCTTGCAACAAGAACCGGGCCCGAGCCGCGCGTTGGTTCCATTTCCTGCATCAGGCCGAGGCGAGTGGCAATTTCCCGATAGGCTTCTATCATTCCGCCGAGGCTTTTGCGGAAACGGTCCTTGTCCATTTTCTCGCGTGTATTTATGTCCCAGAGACGGCAGGAATCGGGGGATATTTCATCTGCAACGATGATACGCACCATGTCATCCTCAACATGGCGGCCGAATTCCAGTTTGAAATCGACGAGTTGGACTCCGATACCGAGAAACAGTCCGGACAGGAAGTCGTTGACCCGAATGGCCAGCGCCATCATGTCGTCGATTTCCTGCGGTGATGCCCATCCGAATGCGGTGACGTGTTCTTCGGAAACCAATGGATCGTTCAACTCGTCTTTCTTGTAGAAAAATTCGATGATCGAGCGTGGCAGAACCTCTCCTTCGGTCAGTCCCAAGCGGTCACAGATGGTGCCTGCCGCTATGTTTCGCACGACAACCTCAACCGGAATAATCTCGACTTCCTTGATAAGCTGCTCGCGCATATTGAGGCGCTTGATGAAATGGTTCGGTATGCCGATCCGGTTCATCTGCTTGAATATGTGCTCAGAAATGCGGTTGTTCAGCACTCCCTTGCCGTCCATGATTTCATGCATTTTCTTGTTGTAGGCTGTGGCATCGTCCTTGAAGAACTGCACCAAGGTGCCCGGCTCAGGACCTTCATAGAGTATCTTGGCCTTGCCCTCATAAATTCGGCGGCGTTTTTTCATGCTGTCTGTTTCCGATCGGTCTCAGATTTTGTCGCGCAACCATGGTGCGCATAGCGGGTGCAGGGCGTGAATCGCACCAGCAATCCCATTTTCACAAGAGCATTACGCCAAGTTGTGGTTTTTCACAATAAACGGCTTCGGGAATCCCACATAAATTGGCAGCAAATCAAAACCTGTTTTTTCACCTTTCTCCTTCAAATCCTCCAGGCCGGTGGCTATATACAGCGATGAATTGAAACCATGAGGAGATTCCCATGAGCGGAATGGACGATCGCGGCGACGCATATGAAAACAAGTTTGCCCACGATGCAGAGCTACAATTCAAGGCCGAAGCACGGCGCAACAAGCTTTTGGGTATCTGGGCAGCCGGAATGCTGGGAAAAAGTGGTGACGAAGCGGCAGAATATGCCAAGGAAGTTGTCCGCTCCGATTTTGATGAGCCGGGCGAGGAAGATGTGTTCCGGAAAATCCGCCAGGATTTCGACAATGCAGGCGTTGAACAGTCTGACGCCGAAATACGTACTGCCATGGCAAACATGATGAAAGAGGCCGTAGACCAGATCAAGAACGACAAATGATCTCTCGTCTACAAGACGCGCTTGCAGGGGATGGCAAGGTCATTGCCTGCTGGTGTGGCTATGCGGACGGTTTGCTGACAAGGCATGTGGCAAACCAGGGCTTTGATGCGCTGGTGCTGGATGCGCAACACGGCTTTCATGACGAGGCGAGTCTCCTGAATTGCATCCAGCAAGTGGCGCAGGTTGGAAAGTCACCTCTGGTTCGTCTTCCGCTTGACCGCTGGGATCTTGTTCAAAGAGTGCTGGATTTTGGTGCGCTGGGTGTCGTTGCACCAATGATCAACAATGCAGACGATGCATTGCGCTTTGCCCAGTCAGCAAAATATCCGGGTACCGGCTCACGATCCTATGCACCCCGGCATGCTGCCTCCCTGTATGGCATGTCTGTCGAAGAATATGTTCTTGCCGCCAATGAGCAAACGCTTGCACTTGCCCAGATTGAAACACGGGAGGCTTATGACAATCTGGATGACATTCTGGCAATTGACGGGATTGACGGCATCCTGATGGGGCCGTCCGACTTTTCTATTTTTGTAACCGGAAATCCTTTGCCGGACCAGTATGGGGATGGGACGATCGGGCTTGTGGAGGATATAGCCAAGCGTACACGCGCTGCCGGCAAGATTGCCGCTGCTTTCACCCTGAACCCGGCACACGCCCGAAAGTGCCATGATTTCGGATACCGGCTGATTTCTGTCGCCATGGACAGTTCACTGGTTCAAGCGGGGGCCGCAGACATACTGTCCCGAACCGACTTCTGATCTTATTCAAGATCACTTTTGTTGTCTGAGTGAGTTAGTCACGTCCGTGTGGACGTTCATAGTCCAGATGAGGTCCGATCGGCACTATCCCTGACGGGTTAATCGTCTTGTGGCTTTGATAGTAGTGATTTTTAATGTGGTCCATGTGTACCGTTCCGGCTATCCCCGGCATTTGGTACAAATCCAGCAAATATCCTGACAGGTTGGGGTAATCAGCAATCCGTCGAACATTGCATTTGAAATGGCCTACATAAACCGGATCAAACCGGACCAGTGTTGTAAACAGGCGCCAGTCCGCTTCGGTTATCCGGTCACCAGTCAGATATCGTTTTTCTGAAAGAATGTCTTCCAGCCAGTCCAGGCTTCCAAAGAGGGGTTGTACGGCTTCTTCATATGCCTTCGTCTTGGTCGCAAAGCCGGCTTTGTACACGCCATTGTTGACCGTGTGATAGACACGTTCATTGATATCATCGATCTCGCCGCGCAATTCTTCGGGGTAGTAATCACCCTCTTTCGCACCAATCTCGTCGAAGGCCGAATTGAACATCCGGATTATTTCCGATGATTCATTGTTGACGATGGTTCCGAGTTTCTTGTCCCAGATAAGCGGAACAGTGACGCGACCCGTAAAATCCGGATTTGCGGCCGTATAGACTTCATGGAGAAATTCCGCGTCGTGTACCGGATCTTCAACCACCCCCGGTCCGGGTTCAAAACTCCAGCCGTTTTCACCCATGAACCAGTTGACGACAGATATCGGGATTATCTCCTGCAGTCCCTTGAGTTCACGGAATATCAGGGCACGGTGTGCCCACGGACAGGCATATGAAACATACATGTGATAACGGTCTTTTTCGGCTGCAAACCCGTCTTTACCGTTCGGTCCGGCTTCACCATGAGGTGTGATCCAGTTGCGATACCCGGATTCCTGACGTTCAAATTTACCGTCATTGGAATCTGTATCGTACCATTTGTCTTTCCACTGTCCGTCTACCAAGAGACCCATGTGAACCTGTCCTTTCCATCCTTGTTCTGTTTAAACCGGCAAAGGCCAGTATCGTTCCGGCGGGCAGGGCGGGAGGTTCCATTCCTTATTTCAGGTTCTTCAGGAACTTGCTGAAAACCATCAGCCCCTCTGGCCAGGGTCCGTGCCCGGATTCATGGTTGATATGGCCGCTCTCACCGGCATCCATGAAAAGTGACCCCCAGTCTGCAGCCATTTGCTCGGCCTTGTCATAAGCACAGAAGTGATCGTTCCGGCTGGCAATGGTGACCGATGGAAACGGTAACGGATCAGTCAGCGCGGGACCGAATGTCAAAAGATGTCTGGGCCTTATCGCCGGGTTCTCGACATCGGGAGGAGCAACCAGCAGGGCGCCGGCGACAGGGGTTGGCAGGTCCTTGGAAGCCTGGACAATAACCTGCGAACCGATGGAATGCCCCACCAGAATGACCGGTTTGGTGGCCTTTGCTATCTCGGCCAGCAGGTTGTTCCGCCAGTCCTCAAAGACAGGTTTGTGCCAGTCGCCCATGGCGACGCGCCGGGCAGAGGTAATGTTGCGTTCCCAGCGGCTTTGCCAATGGTCTTCATTCGCACCCTTGTATCCGGGAACAATCAGTATTTCTGCTTCAGAAGTTTTCATGCGGTGCATTTAGGCGTGAGATTGCAAACAAACAAGGGCATGGAGTGTGTCGGTCAATGAATAGGCGAAAATTCAACGTTCCGTAGTCCGGTTCAGTCCGTGTTGTTCATGCTGACTGCATATCTTGGAAAACCGCGTGGTCTGTGTTCTATGGTCAATCCAGCCAGCTATGGAGATATGATCTTGTCTGACAAACAGTCCATACCGTTTACCAAAATCGTGCGCGAGTTGCCGTCCGTGGTTCCGTTTGTGGGGCCGGATACACAGGAACGCCAGTCCGGGATACGTTTTCGCGCCCGGCTAGGGGCCAATGAAAGTTGTTATGGTCCTTCTCCCTCTGCACTGGCTGCGATGCAGGAAGCTGCCGGTATTTCATGGCAGTATGGCGACGCGGACAATCACGACCTGCGAACCGCGCTGGCAGAATTCCATGGTGTGGAATTGGAAAACATTGTGGTGGGTGAGGGCATAGATGGTTTGCTTGGTTGTCTTTGCCAGATGTTTGTGGAGCCGGGTGTCAATGTCGTCAGTTCCCTGGGTTCCTATCCAACATTCAATTTTCATGTTCAATCCAGGGGCGGCACACTGAGGCTTGTTCCCTATGTACAAGATCGCGAAGACCGGTTCGGACTGCTTGCTGCCGCACAGGAAACCAATGCAACCATTGTGTATTTTTCCAATCCAAACAATCCCATGGGGACGTGGTGGGACGCTGGGGAAATGCAGGAAATGATCAATGTCCTGCCGACCGGAGCCATTCTCGCCCTTGATGAGGCCTATATCGAAGCAGCACCTGATGGCGTGGCGCCACCGATTGATGTTTCCGCCAAAAATGTCTTGCGGTTTCGTACATTCTCAAAACTTTACGGCATGGCGGGTGCGCGGATTGGTTATGTTATCGGCCATCCGGAATTGATTTCGGCGTTTGACAAGGTGCGTAACCATTATGGTGTCAATCTGGTAGCCCAGCGTGGCGCCCTGGCAGCCCTTCAAGACCAGGCTTATCTGGCGGATGTCAAAGGCCGGGTGGAAAAGGCAAGAAACCGGATTGGGGAAATTGCACATTCGCATGGACTGGAGGTGCTGCCCTCTGCCACAAACTTCGTGACAATAGACTGCGGCCGCGACAGCAATTATGCCCGTGAAATCCTGTCCAGAATGCTCGCCAGAGGCGTGTTCCTTCGTATGCCGGGCGTGGAGCCGCTAGCCCGATGCATCAGGGTCAGTGTTGGTCTGGATCATGAGCTTGACCTGTTCGAGGAACATTTTTCAGAAGTTCTGGATGAAATGAAAACGTCGAAATAAAAAAACAATCTGCGCCCCGGGGGGGCGGGGCGCGGACCTTTTCAATTGGCGATCATTTATTTGGGTACGCAGAAGTGGTCCAGCCCGTCATATCCGCGAAATGTACCGGTGGACGGATTGAACGACCGGTAATTGGCTTCACACCAGTTTCTCCAGCCCGGCGTCCACGGTTCCAGCGATGCAGTATCTTCATACCGGATGACAGTTGGTTCATCAGAAAGCCTTCTGTATTGCGGCTGATACCGGTTGGGTACAGGCTCATATACAGGTTGCGGATCATATTGCGGCTCGGGATAGTTGTATGTAACTCCGCTGTTTGAGGAGTGACTGTTGGCTGAGCCGGCAATAACCGCACCAATTGCCAACCCGATGATGCCTGCCGCGATCAGGTCACCCTTGTCTGATTTCCTGTTTCGCTTCGCTGCTTTTGCCTGCTGCTGGCGAAATGCCCTTTCTCCCCGGACACCACGGCCATAACGATCGTGAAAACGGCGGTGTTTTCTGTTGTTCCAGTTCTGGTAATTGCCATTGTGCGCACCCGGATTGTTCCGGTCATGTGCAAAAGCCGAACTGACAGGTGCCAGGGTTCCGGCACAAACACTGATTGCAAGCGCAAGGGCAGTCGCAGGTCTGGCATGTTTCATGTTCAGCATCTTTCACTCCTTGAGGTATGGCACTGCGTTGATGTGTCTTTGTATGAAAGGTGTACTGAACCGTTCCAGAAAGCTGCCTTCATGTTGTGTTCAGAAACGCAATTGGCATTGCTGGCAGCAGTTTATCGTTTTAAGAGAGGAGTTTGTATCCTCAACGGCACATGACATGAGCAACAATCCAGATATTCTCCGTATTGCACTCGTCCAGATAAACCCTGTTCTGGGTGATGTCCGCGGTAATCTTGAAAAAGCCCGAAAAGCGAGAGCAGATGCAGCACGCATGAAGGCAGACCTTGTGCTTTTCAGTGAGTTGTACCTGTCGGGATATCCGCCGGAAGACCTAGTGCTGAAACCGGCTTTCATTCGCGATTGCATGAGTGCCGTGCAGGAACTGGCGACGGATACCGAAGATGGCGGGCCGGCGGTGATCATCGGTTCGCCCTACCGGGACGAGACCGGACTGTTCAACGCCATAGCGGTTCTGGACGAAGGCAAGGTGCAGACCTGGCGCTTGAAGGTAGACCTGCCAAATTACGGTGTATTTGATGAGAAAAGGGTGTTTGATGTTGGCCCTATGCCTGGTCCGGTCAATGTCAGGGGAGTCCGGATCGGAGTACCCATCTGTGAAGATATATGGGGGGAGCTTGGCGTTTGCGAAACGCTTGCCGAAAGTGGAGCAGAGCTTCTTCTTGTTCCCAATGGCTCACCCTACTACAGCGACAAGATGGACGTTCGGCAGCAGGTGGTTTTGAAACAGGTGATCGAAAGCGGCTTGCCGATTGCCTATCTCAACCAGCTTGGTGGACAGGATGAACTGGTTTTCGACGGCGGTTCTTTTGTCATCAATGCCGATCATCATCTTGCAGTTCAGATGAACCAGTTCGAGGAAGCCGTAATTGTTACCACATGGCAACGCGGAACAGACGGTTGGTATTGCGAAGATGGTGTCAAAGCCAATTTGCCGGACAAGCGGGAAGCAAACTGGCGTGCCTGTGTCATGGGATTGCGTGACTATGTGAACAAGAACGGTTTTGCGAATGTTGTTCTCGGACTTTCCGGTGGCATCGATTCGGCCATCTGTGCTGCCATTGCCGTGGACGCGCTTGGGGAAGAGCGGGTGCGTTGCATCATGATGCCTTATGATTACACGTCACAGGAAAGTCTGGATGATGCGGCTGCCTGCGCAAAGGCGCTTGGCGTGCGGTATGAAACTGTTCCGATAGAGCAACCGGTCAAGGGATTCACAAGTGCGCTGTCGGAGCTGTTTTCCGGTACGAACGAAGGTGTCACCGAAGAAAACCTGCAATCGCGAACACGTGGTACCATTCTCATGGCGGTATCAAACAAGTTTGGATCAATGGTGGTCACCACCGGCAACAAGTCTGAAATGTCGGTGGGGTACGCTACGCTTTATGGCGACATGAATGGTGGGTACAACCCAATCAAGGACCTGTACAAGATGCAGGTTTACGATCTCTCGGGGTGGCGAAACAGCCATGTGCCGCCGGATTGCCTGGGGCCGGGCGGGGAAGTCATACCGCGCAACATCATAGACAAGGCACCTTCGGCAGAACTCAGACCGGACCAGACAGACCAGGATTCCCTGCCTCCGTATCCTGTGCTTGACGATATTCTCGAATGTCTGATTGAGAAGGAAATGGCTGTGTCCGAAATTGTTGAGAAAGGACATGACCGGGATACTGTCAAACGGATCGAGCATTTGCTTTACATCGCTGAATACAAGCGAAGACAGTCTGCACCGGGAGTGAAAATCACCCCGAAACAGTTTGGGCGGGACCGGCGGTACCCGATCACGAACCGGTACAGGAACAATTGATGCACTTTATCAAGCAACCGTTGAAGGGCAGGACAGACATCTTCCGGCGAAGGCAACCTGGCTCATGACCTATTCCGGCTTTCTTCGTGAGAATGCCCGCTGGCTTGCTGGTGGCTTTCTGCTGACATTTTTTTCGTCTTTCGGGCAGACGTTTTTCATTTCCCTGTCAGCAGGAGGCATTCGTGAGGATTATGAACTCAGTCACGGAGAGTTCGGCCTGCTTTACATGCTTGCCACTCTGGGAAGCGCTTTGAGTTTGCCCTATGTCGGGCGGCTGGTTGATTTTGCCAGCGTATCGAAAACCGTTTTGCTGATCGTCCCGGCACTTGCTCTTGCCTGCATTGCCATGGGGTTGTCGGGTTCGATCATTCTGTTGGTTGTCGTCCTGTATTTTCTCCGCCTGTTCGGGCAAGGGATGATGACGCATACGTCCCTCACTGCCATGGGCAGGTGGTATTCTTCACAACGCGGACGTGCGGTCTCCGTGGCTGTGATCGGACATCAGGCCGGTGAAGCCATATTACCTGTTGCCTTCATTTCATTGTTGCTCACATTTGGCTGGCGCGAGACTTGGTTTCTTTCTGCCGGCTTCCTGCTGCTGTTCGCATTGCCGGTTATTTACCTGTTGATGCGGGTCGAACGTGTTCCCGGGATGGATGGCCCCGAAGGGCCCAAAACCTCAGCGCGCAACTGGACGCGGAGTGAAGTGGTTCGGGACAGGTTGTTCTGGCTGTTGATCCTTGGAGTGCTGGCACCAAGCTTTATCGGTACAACAATCTTTTTCCACCAGATACACCTTGTCGAATTGCGCAACTGGGCACCGGAAAGCTTTGCCTTTGCCTTTACGGTGATGGCTGTAATGACGTTCTGTTTTGCCCTTGTCAGCGGATTTCTGATCGACCGGTTCTCGGCGGTTGCCTTGTTGCCGTTCTTCCTTTTGCCACTTGCCTCTGCGTGCCTTGTACTGGCATTCTTTACCGCAGATTACTCAATGTTCGTATTCATGGGACTGCTAGGTATTTCCTATGGTTTTTCTTCCACGCTGTTCGGAGCTCTTTGGCCGGAAGTTTACGGGGTAAAACATCTGGGCTCTGTACGGTCGCTTATCATCTCCATGATGGTATTCGGTACGGCACTGGGGCCGGGGCTTACCGGTTACCTCATCGATATCGGCGTTGATTATCCGCTGCAAATCGCCTTTATGGGTGTCTATTGCCTTGCAGCAAGCGGCATCATGTTGTTTGTATCGCGGCAACTGAAAAGCAGGCAGGCTGCTGAAACCCAATAATGGCAAACTGACCGGAAAAAACTCATGACTGTCAAAGTTCGCTTCGCGCCGTCCCCAACCGGCAATATCCATATCGGCAATGCCCGTCCGGCACTTATCAACTGGCTTTATGCCCTCCAGAATGATGGCAAGTTCGTATTGCGCTATGACGATACAGACAGGGAGCGTTCCCGGGAAGAATACGCACAGGGTATAGCGCGTGATCTCGACTGGCTCGGGATAAAGCCGCATGAAGTGCAACGCCAGTCTGACCGCGTGAAAGAGCACGAGGAAGCGACCAACCGACTGAAAGAAGCCGGTCTCCTCTATCCCTGCTATGAGACGCCGGATCAACTGGACCGCCAGAGGAAACGGTTGGCCGCACGTGGCTTGCCGCCCATTTATGACCGTTCTGCACTGCGACTGGATGATGAACAGCGCAAGGAACTTGAAACCGAAGGGCTCAAGCCCCATTGGCGTTTTCTGCTTCCCAATTATGCTGACAATCCTTTTGAGACTGCAAGGACAGAAGTAACCTGGGATGACGTTATCCGGGGACGTCAAACTGTTGATCTTGCGTCGATGTCTGATCCGGTATTGATCCGTGCTGACGGAAGCTGGCTCTATACCTTGCCCAGTGTTGTGGATGATATCGATTTCGGGATTACACACGTCTTGCGTGGTGACGATCATGTAACAAATACGGGTGCGCAGATCGCCATATTCAAGGCGTTGGGTGCGACCCCGCCGACTTTCGGACACCACAACCTGTTGACTACAGAAAGCGGCGAGGGGCTGTCGAAGCGCCTTGGCTCCCTTTCAATTCATTCTCTTGCTGAACAAGGCTATGAGGGCATGTCGGTGGCTTGTCTGGCTGTCTTGACGGGAACGTCCGGTCCCGTTGAAGCACTTCCGAGCATGGATGTTTTGGCTTCCCGGTTCAAAATAGATTCGGTTACCAAATCTGCTGCAAAGTTTGATCCGTCAGAACTGGACAGCCTCAACAGGCGGATTGTTCATGAACTCGACTATGAGAGTGTAAAGGACCGGCTGGAAGCGCTTGGTGTTGGCGGCGGTGAAACTTTCTGGCTCGTTGCCCGGGACAATATCGAGAAAGTCAACGAAGCAAAGGCAATCTGGTCAATCGTTGAAGAGGCGGAGCCACGTATTGATCCGGAGGATGCAGCGTTCATCGAGACTGCGCGCGAGATGTTGCCGGAAGGTGAGTTGACCCGTGAAAGCTGGGGCGAATGGATTTCCGCCCTGAAATCGAATTCTGATCGCAAGGGCAAGGCCTTGTTCATGCCATTGAGGAAAGCACTGACAGGACAGGAGCATGGACCGGAACTTGACCGGTTGTTGCCGCTTATTGGACGGGAAAGAACGCTGGCCCGACTATCCTGACATTTTTGCGGGCTCCGTCACTGGCGACAATTTCACCTGATTGCGGGGTCGGGTTGCGTGCGGCTTTCAGGTAATTGAGAACCTTGTCAGCGCCAAGATCGGCGATCTGGTTATCGTAATCATCCGGTGAAAGCAGTGGGTCCTTTCGGAAGACTGGTATCGCAATGCGCGAGACCGGTTTCTGGTTTGCAGGCTCATTGCTGTTTGCATTGTAATCGATATCCGAAGGGATCTCTGCCGTGGCGAAACGGCAATTGTTTTCGGTATCCAGTTTTTTTCTGTACTGGAAAGCGAAAGGCTTGGTTGAATAGGGCTGCTCCGTACCCAGCTCGATCATTTGCTCGCTGTCTTCACCAGGCATGCGGTGAAAATACAGGTTTACTGTGGTTCCCGGACACATGGCCTGACAGGTTTCCTGGTCCCGGTCAAAGAACTCGCTTCGTGTGGAAAAGCTTATCGGGAAGTAATACCCGTCTGACTCGCGTACACACAGGGTCCTGAAAGTTCCTCCGAAACGTCCGTATTCATATGGCTCGGAGTCCAGATAGACCTGGCTGCCTCTTTCATCGTAGGTGCGCACTCCGAAAATCTGTTCAAGCAGTGTTCTGCGGCGCGACCTTCTGGGTTCTTGGCGGGCTTCACGTGGCTCATATCCCTGATTGCCGTAACACCCGTGACGCTCCATCAGAACCTGAATTCTCCGGCGGTCACGATTGGAGCCATATTGTTGGGGTGCATGTCTTTCCCTTTGGGCTTTCAAAGAGTCGAGGTTTGCTTCCATGCGCCCCAGGCTGCTCATGATGCGTTCGCATTGTGAACTGCGGTTACGGAAAAAGCCCCTGGCGCTACAACGATTGCGTTGGGCGAGCTTTCTGGTGCGGTTGATCTGGACCGATTGTTCGCGAATGGCATTGTCATACTTGCGATACTGGCTGGAAGTGCCGCGCGGTGCGCTTACAGATGACATTTCCCGTTCCAGTTGACGACAAATTCGTGACTGGGCTTGTGAATCAGCAATGGTGAGGAACAGGGATGCAAGACCAATGCAAAGCATGACCACTGCCTTGGGCAGGAGCTTCCCGTTAAATCCGTTGATTGCTGTTTTCATCATGCACACTTATGCAATTGCAGTGACGCAGGGCAGATAGCACAATGCGCCTTCCCGAACCTATCGGGTTCGGGTTAAAACATGATTTAGCTGAACATGCGATGAAGGCAACCCCAAGGCGCTGTTGTATGTTGACGGGTAGTTTTCCGTCATGCTTCTCCGGCAAGTTGCATGGCCTGAACCACAGAAAGTGCCGTCATGTTGAAAACGCCCCGTGACGTTACGGCCGGCGGCAGGATGTGTGCAGGGCGGGCAGTTCCCAGAATAATCGGTCCGACATGCAGGGCTTCTGTTGCAGCCTTCAGGACGTTCATCGTGATATTGGCCGAATCAAGGTTCGGGAATACCAGAAGGTTTGCAGCACCTTTCAACTTGCTGCGCGGGTAGACGCGCTGGCGAACAATTTCATCAAGTGCGGTATCACCATGCATTTCACCATCGACTTCCAGTTCAGGGTCTGTCTGGAAGAGTATTTCGGCGGCTTTTCGCATTGTTCTCGAGGTGGGCATCGGACGGGAACCGAAGTCAGACGCAGACAAAAGGGCCGCTTTGGGTACAATTCCAAAACGCTCAATTTCCTTGGCTGCAAGCCGGGTTATCTCGGCAACTTCCTCTGCGTCGGGCTCTTCCGAAATATAGGTGTCCGTCATGAACATCGCGTCTGTCTGACCGATGAGAAGGCTCATTGCGTGCAGTGATTTTATTCCCTCAACCCGGCCAATTATCTGCTCGATATATTCCTTGTGCCGGAAGAAGCGTCCTTCAAGGCCGCAAATCATTGCATCTGCATCGCCCCGTACAATCGCAATAGCTGCGATTGCAGTGGTGCTGGTCCGTACAATCGTCCTTGCAGCTTCCGGCGTTATGCCGTTGCGTCCGGCCTTTTCCAGAAGGGTTTCGACGTAATCCCGGTAACGGTCATCCTTGAGCGGATTGATTATCTCGAAATCGTCGCCCGGCTTGATGCTCAGGCCATACCGTTTCAACCGGGTTGAAATGACGTCAGGACGGCCGATCAGGATGGGTTGGCAAACCTTTTCCTCCAGCGCGATTTCTGCAGCTCGCAGGACGCGCTCATCCTCACCATCAGAGAAGATAACCCGTTTTTTCGAGTTGGTTGCCATCTCGATGACCGGCTTCATGATGAGGCCGGAGCGGAACACGAAGCGGTTCAACAGGTCCTTGTAGGCGTCAAAGTCTTCAATGGGACGGGTTGCAACACCGCTATCCATCGCAGCCTTGGCCACAGCGGGTGCAATACGCAGGATCAACCGTGGATCAAAAGGAGAGGGGATCAGGTAGTCGGGGCCAAATGTTGGTGTTTCACCACTATAGGCACCAGCTGCGGCTTCCGAGGGCTCCTCACGGGTCAGCTTTGCGATTGCATCGACAGCCGCAATCTTCATTTCCTCGTTGATGGCGGTCGCGCTCACGTCAAGCGCGCCACGGAAAATGAACGGGAAGCACAGAACATTGTTTACCTGATTGGGGTAGTCGGATCGTCCTGTGCATACCATTGCGTCAGCCCGGGCTTTTCGGGCGACTTCCGGAAGTATTTCAGGATTGGGGTTGGCCAGTGCCATGATAATGGGTTTTTCGGCCATTTCCTCAAGCATTTCAGGCTTCAGGATATTTGCAGTGGACAGCCCGATAAAGACGTCAGCGCCAGGCATGAGCTCAGCCAGTTCCCGCTTGTCGGTCTTGCGGGCATATGCCTGTTTGTAGGCATCCATGTTCTCGTTACGCCCATCCCATAGTACGCCCTTGGAATCGGTAACCCAAATATTGTCCTTGCTGGCTCCCATCGAAACAAGGAGATTGAGACAGGCGATTGAGGCGGCGCCAGCACCAGAGGCGACAATCTTCACATCCTCCAGTTTCTTGCCGGCAATTTCCAGGCCGTTCTTTACGCCTGCTGCAACGATGATTGCCGTTCCATGCTGGTCATCATGGAAAACCGGAATTTGCATGGTTTCCCGCAGTTTTTCCTCAATCAGAAAGCATTCGGGCGCACTGATATCTTCAAGGTTGATACCGCCGAAAGTGGGTTCAAGGGCCGCAACAACGTTACAAAATTTGTCGACATCTGTTTCATTCACTTCAACGTCGAAAACATCCACGTCAGCGAATTTCTTGAAGAGGCAGGCTTTGCCTTCCATGACGGGTTTGGATGCCAACGCACCGATATTGCCAAGGCCGAGTACAGCTGTACCATTCGACACCACGGCCACAAGATTGGACTTGCTTGTGTAGTCAGCAGCGAGGGCGGGGTCAGCCTCGATCGCCAGACAGGGAGCGGCAACACCGGGAGAATAGGCAAGGGAAAGATCACGCTGGTTTCCCAAAGGTTTGGTCGGTGTGATCTCGAGTTTTCCGCGCTTCGGGTTTGCGTGGTAAAAAAGGGCGGCTTCTTCAAGCTCGTTTGCAGCTTTGTATGGCTTTGGTTTGTCAGACATGGGATTTCCGAAACTTGATTGATGGATTTGTGGAGAAATGTTTGAAAGGGTCAGAAAGCACTCTGGTTGAGACCGCCATCGACCTGAAAATTGCGACCGGTGATGTAACCGGCATGCTGTGAACAAAGAAAGGCGCACAAGGCCCCGAATTCGTCTGCAGTACCGAAGCGTTTTGCCGGAATGTTCGCCATTTCCAGCTTTGCGGCTTCCTCTATGCTGATATTCCGGGTTTGGGCTGTCCGTTCGATCCCGGCCCGTAACCGGTCTGTCGCCATTTTTCCCGGCAATATCTGGTTTATAGTCACGTTTCTGTCTGTCACTGAACGTGCGACACCGGCAAGGAATGAGGTAAGGCCGGCCCTGGCCCCCGATGAGAGATCCAATCCCTCAACTGCCGCATATACGGATAGTGAGGTAATGTTCACGATCCGGCCAAACCCGCGCTCGGCCATGCCGTCTATGGTTGCCTGTATCAATTCAATCGGAGTGACCATGTTCTGTGTCACGCCCTTGAGCATGTCTTCACGGCTCAGTTCACGGAAATCACGTCTCGGCGGCCCGCCATTATTGTTGACGAGAATGTCGGGCTGCGGGCATGCTTCAAGGAGTGCAGCCTGACCATCTGGTGTGGATACGTCAGCAAGGACTGCAACTGCTTCATGCTTGCTGTTTGTAGAAATTTCTTCCGCTGTGCGTTTGGTGCTTTCGGGGTCACGTCCGTTTACGATGACCCGGCAACCTGCTTCTGCCAGGTGCTTTGCACAACCTTTTCCAAGTCCCTTGCTCGATGCGCATACGATTGCCCATTTGTCTGCGATACCGAGATCCATGTGATACTCCCCAGGATTTTTGTAACGATAACAATTACCCTCCTTGGCTAAAGTTTACCATACGCGTTAATGGAAATACTCTTGTTCCATCAGAACATACGGAAACCAACCATGGACATACCCCAATATTCAGATGTTGAAGCTGCCGCAAAGAGGATTGCCGGCAAGGCAGTCAGAACGCCGCTTCTAAACTACCCTGTTCTGGATGAACGTACTAAAATGCGTGTGTTCATCAAGCCGGAAAATTTGCAACGTACCGGTTCATTCAAGTTTCGCGGGGCTTATAATGCGATCTCAACCATGAGCCAGGAAGCGCGTGACAATGGGGTGTACGCTATTTCCTCCGGTAATCATGCCCAAGGCGTAGCATGTGCCGCGAAGCTGTTTGGTTGCAGTGCAACGATTTTGATGCCTTCCGATGCGCCGAAGATAAAGATGGCGCGGACCCGGTCTCATGGCGCGACTGTAGTCGAGTTTGACCGGGAGAAAGATGATCGCGACGTAATTGCCAGAAAGTTTGGTGAAGAAACCGGCATGACATTTGTCCACCCCTATGACAATCCGAAGGTTGTTGCCGGGCAGGGAACGGTTGGTCGTGAAATTGCCCAGGATCTTGAAAAACTGGAAGTGGAACCGGACCGTGCAATTGTGTGCACTGGCGGAGGTGGATTGACCAGCGGTGTAGCGTTGGCACTTTCCCATCATTTTCCGAAAACACAGATTCATTGTTCTGAGCCGGAAGGTTTCGATGATTACCGCCGTTCGCTTGAGGCCGGAGAACTCAAGAGAAATGCAAAAACAACGGGCTCTGTCTGCGACTCAATCATCACGACAATGCCGGGAAAAATCGGTTTTGAGATAAACCGGAAACTGCTCCACAGCGGACTGGTGGTTTCAGACCGGGAGGCGCTCGATGCAGTACGCTTTGCATTTGAGGAACTGAAACTGGTTGCTGAGCCGGGTGGGGCCGTTGCTCTTGCATCACTTTTGAAGTTTTGCAGCCAGTGGGAAGGTGAAACTGCCGTTATCACCATATCCGGAGGCAACATAGATCCGGATATCCTGCAAAGGGCCCTGACGACAAACTGATTCCGGATATCGTTGTAACGGACTGAATTCTATCTGGTTTTTCTGAATGCGGGCAGTATCTGCCGGCATTCATTGTTTCTGTAACAAAGTCAGTTGGTGCCAAACCTGCCGGATGCATGTGCAAGCATCGTGTATACCTTGCCTTGGTCGGAAGTCAGGTATTCCTGTGTCGTTCCGTCATTTGGATCGTTGCGCGCAACATCTGTCAGTAGGCGTTCGAAATCCTCGATATAACGGTCGACGGCTGAGCGGAAATCCCGGTCACGCGAATATTTCCGGCTTATTTCATCGAACGTTTGCTGGCCCTGCAGGGTGTACAGGCGGCGTGTGAACACATTGCGCTCACCACGCTGATACCGTTCCCATAGATCGACTGAGGTTTCATGATCGATTGCACTGGCGATATCCAGAGACAGGGAGTTGAGTGAATCGACAACCTGGTTTGGAGAACGCGTATCGGAAGGGTCCTGCTCATTCTGGGAAGCCCGGCGTAGCAGATCACTTACCCAACCACCGCTTTGTTGGCCAGATGCCTGCACCGGTTCCCTGTTGCGCTGAGGTTGCTGTTGGCTGGCGGTTTCCCGGTTGGAAAACTGTTGTGCCGATGACTGTCCGCGGCGTAGCCTCAGTGTATCACGAAAATCGCCAATCGAAGGGTCTTCAACGCGCTGTCTTGGCTGCTGTTGCGGGGCGGCTTGCTGATAAGTGCGTTGTGGTGAAACATCTGGTTGCCCGCCACCAACCGCATGTGCGGTGTTACGAGCCGTTTCAACAGCAGGAGCGACGTCAATCATTCTGCCTGATTTTTCTACCAGATCGGAAAGATCGCGAAGCGCAGAAATCTGGTCATTTACCACACGGCGCATGGCATTTGCGCTCTTTTCGGTTTCGTCGGGCAGTTCAAGGATGCCACGACGCATTTGCTCACGTGTGTTTTCCAACTCGTTGCGGATGCTGTTTGCAGCAGTGCGCATTTCTTCAACAGAGCTTGAAAAGCGTGAGGTCGCTTCGTTGATTGCCTTGCCGACTTCATCGGCAACATTGGACCCGACGCCCCTGGATTTGTCTGCCAGATCGTCAACCATGGCCGTAATCATCTGACCGAAGCGTGAAACACTTGAATCGATTTCATCGCTGCGGGAAAGGAGACCGGAAGAAAGCTCTTGCAATGCTTCCTGCTTGTTCTCCAGTGTAGCCTCAAGATTGCTTTGGGCGGCATCAATGAGTTTGGTCGAATCCTGAAGCGCGATACCCTGTGCTTCAAAGCGTTGTGCCACATGGTTCAAATTGCCAAGCAGGGTAGAGATTTTATCCTCAAGCTGCTCGCTCATCTCGGTAGCGATAGCACCTGTCTTGTCGAGGTTTGCCTTTGTAATATTTGTGGTTTCGGCAAATTTGGTGGTTTGCTGATCAAGTGTGTTCTGCATCAGTGTCAGGTTTGTTGATGCTTCGTTGATCAGTTGCCCGAGCAACTCACTTGACTGCCCCAGATTCCCAAACAGGTGGTTTGTCTCCTCGGCAACCATCTTGGACAATCCTGAAAGCCGTTCACTTACCAGAGAGCTGGTTTGCTCAAGAGAGCTCATGATCGGTTTGGCATCGTTTTCGATGATTGATGCAAGCTCAGCCGAACGCTCGGTGAGGATGGAATTGAGACGTGCTGTACGTTCATCAAAATCACCGGTCATCTGCGCCGTGCGGCTTGTAAGGATCGAGTTGAGTTCGTCAGCCCTGTCAGCGATCATCTTGTTGAAGTCATTCGTTTTTTCTTCGAGTGACCGCTGTGTCGCAACAAGTTCGCGTCCAAGGTTGGCGTTGATCAGGCTTGCCCTTTGTTCAAGCAGCTGTGAAATTTTCTCGGCCTTGCCGTCAATGGCTGAGCCTGCCTCGGAAATCGTCTGTGATATAGCGCCAAGCAGACCGTCCTTGCCTGTTTCAAGACGATCCTCGAGTATCTTGCTGCCGGCGGCAAACTGTTGCTCAATGTTTGCGTTGTTGCGTTGCAACGCGCCTTCGAGGTCTGCCACGCTTTTTTCCATGCGCGATGTGGCATCGGTGGTTTTCTCTTCAAGGGTGGAAGCAATGCGATGTGCGCCCTGATTCAGTTTGGAAGCAAGGTTGGTTGTTTTCTCCTGCAAGGCTTCCGACAGGGATTCGGTGGAGGTAGTGATCGCCGCTTCCAGTCCTTCTGCCGTTCCGGAGAAACGGGTTTCGATTTCTGACATTTTTGCAGCGGCAAGTTGAGAGAAGTGTTCCGTTCTTTCGTCAAGGCTTGCAGCCAGGATCCGGCTCTTTTCGTCCAGGCCGGCTGTGAGTTCTGCACCACGGGTGTCAAACTTGCCTGCCAGTTGTTCAAGCAGGCTTTCCAGTTTCCCGGAAAGGGCTTCATTGCGAGCGTCCAGTTCATCAACAAGCCTTGACTGTCTGGAGTCGAACGTGTCGGTAATTGCCTTGCTGCCGAGTTGCAGATGGTCATCAAGCGTTGCCGTGACACTGGCCAGTTCAGCGGAAATTGCATCCGAGCTTTCGCGGTTTTTCGCAACCGCTTCCTCGGCGGCTTTGACGAAGGCAATCGTCTGGCTTTTCAGCGTGCTCTCCGCTTTGTCGGTGCGGCTGGCAATGACGTCCTCAACCGATTTTGTATTTTCCTCAAGCTTGTCAATCTGTTCTTGCAGCTTGGCAATGGCTTCGTCGACCTGTCCTGTCAACGAGCGACCGAACCCTGAAAGGCGTTCAGCAATTGTGCTGCCAATTGCGCCAGTACGCTCCTGAAGCACTTTGTCCAGCGCTTCCGTGCGCATGCCCAGCGCGTTTACAAGGCTGTTGCCATTATCCCTGATGCTGCTTTCCACGCCAGAGAGTTTTTCATCGAGACCGGATTGCATATTGTCGATGATGCCGCCCAGTTCTCCTGCAAAATCTGCTGCACGGGCAGACAGTCGCTCCGCTGTCTGGTCGATGATCTTGTCACCGGTCTTCTCGAGATCTTCGGCACCTGTTTCGAGTGCAGAAGATATCCGGTCTGTGGACTGGCTCATCATCAATGATATTTCAGATGTCTTGCCGTCGAGTTCGGCATTGAATGCTGCCTGGCTGGCTTCAATCTCGGAAACGATAGCGCTACTGCGTTCCGAAAGGTTTTTGGAACTGGCCTCCAGCACCGCATTCACGGTGTTGCCGGCGGTTGCCATGACAGTGCCAATCTGGCCAATCTTTGTATCCACATCGGTGCGGAAGCTGTGTCGTCCTGCCTCGATTGCCTCGACAAGTTCGCGGCCCTGTGAGCCGAGATCATGCATGCCGCTGGAAAGGGATTGCGATACATCCTTGCTTACAGTGCTTATGGAAGAGCGGATTTCACCGATCTTCTCATTTACATCCTCATCAAAGGCTTTTCTGCTTTCTTCAATTGAACGGGAAAGCTCTTCGCCCTTTCTGGCGTAATTGTCGCTTTGCTGCTCAATGAGGTCTGCAACCTTCTGGCCACTGCCGGCGAGCAGGAGGTTGAGCTCTTCCGATTTTTTGCCGAAAGTTATCTCAAAGGCACGGTGACCGGCATCGAGCCTTTTCTCGACTTCGCCAGTTGCGGTATTGATCTGTGCGGAGCGCGTTTCAAGCAGGCTGGCAATCGTGCTACCGGTCGTTGAAATCACCTCCTTCATGGAGGCGGTCCGCTCCGCCATGGTTTTCTCAAACAGGGATGTGCTTTCGCTCAGATTGGTGCTGACCGTCTCCCCCGTTTCAGTAAGCATTGCGACAATGCTTTCACCGGCATCGGAGAACCGTGTTGTAACGGCAAGGCCCTCGGTCTCAAGCGTATTCCTGAGATTGCTGGAAGATGAAAGGATGCTGTCTTCAATCTTGCCTGTCGCAAGTTCAAGTTCAGATGCGAGGCTTGTGCTTGAAGCGTTGATAACACCCCGAAGCTTGTCGGCGTGGGTAACGATTTCGTCGCGCTCAGTGCTGATTTCCTCAACCAGGCGCCGCAATCGCATTTCACTGTCACCATACGAGCGTTCGAGGTTCATCACCTCTTTTTGAACCATGAATTCGAGTTCGCTGGCGCGCGCTATAGCCTGGTTCATGCCGTCACCGATTGCCGCAACCTCCCTGCGAATGGCGTGGCCAACGGTTGCAATTGAATCGGTCGAGATTTTCTCCGGTTGAAGCAGTTTTACGGCTGCAGCCATCATCGAGTTGGCAGCATGGCGCATTTCGAACGCCCGCTTTGTCAGGGATGCGAATGCCCAAAGCGGGAGAAGGGGAATGATCGCCACAGCAACAACTGTCATCAAGGGAACATTGTCGAAAAGGGATGCCCCGGTAAGGCTGGTGTTGTCCGATGAAAGGATGTTTGTATAAGCGTAGACAGCGCATCCAGCCAACCAGACCAACGAAACGATTGCGGTGCCAAGAAAAATGTGGCTACGCGGCTTTTGCTGCATCGCGTAGATCAGTTTGCTGAGTTCGCTTTCATAGGCGTCATTGGCCGGTACCGGCGGGTGTTCGGGTGGTCCGGCATCAAAATCGGTTGCACTTACAGGCTCGGAAGCGTTGCTTCCAGTAGCAGAATTGCCGGAAGTGCTCTCGATTTCACGTTGAGCTTCATTGCGGAGTTCGCTGGCTGCATTTTCCAGTTGGGCTTCGATGTCATCAAGATCGAGATCAGCGACATTCAAGTCGTCCTGATCAGCAAACTCTATAGACAGAGCGTCATCAACGGCATCAACGGCCGTACCCTTGTTCGTTTTGGCTTTACTAGCCATGTAACCCGCCTCGCTTACTATACCGGTACACTGTAAGGCTTTCCTCGCAGCGTCCGATTTTGACACACATGATAATGAGTCACAACATTCGGGCCGCCGCTCTCCCGTATATATTAAAATAAGGTTAACGCCTGAATTTCCGCAATTTCCCCGGACATACGAAAAATGCCCCGGTTGCGCCTTCTTCTAAACATTTTAACTTTTTATTCGCTCGGCAAGTTCATACTGATCCAAACGACGGGAGTAAAAAATCAGATGTCCATGGCGCTTAAAGCCGATGTGGCTCTCGCATGCAGAGCGAGCGGAACAGAGAAACCCATCAACCTGGTTCATCTTTCGAGCATGACGATGGGCGATCGTACACTCGAAATCGAGGTTCTGAAAATGTTTGCATGCCAGATCCCCCAGTTCATGGCTTTGCTGGACAATGCCAGTACGGAGGACGAGTTGTGCCGGACTGCGCATACCATCAAGGGTGCTGCCCGCAGCATTGGTGCATTGAAGCTTGCTGACATCATTGAAGTCACGGAAGATACTGCCCGATATGACCGGCAGCAGGTTGCCGATGAGATGGACAAAATCAAGCGTTACATAGTCGACCTTGGCACTGCCTGAGGCAAACCTCTAAAAATGGTGGTATGCAGCAACGCTGCCAACAATGCCCAGTGCGTCGTTTCTGTCCTTGACTAAAGGCCCTCAAGTGTTAAATCCGGCTGATTGAATTCAGTTTACCGGAGCAGGGCACAGTACATGGCCAAAATTACTTTCGTCACCCATGATGATCAGCGGTTTGAAGTTGAAGCTTCAAACGGTACCACCGTGATGGAAAATGCGATCAAGAATTCGGTGCCGGGAATAGAGGCCGAATGTGGTGGAGCCTGTGCCTGCGCAACATGTCATGTGTATGTAGACGACGCATGGCAGGAAACAGTGGGTGGGCCAGAGGCAATGGAAGAGGACATGCTGGATTTTGCATGGGAAGTACAGCCCGGTTCTCGCCTGTCATGCCAGATTTCAGTTTCTGACGCGCTCGACGGTCTTGTGGTGCGAGTGCCCGAAAAACAGGCTTGACCGATCCATTCTATCGGTTGGTGCGGTATTCTGGTAAGCCGACAATTGACAATGCCAGCCTAGGGCAGTGTTAGCGCCCCAGCGAAAACACTGTATCGTATCTGCGCAACAAGAAGTGGGCTAATGATGCGCCCAGAACGGGCACGGATGCGAGGAACAGCAGGTTCGGTTTAACAAAAGGATTCAGAATATAGGGCATTGAAACAGCCAGGGAGACTGAGTTCATTGCCAAAACTGCCCCCGATGTAACCGTCTTGAACATCCCAGTGGCAAATGCCAGTAGCAGAATGACTTGTCCGATACCAAGGATGAGGACAAACGAATTTCCAAAATCAGCGCCATAAAATGTCTGGAAGATGCCCGGTTGATCCCCGTTTCCGGCATAGGAGGCAGGCGCGACAATCTTCATTAACGCCCATACGCTCATCAAAATGAATAACGAAATCCGCAAGCTGAATGCTGCATAATTAACTGATTGAGTGTTCATTAAAGTATCCTGTGTGGTTGTGAATATAACCAGGGAATTTCGTGATCCGGTCCTCAGCTTCTGGGAATTACAGCGGACGGGCGTCTTGATTGCGAAGCAATCTTGCGAATGCGTTCTTTCTCGCTTTCGTCAAAGGCGAGTTGCTCCTGATAATGCTCTTCGTAGAGCTTATCGAACCGCTTCCGTACAGATTCACGCATTTCGACGCAATTTTCCTCAACAGGCAGACCTGAGATTTCACGTTCCATTCTCAGGGCGTACTGATCGGCAATTGCAAGGTGAACGGCTTCGTGGACACGGGCATACTCTTCAAGACTGTTCCAAGCCACTGCAAGTTCGTTCTTGAGTTTTTTTGCGTTCTTGTGACGGGGAAGTGTCACGCGTGCCTTCACATTGATGCGGGCGCTGCTTACTGCGCAACCGTTCGGCACCAGTGAATACCGCACCCGGCGCAACATTTGCAGCCCGGTTGAAGCCAGGGCTTTTCCAACACCGGTTACTTCCGGGCCATGAATGGAAATCTGTTTGTCGACTTCACTGAATGTTTGTCCGCTGATGGTATAGTAATCAACGCTTACGAGGGTGCGTTCACCAACGGAGGTGCAACCGGCGATCAATGCCAGACCAGAAAGGCCGATATACCTAGCAAGAAACCTCATCATGCGCCGCTTGTCTTTCACTTTGCACCAGTAGATGACAGTAGTGCCATCCGGTCAAGTTATTCGTTGCCGAGCACTCCAAACAAATTCGTTACCTGCATCGGGTCTTGTGGGGACCATTCTGGCCAGTACCAGCGAGACAAAAGCCATTCCGGCACCGGCAAGAAACACCGCAGCAGGGTTGATCAACCAGATCATGCCGAACAATACCGGGATGAATACGGCTGCAATGTGGTTGATTGTGAACGCAACCCCGGCTGTTGGCGCTATATCTGCTGGATCTGCGATTTTCTGGAAATAGGTTTTCATGGAAATGGCTATCGCAAAGAAGGCGTGATCAAGCAGATAAAGCCCTACTGCGAGTTCCCATGTGGGTACATAGGCGTATGCGGTGAAAACAACGATCAGGCCGATATATTCCACTGTCAGCATGGTTCGTTCACCAAAGCGTACTATCCACTTGCCGATAAGAGGAGCCAGAAACATTGTCATCAGGCCGTTTGCGATTGCCAGCGCGGCCACTTCATGAATCTCAAAGCCGAAGCGTTCGACCATCATGAAGGCAGCAAAGACCATGAATATCTGTCGGCGAGCGCCCCCCATGAATGTAAGGGCGTAATACAGCCAGTAACGTTTCCGAAGGATCAGCCTTTTGTTCTGCACGACCTTTCCACTAAAGACGGGAAATGCAGCCCACATGATCATCGTGGCAAAACAGGTGACCAGGCCAGTGACCATGAATATGCCGTTGTACGACATTGCAAACCAGGCCCCGGCAATGAAAACAAATCCGAATACACACAGTTGTGCGACCGAACCCACGGCAAGAATCTTTCCCATTGTGGCAGGAGCTGTCGCTTTGGGCAGCCATTGCAGTGAAAGCGACTGGTGCATGGTTTCGTAATAATGGAAGCCGATTGACGAAATGAATGTGGTGATGAGGAAACCGGTGAAGCTTGGAAACCAGCCGGTAACGGCGGCAGCTCCGCCAAGAAACAAGAGCGAAATATAGGCCCAAGTCTGCTCTCTTCCAAAAAGGAGAAGAAATACGGCAGCAAATGACAGAAAGCCCGGAATTTCCCTGACTGATTGTTGGATGCCGATTTCCCTGCCTGTGAAATCAAGAACCTCATGGGCAAAATTGTTTGTGACGATCATCCATGCGGCAAATGCGATCTGCATGCTCACCGCCATTGCCATCAGCAATACGGTTGGCGTTTGCCATGCTTTGAACTCACTAACAGGGGGAGATGCGGAGGAGATACTCATTTCTTCCGATAGCACAGTTTCCCTGTGCCACAAATCAAAATTGCCAAGGTAAAAACGTTGACTGTTGCTAGTATTGAGAACAATGAAAAGGGTGCTGACGACCCTTCAAACCTGACAGGAAAAAGTCTAGGGTCATGTTTTCTTTCCCGCTGTCGGATGACACGTCTCAACACTTGACGGATTCCCCCAATGAACCCTTTTCAGGTACACAACTGGCAACTTGCACATGGCAAAACACTGGAGCTTGGAGTCCGGGCCTGCGTAATGGGTATTCTCAATGTTACACCGGATTCGTTTTCTGACGGAGGCAGGTTCACTGCCATTGATAATGCGGTGAAGCAGGCCGAAAAAATGGTCGAGCAGGGCGCTGCGATTGTCGATGTTGGTGGTGAATCAACACGTCCGGGATCGGATCCAATTACGGCGGAAGAAGAGCAGTCGAGGGTTTTGCCTGTCATTGAAGCATTGCTGAAACGTGATGTTCCACTGGTATCGATTGATACATACAGGGCTTCTACAGCCCGCATGGCGATTGAGGCAGGCGCGCATGTCATCAATGATGTCTGGGGTTTCCAGAAAGATCCGGACATAGCAGAAGCTGCCAGCGCTACCGGAGCGGGCATATGCGCCATGCATACCGGACGCGAGCGGCAGAAGGAAAATGATGTAGTGAAAGACCAGATGGCATTTCTGGGGAAGTCGCTGGACGTTCTCAAGAGGGCAGGTGTTCGCGAAGAGGCCATTGTTCTTGATCCCGGCTTCGGATTTGCCAAGGACCCTGTGGAAAATGCAGAGTTGCTGGCGCGTCTCGACGAGCTTCATGAATTAGGTTTTCCCTTGTTGATCGGGACTTCCAGAAAACGCTTCATCGGCCATTATACGGGGCGGGATGATGCAAACCGTGATATTGGCACGGCCGCGACAAGCGTTGTCGCGCGGATGAAAGGGGGAGCGATCTTCCGGGTTCATGATGTGGCAGCCAATGTGGATGCACTGGCAATTGCCGACGCTGTGTTGACAAGGGGAGCCGGTTAAATGTCGCAATATAAGATCACGCTGAAAAACTGTGCCTTTTTTGCCCGGCACGGCGTTTACAATGAAGAAGAAACGCTCGGCCAGCGGTTCTTTGTGGATGCGGTTCTGGATGTTGATGCTGGCGATGCACTCCAGCAGGACGAGATTTCAGGCACGGTTGATTATGGTGTTGCATTTCAGGTCATTCAGCAAATTATTACCGGAAAGCGTCGTTTCCTGATCGAGGCACTGGCACTGGAAACTGCTAAGGCCCTGTGTTGCGAGTTTTCCATGATTACCCGTGCCGAAATTACCATCCGCAAGCCAAATGCACCGGTACAGGGCGTGCTGGATCATGTGGAGGTTACAATTGTCCACGAGCCCTCCTGAAGCAATGCAGTTACCTGCGACCGCTTATCTGGGGTTGGGGGGGAACGTTGGGGATGTCCTGCTTTCCATGTCCCGAATGCTCAGGATGCTGGACGCACACGATTGTGTTGCTGTTGAACAGGTTTCGCCGGTTTACAAGACACCGCCCTGGGGGATTGAAGACCAGGCCTGGTTTCTCAATTGTTGTGTTGAAGTGTCGAGCGGCCTTGATCCGCGTTCACTGCTCGAGCTTTGCCTGGCAGGGGAGCGCGAATTGCATCGTACCCGGTCGGTTCGTTGGGGGCCGAGGACGATTGATGCCGATATTTTGACGTTTGGCGACTACGAAGTGGATCATGACCAGTTAACGATCCCGCATCCCCGCATGCATGAACGGCTGTTTGTGATGCAACCGCTAGCAGACATCGCGCCCGACCTGATGGTCAGGGGCAGGCCGGCAAAAGACTGGACTGCAAGTCTTGGCGACCAGGAACTTGAAACTGTCGTTCTTGACGAAGGGTGGTGGCGAAAAGGGGTTACTGGGTAATAGAGCCGGTAACGATCTTGTCTGTCTTCCGAACCAGATTCATGCCGATAACCGGGATTACGTTCTTCCCGTGTTTTACAGAAATTGTAACATTCATACGGTTCGGGTCATCAAGGTTCACAACGGTTATTCCGTCGAGATTATGGCGGATCATGCTGGCGACTAGTCGGTTGTTGGTATAACGCGCACCTGTCACGTCCATACCTTCACCTTTTTGGCCATCCAGAAACTTGCCTGAATACGCGCCGCCCTTCTTGGTGATTATGGCATTCATTGGTTGCGAGAAAACACCGACACGACAATTGCCGTCAATCTTCATGCCATCCTGTTTTCCGGGCTTCGATCCGTCAAATGTACACACAAACTTTGTGCCCTTGAATTTCCCGGCAACGATTTCACCCGGACCGGACCACTGGCCCACAATATTGCGGAAAAAACGGCTGTCCGAAGCATTTGCTGTGCTCGCTGAAAGAGCGAAGACGGCAGCGCTGGCAATCAGGGAAAGTTTACTCATGACGAATATCCTAGATGGTTTCCGGAAGCTTCACCGAAAATGGTTAATCAAGTGTTCACCATGAATCCCGGGAAAGGGGGAAGAGAGGTATTTTTTCAGATTTGTACGTCTTCACAGACTCTTGGGCATTACGCAGTTTTGCAGATTGCCTTTGCCTTTTTCTATGTCGGCCCATGAAGTGCAGTCAAAATCTATGACAGCTATTGTTGCCGTGGGGTATTTGTAGGCTATTTCGTCTACCGGATAATCACTGTCGGGTTTGGGTAGGGCAGCAGCAAGGGCGCCACACATGGGATTGTGCCCGATGATCATCAGGGGGTGGTCACCTTCAATATCCTGGATCAGTTCCAGATATTCGCTCAAGCCGCTGGAATAGAGCTGGTTGGGGTAACTGACCTTTACTGATTCAGGCAATACCTCCTGAATGCCTTGCAGCGTCTGGCGGGTTCTTTCGGACGGGGAGCACAGGATTTCTTCCGGGAAATACTCTCGTGTTTTGATTTCCTTGCTTATTTTTTCGAGATCAAACCACCCGCGATCATTGAGTTCACGATCAAAATCGCGTGCGCCGGGCACAGCCCAGGAGGATTTTGCGTGGCGCATCACAAAAAGTCTTGGCATCTGTTGTTGTCCTCCAAGGTAAGTAACCCTGAAATCACGGTTTCAGGGGAGTTTCAAGCCAATAGTGCCACATCCCGCAAAAGGCGCGGATAATCAATTCGGGATGATGTTGGAAAAACTGTACACTTTTGAGTGCAACACGTCATTTCGCCTTGAGAGTTGTGATGCTCCAGTCTATACACCGCACATAATTGATTTGGTGGATTAAAGGGTAAATGCCACCAGACGATAGGAGGGTTATCTTGAGTATGATCAAGCTCGACAGCGATTATCGTCCTGATGAGAGCGAACCTTTCATGAGCGAGATGCACCGGGCGTATTTCCGGCAAAAACTCGAGGCATGGAAAGCCGATATTCTACGCGAATCCAAGTCGACCATTGCAGTATTGCAGGGGGAAAGCGACAAGCTCCCTGATGTGGCCGACAGGGCTTCATCTGAAACGGACCGGTCGATAGAACTTCGTGCCCGGGACCGGCAGCGGAAACTTGTTCGCAAAATCGATGACGCACTCAAGCGTATTGAAGACGGGTCCTACGGATATTGCGAAGAAACCGGTGAGCCGATCGGGCTGAAGCGTCTGGATGCAAGGCCGATTGCGACCTTGTCCATTGAAGCCCAAGAGCGTCATGAGAGAAGAGAAAAAGTATACAGGGATGATTGAGGCTGACACGACTGCCTGAGACGTCCACTTTGCTATACAAATGAAAAATCCGCCTTCTCAGGCGGATTTTTTGTATCAGGAACTGGAAAGCCGTGAGCGTTTTATTGTGCCGGTTGCTTGATGCCTGCCAGTTCATCAAGCAGACGCTGCATGTCATCCTTGTCGACATCGTCACGCTTTTCAGCAGGTTCAACGCCAGAATCCACTTCGCCAGTTGAAGGGGAGTTTTCCTCCTGTGAAGCAACGGCTTCCTCATCAATCGACAAGTCTACATCGATGTCGATGTCATCAAGAGAAATTTCTTCACCTGCGAGAGCATCATCAAGCTGTTCGGAAATGGCGGCCTCGAGATTTTCCGTACCATCATCGTCGATGCTTGCCTTGCCAATGGTTGCCGAAGGTTCGGGCTTCATTTCAACATCTATGGTTTCGGATATCTCGGGAAGGGGGGCTTCACGGTCGGTTTCCACAGCAGGAGTCTCTGCAGTTGTGGGGGCTGCAGGTTGTGCGGGCTCTTCAACTGGCTGCGTTGCTGTTGCGTTGTCGGCGGCAACAACTCCCCCTGCAGCAACAGCGGCAGTCGCGGCTGCTGGTGTGGGTATGGCCCCGGTTTTCGCCGGTTCTGCCTGTGGTTGTTTGGGCTCCTCGGTTGCAGCCGGCAAACCATCGTTTTTCGGATGCTGCTTTTCTGGTTGTATTGAGGTGTTTGCTGCTGGTTTTGCAGTTGCGCCCAAGCGTGAAATATTGGTCTCGATTACGATATCACTGGGGCCACCAATCATCACCAGGTGCTCAATATTATCGCGACGAACAAGTACGAGATAACGGTTTTCATCAACGCGGGTCGAATCGGTGACTGAAAGTCTGGGAACACGATTCCTTCCGGCTTTTGGGGCCGCGGCACCGGTTATTTTCCGGAAAAGCCAGAACACAGCGACCAGCAATATTACCAGTCCGACTGTGATGAGAACCAGTTGGACAGCAGAACTGTTTTCACCGCCCAGCAGAGATTGCAACCACTCCATACTCAATACCCCGTACGCTATACACCGAGGACATTCCTGTCCTGTACTTGAAAAATATCCGGGAAAAGTTGCATCGAAATGCAGAGGAAAGGCATCAAGTGCATTTCCTTAACCGACCCACGATGCTAAATAAATATCAGAAACAAGGTCATAAGACAATATTCCCGCACTTTCAGGGCGTTTCCGGTTGTTCGGGAGTGGCTGGCTCTGGCAAGCAGATCGTTCACAAACAATCGTGACGGGGATGGATGAGCAGGAACGAGGCCAAGGTGAACAAGAATACGGAACCCCAGCCAGTAATAGACGAACTCGCTCAGCCTGCCGGTACTCTTCGGTTTCTTGTGTTCGGTATCTTCCTGGTGGTTGGTGTTGCCCTGTTGGGATATTTTGGTACCGAACGTCTGGGTGAACCCATTTTCCTCGCGATTTTGGGTGTCTTTGCCAGTGTAGGCATTTTTTTCCTGTTTTCGCTGCTGCTTGGATTTGTCCGCCTGACCTCCAGCAAGAATGGTGATGCGTTCTCCAGTACATTACTGGCAGACATGGATACAGGTCTGGTGGTTGCTGATTATGAAAACCGGATTGTTTACGCTAACAAAGCCTATACCCGGTTGCTGGGGATTTCCGGTGAAGACGAGGTCAGCAGTATTGAATCCCTGTTCTCTCGGCGTCCCGAAGCATCCGATGTCGTTTACAAAATGGCCAATGCTGCCAAGGACGGATCATCCAAAAGCGAAGAAGTGAGACTTTCCTCAGGCTTGAAAAATGGTGAGGAAGGCGCACGTTGGTTCCGGCTGGGTGCCCGTAAAGTTGATTCAAGTGTTGGCGGCAAGCCCCTGATTGCATGGCAGATTTCTGATATAACACGAGACCGGGTAGCGCAGGAAAATGCTTTTCAGCAACTTCAGGATGCCATTCACTATCTTGACCACGCACCAGCGGGATTTGTAGCAAGCGAAGAATCCGGCGCCCTGGTATATGTTAATGCCACACTTGCAGACTGGCTTGGAATTGACCTGACCCGGTTCGAGCCCGGCTCAATGAAGATGCAGGACATTATCTCTGCAGACAACATTGCCCTTTTCGAATCGATAAAGAAAAGCAGTTCAACCGAAACCACCACTGTCATTGATCTGGACATGATGAAGTCCGATGGCAAGCTTCTGCCTGTCCGTCTTTATCACCGGCTGCCATATTCAAGTGATGGTGCTCCCGGAGCGACGCGGACACTTGTTATCAACAGGGCCGCTGTTGCAGGTGAGGGAGACGGAACCAGCGATGCTGAAATCCGTTTCACACGCTTCTTCAATTCTACGCCGGTTGCGATTGCAGGCGTCAGCAAGGATGGCCGCATCATCCGGACGAATGCGTCCTTCCAGCGTATCTTTGAAACCGTTATTGCCGACGAAGGCCCGGTTCCGGGCATGCAATACAAGTGCATGGTGCCCGATGACGATCGCCAGCAACTTGAAGACCTTTTTGACAAGGCACTTTCCGGGCAGGGTGAAATACAACCTGTCGATCTTCCGATACACGGCCAGCAGGAACGGTATGTAAGGTTGTTTGTAAGTCCGGTAGCCGACACTGATGAAGCTTCTGAAGACGGAGCGCCCGCCAGAGAGAACGAAGAGCGTGTCATCATCTATGCAATGGAGACAACCGAGCAGCGGGCCCTAGAGGACCAGTTTGCCAAAGGGCAGAAAATGCAGGCGGTTGGTCAGCTTGCCGGGGGTATTGCGCATGATTTCAACAATGTGCTGACTGCCATTATCGGATTTTCGGACCTGCTGTTGAACAATCACAAACCGTCTGATCCGTCCTTCCAGGACATCATGAACATCAAACAGAGCGCGAACCGGGCGGCGAGTCTGGTGCGCCAATTGCTGGCATTCTCCAGGCGCCAGACCTTGCGCCCACAGGTTTTGCACCTTTCCGATGTATTGTTCGATCTTCGCATGCTGCTTGACAGGCTGGCTGGAGACCAGATCGAACTGAGTATAAAGCACGGCCGGGACATATGGCCGGTAAAGGCGGATGTCTCGCAGCTTGAGCAGGTAATCGTCAATCTCGTTGTCAACGCTCGCGATGCCATGTCCGACAACGGCAAACTTGAGATTCGCACCACAAACGTGGATGCAGACGAAATACGGAAGAACCATTCGCAACCCGAGTTTGTTCCGGGTGACTATGTAATGCTGGAAATCGAGGATGAAGGCACCGGGATGAGCCCGGAAATTCTCGACAAGATATTCGAGCCGTTTTTCTCGACAAAGGAAGTGGGCAAGGGGACCGGTCTCGGGCTTTCAATGGTCTATGGCATCATCAAGCAGACTGGTGGTTACATATATCCCGAAACAGCGCTCGGTGAGGGGACAACGTTCCGCGTATTTCTCCCAAGGCATGTGGTGGAAGAAAAGGCCGATGAAGAACTTGCGGCCGGGGAAGCAGACAAAAAGGCAGAACCTGCCAAGGATCTCACCGGAAATGCTACAATTCTACTTGTCGAGGATGAGGATGCTGTTCGCGCATTTGGTGCCCGCGCGCTGATTTCGCGAGGGTATGAAGTCCACGAAGCTGCAAGTGGTGTCGAGGCTTTGGAGGTTATGGAAGATTATGGTGACGAGATTGACCTTGTAGTCTCTGACGTTGTGATGCCAGAAATGGATGGCCCAACCCTGTTTGGCGAGATCAAGAAGTCACACCCTGATCTGAAATTCATATTCGTTTCAGGCTATGCAGAAGAGGCATTTGCTAAAAACCTGCCTGAAGAAGACCGCGAAAAATTCGGTTTTTTGCCAAAGCCGTTTTCGCTGAAGCAATTGGCGGAAACTGTCAAGGAAATGCTGAGCGCTTAGACGTGCGAGCTTGACTTGCGGACGCCGTTCGCTGCCAATGTGACAGCAGTCAGCTGCCTCAAGCTTCGCCAGCTAGGATTTTATTGTAGATTTCAGGGTCGGTGGCACCTTCACATCCGAAAACGAGCACACGCGAGTTTTTGTCAATTTGTGCCAGTTTCCGGTAATTCGGGTTTGCGGCGATGGCCGAAATCGCAATAACTCCAGGCAGGGCGCATTCTCCGGCCTCGATTTCCGGACCGGCTTCACCACTTGCCAGCAGTCTCATGCCCTCAGCCACAGCGGTGTCGGGGATGCTCGTGAACAAGTTGGCTGAGCGTTCAAGTATGCGCCAGGCAATTCTCGAGGTTTCGCCACAGGAAAGGCCTGCCATCATGGTTTCACTGGAAATTTCCACGCTTGATGCATTTCCCGCCCGCGCACTTGCCATGAGGCATGCAGAGTATTCGGATTCCACGATGCTGATATGAGGTAGTTTTTGCCCAAGTGCCTGCCATAAAGCGGCCGTGATGGCTCCTGCCAATCCTCCCACTCCTGCCTGTATAATGACATGGGTAGGTGGCTGACTGCTTTCATCCAGAATTTCCCGGACCATCATGGTATAACCGGCCATTACAAGTTTCGGCGTATTTTCATACCCTTCCCATGAGGTGTCGGATATGATCTCCCAGTCGTTCGCCGCTGCATCCTCAGCACATTGGCGGACGCTCTCATCATAGTCTCCGTCGACCCGGACAACCCTGGCACCAAGATCAGCCATGGCTTTTTCCCGGCCTTCACTGACTTCCCTGTGAATATAGATTACACAGTCACAACCGGCGCGCCTGGCGCCCCAGGCAACCGAACGACCGTGATTGCCGTCAGTTGCCGTTGCTACCGTGATCTCACCGGCAGATTTGCCATCAAGAAGCTTTTGCACTGCATAAGCTCCGCCAAGCGCCTTGAAGCTGCCGAGACCAAAGCGGGTGCTTTCATCCTTGAACAACAGGTCTGCTATTTCCAGCCTTTCTGCCAAGGGGGAAAGAGAGTGCAGGCTGGTGGGGCTGTAACCCTCCCAGGTTGAAATGGCATTTTGGGCGTCGGTGAAAAGCTTTTGCGGAAAATCCTTTTCCAGTTCTTCAGGGTATGGGCCTCGTTCCGGATTGCGCAATACGTGGTCAGTTAACCTGCAATGGCCAATAAACCTGTCGATGGAATCCATGAATACCTCCTGTCAAACCGGCATTCGCCTGAAGTGAAATGAAACGAAAACCGCACAGCGCGCAACTTTGCATGCTGTGCGGCTCATTGCACGTTTTGATTCAACACTTCTCAGCAAGTTGTTGATTCAGGATTCATTTCTTGGTGTGCGGGAACATGTGGCCACGCGCTTCTTCATCCATTTCCGACTTGAAGGTGTGTTGCTCCTTGATGGCTTCGGCCCGAATAGCAGCGGGGCGGGCACTTATTTCATCCTTGAGGCGCTTTACATTCGGGAACTTCTCCCAGACCTCTTCGCCAACAACGAAAGGTGCAGCGCGCACCCAGCCCCACAGAGTCATGTCCACAAAGCTGTATTCTCCACCGACCATATACTGGTTTGCGGAAAGGTGATCATTGAGGATGCCGTAATGCCGTTCTGCCTCGAACTGGTAACGGTCAATTGCATATGACAGTTTTTCCGGCGCAAAATGTTTGAAATGTACCGCCTGACCGGAATAGGGGCCCAGACCGGTTGCAATGAACATCAGCCATGAAAGCATGTCCCCGCGGTGCTTGTCTGCAGGCATGAAACGACCCGTTTTTTCTGCCAGGTAAAACATGATGGCATTGCTGTCGAAGACACGGGTGTCGCCATCAACGATTGCCGGAAGTTTAGCGTTAGGGTTGATTTTCAGGAATTCCGGATCGTGTTGCTCACCTTTTCTGGTGTCCACCGGCACGGCTTCATATTCCGTCCCGGTTTCTTCTAGCAGAAGGGCAACCTTCATCGGGTTGGGGGCGGGGCTATAATAAAATTTCAGCACAGGATTGTCTCCCTTTGGACCTAGAAATAAGTTCTTGAGTGATTGCTCAAGAATGCATGTATGACAGATATCTAAGTCAGAGACAATGCCGGTCTTTGTATGCCAACCAGCTACTATCTGCTGGCAAAGCCTTGCAGGATGAAGGCCGGACACATATTTAGAGCCTTGCCCAATTCTCAGATCAGGAAAAATACACTTTCAGATACTTGCCGCGTGATTTCGCTTAACCCTGCCGGAAGATGGCTCAAACAGGCTCTTTTCTCTTGCAGGCTCATGCCATAGTTTCTTTGCAGATTTTAGATTCGACAGCATTTCCGGAAGGTTTTACCCGCAATGAAAGATCCGATTGATACCTACATGAACCTGGTTCCCATGGTTGTGGAGCAGTCCGCACGTGGAGAGCGCGCCTATGATATCTTTTCAAGGCTGCTCAAAGAGCGGGTTATCTTCATCACGGGGCCAATTGAAGACAACATGGCTACGCTGATTTGTGCCCAGCTGTTGTTCCTGGAAGCGGAAAACCCGAAAAAGGAAATCAATCTCTATATCAATTCACCGGGCGGGGTTGTGACTGCCGGCATGGGAATTTACGATACCATGCAGTTTATCAAGCCTCCTGTATCCACCCTCTGCATGGGGCAGGCAGCTTCCATGGGGTCGCTTCTGTTGTGTGCGGGCAACAAGGACATGCGCTTTGCCCTTCCAAATGCCCGTATCATGGTTCACCAGCCTTCAGGTGGCTTCCAGGGACAGGCATCGGACATCCAGCGCCATGCTGAAGACATAATGAAGATGAAACGTCGTCTTAACGAGGTTTATGTGAAGCATACGGGGCAGGATTACGAAACAATCGAGAAAACCCTGGATCGCGATCATTTTATGACTGCTGAAGAGACGAAGGAATTCGGCATAATTGACAAGGTGATCGAGCAGCGGGAATCTGCAGAAGACGATTCATAATGTTTTACACAAGCTGCAGATGTTAACCAGTCTGCAGGGAAAACGCTCCTTTTTGTTAATTTTATGTGAGTGTTTTGGTTTCTATAGTGTAGGTTGGCGGTTTCGGGGTAATGGGATCCCCTTATTCCCGAGACTGCAAAATGAGAAAAGCTTGCATGCCATGGCTTTCCGTTCGGGATGTGTGGCATGAAAGCCGGCAAGACCAGGAACAAGCAGCGACCTGTTGACCCTGAGTAAGGATTGTAGATGAGCAAGATTTCAAATTCCGGCGGCGGTGATTCGAAAAACACCCTCTATTGTTCCTTTTGCGGCAAGAGCCAGCATGAGGTTCGCAAGCTGATTGCCGGACCAACTGTTTTCATCTGCGATGAGTGCGTGGAACTTTGCATGGACATCATTCGCGAGGAAAACAAGTCCTCAATGGTGAAGTCAGGCGAAGGTATTCCGACGCCACAGGAAATCCTGGAAGTTCTTGACGATTACGTTATTGGCCAGGCGCATGCCAAGCGGGTTCTCTCCGTGGCTGTCCATAACCACTACAAGCGTCTGAATCACGCAACCAAGAACCAGGATGTTGAGCTTGCCAAATCCAACATCATGCTGATTGGCCCTACAGGCTGTGGCAAGACCTTGCTTGCCCAGACGCTCGCGCGCATTCTTGATGTGCCGTTTACAATGGCGGATGCGACAACGCTGACCGAGGCAGGTTATGTGGGTGAGGATGTTGAGAACATCATTCTCAAACTGCTTCAGGCTTCCGATTACAATGTCGAACGTGCCCAGCGCGGTATCGTTTATATTGACGAGGTCGACAAGATTTCGCGCAAGTCTGACAATCCGTCTATCACGCGGGATGTTTCCGGTGAGGGTGTGCAGCAGGCGCTACTCAAGATAATGGAAGGCACGGTGGCTTCCGTACCTCCCCAAGGCGGCAGAAAGCATCCCCAACAGGAATTTCTGCAAGTCGATACGACCAACATGCTGTTCGTGTGTGGTGGCGCATTTGCCGGACTGGAAAAAATCATCTCAGACCGGGGGCAGAAAACGTCCATTGGATTTGCTGCCCATGTTGAGGCACCTGAAGACCGCAAGACTGGAGAGCTTCTCAGAGGTGTCGAGCCTGAAGATCTCCAGAAATTCGGCCTTATTCCGGAATTCATTGGCCGGGTTCCTGTTTTGGCGACCCTTGAGGATCTGGATGAGGATGCACTTGTACAAATTCTGACCGAACCTAAAAATGCACTGGTAAAACAGTATCAGCGCTTGTTCGAACTGGAAGATGTGCAGCTTTCTTTCCATGAGGATGCGCTCAAGGCTGTTGCGAGAAGGGCAATTGTCAGAAAGACCGGTGCCCGTGGCCTGCGTTCAATTCTTGAAGGTATCCTGCTGGATACCATGTTTGAACTGCCTGCGCTGGAAGGTGTCGAAGAGGTGGTGATCTCTGAAGAGGTTGTGGAAGGCAATGCCCGCCCACTCTACATCTATTCGGACAAGAAAGAAGATCAGGAAGCAAGCGCCTGATCCCTGACGCTTCGTCATACATGTAAAACATTTCGCTTTCGGCGCGTATTATTCCTGCCGAAAGCTCTTCCCCCCTCTGTCTGATCCCTTGGTCTGTTCAACCAAATACTCTACCTACATGAGTTGGTGGTTGTTCAGTACAGTTTCAGGGCAGCCAGACAGGTTACAATCTTGAGATGCATGAAGGCAGGAACACCAGGGTGCCAACGGGAGTGGTGCATTTGGAATGTCCGGTTGAAGCCAATTTGCCTGTCAACGTTTTGGCGACTTGAACCTGACAGCCGAAGACCCCAGTTATCCGGTAACGTTGGCTGTCCAGTTTTCGGAACGATGAATGGTTCCGGTCCGGGTTTGTCTACCCGGGCAAAACTCCCAAAAACTGTGTTCCTGAACTATTGTGACAGCTAAAATGCAGATTCGCGACCCCGATTGGCCGCGTTGAAAAGGAAAAGCCATGAGTTCTGACAATAACCATGAAATCGAGTTTGGTACCGGTGATGTACTGCCGTTGTTGCCATTGCGCGACATCGTTGTCTTCCCGCACATGATTGTGCCGCTTTTCGTTGGCCGTGCCAAATCAATCGCTGCTCTCGAAGAGGTAATGAACACTGACCGCCAGATTTTGCTGTTTACGCAAAAGAATGCAGGCGATGACGATCCAAGTCCTGAAAGCCTTTACGATATTGGTACGGTTGCTTCTGTTCTGCAAATGCTGAAATTGCCGGATGGTACAGTCAAGGTTCTTGTCGAAGGTGTTGCCCGTGCTCGCGTCCGCAAGTTTTCGGACCGTTCGGAATATTTTGAGGCAGTTGCCGAAATAGTTGAGGATGGTGATGATGATCCGGTCGAGATTGAAGCCCTTGCCCGTTCGGTCGTCAACGATTTCGAGAATTACGTTAAACTGAACAAGAAAGTGTCGCCGGAAGTTGTTTCTTCCGTGACCCAGATTGAAGACTATTCGAAACTGGCGGACACGATCGCCTCCCATCTGGCAATCAAGATATCCGAGAAGCAGGAAATCCTTGGCATTTTCAGTGTCAAGGAGCGGCTTGAGCATGTCATTGGCATGATGGAAAGCGAAGTTTCCGTCCTGCAGGTCGAGAAGCGCATCCGGGGCCGGGTCAAGCGGCAGATGGAGAAAACCCAGCGCGAATATTACCTGAATGAGCAAATGAAGGCCATTCAGAAAGAGTTGGGTGAGGGCGAAGACGGCAAGGATGAACTTCAGGAAATCGAAGAGCGCATCAAGAAAACCAAGCTCTCAAAAGAAGCCAAAGAGAAGGCCGAAGCCGAGTTCAAGAAGCTTAAGCAGATGAGCCCGATGTCTGCTGAAGCGACGGTCGTCAGAAACTATCTTGACTGGCTACTTGGTATTCCATGGGGCAAGCGCTCAGCCATCAAGACTGATCTTCACAAGGCTGAAGAAGTGCTTGACGTTGATCATTACGGGCTTGAGAAGGTCAAGGAACGGATTATCGAATATCTGGCAGTCCAGTCCCGCGCCAAGAAGCTGAAAGGTCCGATCCTGTGTCTTGTTGGCCCTCCTGGCGTCGGCAAGACTTCGCTTGGTAAATCCATTGCCAAGGCAACCGGCAGGGAGTTTGTGCGTATGGCCTTGGGCGGCGTTCGTGACGAGTCCGAAATTCGTGGTCACCGCCGTACCTATATCGGGTCAATGCCCGGCAAGATCATCCAGTCCATGAAAAAGGCCAAGAAAGCCAATCCGCTTTTCCTGTTGGACGAAATCGACAAGATGGGGATGGATTTCCGCGGAGATCCTTCTTCCGCCTTGCTTGAGGTGCTTGATCCGGAACAGAACAACACGTTCTCCGATCACTACCTTGAAGTCGATTATGACTTGTCCAGTGTCATGTTCGTGACCACCGCGAATACGTTGAACATTCCCGGCCCTTTGATGGACCGCATGGAAATCATACGCATCGCCGGTTATACCGAGGATGAGAAGCTTGAGATTGCCAAGCGGCACCTGTTGCCGAAGGCCATCAAGGACCATGCGCTCCAGGCGAAGGAGTTTTCGGTCAATGATGAAGCTATCCGGCTGGTTATCCAGAAATACACTCGGGAAGCCGGTGTGCGGAACCTTGAGCGCGAGCTGACCAAACTTGCCCGCAAGGCGGTTACCTCAATCATGAAGGAAGAGCGCAAGTCGGTAAAAGTCACTCCAAAAAATGTCGAGGATTTCCTGGGTGTGCCGAAGTTCCGTCATGGCGAAGCCGAGAAGGAAGACCGGATCGGTGTGGTTACCGGTCTTGCCTGGACCGAAGTTGGTGGTGAACTGCTGACCATTGAGGGCATTTCAATGCCTGGCAAGGGCAAGATGACAGTTACCGGCAACCTCAAGGATGTGATGAAGGAATCCATCTCTGCGGCTGCTTCCTATGTACGGTCACGTGCCGTGGACTTTGGTATCGAGCCGCCAACCTTTGACCGGGTGGACGTCCATGTTCACGTTCCGGAAGGGGCAACTCCAAAGGATGGTCCGTCAGCTGGTGTCGCAATGGCCACATCCATGGTTTCGATCATGACAGGAATACCGGTCAAGGCGGATGTCGCGATGACGGGTGAAATCACGCTACGCGGACGTGTATTGCCGATTGGCGGTTTGAAGGAGAAACTTCTTGCTGCGCTACGTGGCGGAATCAAAAAAGTGCTGATTCCCGAGGAAAACGCCAAAGACCTCGCGGACATTCCGGACAATGTCAAAAATGAGCTGGAGATTGTTCCGGTCAGTGTAATTGACGAAGTTCTTGATCATGCACTTGTGTCTAAGCCGACTGCAATCGAGTGGACACCGGAAGATGCTGAACGTGCCCGTCGCGAGATGATGGCACCTGTGCCTGGCGAGACCGGTTCTGTTGCACACTGATTGTTATCAGCCCTGCATCTGAATGAATTGAAGAAGGCCCGAATCATTTCGGGCCTTTTTCTTTCCATGAGAAAAATTTTGATTGCCAGCAGATTTTGTCTCTGAAAACAGAAAATATTGGTTGAAAATGCCTGAAATCAGCCATTTTCCTGCCTTTTATGTTGTTTTTCTAGCAGATTGGGATGACACTCCCGCAACGGCTCAACGAGTCGAACATATAAGACAAAAAGGATTACATCATGAACAAGAACGAACTCATCTCGGCAGTTGCTGAAAAATGTGACATGAGCAAAGCCCAGGCAAATGATGCGGTTGAAGCGGTTCTCGGTACAGTGACCGAACAGCTTGCGGCAGGTGACGAAGTTCGCATCCTCGGATTCGGCAATTTTTCCGTTGCTGACCGCAAGGCTACGACTGCACGCAATCCACGTACCGGCGAAACCGTTCAGGTTGCCGCTTCCAAGTCTCCAAAATTCAAGGCAGGCAAGGCCCTGAAAGATGCTGTAAACGGCTAAACCCGTCTACAACAGTTCATTCAAAGCCTGCTACGCACGTCGTAGCAGGTTTTTTATTGTCTGAAATCATATGCTCTGATGTCTCATTTGGAATGGTGGGTGGCTGAAACACACTTGAACACTCAGACTCATATGCTAGACAAAGATGAACCGGACAGGGTTCCCGGTACTGGAAAACAGGTTGACGCGTGTATCAGCCGCTTTCGCATTTAAATAAGTCGCAAGCAGCAATTTCCGGATCAGTTTTTTCCATAATTCTGTACTGATACCTAACCGTGGAGTTAAAGCCATGAGCGTCAAGTCCGACATCGAAATAGCACGTGAAGCTGACAAGCGTCCGATCCAGGAGATTGGCGAAAAGCTGGGCATTCCGTCATCTGATCTGCTGCCGTTTGGTCACGACAAGGCAAAGGTATCGGAGAGTTTCATCAAATCAGTACAGGGCAACAAGGATGGCAAGCTTATCCTTGTAACCGCAATCAATCCGACACCGGCAGGTGAGGGAAAGACCACGACTACGGTCGGTTTGGGTGACGGTTTGAATGCTGTTTTGAAAGAAAGCGGCAAAAAGGCTGCTGTTTGTATCCGGGAAGCATCACTCGGGCCCTGTTTCGGGATGAAAGGTGGTGCTGCTGGTGGCGGTTATGCCCAGGTTGTCCCCATGGAAGAAATGAACCTGCATTTTACAGGTGACTTTCATGCGATTACCTCGGCCCACAATCTGCTCTCTGCCATGATTGACAATCATATTTATTGGGGCAACGAGCTGGAAATCGACATCCGGCGAATTGTCTGGCGTCGGGTCATGGACATGAATGATCGCGCGCTTCGGCAGATCACAGCTTCCCTTGGCGGAATTGCGAACGGTTTCCCGCGTGAAGCAGGATTTGATATCACGGTTGCCTCCGAGGTGATGGCAATCCTTTGTCTTGCGACAGATCTTGATGACCTCAAGAAACGGCTTGGGGACATCATTGTCGCCTATCGCCGTGATCGTTCACCTGTTTATTGCCGCGACATCAAGGCGGATGGCGCAATGACGGTTCTTTTGCAGCAGGCAATGCAGCCCAATCTTGTACAGACACTGGAAAACAATCCGGCCTTTGTTCATGGCGGCCCGTTTGCCAACATAGCGCATGGTTGCAATTCGGTTGTGGCTACAAAAACGGCACTCAAGCTTGCCGATTACGTTGTCACAGAGGCAGGCTTTGGCGCTGATCTGGGGGCCGAAAAGTTCCTGAACATCAAGTGCCGCAAAGCGGGTATTGCACCAGAAGCGGTTGTGATCGTTGCCACTGTTCGTGCCATGAAGATGAATGGCGGTGTGGCAAAATCCGACCTTGGCCAGGAAAACGTGGATGCAGTCAAACAGGGATGCGCAAACCTCGGTCGACATATCGAGAATATCAAGCAGTTTGGCGTTCCTGCAATTGTTGCGATCAACCATTTCATCAGCGATACGGATGCTGAAATCGAGTCAGTCAAGGAATATGTAGCCACGCAAGGTGCAGAAGCGGTGCTATGCAAGCACTGGGCGGAAGGCTCAAAAGGTATCGAAACCCTCGCCAACAAGGTCATACAGATGATTGATGGCGGGAGCGCCCAATATGCTCCGCTCTATTCTGACAATATGCCTCTTTTCGAAAAGATCGAAACGATCGCGAAACGCATCTATCGTGCTGACGAGGTTCTTGCAGACAAAAGAATCCGTGACCAACTCCGTCAATGGGAAGATGCAGGATATGGCAACCTGCCGGTCTGCATGGCGAAAACGCAATACTCGTTTTCAACCGACCCGAACCTGAGGGGCGCTCCCGTCGGCCATTCGTTGCCGGTACGCGAAGTAAGGTTGTCTGCCGGTGCAGGGTTCATCGTCGTGATCTGCGGTGAGATCATGACAATGCCGGGTCTCCCGAAGGTTCCTTCGGCTGAGGCAATCATGCTGGATGAAAAGGGGTTTGTGCAGGGCCTGTTCTGACGCTGACGTGAAATTCTCATCCTCTTTCCTGCTTATTGCAGGGAGACAAATGGCAGCAATTTCTGGCAAGATTAAACCATGAACAAGCAATTCTCGATGGAAAAACGGGGCAGCGGACGCAAGTCCCATCAAACAAAGGGCAGGCAGCTGGACGAGGTTGCCCTTGCCGAGGTTGATGCGTTGTTGGGAGATGCGCCCCGTCAGCGGGACTTGTTGATCGAATACCTGCACAAAATCCAGGATGCCCATGGCTGCCTTGAAGCCAGGCATTTGCGTGCGCTCGCCGAAACAACGCGGTTGTCGATGGCTGAAGTCTACGAAGTTGCCTCATTTTATGATCACTTCGATATTGTGAAGGAAGGCGAGAAAAAACCTGCACCAGTGACAATCAGGGTATGTGATTCCCTTTCCTGCATGATGGCTGGAGCCGAGACCCTGATCGGGGAACTTGAAGCTGGCTGTGACGTGGAAAAAGTCCGCGTAATGCGTGCACCCTGCATGGGTGGTTGTGATGTTGCCCCAGCTGCAAGGGTTGGAGACCGAGAGATCGGCAAGGCAACGGTTACCGAACTGTTGGCAATTGCCGAAGGCGCAACCCGCAACGCAGAAATTTCTCCCGTTATTCCCGATTATGAAAATCTGGAAACCTACCGTTCGAATGGCGGGTACGCAGCGTTGGAGCGGGCCCGCACAGAGATTGATTTTGATGCGGTCACAAAACTGCTGGATGAATCGGGCCTGCGCGGATTGGGCGGAGCTGGTTTTCCGAGCAACAAGAAATGGGGATTTGTGAAGTCTTATCCGGGGCCGCGTTTGATGACAATCAATGGTGACGAAGGCGAGCCGGGCACGTTCAAGGACCGAAATTATCTGGAGAGAAATCCCCATGCCATGCTCGAGGGGGCATTGATCGCCGCGCACTATGTCGAGGCAGAACGCATTTATCTCTACATGCGGGATGAATATCCTGCCGTGCTGGAAATCCTTCGCCGGGAGATAGCGGCAATCGAGGCTGAAGGGTTGTGTGAGAAGGGGGTCATAGAGCTTCGCCGTGGCGCCGGAGCCTATATCTGCGGAGAAGAATCCGCGATGATTGAATCGATTGAGGGAAAGCGTGGCGTGCCCCGGCACCGTCCGCCCTATATTGCGGAAGTGGGATTGTTCGGCAAACCGACACTCAACCACAATGTGGAAACACTTCACTGGATTCCATCGATTATCCAGAATGGTCCGGAGTGGTTTGCAAAACAGGGCAAGCCGGAGCATCCAGGTCCGAGATCGTGGTCTGTTTCTGGCCGTGTTCGAAAACCGGGTGTGGTCGTTGCGCCAGCCGGGGTTACCATACGTGAACTGATCGACGATTATTGCGGCGGAATGGAAGGGGGCCACACTTTCAAGGCCTATTATCCGGGAGGAGCATCAGGCGGTGTTCTGCCTGCAAGCATGGATGACTTGCCACTTGATTTTGGAGGGCCACTTGCTGAACTCGGTTCCTTTGTGGGATCGCATGCAATTGTTGTCCTTTCCGACAAGGACAATATCAGGGATGCTGTGCTTAACACGCTGAAGTTTTTCAAACACGAATCCTGTGGCCAATGTACGCCGTGTCGAGGTGGAACCGAAAAAATGGTTGCCATGCTTTCGGGAAAATCAAGGTTTGATGAAGAAGCATTGCGGGATCTGGAAACAGTTATGCGCGATGCTTCCATCTGCGGGCTGGGGCAGGCGGCACCCAACCCCGTAAATCATCTGCTTGAATATTTCAGAGAGGATTTGTGATGCTGGATGCTTATCTGCTTACCCTGCTGGGAGTGATGGCAGCCCAGGCTTCGCCGGGACCAAATCTGGTTGCCGTTGCATCCGTATCCCTAGCGCAAGGGCGGCGTGCCGGCCTTTTCGTCGTCGGTGGCATCGCCAGTGGCATGCTCGTCTGGTCTCTTGCCACGGCATACGGGCTCGCTACGGTGTTGGAGCTTTTCCCTTATTCACTGACTGCAATGCGGATTATCGGTGGTTCCTACCTGCTGTGGCTTGCCATCAAGGGACTGAATGGTGCCATTCGAAACCGTCCCGGGACAATCAGGGCAGCGAATGTCTCCTTGTCCGACCGCCAGGCATGGTTGCGCGGATTCATGGTTTTGCTGACAAACCCCAAGGCTGTGATGATGTGGGCCGCAGTGGCAACTTTTCTGTTCGGCGCAGGACTTGAACCTGTTGAGGTGTTGGCGTTTGGGCCGTTGGGCTCTCTTTCCGGGTTTCTAATTTATGGTGGATATGCAGTTCTGTTTTCAACCGGACTGGCTTCGCGCACTTATCAACGGTTTGCACGAGGGATAGAGTTGCTGTTCTCGGCGAGCTTTGGCGCGCTGGGTGGTAAACTGGTTTATGATGGATTGAAGGAGTTAAAGTAATGGCAGCTTACATGGTTGGTCGTGTTGAAGTCACGGACCTGGAAAAATGGAAAGAATATGCCGCGGCAGCTGGCCCGGCGACTGAAAAATTTGGCGGGAAATACATTGCCCGCGGTGGTGAGCTTGTTGGTCTTGAAAACCACGAGGATGAAGGCAAGCGTATCGTGATTGTCGAGTTTCCCGACATGGACGCAGCCAAGGCATGGTACGCATCCGCCGAATACCAGGCCGCCAAGGAAAAGAGGGAAGGTGCCGGTTATGCCCGTTTCATGATTGTGGACGGATATAGCGGCTAACCCGGTCACGGTTTCAACCAGATACGGATAACATGGCCATGAGCAGCGAAATCAGGTTCACCCTTGACGACAAGGAAGTCATCGCCCGGGATGGTGAAACAATCTGGGAAGTTGCCAAGCGGGAAGGAACGCGCATTCCCCACCTCTGCCATCTCGACAAGCCGGGATACCGCTCTGACGGCAATTGCCGGGCTTGCATGGTGGAGATTGAAGGGGAGCGTGTTCTCGCTGCCTCATGTATTCGCAAGCCATCTGAAAACATGGTTGTTAAAAGCCAGACGGAGCGGGCTGAGAAATCTAGGAAAATGGTTTTCGAGATGCTCGCTTCCGACATGCGGCCACGCGATGAAGGGCCTGATCACGATTCGGACTTCTGGCGTTGGACGGATGAGATGGCCATTGCTGGTTCTCCTCGTTTTGACAGCAAGTTCAGTCACATGGATTCGGGATTTGACATTTCGAATCCGGCAATTGCAGTCAACATGGATGCCTGCATTGCCTGTAATGCGTGTGTGAGGGCTTGCCGGGAAGTGCAGGTCAATGACGTGATCGGCATGGGAGAGCGCGGTTCCCATGCGGTTCCCGTTTTTGATCTGGCAGACCCAATGGGGGCTTCTACCTGCGTGACCTGCGGGGAATGTGTACAGGCTTGCCCGACCGGGGCGCTGTATGAAAAAACCCTGATGGACGACGAAAGCAAGACACGGGTTATCAGCGAGTTCGACAAGGTTGTTGATTCCGTTTGCCCGTTTTGCGGTGTGGGTTGTCAGACATCGGTAGCGGTGAAAGATAACCGTATTGTTCAGGTGGATGGCCGCAACGGGCCTGCCAATGAAAACCGTCTTTGCGTCAAGGGTCGCTTTGGTTACGACTATGCGATGAGTGAGGAGCGGCTGACGAAGCCGCTCATCAGACGGAATGATGCGCCAAAGGCTGGCGACATAGACATGCGTTTCTTGAGAACAGAGGATGTGTTTCGTGAAGCGACCTGGGAAGAAGCGCTGGATTTGGCCGCATCGGGACTAAACCGGATCCACCGTGAGCGTGGCGGTGAGGCGCTTGCAGGATTTGGTTCCGCGAAAGGCTCAAACGAGGAGGCTTATCTTTTCCAAAAGCTGATCAGGCAAGGCTTTGGAACCAATAATGTCGATCACTGTACGCGCCTTTGCCACGCCTCGTCAGTTGCCGCACTTCTCGAAGGTGTTGGTTCCGGAGCTGTTTCTGCGCCGTTTACTGATGCAATGAAATCCGATTGCATGATTGTAATCGGTGCCCGTCCGGCACAAAACCATCCTGTTGCCGCAACCTATTTCAAGCAGGCAGCCAAGGAAGGGCGCAAACTGATCATCATGGATCCGCGCGGGCAGGACCTGATGCGTCATGCCTCACATTCGCTCCGGTTCAAACCGGGCACGGATGTTGCGATGCTGAATGCACTAATCCACGTGATCATCGATGAAAAGCTGTATGACGAGCAGTACATTCAGGCAAATGCTTCAGGGTTTGATAGCCTGGCCGAGAAAGTGAAGGACTTTTCTCCCGAGGCGATGGCCGATGTCTGCGGGATTGAAGCTGATGTTTTGAGGGATGTGGCCAGAACCTATGCCACTTCCGAACGTTCGATCATTTTCTGGGGCATGGGTGTTTCCCAGCACACGCACGGAACTGACAATGCCCGCTGTCTGATAGCGCTTGCGCTTATTACGGGTCATATCGGGCGAGAAGGTACAGGACTGCACCCGTTGCGCGGACAGAACAATGTTCAGGGTGCCTCTGATGCCGGTTTGATCCCGATGATGTATCCCGACTACCGGCATGTAGAGAAAGAGGATGTTCGCTTGCAGATGGAAGACGTCTGGGGGCGTACACTGGATCCCAAGAAAGGGCTGACCGTTGTTGAAATCATGGATGCAATCCATGATGACCAAATTACCGGCATGTATATCATGGGGGAAAATCCGGCAATGTCTGACCCGGACCAACAGCATGCCCGTGCAGCGCTGGCCAAGCTGGACCATCTGGTGGTGCAGGATATCTTTCTGACAGAAACCTGTTGGCATGCAGATGTCATTCTTCCGGCCTCAGCGCATGCAGAAAAACTGGGAACATTCACCAATACCAACAGGCAGGTGCAGATCGGACGTCCGGCAATCAATCCTCCCGGTGATGCGCGTCAGGACTGGGAACTGATTGTCGAACTGGCAAACCGTATCGGGCTGGATTGGCAGTATGAGGGCATTGGGGACGTTTATACGGAAATGGCATCCGTGATGAAGTCTCTCAATCACATCACATGGGAGAGGCTGAACGAGGAGGATGTTGTTTGTTATCCGGTCGACGAGCCAGGTGGCTTCGGCAATGAAGTGATTTTCAGGGACGGGTTTCCCACAGCAGATGGTAGGGGCAAAATCGTTCCGGCCGAACTCCTGCCACCTGATGAAATTCCGGATGAGGAATATCCCCTGGTTTTGACTACCGGAAGACTGTTGGAGCACTGGCACACCGGTGCAATGACGAGACGCTCGCGCGTGTTGGATGAAATCGAGCCTGAAGGCATTGCTGCCATGAATGGCCGCCAGATTGCAAAAATGGGGCTGGAACCCGGGCAAATGATCGAGGTAACGACCCGGCGCGGTACAATTCAGGCTGTTTTGCGCAAGGACCGTGATGTCGCCGACGACATGGTCTTCATCCCCTTCTGCTTCAATGAGGCACCTGCAAACCGGCTGACCAACCCTCAATTGGACCCGTTCGGCAAAATACCCGAGTTCAAATATTGCGCGGCGAAGGTAATGGCTCTTTCGGGACAAGAGGCCGCAGAATAGCCCGGATTGGCCAAAGACATGTGGTTTAGGGGGGATTCGTTGGGAATTTCCTTCAATGAGCCTGTTGCACTTGAACGAAGGTCCGCCTAAAAGCTTGGCATATTGTCAACTGCGCTTCCACAGGTGAGACCTCATGAACATTCACGAATATCAGGCCAAGGCACTTTTGAAGGAATATGGTGCACCCGTTGCCAAAGGCGTCCCGATCATGGACGCTGGTGATGTGGACGCTGCAATTGAGGCCCTGCCTGGCCCGCTATACGTGGTAAAAAGCCAGATTCATGCCGGCGGTCGCGGCAAGGGCAAGTTCAAGGAACTGCCTGAGGATGCAAAAGGCGGTGTTCGTCTTGCATTTTCGCCTGACGAAGTGCGTTCCCATGTGAAGGAAATGCTGGGCAATACGCTTGTAACCAAGCAAACCGGTCCGGCAGGGAAACAGGTAAACCGTCTCTACCTCGAAGATGGTGCCGATATTGATCGCGAGCTCTACCTGTCTGTCCTCGTAAATCGCGAAACCGGAATGGTTTCCTTCGTTGCCTCCACAGAAGGTGGTATGGATATCGAGGCGGTTGCAGAAGAAACTCCGGACAAGATCCATACAATCGATATCGACCCGGTGGCAGGTTGCACGGACGGGGATGTTGCAAAACTCGTTTCGGCTCTCAAGCTTGAAGATGCTGCTGCCAAAGATGCTGAAAGCCTGTTTCCTGCTCTCTATAAGGCATTTGTCGAAAAGGACATGAGCCTGCTTGAGGTTAACCCGCTGATTGTGATGGAGAATGGTCATCTTCGGGTTCTGGATGCCAAGATGTCATTCGATGGCAATGCAGAGTTCCGCCATTCCGAACTGGAGGAACTTCGCGACCTGACTGAAGAGGACGAGAAAGAAATCGAGGCCTCCAAATACGATCTTGCCTATATCGCCCTTGATGGAGACATTGGCTGCATGGTCAATGGTGCCGGTCTTGCGATGGCAACCATGGACATCATCAAGCTTTACGGTGCCGAGCCTGCAAACTTTCTTGACGTTGGCGGGGGCGCTACCGTTGAAAAGGTAACGGCTGCATTCAAGATCATAACCTCCGACCCCCAGGTGAAAGGCATTCTTGTGAATATCTTTGGCGGGATCATGCGTTGTGACGTTATTGCCGAAGGTGTCCTGACTGCGGTCAAGGAAGTTGGCTTGAAAGTCCCGCTTGTTGTTCGCCTTGAAGGTACGAAGGTGGAAGAAGGCAAGGCCATGATCGACGGTTCAGATCTTGATGTGATCTCGGCAGATGATCTTGACGACGCTGCCCAGAAAATCGTGAAAGCGGTAAAAGGATAAGCCTTGAAGGCAGTTGCCAGACATATGGTTCCATTCCTGCTTGTGACGGCAGTGTCGGTTTTTCCGGCATTCGGTCAGCAGGCGGCTACTGATGTGCCGACAAGTGAAACGGACCCTGTGCTTATCTTCAACAGGATTTGCTATGCGCAAGTGCCTGTTGTCCGCAAGATTGAAGCTCTTGCAACCAGATTTGCCTGGAACCGCATGGGCAAGAGTGATGTCAGGCAATTCACCTCACTTGATGACCCGGATTATCTTGCCGGCTGGGACGTCAATCTGGCCAAGCGGCTATACCGCCTTGGCGTGGTGCAATCTGAGCCGAGTGCGCAATTCAAGCAGAACTTTCCGGAGTTTGCCGACGGAGAGGCTACGGCATGCACCCTTGTTCTCGATGGCGCAGATGAGTGGGATGTGGTGCTCGGGCGGATGAATTCCCTTATCGGCAAGAAACCAGCCAGTTCCGAGGTGCCTGACGGCGGATTGCTGACTACCACCTGGGCTGGCGGCAATAATGATTTCAAGGTTTTCGTATTTGCGAAAGCCACACCGGAAGGCAAGGCAACTCTTCTAAACGTAACAATTCTTTCAAAAGAGAAAGTCTGAAAACAAGTTCACCAGCACGGCAGTCAACGTATAGATTTGCAAAGCTGTCAACGTTCAACTCCTCACCAAATACATGACGGAAGTTTATCAATGTCCATTCTGATCGACCGAAATACCAAAGTTCTCGTTCAAGGCCTGACAGGCAAGACCGGTTCATTCCATACGGAACAGGCACTAGCCTATTACGGAACGCAAATGGTTGGCGGGACGCATCCGAAAAAGGGTGGTGAGAACTGGACCGGCTCGAACGGCGAGGAATTGCCGATTTTTGCCTCGGTAGCCGAAGGCAAGGAAAGAACGGGCGCCAATGCTTCTGTTGTATATGTTCCACCCGCAGGTGCGGCGGGAGCGATTATCGAGGCAATCGAAGCAGAAATACCCCTGATCATCTGTATTACCGAAGGGGTTCCTGTCCTTGACATGGTCAAAGTGAAGGCAAAGCTCGACAAATCCAATTCACGCCTGATTGGTCCTAACTGCCCGGGCATTCTGACGCCCGAACAGTGCAAGATCGGCATCATGCCAGGCTCGATCTTCAAGAAGGGCTCCGTTGGTGTCGTGTCCCGTTCAGGTACACTCACTTATGAGGCTGTTTTCCAGACATCCAATGCAGGTCTGGGGCAGACCACTGCTGTCGGGATTGGTGGTGACCCGGTCAAGGGTACCGAGTTTATCGACATGCTTGAAATGTTCCTTGCGGATGATGAAACCGAATCCATCATCATGATCGGTGAGATTGGCGGATCGGCTGAAGAAGATGCCGCGCAGTTCATTGCTGACGAACGCAAAAAAGGCCGTTCCAAGCCGATGGCCGGCTTCATCGCCGGTCGTACAGCGCCTCCAGGTCGCACGATGGGGCATGCCGGTGCGGTGATTTCAGGAGGCAAGGGCGGAGCCGAAGACAAGATCGCAGCGATGGAAGCGGCGGGTATTCGTGTCTCGCCATCGCCAGCCAAGCTTGGTGAAACCCTTCTGGACGCCATCAAGGGCTGATCGACCGGTTATCCGGTCCTGGGCCCTGCAGATGTTGCGGGGCCTTCAAACTACATCAGTGTCCGATGTGCCATGCCGCTTCTTGTATGGCCCGGCTGTTTACAACAAACTCCAATATCTGACCGGAGATAGTCGTTATGGATAAATGGGTCTACACCTTCGGAGATGGTTCCGCGGAAGGTACTTCCGACATGCGTGAACTGCTTGGCGGGAAGGGGGCAAACCTTGCCGAAATGAGTTCTCTCGGCTTGCCAGTACCTCCCGGTTTCACGATCACAACGGAAGTTTGCAACTATTATTACCAGAATGGTGAGACCTATCCTGAAAGCCTCCGCTCCGAAGTGGAAGCTGCGCTTGAACAAATAGAAGCCAGTACCTCCCGGAAGTTTGGTGACCCGACATTGCCTCTGCTCGTCTCTGTACGTTCGGGTGGCAGGGCCTCGATGCCGGGCATGATGGATACCGTTCTCAACCTGGGTCTTAATGACCAGACTGTTGAAGCGCTTGCCGAAGAGGCAAACGATGCGCGTTTTGCATATGACAGTTACCGACGTTTCATCCAGATGTATTCGGATGTGGTTCTTGGTGTAGACCATTACGAGTTCGAGGAAATCCTCGAGGCTACCAAGGACGAAAACGGGTATGAACAGGATACCGAACTGACTGCGGATGACTGGAAGACTGTCGTTGGCCGGTATCTTGCCCGGGTGGAAGAGGTGCTTGAAAAACCGTTTCCCCAGGACGTGAACGAGCAATTGTGGGGTGCTGTCGGAGCAGTTTTTGCTTCCTGGATGAACAACCGCGCGATTACCTACCGCAAGCTGCACAATATTCCGCAGGAATGGGGTACGGCGGTGAATGTTCAGGCCATGGTTTTCGGCAATATGGGGGAGACTTCGGCGACAGGCGTTGCCTTTACCAGAAACCCATCGACCGGCGAAAACAAGTTGTATGGCGAGTTTCTCGTCAATGCACAGGGTGAGGACGTGGTGGCCGGAATTCGTACGCCACAAGACCTTACAGAAGAATCCCGTATCGCTGCAGGGTCTGACGCGCCTTCTCTGGAAAGCATCATGCCGGAAGCGTTTGCCGAGTTTGTTGCGGTTGGTGACAAGCTGGAAGCCCACTACAGGGACATGCAGGATCTCGAATTCACGATCGAGAAAGGCAAACTCTGGATGCTTCAAACGCGTTCAGGCAAACGCACTGCCAAGGCCGCATTGCGGATGGCCGTGGAGATGGCCAATGAAGGGCTGATTTCCAAAGAAGAGGCGGTCCTGCGGGTGGAGCCGGCTTCCCTTGACCAATTGTTGCACCCAACCATTGACCCGGCTGCGGAAAAAACAGTGCTTGCCAAAGGTCTGCCAGCTTCGCCAGGGGCTGCAACTGGCCAAATCGTGTTCAGTGCAGATGAGGCTGAGCGCATGAAAGCTGAAGGCCTGCCCAATATTCTGGTGCGTATCGAGACCAGCCCCGAAGACATTCACGGCATGCATGCAGCCGAAGGGATTTTGACAGCGCGCGGTGGCATGACGAGTCATGCTGCGGTTGTTGCCCGCGGCATGGGAAAGCCGTGTGTATCGGGTGCAGGTGGTATCCGTATTGACTATGCGACACAGGAATTGCGGGTTCCCGGACAAACTTTCAGCAAGGGTGATGTGATTACGATTGACGGCTCCACCGGAGAGGTGTTGCTGGGGCAGGTGGCAATGCAAAGGCCTGAACTGTCCGGCTCATTTGGTGCCTTGATGGAATGGGCTGATGAACTGCGCAGGATGAAAGTGCGCACCAATGCGGAAACACCGATAGATGCAAAGTCTGCACGTTCTTTCGGCGCAGAAGGCATCGGGCTGTCACGCACCGAACACATGTTCTTTGAAGGCGACCGGATCATTGCAGCGCGTGAAATGATTCTTGCCGACAGCGAAGCAGGCCGTCGTCAGGCCCTTGAAAAACTGCTGCCCATGCAGCGTTCTGACTTTGTCGAGCTTTTCGAAATCATGGCAGGGCTTCCGGTTACGATCCGGCTTCTCGACCCGCCGCTTCATGAATTCCTGCCGCATACGGACAAGGATATCGAGGAAGTCGCAAATGCCATGAACGTTTCCGCCGAAAAGCTTCGGGAACGCAATCACTCACTTCAGGAAGTAAACCCGATGCTTGGCCACCGTGGTTGTCGTCTTGCGATCTCGTATCCGGAAATCGCCGAGATGCAGGCCCGGGCAATACTTGAAGCTGCGCTTCTTGCTGCCGAGAAAACCGGCGAGCCGGTTGAACCTGAAATCATGGTCCCTCTGGTCGCCATGCTTGAGGAATTCGAGTTTGTAAAATCCCGTATTGATGCGGTTGCCGAAGCTGTATTCGAGGAAAAAGGACAAACCCTCTCCTACACTGTGGGAACCATGATCGAGTTGCCGCGCGCTGCCTTGCGGGCCGATTCAATTGCCCGATCCGCAGAGTTTTTTTCGTTTGGAACAAATGACCTCACACAGACTGCTTTCGGAATATCACGGGATGATGCAGCCAAGTTTCTGACGACTTACGAGGGCAAGGGAATTATAAAGCGGGACCCGTTTGTTTCGCTGGATGTGGATGGGGTAGGAGAGCTTGTGAGAATTGCCTCCCAGAAGGGCAGGGCGTCGCGAGACAACATCAAACTCGGGATTTGCGGGGAACATGGTGGTGATCCGGATTCGATATCCTTCTGTGAATCCATAGGTCTGGACTATGTATCCTGTTCGCCGTTCCGGGTGCCCATAGCCAGGCTTGCCGCAGCGCAAGCTGCCATTCTCAAAGACCGTGGATAGCTACCAGTTTTTCGAGTTTAACTTGAAAGAACGCGGTTTTTGCCCTTGGCTCTTGAGTTGGTTTCTGCTTTAGTCCCACGCACTGTCGCCACATTCGGTACAAGTTTGGGCGCAGACATAAATGGGAGAACAATATGGATAGACGTAAATTTTTGTCCGGTGCTGCAGTCGCAGGCGCCGCATCAGCCACGTTGGCTGCTCCGGCAGTTGCGCAGAGCACGACTGACATGGTCATCGTGTCAACCTGGCCACGGGATTTCCCCGGACTAGGCTTGCCTGCACAGCGCTTGGCAGCACGAATTGCAGAACTGACCGAAGGTCGTCTCAATGTACAATACTTCGCTGCAGGCGAGCGTGTTGGTGCGTTTGACTCGTTTGACGAAGTGGCATCCGGCAATGCCCAGGCTTACATTGGTGCCGATTATTACTGGAAAGGTAGACATCCGGGCTGGGCCGCATTCACGGCTATTCCGTTTGGCTTCACTTACACAGAAATGGACGCATGGATCAAATACGGCGGCGGACAGGAGCTCTGGGATGAGCTTGCTGGCGAATTTGGCCTGAAGAACTTTGCCTGCGGAAACACCGGCGTTCAGATGGGCGGTTGGTTCAACAAGGAAATCAACTCTGCTGACGACCTGAAAGGTCTGAAAATGCGTATTCCTGGCCAGGGCGGTGACGTTATGGCCAAGCTTGGTGCTTCACCAGTGTCGCTTCCAGGAGGGCAAATTTACGAAAACCTCGTTTCTGGTGCCATTGACGCCACTGAGTGGGTTGGTCCTTACAACGACTTCTTCATGAAGTTCTATGAAGCAGCGAAGTACTACTACTTCCCTGGCATGCATGAGCCTGGTGCGCAGCTTGCGATGGGGTTGAACGCAGAATTCTGGGGTTCTCTCAGCAAAACTGACCAAGCCATTATCGAAGCAGCGTGTAATGAGGAAAATGCACGCACCATGGCTGAAACCAATGCCAATAATGGTGAATACCTGCAGCGTCTCATGAATGATCACGGTGTTGAACTGCGTGAGTTCAATGACGATGTTTATGACAGCTTCGGTGAAGCTGCACAGGAAGTGCTTGAAGAAGCGGGCGACCATTCGCCATTGTCGAAGAAGATTTACGACAGTGTGGTTGCCAAACGCGAAGAACTTGCGCGTTGGGGACAACTGTCTGACATCTCATATTCGATCAAGCGTAACCGAGTTCTTGGTATCGAATAATCCGGTTTAACAATATTGCGGGGCGTCTGGAAACAGGCGCCCCGTCAACTATAAGAACAATACTCGGGCAGACCATAGCCTTGAACTGGGAGGTAAGGGGTGAGCACTCAAGAAGTTGAGTCTGGTGAACCAGTTCCGGTATCCAAAAAAACTACGACACTAGTTCGTCTTTTTGGCTGGATGATGCTGGGCATCATGCTGGTATACATAATCAACAATTTTCTGACTTTCGGTGGAGGAATGCCGGGGGCCAATGCTGTCTTTGAGGGGACAGGAGGTGCGCTGGCCTGGTTACAGGTTGCGTTTTATCCGCTTCTCCTAGTGGTTATTTTCCTGATGGTTACCCGGTCAACAGATCGCAGCCTTCGTGAAGACAGTAACCGAATAACGGATATCAATACCGTCTTCATTCGGTGTGCTTTCTGGGTTGTTTTGATTGTTGGTGTAGGAGATGCGATTGTTTCGTTTCTTCGCATCGAGAATTTTCTTCCCATGTTTGTCGGTGAAGACCTGACCAGAGAATTGGGAAAGCCCGAATTCCGTGGCATCTATTTCCACATGCCGCTCATGCTGGCAGGGATCATACTCGGCTTTTTCACACGAACACTCGGTTTTACCTGGCTGGCATTGTTGATTGTTCTGGCCGAACTGCTGATCGTTTTCAGCCGCTTCATCTTTTCCTATGAACAGGCATTGATGGCTGATCTGGTTCGCTTCTGGTATGGCGCATTGTTTCTTTTCGCCAGCGCTTTCACACTGCTGGAAGAAGGCCATGTGCGGGTGGATGTTTTCTATGCCGGCTTTACCCAGAAAACAAAAGGTTTTGTGAATGCGGTTGGTTCGATTTTTCTCGGGCTTACCCTTTGCTGGACAATACTCATCGTGGGAATGAGCGGGCAGTTCTCGATCATCAATGCTCCGATTTTCAATTTCGAAGTCACCCAATCCAGTTTTGGCATGTATGTCAAATACATGATGGCAGGTTTCCTGGCTGTGTTTGCGATTTCGATGATGATCCAGTTTGTTGCATACCTGATGGATGCGATAGCGGATTATCGTGGCGAACCTGGAAAGCGCATTCCTGATGCGCCCGGCGCCCACTAAGAAGAAAGCGATAATAACAAGATGGAACTCGTTTTTCTCCTCATGCTCGTGCTTGTGATGGCGCTTGCGCTCGGATCAGGCTATCCGGTTGCCTTCGCGCTTCCTGGCTCTGCAATCATAACCATCGCGGCAGCCGCGCTGTGCGGTTACCTTTTTGGCGGCAGTGTTGATGCCTATTTTGCGCAAGGTGGGCCGGGCCAATGGCTAAGCGCCGGTGTCAGCAACCTTAGAGGGACTTATTGGGAACCCGAACGGGATACGCTGATTGCCATTCCGCTCTTCATCTTCATGGGTATCATGTTGCAGCGGTCAAAGATTGCTGAAGACCTGCTTATCACAATGGCGCAGCTTTTTGGTCCTGTGCCGGGTGGTCTTGGCATTTCGGTGGTGTTCGTTGGTGCGCTTCTGGCAGCTACAACAGGCATTGTGGGCGCAACGGTTGTCGCCATGGGGCTTATTTCCCTTCCTGCCATGCTGCGAAACAATTATTCGCCATCACTGGCTACGGGTACCATTGCTGCTTCGGGAACGCTTGGGCAGATTATACCGCCATCCATCGTTCTCATCATTCTGGCTGACCAGCTTGCAAGCGCGGCAGACCAGGCCGGCACGGCGCGCAAGGCGCTCTTCAAGGATTCGACGGGTGAGCTCAGCATGCCCTCGATGTTTGACGTCAGTTCAACAAGTGCAGGTGAAATGTTCCTGGGTGCGTTTGTTCCCGGCATTGTGCTCGTTCTGTTGTACATGGCCTATATCCTGATCTTTGCCTTCCTAAACCCCAAGGCAGCTCCGGCAGTTCGATATGATGGTGCTTTCAATCGCGAATTCTGGATGCGTGTCTTTGTAATCCTCATTCCGCCCCTGGCCCTGATATTCCTGGTTCTCGGTTCAATCATTTCAGGTGTTGCAACCGTCAACCAGGCTGGTGCCATCGGCGCTGCCGGTGCGCTGGTCATGGCCGGATACCGTCTCAAGGAAGGCGAACGCGGTGCCTATTGGCCAGCCCTGCTTGCAATCATATCGCTGGTTGCTATTTCTTTGATCGTTTCGAATTACGACACGAACATCAAAGCGATATCGAACGATCGTGACGAGTTCGGTGCGTTGCTGGCTGCTATTGCTGTTGTGGGATTGCTTGTCTCGATAGGCTGGAGTGCTTGGCGAGTTTTCAATATCCAGAACACATTGCGCAGCGTCATGATCGAGACAGCCAAGACAACTTCTCTGGTGTTCATCATCCTGCTTGGTGCGGCGATGCTGACAGCTGCATTCCGCGGTTTTGGCGGTGAAGAACTGGTGAAAGAGTTCCTTAACGGCATGCCGGGAGGGTTCTGGTCAAAATTCGTCATCGTCATGGCTGTGATTTTTGTGCTCGGGTTCTTTTTGGACTTCATTGAAATCGCAGTGGTCGTTGTGCCGATCGTTGCTCCGATCCTTCTTGCCGACCCGTCTGCAAACGTGACTGCAGTCTGGCTCGGGGTCATGATCGGTCTCAACATCCAGACCTCATTTCTTACACCGCCATTCGGGTTTGCGCTTTTCTATCTTCGGGGAGTTGCACCGGCGACTGTGAAAACCCTTGCCATGTACAAGGGGGTTATCGCCTTTATCGGGCTTCAGTTGGCCGCACTGGTAATTGTTGGCATGTATCCAAGTCTCGTCAATTACCTGCCAAACCGGGCTTTGCTTCTTTCTGAAACAGCGCCACCTCCGCGCAATCCCCAGTTGCAGTATTGTGTTGAGAAATATGTTGGGGAGCAGTTGACGCAAAACAGGGACAAGATCACTGCTGCCATAGATCAGGCCAGGTCAATCGATTTGTCTGCCTTGCCTGAAGATGTGTCTGAAGATTTCACTGATTCATTCGAGGATGCTGACAATTCATTCAAACTCCTCGATGATGTTTTCAATGCGGAGAATGCATGGAAGCAGGAAGTTGCCTTGTACAGACCGTTACACACACAGGTGCGTGATATTGAGCGCGATGCCCGCAGTCTTGAGGAGGAAATCAAGGAATTGCAGGAACGTGCTGGTCGGTTGAGAGGCGACGACAACGCCGCGGCCCGTGAGCGTCTTGAAAAGCGGATTCAGGAAGATGAAGCTGAGCGCGAGGCTCTTCTCAATCAAATTCCGGCTGAATGGGAAGAAAAGCACGATGCATTTTCTGCGTTGCTGAAAGAAGAAAACAAGATCAGAACCCAGTATCGCAGGGCAGCTGATAATGCCTACACACCGACGGTTGAGCTACTCGCCACCTTGAAAGACACAGGCAAGTTTGTGGATCTGGGGGAGAAACTCAGGGAAATTCCTGCCGAGATAGACCAGAAGACACCGGAAGAAATGGTTGATGTGTTGCAGGAACTCGAGCGGCAGTTTGGAGAAATCAGCGGGCCTGGTGACGTCAAGAAAGATTTGACCAAAGCCCGTCGTGAGTTGCGCTCGAAGTCACCGGACAAGGAAAAGGCAAAAGCCAGCGTGAGCAAGGCGATCGAGAGCTTTGAAGAAGAATCTGAATGGCGTGCAGAGGCTGCCAGCCAGGAACTCCTGCCCAAAGTTCAGCAATACGAAGCAAGTATCCGTGGAACACTCGGGCTTCGTCAGCAGGAAAACATGCCTCGTGAACTTGGGCTGTATCTGGCAGGATGCAATGCGGGACACCGGGACATCAGCCTCTATTTCTAGAGGCTGGTTTGCCTGTAATTCATTGTATTACGGGTTGGCCGGGATGTTTCTATAGCTGCAATAGTTGCGCTGTGGCTTTCGTGGCTGGGGAGGTGGTAGCCGTCCCCCCACACAAAGGAACGGCTACCGACCGCAGTTTATCTGTCAATAACACGCTCCCAGTTGCGCTGACAGAAGTCCCCACGGCAAACAAATCCTAGCCCGTAACACGCTCCAGTACGCCTGGTTGATCCCAAGAGCCCTCCGGCCGATTGATGACCTCGGGCCGAGAGTGAGCAGAAATTGCCGAGTTGAGAGGGGGCATGTACAGATCGCCCTCAATGTAATTCCTGCCGGAAAAGGATACGGTTGGTGTTTGGGTTCGCGGCACAAAGCCATGTCTGGTCCAAAGCTTGACGATGCTTTGTTCTGCCTGACCATACAGGTGCGTGTAGCCTTTTTTTCTAGCCATCTGTTTTGCCGCCTTTATCAGGTCATGCGCCAGTCGGGTCCGCCTGAACCGTTTGATCACCGCCAAACGTTCGACCTTCGCAAAATTGGCAAAAAACCGGACGCGGATGCATCCTGCGGGCTCGTCTCCGCAATAACCGATCAGATGACTGGCAGCAAAATCATTGCCGTCATATTCTTCCGAATAGGGACAATCCTGCTCGGCGATGTAGGTAGCAGCCCGGATAGCCATGACTTCCTGATATGCTGCAATGGAGTGAACAACTTCGACCCGTGTATTAAACAAGTCATGTGATTGAGGCTCCAGCCTCTCATAGACCAGGAAGTTCTGTGTATCCCCGGAACCGGAATGGCCGTACTCCCGAAACCCCAGGGATCGGAAGAAGGTTTCACCTTGCGGATCTATCGGTTTGCAGAAGATTGGCGCATTCTGGTAGTTCGGCATGTTCATGCGCTGCACGATCAGGCCGATGCCTCCTGCAGTCGACGAATCAAGGAACAATAACCACACATATATTGCCGCAACTTTTTCATGCTGGCGCGCAAGATAGCAGGCTTGGGGGGATGCCAGATCGAGTTGCCCGCCGAGAAGGGCATCTTTTCCGTCGCTGTTCAGTGGAAGTTGGGCCACAAACGCGCCCGGCTTGTCCAGATTGCGGTTCTTGTAATTACGGACAATGCACATGATGCTGTCGGGATTGTGGTTATAGACCCGTAGAACTTCTTCATAACTCGCCAAAGTAGGAATAACTTGACCAGCTACATCAAGAAGTTGTTGTATGTCTGACGGAGTGGGTGAAATCAGAGACAGGCCACGGGAAATTTTTTCGACCGGCAAATTGTCGAGATACCTTGAGCTTGGAGATTTTGCATAGTCACTGTTCTGCATTTTCGGAACCTTCTCAAAAGGTTTCTTAATTACAGATAATAGTTACCACTATTTATGGGGAAAGAGGTGCAACGAAAAGAGAGTCAGGGTGGCTCAACCCGGAGACACGAGCCCGAAGAGAAAAGTTCGAGCATCCGGCTTGATGACATCCAGATATTTGTGGAGGTCGCCCGGCATGGTAGTGCGCGGAAAGCTGCACAAGCGCTTTCCAAGGGCCATGCGTATATAAACCGACGGTTGCAGATTCTTGAGCAGCAGACAGGCCACGAGCTGTTCCTTCGTGACAATTCAGGTACATCGCTTACCGACCAGGGCAGGGCGCTTTTGCGTTCGGCAGAAGGGTTTGTTGAAGAATCATCCAATGTTCTCGGTTTCATAAACCAGCAGATGCGGCAGAAAAAGAAAACTTCCTCTGTCGTTGTAACCGAAGGGCTTGGTACATTCTGGCTGATGCCAAGGCTTGTCGAGTTCAATCAGGGCCATCCGGATATCTTCCTTGATTTCCAGTGCCAGATGAAGCCGGCCAACCTGTCGGACTACGGTGCAGATATTGCTGTCCAACTTGAATATCCGGAGGACGAAAACCTTATCGTTTCGCGTATTGGCTATCTGCACATCATGTTGTTTGCCTCGAACAGCTATGCCAACGAACACGGTTTGCCGGAAACGTTGCAGGATTTGCCCAACTTTCACCTGATAGAGCAGAAATCCGACCAGGTGGATGCCAGCCGTTACATCGATACCATTTCGCGGTTCAGCAATAATCCCGTATCCATGCGAATGAATACGAGCAGTGCCCATGCGTATGCGATTTCCAGGGGGGCGGGGATCGGTCCCCTGCCAACGTATGCCCGGGCACTGACAAAGCGCCTGATTCCCGTTTGTGATGATTACCACATTCGCCGCGATGTCTTTCTGGTGCACAACAGGGAAACAACCAAATCATTGCACCACAGAAAAGTCATTGCGTGGATCAAGGAAGCATTCGATGCATCCGAATATCCATGGTTTGGTGCTGATTTCATTCATCCAAACGAGTTTGAAGACAAGGTTGGACATGGAAACATTGTCCAGATGTTCGATGGCGATGATGTCTGATTCCCGAATTGTGATTTGAATCCCACGACTTCCCGCACAACGGTTATTGATCCGGAACCGGGATAATTCGGGAAGGGAATGGTGGGCGTTGACAGGATCGAACTGCCGACCTACTCGGTGTAAACGAGTTGCTCTCCCAGCTGAGCTAAACGCCCTTATATCAGCAATGCTGATAACCATTGCCACTTTCGAGAACCTGCCCATAAAGACAGTTTTTCGATAAGTGGCGCGAGTGACGAGACTTGAACTCGCGACCCCCGGCGTGACAGGCCGGTACTCTAACCAACTGAGCTACACCCGCGCATCTGCGAACCTGCAGACTGACGGATGGATTAAGGTTTCAGGTACAACAAGTCAAGCGCGATAATCGCGAAAAGGCAAATTATTCTGTATGTGAATGAGGCCCGGTTTCTGTGAAGGCTTTCGGGCGCTATATTACTTGCTTAACAGGGGTGGTTGCGTTACCCCGTTTATTGAATAATTGGACAATTCCGGCATAATGAACGGAACCGAAAGGCTGCAAAATGGAAATTGTTGTTCAGGAATACCTGCCGGTAATCATTTTTCTTGGACTGTGCATAGTTATCGGCCTGGCTTTGGCTGTTGCGCCTTTCCTTGTGGCATACCGGGCCCCTGATGCAGAGAAACTGTCGGCATATGAGTGCGGGTTCAATGCATTCGATGATTCCCGCATGAAGTTTGATGTGCGGTTTTATCTTGTTGCAATCCTCTTCATCATTTTCGATCTGGAAGTCGCATTTCTTTTCCCGTGGGCTGTCAGCTTTGGCAATCTTGGGTGGGTAGGTTTTTCTTCCATGATGATTTTCCTCGCAATTCTGACCGTGGGGTTTGTTTACGAATGGAAAAAAGGTGCGCTTGAGTGGGATTGATGAAGTGTCGTCTGTCTGACCGGGTTGCAGGTGGTCCTGTAACACCAAAGCGGTATGGAGAAACAAATGTCTGATGCAAGCGCTACCCTGATTGCGCCTCAGCCCAAAGGTATCGTGGATCCCAGAACCGGTAAGCCGGTTGGCTCCGATGATGCCTATTTTACCGGTATCAATGATGAACTTGCCGACAAGGGGTTCATCGTTACCTCTACGGACGATCTCATTAACTGGGCGCGCACAGGCTCATTGATGTGGATGACGTTCGGCCTTGCCTGCTGTGCGGTTGAAATGATGCAGATGTCGATGCCCCGTTATGATGCTGAGCGGTTCGGCTTTGCTCCCCGAGCGTCTCCGCGCCAGTCTGACGTTATGATTGTAGCAGGAACGCTGACCAACAAGATGGCACCTGCGTTGCGCAAGGTATACGACCAGATGCCCGAACCCCGCTATGTGATTTCCATGGGATCATGTGCCAACGGCGGAGGGTATTATCACTATTCATACTCTGTTGTACGTGGCTGTGACCGGGTTGTGCCTGTTGATATTTATGTACCAGGGTGCCCACCGACCGCAGAGGCATTGTTGTATGGCGTAATGCTGCTGCAAAAGAAAATCCGGCGGACCGGAACAATCGAGCGATAGGCAGTCCTGATGAGCGCTGAAGTCACGGAAACCGAAAAACCGCAATCACCGGAATCTGTCCTGATGGGGCTGGTGTCTGCTGAAATGGGAGATCACATCAACAGCGTCGATGCGCCGTTGGGGGAGGTGACTGTCATTACCACGCCGGAGCATGTTGTTGCCCTGCTGCGTTTTCTTCGGGATGATACCCGGGCAGGCTTTTCTGCAATCATTGATATCTGTGGTGTTGACTATCCGGGCGACGAGGAACGTTTCGAGGTCGTCTATCACTTGCTCAGTCCGAAACACAACAAGCGTATCCGGATCAAGTTGCGTACCAGTGAAGACAAGCCGGTTCCAAGCGTAACAGGCATTTATCCGGGCGCGGACTGGTTTGAAAGGGAGGCCTATGATTTATACGGAATCCTGTTTACCGGGCATCCTGATCTGCGGCGAATTCTGACCGATTACGGTTTTGACGGACACCCGCTGCGCAAGGACTTCCCACTTACCGGCTATGTTGAAGTCCGATATGACGAAAAGGCCAAACGGGTAGTGTATGAGCCCGTTGAACTGCGCCAGGAATTCCGGGATTTCGATTATGAAAGCCCCTGGGAGGGTGTTGAATACATGTTGCCTGGTGATGAAAAGGCGGGTTCCTGATGGGTGAGACAATAAAGGGTGCCTGCCTGTGTGGCTCTGTAAGTGTTTCGGCAGTCCCCAACAGCAAGACCATGGATGCCTGCCATTGTGCAATGTGTCGCAAGTGGAGTGCCGGACCCTACATGGCCATAGCTTGCGGAAGCAATGTTACCGTTGAAGGTGAGGGAGCAACAGCATTCCGTTCTTCTGAATGGGCCGAACGGGTATTTTGCAACAAGTGCGGAACGTTGATTGCATGGCAACTTGCAGATGGGGCCGGTGAGTGCCACGTGAATGCGCAACTCTTCGGGGAAGGCGCGGGCTTTCCGTTTTCGCTGGAAATGTTCATCGACGAAAAACCCGATAATTATTCATTCTCCCAGCAGACAAAAACCCTTACGGGGCAGGAAATATTTGCAATGTTCTCGGAATCCGGGGAGAGCGGGCAGTGACTGAACACAATGTAAGAAATTTCAATATCAATTTCGGGCCGCAACACCCCGCAGCGCACGGCGTATTGAGACTGGTTCTTGAACTGGACGGCGAGGTTGTCGAACGGGTCGATCCGCATATTGGCCTGTTGCACCGCGGTACAGAAAAGCTGATCGAGTACAAAACCTATCTGCAGGCTGTTCCCTATTTCGACCGTCTTGATTACGTGGCGCCGATGAATCAGGAGCACGCCTTTGCTCTTGCCGTGGAGAAACTGGCAGATATCGAGGTGCCACGACGTGCGCAATTGATACGTGTTCTCTATTCCGAGATCGGTCGAATACTGTCACACCTTCTGAATGTCACCACCCAGGCCATGGATGTGGGAGCGCTCACCCCGCCTTTGTGGGGCTTTGAGGAACGCGAAAAGCTGATGGTGTTCTATGAACGGGCATGCGGTGCGAGAATGCATGCAGCCTATTTCCGTCCCGGCGGGGTTCACCAGGACCTTCCCGATGCCCTGATTGATGACATTGAAGCCTGGTGCGACCCGTTCCTTAAAGTGGTGGATGATATTGACCGGCTGCTTACCAACAACCGCATTTTCAAACAGCGGAATGTGGATATCGGAATTGTAAACCTGGATGATGCCTGGGCATGGGGTTTTTCCGGTGTCATGGTTCGAGGATCCGGTGCCGAGTGGGACCTGAGACGTAACCAGCCTTACGAATGTTACGACGAGATGGAATTCGAAATTCCGGTTGGCAAGAATTGTGACAATTATGACCGTTACCTAATTCGCATGGAAGAAATGCGCCAATCAGTTTCCATTATGAAGCAATGCGTGAAAAAACTGCGTGTGCCAGACGGCAAAGGGCCCATCGCGAGTTCTGACGGCAAGGTCGTCCCGCCTAAACGGGGTGAAATGAAGCGTTCGATGGAGGCCATTATCCATCATTTCAAACTTTACACTGAAGGCTATCATGTGCCTGCAGGTGAAACTTACTGTGCGGTTGAGGCACCTAAGGGCGAGTTTGGCGTGTACTTGGTATCGGATGGTTCAAACAAGCCGTATCGTTGCAAGTTGCGGGCTCCGGGTTATGCGCATCTTCAGGCCATGGATTTCATGTGCCGGGGACACTTGCTTGCTGATGTCTCTGCAGTGTTGGGGTCGTTGGATATCGTGTTTGGCGAGGTGGACCGTTAATGCGAAAACTGCTGCATATTTTTGGCGCTGCATTGTTGCTGGCCGGATGCAGTTCAACCGGGGCAGGGCAGGGGGATGCAGATTCCCAATACCGGTCTTTGGAGCTTGCAGCGGCTGGAAATATCCAGTGTGCCTGGGAAAATCAGGCCCGCTGTTCACACATGATTGAAAACCGTTCACTGATGGCCCGTTTCTTTGCACCCGAAACACTCGGCGGGTTGAATGAACCGGAAAAACAGCGCGGTCGCCGTATTACAACCAAGTTCGTTGTTGAAGCCGCCGCAGCGATAAACCAGTGTCGCCGTGTTACGGCAAAATCCGTCACCATTGTAAAAGACGTCAGAATTTCCGAAAAGGGATACAGGGTAGAGGGAACAGCACCTCTCAATGCTTCTTCATCCTGTTTTCTGACTCCTGACCCGGAGAATCCGTAATGTCCGTCCGTCGCCTAGCAGACGAAAACGTTCAGCCTGAAAGCTTCAAGTTCAACCGGGAAAACAGCTCGGTTGCCAAAGGCTGGATCAAGAAATACCCCAAGGAACGCAAGGCTTCAGCAGTTATTCCGCTTCTCATGATCGCACAAGAGCAGGAAGGCTGGGTCACCAAGGCGTCTATTGAACATGTCGCCGGAATGCTGGAAATACCCTATATCCGCGTTCTGGAAGTTGCTACTTTCTATACCCAGTTCATGTTGAAGCCGGTTGGTAGCCGTGCCCACATTCAGGTTTGTGGTACAACGCCCTGCATGCTTCGCGGCTCTGAAAAACTCATGGCTGTTTGCAAGCGGCGCATCAATCAAAGCCAGTTTGAAACGAACGAGGCAGGGACCCTTTCATGGGAAGAGGTCGAATGCCAGGGAGCCTGTGTCAATGCGCCAATGATCATGGTTGCAAAAGATACGTATGAAGACCTGACAGAAGAACGACTGGAAGAGATCCTGGATGCGTTTGAAGCCGGCAATGGCAATGATATCAAGCCGGGCCCGCAAATCGACCGCATCTATTCTGCACCTGCCGGTGGCATGACTACCCTGCAGACGGAAATCGTGCCGTCCACTGCCCGCAAATCAAAAGCCGGGAAAAGTGAATTCAAGAAGCAGCCGTCTTCGGCAACCAAACCGGCCAGACCTGCAAGCCATGTCTCGACTACGGCACCGGCCGTTGACACGCCGGTTGGCAAGCGCAAGTCGGCGGAGGCGCAGCAAAAGGAAAAAGCTGCGCGTGCCAAAGCTGGCACCCATAGCCCGAAAGGACGCCAGGCAGCAGCTGCGCCAAGCCTGGATGACAAGAACCGGCCACCGCAAATGCAAAAACCTGCATCTGCTGATGACCTCAAGAGAATTTCGGGGGTTGGCCCAAAGCTTGAAGGGGTGTTGAATGATCTTGGCATTTACACGTTTGCGCAGATTGCAAAATGGAAAAAGGCCGAACGGGACTGGGTCGATGGTTATCTTCGCTTCAAAGGGCGCATAGAGCGGGATAACTGGGTGAAACAGGCAAAAGAGCTGGCAAAAGAGTAATCCAAAAAAACAGGAGTGGGGAAAACAATGAGTAATCAGGTATCTAGCAATATAAACTGTCGTACGGTGTGCATCATATGCGGGGTGATTGCAGCGGCAATCGCATGGTATGTGCTGCGTGGTTCATTAAGCACATTCCCGCTTCTGATCGTGGCACTGCTTGTTCTGTTGGGTGTTTCCTACCTGCTGTACAAGATTTTCTGCGGCGCCAAGGAAGTTTCAGATACCGTCATGGCTGCGGGTGCTTCGAGTGCTGCTGCGGCAGTAGGACTGGCTTCCGCATCTGATTCAGTCAAAGACAAGTCAGATGATGCAGGTGAAAAAAGCGATGGTTCATCCGCTGCCACGGCTTCCAGTAGCTCAGCAAAGGCAAGTACTTCAAAGCGTGCATCTGCCAAAACGTCGAGCGCCGGTTCATCAGGAGCAAAAAAGACAACTGCAAAAACCACAGCCAAGAAAGCTGCTGCCACGAAGAAGACCGCTTCAGCCAAGTCAGCGAAAACATCAACTGCCAAAAGCACCACGGCAGCAAAGTCATCTTCGGCTACGGCAAGGAAGTCTGCTACAAAAACCGCTTCAGCCGGCAAGACACCTGCCAAAGCTGCCGCAAGCTCCAAATCTTCCACAGGCGCCAAGAAAGCCACCAAGGCAAAATCAGCTGCCAAAGCAGCCGGTCCCCAGTTGTTCACGTCACGTCCGTCTGAAGTGGATGACCTCAAGCTGATCGCTGGTGTTGGACCAAAACTGGAAGGTGTTCTCAACGAGATTGGCGTCTATCAGTACAAGCAGGTTGCAAGTTGGAAGAAGGCTGACATTGCCCATGTGGATGACAAGCTGAAATTCAAGGGACGCATCGAGCGCGATGACTGGGTCAAACAAGCCAAGGCACTCGCCAAGGGGGGAGAGGCGGAATACATCAAGGTATTCGGCAAGAAACCCCGATAAACACGATCAGGTAACGAAATGGCATTGCAAGACAAGGACCGGATTTTCACGAATATTTATGGCACCTATGACAAGTCGCTCAAGGGTGCCATGAAACGTGGACACTGGTCGGATACGAAAAAGTTCATCGACCAGGGAGCCGACTGGATCATTGACCAGGTCAAGGCGTCCGGACTTCGTGGTCGTGGTGGTGCGGGCTTTCCAACCGGTCTTAAGTGGTCATTCATGCCAAAGCCCGAGCGCTCAGATGGCAGGCCGTCTTATCTTGTTATCAATGCTGATGAATCCGAACCCGGTACCTGCAAGGACCGGGACATCATGCGCCATGATCCGCATACGCTGATCGAGGGGTGCCTGATCGCCGGTTTCGCGATGAATGCACATACTTGCTACATCTATGTCCGGGGCGAGTATATCCGGGAACGTGAAGCCCTGCAGGCAGCCATTGACGAATGCTATGATGCCGGGCTGCTGGGCAAGAACAACAAGCATGGATGGGACTACGACATTCACGTCCACCATGGTGCCGGTGCCTATATCTGTGGCGAAGAAACCGCGCTTCTGGAATCACTGGAAGGCAAGAAGGGGCAGCCCCGTTTGAAGCCGCCGTTTCCGGCAAACGTGGGCCTTTATGGCTGCCCGACCACAGTCAACAACGTAGAATCAGTGGCTGTCGTGCCGACAATCCTTCGTCGTGGTGCGGACTGGTTTGCCGGGTTTGGTGAAGAACGGAATGCAGGAACCAAACTGTTCTGCATTTCCGGCCATGTCGAGAGACCCTGCACCGTTGAAGAAGAGATGTCGATTCCGTTCCGCGAACTGATCGAGCGTCATTGTGGCGGTGTTATTGGCGGATGGGACAACCTTCTTGCGGTTATCCCGGGTGGTTCATCTGTCCGCTGTGTACCATCGGACCAGATCATTGATTGCAAAATGGATTTTGACAGTCTTTCTGCGTTGAAATCCGGTCTGGGTACTGCTGCGGTCATCGTGATGAACCGGGAAACGGACATTATTCGCGCTATTGCCAGGCTGGCCTATTTCTACAAGCATGAATCCTGCGGACAATGCACACCATGCCGGGAAGGGACGGGCTGGATGTGGCGTGTGCTGACACGCATGGCGGAAGGGCGCGCCCAGAAGAAGGAAATCGACATGCTGCTTGAGGTGACCAAGCAGGTGGAAGGACACACGATTTGCGCGCTTGGGGATGCTGCTGCATGGCCAATCCAGGGGCTGATCACCCATTTCCGCGATGAAATCGAGGCACGCATAGACAGTTATTCCATGCGTGCCACCAGCGATGGTGCCGTAACCGACAAGCAACTTGAGGCGGCAGAATAGTGCATCTTGCCGAACTCAACATATCCAGATGGAAAATCGACCCTGCCAGTGAAGAGGCAAAAGGGTTTACGGGAAATGTTGGCCGGATAAACGCGTTGGCTGAGCGCTCACCGGGATTCGTTTGGCGCTTGACAGATGAACAGCGGACTTCAGAAGGCAATAATGCCGTCTGTCCGGACCGTTTGACTGAAATGACGTTGTCTGTCTGGGAAACGGTCGAGGACCTTGAGCAGTTTGTCTGGAACACCGTGCACAAACGCATCTACAACGGGAAAAACCGCTGGTTTTCTGCCCTGGACAGTCATCATCTTGTCATGTGGCATGTCGAAGAAGGGCATCAACCATCGATTACAGAAGCACGGGAGCGCCTCGACCATCTGGAACTGCATGGCAATACCGACTTCGCCTTTGAATGGTCTCACCTGCCTGGTGTGAAGTTGTGGCAAATCCAGCAACAACCCCGGCAAAAGACAATGCAAGAGGGAGTTGTTTGATGGCCAGAAAAAAAACATCGTCAAACAAGGGCAAGACCTATTTTGATCCAAGGGATTTTTTCCCGCACATGGATGCCCTTTATTCAGACAATGCGGTTCCATCATTCCCGACGGATATGGAAGAGTTTGCCCGTGAGCAGGTGAAAGCAGCGAATCCTGCCTACTGGATGCACATGGGGCAGATGATGGCCCGTTCGTCGGTTGGTGCACCATGGCTGTGGTACGGCATGATGCTGGGTACGATGGAAGCAATGCGTGCTTCGGGCAAAAAATCCGAAAAGGTGAACAAGCGTCACAAGGAAGCGGTCAAGGCGGTCAGGAAGTTCACCAAACATGTGGCAGGGGCAAAGGCAGTGCGTCCGCCGAAGAAGAAAAAAAACCGTAAAAAGGACGAATTTTCCACGCCCGAGGTTTCCAATCTGCTTGAAAATGTTATTCCCGCACCACGTGATGGAAAGCCCGACGACCTGAAACTCATTGCTGGTGTCGGTCCAAAACTTGAAGGGGTGCTGAACGGTTTGGGTATCTACCACTTTGACCAGATAGCGGGTTGGGCACAAAAGGAAATTGACTGGATAGACGACTACCTGAATTTTTCAGGGCGTATTGAACGCGACAACTGGGTTGGCCAGGCAAAAGCGCTGGCTGTTGGCGGGCGTGACGAATATGCAAGAGTGTTTGGCAAGGAACCGCGCTGATTTGCGTGAAAAGGTTTGCAGATGACTAAACTGATCATTGACGGAAAAGAGGTCGAGGTGCCGGATCATTACACGTTGCTGCAGGCGTGTGAGGAGGCTGGCGCAGAAATACCCCGTTTCTGCTTCCATGAAAGACTGTCCATTGCCGGCAATTGCCGTATGTGCCTTGTCGAAGTAAAAGGCGGGCCGCCCAAGCCCCAGGCATCCTGTGCGCTTGGCGTTCGCGATTGTAGGCCCGGCCCCAATGGTGAGCCACCCGAAGTCTTGACCAAATCGCCAATGGTGAAAAAAGCACGAGAAGGGGTGATGGAATTTCTGCTTATCAATCATCCTTTGGATTGTCCGATATGTGACCAGGGCGGTGAGTGTGATTTGCAGGACCAGGCCATGGCCTATGGTGTCGACAAAAACCGTTTTGCTGAAAACAAGCGTGCAGTGGAGGACAAGTATATAGGACCCTTGGTACGAACCAAGATGACCCGCTGTATCCATTGTACGCGCTGTGTGCGCTTTACGACGGAAGTTGCCGGAATTTCGGAACTGGGATTGCTTGGGCGAGGGGAAGACGCAGAAATCACCACATATCTTGAAACGGCCATGACGTCCGAATTGCAGGGGAATGTGATTGATCTTTGTCCTGTGGGAGCACTTACGTCGCGCCCGTATCAAGACACTGCACGCCCTTGGGAGTTGCGCAAGACCGAGTCGATCGATGTGATGGATGCCGTAGGCTCCAATATCCGTGTGGATGCGCGTGGACGTGAAGTAATGCGGATATTGCCCCGCCTCCACGAAGAGGTGAACGAGGAATGGATTTCCGACAAGTCCCGTTTCATCTGGGACGGCTTGCGTTCTCAGCGGCTTGATCGTCCATATGTTCGCAAGAACCGCAAACTGGTTCCGGCCAGTTGGGATGAGGCATTTTCTGCAATCGCCCGAAAGGTAAAGGCGACCAAGCCCGAGAAGATTGGAGCGATCGGGGGAGCACTGTCTTCGGTTGAAGATTTGTATGCCCTGAAGAAGCTGGTCAATTCACTTGGCTCCGAGAACCTGGATTGCCGGGCACCTGCCAGTTCCCTGGATCCGGTGAAGGGGCGTGAAAGCTATCTGTTCAATTCCACAATTGCAGGAATTGAGGACTCGGATGCATTGCTGATTATCGGTTCCAACCCCAGGCTTGAAGCAGCTGTTCTCAACAGCCGCATTCTGAAACGTTTCAAGATGGGGAACTATCCTGTCGGGCTGATCGGTGAAGCTGCAGATCTGCGATATGACTACGAGCATATTGGAAATGGTCCAGAGAGTATTGCCGACCTGATTTCCGGCAAGGCCAGGTTTGTTGCAAAACTGAAACGTGCGAAGAGGCCGCTGATCATTGTTGGGGAAGGTGCACTGAACAGGCGTGATGGCGCTGCAATTTTGGGGCGAATTGCAGATCTTGCTGAAAAGACGGGCACAATTTCCAAGGACTGGAATGGCGTCAGCATTCTTCACACAAACGCATCGACCGTTGGTGGGCTTGATCTTGGGTTTGTTCCTGGCAAGGGCGGCAAGTCAACATCTGCAATGCTGAAAGACATGGAACTCCTGTTCCTGCACGGTGCGGATGAAATTGACATGAATTCGGTAAACGGATTCGTTGTTTACATCGGGACCCATGGCGATGCAGGCGCGCACAGGGCCGATGTAATTCTTCCGGCTTCTGCCTATACCGAAAAGCCTGCAACTTATGTAAATACCGAAGGGCGGGTCCAGATTGCAAACCGGGCCGCTTTTGCTCCAGGAGATGCGAAAGAGGACTGGGCCATTTTCCGTGCGCTGTCAGCCCGGCTTGGGGCGAAACTGCCGTTTGACAACCTTGCAGCTCTTCGCACGGCCCTTTACTCCGAGTTCCCGCATTTTGCAGCAATAGACGAAATGGCAGCGACTACGGATATTGATGTGAAGGCTTTGTCGAAGCAGCTGGGTGGAGGCAAGTCCGGAAAGCTTGGGCCTGCACCATTCAAAAACCCGATCAGGGATTTCTACATGACCAACCCGATAGCACGGGCATCCAGGGTCATGGCGGAATGCTCCTCGCTTCGGGCAGGTGGCGGCATGCGAGAGGCAGCAGAGTAGGGCGCGGAATATCATGGAAACACTTTTCAGCTACCTTTGGCCGGCCATCGTCATATTTGGTCAAAGTCTCCTGCTTCTGGTGGGGCTGCTGCTCTTCACTGCTTACATACTGTATGCGGACCGAAAAATATTCGCGGCAGTGCAGATGCGCCGGGGCCCGAATGTGGTTGGTCCCTGGGGCCTACTCCAGTCCTTTGCTGATCTCCTGAAGTTTGTTCTCAAGGAACCAATCATACCGTCAAGTTCAAGCAAGGCGGTCTTCATCCTTGCGCCGCTGGTCTCTGCAGTGCTGGCACTTGCGGCATGGGCGGTAATTCCTATCAATGAGGGCTGGGCGATTGCCAATCTCAATCTTGGTATCCTGTTCGTGTTCGCGATTTCCTCCCTGGAAGTGTACGGGATCATCATGGGAGGATGGGCCTCAAACTCGAAATATGCATTCCTCGCCTCGTTGCGCTCTGCTGCGCAAATGGTTTCCTATGAGGTTTCCATCGGTTTTGTGATCATTACGGTTCTGCTGTGTGTCGGTTCCCTGAACCTGACGGACATTGTCCTTTCCCAACAACACGGTCTTGGCACAGAGCAACTGGGGTTGCCCAGTTCGTTTCTTGACTGGCACTGGTTGCCCCTGTTTCCAATGTTCATTGTGTTCTTCATTTCGGCAATTGCAGAGACAAACCGGCCGCCTTTTGATCTTCCGGAAGCTGAATCCGAACTGGTTGCCGGGCATATGGTTGAATACTCCTCGACCCTGTTTCTGCTCTTCTTCCTGGGTGAATTCGTTGCCATCCTGCTGATGTGCGCATTAACAACGCTTCTGTTCCTCGGCGGGTGGCTGCCTCCTGTGGATGTGTGGTTCCTGAACTGGGTTCCGGGAGTGTTCTGGTTTTTCCTGAAAGTCTTGCTTGTCTTTTTCTTCATGGCGATGGTCAGGGCGGTTGTGCCCCGTTATCGTTATGACCAGTTGATGCGTCTTGGCTGGAAGGTGTTCCTGCCATTGTCACTGTTCATGGTGTTCGCCACCGCATTCGTTATCCAATACACCGGATGGGGGCTTGGCTGATGGAATACAATGAACTGCAAGTATCCGGAGGTTTGTCATGAGTACGATAGCACAAGCGGCAAAGTCTCTTTTGCTGAAGGAATTCATAAGCGCCTTGGCGCTTGCGATGCGTTATCTCGTTTCTCCCAAAGCGACGATCAACTATCCTTTTGAAAAAGGTCCGGTATCACCACGGTTTCGCGGCGAGCACGCACTCAGACGCTACCCGAACGGGGAGGAGCGCTGCATTGCATGCAAGCTGTGTGAAGCGATTTGCCCTGCACAAGCCATTACCATCGAGGCTGGGCCTCGAGGCAATGACGGTACAAGACGTACCGTCCGATACGATATCGACATGGTGAAATGCATTTATTGCGGCTTTTGTCAGGAGGCTTGTCCGGTAGATGCGATTGTAGAAGGGCCGAATTTTGAGTTTGCGACCGAGAAACGCGAGGAGCTTTACTATGACAAGTTCAAGCTGCTCGACAATGGCGACCGTTGGGAGCGCGACATTGCCCGCAACCTCAAAATTGATGCCCCTTACAGATAGGACATACGGATGATTGCCTCTGCACTTTTCTTCTATCTGTTTTCCGGCGTTGCAATTGCATCTTCGCTGATGGTTATTTCATCCCGCAACCCGGTTCATTCCGTTCTGTTTCTTATCCTGACCTTTGTGAATGCCGCAGGCCTTTTCATTATGGCGGGGGCAGAGTTTCTCGGGTTACTGCTGATTGTAGTCTATGTCGGTGCGGTTGCCGTTCTCTTCCTGTTTGTTGTCATGATGCTTGATGTTGATTTCGCGGAACTGCGTCAGGGCTATCTGCAATATTTGCCGATCGGCCTTTTTGTCGGCATCGTGTTGCTTGTGGAGTTGTTGGCAGTGGTGGGAAGCTGGGTTGTTGCTCCTGCAGTAGAAAACACTACCTCGCAGCCGATACCCGATGTTGCCGAAACCCGGAATATCGAAGCACTCGGCAACATTCTTTACACGGATTACATTTTCTTTTTCCAGATAGCGGGAATTATCTTGCTGGTTGCCATGATCGGGGCGATCGTTCTGACACTCCATCACAAACCCAATGTGCGCCGGCAGAATATCAATGAGCAGGTCGCACGCGACCCGAAAACCGCAATTCGCAACGTGAAAATTCGTAGCGGGGAGGGACTTTGACATGGAAATAGGACTTTCCCACTACCTTTCCGTCAGTGCCGTGATATTCACGATCGGGATGATCGGAATATTCCTCAACCGGAAAAACATTCTCATCATCCTGATGTCGATCGAGCTTATTCTGCTTGCCGTAAACATCAATTTCGTAGCCTTTTCCCAGCATCTCGATGACCTTATGGGACAGGTGTTCGCATTGTTTGTTTTGACTGTTGCTGCAGCAGAAGCGGCAATCGGTCTTGCAATTCTGGTCGTGTTCTTCCGAAACAAGGGATCGATTGCTGTCGAAGACGTCAGTTCGATGAAGGGGTAGTCATGTATCACGCGATCGTCTTTCTGCCGCTCATCGGTTTTTTGCTGGCCGGCCTGTTCGCAAAGTCGCTTGGAGCGAAAGGATGCGAGTACATCACCACCGGTTTGCTGATGATTTCTGCAGCCCTTTCCTGGATTGCCTTTTTCACTGTGGGCTTTTCAGATGCCGAACCTGAAACCGTTCAGGTTTTGCAATGGATCAGCTCCGGCGATCTCAATGTAAATTGGGCATTCCGTATTGATACGCTGACTGTTGTCATGCTTGTCGTTGTGAACACGGTTTCGGCACTCGTTCATCTTTATTCAATCGGCTACATGCATCACGACCCTCATCGTCCGCGGTTCTTTGCCTACTTGTCACTGTTTACCTTCGCAATGCTCATGCTGGTTACATCTGACAACCTGCTGCAGATGTTCTTTGGCTGGGAAGGCGTGGGCCTGGCCTCTTACCTCCTGATTGGTTTCTGGTTCAAGAAACCTTCTGCCAATGCTGCTGCCATGAAGGCGTTTATCGTCAATCGTGTTGGTGATTTCGGTTTTGCATTGGGCATTTTCGGTGTTTTCTATCTGTTCAACACAATCGAGCTTTCAACCATTTTTGCGAACGCTCAAGGAGTGGCGGGATCCGAAGGCGAGATCATGAACTTCCTTGGGTACAGCCTTGCTGCAGGTGATGCCCTGACAGTTGTCTGCCTGCTCCTCTTCATGGGAGCCATGGGCAAGTCCGCTCAATTTCTTCTGCATACCTGGCTGCCGGACGCAATGGAGGGGCCAACACCTGTCTCGGCATTGATCCACGCAGCCACAATGGTGACAGCAGGCGTTTTCCTTGTTGCTCGAATGTCACCACTGTTTGAATATGCGCCCGTTGCACTGGGCGTTGTAACGGTGATAGGAGCAATAACGGCATTTTTTGCTGCTACAGTCGGCTTGGTACAAAATGACATCAAGCGCGTAATTGCCTATTCGACCTGTTCGCAGCTTGGCTATATGTTTGCAGCGCTCGGTGTTGGTGCATATGGTCCCGCAATTTTCCACTTGTTCACGCATGCCTTCTTCAAGGCGTTGCTTTTCCTTGGTGCCGGTTCGGTTATTCATGCGGTTTCGGACGAGCAGGACATGCGTCGCATGGGGGGCTTGCGAAAACACATTCCGAAGACTTACTGGATGATGGTGATCGGAACGGTTGCCCTTACAGGTCTCGGTATCCCCGGAACCTATATCGGTACAGCCGGCTTTTTCTCCAAGGATGCGATCATTGAAAGCGTCTTCGTTGGCAACAATGCCTATGCGATGTTTGCCTTTGCATTGCTCGTCATCGCGGCTCTCTTCACCAGCTTCTATTCCTGGCGGCTTATATTCATGACATTCCATGGCAAGCCCCGCGCTTCAGCCGATGTCATGAGCCATGTTCATGAATCGCCAAATGTGATGCTGGTTCCTCTGTATGTACTTGCACTGGGTGCCTTGTTTGCCGGTGTTGCGTTTTATGGCGCCTTTACGGGGCATGAGACAGGCGGCCATCACGAGAGCTGGTACAACGAGTTTTGGCGAATGGCGTTGTTTGCTGGCCCGCAGAACCATATTCTTGAAGAGTTTCACCATGTACCGACCCTGGTCAAATGGTCTCCATTCATCGTCATGGCGATCGGCTTCATTGTCGCGTATCTGATGTATATCCGCTCTCCGGGCATGCCAAAGGAACTGGCGAGGCAGCATCCTGCACTGTATGCCTTCCTGCTCAACAAATGGTATTTTGATGAGATCTACGACTTTCTTTTCGTTCGTCCCGCCAAGTGGGTTGGCCGGTTTTTGTGGAAACGGGGTGACGGCTGGCTTATCGACGGCTTTGGGCCGGACGGTATTTCCGCAAGGGTTCTTGATATCACGGGTCGTGTTGTGAAGCTGCAGTCAGGCTATCTGTATCATTACGCGTTTGCCATGATGATCGGCGTTGCTGCGATTATAACCTGGTCCATGTTTGGGGGGGCAGGCTGATGGGTGACTGGCCAATACTATCGATGATCACATTCATGCCGCTTGCCGGCGCGCTGATGATCATGCTCATTCCAAGCGCGGATGAGGTATCTGACCGCAATATCAAGAATGTTGCGTTGTTTACCACGCTGATCACCTTTGCAGCTTCATTGCTGATCTGGATCAATTTTGACAATTCCAACTCCGGCTTCCAGTTTGTCGAGCGCGTCGAGTGGGTAGGCGATTTCATGTCCTATCACATGGGAGTCGACGGCATTTCCATGCTGTTTGTAATATTGTCGACCTTCCTTATGCCGTTTTGTGTGCTGGCCAGTTGGGAAAGCGTTCAGAAGAACGTAAAGGAATACATGATCGCATTCCTTGTGCTGGAAACATTCATGATCGGTGTTTTCTGTGCGCTTGACCTGATGCTTTTCTATATTTTCTTTGAAGCAGGTCTTATCCCGATGTTCCTTATCATCGGGATCTGGGGCGGCAAGCGCCGTGTATATGCAAGCTTCAAGTTTTTTCTCTACACGCTTATCGGTTCGGTGCTGATGCTGCTTGCCATGATGGCGATGTACTGGGATGCGGGAACTACCGATATCCAACAGCTGCTTGCCCATGATTTCTCGCCGCGGATGCAGACATGGCTATGGCTTGCCTTCTTCGCCTCGTTTGCTGTGAAAATGCCGATGTGGCCGGTGCACACATGGCTTCCTGACGCGCATGTGGAGGCACCCACAGCAGGTTCTGTTATTCTGGCTGCCATCCTTTTGAAAATGGGCGGCTACGGTTTCCTGCGTTTCTCTGTACCGATGTTTCCGCTTGCCAGCGACGAGTTCTCGGCCCTGGTTTTCACCCTCTCTGTCATTGCCATCATATATACGTCCCTTGTGGCCCTGATGCAGGAGGACATCAAAAAACTGATTGCCTATTCCTCGGTTGCCCACATGGGCTATGTGACCATGGGGATATTTGCAATGAACATGAACGGTATCCAGGGGGGGATCTACCAGATGCTTTCCCACGGCCTGGTATCGGGTGCACTGTTCTTGTGCGTCGGTGTGGTTTACGACCGTATGCATACCCGTGAAATTGCTGCTTATGGCGGTCTGGTAAACCGCATGCCAAAGTATGCAGTTGTTTTCCTGGTTTTCACCATGGCGAATGTCGGATTGCCCGGGACATCGGGCTTCGTTGGTGAATTCCTGGTGCTGCTTGGTGTGTTCCAGATCAATACATGGGTGGCATTTTTTGCAACGACCGGGGTCATCTTGTCTGCAGCCTATGCGTTGTGGTTGTACCGGCGTGTGGTCTTCGGCACGCTAGACAAGGAAAGTCTCAAGTCCATTCTTGATCTCAATCGCCGAGAAAAGCTGATCATTTATCCGCTCGTGGTGCTGGTGATCTTTTATGGTGTTTATCCAATGCCTGTATTCGAGGTAACCAATGCCTCGGTCGAGGCGCTTGTGCAGAACTATGAGGCGGCAGTAAGTGCTGCGGGAGAGCAGGCGCAGGCCGCTGCTCTTTCAAACTAGACAAGGCAGGGAAAACTGATGGAACAAACCTTGCAGGAACTGATATCTGCCCAGAATGTACTCTATCTCGGGCCTGAGTTGTGGATTGCGGCAAGTGCAATCGTGCTGTTGATGGTTGGCGTATTTGCCGGCGAACGTTCCTCGACACAAGTCACCGGCCTTTCCATGGCGGTCCTTGTTGTCGGGTTCATAGGCCTCTTCTTCTCCGACACACGTGGAGAAGCAATGAACGGGACGTTTATTATTGATGATTTTGCCTGGTTCATGAAGCTTGTTGTGCTGGCCGGTTCAGCGGTGGCACTCATGTTGTCTGTAAATTACATGAAACGCGAAAACATCATGAATTTCGAGTTTCCCATACTCGTTCTTACAGCAACGCTCGGCATGATGCTGATGATATCTGCCAATGACCTGATTGCCCTTTACCTTGGTCTCGAGCTTCAGTCGCTTTCGCTTTATGTGCTCGCTGCGATGAACAGGACATCTGTTCGTTCGACAGAAGCTGGTCTCAAATATTTCGTGCTTGGTGCGCTGTCTTCGGGGATGCTTCTTTACGGTGCTTCGCTCATCTACGGGTTCACCGGCCATACCGATTTTGCCGGAATTGCCGAAGCAATGGCCGGAGCAGGGCGTTCACTTGGGTTGATCTTTGGTCTTGTGTTCCTGATGGCGGGTATTGCTTTCAAGATTTCGGCTGTGCCTTTTCACATGTGGACCCCCGATGTGTATGAAGGTTCTCCGACACCTGTGACCGCGTTCTTTGCTGCTGCGCCGAAGATTGCCGCCATTGCGATGTTGATACGGGTGGTAATCGGTGCGTTCGAGCCGGTAACGCAGGACTGGCAGCAGATACTTGTTTTCATCTCAATCGCATCCATGACGCTCGGGGCCTTTGCTGCAATTGGCCAGAACAACATCAAGCGGCTGATGGCATATTCATCCATTGGTCATATCGGTTACGCCCTTGTTGGCCTGTCTGCGGGGACACAGTCCGGTGTCAATGGTGTCATCCTATACATGCTGATCTACATGGTCATGACCGTTGGTACATTTGCCTGCATCATTGCCATGCGCAGGAAAGACGGGGCGGTTGAGGAAATCAGTGATCTTGCCGGGCTTTCCAGCAGAAACCCGCTAATGGCACTGGTGCTGACGGTATTGATGTTCTCGCTTGCGGGTATTCCGCCCCTGGCCGGTTTCTTTGCCAAGTATTTTGTTTTTGTAGCAGCCATAGAGGCAGGGCTATATGCGCTCGCGATCATAGGCGTTCTGGCAAGTGTGGTCGGTGCCTATTATTACCTGCGCATCATCAAGATCATGTGGTTTGACGAGCCGGCCGATGCATTTGTACCGGTATCGGGTGAATTGAGACTGGTAATGGCTTGCAGCGGTATCTTCGTGACTTTCTATGTGGTTGTTGCGGGTATTCTCAGTGACGCTACAACACTTGCTGCAGCTTCATTCTTTTGATTGGCACCCCGCTTCCCGAGCCGTTGCAGGACTTCCGGTTACTCAAACTGGAGAGTTGCGTCTCCACCAACACGCTGTGCATGGATTACGGGCAGGCGGGCGAAGCAGGCAATCTCTGGATTGTTTCCAGGCAGCAGACTTCCGGGAAAGGCAGTCGTGGAAGATCATGGGTCAGTGAACCCGGCAACCTGTTCGCTTCATTGCTGCTGGAGAACCCTTGCGAACCTGACCATCTTGCCGATCTTACTTTCGTTACATCTGTTGCCCTGAGACGTGCTCTTGTGCGGTTTGCCCCGGATGATGCGGTGATTACCCAAAAGTGGCCCAACGACATACTGGTAAATGGCAAAAAATGTTCCGGTATCCTGCTGGAGAGCACTGCCTCGCAGGAGCGCCAGATGATGGTGATTGGAATTGGTGTCAATTGTGTTTCCTGTCCGGGCGATACCCTTCATTCCGCGACCAGTCTGGTGGCAGAGAATATTGATGTACCCCCCGATGAATTGTTTGACGCCCTGTCTCTTGAAATGGCCCATTCGATAAGTTCGTGGAAACGGGGTGAGGGCTTTGCCGTCATCCGTGAGGAATGGCTGGCTGCTGCTGGCGGGCTTGGAAAACCGGTCACGGTTCGTATTCCCGGAAAACCGGATATCCGCGGCATTTTTGCTTCAATTGATGAGGCGGGCTATATGTTGCTTGAAACTTCCGCTAACAAGACTGAACGCATATCCACCGCAGACGTGTTTTTTGGCTGACTGGCTAAACTCGGGAGACTGGCTTGAAAAAAGAGGATCTGGTGTTCGTACCGCTTGGCGGAGTTGGCGAAATCGGGATGAACCTGGCGTTGTACGGGTTTGGACCATCCGCCAAACGCCAATGGATCATGGTGGATTGCGGTGTGACCTTCCCGGGGCCAGACCTTCCCGGTGTTGACCTTGTATTGCCGGATGTCCAGTTCGCTGAAAGTCTGGGCAAGAACTTGCTTGCCATCATCATTACCCATGCTCATGAGGACCATTACGGTGCGTTGCTGAGCCTGTGGGACAGATTCAAGTGTCCGATATACTGCACTGATTTTACAGCGGGAATGCTGGATGCAAAAGCGCAGTATGAAGGTGAGCCACCCAACCTGCCACTGGAGCTCTACAAGGCGGGTGATGTCATGGAGTTGGGGCCGTTTGAAGTTGAGGCTGTTTACGTCAATCACTCGATACCTGAACCTGTGTCACTGGCGATAAAGTCCCCACTTGGCAGGGTTGTGCATACTGGTGACTGGAAACTGGATGAAGAGCCGACCCTTGGGCGAAATACGGATGCGGAGGCATTTCAACGCCTCGGTTCCGATGATGTGGGTGTGCTTGCCCTTGTGTGTGATTCCACGAATGCGATGCGAGAAGGTGTTTCACCGACGGAACAATCTGTTTCGGACAGTCTTGCGGAACTGATCAGCGAGGCGGAAGGCCGGGTTGCCATCACCACTTTTTCATCGAATGTCGGACGCATCCGCTCGATTGCGCAAGCAGCACAGCGAGCAGGCCGGAAGGTTATGCTGATCGGCAGTTCGATCCGGCGCGTAGTCGAGGTCGCCAGTGATCTGGGCATGTTTGATGACCTTGATGATTTTGTCGAAGATGACCAGTTTTCTTCAATCGATGCCAACCGGCTTGTCATCATCCTGACTGGCAGCCAGGGAGAGAGCAGGGCCGCTCTTGCAAAGATTGCGCGCGAGGAACACCGCTACATTTCGCTAAATGCGGGCGACACGGTGATCTTTTCGTCCCGGACGATCCCGGGCAACGAAAAACCGATCATCGAAATGAAGAACCAGCTCATTGAGCAGGGGATAAGGGTAATCGAGGACGGAGAATATCTTGTCCACGTATCCGGGCACCCCCGCAGAAACGAGTTGAAGCAGATGTATGACTGGACCAAACCGGAAGTTCTCATTCCTGTTCATGGAGAGGCTGCCCATTTGCATGCACATGCGAAACTTGGTGGTGAGCACGGAATTCCCCAAGTCCTGCCTGTCAGAAATGGTGATCTTGTTCGCCTTGCTCCCGGAGTGGCGGAAATTATCGATGAGATACGTCACGGCAGGATTTTCAAGGATGGTGATGTTATCGGGGATGAAGCTTCCGTTGGTGTGACTGAACGCCGGAAGCTTTCATATGTTGGCCATGTAGGGGTTTCGATTGTTCTGGACCGGCACGGAGAACTGGCAGATGATATCGACCTTTCTCTTTACGGACTTCCCGAACTTACGGCAGACGGTGACTATTTTGATGATGTCCTGTTCAAGGCGATTGAAGGTGCGCTTGCCGGAATACCGAAAAAACGGCGCAAGGACGAAGACATGGTTCGTGATGCGATCAGCCGTGCGGTTCGCGCAGAAGCCCGCAACAATTGGGGCAAGAAGCCGATAACGACCGTTTTCGTAGCCCGTGTGTAGAAAATTCCCGGAGAGCAATCAGAATGATTGGCAGACTGAATCACGTTGCAATAGCCGTACCTGACCTGGACGCCGGAGTTGCGACATATGCGAATGTTCTTGGAGCAAAGGTCAGTGACCGCCAGGAATTGCCGGAACACGGCGTAACGGTTGTCTTTGTTGAATTGCCCAATACCAAGATTGAACTTCTTGAGGTGCTTGGTGAAAATTCCCCGATTGCACCCTTTCTGGAACGCAATCCCGCAGGTGGAATTCATCACTTGTGCTATGAGGTTGATGACATTATCGCAGCGCGTGACCGACTGGTCTCAGAAGGCGCCCGGGTGCTTGGCGACGGAGAGCCGAAAACCGGCGCACATGGCAAGCCGGTACTGTTTCTGCACCCCAAGGATTTTTGTGGCACATTGACTGAGTTGGAGCAGGTATGAGCTTTTTTACAGGCTTTGCCGTCTACTTCATCATCTGGTGGGTGACGCTGTTCATTGTTCTTCCCCACGGCAACAGCAGTCAGGCTGAAATGGGAGAGGTTGTGCCGGGTACAGATCCCGGAGCGCCGATAATTTCGAAGCTGCCCCAAAAACTGCTCATAAACACGCTTGTTGCGGGGCTGGTATATGGTTTGTACTGGCTTGCAACGTCGTATTACGGATGGACTTTCGCCGATATTCCGAGTGTGTTTCCCGATGACATTCAGCCTAGAGGGTAAGACCTCGCAAGGGCAGGCCGGTTGAGTGGTTTTCTGGAGCAGTGTTCAGGAAAATAAAAAGGCAAGGCGCGTGGCCTTGCCTGTTAAGTCGTGCTAGTCCCGATCCTTATCTCACCCAAAAAGAGTAGCGGCAGCAAACTGGTGCGCCTGGATCACATCCTCCCAAGACTAGGACAGCTTTTCCGTTTGGTTTTTCCAAATCTCTTGTTCGGCTAAGATAAACATAATCGTTTTTCAATGTCATGCAAAATCTTCATTTTGACCACATTTCAGGCAAAAATGATGAAAAAACTGCTCTGTAGCGGTTAATTTCCCATGCCGGGACGATGATTTTGTCACTATGACTTGATCGGTTGTGGGACTTGTGCGCACCTGCAATACAGGTTTTAACCAAGGCTTGTTACCCAATTTCGATTCTGGTTCTGTTAAATGCGTTTATCCCGATATTTCATTCCTGTTTTAAAGGAAAATCCCAAAGAGGCGGAGATTGTCTCGCACCGACTGATGTTGCGGGCAGGCATGATCCGCCAACAAGCGGCGGGGATTTATTCATGGCTACCCTTGGGCCTGAAGGTTCTGAACAAGGTTTCAGACATTGTACGGGAAGAGCAGAACCGTGCCGGTGCGATCGAAATCCTCATGCCAACCATACAGTCAGCAGACCTTTGGCGGGAAAGTGGCAGGTATGATGATTATGGCAAGGAAATGTTGCGCATACAGGACAGGCATGAACGCGACATGCTGTTCGGGCCGACAAACGAGGAGATGGTGACAGAGATTTTTCGGTCCTATGTGAAGTCTTACAAGGACCTTCCGCTCAATCTCTATCACATCCAGTGGAAATTCCGCGATGAGGTTCGTCCCCGCTTTGGCGTTATGCGCGGCCGTGAATTCCTCATGAAAGATGCATATTCATTCGATATTGACGAAGAAAGTTCCCGTGCCGCCTACTATCGCATGTTTGTGTCCTATCTCAGGACATTTGACCGGCTTGGCGTGAAAGCAATTCCGATGCGTGCAGACACGGGGCCAATCGGCGGTGATCTCAGCCATGAGTTTCTGATACTGGCTGACACGGGTGAAAGCGCGGTTTTCTGTAATTCTGACGTGATGAAACTGCCGGTTCCAGATGAAAGCGTCGATTATGACAATGACGAACTGATAGCCGGGATTGTAAAGGACTGGACCGCCCATTACGCCCGCACTGACGAGCTTCATGACGAAGAATTATGGTCAGAAGTTTCCGACAACCAGCGGATGGAGGCTCGCGGTATTGAAGTGGGGCATATCTTTCACTTCGGAACCAAATACTCGGAGCCGATGGGCGCAAAAGTTGCTGGCCCGGACGGCAAGGAACACGTTGTACAAATGGGGTCATACGGTATTGGGCCAAGCCGCCTGGTCGCTGCGATCATCGAAGCCTCACATGATGACAACGGCATTATCTGGCCGGAATCGGTAGCCCCATTCCAGGTGGGTATTGTCAACATGAAGACGGGAGATGAAGGGTGCGATCGTGAAAGCTCCCGGATATATGATGCGCTGACTGCAGCCGGTATCGAAGTTCTCTATGATGACACAGACCAGCGCGCCGGATCAAAGTTTGCCACAATGGACCTGATTGGTGTTCCGAACCAGATTGTTGTCGGCCCGCGCGGACTTGAAAAAGGTGAGGTCGAGGTCAAGCGCCGCGGGCAAGAGGGACGCGACAACCTCTCACCTGATGAAGCTATCAACCGCTTTACAACCTGATGGAGCTTGTTGCTCTATGAGCACTGCCGCAATTGAGAACAACAACCCTGCGCCGAAAGAAAAGACCGGGACAGCCCCGTTTTCGGGCTATGAGTGGATGTTTGCAGCCCGTTACTTGCGTTCGCGCAGGAAAGAAGCATTCATTTCCGTGATTGCCGGTTTTTCATTTCTCGGGATCATGTTGGGAGTTGCCACGCTCATCATCGTCATGGCTGTCATGAACGGGTTCAGAACCGAATTGCTGGATCGCATTCTTGGGCTGAACGGGCATCTTATCGTTAATCCCGTGGACGGTCCCTTAACCGATTATGCAAGTCTGTCCGAACGGCTGGAAAAAATCGAGGGCGTGCGCTTTGCCTTGCCTCTGGTTGAAGGTCAGGCCCTGGTCAACGGGAATGCCGGGGCAGGAACCGGAGCCCTTGTTCGCGGATTGCGGGAGCAGGATCTCAAAACAGTATTGAGCAAACCGGACAATATCAAACAGGGTACATTGGAAGGATTTGATGCCGGTGAAGGAGTGGCGATTGGCAGCAGGCTTGCGCAAAATCTCGGCCTCTTTCTTGGTGACGAACTGACCCTGATATCGCCTGATGGCGATGTAACCGCCTTCGGCACGACGCCACGGGTGAAGAACTATCCGATTGTCGCTGTTTTCGAGATTGGCATGTCGGAATATGATGCTTCGTTCATCTTCATGCCGCTTGCTGAATCCCAACTCTATTTCAATCGGGATAACAGGGTGGATGTGATTGACATCTTTGTCGATGATCCTGACCGGGTGGATGAATACCGTCCGAAGATTGAAAATGCCGCCCAGCGTTCGCTTTGGCTTCAGGACTGGCGCCAGCGCAATTCCACGTTGTTTTCTGCGCTTGAGGTGGAACGCAATGTCATGTTCATGATCCTTACCCTGATCGTGCTTGTCGCAACGCTCAACATTATCTCCGGGCTCATCATGCTGGTAAAAGACAAGTCCCATGACATTGCCATCATGAGGACCATGGGAATTACGCGTGGGGCAATCATGCGGATTTTCATGATAACAGGATCAGCAATCGGGATTGTGGGCACGATTGCCGGGGTTGTTATTGGTGTTCTTGTGTCTCTCAACATCAAGGCAATCCAGGATTTTCTCAACTGGGCAACCGGCAGCGAAGTCTGGGATTCAACCGTCCGGTTTCTTTCCGATATTCCAGCCGAGATGGATTTTACAGAGACGGTTCTGATTGTCGTGATGGCGCTCAGCCTGTCTTTCCTGGCCACTCTGTTTCCTGCATGGCGGGCGGCAAGGTTGGATCCTGTTGAGGCGCTTCGCTATGAGTAGGCAAACCGTGCTGAATATAGAAAACCTTGAACGGACCTACGGTCAGGGCAAGCACGCGCTAACGGTGCTCAAGGGTGCAAACCTGACCATTTCCGCAGGAGAGATGGTGGCCCTGGTGGCACCTTCCGGTACAGGCAAGTCAACGCTTCTGCATTCTGCCGGCCTGCTTGAAAGGCCGGATTCTGGGGATGTTTATATCAATGGTGTTGCGACACGGGGGCTGGAAGACTCCAGGCGTACGGAAATGCGCAGGATAAAGATCGGCTTTGTCTATCAGTTTCACCACTTGTTGCCCGAGTTTTCCGCTGAGGAAAATCTGATGATACCCCAACTTGTTCGGGGTACGGACCGGGATACAGCCCGCAGCAGGGCAAGAGAGTTGCTGGAGTACATGAAAATCGGCAAGCGTGCCACGCACCGGCCTTCAGAACTTTCAGGTGGTGAGCAACAACGTGTGGCGATTGCACGCGCAGTTGCGAATGGTCCGAATTTGTTGCTTGCCGATGAGCCTACAGGGAACCTCGATCCTGAAACCTCGGACCACGTCTTTCATGCACTTGAGAGCCTTGTAAGGACGGCTGGCCTTTCCGCATTGATTGCCACACACAACCATGCTCTTGCCGAAAAGATGGACCGGATTGTTACGCTGGAAGGCGGGCAGGTCAGAGAGCTTTAAAATAATTTATGTTTTTCAATGATTTGCGCGAATTTTCATGCCAAATCAAAAAACTGCTTTACAAAAGAACAAAACAAGAACATTATACGTGCACAAGATAAATCAAGTGCAGGAGTTCAACATGTTTGTATCGGTTCGTGACCTCGTTTCACTTGCAACGGTAAGCCTTCTGCTTGCCAGCATGTTTGTCTGGGTTGAAATTCTCTCCGTTATTGCCTGATAGTTTCACATCGCAGCATCCAGGGCATGAATATTTTGCTCTGGATTAAGTTGCCTCTCCCTTGAACCTGCCCATTCCGTCCTCAACAATGCAATCATGGCGCATGACAGCAGTGTCGTCGCATGCGAGGATGGAATTACAAAGATGGCAACCCTGAAACAACAGCGCATGAATGAAGCCCTTTCGGGGGATGGTAGTCGTGACAAACGTGGTGGAGACACCGTCGACTTCATTCACTTGCACGTTCATTCTGCTTATTCTCTCCTGGAAGGCGCCTTGCCACTCAAGCGGATTCTGGAGCTGGCCGAGAATGACCAGCAGCCGGCGATTGCGATAACAGATCGCAACAACCTCTTTGGCGCTCTGGAATTTTCGGAGAAAGCTGTAGAGAAGGGCATTCAGCCCATCATGGGGTGCAAACTGGCCATAGACATGGGAGACGGGTGCGATCCAAAACCCCGTCACGGTCAGGCAAATTTTCCGTATCTGGTCTACTTGGCGACCAGTGAAGCCGGCTTTGAAAATCTTAGAAAGCTTGTAAGTGCAGCCCACGTCAATACGCCTGACGGGCAGTTGCCACACGTGGCGTTTGAACGGCTACGCACTCACGGGGAGGGGTTGATCTGCCTTACCGGAGGTCCGGAAGGCCCTGTTGACATGCAACTTGCTGCTGGTCGCAAGAGCGAGGCCATGGAACGCCTGAAGGCCCTGCATGCCGTATTCGGGGACCGCCTTTATGTTGAGTTGCAGCGCCATGGCATTGAGAACCGCAGTGTGGAGAAATCACTTGTCGATATCGCCTATGCGATCGAGCTTCCCCTTGTTGCAACCAATCAACCCTATTTTCCCGCGCGTGATGATTTTGAAAGCCATGATGCGCTGATCAGCATTGCAGAGGGCGTTGTGGTCGACATGGAAGAGCGACGGCGCCTTTCGGAGGAGCATTATTTCAAATCCCAGGCAGAGATGAAGTTGTTGTTCAGGGATATTCCTGAAGCAATTGATAATACCGTCGAGATTGCCCGGCGATGCGCCTTCCGGGAAACCAAAAAAGCCCCGATCCTGCCGTGGTTTACTGATGCTGCCGCCAAGTCGGACGGAGAACAGGCTCTTGCTGCTGAAGCAAAGTCGCTGCGCGAACAGGCCATACATGGTCTTGAGGAACGCCTTTCGCTGCATTCACTTGCAGATGGATATTCCCGCGAGGATTATGATCAACGACTGGAATTTGAACTCGGGATTATCGAGCAGATGGGATTTCCCGGTTACTTCCTCATCGTTGCCGATTTCATCAAATGGGCAAAGGAACACGGAATTGCCGTAGGGCCGGGGCGAGGATCGGGGGCGGGCTCCCTGGTTGCCTGGGCGCTGACCATTACAGATATCGACCCGATGCGGTTTTCTCTTCTGTTCGAGCGGTTCTTGAACCCCGAACGGGTTTCGATGCCGGACTTTGATATCGACTTTTGTCAGGAGCGGCGTGAAGAGGTCATCCGGTATGTACAGTCGAAATACGGTGCCGAACAGGTTGCCCAGATCATCACATTCGGAACCCTGCAGGCGAGGGCTGTTTTGCGCGATGTGGGGCGTGTGCTGCAAATGCCTTACGGACAGGTTGACCGGCTTTGCAAGATGGTGCCGAACAATCCGGCAAATCCGACAACGCTGGTTGAAGCGATTGACGGAGAGCCGAGACTTCAGGAAGCAGCCCGTGAAGAGGAAATTGTTGCCCGCCTGTTTGACATAGCAAAACGGCTGGAGGGTTTGTATCGCCATGCATCAACCCATGCAGCTGGTATCGTAATCGGTGACAGAAGACTGGAGCAGCTCGTGCCGCTCTATCGTGATCCACGTTCAGACATGCCGGTTACCCAGTACAACATGAAATGGGTGGAACAGGCGGGGCTGGTAAAATTTGACTTTCTCGGATTGAAGACCCTGACAGTCCTTGAAAAGGCTTTGGGGTTCATTCAGCAGCGCGGTATCGAGATAGACCTTGCTCAATTGCCACTTGAAGACGTGAAAACTTTCGAGATGCTCACCCGCGGTGAGACCGTTGGCGTCTTCCAGCTTGAAAGCCAGGGTATGCGCAAGGCCCTTGTTGGCATGCGCCCTGACCGGTTTGAAGACATCATTGCACTGGTTGCGCTCTACAGGCCCGGGCCAATGGACAACATTCCGACCTATAATGCGCGAAAGCATGGTGAGGAATTGCCCGATTACTACCATGAGAAAATCGAACCTGTTCTGAAAGAGACACACGGTGTGATCATCTATCAGGAACAGGTGATGCAGATTGCCCAGATCCTTTCCGGCTATTCTCTGGGAGAGGCGGATTTGTTGCGCCGTGCAATGGGCAAGAAGATCCGCTCGGAAATGGACCGGCAACGGGTTCGGTTTGTTGATGGTTGTGTTGAACGTGGCATGAAAGAGGGCCAGGCTAACATGATCTTCGACTTGCTTGCCAAGTTTGCGGATTACGGTTTCAACAAATCCCACGCGGCCGCATATGCGCTTGTTTCCTACCAGACTGCATATTTGAGAGCGAATTATCCGGTAGAGTTTCTCGCAGGTTCTATGCAGCTTGATCTGGGAAATACCGACAAGCTGAGCACATTCTATCAGGACGCCAAGGTACAGAAAATCGAGGTTGTTCCACCTTCAGTGCAGACTTCAGGTGTCGGCTTTGAAGTAAGTGACGGCAAAATTCTTTATGCGCTCGCTGCGATCAAGGGCGTTGGCGGAGGTGCCGTTAGCCAGATTGTTACAGAGCGCAAGGAAAACGGTGCGTTTTCATCCCTTGAGGATTTCTTTTCCCGCCTTGATATTCGCCAGGTCAACAAGCGGACACTTGAGAACCTGGTGTGTGCGGGGGCGCTGGACTGCTTTGGAAAACCGCGCGAGCAATTATTGGCAGGTCTTGACCGGTTGGTCGCTCATGCAAGCCGTACTGCGCAAGACAGGGAAACAGGTCAGAATGACATGTTCGGAGCGTCTTCGGGTTCTGAACAGGTAATTGAACTCCCGGCCACCGAACCCTGGGACAATGCCGAAATGCTGAACCGGGAACTGTCGTCCGTCGGATTCTATCTGAGTGCGCATCCGCTTGATGATTATCGGCCCGTTCTCGAAAAGATGCGTGTGCAGCTTTATGTGGATTTTGAGAACTCGGTCCGTTCCGGTGCCACAGCCGGTCGCCTGGCCGGCACGATTACTGCCAGGCAGGAGCGCAAGACACGCAAGGGAAATGCCATGGGGATCGTGATGATATCCGACCCTTCAGGTCAGTATGAAGCAGTCATTTTCGAGGATGCATTAAACAGGCACCGCGATGATCTTCAGGTTGGCCAATCCGTTATCATTCTTGCCGGGGCAGACATGCGCCCTGAGGGGGTGAGCGTTCGAATTCAAAGTGTTGAACCGCTTGAAAAGGCAGCTTCGCGTGAGACAAGGGATCTTACGGTTTTCCTCAGGGATGCAGGGCCAGTGAAAATGCTGGTGCCGTTACTCGACAAACGGGGGCAGGGACGCGTCTCGTTCGTGGTCATGCAGCAGGATGGGGAAGTCGAAATTCGATTGCAGGACCGATATGCAATCAATGCCAAGATACAAAGCGCCATTCGTGCCGTGCCCGGAGTTGTGGATGCCGAACTGGTTTGACCGACCGGCAGGATAGGGAGTGTCATGTCCATGACTGCTGACGAAATCATTGCAAGACTGGATCTGGAACCGCATCCTGAAGGTGGCTATTTCCGTGAAACCTTCAGGGATGAGATGACTATAGAGGGTCGCTCGGTCGGGACGGCGATATTCTTTCTGCTGAAGGCAGGTGAGGTTTCCAGATGGCACCGGGTTGATGCATCTGAAACGTGGCATTTTTATTCAGGTGCCCCACTCCTGCTAGGTATAACGGGAGAAAACGGCAATCTGGTTTCACAAGTTCTCGGGGCCGGTCTCGAAAAAGGTGAATTGCCACAATACACGATTCCCAAGGGTAAATGGCAACAGGCCCGTTCCACAGGTGAATGGACATTGGTCGGCTGCACGGTTGCACCGGGCTTTGAGTTTTCAGGTTTTGAAATGGCGGAAGAAGGGTGGGAGCCGGCGAGTTCTGACCTTTAAATTCTGGCCTGCCATCAACCAGCGATTGCAACATCTGCAAAAACGGTTGTCCAAATTGCAACAAACAGAAAGGCTGTTCCTGTCAGTACAAAGCTGTGCCAGATCGCATGCCGGTAAGGCTGTACCTTCTTTACATAGAAATAGGTTCCCGCCGTATAGATGCTTCCACCCACAAGGATAGCGGCAATTGCTGTAGCGGACAGATGATCCCCGAACTCTGGAATTGCCAGCACGCCCATCCATCCAAGCCCGAGGTAGGAGGCCAACGACCAGGATGGCTCAATATTGCTGCCCACAAGCTTGTAAATCATCGCAGGAATCGCAAGGACCCAGATTGCACCCAGAACAACATACGCCCAGCCGGTTCCGATCTGAACCAGAAGTGGTGTGAAAGTTCCCGCGATCAGGGCATAGATTGCCACATGATCCAGCCGTCTCAATACCTGGCGGGCATTGTGCCAGGGCAATAGGTGATAGCTTGCCGATACAGCAAAGGAGCCAAGCAAACCGAAACAGTAAATTGCGCATGCAACCACGAGGCCGGCACTTGCCCATATGGCTGCACTGATCATCAGCGCGGTTCCGGCTATCAGTATCACGATAAGTGCAAGCCCGTGAACGACTGCATCGGCGATGCGCTCATGCAAAAGTTCGCTCGGATAACCGGGAAGAATGGCTTCGACTTTTTCCTGCAGTGATTGATCTGTCAAACTGGTGGGTCTCTGGATTGGTGGATGATTTGCCGCCAAGGTTGATATCCTGCAAGTGCCTTTTGAGTGAGTCAATCCTGTGACTTCTTTTCGTTCATTATGCAGCATTTTTCTGTGCTGTAGCTTGCGGGGAAGGAGAGGAACCCGGCCGCCATCCGCTTGGCGCGCACTGCAGTGAACAATCACTGGCAGCAGCAACACTGAACAAGCTGCATGTGCGTTGCAGATGCCTGAGCAGTGATCAGGCAGGCAGAGATGGTTTGTGAAACGAAAGACTTGTCTGGCGTCTGGCCAGAAACAGCTTATTCAGCCGCCTCCGGCTTTCTTCCTGCTTGCGGGCGTCGGTCCAGAAGTTCCTTGAGAAACTGTCCGGTGTAGCTGCGCCCGACTTTCACGATATCTTCCGGTGTGCCGGAGGCAACGAGTTCGCCGCCGCCATCGCCTCCTTCCGGACCAAGGTCGAGTATGTGGTCAGCTGTCTTGATAACTTCCAGATTGTGTTCGATCACAACAACCGTATTGCCGTTGTCGACAAGTTCATGAAGAACTTCCAGAAGTTTTGCGACGTCGTGAAAGTGAAGTCCGGTTGTCGGTTCGTCAAGAATGTACAGTGTGCGGCCCGTTGCACGCTTTGACAGTTCTTTCGCCAGCTTCACCCGCTGCGCTTCGCCGCCGGACAGGGTTGTCGCCTGTTGGCCCACCTTTATGTATCCAAGGCCCACACGTTTCAGTGTTTCCATTTTGTCTCGAACCGACGGAACAGCGGAGAAAAACGCTTCGGCCTCGTCTACGGTCATGTCGAGTACGTCAGCAATGGACTTTCCCTTGAACAAGACTTCAAGCGTTTCACGGTTGTAGCGCTTGCCCTTGCAGACATCGCAAGTGACATAGACGTCCGGCAGGAAATGCATCTCGATCTTGATCACACCATCGCCCTGGCATGCTTCGCACCGCCCGCCTTTTACGTTGAACGAAAAACGGCCCGGTGCATAGCCGCGGGTTTTGGCTTCAGGCAATCCTGCAAACCATTCACGTATTGGCGTAAAGGCGCCTGTATAAGTTGCCGGATTGGATCTCGGGGTTCTGCCGATTGGGGACTGATCAATGTCGATGACCTTGTCGAGATGCTCAAAGCCCTCGATACGGTCATGGGGGGCGGGTGCTTCACGAGCATTGCCGATGCGTCGTGCCGCTGCCTTGTAGAGAGTCTCGATCAGCAAGGTTGATTTTCCCCCGCCAGAAACGCCCGTAACAGCGGTGAACACGCCCAGCGGGAAATCCGCATCAACGTTCTGGAGGTTGTTTCCGGTTGCCCCCTTAATGCGCACCATTTTCCGTTTGTTTATCTTGCGTCTGGCTTCGGGAAACGGAATGGCAAGCTCTCCTGTCAGGTATTTGCCGGTAAGGGATTTGGGAGATTCCATCACCTTTTGGGGCGTTCCCTGCGCGATGACCTGTCCCCCGTGAATGCCGGCAAACGGTCCGATATCAACAAGGTGATCGGCAGCCAGGATCGCATCCTCGTCATGTTCGACGACAATGACCGTGTTCCCCAGGTCGCGAAGGCGGCGAAGTGTATCGAGCAGGCGGGCGTTATCACGCTGGTGCAACCCGATTGAAGGTTCATCAAGCACATAAAGAACGCCTGTCAATCCCGAGCCGATTTGGGAGGCGAGCCGGATGCGTTGGCTTTCGCCGCCCGAAAGCGTGCCGGAGTTGCGTGAAAGCGTCAAATAGTCGAGACCGACATCATTCAGGAATTTCAGGCGTTCCCGTATTTCCTTGAGGATGCGAACTGCGATCTCGTTTTGTTTCTCATTCATTGTTTGAGGAAGAGATTCGAACCATTCCTGTGCCGAGCGAATGGAAAACCTCGTGATATCCGATATGTGCTTGCCATCGAGCTTGACTGCAAGTGCCTCCGGTTTCAGGCGGTTTCCATCACATGTTTCGCAGGGACTGGATGACATGAACTTCTCGATTTCTTCCCGCATCCAGGATGAATCGGTTTCACGCCAGCGTCTTTCCAGGTTGGGAATGACACCCTCAAAGGTTTTCCGGGTCTTGTAGGTACGCATCCCGTCATCATAATTGAACGGAATTTCGGTTTTCCCGGTTCCGTAAAGGATTGCCTGACGCGCATCCTTGTCAATATCACGCCAACTGTCAGAAAGCTTGAAGCCGTAATGCTTGCCAAGGGCTTCCAGTGTTTGGGCGTAATACGGGGAAGGGGAGGACGACTTTGACCAAGGTACAATGGCGCCGCCCCTCAACGTAAGGGTGTCATCGGGAACAACCATGTCCGGGTCAATGCCCTTTTGTGTTCCAAGTCCGTCACAGGACGGGCAGGCACCAAACGGGTTGTTGAAGGAAAAAAGACGGGGCTCGATTTCTGCTATCGTGAAGCCGGAGACGGGGCAGGCAAACTTTTCACTGAATACCAGTCTTTCATGGGTTTCGTTCAGGGACTTGTTCTTGGCGCCGCCTTCTGCAGTTTCTTCCGGGGGAAGGGGTTTGTCTGCAAGTTCGGCAACCGCCAGTCCATCAGACAATCTGAGGGCGGTTTCCAGACTGTCAGCAAGGCGTGAGGCAATATCCTCCCGGACAACAAGGCGATCCACCACCACATCAATGTCGTGCTTGTATTTCTTGTCGAGTGGCGGAACATCGGCAATTTCGTACAATTGGCCGTCGACCTTCACCCGCTGGAATCCCTGCTTGGTCAGCTCTGCGATTTCCTTGCGGTATTCGCCCTTGCGTCCCCGCACGATAGGAGCCAGCAAATAAAGCCGCTGACCTTCCGGCAGGGCCATGACCCGGTCTACCATCTGGCTGACCGTCTGGCTTTCGATCGGCAAGCCGGTTTCGGGTGAATATGGAATGCCGACCCGGGCGAACAGCAGCCGCATGTAATCGTAGATTTCGGTCACAGTGCCGACTGTTGAACGCGGGTTTTTGGAGGTCGTTTTCTGCTCAATCGAGATGGCAGGTGACAATCCGTCAATCTGGTCGACATCCGGTTTCTGCATCATTTCCAGGAATTGCCGTGCATAAGCAGAAAGGCTTTCGACATAGCGCCGCTGGCCTTCTGCATAAATGGTGTCGAAAGCGAGGGAGGACTTCCCCGAGCCAGACAGGCCGGTGATCACGATCAGCTTGTCGCGTGGCAGTTCGATATCAACATTTTTGAGATTGTGTTCGCGGGCACCACGTACGACAATGTTTTTCAATTCGGGCATTCGGATTTTCCAGTGCGAAACAGGGTTGCGAATCCAACCTTGCAAACAAGCTCAAAATAGAACATAAACAGAACAAAAGTAAAGCCGGACGAGCTTGGTTCATGTTCGGATGATGTGTGGATACTTAAAGCTGAAGCGTGAGTTTGCAAGGAAAATGGGGCAAACTGGCGCAAATTTCAAATAGCTCGCTTCAGGCTTGCTGAAAGCAGGGCACACAGTTGGAGATAATCATGGCAGGTAGCGTCAACAAGGTCATTCTCGTCGGAAACCTGGGAGCCGATCCGGAAATCCGGAGAACCCAGGACGGCAGGCCGATTGCCAACCTTTCGATCGCGACTTCCGAAAGCTGGAAAGACCGCAATACTGGCGAGCGTCGTGAGAAAACCGAATGGCACAGGGTTGTCGTTTTCAATGAAGGTCTTTGCAAGGTCATAGAACAATACGTCAAGAAAGGCTCCAAGGTCTATCTTGAAGGCCAGTTGCAGACCCGCAAATGGCAGGACAAGGACGGAAACGACCGTTGGTCTACCGAAGTGGTGCTGCAAGGGTTCAATGGCAACCTCACAATGCTTGATGGTCGCGGTGACAGCGCAGGAGGCGGCAATGACTATGGCGGCGGAAGCAGCAGCGGTGGCGGATTCGGTCAAGGCGGGCCGTCCGGACCGGGCGGTGCACCTGGCGGCATTGATGACGAGATTCCGTTCTGATCCGGCCAGGAAGACCTTTCAGTGAAGCCTGTCATGGCCGTATTGGTTCATGATGTTTGCGGTTTTGCACTTTGCCTGACAAAATGGCCTGATATCGACTTCTTGAGCAATTGGGGGATCGATTGCGGTGGTCGAAAAGGGGTGATTATCAAGGGAATGGGGTAAACATGGCCGGAAAGTCATCCAAAAAGGGCAAAATCAAGCAATCAGACTCAACCAAGCATAAATCTGTTGCCCAATCAGTCGTATCTGGCGAGGTTCACAAGGAATATGCTGCCGAACTGAACAAGACCAGTCTGATTGAGGCCAGGGAACTGCAAAAGCAGGATGGCCTCAAGAAAGACAATACGAATACTTTCAAGCAGAGGGGGCAGTTGACCGGGTCGAGAGGCAAGCCATTCTTGCCTGCGTTACTGGAGCCGGCCTCCAAATTGCTTGGTGCGGCTTTTGGTGTTGCTTTGCTGCTTGTTCTTGCTTCGCTGATGCTGGAGCGTGGCGATGAAGCGGTTTTGGCAATGGGAGGATTTGGCGCCGGTGACATTCCGAAGCAAACTGCCCAATGGGCGTTCTTTCTGGATGTGCTTTTCCCCTTCTTTTACGGCGGCGGCCTGATTTTGCTGATTGTTTCCTTCCAGAACAGGGGCAATCGTCCACTTGTCCGCTTGATGCTTACATCCTTGCTATTGGCGGTGGCTGCTGATTTTCTGGAGAACGCCCTTGTTTTCAAAGTGATAGGGGGTGATCCGGAGAATGTGATTCAGTTTCCCCTGACTGTTCTCAAGTATGGTGGTATCGCGTTTGCGGGTGTGTTGTTCACCGCGATCATGCCAGTCGACAATGGTACGGGCCGGTTGCTGAGTTTTCTGTTGCGTTATGCGTTTCCGGCTGCAATTGCCTTTCTCGTTTCGGGAATTGGCGGTGATTTTGCACGGCAGGTCATCAGTGCATGTTTCCCGGCGATGCTGTTGTTACTTGCAATTTATGCAAAAGGTGTTCTTGCCGATACAAAAAGCTGACAGGCTGGGCCTGCGATAACCGGCAATTTCCTGATCTTGGGAACCATTTCATATGACTGCCTGTTTCTGAAGTAATCCGGCCTCCGCGGTGCCGGACCATACCTGTTTCAGAAACGAAAGCATGCCATGAATGAATTCCTGCCAGAAATCACGATTACCGGTGAGCAGATCAAGGCTGCCCGTACCATGTTGCGGATGGACCAACGGGCATTCGCTGAACTCTGTCATGTCTCGGTCAACATGATACGGCGCATGGAGCGGACCATTGGGCCTGTGTCAGGTGATGTGGCCATTCTGAAAGCCTTGCAACATTCTCTGGAAAACCACGGTGTCGAACTGATCGCCGCCGGTTACTACGAAGGGTTTGGGGGACCGGGCGTGCGCATGAAGGGCGAACCCGCGATGGAAGAAAATGTAGTCGACCTTCAGGAAAAGGCAGAAACCGGCATGGCCAAGCAACCGGGTAACAGGGTATCCAAGGTTTCCTGACCCTAGTCAGGCAAGCTTGAAATTTTCATGGTCCTGATCATGGCCATGAAGTGGAAAACCTATTCTTCTGCTTCAGCGCGTCGCGCAGCTTCAGCCATGCGCATTTCCCTTGCGTGGTCTTCTTTGCTTTGAACCTCGATAAACAGACGCTTCACAACCGGAAACTGTTTTTTGATCCGGTCTCCCAAAACCATGTTCGAACGTTCAACATCGCCTGCTGTAATGTCATTTCGATAGTCTACTGAAATGGCAAGCAACACGTCATTGGGGCCACGATGCAGGGTGCGTATTTCGTTGAGGCCAATGATTGTTTTCTCATCGGCAACAAGTTCACGGATTTCGGACACGATTTCCGGTGCTGCAGCTTCTCCTATCAGAAGCCCCTTTGTCTCAAGGGCAAGCAACAGGGCAGTTCCAGCGAGGATCACGCCAATCAGGATCGAGGCAACACCGTCAATAACCGGCAGATTGAAAGTCACGGAGACCCAAATACCGATAAGCGCAACAATCAGTCCGAGCATGGCTGCAGTATCTTCGAAAAGGACGGTGAAGATGGTTGGATCCTTGGATTCTGCAACTGCCTGAAAAATCCCCTTCTTGCCGCGTGTAAGGTTGAACTCCTTGTAAGCTATCCACCAGGCAAATCCCTCGAAAATCATGGCCAGGATCAGGATGACGTAATTGATCACCGGATTGTCGACCGGATGAGGGTGAAGGACCTTTTCTACACCGTGATACATTGAAATACCGGCACCGATCGAGAAAATCAGAATAGCGACGATGAATGCCCAGAAATAAATTTCCGAGGCGTATCCGAACGGGTGGTTTTCATCAGCCGGGCGTTTGGAACGTTTGATGCCATAAAGAAGAAGGCCCTGGTTGCCAGTATCGACCAGGGAGTGAATACCCTCCGATAACATGGCAGAAGATCCGGTGATTGCTGCACCGACAAATTTGGCTATGGCGATCAGGCCATTTCCTATCATTGCCGCATAGATTACCTTTTTTGATCCGCTTGCCATTGCACTTCCCGTGTCATCCTGATTTTACCCTTGGACGTTGTGCCATGACCCGTTAACCTGTTGCAACCGGTGAAACGGTCTGGGAGAATATGATGACACGCATGTTGGCTGCCTTTTGTCTGCTGGTTTTGAGCAACGCCGCTTCAAGCGCGGGAGAGGCAGATGTAATCGGTGTGGATGTACGCGGTAGCGGTACTGATTATATTTTCTCGGTGACCGTGCGCCATGCCGATACAGGCTGGGACCATTATGCCGACCGCTGGGAAGTGACCGGCGAGGATGGCAAGGTTTATGGCGTGAGAGAACTTGCACACCCCCATGTTGACGAACAACCCTTCACCCGGCAGGGGCGGGCCAGGATACCATTGGGAATTGCGACTGTGATTGTACGTGCAAGAGACAGCGTCCACGGGTATGGCGGAAAAGAAATGAAGGTTTCTCTGCCGGGAAGATAATTGCGCTGTCTCAGCTCCAAAGCACCTTGAGGCCATCAACGACAAACTGAACAGAAAGTGCGGCAAGCAGGACGCCAAGCAAACGCGTCAGTATCATGCGCCCGGTTTCTCCCATGTATTTGTCGATATATTCCGCAGCAATGAAGGCAAAGAGTACAAGCACAAGCACTGCAAGCATCACAACAAACAGCATGATACGCCATTCCCAGGAGCCTCCGCCGCTACTTGAGAGGAGTATGATTGCCGATATGGCGCCGGGGCCGGCAATAAGCGGCAGGGAAAGCGGGAAAACGGCAAGATTGGCTATCTGGTCCTTGGTCAGGGCCTGCTCGGTGCTTTCCTGTTTCCTTTTCTGGCGATCTCCGAAAACCATCTCAAAGGCTATGAAAAACAGGAGAAGGCCGCCTGCCACACGGAATGCCTGGATGGTAATGCCGAGCGTATCCAGGATTGTACGTCCGGCAAACAAGAACAACGTCATGAGACACAGCGAAATGATGACAGCCCGAATGCTCACTGAACGGCGTTCGCTGCTTGTCATGCCGTCGGTCAGGCCGAGAAAAATCGGCGCGAGCCCGATTGGGTCTATGGTGACAAACAGCGTTACGAACGCGCTGATTATGAGGTCTTCGGAAAACATGTATGTGGCATATCAGCGGTACGGGGATTTGGCTATAGGCTTTCGTCCACAATTATGTTTTGCGTCATGATAAGTTTATGTTTTTAAAGAGAAAAACTTTTCCGTTTCAGTTGACCCAACTTGGGTTGGAAAAGGGAATCGGCTATAACAGGCCAGCAGATACCATACAGGTGAAAAGAGTTTGTCAGACGAAACGAATATGCCCGCTGGCGGGGAAGATAATTCCGATATCAAGCCGATCTCGATAATCGAGGAAATGAGCCGTTCCTATCTCGATTACGCGATGAGCGTAATCGTGAGTCGCGCGCTTCCGGATGTGCGTGATGGCCTGAAACCTGTTCATCGCCGCATTCTCTATTCCATGCACGAAAACGGGAATGACTGGAACAAGCCCTACAGGAAATCGGCCCGGGTAGTCGGTGATGTTATCGGTAAGTATCACCCCCATGGTGATAGTGCCATTTATGATGCCATGGTGCGAATGGCCCAGGACTGGTCCCTGAGGGTGCCGCTGATTGATGGTCAGGGCAATTTTGGTTCGATCGACGGCGACAAGGCTGCTGCATACCGGTACACGGAATCCAGGCTCTCCAAGGTCGCGCATGAAATCCTCTCCGATATCGACAAGGATACGGTGGACTTTCAGGACAATTACGACAATTCGGAAAGCGAACCTGTCGTTCTTCCTGCCCGTTTCCCCAATCTGCTTGTCAATGGTGCGGGCGGTATCGCGGTTGGCATGGCCACCAACATTCCGCCGCACAATCTGGGCGAGGTGATTGATGCGTGTCTCAAGCTTATTGAAAACCCGGCAACCAGCCTTGCCGAGTTGATGGAAGTCATGCCGGGACCGGATTTTCCGACCGGCGGGATCATATTGGGGCGCAGTGGTATCCGTTCGGCCTATGAAACAGGCCGTGGCTCGGTGATCATGCGTGCCAAGGTGCATGAGGAAACACTGAGAGGGGACAGGGCGGCGATTATCGTCACCGAGATACCTTATCAAGTAAACAAGGCTACCCTTCAGGAGAAAATCGCTGAACTGGTGCGTGAGAAACGAATCGAGGGAATTTCCGACATACGGGATGAATCCGACCGCGACGGTTACCGCGTTGTAATCGAGCTCAAGCGGGATGCTGTTGCCGATGTCGTGCTGAACCAGTTGTACCGGTTTACGCCGTTGCAAACTTCGTTTGGTTGCAATTTTGTTGCCCTGAACGGCGGCAAACCCGAGCAAATGAACCTGATGGACTGCCTTCAGGCCTTTGTCTCGTTCCGCGAAGAAGTGGTTACAAGGCGTACCAAGTTCCTTCTCAACAAGGCCCGTATCAGGGCGCATGTTCTGGTAGGTCTTGCCATTGCGGTTGCCAATATTGATGAAGTGATTGCGCTGATCCGCAAGGCACCGGACCCTGCAACGGCACGTGAACAATTGATGACGCGCAATTGGCCGGCTGGCGATGTCGCCCCGTTGGTCGAACTGATCGATGATCCCCGCCACACATTGAATCCGGACGGGACATACAACCTTTCCGAAGAACAGGCACGGGCAATTCTGGATTTGCGGTTGCAGCGTCTGACCGCGCTTGGACGGGATGAAATTTCCGATGAATTGCATGCCATCGGTGACGAGATAAAGGATTATCTCGATATCCTCTCGAGCCGTGAACGGGTGATGAAAATCATCACTGACGAGCTGATCGAAGTTCGTGAAGAGTTTGCCAACCCGCGTCGTACCGAGATACTGGATGGCGGCTTCGACATGGAGGACGAGGACCTCATTGCCCGGGAAGACATGGTCGTTACCGTCAGTCACAACGGGTACATCAAGCGGGTACCGCTCGATACATACCGGGCGCAGCGTCGTGGCGGCAAGGGCCGTTCGGGCATGTCTACGCGTGACGAGGATTTCGTGACCCGAATTTTCGTGGCCAACACCCATACGCCGATGTTGTTCTTCTCGACGCGTGGTATTGCCTACAAGCTGAAGGTATGGAAGTTGCCGCTCGCTGCGCCAAATGCCCGTGGCAAGGCGCTTATCAATATCCTGCCGCTTGAGCAGGGTGAAAGCATCGCCACGATCATGCCTTTGCCTGAAGACGAGGAGGCATGGGAGAGCCTCAACATCATGTTTGCGACCAGACGGGGTACTGTGAGACGCAACAAGCTTTCCGATTTCCAGCAGATCAACCGTAACGGCAAGATCGCGATGAAGCTGGAGGAAGGTGACGGTATTGTCGGGGTCGAGACCTGCAGTGAAGCAGCCACTGTCCTGCTCACCTCTGCCAACGGACAAGCCATCCGGTTCCCGGTAACCGATATCAGGGTTTTTGCCGGGCGCAATTCGGTTGGTGTGCGTGGTATAAACCTTGTGGATGGCGATCACGTGATTTCCATGACTATCCTCAATCCAAGCCAGGCAGAGCCATGGGAGCGAACAGCCTATCTGAAACGGCGGCGGGCCATGCTTGCCGGAGAGACCGGTGATGAGGCTCTCGACGTGCCTGAGGACGATCTGCCGGATGCAGAGGAGCAGGTGCTGACGGAAGAGCGTTATGTTTCCATGGGCGCAAGTGAGCAATTCATTCTTACCGTGTCCGAAAAAGGGTATGGAAAGCGCTCCTCAAGCCATGAGTATCGTGTTTCCGGCCGGGGCGGCAAGGGAATTTCGGCGATGGTCGTCAACAGCCGTAACGGCTCTCTCGTATCCTCTTTCCCTGTGGAAGAGGGGGATGAGGTCATGCTTGTCACGAATGGAGGACAACTGATCCGCTGTCCGGTCAGGGATATTCGCATAGCTGGCCGCTCAACCCAGGGGGTGACCATCTTCAAGACGGCTGCAGGCGAAAAGGTCGTGGGTGTCGAACGGATCACAGAACCCGATGAAGACATGGAAGACGGCGACACTGAAGCAGGAGAGGACGGGGAATAGACATAGTCTGTTCCCTGTTCATCAGATCAGTTGGTAATAAACCTCTGTTTCAGGGCTTTGCGGAACGCATTCCGGTTTCTCACGGCCAATCTGATTGCCGGGTTTTGTTTCGGTTTCAGGTGCCTGACTCCCAAAGTTGCCCGCTTGTTCTGTGGTTTTTCTCTGCGAGCAGATGGTGTGTTCTTGTCCAGAATCCGTTTTTTGACTGATGCCCGGAATGTCTGGTTGAACAATAACGCCGCCTTCATGGTTTGACTGTTCCCTGAGATGCCGGATCCCGTATCCGGTGACAACCGGGCCAGTTTCACATGCCCTTGTCGAATACGGGCAAGACCCGTGCGTTTGCGAACTGCATTTCGTGACCTGTGCTGGCGGGGCGAATTGTTGCCAATCGTATCTGATGTGCGGGCAGTCGACGAATTTTTGTCAGATGCGTCAGCCAGCAGAAGAGGTTTCGGGCTGCTCCTTCCACGACTGCGGACATGTACCAGTTTGTATCCTTCCGCATTGAGGCGATCCAGAAGCTGGTCAAGGCCGTTTGCCGTCACAGCTTGTATGTCATGAAGCAGAATGATGCCCTTGCCCTTTTGCTTCAACTCACTCATCACGCGGTTTACCATCGCTGAAGGGTTGGGCATGCGATAATCGAGACTGTCCACGTCAATTGCAAAGACCCCATAGTCTTGCCGGTTCAAAGTCGTGTTAACTGCCCTGTTTTCCGACAGGTAGGGGAAGCGGAAGAATGGTGCAGTAGCCGGACCGGCTGCATCATGAATCGCGCGGATACTGCGCTCCACATCATCAATTGCCGCTGAAGCGTTCATGTGACCCAGGTTGCGGTGGCTGTAACTGTGGACACCAACCGTATGTCCCTTGGCGATGACCTTGCGGGCAAGGGAAGCATTGTTGCGAGCCATGGAGCCAACCATGAAGAAGGTGGCCTTTGCACAATGTTTTTCCAGTGTGTGCAGAACCTTGTTTGTCTTGCCTGGCACCGGACCATCATCGAAGGTGAGAACAATTTCACCTTGTTTGAGAAAATTCCGGTTTCTTCCATGTGATGAACCAAATCGTGCACCTCCCTCGGTGTCGAGGGCAACGGTTCGGTAAACACCCATGCCGCCTGCACAGTAGCCTGTACGGGCTTTTGTCATGGTTGTGCCAAGCATGGCGGCAAACAGGAAAACGATGGCGGCAACGCCGCCAGAGATCATACCGGAAATACGCAAAACAAAGAACTCCGAAAATATGTTTCAAAGTCTCGTTCCGGGTGATTTACATTTTGTTCAACACGTGAGCTAACTTCTCATTATGGTTAACTGACAGCTAACAGGAAGAGCAGGGGATCGAAATGGTTTCAACGTCCGTCATACTCACCGTTGCACTCGCAAGTTTCATTCTTGCCATTGTGCCAGGTCCCACGGTCACTGTTATCGTCGCAAATTCGCTAAGGGGAGGGACCAGAGCAGGTCTTTTGAATATCGGGGGCACGTTCGCAGGTGATCTTGTTTTGGTAATGGTTCTGGCATTCGGCCTGCAAACCGTTATTGCCGTGGTGGGCGAGGCGTTCTTCTGGATCAAGCTGGTCGGTGCTGCCTACCTGCTGTGGATTGGTTTCAACCTGCTGCGGTCGGACGGAAAACTTGGAGACAGCGAAAAAGTCCGCCCACCCAAAATTGGCTATTTCTGGCAAGGTTTTGTGGTTGTCCTGACCAACCCAAAGGCATTGTTCTTTTTTGGTGCGTTCATTCCGCAATTTATTGACCCGGCACGTGACCCGTTTCTTCAAACCGTCATTTTGGGCCTGACTTTTTCATTCGTTGCCTGTGCTTCTGACTGTCTGTATGCCCTGCTGGCAGGCAAGGCGGGTAGCTGGCTTACAAAACCGAAAGTGCGTATGGCTGAGGTAATCAGCGGTATATGCCTGATTGGCGGCGGCATATGGCTGGCGCTGGCCCGCAAAGCCTGATTGAGCATCCTGGCAGTCTGTCGGATATATCAAAGTTCGGCAAACCGGACGATCTTGCGTGCTGATGCCTGAAAGCCCTTGTCGGAAACTGCACGTGAGTTGGCGCGGTCAAGTGCAACCCATGCCATCGTGGCGGTAATGACGAAAAGTGTAATCATGAACAGCATCTTGTAACTCCTTTTCGGGTAGTCATTGTGCTGATCTGCCTGTTTTCCAGCGTGATCAGCTATTCAACCTGCCTATGAACATGATGCATCCGGAGAGAATGTGCTGTGCGATATGTCACATTCCGGATTTTACCTCTCATTCCCACTCCACAACAAAGCTTGCGCCTGTATCAAAGGCATGACAGAAAGCGTTCATGAAGAGAATTGCATACTATCCCGGCTCATTTGATCCACTTACCAACGGTCATCTGGATGTCTTGAAGCAGGCTGCAACACTGGTTGACGAGTTGGTGATTGGCATTGGTGTCCATCCCGGCAAGAAACCGTTGTTTTCCTTTGAGGAACGTTCAAAGCTCATTCAGGGGGCAGTAAAGGGTTTCGATACCGCCATCAGGGTTGAGGCGTTTGACAACCTTGTTGTCGATGCAGCAAGAGCGGCAGGAGCAACCATCCTGATACGGGGGCTGCGGGACGGGACCGATCTTGATTATGAAATGCAGATGTGCGGGATGAATGGCACCATGGCTCCCGACATTACCACCATCTTCCTGCCAGCCAGCCCCGACGTTCGTCACATTACAGCTACACTTGTACGACAGATATCGGCAATGAAAGGCGATGTATCGTCATTCGTTCCGAAAAACGTGCTGGATGCCCTGGCTGAAAAGATATAGTTCATCAATTCGTTCCCATGGCCGTTTCCGGCAATCAACCAGCAGGAAAACCTTCATGACCTTTATAAACCGTATGATCGCAAGTCTGGCGCTTGTTATAGCCATCAGCGTTTCATTGATTGGCGGATCGTTCGCCGCCTCGGACAAGCTGCTTCTTGAACTCAAGGACGGAACCGTGGAAATCCGGTTGCGGCCTGATCTGGCACCAAATCATGTTGAGCGGATCAAAACGCTTGCCAACCAGGGGTTTTACGACGGAATTGTTTTTCATCGCGTGATCGAAGGGTTCATGGCCCAGACAGGCGATCCAACAGGAACCGGGCGAGGCGGGTCGGACCTTCCTGATCTCAAGGCAGAGTTCACAAGTGAACCATTTGCTAGGGGTACGCTTGGCATGGCTCGCTCATCGGATCCGAACAGTGCAAACTCCCAGTTTTTCATCATGTTTGACCAGGGGGATTTCCTGAACGGCCAGTACACTGTATTTGGTGAGGTAACAAAAGGCATGGAACTGGTCGACAAGATCAAAAAAGGTAGCCGGGCAGCCAATGGTGCTGTTAAGAACCCGGACAAAATCGTGAAGATGCGAACTGCCGACACGCAGTGAACTATCAAAATTCGAAAAAAGGAAGAGTTTATGGCCGAAATCAAGGACCCGGAAAACACCATCGTAATGGAAACAAGCAAAGGTGAGGTCACCATTGAACTGTGGCCCGATGTTGCGCCCAAGCACGTTCAGCGTATCAAGGAACTGACACGTGAAGGCTTTTACGATGGCATTGTTTTTCACCGTGTGATTGATGGCTTCATGGCCCAATGCGGTTGCCCGGACGGGCGTGGAACTGGCGGTTCATCCAAACCCGACCTTGAGCAGGAGTTCAATGAAAAGGCGCATGTACGCGGTGTCTGCTCCATGGCGCGCGCTCAAAACCCGAATTCTGCGAATTCCCAGTTTTTCATCTGTTTTGATGATGCGACTTTTCTTGACCGCCAATATACAGCCTGGGGACAGGTCATTGACGGGATGGAAAACGTTGACAAGTTGAAGCGCGGAGAGCCGGTACAGGATCCCGACAATATTGTTTCCATGAAAGTTGCTGCTGACGCGTGATGGAAGCCGTAATCCTGATCAACCCTCGTCCCCTGCAATATTGAGGATGGGGGTTTTTCATGCGCGTTGACCTGTTCAATTTTGAATTGCCGGACGAGTGCATTGCGCTGCGTCCTGCGGTTCCGCGCGACAGTGCCAAAATGCTTGTGGTCGGCGACGTACTTGAGGACCGTCATGTTTCTGATCTGGCAAACCTTCTCAAACCGGGTGATGCACTCGTTTTCAATGATACACGGGTTATTCCTGCCCAATTGACAGGTGTGCGAAGACGGGGTGATGCTGAAGCAGATGTATCAGCCACCTTGCATACGCGGCTTACGGCAAGTAACTGGCTTTGTTTTGCAAAAGGCTCCAAAAAACTGAAGGCGGGAGACCGCATCGTTTTTGGCGAAGAACTTGCATGCGAAGTCATGGAAAAGCGTGACGATGGCAATATCGAGCTGTCTTTTGACCAGAGTGGAGCGCAGTTTGATGAAGCCCTGGCGCGAAGCGGAGCAATGCCATTGCCTCCCTATATTGCCGGAAAGCGGGGAACCGACGAGCAGGACCAGGAAGATTATCAGACAATCTATGCGCGGGAGGATGGTGCAGTAGCTGCCCCGACAGCGGGACTGCATTTTACGCCCCGGTTGATGGAGGCACTGGAAGCTGCCGGTATTTACCGACACTTTGTTACCCTGCATGTGGGGCCGGGTACGTTCCTTCCCATGAAAGCAGATGATACGCGCGACCATCGGATGCACTCGGAATGGGGGCGTGTCTCTGATGAGACAGCCAAGGCGCTCAACCATGTCAGAAAATCAGGAGGCCGGATAATCTGCGTCGGTACGACCTCGTTGCGCCTGCTTGAGAGCTCGGTTGAAGAGGATGGCACATTCCGGGCTTGGGAAGGGGCAACAGACATTTTCATCACACCGGGTTTCAGGTTTCGGGCTGCCGACATTCTGATGACCAATTTCCACCTTCCCAAATCCACCTTGTTCATGCTGGTCTCTGCTTTTTGCGGGTTAGATGTCATGCAGGCAGCTTATGCTCATGCCATCAACCACAACTACCGGTTCTATTCCTATGGTGATTCCAGCCTGCTTTACCGCAAGACATGACAGTTCCAATGACAGACAAGACACCCTTTCGTTTTGAAGTTCTTGCCACGGACGCAAATGCCCGCCGGGGCGTGATAAACACCTGGCGAGGTGATATTCGTACGCCTGCTTTCATGCCTGTGGGAACTGCCGGCACGGTGAAGGCCATGTATATGGACCAGGTCAGGGATCTGGGCGCTGATATCATTCTTGGCAATACCTACCACCTGATGCTGCGTCCCGGTGCTGAGAGAATAGCAAAACTTGGTGGCTTGCATGAGTTTGGTGGCTGGAAAGGGCCTATTCTTACAGACAGCGGGGGCTTTCAGGTGATGTCCCTTGCTGCCTTGCGAAAGCTCTCAGAAGATGGCGTGACGTTCAAATCTCATGTTGACGGCACGAAGTACGATATGTCTCCCGAGCGCTCCATCGAGATACAGGGATTGCTAGGATCTGATATCCAGATGCAGCTTGATGAATGTATCGCACTACCTGCGGAAACAGACGAGATTGAGCGCGCGATGGAGCTTTCCCTGCGTTGGGCGGAGCGTTCTGCGATTGCCTTCGGTGAACAGCCGGAACGGGCCATGTTCGGCATTGTCCAAGGCGGGGACAATGAGCGGTTGAGATTGCGTTCGGCGTCCGTGCTTGCCGGTATGGGTTTGAAAGGATACTCGATCGGCGGGCTTGCTGTTGGTGAACCGCAGGAAGTCATGCTGCGTGTCCTTGATTTCACATGTCCGGCGCTGCCGGAGGAAAAGCCACGCTATTTGATGGGGGTAGGCAAGCCCGATGACATTATTGAGGGCATTGCACGCGGGGTCGACATGTTTGATTGTGTGATGCCGACAAGGGCAGGGCGTCACGGGCAAGCTTGGACACGGTTTGGCAAACTCAATCTCAAAAATTCACGTCACGCGGATGATCCACGCCCACTGGATGAACAGTCACAATGCCCGGCTGCAAGGGATTATTCCCGTGCCTATCTTCATCACCTGGTCCGCAGCAATGAATCGCTTGGCGGAATGCTTCTTACCTGGTCAAACCTGAATTATTACCAGGAAGTAATGCAGGGGGCCCGTGACGCAATCGAAGCAGGGCGATATGCTGATTACATGGCAGAGTGCAAGGAAGGCTGGGAGCGGGGAGATATTCCTCCTCTTTGATCATCCCTTCTAACGCTGCCGGAAAACAGGATCCAACACAGGGAATGCACGATGAGCGAATTGCCGGAATATACACCTCCCAAAGTCTGGAAATGGGATTCGGAGAGCGGAGGCACCTGGGCGAAGATCAACAGGCCAATCTCTGGAAGTACACATGAAAAGGAACTTCCGGCAGGAAAGCATCCTATTCAACTTTATTCACTGGGTACGCCCAATGGCCAGAAGGTAACCATTATGCTGGAGGAGCTTCTGGCATTGGGGCACAAGGGCGCCGAATATGATGCATGGCTGATCAACATAGGCGAAGGCGACCAGTTCGGTAGCGGATTCGTTGATATCAATCCAAACTCAAAGATACCTGCGATGATGGACCACAGTGCGGCGGAGCCGACCCGGGTTTTTGAATCTGCATCGATACTGTTTTATCTGGCCGAAAAATTCGGAGCGTTTCTGCCGGATGATCATGCGCAGCGCACAAGATGCATGAACTGGCTGTTCTGGCAGATGGGTTCTGCCCCGTATCTGGGTGGCGGCTTTGGCCATTTTTATGCCTATGCGCCTGTGAAGATCGAATACTGCATTGACCGCTTCGCCATGGAAGTGAAACGGCAACTCGATGTGCTGGACAAGCATCTGGCCAACAACACGTATTTCTGTGGTGATACCTACACGATTGCAGATATGGCAATCTGGCCCTGGTATGGCGGGCTGGTTCTGTTCAACCAGTATTCTGCTGCCGAGTTTCTGGACGTTGCCAGTTATAAGCATGTCAACCGATGGGCCAACATGATCCATGAACGTCCTGCGGTGCAACGGGGCCGAATGGTCAACCGGATGAGTGGCGAGCCAAGCGAACAATTGCGCGAACGCCATGATGCATCAGATTTTGATACCAGAACCCAGGACAAGATCGGGGACGAAACCTGATTGAATAGTGCAGGGGTACATCAGGCTTGGTCAACCTGATGTACCTCAATCACATTTCCATCCGGGTCATAAAAGAAAATCTGTTGCCAGCCGCTGACAGCTATGTCGCCATAATCCGAGAAGGAAACACCCTTTTCCTTCAGGTGGTTGCGGAATGCTTCGATATCGTCTGTACGGTATGCGATATGACCCCTGTCAACCGGATTGACCGCATGGCCGGTTCTGAACCCGACTTCGAGGTCCTTCTCTGCCAGGTGAAACTGGATCCGGCCGTCTGTAAGGAACGAAACATCACCGGGATATCCCCGTGATTTCTCGCGTACCGGCAAGTCGTTTTCCTCAGCCCCCATATTCAGTACATCCCGGTAGAACCGGTCCAGGCGGTCGACATTGTCTGTTGCGAAATTGACATGATGTAATATGAGTTTCATTCCGTTATCCTTGTGCAGTTCAGGGAAATATTGAACGTTCGTGTCATTGGAAGTCAAACCGGAGAGCAGGATGAGTACTGAAATCGAACAGCTGGATGATCACATCGACTATATCGAGTTTGCTGTTTCCGATATTCGGAGGTCGAAAGTGTTCTACGCCGATGCTTTTGGCTGGACCTATACAGACTATGGCGAAGAATATTGTGAGTTTACCGACAGTCGCATCAAGGGTGGGTTTCACAGTATGGAGTCACCCAAAACCGGCGGGCCATTGATCGTGCTGTATCATTCGGACCTTGAGGCATCCCTTGAGAAGGTTCGTGCTGCAGGTGGAACCATTACCAGAGAGATATTCAGTTTTCCCGGTGGTGAACGCTTCCAGTTCAGGGATCCCGACGGCTATGAACTTGCCGTCTGGCGCAAGACATAACCGTTTCTGCCGGAGTTGGGCGAAATGGCTGTTGATTCGGAGTTTGAAAATTTCGTTCGAGAGTTGTTCGAGCCTTTGCCGGATATCACATTCCGAAATATGTTTGGTGGGCTTGGGGTGTTTCGCAACGGCCTGATGTTTGCTCTTTGCTCATCGCAAAACGTACTGGCGCTGAAGGCAGATGTGCACACAATACCGGATTTTCAGAAGGAGGGGTGTCGTGAATGGCAACCAAGAATGGAAGGCAGGAAACCGGTTTCAATGGGCTATTGGGAGGTGCCTGAACGCTTGATGAATGATCCTGCCGATTTCGAACAATGGGCTGAAGAAGCATTTTCGGCTGCAGCCAGGCTGGATGCCGGGAAGCCAGCCTCACAAAGAAAACTGAAGCGGTGACAAACATTTGTTGTCACCGGTGAAGGTCTGGAGCGCTTTTTAGCGAAGAAAGGCGGGAATGTTTTCCTCGCCACCGAAGGCATGGCTTTTATCGGTATGAACAATTTCTTCTGTTCTCTCGTCATCACCCCTGTTTTTGCGATTGTTACGGGATGCTGTTTTTCCGGGCTTGTCTGAAGCAGATTTTGTTTTCTTGGCTTCACCTTTTTTGCCGGGCTTGCGATCTTTTTCCGGTTTCTTCTTACCGCGACCCTTGCGGCCTGCCTTTTCATCCCATTCAACCTGATCGCCGAGCCAGTCGACTTTTTTGCCGATAAGTTCCTCGATGGCTTCAAAGTTTTTTTGCTCAACAGGGGTCACGATCATGTATGCGACACCCTCGCGGCCAGCGCGGCCGGTTCGACCGATGCGGTGAACATAGTCTTCGGCATTGATGGGAACATCGTAGTTGAACACATGGCTTACATCAGGAATATCCAGCCCCCGGGCTGCAACATCACTGGCAACCAACAGTTTGATCCTGTTGTTGCGGAAAGCGTCAAGGGTCGCCATGCGGGACGTCTGGTCCATGTCACCATGCAGTGAGCCGACAGAATAGCCGTGTTTCTCCAAGCTGCGGCAAACGATCGATACGTCCCGTTTCCGGTTGCAGAAGATAATTCCGTTCTTCAGGTTCTCTGCATTGTCGATGAGGGAACGCAAGGTGCTCCGCTTTTCATAATCCTCATACTCGGATGCAACAGCGTGCTGTGTGATCGTGTCGGAGGTGGATGATGCCTTGGCTACCGTCACCTGAACCGGGTTTTGCAGGAACTGGTTGGCCAGACGCTCGATCTCAGGCGGCATGGTGGCAGAGAAAAAGAGGGTCTGACGGGTAAAGGGAACCATTTTGCAGATGCGTTCAATATCCGGAATGAAACCCATGTCGAGCATCCGGTCGGCTTCGTCAATGACGAGAACTTCCACACCGGTCATCAGGATTTTGCCGCGCTCAAAACAGTCAAGTAATCGTCCTGGTGTGGCAATCAGGATGTCTGCGCCACGGTCCAGTTTCTTGAACTGTTCGTCAAATGACGTTCCGCCAATCAGCAATGCAATGTTGAGTTTGTGGTTCTGGCTGTATCTGTCCAGGTTTTCTTCAACCTGTGCGGCAAGTTCGCGTGTCGGCTCAAGTATCAGTGTGCGCGGCATGCGTGCCCGTGCACGACCCTTTTCCAGCAATGAAAGCATGGGCAGGGTGAACGAGGCCGTTTTACCGGTCCCGGTCTGCGCTATGCCGAGAACATCACGGCGTTCCATCACGTGTGGAATGGCTTCTGCCTGAATGGGAGTTGGGTCTGTGTAGCCTGACGCTTTTACTGCCGCCAGAACCTTGTCGCTTAGTCCGAGTGTTTCGAAACTCATGTGTAGGGAAATATCTTTCGATTGTTGACCGGATTTCATCTCTCTTCCGGTAGTTTCATTACTACAACGGGAAACGGTCAGTTTTGTTTCATCAGTTGCGCTTCTGCTATGGGAATTGCCCGCTCAAGTCAAGGAAATGCAGGCTTGGAGCGCATATAACGCTAGTTATGCCTAGCAATCGTCCTTAACGGTGCAAAATGACTATACATCAAGAAGTTCGCCTTCTGCAAATTCCGCGTTTTCCTGGATAAACCTGAAACGGGCTTCCGGCTTGTTGCCCATGAGCTTGTCAACGGTCGCAAGGGTAAGGGTTTCGTCCGTTTCCGCAATTTCCACCCGTAGAAGTGAACGCTTTTCAGGATCCATGGTTGTTTCTTTCAACTGGGCAGGCATCATCTCTCCCAGTCCCTTGAAACGACCAATCTCAATCTTCCTGTTACCGGTGAACTCCGTTTCAAGGAGTTCATCCTTGTGGGCGTCATCACGGGCATAGAGCGTTTTCCCGCCTTGTGTCAGTTTATAAAGGGGCGGAATAGCCAGATACAATTTTCCATCCCGTATGAGCTGCGGCATCTCCTGGTAAAAGAAGGTGATAAGCAGGGAGGCAATGTGGGCACCATCAACATCGGCATCCGTCATGATGATGATCCGGTCATACCGCAAGTCATCATCGCGGTATTTTGACCGGGTTCCTGCGCCAAGGGCCTGTATCAGGTCGGCAATCTGCTGGTTTGCTGCCAGTTTGTCACGACCGGCATTGGCAACATTGAGGATTTTCCCCCGCAGAGGCAGAATTGCCTGATTGACCCGGTTTCTTGCCTGTTTTGCCGAGCCTCCGGCTGAATCGCCCTCAACAATGAACAATTCAGTTCCGCCTTTTGCATTTGCCGAACAATCAGCGAGTTTTCCGGGCAGGCGCAGTTTGCGGGTCGCGGATTTCCTGTTAATCTCTTTTTCCTTGCGGCGGCGCAGACGCTCTTCCGCACGATCAACCACCCATTCCAGCAGCTTGTTGGCTTGCGCCGGCGAAGCTGCCAACCAGTGGTCAAACGGGTCACGGATTGCCGCTTCGACAATTTTCTGTGCTTCCACAGTGGCCAACTTGTCCTTGGTCTGACCAACAAATTCCGGTTCGCGGATGAAAACGGACAACATCGCTGCTGCGGACGTCATCACGTCATCCGTGGTTATGATGGAGCCTTTCTTGTTTCCGACAATTTCGGCATAGGCTTTGAGGCCACGTGTAAGGGCTATACGAAAGCCTGCTTCATGCGTGCCACCTTCGCCGGTCGGGATCGTGTTGCAGTAAGAGTTGATAAACCCGTCATCCCCATGCCAGGAAACAGCCCATTCCAGGGAGCCGTGGCCAGAATTTTTTTCTGATTTTCCGGCGAAAGGTTCAACCGTGACCTTGTGAGCGGCGCCGATCGAGGCCTGAAGGTAGTCTTTCAGGCCACCGGGAAAATGGAAAGTAGCCTTCTCTGTGGCTTCGCTGCCTTCGCGGAGCAGGGAAGGGGCACAAGACCAGCGGATTTCCACGCCCCCAAACAGATAGGCTTTCGACCTTGCCATGCGAAACAGCGTATCCGGATTGAACTTGCAATCCTGCCCGAAAATTTCTTCATCGGGCTTGAAGGAAACCTTGGTTCCGCGACGGTTATGCACGTCACCCATGTCGCGGAGGCTTCCCAAGGGGATGCCCTGTCTGAATTCCTGCGAATAGAGTTTCCGGTTCCGGGCTACTTCAACAACCAGGTGTTTGGAAAGGGCATTCACGACAGATATGCCGACACCGTGAAGCCCCCCCGAAGTTTCATAGACATCAGAATCGAACTTCCCGCCAGCATGAAGGGTTGTCATGATGACTTCGAGTGCGGATTTGTCCTTGAATTTCGGATGTGGGTCGACTGGAATACCACGGCCATTATCCGTGACGGACAATACACCGTCCTCCGACAGGTCAACCTCGATCCAGTCTGCGTGGCCTGCAACGGCCTCGTCCATCGAGTTGTCGATTACCTCGGCAAACAGGTGATGAAGCGCCTTTTCATCCGTTCCGCCGATATACATGCCCGGACGGCGGCGTACCGGTTCCAGACCCTCAAGAACCTCGATATCAGAAGCCGAGTAGCCCTTCTCGCCATCTGTCTTGCTCTGCTTTGCCGGAGCTGATTTCGCGGGCCGCGCCGTGTCACGCTTTTCCGCCTCCGGTTTCGGATCAGGTATCGTTGCTGAAAACAGGTCGTTTCCATCAGTCATGGGTGACAGGTTCCTGTACGAATCAATTCATCTGGCACTGATTATAATGCCTAACAGTTCATGCGGTATCTTGCCTTCTCCGCCTTGTGGCAAGATTAAGTCCGGTAGCGGAAGCGCTTTACGGTCAACCGAATACACGCTTGAAAATCGTATCAACGTGTTTGGTATGATATCCGATATCGAACTTGTCGCGAATTTCTTCCTCACTCAAAGCGGCGCGCACCTCTTCATCCTTGAGTAGTTCGTCAAGAAATACCGGCGGGTTTGGCTGGCGGGACTGGTAAGCATCCCACACTTTCATGGCGTTGCGCTGGACAAGCCTGTAGGCATCTTCCCGTGATAATCCCGCCTGGGTAAGGGCAAGAAGAACCCGTTGCGAATGCACAAGACCGCCAAGGGCATCCATGTTGGCCTCCATGCGTTCGGGATAAACAACCAGCTTGTCCACCACGTTTGTAAGGCGTGTCAGGGCAAAATCCAGAGTTACGGTTGCATCCGGCGCAGCCATGCGTTCAACCGATGAATGGGAAATGTCACGTTCATGCCAGAGGGCAACATTTTCCAGCGCCGGTGTAACGAAGGCACGCACTATGCGTGACAGGCCGGTAAGGTTTTCTGTCAGTACGGGATTGCGTTTGTGAGGCATCGCGCTTGAGCCTTTCTGGCCCTTCGAGAAAAATTCTTCTGCCTCCAGGACTTCCGTTCTCTGGAGATGACGAATTTCTGTTGCCAGACGCTCGATTGAAGATGCGATGACACCAAGGGTTGCAAAATACATGGCATGGCGGTCACGCGGGATTACCTGGGTAGATACGGGCTCGACAGCCAATCCCATTTTTTCTGCCACATATTCTTCGACATAAGGGTCGATATTGGCAAAAGTGCCGACTGCGCCGGAAATGGCACATGTCGCGATTTCTGCACGTGCTGCAACCAGGCGTTCACGACAACGGCTGAATTCCGCATAGGCCTGCGCCATCTTGAGGCCGAATGTAACAGGCTCGGCATGGATGCCGTGGGAGCGACCAATGCACACGGTATTCTTGTGTTCCTTGGCCCGGCGTTCAATGGCGGCGAGAAGTGCATCCAGCCCCTCAAGAAGCAGGTCGCTGGCGCGGGCGAGTTGAACGCTCAGGGTCGTGTCAAGTATGTCGGATGATGTGAAGCCCTGATGCACAAACCGTGATGGTTCACCAACAATTTCTGCAAGATGGGTCAGAAACGCTATTACATCATGTTTGGTCTCACGTTCGATTGCATCAATACGCTCAACGTCAAATTCAGCTGCGTTGCCTTTTTCCCATATGGTGGCTGCATCCTCTTTCGGTATGACCCCGAGTTCAGCCAAGGCATCACAGCCATGTGCCTCGATTTCAAACCATATGCGGAATTTTGTTTCCGGAGACCAGATTTCCACCATCTGCTGTCGAGAGTAGCGCGGTATCATTTGACATATTATCCTGTTGAGTTTGGGGATGGCTTAGCACCACACACCTTTCCATACAACGCGCGCTCCTGTTTTCCACCAGATGGTTTGTTCGGTTGTGTGTACTTGTAATTCAAGGCGTTTCGTAATTTTATATCCGGGCAGAATCGCTCACAGCCTGACATGATATTCTTCGGGGGAATTTTCCAGATATGCTGAAACTAGTTCGTAACCTGTGCCTTGCAGGCATGTTTGTAGTTGGGGCGGCAAGTGCCAATGTTGCCCAGGCAGAAGAAGTCTACATGATAAGGGGGTTCCTGAATGTCTTTTCGGACGGCATGAACCAGATGACCCGCCAGTTAAAGGCAAGAGGCATTCGCGTGCGGGCAATCTCGAATGGTGACTGGGCCAATATTGCCAACGACATAATCCGACGTTCAAAATCCAAGCAGGTTTCACATCCGATCGTGATTGCAGGTCACTCGCTGGGCGGTGTGGAGGCAGCACGTTTTGCCAATCGGCTCGGGCAGGGAGGCGTCAAAACAGCCCTGCTCATAGGTCTTGATCCGGGGTTCCCGCAACCGCCAGCCCTTACGAAAGGCGCCCAACAGGTCGTCAACTACAAGATACCGTCGGGAAAGAACTACCGTCGGGGCAGGGGATTTGACGGCCAGATTACCACAATTGACGTTTCACGTTACGGGACGGACCATGTGGGTATTGACAAGAACAAGCGAATTCAGGGACTCGTTGTTGACCGGATTCGCAAAAAAGTTGGTAAATAAGCGGTCTTTCCAGCTGTTTTCTGACTATACCTGATTGCGGTCTCAATCAATTTCGCCTGTCACTGCCATAAACCGGCCATCGGGGCCTTCAAAGCCCTGGCTGGTCACCAGTATGACAACAGCGAATTTGGGAGTTCCCGCATCCGGATAATACGTCACCACATCTGCGATTGAATAATCATGAGGACATCCGCGGCTGTCGGGGACATTTTGGTCTTCGTGAAGCATTTTTGTGGTTTTGCCATCTGATGTGGCCACCTTCAGAAGCCTGAAACCGATGGTGGCACCAAACGGCTCGCAAAGTGTAGTCGGAGGTGTCTGGTATGTGGCAATCCTGAATTCCAGTTGTTCATCAATAGGCGGCACGACCGGTCTGGGATTTACCGACATCCTCTTTGCGTCAGCACTGACTTCGGTAGGCTGGTTTGTGCCGGCCAGGATACCCCGGCCTTCAAAGCTTTTCATAACAGGTCCGGCCTGCATGCGTACCTGTTCACGGGCATCAAAAACGGCGCTGTTTTCATCACGGAGCAGAACACGATACGGAGAATTGGCTGTCCACCGGTCTGTTGTCGTGTCGATTATGAAGAGATTGGAATAAGCGAAGCCGGAACCGTCCTGACGGCCGTATTCCTCAAAGGCAAACAGTTTGCCATCTTCAGAAAATCCGTGAATTTCACGATTGGCAAAATCACCTGCAAGGGCTGCCAGGGTGGTCAGCATCAGCGTAGCGAGCAGGGCAGTCCCAGCGAGGAAAGCTTTCATGATTGTCTCCATTTGCATCAGTTTACGCTCCTGATTTCATATCATGCAAGCAAGAGGTCATGATTGGTGTGCGGAAGGTCACATATTCTCAATAAACGATTGTCGCAAGAAGATTGCCCTGAGAGGAATTCATTTCGTTTGGTTGCTTGCAAACTTTTCGCCATAGGTGGGGAAAATGTCGCCGGGTCGGGGGGCGGCATCATACACGGCCCGTGAAATGGCACGGGCCAGTGTGCTTGCAGCCATTGCGCCCATGTCAATCCAGTCTGCCGGATCTAGTGCGATATCGGACTTTCCGGTGGCCAGGCCAAATACAAGATCACCATCCATGGGGGTATGAGCCGGCCATATTGCATGACCAATCCCGTCATGGGCAGAGATCGCCAAACGTTTGCACTGTGCCTTGTCCAGCGTAGCGTTTGTAGCCACTATCGCAATTGTGGTGTTCGACAGGCTGTTCGCACTTTCACGGAACTTGATATTCAGGGCTCCTGCATCGGACGGCATCGGGTGTGGCAGCCCGAGGCCGCCAAATTCCACATCCTGTTCAAATCTTACAGCGTTGAAATGGCCGGTTGAGCCAAGCAACGGAGAGCCGAGGGCATTGACGGCAACCAGTGCTCCGATCGTTGCGCCATTGTCCAGAACTGTTGAGGCGGTGCCCAGTCCACCCTTCAATCCGGCGACCAGCGCCCCGGTTCCTGCCCCAGCAGTGCCCGTCTCAAACCGGTTTCCGGCCTGTTTTGCTGCCGTATATCCAAGTTCGCGATATGGTGAGTGCAATCCCCATTGCTTGTCCCCACCATTGATCAAATCAAACAGGATTGCTCCCGGTACAATCGGAACACGAACCGGGCCTACTGCAAAACCACGCCCTTTTTCACGCAGGAAAGCCTGTACCCCGGATGCTGCATCAAGCCCGAATGCTGAACCGCCGGACAGGACCAAGGCGTCCACTCCTGACACGGACTTGTCCGGTTCCAGCAATGCGGTCTCGCGGGTTCCCGGAGCGCCGCCCTGAATGGCAACGGAGCAGGGGTAAGGTTCGTCGCACAGCAGGACGGTTGTGCCGCTTTTCAGGTTGTCATCGCTTGCATTGCCGACTTTCAGACCGGCAACATCAAGAATGGAATTGGTGCTGCCTGGCTTCATTGGGTTGGTGTGGTTGGGTTTTCGGCAACGGGTTGCAGCGTATCGCCATTCCATATGTGAAGAGTATAGGGATTGGTTGTGTTTGCGCCGTTCTCGTCAAACCGGACAGGGCCGACAAGGCTTTGAAATTCATTGGATCGCAGGTTTGCTGTAGTTTCTGCATGGTCTTTGCCAAGGGCCGTGATTGCGACCTGTACAGCGGCATATCCCTCGAAGATTTGACGTGTCGGCAGAATGTTCTGCTCTTTCAGGATTTCTGTAACCTCCCGGATGGCTTCATTGTCGGGGAGCGTTTCCTTGACGACCATGATTCCCGGTGGAACCGAACCGGCCTCTTCAAGGTAGGGCAGTGTGGCCAATTGTGATGAGGTGATCAGGTCGAGGCTTACATCAAATTCCTTCATGTTTTTGGCGATTACCACGAGATCTTCCTGTGTTGCTGCGGCTATGAACGCTGCTTCCACACCTGAGCGCTCCAGTCTTCTCAACAACCCGGCCTGTGTTGACTGGGCAGCGCGGAAATTGTCCGAAACCTGAGGTTCAAGACCTGCCTCATTCAGCAACAAACGCAAGCCATCTGTATACATGCGTCCGAAGATGGTTCCGTCATCAACGATTGCGTATGGTTTTGCACGCCAACGCTGCTGGATGACTTCCGCAGCAGCGCGAAAGGCATAATCATCTCCCGGGGACATGCGAAAAAGGTTCCATGCTTCCCGTTCCCTGTCCTTGACCAGGCGTATGGATCGGGCGCCGGCGACCAGCACAGGTATACCGCTTTCCCTGAAACGGTTTGCGGCAATTATAGCCACTTCATTGCAGAGCAAGCCGGTAACAATGGCGGGCTCCTGTGCCATTAGGTCGTTTACTGCAAGTTTGGCAAGGTCCGGGTCACAGCCGTCATCAGCAATGAAAAGTTCATGGTTGCCGCCGAGTTTTTCCATGGCCAACCGGGCGCCAGCGCGAAATTCCCTGCCGAGTTCCGCGACATCACCACTTAACGGAATCGAGAGGCCTATAAGCTCGGCATGCGTCGTCTTTGCACCTGTTGTCAGTGCTCCGGATACTATCATCAGTGCGGCAAGCCAGCGGCGGGCTGAAACAATTACAGTTTGCATAAATGCATTAGTAGAGGCGTTGCCCAGTGAAGGAAAGGTTTTCTGCTTCATGGGCATGCAAAAGGTAGCAAAACACTGTGTTGGATCGAAAATCTGTTGACCTTTCGGTATCGTTGGATGCAGTGTCAATCTGTCGGGTTCCCAAAATGATGTATGAGACATCGGGGATCAAATGGGAATGCAGGAGGGGATGACCCAAACAGGGGCCTTTGTCTGCAGCCGCCCCCGCGACTGTGAACGGCGAGTTTGTACCTGAATGTCACTGGCGTGCCATAATACGGCGAGCCGGGAAGGCGGTACAAGACTTTGACCCGTGAGCCAGGAGACCGGCCTGACAAACCGCATGGCATGCTGTGCGGTACTTTTGTAACGGACGGGGTGTTCCGTGGAAGACCGGCGCTTGTGCGGCACTTCTGGCGAAATCCCTCCTTCAACCAGAGATACATGAAGGGGAAACTCAATGCGTAAAACTGTACTGGCCACAATGGCACTCTTGGCTTCGGCTGCTCCCGCTCTTGCCCACCATCCGCTGGGTGGCATGCCGATGGAAACTTTCTCACATGGTCTTTTGTCGGGCATTGGGCATCCTCTGCTCGGGTTTGATCATCTGTTCTTTGTCATTGCCGTCGGTATCGCTGCCTTGTACACGGGCGCTGCCCGGCTCGCTCCCGCAGCCTACATTGGTGCAATGCTTGTGGGCTGTCTGATGATGAGCTTTGGTGTTGGCATGCCTTTCAAGGAAGTGGTGATCGGGCTTTCGCTGCTGGCCTTGGGCTTCATTGTCCTTTCAGGCCGGGCACTTTCCCTGCCTGCTGCAATGGCAATATTTGCTGTTTTCGGCCTGTTTCATGGCTCCGCGTTTGGTGATGCCATTGCTGGCCAGGAATCTGGCGTAGGTGGTGCAGTTCAGATCGGATACCTGATCGGGCTTGGTGTTGTTCAATACGCAATTGCAATCGCGGCAGGCTGGTTGTTGAAAACGGTTTGGAATGCGACTGAAGCGGCAACTGCCAATGCAAGGGTTGCGGGCGCGATTGTTGCCGGTATCGGGCTGTTTCTGACCCTCGAAAACATTGAAGGTGCGGTGTTTGCTGCTGCAGGCATTGCCGGCTGAACAAGCTTGGCTTGATCAAGATTGGAAGAGGTGCGAGTAATTGCACCTCTTTTTTTGTTTTAATCGGCTTTTCAGGCCCTATCTGTAGCTCAGGCGAAGAAAAGAGGCATGCATGACAGCATTTCCGCAAAGCATTGATGAAACAGAGGCATTGTTGTCTGCACAAGGCTATGTCGCTGACCGTTCCCTCGCCACGGTCCTTTACCTCAGTTTGAAGATGCAGCGCCCGCTTTTCCTTGAAGGGGAGGCTGGCGTGGGGAAAACCGAGATTGCCAAGGTTCTTGCCGATGGCCTTGGCCGGCAGCTTATTCGTCTTCAATGCTATGAAGGCCTTGATGTTTCTTCTGCTGTTTATGAGTGGAATTATGCGGCGCAAATGGTTGAAATCCGCATGCAGGAAGCTGTTGGCGGAGCGGATGGTAAAAAGCTGAAACAGGGCGTTTTTTCGGATGAATTTCTTGTAAAACGACCTCTGTTGCAGGCGCTTGAAGGTGAGCCGGGTTGCGCTCCTGTCCTGTTGATCGACGAACTTGATCGTACGGATGAAGCCTTTGAAGCTTTCCTTCTTGAAATCCTTTCGGATTTCCAGGTTACCATTCCGGAGTTGGGCCCGATCAAGGCTGAAGAACCGCCCATAGTGATCATTACCACCAACCGGACACGTGAAATTCATGATGCTTTGAAACGACGTTGTCTTTATCATTGGGTTGATTATCCCGATGCCTCCCGTGAACTGGAAATCGTGAACCGAAAAGTGCCCGGTGTGAGCGAGAATTTGTCCCGCGAAGTGGTGGCGTATGTGCAGAAATTGCGGCAGCAGGACCTTTTCAAGAATCCGGGTGTTGCAGAAACGCTTGATTGGGCAACAGCCCTGATTGAACTCGACAAGGTTGCAATTGATCCACAATCCGTCTCGGACACAATCGGTGTATTGCTGAAATACCAGGACGATATTGCGAAGATTGGTTCAAGCGAGGGCCAGCAAATCCTGCAGGATGTGAAACGTGAACTGGCATCTGCATGAGTGTGGCAAATGACAGGTATCCAGTGAAGGCAGACCCGGACGGCAAGCTGGTTGAAAACATAACCTATTTTGCAAGAACCTTGCGGGATGCCGGCCTGCGGATAGGTCCGGCAAGCGTGGTTGATTGTGCGCGCGCAGTCGAAAGTGCGGGAATTACCAGTCGGGACGATTTTTACTGGACGTTGCATTGCATGCTTGTGAATCGGCGTGAAGACCGGGTTGTTTTTGATGAGGCTTTCCGCCTGTTCTGGCGATCGCGGGAACTGGTTGAAAAAATGATCCAGATGTTCTCTCCCGTTGCCTCTCCGCGTGAAGAACGCAAGAAACCAAAAGCAGGCGAAGCGCGTGTAAGCCAGGCACTTTTCTCGGGGCAGGAGCAGACGCGCGAACTGGAAAGGCCGGAAATCGAGATTGATGCTTCCCTGACTGCATCGGAACGTGAAATTCTTCGGGAAAAGGATTTCGCCCAGATGTCGGCTGCGGAAATTTCGGAGGCCAGGCGACAGATGCAGCGCATGGTTTTGCCGGAAAACCTCATCAGAACACGGCGTTTCAAGCCGGTCGGGCATGTGGCCAGTCTGGATCCGCGTCGCATGCTTGCCAAGTCGATGCGAACCGGCGGAGATCTTGTTCTTCCCCAGTTTCGGGAAATCCGGCAAACCGAACCGCCAATTGTTGTGCTTGCCGACATTTCCGGCTCCATGAGCCAGTATTCGCGTGTCTTCCTGCATTTCTTCCACGCGCTGACAGAGAACCGGCGCCGTGTTCATACGTTTCTTTTCGGCACGCGGCTTACCAATGTGACGCGACAGTTACGCTCCCGAGACCCCGATGTGGCCCTCGAAGCCTGTTCGCAGGCGGTGAATGACTGGTCAGGTGGTACCCGAATCGGCGCCACGTTACATGAGTTCAACAAGCTGTGGTCACGGCGTGTACTGGGGCAGGGAGCGATAGTCCTGCTGATTACCGATGGTCTTGAAAGAGATGCAGACGAATTTCTGGAACCTGAGATCGACCGCTTGCATCGTTCCTGCCGAAGGCTGATATGGCTTAACCCGTTGTTGCGCTTTGACGGATTCAGGGCTGCTGCGCGCGGTATCCGGACGATGCTGCCCCACGTGGATGAATTCCGGCCTGTGCACTCGCTGGATGCCCTGGCGGGATTGTGTGAGGCACTTTCCGGTGAGAGAGACAGAATGTCAGACCCGAGGAATTGGCTGGCTGCTGTAAACGCGGCATAATACGCGCCACATGAACTTACTACCAAAACGCTGCAGGATGGCTGGCAAATGCTGAATGATGAACTGACCCTTGCCCAAGAATGGATACGTGACGGTCGCAAGGTGGCGCTTGCCACTGTCATCGAGACATGGGGTTCTGCTCCGCGTCCTGCCGGTTCCCATCTGGTGATTGACGAGAACGGCAAGTTTGAAGGTTCTGTGTCCGGAGGGTGCGTTGAGGGAGCGGTGATCGCTGAAGCCGTTGATGTCATTGGCAGCGGCCAGCCCAAAACCCTTGAATTCGGTGTTGCGGATGAAACTGCCTGGGAGGTGGGGCTTTCCTGTGGTGGCCGTATCAGGGTGTATGTAGAGCCGGTATTGCATTGATGAAAGCGGCAGATCTTGAAACCCTCAACATGCTGCGCGCAGAGCGCAAGGCTGCGGTCGTTCTGACCGGGCTTGCAGCCGGTGAGACCAGAATTGTCCGGGAAGATGAGGCGATTGATGGCGACCTTGGCGAGCATGTCTCCAGGGCCTTTCGTACCGGCAAATCTGCCACTGTTTCGATTGACGGCGATGAATGGTTTCTCAATGCCCATCTTCCGCCACCTCGTGTGGTGGTTGTCGGAGCTGTCCACATATCCCAGGCATTGGTGCCAATGGCGAAACTTGCCGGATACGACATCGAGATTGTTGATCCGCGTACAGCCTTTGCCACGGCGGAACGCTTCCCGGAAGTTGCCGTTCATGCGGAGTGGCCGGAAGATGTATTGAAGCAGCGTCCGCTTGATGCCTATTGTGCATTGGTGGCCGTGACACACGATCCCAAGATTGACGATCACCCGCTTCAGGCGGCAATCAGTGCCGGATGTTTTTATGTCGGGGCGCTGGGCAGCCGGAAAACCCACGGCAAGAGGCTGGACAGGTTGCACGCGAGTGGCCTTTCCCAAGAAGAGACTTGCCGCATCCGGGCGCCGATAGGTCTTGATATCGGGGCCTCCTCTCCATCGGAAATAGCCGTGGCCATCATGGCCGAAATCATCCAGGCATTCCGCACAAGAGGAATGTGAATGGATTTTGGCCCCGTACCTTTGAAAGATGCAGAAGGTGCCATGCTGGCGCATTCCCTTGTGCTGGCTGACGGCAGCCGCATACGCAAGGGAACCATACTTGATGCGAAGATGCTGCGCGATGTCGAGGCTGCCGGAATTGAAACCGTTACGGTTGCGCGGCTTGCAGATCATGATGTTGCGGAAGATGAAGCTGCTGGACGTATTGGTGACCTGATCTCCGGTAATCATCTGCGCAAGGATAGCGCGCGCACCGGGAGGGTGAATTTCTTTGCTGCTGCAAATGGCATTTTCCGGGTGTCGCGTGCGCTGGTGGATGCGGTCAACGCCATTGATCCGGCGATAACACTGGCGACCCTGCATGATTTCACGGAGGTCAACGAAGGCCGGATTGTTGCAACCATCAAGATCATTCCCTATGCGGTTTCCAGCACATCCCTTGCCAGGGTGCTGGAACTTGATCTTGCAACTGCCTTTGCCATTCAGCCATATGAGCCGAAATCCGTGGCTTTCATCGCTACAGAATTACCCGGCATGAAAGCATCTGTCGTCAACAAGACGCGTGCGAACCTTGAAAAGCGTCTTGCACTTTCCGGTTCTTCCGTGGTTTCCGACCAGCGCGTGCCACACGAAACCGGAGCGGTTGCAAACGCCTTGTCCCAAACTCCGGACGATTGTGACCTCGTTGTCCTGTTTGGTGCATCTGCGATCAGTGATGAACGGGATGTGATACCCGCTGCAGTTGAAAAAGCCGGTGGCAGCATAACCCGTTTCGGAATGCCCGTAGATCCGGGCAACCTGTTGCTGCTTGCCGAACTTGGCGGGCGTCCGGTTGTCGGGGCACCTGGCTGTGCACGTTCTCCTGCAGAAAACGGCTTCGACTGGTTGTTGCAGCGGCTCTGCGCCAACATTCCGGTCAGTGCAGATGACGTGGCTGGCCTGGGTGTCGGTGGCCTTTTGATGGAAACCGGCAGCAGGCCGCATCCGCGTGTTGCACGCAAGCCCGGCGGCCCGGTGCCGGTTGCCGCTGTTATCCTTGCGGCGGGGCAATCACGGCGCATGGGCAAGATCAACAAGATGACCGTGCCGGTCAATGGCAAGCCTATGGTTCGTCACGTTGGCGAAGCTGCAACCGGGGCAGGGGTCGACCGTGTTTGTGTTGTCACCGGTTACCAGCCGGATGAAACGCTGGCGGCCCTTTCAGGGCTCGAAGTCGTGAATGTTCCGAACCCTGATCATGCAACCGGACTTTCTTCGTCCCTTGCTGCCGGCATTGCAGCCCTGCCTGAAAAGTGCGGGGCGGCAATCATTCTTCTTGGTGACATGCCGTTTGTCACTTCCGCCATGATCGGGCAGATGCTTGAGGCATCACGTGACCATCCGGGACACATCATCATGGCAACCCATGAGGGCAAACGCGGAAACCCGGTTTTGTGGCCTGCGCGTTTCTTTGACGAATTGCAGCAGGTGGAGGGCGATGTCGGCGCCCGCCACATTATCGGGGCGAATGCCGATTTCGTCGTCGAGGTTGAACTCGGTCGCGCGGCCAGTCTTGACCTTGATACGCCCGAGGCGCTGAAGGCTGCGGGCGAATAAGCCGTTTCCGGTCAGGAGAAGGCGAGCGCAATTCCCGATACCATGGTAAGGGCGCCGAGCAACCTGACCAGCCAGCCGCTGCCTGAAACGCGAATGCGTGAAACCAGCCCGGCAACGCCAAGCCCTGCGGCATGAAGCAGGGCTGTTGCCAGTGCAAAACCCGATGCGTAGAAAAAGCCCGTTGCGGAACCCAGCTCGCTGCCATGGGCATGGCCGTGGAATACCGAAAAGACTGCCACACATGCCATGCAGGCGCCAAGCGGAAGGCGCACTGCAAGTGCGACCAGCAGGCCGATACCTATAACGGAGGCCAGGATTGCGGGTTCAACAAATGGCAGGCCGATGCCAGCCATCGCAAGCAGGAAGCCGGCAAGCATGGCAATGACGAAGGTTGCCGGTACAAGCCACAAGGCCCTGCCGCCAATCTGCCACGCCCAAAGCCCGACAGCCACCATGGCAAGCACATGGTCGGTGCCGAAGAGTGGATGGGAGAACCCTGCTGCAAAGGAGCCGTGTTCTGCCGGATCAAGATGGGCAAACGCCGGTGTGGCAGTGGCAAGCAAAAACAGGGTGGCGGGGAAAATTCTTGTCATTATTTTGATCCTTGGTTTAAGTCGATCCGGCATCCCGGTCTGGGTCCTGCCGTTATCCGGGCAAGCTAAAGTCCGAAGGCGGTGGCTGCAAGCGGATTTGTATCTTGCTGCACAATGATCTGTCCTGCAGGTGACAGGGGTTGCAGTTTCGCCGTGGCATGCGTGATTGTTCACCGGGTCCTTTCGGGCGGTGTTGGGGGGCAAACATGCGGGGTCCTTGTTGAAGGCCTTCCGTCTGTTTTGTCTGTGGTCTTCAGCAAAGACCCCGCGCAGAGATTTTTAGAACCGTCTCGGCGAGGTAAACCACCCGGCGCGGCCTTCGAGGTGGCAGCAAGTCCGATCCTTGCTGCAACGGGCTCTGTCGCCTTTTCGAAAGCACATCCGTGCTTTCGCCCGTTCGCGCACTGGCGTCTCGGCGGGTCGCCTCGACTGGTGCTGCCACGGAGGGGCTACCCTTCACCGCTCTGCTGTCCCTGTTCACGCATGACTTCGGTGGCCACACTGTGTCTGCAAAGCATTTGCTGGCGAATGTTTGCCAGCAAACGACTGAACAGGCGATGCACGGATTATGTGGGAAGCGGCAGGGGCGGGGATAAGTTTGTGCCTCAATACGCATCGTGTTGTACAAAAGACAAGCAATCCACGGCTAGTTGTCCCTTGTCATGGTTTCTTCGATAAACCGTATGGCACTGGCGAGACCGTTCTCGTGCTGTATGGCTTGTCCGATCAATTCCGCTTTTGTGCGCATGGATTTGTCGTCCATCGCGACAAATGCGGAAGCGAAGTCAGCGGCGCTCATCTTGTTTTTGCTGATGGGTTTTGGTCCCACACCCAAATCAACAACGCGACGTGCCCAAAAAGGCTGGTCGCCCAGAAACGGACAGATGGCTGTCGGCTTGCCAGCCCGGAGCGCGGCTCCGATTGTACCTGCGCCGCCATGATGCAGGGTTGCATGAACCAGCGGAAACAGCCGGTCATGCGGTGCGCCGGAGATGAAGTGGATATCCCTCGAGTTTTCAATTTGACAAAGTGCACCTCCGGCTGTTGCGAGCAGGCCGCGTTTGCCGGCCATCCGCAGTCCCTCGATCACTATCTGGCTCAATCGTTCAGGATCAATGCCGGGCATGCTGCCAAAGCCAACGTAAACTGGCGGCTCGCCAGCATCGAGGAAGGATGCAAGTTCTGCATCCGGCTGCCAGTCTTCAGTATCGAGAAACCAGTAACCGGTGACCGCTACATCGGCACCCCAGTCGGAAGGCTTCGGGACGACGTGCGGACTGTAGGCATAGAGCGTACCGGAAAGCGGGGCAGGTTTGCCCCGCCCGGGAAGGCCGAGCGTTTCCGTGCGCCATTGACGCAAGGTTTTCCTGAAGATGAAATTGCCACCGTGGATCATCAGCGCATGGCTTATGCGATTGAGTGGACCCAGTGACGCGAAGGGCAGAATTGGAGCGGGGAAAGCTGAAGTCGGCGTGAAGCCCGGTAAAGGCGAAGCCAGAAAATGGGGGACACCCATGCTTGCGGCAATGTGGGGCGCCCCGAGTGCCTTGGGATGAAAAATGATTGCCTCCGGGCGAAAGGCTTGCGCAGCGCGCCACTCGGCATCAAGCAGGTCCCGCATGAGATGGCGATAATGCTTGATCAGCCTGAACCCCGCGCCGAAACCGGTTCCCGATTTGCCGATGACATCCTTTACTTCGGACGAATCGAGCAATGTCAGGAACTCGGCAGGCAGGGCCGCAAACGCCACGCCTTCAGCATGCGCAGCTTCTGCGAACTGGGCTGGAGCGATCAGCAGGGGTTCATGCCCCTGTGCCTGAAGTTCGCGGGCAAGCGCGAGATATGGCTGGGTATCGCCCCGTGTCCCAAGTGCATGAATGGTGAAGCGCATGCATATCCCCCGTCAACCGGCCTGACTGCCAGGACCCTGCCATCCGGCAAACAGTGCTTCGGCAAAGTCCGGTTCAACGAGCTTCACACTTACATCGGGGAGGCCGAGAATTCGGTCAATGGCAATTCCCTGTTCTACAAACCGTCGATTGAAATCTGTAACGGCCTGCTTGAAGGCTTCTTCCGTCTGTGCCCTGAAAAGGCTTTCGACGGCGCCGTGTGTTGCTGTCATGAGGTTCAGCACTATTTCAGCCGTCAATGCCGGTTCCGCGGAACGGAAAGCATTTTCTTCCACGCCTTGTGCGATGATCGATGTGACCAGCGGCAACACGGCGCGGCTCACTGCAAGATGTGTACGGTGATAGAGTGCTACATTCTCCGGGCGAAACAGGGCTTCGAAAGCGGAAAGGGTCTGTTCCGCATCGGAAAGCTTCATCTGTTGACCGTGTCTGGTCAGCAGGTTGAGTTTTTCAAGTGCTGAAAGCGTTTTGTCTCGGGTTATGTCCTCCGCCTGGCTGGCAGCCTGCTGTGCCACCTGTTCGGCGTGAGCTTCGAGCAGTGCTTCCTTGGACGCAAAATAGTAATAGAAGGCACCTTTGGAAACACCGGCCCGTTTTATGATCTCGTCGACGGAGGTGCGGTCATACCCGCGTTCGCAGAAAAGCGACTGTGCCGTTTTGATGAGTTCGGCTTTGCGAACATCCGGATGCTTGATAACGCGTGGCATGTAGCTGCTTTCTTCCACGGAATTCAAATGTACAGCCAGTACATGACTGACTACCAGTCAGTATAACCAACCGACGGTCGGTTTGTAAAATGGGCATTTTGACATGATGCGAGGCCGGGTGTCCGGAAGCCACGAAAATACCCGGCATTGTCCGGACTATTCGCTTATGTTTTCAGTTAAAATGCCGGTTTGCGCGCATGGGTGCCCTTCGCTGAGAATGGGCGTATCAAGGCGATGGCATGACAAGATCCGGCGCGGGTTCAAGTTCCTGGACCACGAAGCTTTCAAAGGCCGTGTTTTTCATGGTCGTCTCAAGGCGTGGCACATATCCGGTTTCAGTATTCACCCAGAACTTGTCGTGAATGTCGGCATTGAAACTGCCCAGCATCTTGTAGTCTGCCTCAATGATCTCATGGGTCACACCGCCAAGGTCAGCCTTGCCACAGGCTGCATTCTCAACAGTGGCTGCCCGTTCATCGAGCGATTTCTGGTGTGCTGCGTTCTGGTCACCCATGTCCCTGATTTTGGTCCATGTCTTTCCCTGGTCCGTGGAAGAATAGAGCACGTTGTCCAGGCCCATAGACCATTGTGCATTGGCTGGTTCCACCATTTCTGTGAGCCAGTTTCCCTTGCCATCCTGATAGTTCCAGTTGACCGTCTTTGCGCCGCCCTTGATCTCTTGGGTAACCAGGATTTTGGTCGGCTCCTTGGCTGTGCGGTCAGTCATGAGCTCGATGAACCTTTCCCTGCATTCGGTGGCCAGTGCGGTCTGCGTTCCGGCAAGCAGGGCGATTGCGGCAATAAAGGACTTTCTCATGAGTTACCTGTCATTCTGTTTCAAGGTCTTCGCGTGAATTCAACATCAAACCGGGTGTCAGGGCAAGTAAGACAGTATAATCGGGCATATGTTGCAGGCATCATAGCCGGTAGTCATTCGTTCATGTGGGCATGGAAGATGAAAAGGCGGTGTATTAATGTACTGTTAAGTAATCCACAGCCCTGCCATTTGTGGGGTATGCATTCAGTGATATAGATTTGTTGGGCATTAAAGCCACGGGATGGACAAGCAAGAGGAAGCGAACTGAAATGAAAAAGGTATTACTGGCCAGCGCCATGCTTACGATTACTGCTTTTCCCGCGTTTGCAGCCGATGAAGGGGCCATGATTGATGCTTGCCGCAACTACGCGGCATCCCATCTCAATGCGGACCCCGGTGTGATCAATCTCAGCGTGCAAACCGCAAGGGTTGACGGAACCATTCCTGTCAATGGCGAAGTTGAAGGTACAGGGCTGACCTTTCAGTGTTCTTTCAATCCTGCGGGGTCGAAGATCGTGCAGTGGTGGAATTCGGCACCGGAAGAATGTCCTGCGGATGTCTCCGAAGCCGATCGCTATTTGTATCCGGCCTGCAATTGATCACGGTTGCTGCCGGTTCGGGGAAAATGTAACGTAAACATTTACTGTCCGGCTTTCCGGATGTATGCAGCACAATCAAAATGACCCGGTCATTCGGAGCCAATAGGAATAACATGATGAAACAGTTTCTTGCTGCTCTTCTTCTTTTGTCTTCAGCAAGTGTTTCGGCAAATGCTGCAGAGCCGGCAAGCAATCGTGCCGGAATAGATTGGTCCGGCCTGTTCATCGGTCTTCAGGCCGGGCATCTTGATGGAACATCACATCAGCAACGGGGTGCTCCCGGAACGGTCAACCGGTACATTGATTTCGATGGCGGTTTTGCAGGAGCCTCGATCGAGTATCTTTGGCAGGAAGGCGATTTTGTGTTCGGCCCGCAAGCCGAGATTGCCTGGGCCAGCACCGACCAGGACTTTCCGGCCGGCAATAACCGTTTTCTCAGCGGAGTAGAATGGTTCGGCTCCGCAGGCGGGAAGGCCGGAATGGCGTTCGACAATGTCTTGTTGTTCGGTACGGCCGGTTTTGCATTTGCCGGTATTACAGGAGGCCAGTGGAACACGTTTCTGGCCCGTCACTGGTCAGATGTTGAATTGAATACAGGCTATTCCGTTGGTGGCGGTGTTGACCTGATGCTTCAGGATGACTGGGTTATTGGCGCCGAATACAGGCATTATAATTTTGGTGAGACCAATTACGGACCTGCTCCCTCGTTCCAGGCCCGTACACAGGAAACAGATTTCAACGCCGTCTCGTTCCGCCTGCGGAAAAAATACTAGTCTGCAACTCGCATCCGACTTCAAAAATCAAACCGTGCCGGAATGAGCCTGCGAAGTCCGTCAGGAAGCTTTCAATGTTGCAGTCGGCTGGCCATTCCCTCAATACACCTTCGGCACGTAGAGTTCATCCGGCAGGTAGCGGCGCTCGTAATCCGGATTGAAGACACGTTCCGGCAATTGCGGGGTGTCGTGCGGGATTTCCTCATAAGGCAGCTTGCCCAGGAGATGGTGAATGCAGTTGAGGCGGGCGCGTTTCTTGTCATTGCCTTCGACAACATACCACGGTGCCTCGGGAATGTTGGTGCGGCCCAGCATGTCTTCCTTCGCCTTGGTGTAATCCTCCCACCGGATGCGTGATTGCAGGTCCATCGGGGAAAGCTTCCATTGGCGGATCGGATCATGAATGCGCATCATGAAGCGCAATTGCTGTTCCTGGTCGGTTATCGAGAACCAGTATTTGATGAGCCTGATGCCGGAACGTGTCAGCATGCGCTCGAATTCCGGCACATCGTGGAAAAACTGGTCAACCTCGTCATCGGTCGCAAAGCCCATGACGCGCTCGACACCTGCCCGGTTGTACCAGGAACGGTCGAACAGCACCATTTCACCACCGGCAGGCAGATGCGGCACATAGCGCTGGAAATACCATTGCGTCTTCTCCCGGTCATTGGGTGCGGGCAGGGCGACCACCCGGCAGACGCGCGGGTTGAGCCGCTGGGTTATGCGCTTGATGACGCCCCCCTTGCCGGCAGCATCACGACCTTCGAAAATGACCACAACCTTCTGGCCGGTCATGGATACCCAGTCCTGAAGCCGGACAAGTTCGCCCTGCAGGCGCAGCAGTTCCCGAAAATAGGTTTGCCGGTCAATGGAGGGTTCGCGTGTGACATCTTTCAGCTTCTTCAACTCGTCGGGCAGAAACGAATCATCATCGATTTCCATTTCCAGCTCTTCGTCGCGTGTGTCCTCGATATCGGCTTCAAGCCAGCCACGGCGGCGGATTTCGTCATCCATTCTCTGTCCAATCGCATATTGTTGCTGTGGCCCGGACTGGCGGGATTTCCGGCCTCCGGGCGCTTGTTGAAGCACCGGCAGACCTGCTTGCCGGTTTCGCCTGCACAATGCCCGGCAATTGTTACGGTTCCATGACATGCGGCAAGATGTTTTGCAGTGCAGATTTTCCGGAACATCAGGAGAACAATTCTGTATTTATCATTTTTTACAATAATTTACGGATATTGACAAAAACAGAACAAAGATGGTACAAACAATCAAGGCCGGATATGGTTCGTGTGCCGTCAGTGGTTTCGACTGGTGGACAGCGCTTTCCGGGGGATACCGCTCGTTCTGCAAGGATGATACACATGGCGCAAAATTCACTCAGACTCGTTGAAGGCAACAATAACGTGGACAAATCAAAGGCACTCGAGGCTGCTCTCGGCCAGATAGAGCGGGCATTCGGCAAAGGCTCGATCATGAAGCTCGGCAAGAACGAGCAGGTTGTAGAAATCGAAACGGTTTCCACCGGTTCGCTTGGGCTTGATATTGCGCTTGGCATTGGCGGATTGCCCAAGGGGCGTGTGATCGAGATTTACGGACCTGAATCATCGGGCAAGACGACGATGACGCTGCACACGATTGCCGAAGCGCAGAAAAAGGGCGGGATTTGCGCCTTTGTCGATGCCGAACATGCGCTCGATCCGGTTTATGCCCGCAAGCTCGGGGTCAATCTTGAGGATTTGTTGATTTCGCAGCCCGATACGGGTGAGCAGGCGCTCGAGATTGCCGACACACTGGTGCGCTCCGGAGCGGTTGACGTATTGGTGGTTGATTCCGTGGCTGCGCTGACGCCGCGCGCTGAAATCGAGGGTGAAATGGGCGATTCGCTGCCCGGCCTGCAGGCCCGCCTGATGAGCCAGGCCTTGCGCAAGCTTACGGCTTCCATTTCCCGCTCCAACACAATGGTCATTTTCATCAACCAGATCCGCATGAAGATCGGTGTGATGTTCGGTTCGCCGGAGACCACGACAGGCGGAAATGCGCTCAAGTTCTATTCATCCGTTCGTCTCGACATTCGCCGCATCGGATCGGTCAAGGACCGCGACGAGGTAATTGGCAACCAGACCCGCATCAAGGTCGTCAAGAACAAGCTTGCACCGCCATTCAAGCAGGTTGAGTTCGACATCATGTATGGTGAAGGTGTTTCCAAGAATGGCGAACTGATCGACCTTGGGGTCAAGGCGGGCATTGTCGAGAAATCCGGCTCCTGGTTTTCCTACAATTCGGAACGGCTGGGGCAGGGGCGTGAAAACGCCAAAACCTTCTTGGTCGAGAACCCGGCCATTGCCGAGGAGATCGAGCTTGCGCTTCGCCAGAATGCCGGCCTGATTGCCGATACGCTGCTGGAAGGTTCCCCGGAAGCTGGTGACAAGGAAGAGGATGGCCTGCTTGAAACCGGAACCGACGGTTCAGGCAACTAGGATACAGGATTTGCCGTTGCACCGCTTGCAGGGCTTTATCCGTTCCGGCCGGATTTGACCGGTCAGGCGGGTATCTTCGAGGCGGAGCAGACAGGTTTTACAGTCCCCCCGCACGGTCCATGCCTCCGGGAATTTCCTGACAGGACCGTGCTCACTGGCCGCAACAGAGCTGTTGCGGCCTTTTTTGCGTTGTTCCGCAGAGTTTGCTCCCAAAGCCTTCTGGACAGGCGTTGCTCTGCAACGTAAACCACGGTTTGAAGAATTCAACGAACGTGATCCGCCGCGTTCCCGCATGACGTATCCGGCCTTGTGCCGGGCAACATGTCCGGAACAGGATGGTGGAACCACATGAGGGCAGGAAGACATGAGTGGCGTAAACGAAATCAGATCGGCGTTTCTGGATTATTTTGGCAATAACGGGCATGAAAAAGTTGCGTCCAGTCCGCTTGTCCCGCGCAATGACCCGACCCTTATGTTCACCAATTCCGGCATGGTCCAGTTCAAGAATGTATTCACCGGACTGGAAAAGCGGGACTATTCGCGTGCCACCACGTCGCAGAAATGCGTAAGGGCCGGGGGCAAGCACAATGATCTCGACAATGTCGGCTATACGGCACGCCACCATACCTTCTTTGAAATGCTCGGCAATTTCTCATTTGGCGACTACTTCAAGGAAGAGGCAATCCACCACGCATGGACATTGCTGACGAAAGAGTTTGGCCTTGCGGAAGAAAAGCTGCTGGTCACTGTCTACCACACGGACGATGAAGCAGCCGGATACTGGAAGAAGATTGCCGGTCTGGGCGATGACAGGATCATCCGGATCGCTACCAGCGACAATTTCTGGGCAATGGGTGACACGGGGCCGTGTGGTCCCTGTTCGGAAATTTTTTATGATCACGGCGACCACATCTGGGGCGGGCCTCCCGGCAGTGCCGAAGAAGATGGTGACCGGTTCATCGAGATATGGAACCTGGTCTTCATGCAGTACGAACAGGTCACGCCTGATGAGCGTGTTGACCTGCCGAGCCCTTCCATCGATACGGGCATGGGCCTGGAACGGATTGCTACCGTTTTGCAGGGCAAGCATGACAACTATGACATTGATCTTTTCCAGGCACTGATTGCAGCCAGTGAGGAGTTGACCGGAACAAAAGCCGAAGGTGAAAGGCAGCCAAGCCACCGGGTTATTGCAGACCACTTGCGGGCTTCCTCGTTCCTGATAGCTGACGGGGTATTGCCGTCGAATGAGGGTCGCGGATATGTGCTGCGCCGGATCATGCGCCGGGCAATGCGTCACGCCAGTCTGCTTGGTGCAAAGGAACCCTTGATGCACAAGCTGTTTCCTGCACTCCGGCAGGAAATGGGTGAAGCCTACCCTGAACTCGGCAGGGCTGAATCCCTGATCTCGGAAACGCTGCTTCTGGAAGAAACCCGGTTTCGCAAGACACTCGAACGGGGACTTGGCCTTCTGGATGATGCCACAAGTGATCTGTCAGAAGGCGATGAACTGGACGGGACGATTGCGTTCAAGCTTTACGATACATACGGTTTCCCGCTTGACCTGACACAGGATGCGCTGCGTCGCCGCAAGATTGGTGTTGATCTGGACGCGTTCAATGATGCGATGGAACAGCAAAAGGCGGAAGCACGCGCTGCCTGGGCCGGGTCCGGTGAAGCTGCCGATGACCGTATCTGGTTCACGCTCAGGGAAAAGCACGGAACAACCGAGTTTCTCGGGTATGACACGGAGATTGCCGAAGGTGTGGTGCAGGCCATTGTTGTGAATGGCGATGAGGTGAAACGTGCGGATACCGGCAGCGAAATCTCCCTTGTTGTCAACCAGACCCCGTTTTACGGGGAAAGTGGCGGTCAGGCCGGCGACCGCGGGGAAGTTCGCTTTGAAGGCGGACGTGCAGAAATAACAGATGTGAAAAAGCGCGGCGAAGGCGTTTTTGTCCATATCGGCAAAGTGGTCGAAGGCGTGCTGGAAACCGGTGCTGCCGTCGAACTTGAAGTCGACCATGAAGCCCGTGCCGGATCCCGTTCACACCATTCGGCTACCCACCTTGTACATGAGGCACTTCGGGAAGTGCTTGGCGATCATGTGGCCCAGAAAGGTTCACTGGTAGCGCCCGACCGTCTGCGTTTTGACTTTTCGCACCAAAAGCCGATGTCCGGTGAAGAACTGGCCCGGGTCGAGGAAATGTCAAACGAGATTGTTCGCCAGTCAGCGCCGGTCGAAACACGGCTGATGGCTGTTGATGACGCGATTGAACTGGGTGCAATGGCACTGTTTGGTGAAAAATACGGGGATGAGGTTCGCGTTGTTTCCATGGGCACAGCCAGACATGGCGAGAAGGCAGGCAAAACCTATTCACTCGAACTGTGTGGAGGAACCCATGTCCGCAACACGGGCGAGATCGGCCTTGTGCACCTTCTGGGAGAAAGTGCCGTTTCGGCAGGTGTTCGCCGTATTGAGGCCCTGACCGGACAGACTGCGCTCGATTATCTGGCGGCCCAGGAGGAGCGCGTCAAGGAAATTGCCTCGACGCTCAAGGTGCCTCCGCAGGATGCGGCAAGCCGTGTTGCCCAACTGGTTGAAGAACGCAAGAAACTTGAACGGGAACTTGCCGATGCACGCAAGCAACTGGCCATGGGAGGCGGCGGCGCAGGTGGTGCGCAGGAAGTCCGGGAGATTGCCGGGACAAAATTTGTCGGCAGGGTGGTGGAGAACATCGCAGCAAAAGAACTCAAGGGACTTGTGGATGATGCCAAACAAGCCGTTGGCTCGGGCATAGTAGCGATTGCCGGCGTTTCCGAAGATGGCAAGGCCGGCATCGTTGTCGGGGTTACGAATGACCTGACGGACCGGTTCAATGCTGTTGACCTTGTCCGGGCAGGCTCCCAGGCAGTTGGCGGCAAGGGCGGTGGCGGACGTCCCGACATGGCCCAGGCTGGCGGACCGGACGGCAACAACGCACAGGCTGCGCTTGAAGCAATTGAAGCGGCGATTGCAGGCTAATCTGCACCTTCAGAAAGGATGCCGTCAAAACGGTGTTGAGTCTTGATGCGCTCCCACCAGTTCTGCACGTTCGGGTGGTGCGCCACCATCTTCTGGCCGGTTGCCGTTTGCAGAAAGTAATCAAGGACCGGCACAGCATGGAGGTCTGCCAGTGAAAGCCGGTGACCGCCAAGATACGGTGCCTTGCCTTCAAGCGCGGTATCCAGGACGCAGAATACTGTTTCCGCCCGCTCACAATGCTTGTTGAAAGCATCGCTTTCACAGGCACTTTCGCCCTGTTCGCGAAGCGCGACATAGATGCCCCAAACCATCGACGGATAAGCGTAATTGTCAATTATTGAAAGGATGCGGTTAACATTGGCCCGCTCCCTGGCCGTGTCAGGCATCAAGGGTGGCTCGGGAAAGATTTCATCCAGGTAGCGGACGATTGCACCGGTCTCGTAAAGCACGAAACCATCCACGTTGATGGCCGGAATTTTTGCAAAAGGGTGGATCGACCTGTAGGTCTCCACCGCTTTGTCAGGCTTGAAAATGTCAACTGTTTCAAGCCGGTAGTCGATGTTCTTTTCAAGCAGAACAAGCCTTACGATGCGCACATAAACACTGTATGGCGCACCGTAAAGCGTGAGCGTTGGCGTCACCCCATTGCTTTCTGAAGGTGCTCGTCAACCTTGTCGAGGAAGCCGATGGTGGAGAGCCACGGCTGGTCCGGACCGATCAGAAGTGCAAGGTCCTTGGTCATGAAGCCTGATTCAACCGTGTTGACGCAGACGTCTTCAAGTGTCTTGGCAAACTTGGCCAGTTCTTCATTGCCGTCCAGCTTGGCGCGATGGGAAAGACCACGGGTCCAGGCAAAGATTGATGCGATGGAGTTGGTTGAGGTTTCCTCGCCTTTCTGGTGCTGGCGGTAGTGACGGGTAACCGTACCGTGGGCAGCTTCCGCTTCAACCGTCTTTCCATCAGGGCTCAGAAGCACAGATGTCATGAGGCCAAGCGAACCAAAGCCCTGGGCTACCGTGTCTGACTGCACATCACCATCGTAGTTTTTACATGCCCAGACATAGCCGCCGGACCATTTCAGTGCGGATGCGACCATGTCATCAATCAGGCGGTGCTCGTAATGAATGCCTGCTTCCTTGAACTGGTCTTCGAACTCGTTCTCGTAGACTTCCTGGAACAGGTCCTTGAACTGGCCGTCATAGGCTTTCATGATCGTGTTCTTGGTGGAGAGGTAGCAAGGTACACCGCGTGACAGGGCGTAGTTCATCGAAGCGCGCGCGAAGTCACGGATCGAGTCGTCGAGATTGTACATGGCCATTGCCACACCGGATGACGGTGCATCAAAGACTTCATGCTCGATTTCCTTGCCATCCTCGCCGACAAACTTGACGGTCAGTTTGCCGGGGCCGGGGAAACGGAAATCCGTTGCGCGGTACTGGTCACCAAATGCATGACGTCCGACAATGATCGGCTTTGTCCAGCCTGGAACGAGACGGGGCACGTTCTTGCAGATGATCGGCTCACGGAAGATCACGCCACCAAGAATGTTGCGGATGGTGCCGTTTGGTGAGCGCCACATTTTCTTCAGGCCAAATTCCTCCACACGGTCTTCATCGGGTGTGATGGTGGCACATTTTACACCGACACCGTATTTCTTGATCGCCTCTGCCGCGTCAACGGTGATCTGGTCGTTTGTTTCGTCCCGGGACTCGATGCCGAGGTCGTAATATTTGAGATCAATGTCAAGGTACGGATGGATGAGCTTGTCCTTGATGAACTGCCAGATGATCCGTGTCATCTCGTCTCCGTCCAGCTCAACAACCGGATTTTCTACCTTGATTTTCGCCATGGAAATGCCTCTGGATTTTAGGGGGTGGGTGTTTGATCGTTTGTTCGGGTGGTCTATAGCAAACTCCGAAGGGTATGCAAACTGCGGTTTTGACAGCCGCGTGGATACCCGTTGAAGCAAGCGTTGAAGGACTGCAATCCATGACCGAAACCAGCAATACCGGCGAGCAAGTGGCTGCAAGGCGTACCTACAAGATACTGGGGAACCCGGCTGACCCGGCTCCGGTGTCTGCAATACCTGATGCTGTTCTTGATGAAATGCTGCAACAGGCCGGAAATGCACCGGTTCATTATGCATGTGACCGCGTTCATCTTGGCAAAATGGCATCACCGGTGCCCTGGCGGGCCTACAAGTTGAACCGCAAGGGGTGTCTTGACCTGATGAACCATCTGGTCAGGGAAGGGGATGTGACCAAAGTCCCTGCCTTGCTGGCAACAGCCCAGTTTCTGGTGCAGGTGACATGGCTTCCGGATGAGGGAACAGTTCATGCCGGTGATGGCGGGAAGCATGCCGTTGTCTTTGACGGGACGCTTCGCAACATGGAGCACATTGCTGCTGCTTCGGCATTCGCGCAGTCGTTGTTGCTGGTGGCTGATGCCTGCGGTTTCAGGACCTACTGGTCGAGTGGTGGAGGGCTGAGGGGAAAAGCGGTTTTCGATCATCTCGGCATTCCTGACAGGGAAATCCTGATCGGCTCTATCTTCCTGTATCCGGCGGAAGCGGCCAACACGGAAGTCAAACCCGGCAGCATGGCAGAGCGGCGCGGCAAGCTTGAAGACTGGTCACGCTGGACCGGCTGATTTGTTGGCCGGTTACCCCCGATAATGAATGCCTGCCTCTGGCAATGGCCGGGCAAAAATCGTAAACCACTGACACCATACCAAGTTCAGGAAATCTATTGATGAGCAAAAACACACGTACGGAAACAGACAGCTTTGGCCCGCTCGAGGTACCAAACGAAAAATACTATGGCGCGCAGACCGCCCGCTCTCTTATCAATTTTCCGATTGGCACCGAGACGATGCCTTTGCCTCTTGTGTCAGCGCTGGGCATTATCAAGCAGGCTGCCGCGCGTGTGAACATGCAAATGGGTGTGCTTTCCGAAGAACTTGGAACGGCCGTCGAACAGGCGGCGGGCGAGGTCGCCGACGGCAAGTTCAACGACAATTTTCCGCTTTCCGTCTGGCAGACGGGTTCCGGTACCCAGTCCAACATGAACACGAACGAGGTTGTATCCAACCGGGCAATCGAAATTCTTGGGGGGACCATCGGTTCGAAGGATCCGGTTCATCCCAATGATCATGTGAACATGGGGCAATCCTCGAATGATACATTCCCGACTGCAATGCATATTGCGGCAGCCCGGGAAATCCACAATGAATTGCTGCCCGCCATCACCTATCTGGCGGAAGCCGTGGAGGCAAAATCGGAAGCATTCAAGGATATTGTGAAAATCGGCAGGACCCATACACAGGACGCCACCCCGCTTACACTCGGGCAGGAATTCAGCGGCTATGCTGCCCAGTTGCGCAACGGCATCCGGCGGATTGCCGAGGCCAGCGACGGCTTGTTCGAACTGGCACAGGGGGGAACTGCAGTCGGAACAGGGCTCAATTCAAAGGTAGGATTTGCCGAAGACTTTGCTGCCGAAGTTGCCAAGATTACAGGTCTTGGTTTCCGTACGGCTCCCAACAAGTTCGAGGCACTGGCTGCCAATGATGCATATGTCTATGCACATGGTGCGCTCAATACGCTTGCCGCATCCTTGTTCAAGATTGCAAACGACCTGAGATTTCTTGGCTCCGGTCCCCGCTCGGGACTGGGCGAAATATCCCTGCCTGAAAACGAGCCGGGGTCATCCATCATGCCGGGCAAGGTGAACCCGACCCAGTGTGAGGCCATGACCATGGTTTGCTGCCAGGTTGCGGGAAACCAGACAGCCATAACCATGGCGGGTACGCAGGGGCATTTTGAACTCAACGTGTACAAGCCGGTCATGGCGAATGCGATGCTCCAGTCCATTCGCATCCTGTCTGATGCCTGTCGTACATTCACAGACAAATGCGTCTCCGGTATCACCGCAAACGAGGACAATATCCGGCAATTGATGGAACGCTCCTTGATGCTGGTCACCGCACTTGCCCCGACAATCGGCTATGACAAGGCGACCGAGATTGCCAAGACTGCCCACAAGAACGGCACAACCCTCAAGGAAGAGGCGCTGCGGCTGGGCTATGTCACAGAGGAAGAGTTCGACAAGGTGGTTCGTCCTGAACTGATGATTGGTCCCAAGGCTTAGCATTGTTCCTGACAGGTGCTCCGGGTGAGGGATCTCCTGACGAAATGTTTATGCCGTGGCCTGTTGCATTCGCAGGCCACGTGGATAGCTTCTTCGTATAATCACCTGTCAGGGAACACACGAATGAGTCGCATACAGCTGTATAACAGCAGCACCCCCCTTGTTTTCGGCTTGCTGGCTTCGCTCTTACTTTTCTTTTCCATGATTCCGCAAAAGGCCAATGCGTGCGGCCCTGATACCGATTGTGTGATTGGTGAAAGGATTTACCGTATCCGCATGCCGGAAGGTCATGACGGTAGCAGCAGGGTTGGGGCTGTGTTTTTCATGCATGGCTATCGGGGCAGTGCCGCCGGGGTCATGCGCAATCGCAGTCTGGGAAAGGCTGTTTCTGACCTGGGACTTGCGCTGGTAGCGCCAAAATCCGCCTTCGGAGACTGGGCGATCCCGGGATCGCCAAGCGGGCACGAGCCAGTAGAGCTCGAATATTTCGAGGCCGTGGTTGCCGATATCAGAAAGCGTTTCAACATTGATGCATCCCGCATGATGGCCAGCGGGTTTTCAGCAGGCGGGATGATGACCTGGAACCTGGCCTGCGACCGGGGAGGGCTGTTTGCAGCCTATGCGCCGATTGCCGGTACATTCTGGCAGCCGGTGCCACAGCGCTGCGACAGCGCTCCGGTCAGTATCATTCATACGCATGGCACCAGCGACCGTGTGGTGCCCCTGGAGGGCAGGCCCATACAAAACACAAGGCAGGGCAATGTATACGAGGTCTTGTCTTTTTATTCAGCACTCGGGGGCTTCGGGGAACCGGAACAAGACCGGGAGGTTGATCCCGACCTTGCTTGCCGGGAACAGAAAAACCCGGCCGGACAAGTGCTCGAGTTATGTCTTCACCCCGGTGGGCACAGCATGCAGACCGCCTTTGTGAAAAGGGCCTGGGAGAAATTCGTGAAGCTGGGGATTATCCCGCAGTAGAAACATAAAACCCCCGGTGCATGGCACCGGGGGTCAAGCTTGTGTGTTTGTGGCAAAACCTAGCGATAGGTTTCAATACCCTTGTCGCCGGGTTCAGGACGCGCAATTGCCGCGATCATGTCATCCAGTGTGACTGAACCGACCGGCTTGCCCTTGTCCGTGACAATTGCCGTTTTTGCCTTGGCGCTGCTGATAATCTGCAAAGCCTCCTCGACAACAACATTTTTCTCGATCTTCGGACCTTTTGCCGGCGGCTTTCCGTGCGCCATCGAACCGACTTGCAGCACGCGTGCACGGTTGATGTCCTGAATGAAGTCGCGAACATAATCATCGGCTGGCTTCAACACGATTTCCTGTGGCGTTCCGGCCTGAACCATTCGCCCATCCCTCAGGATTGCAATGTTGTCGCCAATGCGAAGCGCTTCATCAAGATCATGGGTGATGAAGATAATCGTCTTGTGCAACTCTTCCTGAAGGTCAAGCATGACACTTTGCATGTCTGTGCGGATCAACGGGTCGAGCGCAGAAAACGCTTCGTCCATCAACAAGATTTCCGCGTCAGTTGCCAATGCCCTTGCCAGACCGACCCGCTGCTGCATGCCACCTGAGAGCTGCGCCGGATAGTGGTTTTCAAACCCGCTCAGACCGACCCGGTCAATCCACCTCTGGCTCCGCTCCTTTGCTTCATCTTCAGGGATGTTCTGAACGGTCAACCCGTAAGCCGCATTTTCGGCAATGGTGCGGTGTGGCATCAGGGCAAACTTCTGGAACACCATCGATGCCTTTTTCTGCCGGAAATTGCGCAATGCCGTTTCGTTCATTTCCAGAACGTTTTCGCCATCGACAATCACTTCCCCGGCAGTTGGCTCGATCAACCTGTTGATATGCCTGATAAGGGTGGATTTGCCCGAGCCCGAAAGGCCCATCACCACCTGCACCTTCTTGGCAGGAATATCCAGGTTGATATCGTTCAGGCCAAGTACGTGTCCGTGCTGGTCCAGAAGATCGCTTTTTCCCATGCCCTGTTGAACATGGGAAACCATGCTCTTGGGGTCAGGGCCGAAGATCTTGTAGAGGTTTTTGATCTGTACCTTGTAATCAGACACCATGGCCTCCTTCCCTGTGCTTCTGGAGCCGCTTGCCATAGGCTTGCGAAACCCGGTCGAAGATGATTGCCAGTGCCACGATTGCCATGCCGTTGAACAGGCCAAGTGCAAGATACTGGTTGTTCACCGCCCGCAATACAGGCGTGCCCAGTCCGGAGCCGCCAATCAGGGCAGCGATTACCACCATGGCCAACGCCATCATGATAGTCTGGTTGACCCCTGCAAAAATGTTCGGCAGGGCGAGCGGTATCTGGACGCCCAGGAGGCGTTGCCTGTAGCTGGCACCAAAGGAGTTTGCCGCTTCCAGAACGTCTTCCTGAACAAGACGTATGCCGAGGTTTGTCAGGCGTACGATCGGCGGGATGGCATAGATCATCACAGCTATCAGGGCAGGGGCCTTGCCGATGCCAAGCAACATCACCACAGGGATGAGGTACACAAAGCTCGGAATGGTCTGCATGATGTCGAGAATTGGAGTGATAATGGCTTGTGCGCGGTCAGAGCGGGCCATTGCCACACCAATGGGAATGCCAAATCCGATACATAGCAAAGTGGCTACTGATACCATGGCCATGGTGACCATTGTGTCTTCCCACATGTCCAGATATCCGATGACGAGAAACGCGATCGCAGTTCCTGCAACCAGTTTCCAGCTGCGGGATGCCAGCCAGGCAAGTGCGCACACTATGATGATGATCAAAGGCCATGGTGTTGCGAGCAAGAGACGCTCAAACCACAGCAGGAACCATTTTAGCGGATCAAATAGTGACTCGATGAATTCACCGTTTGCCCGTGTGAAATCCCGGAACGTGCCGTCGATCGCCTTTTTGAGGTCACGAAGGTTGCCCGGGTCCATTGACGGAAACTCTGTCAGAAATGACATTTTCCCCCTCCCTGCAATTTATTGTTATTGATTAAAAAAAACCCGCTGATGGTGTTTCAGCGGGTTTCTTGTGCCTTAGGCTGACTTTAGCGCAGCCTTTACTTTTTCGGCTACGTCAGGCGATACCCATTCCGTCCAGACGCTTTCATGCTGTTTCAGGAACTCGATAGTCGCATCTGCACCGGAGGCCTGCTCTTCACCCATGTAAACGAGCATTTCGTTCATGACCTTGCCGGGGAAAACGCGCTTGGAGAGGTATTCCTTGGCTTCTGAATCTTTGTTCATGAAAGATTCGGTGACCACGGTGCTTACTTCCGATTCTGTGTAGGAAGTAGCTTTCGGGTCGGCACAATCCTGCTCAGGCTTCACGATGCAGCCATCCCAGTTCTCTGAACCCGCCCACTCGGTTTCCCACTTGAGCAGTTGCAGATTGTACTTGCCGATAATGGCCGTTGGTGCCCAGTAATAGCCAAACCAAGGCTCGTCACGTTCCGCTGCCTTGGCAATGGAGCCGTCGAGACCGGCTGCTGAACCCGGATCAACCAGTTTCCAGCCTTTTTCCTCCATGTCGAATGCACGGAAGAGGTTAGCGTTTGACAACTGGCAGCCCCAGCCTGCAGGACAACCGATGAATGCGCCCTTGGATGGGTCTTCATCGTCCGGGAACAGGTCTGGCCGCTCAAGGATTTTCTCAACGCTGTCGAGTTCCGGATGTTTTTTGGCGAATGCCGGTGTTACCCACCATCCTTCACCAAGATCGGTGATCGGTCCTTCAACGAGGACTTTCATCCGGCCTTCTTCAATGGCCTTGCCGAGAGGGTCGCGAACGGCGTTCACCCACAGTTCAGGGGCGATTTCCGGGCGTCCTTTTTCATTCATGGATGCGAAAATCTGTGTTGTTCCGCCCTGAATGAGTTCGACATCACAATCGTACCCGTTTTCAAGTATGAATTTGTCAACATTTGCCATCAGTTCGCCTGATGCCCAGTTGAATTCAGCAAGTGACACGCTGCCACAAGCTGCAAAAGCGGCATTGGTTGTTGCTAGTGTAGGCGCAGAAAACGCTGCACTGGCCACAGCCATGCTCAATAGTAGTTTTTTCATGTTCTCTCTCTCTCTCCCGTTCGGGCTGGATCACCCGGTCTTTGGTCTGCAGGCAGCTTACTCACACCGCCTGTCGGTTGCGTTTGTCGCAACCGGAATATTTCACGCAGTGGAAAGGGCAGTTTACCCAGCCCGCCTGCATGAAAGTAAGCATAAGGCCTCAATTCCATTTATCAACGATCTGACAGAAATTTATCGGCTTTTTGCTTACATCCTCCTCTTTCGGGCCGATGCAATACGCCGCAGGGCCCGGACATCAATTAGTTGTTTTTGCCTGATTCCATGTCTCCTGCGTTTGCGCCCAAATATGCCGCAAACAGCAAAACAACCATACCAGCAAGGAAGAATGCGCCCGGAAAGTGGAACGGGGCAGCGGCAGAGGTGAAATAGGAAAAGCTTGCCGCAGACACGCCGGGGCCGGCGATGGCGGAAAGGCCCATAATACCGGAAAATGCGCCCTGGAGGCGTCCCTGCTGGCGGGAATCAACTTGTCGTGAGGCCATTGCCTGGAGTGCCGGTTGGGCACATCCCCAACCCAGAATGTAAGGCACAATGCCGAAATAGCCGATCAGGCCGCTCGTGTTGAAGGCCAGAAAAAGATACATGACCGAGGCCGTGACAAAGCCGTACACAACGGTTTTGCGCTCACCCAGAATACGCAGGACGTGGCGCACCAGAAATCCCTGTGTAAAGACATAGCAAATGCCGACAATTGCCAGCGAGATACCCGCGTCCCTTACCGACCAGCCATATTGATGGCCCGTAAAAATGACCCAAATCGATTCCAGACCACGCTGACAGACCGTGACCAGCATCAGCGCAATGCCAAGCAACATCAGTACGCGGTTCCTGAATATCCAGAGGATCGAACTGAACGGGTTGGCGGGTAGGAAGTCACGGTTTTCCCGGGCTTCAGGGGGAAGGGATTCCTTGAGGAAAAAGAAGCCGAACATGGCATTCAGGATGGAAAAGGCCGCTGCACAGTAAAACGGGTAGCGAAGGTCCATCGCGCCCAGTACACCGCCCAGAAGGGGGCCAAGTGTAAAGCCGATGCCGAACGCTGCCCCGACCAGTCCGAAGCCCGCGCCGCGCTCTTCGGGGTGGAATGTGTCTGCCACATAGGCATTGGCAATTGACATGGTGGCGCCAAACACGCCCCCCAGGGCCCGGGCAATGAACATCCAGCCCAGGTCGGTTGCAAAGGCCAGCAGTATGTTGTCCATGCCCAGCGCAAGCAGGGCAATCAGCATTACCGGCCGCCGGCCATAGCGGTCTGACAAGGCGCCAAGGAGCGGGGAAAACAAAAACTGCATTACGGAGAATATGACTGCCGTTGCCCCGTAGATGATTGCAATCTGTGATACCGATCCGCCGGAAAGTTCCTCGACCAGTCCGGGCAGCGTCGGCCAGACGAGACCGACCCCCATCATGTTGATCATCACCGTGACAAGTACGATTGCAAAACCGGGGGTCATGACGGAATTCCTGTTTTTCCGGATGCGGACCGGTCAGCGGGGTATCAGCCGTCGCGTTTGCCGGAAATCGGCTCCACGTAGGAAAGGTCCAAGTCCCAGGGGAAGTAGATCCAAGTATCCTGGGAGACCTCTGTCACATAGGTGTCTACCGTCGGTTTGCCGGAAGGTTTGGCGTATACAGTTGCAAAATGGGCCTGTGGCAGCATTTCACGCACCTTGGCAGCGGTTGCCCCCGTGTCAGTCAGGTCATCAATGACCAGCACATTCTTCCCGTTTCCCTCGCCTTCAAGAATTTCCCTGCTGATCTCCTTGAGGACGATAAGTTGACCCTGGTCCTTGTATTCGTGATAGGAGGCGACGCAAACGGTCTCGATTTTCCTGACACCCAGTTCACGGGCAATAATGGCAGAAGGCACCAGCCCCCCACGGGTTATGGAAATAACGGTTTCCCACTCGCCATTGGCATCTGCGATGCCGGCCAGACGCCAGGCCAGTGCCTTGCAGTCGCGGTGAAACTGGTCCCAGGATACAGGGAAGGCTTTGGGTGATGTTTCTGTCATGCTATGTATCCGACGAGTTTGAAGTAGCCAGTGAATAGGGAAAAAGCCTTGTGAAGGCAAGAATGATCAATCCGGCCTTTGTGGTCACGATGGCCAGATACAATATCTGGCAGAACAAAAGTCTGCTGGAAGCTGCGGATCAACTGGATGATGCAGTCAGAAAAGCGGACAGGGGGGCGTTTTTCGGTTCCATACACGGGACGTTCAGCCATCTGTTGTGGGGAGACCGCATGTGGATGAGCCGTCTGGCCGGTCATCCGCCGCCGTCAGCAGGCAGTATTGGCGAATCTGCCTCGATGATTGAGGACTGGACAACCCTCAAGGAGGAACGCAACGCGACCGATGTTGCAATTGCAGAATGGGCAGAAAGCCTGCAGGAAACGGATATTGACGAAGACCTGACCTGGTTTTCAGGGGCGACGGGGGCAGAAGTGACCAAGCCGGTAGCCCTGCTAGTTACCCACATGTTCAATCACCAGACCCATCACCGTGGCCAAATCCATGCGATGTTGACAGCTGCGGGTGTCAGGCCCGGTGCTACCGACCTGTTCATCATGCCTGACTGAAGTGGGTGAAGCGGTTATTTTCCCGCTTTTTTGGTGGCGGTGGTTACCTTGTCGGCGGTAGTCGAAATCATGCTTTCGGATTTATCTCCGAGTGTGGCAACTGCCCCGATAATGGCAACAGCCATGAGGCCGACAAGTATCGCGTATTCGGTGGCAACAGAGCCTTTTTTGCCTGCTAGAAACCTGATCAGCATTGTCGGTCTTTCCAAAAGAGTTCAACAGATTGCCTTCAAAATAAGGCAATTCTGATAACAATCTCTTACCCGGAAATGGGAAAGACCACCGGTTTTCGGCAGGTTTTGCAGGATATCCAGGAAAAAAAGCGTGAAATCTTTCCGATGGAAAGAAAAGTCAGGTTCCTGCCCGCGGGCCTGCAAGTATTATCGCTGCTCCCAAGAGACAGATCATCGTTCCAAGAATATCCCACCGGTCAGGGCGGACATCCTCGACCAGCCAGAGCCAGGCGAGGGAGCTGGCGATGTATATACCGCCATAGGCAGCATAGGCGCGACCGGCAGCAGTGCTGTCTATCAGGGTGAGCAGATAGGCAAACAGGCCAAGTGAGGCAATGCCCGGCAAGACCCACCAGAACGGCTTGTCGAGCCGCAACCATGCCCAGAATGCAAAACATCCGGCGATTTCAGCAATTGCAGCACCAATGTAGATTGGGATGTTCAGCATTGTTCATGATCCTGGTGCAGGTTGGGGGCTGCGCCTGAGACAGTCGTGGTAATCGGAAACTCAGGCAGTTCCGGATTTTTCCTTCAGTTCATCCAGCATGATTTTGACCGCCTCTGCGGCCGCTTCTATTGCCGTTTCCTCACGGCCGCGAACAACAATCTGTGTGGAAAAGTTCCTGCCATCAAATTTGGGATAGGAACCGATGGAGGTAAGAGGATGGTTTGCCTGTATCTTTCCCAGCGGCTCGCCAATCGTGCCTTCACCAAAACCGCACTCCACCGCCCGCGACAGCATCGCCTGACCGCTGGGCAGTGTTTTGGCAACGTTTTCAAGCATTGCCTGAAACACAGACGGGACACCTGCCATGACGTGGACATTGCCAATGACAAAACCGGGGGCCTTTGAAACAGGGTTATCGATCAGACTGGCGCCATCAGGTATCCTTGCCATGCGCTTGCGGGCGGGGGTGAATTCCATTTTCCGCTCCTCGTAATGCTCACCAAGGATTTTCATTGCGCGCGGATCATGGTCGATCTTGACGCCAAAAGCCTTCGCAATTGCATCAGCCGTGATGTCGTCGTGGGTGGGGCCTATGCCACCGGAGGTGAACACCAGGTCATACCGTTCGCGCAGGGCATTGACGGCAGCCACGATGTCATCTTCCTCGTCCGCAACAATACGAACTTCACGAAGGTCAATTCCCTGAAGGGTGAGGGCGCTTGCCAAATGCCCGATATTCTTGTCGCGCGTACGTCCTGAAAGAAGTTCGTCGCCAATCGCCAGCATGCCGGCGGTTACAATATCAGGAGTTTTGTTCATTGGGTTTCTGGCCATGTCTGACAGGTTGGGACTTGATTGTTCGGTCAACGAAAATAATCCTAACCCCTTTCAGCCAAACATGAAATGGTGCGACCGACGGGACTTGAACCCGTATGACCGAAGTCGGCAGATTTTAAGTCTGCTGTGTATACCAATTCCACCACGGTCGCCTGCGGTATGGACAAGGTCTGGCTAGCGGAGCAGGGGGGAACAATCAAGGCGAAACTTCCAAGGCAGCGAATATTACCCGGCACACCCCTGTCTCAGTTTCCCGCATCCTTGACGTCCTCGTAACCCTTGAGGGCGGCTTCGCGCGCTTCTGCATGGTCTACCAGGGGATGGGGATAGGTTTTGCCAAGCTCAACCCCTGCCTTTTCCAAAGCTTCGTCAGGTGCATCAAAGGGGGCATGAATGTATTTCGTGTCGAGTTCAGCAAGCTCGGGACACCATTTTCGAACATAATCGCCAGCAGGGTCGAATTTGGGACCCTGGCTTATCGGATTGAATATGCGGAAATAGGGTGCAGCGTCCGCGCCTGAACCCGTTACCCATTGCCAGCTTGTCGTGTTGTTTGCCATGTCCGCATCACAAAGCGTATCCCAGAACCATTCCTCGCCATGTTTCCAGTGAATGCGCAGGTGTTTGACGAGAAAGCTTGCAACAAGCATGCGCACCCTGTTGTGCATGTAGCCGGTTTGCCAGAGTTCACGCATCCCTGCATCAATCATCGGATAGCCGGTCTGCCCCTTCCGCCAGGCCTGCAAGTCTTCTTCATTCTCGCGCCAGGGAAAAGCATCGAAGGCCGGTTTCCAGTTCTTCTCGGGAATTTCCGGGAAATGGAACAACAGGTTGTTGGCGAAATCCCGCCAGCCGATCTCCGCTACAAATTTTTTGACATCGCCGGAATATTTGGCCTGGTCTCCGGCCTTGCGATAGGCAATTTCACATACCTGTCTGGGAGAAATTTCACCAAAATGCAGGTGCGGGGAAAGGCGTGAAACATTGGGCAGGTCCGGGCGATTCCGTAATTCGCCATAACCCTCAAGCCCGTTCTCCAGAAACTGTTCCAGTTGCTGCATGGCCCCTTTTTCGCCGGGGGACCACAAGTCTTGCCAACCTTCTGCCCAATCCGGCTTTTCGGGAAGCAGCTTCAGGTCGTCGATTTTCTCGCCCAATCCCGACAGGTCAGCCAGTTCGGGCTTTGCGTTTCCGGCAGGCCCGGGGATGCCTTTTGAAAGTACTGCTTTCCAGAAGGGAGTGTAAACCTTGTAGGGATCGCCGGAACCGGTTTCCACTTCCCACGGTTCACGCACAACACTTCCCGGGAAACTCTTCACATCATGTCCATCTTCGCCCAGAACAGATTTGATCTCGGTATCACGCCGGACAATGTGGGGCTCATAGCCCCGGTTCCAGTAAACGCCTTCGGCACCGGTATCAGCAATCATCGAGCTTATGATACTGAGAGGATCTCCCTGTCGAACAACAAGCCCTCCAAAATCCTCTTCAAGTGATTTGAGACTGTGATGCAGCCACCATTTGGAGGCACCGCCCAGCTTTCGGTCTGAAGTATCAAGAACGAAGAGAGGTATTATCTTGCCGTGGCTGCAGGCGTGCAGAAGCGCAGGATTGTCGGAAAGTCTCAAATCCTGTCTGAACCACATGATGGAAGTCATTGTTACAACTTGTCTTTTGGTGTCTTTCCTGAGAAGAATGCATCCAGATTGTCAAGCGCACGAAAGCCCATGGCATCACGCGTTGCAACTGTTGCACTACCTATATGGGGCAGCATGAAGACATTGTCATGGGCTGCAAATGCAGGATTTCCGCCAGGTTCCTTGACGAAGCAGTCTAGACCGGCCGCGGACAGTTTGCCACTATCAAGTGCCGAGAGCAGGGCATCCTCATCAACCAGTGCTCCCCTTGCGGTATTCACAAACACGGCTCCATCCGGCATCAAGGCAAACCGCTCCGCATTCATCATGCCTTTGGTATCCTCGGTTGCAGGGCAATGGAGGGAAAGGAAGTCCGCAACACCCAAGAGGCTTTCGACAGTGTCGTGATAGGTTGCGCCTTTTTCCTTGTCGGCAGGAAGGCGTGAGCGGTTGTGATAATGAACTTCCATGTCAAAACCGCGGGCGCGATCAGCCATTACCTGGCCGACACGACCCATGCCGATAATGCCAATTCGTGCGCCGGACACCTGCTTGCCGACCATGAAGGCAGGAGACCAGAAATCCCATTTGCCCTGTCGCACCAGGGTGTCGCCTTCAACAGCCCGTCTGGCCGCGCCAAGCATCAACAGAAAGGCAATTTCCGCAGTTGCATCAGACAGCACGTCCGGTGTGTTGGTTACGGTAATGCCGCGGGCATTGAGTGCAGGAATGTCGCAATGGTCGGTTCCGACAGAGTGGTTGGCAATGATTTTTACGCGATCATCCAGCCGGTCCACGGTCTCGCCCCTGAAAACCTCCGAATGGCAGGGAAGGATGGCATCCACCTTGGCACTCATTTCAATGATTTCTGCGGCAGAATGTTCGCCATCTTCGTGATTGATAATGCAGTCGTAATCCTGTTGCGCACGTTCCAGGGTGCGGTCGGAAAGGCGACGGGTGATCCAGAGAACCGGTTTCGACATAATACCTCGATCAGGTGGTGGTTGGGTTTTTGTATTCGCGATAGGTCTTCATGCCCCAATAGGCAGCGGTGAAGATGATGCAGATACCAATGAAAATCCAGAAGCCCTGCAACCATCCGTTGGCAAGCATGTGTTCTGTGTCCGAGAACGGGAGACTGAAGCTGGAAGTTCCGAATTTTGTGACAAATCTGGAAGCCTGCCAGCAACCGAAAGCAAGGGTAGCACCTGCATATACAATGCCGAGCATTTGCAGGAAGAAGGCAAGGGCTTTCGGAAGGCCGATGCATTCTTCCAGAAAATTGTATGCGGCCAGATAAATGATGAAAAGGATGATCAGCCAGAAAGGCAGGCCTCCCCAGAAGCCGGCAAAACCTGCCGATATGCTTTCTGCCAGGGCGACAACGAAAATTGTCAGTATTGCTGTTCCCAGAAATGCCGATATGGAATTCAACGGTGCGGTCTGCATGGTTATTCCTCCTTGTCGTTGTCGCCGGAAAGTTCGGAAACAAGCCAGTTCGCTGTTCTCAGCAGCCGGTCGTCCTTCTCACAGGCACCCACCAGTTGAACACCAATGGGCAGGCCGTTTTCGCCTACCAGGAGTGGCAGGTTCAGGCAGGGCAATCCTGCAAGCGTCCACAGGGTGCAGAACACCGGATCACCGGTTCCCTCACTTGCAAGCGGTGCTTCGCCGGTGCAGGACGGTGTGATGATCGCATCGTAGTCGTGAAAGAATTCTTCGGCAAAACTTTCCAGCTGGGCCATGACCCCCAGGGCGTGTTCATATTCGTCCCGTCCGATTTCGCGGCCGCGTTCAACAACCGGCTGAAGCGACGTGCTGATCTGCTCCCAGTGATCTGCAAATACTGTCTCGAGATGCTGGCAGATTTCATATTCGTGAATGATCCGCTGGGTTTCCAGCAGCCCTTCGAATGTATCCGGAGCCTGCAGGCGGGTAACGGTACCCCCCATGGCTTGCACGACCTCGTTCAGGCCGGCGGCAGCATCACTTGAAAGCCTGTCGGCAAAGGGCAGGTCGAACCATGCAAAAGACGGTTCGACCGGGACTTCCTGACGTGCGCCAGCGAGCATTGCAGGCCTTGCGCGAGCATAGGAGCCCGCGTCACGGGGATCGTAACCGGAAATGGCATCTGTCAGCAGTGCTGCATCCTCGATGGAACGGGCAAAGACACCGACCTGGTCGAGTGATTTCGAGGTTTGCAGGATGCCTGTACGGGGAATGACGCCGCGTGTTGGCTTGAAGCCGGTAATGCCACAATAGGCAGCGGGTCTTATAACTGATCCGTTTGTCTGGGTGCCGATTGCAAGCGGCACGTGAAAGGCGGCAATTGCAGCAGCAGAACCGCTCGACGACCCTCCGGGGCTGTGTTCCGGATTGTGGGGATTGCGGGTTCCGGCAGGATGCAGAAAAGCCAGTTCCGTGGTGACGGTCTTGCCGAGAATGACAGCCCCTTCCTCATGCAGCCGTTCTACAATACGGGCATCGGTTTCGGGCAGCCGGTCCTTGAAGACAGGTGTGCCGCGTTCTGTCGGGAAATCCCTGGTGTCGATTATGTCTTTCAGGCCAACCGGAATGCCGTGCAATGCGCCTAACGGTCTGCCATGCGTGCGCATATCATCGCATTGCCGGGCGCGTGCCAGTGCCTTTTCACGATCGATATGGGCCCAGGCACCGATTTGCGGATCGGTTTCCTCAATGCGCTTCAGGCACGCTTCCGTCAGTTCGACAGATGTGAGCCAGCCTTCGCGTATTTTTTCCGAAGCTTCGACTGCTGTGAGTCCGTTTGGTGGAATATCTGACATTTCAATACTTGCGGCTTACGGGAAGAGGTAGTCCGGCAGCCAAAGGGCAAGGCCGGGGAACTGGTACATGATGACCATGCAGCCGATCACGATGGCAAGATAAGGCAGGATGCCCTTGAAAATCTCCACGAGCTCAATCTGCGACTTGAGAACGCCTTTCAGATAATAGGCAGACATGGCCATGGGCGGGGTAAGGAATGACGTCTGCAGGTTGAGAGCAACCAGCATCGCAAAGAAATACGGGTTCACATCGAATGCCGAAAGCATGGGCAGGAAGATCGGTACGAAAATGATGAGGATTTCCGACCATTCCAGCGGCCAGCCGAGGAAGAAGATGATCAACTGGACGATGATGAGGAACATCCACGGTTCCAGATCAAGGCTGAGCACCCAGTCCTTGATGAGATGCTCACCGCCTAAAAGGGAAAATACTGCCGAGAATATGAACGAGCCGATGAACAGCCAGCAGACCATTGAGGTTGCCTTGGCTGTCAGGAACACGCTTTCCTTCAGCTTTTGCCATGTCAGCGACCGGTAGGCGGCAGCCAGCACTATGCCACCTGCAGCGCCCATGGCAGCCGCTTCTGCGGGCGTGGCAAGGCCGCCGAGAATGGAACCGAGAACAAGCATGATGAGAATGGTCAGCGGGAAGAACGATACAAGCAGGTCCTTGAAGATTTCTGCGGGCGGGGGAACATCTTCATCACGCGGGGGAGGAGCAAGCTGCGGGTTGAGCCAGGCCCTCACCACAACGTAGACCATGTAGGAACCGGCCAGGAGAAGGCCCGGAAATACCGCAGCAGCATAAAGGCGCAAGGGGGACAGTTCCGCAATCACCGAATAAACGATGAGCATGATGGATGGTGGTATGAGGATGCCGAGCGTACCGCCGGCACAGATCACACCGGATGCAAATTCCCGGTTGTAGTTGGCATTCGCCATTGCCGGGAAGGCAAGGAGGCCCATCAGGGTTACGACAGCGCCAACAATGCCCGAAGCGGTTGAGAAAACGGTACAGGTCACGAGGGCGGCAATTGCCATGGAACCGGGCAGTTTCCGGGCCGAGAGATAAATCGAGAAGAACAGCTTGTCGATAATGTTTGCCCGTTCGACAATGTAGCCCATGAACAGGAAAAGCGGGATGGCGACCAGGGTGGCGTTGTCCATGACCTCGAATGTGCGCTGGGCAAACAGGTCAAAAATGCGGTTGTTCAGCACATCGGCGAACTGGAGTATCGTGTCGCCCTGGGTCGTATAATAATAAAAGCCAAAGCCGATCCCCATTGCCATCAGCGTGAAGGCGACGGGAAAGCCAAGCAACACCAGAAAGATGAAGCTTACCAGCATTACAATTGCGACTTCTTGATTTTCCATGCTCGTTTACTCGAATGTTGCGGTTACAGCCGGTATTGCTTCAGGCATCAGGGTTGGGCGGGGCCGGGTTCGCCGATTTTCTCGTTCTTGTGAAGCAGAAGATCGGGATCTGTATCAGCCAGCAGATCCTCGGTTTCCTTCACATCGTTGAGACGGGGCATCCACACGCCGGTGCGCATTGCCTTCCAGCAGCGAAGCATTTCTGAAAAGCCCTGCAGAAGCATGAGGAAGCCGACTACCGGAATAAGTGACTTGAGGTAGTAGATTTGTATGCCGGCGGGGCTGTTGAGGCTGACCTCCTGAAAGCGCCAGCTTTCCGAAGCAGCCGTATATCCGGCGTAAACAAGTGCGAACATTCCGGGCACGAAAAAGATGACATACAGGATGAAATCGGAAGTTGCCTGCCATTTTACCGGATAAAGCCGGTACAGGAAATCGCCGCGCACATGTGCTCCCTGCGCCAGGGCATACGGACCCGTCATCAGGAACAGGGCGCCATACATCTGGATCTGCATGTCGAGAGACCAGACGGTCGGTGCGTTGAGAACGTAGCGGACAAACACCTCGTAGGCGACAGCGAGTGTAAGAATGAGTATGCACCAGCCAAAAGCCCGGCCGATCCACAGATTCAGGCCTTCAATCGAATAGATAATTCTTTCCATGCGTGTTTCTCCCCGGCAATGCCGGTACGTTCAGGCGGGGCTGGAAGTCTTGTTTTGGTGCCCGGGGCGGATTTGGGGCCGCCCCGGGGCTTGCGGTCCTTATCAGACCTGATCAACCAAAGTAGTGCTCGTAAGCAAGCTTGTAGTCCGGCTGGTTCAGGTTGAGATAGTTCATCACGTTCTCGGCATAGGCGCGCTGAGACTCGATGACTTTCGCGAAGAACGGATCTTCACCGGAAATCCGGTCAACCACAATATCCCAGGCTTCAAGCTGGGCAGCCATCACAGAGTCCGGTGTGCGGTAAACGTTTACACCGTTTTCATCCTTCAGCTTCTGAAGGTCGTCTGCGTAGCGCTTGGTATTGTGCCAGTAGAAGTTGGCACTTTCAGCTTCCGAAGCATGTTTCAGGATAGCCTGGTGTTCAGCCGGGAGGGAGTTGAACTTGTCCTTGTTGAAGGACACTTCGAAGAACTCCTGTGACTGGTGGAATGATGCCAGATGGTAATGTTTGGAAACATCCTGCATGCCGAAATCACGGTCAGAAGTCGGGTTGTTGAACTCGGCTGCATCAATCAGGCCGGACTTCATGGCAGGCTGGATTTCACCGCCTGGCAGCTGCACCACGGACATGCCCATTTCGAGCAGAACGTCGGCGGCCAGACCAACGGTCCGGTACTTCAGGCCGTCCATCTGTGAAGCATCCGTGATTTCTTCCTTGAACCATCCAAGCGGCTGGGCCGGCATTGGCGAGTTGAAGAACGACACGATATTCAGGCCCAGGGTTTCCATCAGTTCGTCAAACAGTTCCTGTCCGCCGCCATAATGCACCCAGCCAAGCACTTCGTTGGATGACCAGCCAAGGCAGGGGCCTGTACCGAAGAGCGATGCTGTTTTCGACTTGGAATACCAGTAGGCCGGTACGTAATGACAGCCATCAAGCAGTCCCTTGTGTACCGCGTTTTGCATCTGGCCGGTCTTAACAACCGAGTCCACTGCCAGAAGGTCGATTTTCAAATCCTTGCCGGCCATTGCGTGAACACGCTCGACATAGGATTTGGCATTTTCTAGGAAGATACCACCACCCCAGGCAGCCTGAACTTTAAGGACGGTAGGTTCGGCGCGGGCAACTGCTGGAGCTGCCAGGCTGCCTGCTGCAACAGTCGATGCGACAGCGCTTCCTTTCAGAAACTTTCTACGATTAAGTTTGTCAGTCATTTCTTCTCCTCCACTGCATGAATACACATGCTTTTTAGTTCCGCACCGTAAGATGCAGATGAACTTTAAATCACCAAACCCGTTGTGCGGCAAGCATCCAGCACCAAATAGTCCCTTGATTAAAATCGCCAAATCGGGGTGAGACGGTTGTTTCGGCCCGCAAAAACCGCTTGCCGGTTTCCGATAAGGCAATAATGATTTTCTTCTCAGGCAATAATGCGGGCTGTAAAAGTGATGTCGAACAGGGTGGTTGCCAAGTGAATGGCGGTCTGCCTATTGTCGCGAATATTATCCGACAACCGCATTTGAAAGGCGTGTAATGAGCATCAAGAGAATCAAGACTGCAACCCGGATGAGCCAGGCTGTCGTTCACGGGAACACCGTTTATACTGCCGGACAGGTTGCGGAAGGTGACAGCGTGACCGAGCAGACAAAGGCGATTCTCGGCAAGATAGAAGCACTGCTTTCAGAAGCGGGGACAGACAAGACGAAAGTGCTGTCAGCGACCATCTGGATTACCGACATGGCCAATTTCGCGGAAATGAATGCGGTCTGGGATGCCTGGGTTCCGGAAGGGAATGCTCCGGCCCGTGCCTGTGTCGAATCGAAACTCGCAAGGCCTGATCTGCTGGTCGAAATCGGCGTCATTGCAGCCGTAGACTGAGCATGACCGATTACCTGAAACTGCCCTTTGCCACTGATGGGGGGATTGGTTCGAAAGCCCGGGTAGGTCTGGTCGTTCTGGCAACGGATTATACCGTCGAACAGGAATTCCGTACCGTCTTTCCCGGGGAAGAAATCTCCCTGTTTTCGTCGCGCATTGCGAATGAAACCGCAATCACACCAGAGACACTGGCGGCAATGGAACCAAGAATATCGCAGACGGTGGCAACCATACTTCCCGGAGAACGGCTTGATGTGGTTGCCTATGGTTGCACCTCGGCATCCATGGTTCTGGGCAATGAACGGGTATTCGAGCGTATTCGGGAAGTCCAGCCGGATGCGAAATGCACAACCCCTTCCGCCGCAGCCTTTTCCGCATTCAAGGCATTTGGTGCCAAGCGGATCGGCGTTTTGACGCCATACCGCGAGGATGTGAACAACATTGTCCGTTCGTCTATCGAAAGTGCCGGTTTCGAGGTTCCGATATTTGCCTCTTTCGAGGAAGAGCGTGATCCCGTGGTTGCCCGCATTGATGCGGCCAGTCTTGAAACAGGTGTCAGCGAAATTCTGAAGGCCAGTTCCGTCGACATGGTATTTGTTTCCTGCACGAATGTCAGACTGATGAACGCTGTTGCCGGTATTGAGAAGAGTACGGGGGTGCCAGTGACATCTTCCAACCATGCGATGGCCTGGCATGCGCTGAGGCTTGCCGGGGACCAGAGTGACAGGCCCGAACTGGGACGTCTTTTTACCAAAGGATTGGCTTCATGATACCGAATACAGCTGAACGACCTGTCCGGCTCAACAGGAGCCAGTTGGCTGTGCCGGGAAGCAACCCGAGATTTCTCGAAAAAGCCCGGATTTCGGATGCTGATATCGTGATGCTGGATATCGAGGATTCCGTAGCGCCCGCTGACAAGGCGAAGGCACGACAGAACATCGCCGATGTGCTTCTGGCCGAAGACTGGTCGGCAAAGACGGTTTCTGTGCGCATCAATGCCGCCGACACGCAATTCATGTATCGTGATCTTGTCGATGTCATGGAAAAAGCGGGGGAACATGTCGATCTGGTCATGGTTCCGAAGGTGGAGAACGCCGCAACGGTCTTCATGATCGATACACTTCTGCAACAAATTGAATCAGCGATGGGCATCACAAGCACAACCGGTCTGGAATTGCAGATCGAGTCTGCAAAGGGACTGCAAAACATCGAGGAAATCGCTGCGGCAAGCCGGCGTACCGAAAGCCTTCATTTCGGGCCAGGCGATTATGCTGCTTCCATACACGCGCGCGTCACGGATATCGGTGGCCAGAGCGCTGATTATGAAGGAGACATGTGGCACTACGTGCTCTCCCGGATTGTTGTGGCAGCGCGTGCCAACGGATTGCGACCGGTAGACGGGCCATACTCAGACTTCAACAATCCGGAGGCGTTTCGGATGGCTGCGAAACGGGCTGCCACACTCGGGTTTGAGGGAAAGTGGGTGATCCATCCTTCCCAGATTGAAATGGCCAACGAAATCATGGGGCTAGACAGCAACCAGATTGATGATGCATTGAACATCCTCAAGGCGATGAAAGAAGCGGAAGCCTCGGGGAAGGGGGCTGTGACGCTGAATGGCCGGATGGTTGACTATGCTTCAGTCAGACAGGCGGAAATGCTGGTTGAGAAGGCGAGACTGGCCGGTTTGGCCTAGCAGCAGGTATGGTCAGGCGACCATCTCCCGGGTTGCAAGGTTGAGCGTTTCTTCGTCCGGTGTGATTTCCTTGTCGATCTCATGGTCCGGCCTGTTGAGGAACCGACCAGCTTCTTCTGCCGGTACAGCCTTGGCGAAATAGTAGCCCTGCATGAAATCGACTTCATAAAGCTCGGCCAGAAGGTTGCACTGGTCCTGGGTCTCTATGCCCTCCACAACGATCTTCAGGCCCAACGCACGGCCCAGCGCAGTGATACCCTTGAGCAGGGTGCGGGAGCGCTTGTTGGTTTCAATGTCATCAACAAAGGACTTGTCTATCTTGACCTTGTTGAGTGGCAGTTTGTGCAGATAGGAAAGGCTGGAATAACCCGTGCCGAAATCATCAAGCGAAATGCGTACGCCCAGCTTGCTCAGTTCTTCAAGAACAGCTGTTGCATGGGAGAGGTCATTCAGCACCGCAGTTTCGGTGATTTCTATTTCAAGCCGGGACGGTTCGAGGCCGCTTTCATCAAGTGCCTTTTTAACGGCTGCAATAATCGAACCAACCTGGAACTGAACCGCGGAGACGTTCACTGCGACAGAGACATCTTCCGGCCAGGTCACGCAATTGCGGCACGCTTCCAGCAATGTCCAACTGCCGATTTCGGTGATCAGGCCCAGATCTTCAGCTATGGGAATAAACCGTGCGGGGCTGACCGGTTGTCCGTTTCTTGTCCAGCGTGTGAGAGATTCAAAAACCCTGGTCTTTCCGGTATCGGCACACACAATCGGCTGGAAGTGAAGTTCCAGCAGATTGTTCTTGATCGCGTGGGAGAGGTCATTTTCAAGCTGCAGCCTTTCCTGCAACGAGTTTTCCATTTCCGGTGTGAAGTTACGATAGCTGTTTTTGCCTGCCGACTTGGCTTCGTAAAGTGCAAGGTCTGCAAGTTTCAGCAAGCGCTCGACGGAAGTTCCGTCTTTCGGGAAGCGTGCAAAACCCAAGCTGGCACCAAAGCGCAGGATCTGGTTGTTGTAAACCAGATCCCTGGCAACTTCCCTGACGATGTTCTCTGCAAGGTCCTCAACGCCGCCAGGCAGGTCAGCACCTTTCACAATTACGACGAACTCGTCTCCACCGTATCTGGCGCCAATTGCTCCATTGGGAAGAAGCTGTTTTAGACGTTCGGCAACAGAAGAGAGGATAAAATCTCCCGCCTCGTGTCCGAATGTATCGTTGACGCGCTTGAAATCATCGAGATCAAAGAAGAGTACCGCACCGGTTTCGTTGTCACCGGTATTGTTCAGTACACGCTTTGCCTGCTGCATGAAGTAGCTTCGGTTGCAAAGGCCTGTGAGTTCGTCAAACCGTGCCAGTTCGTTGATGCGTGACTCGTACTGGATACGCTGGCTGACATCCTCGAAGACCAGAACGCAGCCGCCTTCATCCCGCAGCTTGATCGACAACTCGATGTAAAGGTCACCTGAAATCTTGAAAACCTTGTCCTGGCTGCGATGCCGTAAGCGTTTCAGAAGCGTGTGCTCAAGAATCCGGACCCGGTTGGAAGAAGGTTTGTGAGCGTCCACCAGGCGGGCAATCTCTTCCAGTCCCTTGCTGTAACAGTTGATCTCGGGGGCGATGTTGAGAATGTCGCGTGCAGTCTGGTTGATAATCCTCAATTTCATGTCTTCATCAAACATGATGAGGCCGTGGGACATGCTTTCCAGTGCCTCGTTGAGCTGAATGCCAAACTCTTCCTTCTCGATATAGTGGCTTTCAACATCCTTGAAGAATTTCCGCAACCGCGCGGACATGTCACGAATACTGGAGAACAACGGCAAAAAGAATGCGCTCAATATGATGCTGCGGAAATCTCCATAGGAGAAAATCCCGATCATTACCGGAATGCCGACCGCTGCAACCTGTATTGTCAGGATCTTGTCATTGGTGAAGTTTCTGCATATCAGGCTGAGAAGGTTGCCCATTGTGATGGATATGCAAAGCAGGTGCACGAAGGGATCTGTGGTCAGATAGAGGCACAGGAAACACCACAGGCCGGTTGAAAACATGAATATGGTTGAAAGCGAACTGTATCCGAATTGCCATCTTCTGTAGTTGTGCGACAGGCCGTCAACCAGTTTCTTGTGTGCCCGGATGTTCCATATATCAAGGAGAAGGACCGCTCCCATAACAATGGCGGCAGCCAGCAGGGCCGGTTCAAGCGTCAGGAAAAATGTAATCAGCGCGGCCGACGCTGCGCTGACCTTGCTGAAGAAAAAGGCCGTGTGGTCTTCGTAATGATGCAGTTCACGCCGTCTTTGCACTACACCCGTCTTGATGGCGGAATAGCGCTCCAATGAGCGTGTTCTTAGGGCTGACAAACTGGACACTGCGTTTTCCCGTGGCATGACCGGGTAATTGATACAGAAAAAGCGTTTCCAGAATGTTTATGAATACCATTCCAGAGGGGTGGAAAACCGGCAAATCCGTTTTATGGGGAGCGGCAAATGCAGGCTTCCCCAAAATTTGATCAATCTTAAAGTCCGGTTAATTTTTTTTGGGCATTGTTACTGAAAATGTTCAGAATTTAGGGGGAGTAAACATGCGGATTATCGGGTATTCGATCCTGGCAATGGGTGTGGCAGTGGCCTGGCAAGTCAAGTCTGCAGGTGACCCCGGTTCAGCAGACGAAATGGCTGAAGCATCGAATGGTCAGGGCATTGACCGGATGATTGTCGGGACAACCGTGTCACAGGATCATATTGAAGGTTGGGAAAAGCGCCACAAGGTCAACAGGATTTGTGACGGATGCCAGGAATACGAGCAACCTTATCCGGGTGATCTGGACTGATCATTCTGCTGCAGAAGAACTGCTTACATCAGGGGGTGATGCCGGTTCTGCCGGTGCATGTCCGGTTTTACGGCAAAACCTGAATGTCGTTTCTTCCAGCGCCCGCCCGCCAGCATTCTTTTCAACTTCTGGCAAAATGTCATGGCTTGGCCAAAGGCCATCAGCCAGGCATTGCGCGTAGCCGGTTGGCAAGCCATTTTTCTCCATCGAGCTGATAGCCGCGGGATAGTCATATGACAAAGGCATGAGCCTCGTTACCAACTCGTCTTCCTGTTGTTCGATAATGCCGTACCAGACGCGCGATGTACCGTCATTGGCAGGCATTCCGGCTGCGCCCGTGTTGATCCAGCATTTCCCGTTGGTGCCGGTGGCGAACGGGATGCCGGAATGGCCGGTGACATAGCCGTCATACGGTCCGTCGAGCGGACTGAACTTTCCGGTTGCGAAATCAGAGGCGAAAACGAACCGGTTGATACTGTCCGGCGTGGCATGGGTGCAAAGCAGGCGGAATTTTCCAATCTCCACCACGAGCGAGCGGGGCAGGGAGGCCATCCATTGCCTGACGTAAGCAGAAATGTGGGCCCTGCAATACCCGAACCATTGCACGGAGAGCAGGTCGCAAGCTGACCCCTCTTCAAACCCGCATCCGCAATCCGCGCTGTCATTGGCCAGAGCTTCTTCACAATTGCCCATGATTGCCGGGATTCCGGCATCGATGATCAACCGGGCAGTGGCTTCGGGGTCTGCACAATATGCAGCGCTGTCTCCTGTGAAAATAATCTCCTGCGGGCTGAACCCCAAATGATACGCCTGCTCAAGCATCGCCCTGGTTGCCTGCAGGTTGCCATAGGTTCCGCCAAACACGAATGCCCTTGAAAGCCGATGGGTGTGCATTGAGCCCAAACTTGCTGTTTCCACCTTGATAAACCCCTGCTAGGAGACACGCGTTTAGAATGCGTCAACGGAACGGTTTCATCAATGTCGGGAACTGACAAAACAAAAGAGATGCTTACGGGCGGGCCGGTCATCATACTGGTTGAGCCGCAACTGGGTGAAAACATCGGCATGGTTGCCCGGGCAATGGCCAATTTCGGTTTGAGCGAACTGCGGCTGGTAAACCCGCGGGACGGATGGCCCAGTGAGAAGGCAAAGGCTGCCGCCAGCCGGGCTGATCACGTGATCGACCAGACCCGGGTTTACGAAACGATCCAGGAAGCTGTTGGCGACCTCAACCATGTGATGGCTACAACAGCCCGGCAACGGGAGATGGTAAAGCCCGTTCTTGCGCCCGATACCGCCTGTGAGCACGCAAAGGGGCTGATTGGGACCGGGCAAAGCGTCGGCATTCTTTTCGGCAGGGAGCGCTGGGGATTGAACAACGAGGAAGTTGCCCTTGCAGACGAAATTGTGACCTTTCCGGTCAATCCGGCATTTGCCTCTCTCAACATAGCCCAGGCTGTTTTGCTGATGTCATATGAATGGATGCGAACATCCATTGAGAAGGGGGAAACCGTATTCCAAAGCCCGGACGTTACTCCTGCCAGCAGGGAGTCACTGATTCGGCTGACAGACCATCTGGAGAGCGCCCTGGATGATGCCCATTATTTTTATCCTCCGGAAATGAAGGAAACCCTGGTTCTTAATATCCGCAACATATTTACCCACGCGCAACTGAATGAACCGGCGATCCAGACACTAAGGGGAGTGATTGCGGCCCTTGAGCGCCGATGGATGAAGGGCAGAAGCGGGGCTGACACCCAAAAGGACAAGTAAAAGCATCGGGTTTCAAACAAGAACTGCCAGAAACCCGGGGATATTCTTGTTGTTTTTCCTGTGGAACAAAATTGTCACATATCTGAATGCATCTGCTGCTATCCGGCTCACAGACTTGCTTTTCACGACACCATCCGGCAGAACGTCTATGGGTATACGAATTCCGGAATACGCACTCAGGGGAATCATGCTTCTAAATTCCTGGATACGGTCCATGCGGGACTATTACCGTTTTGTAGACCGCCGAAAGGTGACGAAGGCACACGGAGTGCTTCCGGATGCAAAGCTTTTTGCTGCTGTTTTGCTTACCATAGCCGTGGCGATCTCGTTCGCCTATCTGGTTCTTGATCCCAGGTTTGATGATTTCTACTATGGCGAAACCGGCATTCTGAACAGGTGGTTCACTCTTACGACAGATATCGGAAAGTCACACTGGCTGATTATCGGTACAGGTAGCATCGTTCTGTTCATGTCTGCATATCGTGATGACCGGCTGAGCGTACCCCACATGGTTCAGTGGCATCATGTTTTCCTACATTTCTACTTTGCCTTGACGACAATCGTTTTCAGCGGACTGATCGCAATCGTCCTCAAAAACCTGATCGGGCGGGCTCGTCCGGCACTGTTTGACGGCAGTTCCTACTGGATGTCCGTGCCTTTCGGAGATTCCTATACATTTGCGAGCTTCCCTTCCGGGCACTCAACAACAATCGGTGCACTCGCGGCGATAATCTATCTGCTGTTGCCCAGATTCAGGGTAGCGGTTTTTGTCCTGGCCCTTTGGGTTGGTGCAAGCAGGGTTGGCGTTGGAGCCCATTACCCGAGTGACGTCATTGCCGGACTTGCTGTGGGCATTCTCTTTACATGGCTTTATGCGCGTGCATTTGCGCGCAAGCGTTTGCTGTTTGAATTTTCCGAAACCGGGTCCTTGCGCCTGCGCAACCTGGCCAGCAAGCGTGCCCGCAGGAAAGCGCGCCGGCGGGCGATGGCTTCAGGAAAACCTGCCTATGCAGCCCTGTTTGCCAACCGCTTTTCCAGTCGCGCCTGACGGGAAGACGTGACCCCTTTGCGAATACTGATATTCGATTCCGGCATTGGCGGGCTGACCGTGTTGCGTGAAGCGCGCGTGCTGCTTCCCCAGATGCAGTTTGTATACGTGGCCGACGATGCGGCCTTTCCCTATGGTGCGTGGGACGAAAACGAGCTTACGGCCAGGATGGTGGCGCTGTTTGGTGACCTTATTGCCAAATGGGAACCGGAACTGGTTGTCATTGCCTGCAATACCGCATCAACGATAGGCATAGGCGCGTTGCGTGAGGCATTTCCCTCAACCGGTTTTGTCGGAACGGTTCCTGCTATCAAGCCGGCCGCCGAGCGAACCCGCTCGGGCCTCGTATCCGTGCTGGCTACTCCCGGAACGGTCAAACGGCAATATACCCGTGACCTGATTACTTCATATGCTTCCAAATGCGAGGTGAACCTTGTTGGCAGTACCGGACTTGCTGCCCTTGCCGAGCGTTACATGCGGGGCGGGTTTACCGATGAAGCAGCCGTTGCAGCGGAAATAGCTCCCTGTTTTGTCGAACGCGAGGGAAAGCGTACGGATATTGTGGTTCTTGCGTGTACCCATTACCCGTTTCTTGCAAACAGGATGCGTAAAATGGCGCCCTGGCCTGTGGACTGGATTGATACATCCGAAGCGATTGCAAGAAGGGCACTCAACCTTCTCGAGCAGGGAGATCTGGACATTGCGGCAATGGAACCCTTCACAGGGCGCAGCTATGCGCAGTTTACCAGCGGCACAATTGATCCGGCCAGTCGCCAGTTGATTGCCGGTTTTGGTTTGCGTCCAGTTGAATAAGCCTGCCGGCAGTCACTCCTGTTTCATTTGCATGTGTGCCTGTACTTGCTTGACTTGCGTCCGGTTTTTGCTTATCCAGCACCTGCCGCGCAGCCATTTCGGCTTGCGCGGTTTTTAACGTATCCCGTGAACCGGTTGCAAAACGTGCGCAGCCTGTTCTGTCGGCAGTTATCAATGAACTGCAGAGGAGGGTACGTTTCCTGCCTTTTCGCAATGTTGCGGGAAGGGTGATGTTGAACATGCATTGTACATGACAAGGAAATGTAATGAGCAAGCGTACTTCTACCAAATACAAGATTGACCGCCGTCTTGGCGAAAACATCTGGGGCCGTCCCAAGTCTCCTGTAAATCGCCGCGAATACGGCCCGGGTGAACACGGCCAGCGTCGCCGCAGCAAGCCTTCCGACTTCGGTATCCAGCTTCGTGCAAAACAGAAGCTGAAAGGCTATTACGGCAATATTTCAGAAAAACAGTTCCGCAAGGTCTATAATGAAGCTACTCGCCAAAAGGGCGATACTTCTGAAAACCTGATCGGCCTGCTCGAAAGCCGGCTCGATGCGATTGTTTATCGTGCCAAGCTGGTGCCAACTGTCTTCGCAGCACGCCAGTTCATCAATCACGGCCATGTCAAGGTGAACGGCCAGAAGGTTGATATTCCGTCTTATCGTTGTAATCCGGGTGATGTGATCGAAGTTCGTGACCGCTCCAAGCAGCTTGCTATCGTGCTGGAAGCTGTTCAGCTTGCCGAGCGCGATGTTCCTGAATACATCGAAGCCGATCACAGCAAAATGACTGTTACCTATGTGCGCAAGCCTGCGTTTGCAGATGTACCGTATCCGGTTCATATGGAACCGAATCTCGTGGTCGAGTTTTATTCCCGATAATCGCTCACGCAACAAATTGTTATTCAGACCGGCAGGTGTCCAGCCTGCCGGTTTTTTTATGGACTGGAGAATTTGCCTGTTATTCCGGTAGGTTCCGCCGGGTGTGCGATTTCGATCACATCTGATGACAATCCGACCGGGAGGCCTTGTGGAATCTGTGATTTCCATACGGTTTCGCGTATGATGCGCAAAATCCGAATGATGTGGCGGAAGGTTTCAATATGAAGATGCGTATTCTTCTAAGCGCGTTGCTTGCCGGTTCAGTGCTGGCAACCCCGGCAATTGCCGAGCAGCGCAAGACATTGCTGGATATCCTGTTTCCAAGGGCATACAAAGAGCGTGTTATAGAGCAGCGTCGTGCCCGGGAATTGCGGGAGCAGGAGCGCCGTGCCGCAGCACTGAAGAGCCTGCCAAAGGTCAGCACAAGCAAGAATTATGCGTACAAGGTCGCCAAGCGATCCGCCATCACGCTGAAGCCGCTTGCAGTAGAGCTTGCATCCGCCGAGATCGAGATCAATGAAGGGTCTCCTGCAGAGCAGGGGCTCTCAACAACCATTGAGCAGCCGAATGTTACGGCACTCACAAAGGACCTGTCGGTTGCCCGCGAGCTTGAGCTTGCCACAGAAAGCCATCTGGCAAGTGTGATCTCCGATCATTACAACAAAAACCAGGATTATATCTGGGTTACCGAAGACGGACAGTGGAATGCCAAGGCCCGCTCGGTAATGAAAGTTCTCGCCAGGGCTGATGAATACGGACTGCATCCTTCCGATTACGAAGTTGAAACAGTCTCGGTTGAAGAAGCTGCAAGTGATGAAGCCAAGGCTTCTGCACGCATTGTCAGGGAAATTTCGCTTACCAATGCAGCCTTGCGTTATGCAATGGACGCTTCCTTTGGTTCCATCAATCCGAACCTGTTGAGCGGATATCATGACTTTCCGGAGCGAAATGATCGTGCCGCAGCCATGTTGGCGAAGATTTTTTCGAAGGCATTGCCGGCAAACACGCTGGAGACATTCCATCCGGACAATGAAAAGTTCCTTGCTCTCAAGCAGGAGCTTGTGGCGCTGAACAGTGACAATGACGACGTTATCGAGCTGGAACGGAACATTCTTCTGCGTCCCGGCAAAAGCCATCCGGAACTTCCGAAGATTGTTGCAGCCATAAAACAGCGCGCATCAGAAGACTTGCTTGAAACGCATGCTGAAACACTGGCCGCTTACCTGGGTGACGAACTCTATTCGAAGGAACTTTCTGCACTGGTCAAGGGATACCAGAAAGAGGCCGGGCTTGGCGCTGACGGCATTATCGGCAAGAACACGATTTCACGGCTGGCAGGTATTTCATCAGCTTCCAAGATTGAACGGGTTCAGTTGGCGATGGAACGCCTGCGCTGGCTTCCGCACCAGTTGGGCAATCGCCATGTATTCATTAACCAGCCGGAATACCGTGCCCGTTATATCGAGGGAGGAAATGAAAAACTCTCGATGAGGGTCGTGGTCGGCAAGAAATCAAACCAGACGAACTTCTTTTACGACGAAATCGAGCACATTGAATACAATCCATACTGGAATGTGCCGCGTTCGATCATCGTCAATGAATTCCTGCCAAAATCACTTGGCAATCCGGGCTATCTGGACCAGAGCGGTTATGAGGTCAGGACCTGGGGAGGGCAGGCAATGTCATCCAGTTCGGTTAACTGGTATGAGGTTGGCCGGAACCCGAAGTTTGCCGTACGCCAGCCTCCTGGGCCGCGCAATGCACTTGGTGAACTCAAGATCATGTTCCCCAACAAGCATTCTATCTACATGCATGACACGCCTGCCAAGCGCCTGTTCAAAAAGGATAACCGGGCATTCAGCCACGGCTGTATCCGCCTGCATGACCCACGGGCAATGGCGGCAGCCGTCATGGGCAGCAGCCGCAAGCATATCGCCAACCAGGTGGCCCAAGGCAAGAACCTGACCGAGAAGCTGCCGGTAAAGGTGCCGGTCTATGTTTCGTATTTTACCGCATGGCCGCAGGCTGACGGTTCCGTGAAATATTTCGCCGACATGTATGGGCGTGATACGCATCTGATGAAAGCAATTGATGCGACCAGAAAGGCCCGTATCAAAGGGGTCAATTCCTGATCAATTCGGTCTCATGCAAGGCATATAAAAAGGCAGTCTCATCAGACTGCCTTTTGTTTTTCCGGGTTTTCAGAAAGACGCCGGACCTAGCGTTTCGCAAACTTCAACGTGCCGACATCGAAGATTTTTCCGCTTTCCGTATCTGTGCGGCTGATCTGTATCTCGTAGGCAGATGCACTTTTCACGTTCATTCGGATCAGCGCGCGAATGGGTTTCTTTGATGTGCGGTCGGTCGCATTGAAGGAGAAATTGATCCTGTTGCCACTGCGCTTGCCGCCAAAGGATTCCTGTTTGATGCTGGCAAGGGAGCGAAACATCGAGGCCCGGTAGCGATTGCCGCCGGTTTGCTCGATATAGCCATTCAGGCTGAATACGAAGCCGCTTACTGCGCAACTTCCACCGATGTCGAGTTTCTTGCCGTCATCGATCATCTTGTTGCTCATGCGGCAGCGAATTGACTCCTTCTTGCCTTTGGCATTGGAACGGACGAGGCCTTTTCCCCTCCAGCGGCCCTCCATTTTGCCAAATATCTCGGGTGAGGCCTCGGCTTGCTGCGGGGCAAATCCGGTTTGGGGCACTACCAGGGCTATTGCTCCAGCCAGCAGAACTCGTTTCAGCATTTTGTTCCTCCTCAGACGGCCGCCTTGTTGTCACTCTTCAGGACTGCGAGATAGGCAGGCAGCTGAAGGATATCGGCCAGAAATGCAAAGACAAGGGTCAGAATCATCACGACTGCAAAAACGGACATGGCCGGTAATGAGCTGAACCCCATGATCAACAAACCACCGGAAAGGATGAGGGTTGTTGAGAAAAAGGCAGGGGTAACTTCCTTTATGGCACCGGCAACGGCTGGCACATTGTCATGATGTTGCCGGTTGATCAGATACTGGTTGAGCATGTGTATTGAATCATCAACCGCAATGCCGAAGGCGACCGTCAATGCAACCGTGATTGACATGTTGAGTGGCACACCTGCCAGATAAAGGATCAGTTCAACACAGACGATCGGCAGCAGGTTGGGAACAAGGCAACTCAGGCCAAGACGGATTGAGCGCGCGGCAATCGCGACAATAATGATGGAAAACAGCACAGCCAAGAGCAACGATATGCGTAGATTGTCCATCAGGCGGGGGGCAACGACACCGGACAGAACGGGATAACCGCTGATTTTCACGAAACCGGAAACACCCTGTGCTTCAAGCCCCTGCTTGAGCAGGGCAAGTTGCTCCTGGGTTTCGCTGGCTGCCAGATTGGCCGATGCAAACATGGTCACCAGTACCTTGTTGCGATCGGCGGAAATGAAGCGGCTTGAAAGCTCTTCAGGTATTTCGTCGATCAGTGCCTCATCGAGTTTGCCACCTGCTTTTTCTATTTCCTTGGCGAAATCGGCAAGGGAATAGAACGAACCGGTGGGGAATACCTGCTCGATCCCTTCAATCGTCTTGTAGAGACGTTGCCGGTTTGCTTCGTGATCAAGCGGGAAGTTTGCATCTGTCTCGACGATTGCAAAGAGCGGTGTCGTGCCTGAATAGGTCTGGTCAATATAGCCTTCACTCCGGCTTACCAGAGACTGGTCGCCGAGATAGTCTATCAGGCGAAACCGGCTGTCGATCTGCATGTGTGCGAACAGGCCTGCGCCGCACAGCACAAGCCCGGCAATGATTACCGTTTTCCTGTATTTCAGCTGCGCCATTGCCAGTCTGGTGAACGCCGAGAGTTTTGTCGCTGCCGGTTGCTGCGGCACAAAACCCGCCCTTGTGAACCACAGTGCGGCCACCGGCATGGCAATGATGACACTCAGGAAACCGGCAAGGATGGCGATTGCACCAATGATGCCAAGCTGAAACAGGCCGTTATTGCCACTGGCACAGAGCGAAAGAAGTGCCACTGCAGTGGTCATCGAGGATAGTGCGCAGGCCGGGCCTATTTCTTCGATTGCCAGTTTGAGGGAAACGTATCCGTCGCTTTCCCGCCGGGCGATTTTCTGCCACTTCAGGTACAGGTGCAGCGTGTCGGCAAACACGACCACAATGATCAGGACCGGGAGAATGTTGGTCAGGAAATTGAGCGGGACACCGGCCAGGCCAGTGCCGCCCAGAAACCACAGGGTAGATAGCAGGGAGGGCAGGGCACACAACACCATTGCAACCGGCTGCCGGAACAAGGCAAAGGCAAGGATGGCGCAGAACAGGAATGCGATCGGGGCAAGTACGATCAGGTCTGACACGATTGAATCGATCAGGTCGGAGCGAATGGCGGGTTGCCCTGCAATCGAGACTTTTATCGTGTCTGTATCAAAGCTGCTCGCTATGTCCGCGAAGTCATGCATGGTCTCACGAACATTGGAATCCTGCACAGCCTCCGGTTTTGTATAAACCACAATGACTGCAGAATCGTATGACTGGCTGAACAGGCCTGTGGAACTTGGTATTTCGTTTGCAAGTTTTTGCAATGCCGCCAGGACTTCTGCGTCATTGTCAAATTGTGCTGGTATTGCCGATTGCCATCCCTGAACCGGATCAAGACGGACCAGCGAGAAGATGGAGAGTACGCTCTGGACACGCGGATCAAGCTGGAACTCGAAATTCAGGTCCCGAAAGGTTTCTATTCCTTCAACTGTTGCCAGATTGTCGATACGCATGAGCAGAACGGCATCGTTGTTGAAATCACGAAAGCTGGAGAGCAATTCGTCATAATCTTTCAACTCCTGCGAACCGTCGCGAAGAATCTCGATGTTTTCGCCTGAAAACTGGATCCGGGTGAGGCCAAACACTGCTGCAAGTGTGACCAGGGCGACAAGAAGCGTCGAAGCCAGGGGAAAACGGATAGCAGCAATACCCAGTTTTTGAAGTCCAAAGCCATTCAACATTTCAGTTTTCGAATCCCCTCTGCCCCTTCAGTTCAAACTAGCTGACCCTCACACATAATTCGACCCTTGTTTGCTGTTGCGAACCTAGTCAAACGAGCTAGCCTTTCCTGAAATGACCGGCATCCTGGTTGAAAAGCACATTGTTGGTTTCAGCAGTTTGCCCGTGATTGCGGTTTTCGCGGCAAAGATCGACCGCCTTGCGAACTGCGGGCCGGTCCTTGATGGCTGCCCGCCATCGGACAAGATTCGGAAAACCATCAAGCGGGCAATCAACCGCCTTGGCAATCAGTATCCAGGGAAAGGAAATCATGTCTGCGATTGAATACTCGCCGAGTATGTATTCCCGGCCTTCAAGCCGTCCTTCAAGAACGGCCATAGCGCGTTGATACTCACCCTTGTATCGTTTCAGTCCGTAACTCTCACCCTTTGGTGCGTAGTTTCTGAAGTGACTGTACTGGCCTGCCATCGGACCGAGATTGCCTACCTGCCAGAACAGCCATTCATTCAGTTCCTTTCGCCCAAGCGCGGTAGTTGGCGCGAACCGGCCGGTCTTTTCAGCCAGATAAAGCAGAATTGCCCCGCTTTCAAAAACGCTGACCGGGTCTCCCCCGGTATCATTGTCAACAATGGCTGGCATTTTTGCATTCGGGCTGATTTCGAGAAACCGGGGTGTAAACTGGTCGCCTTCCGTGAGCCGCATGAGATGCGTCTTGTATTCAAGGCCGCACTCTTCAAGCATGATGGCGACCTTCCATCCGTTCGGAGTGGGAGAATAATAGAAATCGATCACGAGGAATTATCCGTGGCTGTTGCTTCAGAAGAGTTGCAATCCCTTGAGGCTTGCATGTCCATCTTTGGCAATAATGATGTGATCGTGCAAGGTTATGCCGAGTGATGTGGAAATTTCATCGATCTTTTTAGTCATTTCGATATCGGCGCGGGAAGGGGTAGGGTCCCCTGACGGGTGATTGTGAACCATGATGATGGCTGTTGCCGACAATTCCAGCGCCCGCTTTACGACCTCGCGTGGGTATACAGGTGTGTGATCGACGGTTCCGGTTTGCTGGACTTCATCGCGGATCAGCTTGTTTTTCTTGTCCAGAAACAAGATCCTGAATTGCTCGCGCTCTTCAAAAGCCATGCTGGTTCGGCAGTACTCGATGACCGATGACCATGAATCCAGCAACGGTTTTACCCTTACTTCTCCGGAAACGAGCTTTTCGGCTGCAGCTTTTACCAGCCTCAGGTCGGTAATGGTTGCATCACCAATGCCCTTGATCTCGCGCAGTCTTTCTGCAGGCGCGCTCAAGGCTTCGGAAAACGACCCGAACACCTTCAACAATTCCTTTGCTACAGGCTTGGTGTCACGTCGCGGAATGGAGCGGAACAGCAACAATTCCAGCAACTCATACTCGGCGAGTGCACTGGCACCGTTTTCCCGAAACCGCTTTTTCAGCCGGGCCCGGTGACCGTGAACATGACTAACCGTTCCCCCGGCATCGGAGAAACCATCCGGATTGCTCTTCATTGACCCCCACACTACTGCAGCCAATTATCCGGTTTCACAAAGCGAAACCGGTCCAGCCTTCAGGCATAGGGTGGAAGTGTATAGCCAGCAGGCGATGAGGTAAATATCTCGCATCCGGTTTCGGTGACACCAACGGAATGCTCGAATTGTGCAGTCAGGCTGCGATCCCTTGTAACTGCTGTCCAGCCGTCAGAAAGCACCTTAACGGCTGGGCGGCCAAGATTGATCATCGGTTCGATGGTGAAAATCATTCCCGGACGCAGTTCCACACCTTCGCCGGGCCTTCCGTAATGCAGGATGTTGGGTGCATCATGAAACAGTTTGCCAACGCCGTGACCACAAAACTCCCGCACGACGGAACACCGTTCCGCCTCGGCATAGGTCTGGATGGCATGCCCGATATCACCTGTGTGATTGCCGGGTTTGACTGCCTCAATTCCCAGTTCAAGGGATTTGTAAGTCACTTCGATCAACCGTTCGGCTGCACGTTTGATGGCTCCGACAGCATACATGCGGCTTGAGTCCCCGTGCCATCCGTCCAGCACGTAGGTGACGTCGACATTCACGATTTCCCCTTCGCGCAGGGGCTTTTCATTGGGGATGCCGTGACAGACAACATGATTGATTGAGGTGCAGCAGGACTTGGTAAATCCGCGATAATTGAGCGTTGCCGGGATGGCGTTGTGCTTGCGCCCGAACTCGACAACAAAATCATCAATTTCCTGAGTGGTGACACCGGGCTTGATAAGTTCTGCCAAGGCATCAAGGCATGCGGCCGTTATCTGTGAAGCTGCACGCATTCCGGCAAAGTCTGCCTCATTGTACAACTTGATTGCGCCTGTGTTTTTCATTGGCGCGGTGGTTGCATCCACATAAGCGGTCATAATTGCCTGTCCGGTTTATCTCATGTTGCCGTATTGAGTTGCTCTATCGTCACCGGCCTGACGGGGTCAATCCCGTTTGGGGAGACGTCGCAGCCTACGGCATAGGCTTCGACACCGCAGGCGGTTGCATGCTGGAAAGCTTCGACATAAGCGGGGTCGAGATCATTTGCAAGCCGTAACCGGTCACCGTCATTGCGCTGGATTACGTACAGCATTGCTGCCCGGTTGCCTTTTTCCACTTCCCTGGCCATTTCATAAAGGTGTTTTGCACCACGCGCCGTCACACTGTCCGGAAATTCATGCAGTCCGGGAGTGCGCACAAAATGTACGTTCTTCACCTCAACGTAAATGTCCGGCGCGGTGTCACGGGTCAAAAGTATGTCGATACGGGAATTTTCCCCGTACCGCTTCTCGGTATACAGGTTATCGTAGGTCGAGAGTTCGGGTATCACACCGTGTGACAGGGCCTCTATGGCAAGCCTGTTGGGATGCGCCGTATTGATCCCGACCACGGTATTGTTTGCCTCTACCATTTCCAGGGAATAGCGAAGCTTTCGCTTTGGGTTTCGGCTGTCCGATATCCACGCCCTGATGCCGGGGTCGGTCAATCCCATCATTGAGCCGGGATTTGCACAATGGACCGTGATGATCTCACCGTCACTGAATTCGACATCAGCCAAAAACCGCTTGTAGCGTCGGACGAGGCGAACTTCAGTGAGCGGCGGATCAAACTTCATTGCGGAAACTTAAAAAAATCCGCCACCACGGCTCCACCAGCCACTTTTCCTTGGCTTGTCGGCTTCCTTGTTGTCTGCACTGCCTTTCGCTGGATCGACATTGTCGACGTCGGTTTCCGGCGGTCTGGCTTCGGCGACAAGTTTGCCTGCTGCGGAATTGCTTTCGGCATTCTCGTCCGGTGCCTGTGCAGAGCCTGCGTCCCGGCGAGACGTGCGGCGGCGGGCAGGGCGTGGAGGCTCTGCTGCCGGTTCGCTTTTCTTTTCGGTCTCGTCTGAAGCAGTTTTTTCCTGAACGGGTGCTTTCTGCGTTACACGATTGCGGCGTGTTGTGCGCGATTTCGAAGCCGCTTCATCATCGTCTTGCCCAGACTGGTTGTTGTCGGCGCTTGCAGCATTTTCATCATCTGCGGGTTCCGGCTTGTCAGATTTTCTGGCACGGCGGCGTTTCGGTTTCGGGTCAACATCGGGATCGGTGGATTCATCACCATGATCCTTGTTGTCGACTTCCGGATTTTCATCTTCAGACGCGTTTTCATTGCGCTCGTTGTTTTTGCGCTTGCGTCCGCCACGTTTGCCGCGACGGCGCTTGCGTGACGAGCGGTCATCATCCGACTCCTCACCGGAATCGTCATTGCCTTGCGCTGCATCCTGAGCTGATCCGGAATCATCGTCATCCTGGCGCTTTCGCGAACGCCGGTTGCCGGATTTTTGCTTGTCGTCGCTGTCATCCTGACTGGCTTCCATCGCATCAAATGCAGCTTCGTTCTGATAGCCAACCGGGGCGGCGCCGGTTTCTCCGCGAGCAGGTTCCCCTTTCTCGATCGAGAATTCCTGCCCGTTGATTGAGCCATCACCCTGGATAAGCACACGCAAGCCATGCTTCATTTCGAGTTCCAGAAGCGCTGCCCGTTTGTGGTTGAGGATATGGAATGCAATTGCCCGTGTAGTTTTCACCACCGCATCATAGCGATTGTGCTTTGCGACATGTTCCTCGATCGCTCGGAACACATGCAGGGCGATGGCTGAATCCGAGCGAATGTAACCAAGACCTGCACAATGCTCACAAACTTCCATTGTGCTTTCAAGCACACTGGCACGCATGCGCTGACGGGACATTTCCATCAGGCCGAAATGCGAGATCCTGCCGACCTGGATACGGGCGCGATCGCTCTTGAGGCAGTCTTTCAGGCGTTTTTCCACAGCGCGATTGTTGCGTTTTTCCTCCATGTCGATGAAGTCGATGACAATCAGTCCGGCAAGGTCACGCAGGCGAAGCTGGCGGGCAACCTCTTCGGCCGCTTCCAGATTGGTCTGGAGGGCCGTATCCTCAATCGAATGTTCACGCGTCGAACGACCGGAGTTCACATCCACTGCGACCAGTGCTTCTGTCTGGTTTATGACAAGGTAGCCGCCGGATTTCAGGGTTACCTGTGGTGAAACCATGCGATCGAGCTGGGATTCAACGCCATATTTGGCAAAAATTGCCTGGTTGTCCTTGTGGGGTTTCACTTTCTTGACATGCTCGGGCATGAGCATTGCCATGAATTCCTTTGCCTCGGCAAAACCGTTTTCACCACTGACCAGAATTTCCCCGGTATCCTTGTCGTAAAGATCGCGGATAGAGCGCTTGATCAGGCTGCCTTCCTCGTAAACAAGGCAGGGTGCCGAGGATGAAAGTGTCAGGTTGCGAACCTGCTCCCAAAGACGCATCAGGTATTCAAAATCACGATTGATCTCTGCTTCCGTGCGCGATGCACCTGCTGTTCGCAGGATTACGCCCATGCCGTTTGGCACGTCCAGTTTGGAAGCAATGCCTTTGAGGCGCTTGCGGTCTGCGGCATTGGTGATCTTGCGGGAAATGCCGCCACCACGAGCGGTGTTGGGCATCAGAACCGAGTAACGTCCGGCCAGTGACAAATAAGTGGTAAGTGCAGCACCCTTGTTGCCACGTTCCTCTTTCACGACCTGGACAAGAAGAACCTGACGGCGCTTGATAACTTCCTGGATTTTGTAATGGCGACGCTGGCGGCGCGGGTTGGGCACTTCTTCCAGTGCATCTTCCTGGCCTACCTGTTCAACCTCGGAATTTCCCTTGCCGTTGTCATCATCATCGCCATCATCCCCATTGTTGTCTGACGATTTCCTGCGTGAGCGCGATGACCGGCGCCGGGAGCCACGGCGACGGGACTTGCCGGTTTCCTCTTCACCGTTTTCTTCATTGTCACCATCCTTGCCGGAATCGTCGGCAGAGTCATCGTCTGTACTTTCCGGTTTCTTGGCTTCCGCATCTTCGGGAGCGTCTGAACCGGCTTCACCATTTTCACTGGTGCCATCTTCCGATCCGGCGGCTTCATCCTTTTGGGCGGCTTTCTTTCGCCGGGCAGGGGCGCGACGGGTTCTCGGTTTCTTTTCCTTTTTCTCTTCGGGTTGTTCGGAAGCGGCTTCGCCGGATTCCTCTTCACCCGTATCAGTATCGTTTTCGGGCAGGTCCTCGGAAACGGAATCTGTCTCTACAATTGCGGCCATGGTCTTCGGGTCGTCGCCGTCATCATCGCCATTGTCGTCAGCATTGTCCGTGCCCGTGTCAGGCGCTGGATCAGATGCAGCCTGTTGTTCTGCTGGGGCATCTTCCGGCTTGCTGTCCCCGGCTTCCGTATCTTCCGCTTTCTTTTTGGCGGGTGTCTTGCGGCGGGAAGTCCGGCGTTTAGGTTTGGCTGCCTTTTCTTCCGACTGGTCATCAGAAGCAGCATCAGCATCATTCTTTTCAGGTTGAGCGGAAGCCTCTTCCTCGTCAGTCTTGCCGGTGTTCTTGTCTTCGTCTGAAGCAGCTTCCTGTGATTTTTCAGTATCACCATCACTGCTGTCATCGGCTTTCTTGCGCGAGCGACGACGGCGCGGCTTCTTTTTCGGAGCTTCGGCCTCTTCTTCCTCGCTGGCGCGGGCTTCATCTTCCTCATCACCGTTTTCGTCAGAATCTTCGGCTTCCTCAGCATCGCGCATGGCGCGTGCTTCCTCGGCCTCAGCCTCAAGCAGGGCCTGCCTGTCAGCCATCGGGATCTGGTAATAGTCGGGATGGATTTCAGAGAAAGCCAGGAAACCGTGGCGATTGCCACCATAGTCAACGAAAGCAGCCTGAAGGGATGGTTCAACCCTGGTGACTTTCGCGAGATATATGTTTCCTCTTAGCTGTTTTTTCTCCTGTGACTCGAAGTCGAATTCTTCAATTCGGTTACCGCGCACCACCGCTACCCGGGTTTCTTCCGGGTGGGATGCGTCTATCAGCATCTTGTTTGACATGTAAAATTAACTCCACAGGCCGCCTGTTCCTGTTCGGCACCAGGAGTTCCAACATGCATGCTAGCTCGTCAAAAACCGCTTTGCCCGCATCCGCGAGCCGCCAAGGCAAGAAAGGGTGGTCTGCAATATTATGACGCGAATACAATGGTTGACGTGCAGGCATAGCTGTCCGGTTCATCCCTTGCCGGGAGTCCCGTTTTCTATCTGCCATTCCAATCAACAAGTCTAATCTACTTCCGCATCTGTTCATCGGGATCGGATATCCGATCGTGGTAGCGTTTCTTGGGCGTATCTGCTTATGTGCCGGACGCCTTCCAACGCTGTATCATTGCGGGGTACCGGAAAACCGGTCGTCACCGCACGAATCTGTTAAAGCCAGTTTCAGGCTACCCATGGATCATGGGAAAGGGAAGCTGCCCGGCGTTCAAAAATCAGCGAGCAACCTTTGCCAATGGCTCACATATAAATATGCAAAAGCATTCGCATGTACAAGCCATTTGTGTTGTACCGCAATTTTGCCGGGTTTCAGCGCAAAGGCTGCCATGCAATTTTCCTTCCGCTTTGGTAGAAGCCGGTATGCACCTGATTCACCGATTGTTTGCGATTCTCCTGTTCGTTCTTGCCGGTTTGACACCGGTCTCTGCCCGCGCAGCCGGTGAAGTCCTGCCCGTTGCCCTGGCCGGAAACATTGCGGGTGACAGTGCAAGTACCCGTTTTTTCATTGATTTTGACAGTGAGCTGCCAGTCAAGACCTTTTACATGGACCAGCCCAACCGGATCGTTATTGATATCGGGGAAGCTGATTTTGAGTTTGCCAACGGCAAGGCTCTTGAACCGCGCGGACTGATCACTGACGTGCAGTTTGGCAGAATCGCAAAAGGCCGATCACGAATTGTGCTGACCCTGTTGCAACCTGCGGAGATTATCAAGGCATCCATGAGCAAACGGCTTGACCATGATACCTACCGTTTCCTGCTGGATATCGATTCCACCGATGAGGATACATATTCAGCCCTGCTGGAAGAGCAAAGAAAAACCATCGGGGAAAGCGGTCTGAAAGCGCACAAGGGAGACAGGGTTAAACCGGTCGAGAAAAAGGAACCGGGCCGTTTCACCATCGTTCTTGATCCGGGACATGGCGGCATTGACGGCGGTGCAACCGGACGGGGCGGAACCCAGGAAAAGGACATTGTTCTCGATTTTGCCTTCAAACTGCGCGAACTGCTTGAAAATGCAGGACCATTCGATGTTTTGCTGACACGCGAGGAAGATGTTTTCATGTCATTGAGGGAGCGGCTTTCGTTCAACCGCCGTTCCAACAGCGATCTGTTTATCTCGATCCATGCAGATTCCCTGCGCCAGCGTTATGTACGCGGTTCAACTATCTATACCCTTTCCAAAAAGGCATCGGACAAGCTTTCAGAGCGCCTTGCCGAGTCTGAAAACAGTGTTGACCTGGTAGCCGGGCTGGCGGTTGAAGAAGAAGTTGCGATTGTGACCGATATCCTGGTGGATCTGACAACGCGCGAAACAACCCGTTTTTCACGACGCTTTTCCGATATTCTCGTTGACAGGCTTTCTGACAAGATACGTTTGATCAAGAACCCGCAACGATCTGCTGCGTTTGGTGTTCTCAAGGCCCCCGAGGTGCCGGGTGTCCTGATAGAACTGGGATATCTTTCAAATGCGGAAGATGAAAAGCTTCTGCAGGATGATGCCTGGCATGCCAAGACAGCCCAGGCCATTACCGAGGCTGCCATTGAGTTTTTCAGCTACCGAATCAACCAGTGACCTGTTTGGGCCGGAAGAGGCGGGGTTGTAAAAATGACACAGTGGGTGCGGCAGGGGCATGTTTGGCAAGAATGTCTTAGGGTTGTGTCACAAACCTGCTATATCTCCATCAAATGGACGTATTTTCGGCTAGACCGGAATAAATCGGGTAAAACGTTGGGGTGTTTGTGTCACCTGATGTTTGTGTGACAGTGATTCCAACAACATACCTTCAATGGACTTGATTGACGCGGCGGCGTTTGAGGCTCGAGTGAGACCATGATCCTAGTAAGAATATTCGGATATTTTTTCGGAATCGGCATGCTGATTGCGATCTTTGTAATCGCAGGCGTGGCCTGGTTTGTGAACGACCTTTCGAAAGACTTGCCGGATTACGAGGTTTTGAACGCCTATGAGCCACCTGTTACCACCCGGATTTATTCCGGTGATGGCGAGTTGATGGCTGAATATGCCCGTGAGCGGCGGCTATATCTGCCGATCCAGGCAGTTCCGGCCACCATAACAAATGCCTTCATTTCGGCTGAGGACAAGAATTTCTATTCCCATCCGGGTGTTGACGTTACAGGGATCGCACGGGCGGTTGTCACCAATGTCAAGAATTACGGCACAGGACGCCGTGCTGTGGGTGCTTCGACAATCACCCAGCAGGTGGCGAAGAACTTCCTGCTTTCAAACGAACGTTCCTATATCCGCAAAATCAAGGAAGCGCTGCTCTCCCTGCGCATTGAGCGGGCCTATTCCAAGGACCGTATTCTGGAGCTTTACCTGAACGAGATTTACCTTGGGCTCGGTTCCTATGGCGTGGCAGGGGCTTCGCTGACCTATTTCAATAAATCGGTCCATGAGGTTGAGCTTCACCAGGCTGCCTATCTGGCGGCACTGCCCAAGGCGCCAAGCAATTATCACCCTTTCCGCGATACAGAGCGCGCAATCGAGCGCCGCAACTGGGTTATCGACCGGATGGTGGAAAACGGATTTGTCACAAGGGAAGAGGGCAAGGAAGCCAAGGCCAAGGGGCTGGATGTGAACCCGCGCCGCGGCTCCAGCTATCTTGCCTCGTCTGAGTATTTTTCAGAGGAAGTGCGTCGGGAAGTCGTTGACCGCTATGGCGAAGACGCTCTGTATGAAGGCGGACTTTCCATCCGGACTACGCTTGATCCCCAATTGCAGAGAGAGGCAAGACTGGCCTTGCAACACGGCTTGCTGCGGTTTGATACCAAGCGCGGTTATCGCGGACCGGTAAAGACGGTCGATATCAGCGATGACTGGGGCAAGGCCGTCGCGGAAGTTGATGCATTGTCAGATGTTCCCGAATGGAAACTGGCTGTGGTCCTCGCTGTGGAAGCACAGGCCGCGACAATCGGGATTCAGCCCGGCCGCAAGGTTTCAGGCAGCCTGAAAGCGGATCGCAAGGTTGCGAGCATTGCACTCGAGGACATGAAGTGGGCGTTGAAGGTAGATGCTGACGGTGAAACGCGGACTGCAAAAGGGGTTGATGGTGTATTGAGCCCCGGCGATGTGGTGTTTGTGGAAGCAATGCCTGGAGAGGGTGAGGACGCACAAACGACAAAGCGTTACCGGCTCCGCCAGATACCCAAGGTTTCCGGTGCACTGGTCGCCATGGATCCGCATACGGGCAGGGTACTTGCCATGGCCGGTGGCTTCTCGTTCTCTGAGTCCCAGTTCAACCGGGCAACACAGGCCTACCGGCAGCCGGGTTCTTCGTTCAAGCCGTTCGTCTATGCTGCTGCGCTTGACAACGGGTATACGCCATCGTCGGTCGTTCTGGACGGTCCGATCAAGGTGGACCAGGGTGGTGCACTGGGTATCTGGGAACCCAAGAACTATGGCGGCAAGTTTGCCGGCCCGTCGACCTTGCGGCTTGGTATTGAGCGCTCGCGCAACCTTATGACGGTACGTCTTGCCAAAGACATGGGCATGCCGCTCGTGGCGGAATATTCCGAACGCTTCGGCATCTATGACAAGCTGTTGCCGGTGCTTTCCATGTCGCTTGGCTCTGGCGAGACAACCGTGATGAGAATGGTTGCCGCTTACTCGGTTCTGGCCAATGGTGGTCGCTCCATCAAACCTTCGCTGATTGACCGGATACAGGACCGTTACGGCAAGACGATATTCAAGCACGAGGAACGGATTTGTCCGGACTGTAATGCACAAAGCTGGACCGGACAGGAAGAGCCTGTTCTGGAAGATGACCGCCAGCAGGTTCTTGATCCGATGACCGCATACCAGATCACGTCCATGATGGAAGGTGTTGTCCAGCGTGGAACAGCAATCAGCGTGAATGAGCTGGGCGTTCCTGTTGCCGGAAAGACGGGGACCACGAATGATGAAAAAGATGCATGGTTTGTCGGCTATACACCCGACCTCGTGACCGGTGTCTACATTGGTTACGACAATCCTCGTCCTATGGGCCGTGGCAATACGGGTGGCGGCCTTGCAGCACCTGTGTTCCTTGAGTTCATGAAAGATGCACTGGAAGGCAAGCCGCCTGTTGATTTCCGTGTGCCACGCGGCATCAAGCTCATGCCGATCAACCGCAAAACCGGCCTTCTCGCGCAGGCGGGCCAGCCCGGTGTGATCATGGAAGCGTTCAAGCCCGGAACATCTCCGCCCGACCGCTATTCTGTTATCGGCTTTGGCGACGGGGAATTCCTGCGCGGAACCGAAAGCGTCTCTCCTGACGCCGTACAGGCAGTCACCAGTGGTACCGGCGGGCTTTACTGATCCTTCCGGTGCTGCGTGCGGTTTCTGTTGCGCATTGTCGAACATGTTCCTGCGGCTGTCATCAGCCAGAACAGGAGCCCTTTCGAGTGATCGGAGAGGTTCTGGTTGGCTGTGAAGCTCACCATGCGTAAAAGGCTTTCAATATCAGGTGGTTGCCCGATCACTGTTTGCAAGGGAAGGTCGCTGAACAAGATCCGGTAGTAGAGGTAATACACCTGGGGTGAGAGCCACATGAAGAGCCAGGTGAAAACAAGTGCCGTGAAGACCTTTACTGCAAGGCCAAATCTGTTAGAGACTTTGAGAAACAAAATCACCGTGACGGTTGCCAATCCTGCCGACAACAGTGCCAGTCCGGCCCTGCCTGCAACCGAAAGGTGGAAAAAACTGTCCTCTGCGTACATTGCGCACCAACCATAATACAGGTTCCAGGAAACAACTCATGACAGAGATTCTTGATACCCGCACAACTGACCCCAAACGCCTTATCCCCGGAAGTGTGGATGACTGGGAAGTGATCATTGGACTTGAAGTCCACGCGCAGGTCAAATCACGGGCAAAGCTGTTTTCAGGCGCTTCGACAGAATTCGGGGCTGAACCGAACCACAATGTTTCCCTTGTGGATGCTGCCATGCCGGGAATGCTGCCTGTCATCAACGAGGAATGCATCGCACAGGCGGTGCGTACCGGACTTGGCCTGAACGCCCAAATCAATCTGCGTTCCGTGTTTGACCGGAAGAACTATTTTTATCCGGATTTGCCACAGGGCTATCAAATTTCCCAGTTCAAGGATCCGATTGTCGGCGAAGGGGCGATCACAATTTCTGTCGGGCCGGACAAGAATGGCGATTTCGAGGATATCGAGATCGGGATTGAGCGCCTTCATCTTGAGCAGGATGCGGGCAAGTCCATGCATGACCAGCATCCGACGATGAGTTTTGTCGACCTGAACCGTACCGGCGTGGCGTTGATGGAAATCGTTTCCCGCCCTGATATCCGCTCGGCGGATGAGGCGAAGGCCTATGTGAACAAGCTTCGCACGATCGTGCGCTATCTGGGCACCTGTGACGGCAACATGGACAAGGGTTCAATGCGGGCTGATGTGAATGTTTCCGTTCGCCGGCCCGGTGAGCCGTTTGGTACACGTTGTGAAATCAAGAACGTGAACTCCATCCGCTTTGTCGGGCAGGCAATTGAAGCCGAGGCAAGGCGCCAGATCGCCATTCTAGAAGCTGGAGGGACAATTGACCAGGAGACCCGGCTTTACGATCCCGCAAAGGGTGAAACGCGTTCCATGCGCTCCAAGGAAGATGCGCATGATTACCGTTACTTCCCGGACCCGGACCTGTTGCCGCTGGAGTTCAGCCAGGCTTATGTGGACAGCCTTAAAAGCGATTTGCCCGAATTGCCGGATGCCAAAAAGGAGCGCTTTGTCAGCCAGATGGGACTGTCGGCATATGATGCTGCCGTACTGGTTGCCGACAAACCGATTGCCGACTATTTCGAGCAAGTTGCAGAAGGACGCGATGGCAAGACCGCAGCCAACTGGGTGATCAACAACCTGCTTGGCAAGCTCAATGAAACCGGCTCCGATCTGGAAGCTTCTCCGGTCAGCCCTGCGCAGATTGGCAGCATTATTGACCTGATCGACAACGGAACGATTTCCGGCAAGATTGCCAAGGACCTGTTTGAAATCATCTGGGAAGAAGGGGGAGACCCTGCAGATGTGGTTGAACAACGCGGCATGAAACAGGTTACCGATACCGGAGCCATTGAAGCTGCTGTGGATGAAGTCATCGCGGCAAATCCCGACCAGGTTGAAAAGGCGAAAGAAAAGCCGAAGCTTGCAGGCTGGTTCGTTGGCCAGGTGATGAAGGCTTCGGGCGGAAAGGCCAATCCCCAAACCGTTCAGGAACTGGTCAAGACAAAACTCGGCATAGAAGAATAGCGCGGGCGACGTGTTTTTTGTTCGAACTGCTGCAGAAACCGACCTTGAACGGGTTCGTGAAATCCTGCTTGTGACCTATCACGCAACCTATGATCAACTGGTTGGCAGCGAAACTGTCGACATGATTTGTGCCGAACACTTTTCATCTGCTGCACTTTCTGCCTTGCGTGACTTGCCCAGCTCTGAATTTCTGGTCGCCGACAATGGCGAGGTAGTGGGCGGGATGGCATATGCCACCCAGTCAGGCAAGGTGATCACGTTGCACCAGTTGCACGTTCATCCCTTGTATCACGGCGGCAAGACCGGGCTGCACCTGATGATTGAAATCGAGAATTCGTTTCTCGATGCAGAGACCGTGCGGGTGGAAGTGCCTGCCAACAGTGAACAGGCCATCGGGTTCTTCAAGAAATACGGGTTTGCGCAAATCTCTAGCGACAGTTCCGGTACACACCACCTTCCGGGTGTGGCGATGATTGCAATGGAAAAGCCCGTTCTTTACGCTGAAGACTGAATTTTTGCCGGTCATCACCCAAATCACTGTCCTGTCGAGATAATTTCTGCGGCCATCGTGCATTTTCCTGCAATTGTCGTATCATGTTCACGCATCCGGTGAATCATGGCCTAGCCAATTTGCCGCGAACGGCGAAACTGAATGGAGGACAGGGATGTCGGAAAACAAGGAACAGGCCGGTTTTAGTGAAAACGTTGACAGGCTTTTTGACCGGGCGGTTCGCAAAATGAACCTGTCGGAAGGGCTCGTTGAAAAGATCCGTATTGTCAATTCCACTTACACGGTGCGGTTTGGGGTCAAGTTACGGGGGGATATCTGCACATTTACCGGTTATCGCTCTGTCCATTCTGAACATACCGAACCGGTCAAGGGCGGCATTCGTTATGCGCCCAATGTACATCAGGATGAAGTCGAGGCTCTGGCAGCCCTGATGACCTATAAATGTGCGCTTGTTGAAGTTCCGTTCGGCGGCTCCAAGGGCGGATTGCGTATTGATCCGCGTGAATGGGACAACCGGGAGCTGGAACAGATTACCCGGCGTTTTGCCTATGAGCTCATCAAACGCGACCTCATTCACCCCTCCCAGAATGTGCCTGCGCCTGACATGGGTACCGGTGAACAGGAAATGGCATGGATTGCCGACCAGTATCATCGCATGCATACGACGGATATTGATTCCCGTGCATGTGTAACCGGCAAGCCACTGAATGCCGGTGGCATACGCGGGCGTGTCGAGGCAACGGGCAGGGGTGTCCAGTATGCCCTCCGGGACTTCTTCCGTTATGACGAGGATGTGGCAGTTGCCGGTCTGACCGGTTCACTCGGAGACCAGCGGGTCATCGTTCAGGGGCTTGGCAATGTGGGTTATCACGCCGCCAAGTTTCTCTCTGAAGAAGACGGTTGCAAGATCATTGCCGTTCTGGAGCGTGACGGTGCCGTGATCAACGAGAACGGTCTCGATATCGAAGCGATGCGAACATACATATCGGAAAACAACGGGGTTGAGGGATTTGAAGGCGGCACCTTTGAAGCAGACAGTGACAAGGTTCTTTGCGCTGACTGTGAAATCCTGATTCCGGCCGCCCTGGAAGGTGTTATCCACAGCGGCAATGCTGATCAGGTAAAAGCGAAGCTCATCATCGAGGCCGCCAATGGCCCGGTCACAGCGGATGCTGATGAAATCCTGAGAAACAAGGGGGTTGTGATCATTCCTGACCTGTATGCAAACGCAGGCGGTGTGACCGTTTCCTATTTCGAATGGGTGAAGAACCTCTCTCACATCCGTTTTGGCCGGATGCAGCGACGTGAAGAGGAAGCCCGCCACATGATGCTGATTGACGAGATCGAGAAAGCAACCGGCAAGAACCTCAACGAGGAATTCAAGAAACGGTATATCCAGGGTGCTGACGAACTTACCCTGGTGCGGTCCGGTCTGGATGATACAATGCGTGGGGCCTATGCGGACATGCGCAAGCTGTGGCACCTGAATCGTGAATCTGATCCTTCAATGGACCTGCGGACTGCTGCCTACATGCTGGCAATCAAACGGGTTGCAGACAGCTACAAGTCCCTCGGACTCTAGGGTTCTGCTACAAGACAGTGACACAAATGAAAAAGGCGGCTTATTGGCCGCCTTTTTCAATTTCTGATCCGCAACAGTATCAGCCGTAAACAGCTTCCTTGTTGAAGTGTTTCGTAAGCAGGTAGTAGACCACTGCACGATACTTGTTACGGTTTGATCTGCCATATTTCTCCATGACTGCATCAATACCTGCATCCAGGGCAGGACTGTCGGAGAGACCGAGCTTCTTGACCAGGAAGTTTTGCTTCACTGTCTCAAGTTCGGCTTCGTCCGTGCCCGATACGGTTGAGGCGTCGTCATTGTAGATTGCAGGGCCGCAACCGATTGTCACCTTGGTCAGCAAATCCATGTCTGCTGATACACCGCACTTTTCAGAAAGGTCTGCTGCGTATTTGGCGATAAGTTCGTCTCTTTTGCTCATGGTCTCCATCCCGCATTCTTTGAAAAGGAACAAATTACATTCTTACCTAAGCGCAAATGGAAGCCGGATTAAAGCGGAATCTCGCCTGTGACTTCGGATATGGCGGGAAATGTTCGCCTGATATTCACCTGACATGGTCATATAATTATTAAATAACAACTGGTTACATGTATTTTTTAATGATTGAAGACAGAATTTTTGACAACCGTCATTTTCACCGCCTGCACTGGACAAGTCACAATCGCATAGCCATAAAAGGGGGTATGGAAACAAGACAGTCCTGGCGCGACTCGCAATGAAATCACTTCTTCAGTTCTTTACCTGGTGGAATGGCTCGACCCTGAATACGCGTTTTCACATCTGGCGTACATCAAGGCACGTTGGTGATGATGAACTTGGCAATTCATATTACGAGAGCAAATCCGGCAAACGCTATGTGCAATATGCAGGCGAGGCTGAAGCCAGTGCGATACCTTCCGGGTGGCATGGCTGGATGCATTATCGTGTCGACACACCGCCTTCGGAAGAAAACTACAAGGCGCGCGACTGGGAGAAGGCCCATCAACCAAACCTGACCGGTACGGCTGGTGCCTATTACCCGAAAGGCTCTCTGAACAACCCGGAAGAACGCCCGCGTGTTACCGGGGATTATGAAGCCTGGTCACCCTGATCCTGCTACCGGCTGCATTATGAATTCATCCAGAGCACGCTTGCCAAAAGGCTTGCGCATTTACGCGATAGGCGATGTGCATGGTTGCCTTAAAGAACTCAAGGCGCTGATCAGCCTGATTGATGCCGATACACGAGAGAGGCCGGTCAGAAACCGGGAGATTGTCTTCCTTGGCGATTACGTGGACCGGGGCCCCAAAAACAAGGGCGTAATCGATTATCTTATTGAGCTAGAAGCAGGCAAACGCAAAACCGTATTCCTGCGGGGCAATCATGATGAAAGACTGGCCCGCTTTCTGTCAGAACCTGAAAAGGTTGGTGCCGGTTTCCTGCGATGGGGTGGAGACACCACCATGCGCGATTACGGGATCATCATGAAAGATGGCGAGGGCTACAGTGCCGTTTCCAAGCGCTTTCAACGAAAGTTTCCAAAATCCCACAAGGCATTTTTGCGGCGCTTGAAATACAGCCACGAGGTCGGAGACTATTTCTTTGTCCATGCCGGAATTCGGCCCGGCGTTCCCCTGGCAAAACAGAAGCCGTCAGACCTGATGTGGATACGCGATGAATTTCTTCCTTCCAAAAGGCAGCACCCGAAAGTGATCGTTCACGGTCATACGCCTGTCAGCAATCCTGCGGTTCACTCAAACCGCATTGAGGTGGATACACGTTGCTATGATACAGGAAGGCTGACTGCGGTCGTTCTTGAAGGGAGCGAAAAGCGCTTCATCCAGACACCGGGCTGACCAGGTCCCGGGCTGAACTGCAGGTCAGCGGCTTACCCATGATGTTTTTTCGTTCTCTTGCCAGCCTTTTCGGTGCAGTTCGGGAAGTTCGTCCTGCTGCTGTGGATATCCGATGCAAAGATAGGCGGTGAATTGCCAATCCGGATCGACGTTCAGGGTTGCATTCATTTTTTCCGGTTCCAGGATTGAAACCCAGCCAACACCGATATTCAGCGTTCTCGCCATCAGCCATAACTGGTGTATTGCCGTGACGGTGGAAAAAACAAGGGTTTCCTGCATCGTCTGTCGTCCAAGTCCGCGTCCCGCAGCCGGATTGTTGTCTGTGAAGAATGCGATTTGAAGCGGGGCTTCCCTGAGGCCGGCAAGCTTGAGTTCGAAGTATTTGCGCTTTTCTTCATCGCAATAGTCTGTCACAGCATCGGCATTTGCTTTTTCGTGACTTGCAATCACCCGGGCACGTGCCTCAGGACTTTCAACCTCGATTATCCTCCACGGGCGACTGTTGCCAACGGAAGGTGACAGCTCAATTGCCTGGTGAAGCAATTGCCTGGCTTCATCAGGTATCGGTGTGTTCCGGAAATGCCGAACATCACGTCGCCAGGTAAGGATGTCCAGCAGGGTATCAGTCTCGTGCGAAGTGAATTTCATGGGCATTTCCGTTGGTCAGGTCACAACACCTACCATTGGGGGAACGTCCTGAACATGCCTTGTGCGACACTGGTCTGGCCGGGTTCAGCCAATATTTTATGCCGATGCCGGTATCCAGACTTCGATATCTCCGGTTGCCGCGTTCGGATCAAAATGTTTCCCGTAGCGCCCGAACTGCGGGGCATCAACACAACAAGCAAATTCACTGTGTTTGGGCCGGTTGAATGATTCTTGATCAGGATCGCTGTTCACAGCAGAATTGATAGTTGTGTGACATGCCTTTTCTGTGCCGGAAAGCCGTGCTATCTGCTTTCGACGAGGTTAGAAAGCGGCTTAATTCTATCATGAAATGTTCTAAATTCCGGAACCGGTCAGTCCGTGCAGGTTTGGCAATTCTGGCTGTGCTGTCAACTTTCGCAGTATTGCCGGCAAGCGGCCAGGTGACTGGTGAGCAACTGCCCGAGCCGGAATTGGAAACCCGGATTTCCAACAAGGTCGCCGAATTTTCAGGCATCGACAAGATTACCGGCAGGATCATCAAGTTTGATGTCTACATTGATGAGACCGTCCAGTTTGGTGCGCTGCAGGTGACACCGCGTGTCTGCTATTCAAGGCCGATCACGCAAAAGCCCAAGACCACCAGCTTTATCGAGGTGGACGAAATTACCCTGGACAGGAAGATCCGGCGCATATTCACCGGCTGGATGTTTGCAGACAGTCCCGGGCTCAATGCGGTGGAGCATCCGGTTTATGATATCTGGCTGAACAATTGCAAAATGGAATCAGACGTCGCTCCGCCTTCCTGATCGAAAAAGGCTTCTCCGTGTAGCGCTTCTTCCAACAGGTCCTGATATTCCTCGCGGGGGACCTCAATTACCCCGAACCTTTCCAGGTGTTCAGTACGAAACTGGGTGTCCAGCAGGATGAAGCCGGCTTTTTTCATGTGATAGACAAGGTGGACCAGGGCAATCTTGGACGCGTCGGTTTTCCGGGAAAACATGCTTTCGCCGAAAAACGCCCGCCCAAGCCTTACGCCATAAAGTCCTCCGACCAGTTCATCGCCTTCGCGGACTTCAAAACTGTGTGCATGTCCCATTTCGTGCAGATCTGAATAGAGCTCCATGATCCGCTTGTTTATCCAGGTCGTCTGGCGGCTGGGGGCAGATTGCGCACATGCTGCAACCGTTGCCTTGAAATCACGGTCAATTTCGACGCTGAACGTTGTCTTGCGCAATGTTTTGCGCAGGCTGCGGGGAATGTGAAAACTCTCCAGGGGCAGGATACCGCGATGTTCCGGTTCAACCCAGAACAAGCCCGGGTCTTCGGCAGATTCGGCCATTGGAAAAATGCCGCATGCATATGCTTTCAGCAATACTTGCGGCGTGATTTCCAGCAGGACGTCATCAATCCCGGACATTGTTTTCTATTCGGCAGCTTTTCCGGCCAGATAGTGTTCCAGCCAATGAATGTCGTAATCACCATTTGCCATGTCCGGATCAGCAACGAGGTCACGGAACAGGGGCAAGGTTGTTTCCACACCCTCGATCACGAACTCCTCAAGCGAGCGCTTCAAACGGGCAAGGCATTCTTCCCTTGTACGTCCGTGCACGATCAGCTTGCCAATCAGGCTGTCGTAATATGGCGGAATCCTGTAGCCTTGGTAGACACCGGAATCGATGCGGACGCCCAGTCCGCCCGGAGGATGATAGAAGGTGATTTCACCGGGTGAGGGGACAAATGTCGACGGATGTTCTGCATTGATGCGGCATTCGATTGCATGCCCGGACAGGGGAACGTCTTCCTGACGGATTGACATGCCGGTACCGGCTGCAACACGCAATTGCTCGTTGACGAGATCAATACGGGTGATCATTTCCGTGACGGGATGCTCGACCTGAAGACGGGTATTCATCTCGATAAAATAGAACTCGCCATCCTCGTAGAGAAATTCAATGGTGCCGGCACCCGAATAGCCCAGGCCCTGAATGGCCTTCGCGCAAATGTCACCGATCTTTTTCCGGGCCTCGTCATCAAGAGCCGGTGAAACAGCTTCTTCCCAGACTTTCTGGTGCCGCCTTTGCAGCGAACAATCGCGTTCCCAAAGATGGATACCGCCACCCTTGCCGTCGCCCAGAACCTGGATTTCGATATGGCGTGGTTTGCCGAGGAATTTTTCAATGTAGACGGCATCATCGCCGAATGCGGCACCAGCCTCGCTTCGGGTGGTTTGCAATGCAGTCAGCATTTCCGCTTCGCTGCGCACCACCTTCATGCCGCGTCCGCCACCGCCAGAGGCAGCCTTGATGATAACCGGATAGCCGATTTCTGCTGCAATCCGCTTTGCGTCTTCGGTTTCCCTGACTTCACCATCCGAGCCGGGAACAACGGGAATTCCGAGTGCCTTGGCCGTCTTTTTTGCCTCGATCTTGTCGCCCATTACGCGGATATGGTCGGCTTTGGGGCCGATAAACGTGATGTTGTGGGCCTCAAGCACATCGGCAAACTTGGCGTTTTCAGACAGGAAGCCATAGCCGGGATGGATGGCATCAGCGCCCGTAATCTCGCAGGCTGCCATGATCTCGTGAATGTTGAGATAGCTTTCCCGCGATGCTGGAGGACCGATGCAAACCGTTTCGTCTGCCAGTTTTACATGCATTGCATTGGCGTCTGCCGTGGAATGGACAGCGACAGTCTGGATGCCAAGCTCCTTGCATGCCCGCAAGATACGCAGTGCAATCTCACCACGGTTTGCAATCAGAACCTTGTTGAACATGGATGCTGCCCCTTATTCGATGTGCAGCAATTGCTCGCCGAACTCTACCGGTTGGCCATCATCGACAAGGATGGCAACCACTTTTCCCGAAACAGGGGAAGGTATCTGGTTCATGGTTTTCATCGCTTCGACGATCATTACCGTGTCACCCTTCTTTACCGTGTCGCCAACCTTGACGAACGGATCGGCGCCAGGGGCCGGAGCATGATAGGCCGTGCCCACCATGGGTGATGGCACGTTTCCGTTTTGCGAGGAAGTTTCCTGGGCCGGGGCAGGGGCTGCAGATGCTGCGGGAGCGGGCGCTGCCTGTATCTGGGGAGCCGCCACGGGCGCATGGACCTGTACCGGTTGGGAAGTCACATTCCGCGACAACCTGATGGAGAGGTCTTCATGTTCGATTTCGATTTCTGAAAGATCGGTTTCAGTCAGAAGCGTTGCCAGGTCCCTGATCAGATCCCGGTCTATGGATGTTTTCTTTGATGACATTTGTTCCTGCCAGCGTGATTTCTGTGCTTGTAACCGGGCAAAGGCCCTGTTTTGTCTCTTAAATCAATGCCGCTAGACCTAAACGCAATTTATCCGCTTTACAACCGCTGAAAGCACCTGGCCTGTGTGTGTATGTGGCTAGTCTGTGCAGAAACCGCAATCAAACGGTCATGCAGGGCGGAGTTGACCGCATATTTGCAGATTATTGCGTTCTGGTTGCCTCGATCTGCTGCATGAGTTCATCATAGCCAACGGCACCGGAAACGACCTCGTTGCCGATGATATAGGACGGCGTACCGGTGATGCCGAGTGAATTGGCAATTTCATACGTTGTCTGGATTGTTGCGATTATTGCCGGATTATCCATCTCTTCAACGAGTTTTTCACGTTCAGCACCCATGGAAACGGCAAGTTCCATGGCTCTTCCGCCATCTTTGGGGCCTTCAAGGCCGAGTAGCTCGACATGAAATTCAGCGTGTTTTTCCGGCATGACACGTGAAAAAGCCATGCTGACCCTGCTTGCTTCAATTGAGCCTTCTCCAAGCACCGGAAATTCCTTGAGGATGAATCTCAGCTTGTTGTCATCAGCCAAAAGACGGTGCATGTCATCCATGGCCCGTTTGCAATAACCGCAATTGTAGTCGAAAAACTCCACGATCCGGATTGCGTCCGGAGCATCGCTGCCAATTTCTATCTGATAGGGCGCAGCGTAAATTTGTTCGTGCGAGGATTGCAGTGTTTCCTGTTGCCGGCTGGCAATTTCTGCCTGCTGTTTTTTCTGCAGGGCTTCCTGAACCTCGATCATGATCTCGGGATTTTCGAGCAAATATTCGCGAATGATCATTTCAATGCGCTGACGATCTGCAGAATCGGCATTGCCTGCCGTTGCTTCGTTCTCCTGCGCCCGGGCAGTGCCTTGTTGTGCGATTGCCAGGGACAGAAAACCGGTTAAAGCCAGGCTGGCAATGGTTCTGCCGGAAAACGGGCTCGTGTGCATCATGATTGAATACCTGTTATTTCGAAAACTTGATGATGTCTTCCAGCCGCAACCAGGTGGGTGAGCCGGTCTTGATGTGTGGCTGGGCGCGCAGGGCAAACTGTTTTGCTTCACGGATGCGCCCCTGAATGAACCGCTCCTCTGCGGTTGCTGCCATGGCAAGGATCTGGTCGCCTGATGCAGCATGGGCGCGGGCAAGCAGGCCGTGAGCCCGGCTTGAATACTTGTCACGTCCGACCGCGCCCTTGAGGGTCTGAATGGCTGCTTTCAGGTTTGCCGAATTGCCGGTCTCCAGCAATGCATGTCCCAACTGGACACGGAGAAGTCCGGATTCGGACCTGTCCAGCGCAATTGCCTGCTTGAATGATTTTGCCGCGTCTGCCGGACGACCGGCTTTCAAAAGGATTTCCCCTTTCATCTCATGAAAATAGGGGTTCTTCGGCTGTTGCTTGATCAGCCTGTCCATGATCGGCAAACCTTGTCTGGGAATGCCGGAAAGGTGGTAAGCAATGGCTGAGCCGTAAAGGCCGGGCATGGAGTTGAAATCCTTGCCAAACAGGTTGCGTACCAGATTGAAGCCACCCGCATAGGCAGCAATTTTTGCCCGGGCAAGATCGTGACGAAGCTGGAGCGCTTCCGGGTCTTTCTTGTCAAAGAACGGACTTCTGGCTGCTGAATCCTGCAAAAATGCTATCCGCTCCCTGGGGAGAGGGTGGCTCAAGGCATAAGGATCGAGCCGGCCGGAACTGAATAGCGGGTTCTGACCAAGCTTTTTGAACGTAGTCAACATGCCGCGTCCGGACTGGCCTGTTTTCTCAAGAAGCGTCAAACCTGCACGGTCAGCGGAAGATTCTTCTTCCCGCTGGTAGGCGAGCAGGCCCCGTCGCGCAGCTGATCCGGTTCCCAGTGCAATGGCGGCAGCAGCATCGCCGCCACCGCCGGCAACCGCTGCACCTGCGCCTGCAAGCAAGCCGAGCAGGGACAGGATTTGCGCCTGCTCCAGCCTGTCGCGAAGACGGGTAAGGTGACCGCCAAGTATGTGGCCGGTTTCATGGGCAAACACGCCGATAATCTCGTTCGGTGTGTCGGCCTGCATGATGGCACCGGTGTTTATGAACATCCGGGTGCCGGTAACAAAGGCGTTGAATTCTTGCTGGTTGAGAAGAAATATCTCGATTGACCCGCTACGCAGGCCCGCTGCCCTGAAAATAGGTGCTGTATAATCATTCAGGAGGTTTTCAATTTCTGCATCCCTTACCAATGGCAGGCTGCGACCTTGTGCATGTGACTGGTTTGCAAAGGGAAGTGCGACAAAGGCAATCATTGCCACCAACAGCATGAAAATGCGGCTGGTTTTGCAAAACACTGATACACTGGGTGAATACATTTCCGATACGGGTTCCCTGCTTCTTGTCTGATGTGTGCCTGCTTGCTTGACCAAAATGGTCATTATTTGGCCAAGCCTGCACAATCTTGCTGACACGTTCATTACTAATGTTGATTCCGCGGCTTTACAAATCACGGTTTGCGGATTGTTTGCAAACCTGGTTTCTGGCCCGATGTCATGACAGTTTCGGAAGCCTTGTAGAACTGATTCTGATGTGAGGCTGTACCAGCCTTGCGCTTTGTTTTGCTATTTCGCCGGACTATGGCTAAGAGTGGCTTTCGGAGGAACGCTTGTAGGGGCACAGTTTCAATGAGAGGATTAGGTTTTGGACTGGAGCGCATCGGTATTCTTGCGATGCGTCAGCCCCTTGTATTCACTGTCTGTATACTTGCCGTTACCTTGCTGGCGCTGGTCTATGTTCCAGCCGTAAAATTCAATGGCAATGTCACTTCCGTAATTCCGCAAACATCTGAAAACTATATCAATTTTGAAAACCAGAAGACGGATTTCAGAAATTTCAGCCGGGATGTTGCAGTCGTTATCAAGTCACCACGGATCAAGACGGCAAGCGGACTTGAAGATTTGCGGTTCATGCAGCTGGAACTGGCAATAACGGACGGTGTGGCAAGCGCTGTATCCCTGTTTTCCATTCCCGACCCTGATCCGCAGAGCGGCGAACTGAGGCAGTTTTTTCCCAATACCATCGAGAATGATGAACAGGCAGCCCTGTTGCTGGACCGGCTGGAGGCCCAATATCCTCAAGCAAAAAGCCTGATTTCTGCAGAAGAGAATGCAGCATTGCTAATTGTGGCGCTCGATCTTGCGCCCGAAGTCGGTAATGACCGCAGGTCATATGAGGCTTTCAGCAAAATCAGGGCGGCGGTGGAAGATGTGGCCCCTGATGATTTCAAGCTCTACTATTCCGGTCTCACGCCAATCGGACTGACCATTCTGGAAACACTTGTCAGTGACCAGTTGCGACTGACGATTGTCGGGCTGGCCATAGGCGCTTTCATCGCCATGATTTTCTTTCGCAGTCTCGTTGCCGCGTTCGTTTGTTTCCTGCCGCCTCTGCTCACTGCGGTCTGGTCAATCGGTCTGTTTTCGATTGCAGGGGTACCGATTACCTACCTGACAACGATCTTGCCTGCTTTGGCGCTCGTTCTTGCCTATGCGGACAGTATTGTCCTGTACCATCGCTGGTCAAAGTTGAATGCCCAAAGCAACGATGCAGACAATGGCGTTCTGAAAAGCAATCTGCGGGATGCAGTTCTGCGTATCGGACCGGCATCCGCATTGACATCGATTACCACGGCGTTTGCGATTTCGTCCTTTACGATGTCTGACAGCGAGGCGTTGATCGAGTTCGGATGGCTGGGCGTCCTTCTGGTCATTTTTGCATTTACTGCAGTCATCATCGTCGTGCCGCTGCTTGGTCTGCTGTTGATCAGGTTTGGTGTGATTGGCTCAGGCAAGGCCGTGCGCAGGCGCTATTCGTTCGGGAGGATTGCCGTCAACTGCTACAGCGCATCACCGTCGGGTATTTGCATAGGCGGGGTATTGGCGTCAGTGGCGATGATCTATGTGCATTTTGCTCTGGAGCCGAATTACAACATTGTCGACTATCTGCCTCACGAATCCGACACGCTTGAAGCGGAACGGCTTTCAAACAAGATTTTTGGCGGGCAATCGCTGATCTTTCTTTCTGTTCCTGTAGCCGAAGATGGCGGCATCAGTTCAGCCGAAAACCGAAAACGTCTGGCCGAGATCACCACGGTACTCGAAACGAGGTTTGAACCTTCACAGATATTTTCGCTGCATGCCCTGTGGCACGGCTATTCTGAGGAAGTTCAGGGAAAGATTGCCAGACAACTTGTCGATGCCGAAAGCGACGCACGACAGGGGTATTTGTCAAAGGACCGGCAGAAAATGCTTGTTTCTGTCAGACTGCCCTCGGACCGCTCAATTCGCCAGCTGGGTGATACAACCAACGAAATACGAAGCCTGATCAATGATCAACTGGCTTACGGGGATGACATCGTTCTCACAGGCTTCCCCGTGCTTCTGTCGATGGAATTCACCAAACTTATCGACGAGTTGCGTACAAGTCTTCTTGTGGCTGTTCTGCTTGGTGTAGTGTTGATCGGCATAGCAACAAGATCGTTTTTCTTCGCCCTGGTTGCAGCAGTGCCAAACCTGCTTCCGATCCTGTTGATCGAGACATTTCTTTATTTCAAGAGTGGCTTTATCAATGTGACCGAGGTGGTGGCGCTGACGCTTGCATTCGGTGTTGCCATCGACAATGCCGTACACATCATCAATGTCTTTCACTTCGAGAGAAACGAGGGTGCAGACACGCGCACGGCACTTGCAAAGTCGATAATTGAAGTGGCACCCGCCCTTGGTGCGAGTACACTGATTATCTGTATTTCCAATCTGGCCATCCTGTTCAGCGTTTTGCCGATCCTGCCAATCATAGGAAAACTGATAATTGCCATTTTAATCATCGCGCTCTTTACAAATCTCATTATACTCCCCGCCAATATTCTGACATTAAGGCGTGTTTTCTCACGCCGAAGCTGAATCAGAACTTCGTAGCAGATACAGGATTTTACTTTTCATGAAGCTGTTTGTGTCGATCACAATCTCTTTTCTGGCATTCATTGCGAATGCGAGCGCCGAGGAAGCGCAGGCCAGCCAGACGAATGGCGGTGCCAGGGAGTTCCTTGAGTCCATGGTTGGTGAGTACAGGGGGAGAGGCGAGGTTCTCGTCGGGCCAGCCAGATCCCAGGAAAGGGTCTCGTGCAAGCTGAGCAACAATTTTGATGCCGCCGCGCTTGCTCTGGCGATCAACGGCAAGTGCGCAACAACACAAGGGCGTGTCGATGTAGATGGTACGCTGAAGATGAATGACGACAAGAATATTGTCGGCTCCTTCCTGTCTACCTCCAAGGATTCCGAGATCACACAATCAAGCGGAAGCTTTTCAAACGGCAGCCTGACATTGTCCATGTCAATGGTAAGCAAGCGCACCGGAGACCTCAGCAAGACACGACAGGTTGTCTCCCGAAATTCAGAAGGCGGCTTCAGTTCCGTCTTTTACAAGTATGACAATGCTTCAAAGTCATATCTGGAAACAGGCAAGGTGAATTTCACACCGTCAGGCGGCTGAACAACAGGCAAGGGTGACACCAACAAGATGTCAGGGGGCTTCATGGCGGATCACGTCAATCCGGAACGGGAAATGTTCAAGGCATTTGCCGAAATGAAAAGCGACGGGCCTGTCCACATGCTCAATCTGGTCCGGTTCAAGGAAACTGCGACCTACGAGGACGGGACCATGGTTTCGGGCGCGGAAGCATATGCTGCCTACGGCCGTGACAGCGCCCCGATCCTGAGTAAAGTGGGAGGGCGCATTGTCTGGTCCGGTGATTTTGACCTCACCCTGATCGGTCCCGGAGAAGAAGTCTGGGATATTGCCTTCATAGCCGAATATCCGAGCAGTGATGCATTCGTTGAGATGGTCAAGAATGAAGACTATCAACGCGCAGTGAGACACCGTACAGCCGGGGTACAGGATTCGAGACTGATCCGTATGTCCCCCAAGGCTGCAGGCGAGGCCTTCGGCTAGTATTCAAAGCACTTTCAGCCATTGGCTGGAATCAAAACGGCGGGATTTCAGATCATTTACGGGATGGTTTTCGTCCCGGTAGCCAATTGCCATGCCGCAAAACAGCATCAGTTCCTCCGGCATTTCACAGAAATCATGAATGGTTTTGGGGTACATTGCCCAGCATTCCTGAGGGCATGTGTCTATGCTCTTTTCCTGAAACAGCAACATCACCGTTTGCAGATACATGCCAAGATCGGACCATTGTGGCGGTCCCATGGAGCGGTCAATGAAGCAAAAGCATGCCGCGGGTGCTCCAAAGAAACGGAAATTGTTTGAAAACCATTTGCGCCGCTTGGGTTTTTCCTCCCTTGAAATGCCAAGCAATGCATACATGTCTTCGCCGATTTCAAAGCGTGCCGAGCGATAGGGTTCTTTCAGGTTGGCGGGGTGAATTGCATATTCCATGTCGTCGCCGCCTTCTCGCATTTCACCGGCAATTCGCAATTCCATCAAATTGCGCAATTCATCAAGCCTTTCCGGTGTGAGGACAACCATCTTCCAGGGTTGAAGGTTACTGCCGGACGGGGAGCGTGCCGCCTTTTCCAGCACCCGTGTCACTGTGTCGACAGGTACGGGTGTGTCCTTGAATGCACGAACGGACATGCGTTGTTCAACTGCTTCAGATACGTTCAATCTGCTTCTCCCGGAATCAGGGCAGGGGGATGAATTCATTCATGTCGTCGGGAGGAAGCCGGAACAGCCCCTGTTCCCAGTCACCCTTTTTCCAGCTTTGCTTGGCTTCTTCAATCTTTTCACGGGATGAAGACACAAAATTCCACCAGATATGGCGTGGGCCTTCCAGGGTTGCGCCACCAAGCAGCATCAGGCGGGCACCGCGTTCACCTGCACGAATGGTGATGCGATCGCCGGGCCTGAACACCATCATCGCGTTTTTGTCATGGGTTTGTCCCGCGATTTCGACAGACCCTTCAATCACGTAAACTGCCCTGTCTTCGTGATTGTCCGGCAATGGCATCCGGCTTCCCGGCTCCAGCAATGCATCGGCATAGAAGGTTTCCGAATGGGTGGTTACGGGTGCGCGTTCGCCATAAATGTCACCAAGGATAAGCCTGATCTTGATCCCGTTTCCTTCGATCAGTGGCAGTTGCTCCTTGCCGTGGTGCTCAAACTCGGCGGACATGTCTTCCCTGTTTTCAGGAAGGGCTACCCATGTCTGGATACCGAACAGGTTGCTCTTGCCTTGCCGGGTTGCCTCGCTGGTACGCTCGGAATGGGTTACGCCACGCCCGGCTGTCATCCAGTTGACGGCACCGGGATGTATCATCTGGTTGGTTCCCAGAGAGTCGCGGTGCTGAAACTCTCCGTCAAACAAATAGGTAACAGTCGCAAGCCCGATATGGGGGTGCGGTCGCACGTCGATACCCTGACCTGTCAAAAACTCCACAGGCCCCATCTGGTCAAAAAATATGAAAGGTCCGACCATTTGTCGCTTGGGAGCGGGCAAGGCACGCCTGACCTCGAACCCGCCCAGGTCACGCGAGCGGGGTATGATCAAGGTGTCAATTGCATCCAGTGAACCGGTTTCCGGATTGCCGGGTTCAAGTGCAGGGTTCCAGCTCATCCGTCTTGTCCCTGTTGCTTCAAAACGTCAGCCCATTCGGGATGTCGTTTGAACTGTGCGGCAGCAAACGGGCAAAGCGGAAGTATCTTTATGCCTCGTTCCCGCGCATATTCGACTGCCTGGCGAACCAGGGCCAATCCCATCCCTGTTCCGCGAAATGCATCCGGCACGCTGGTGTGATCGATGATCATCATCGTATCCCCCGCACGAGAAAACGTTACCTCTGCAACACTGCCGTCATCGTTACGAGAGAAAAGCCGTCCTTTTGTTTCCTGCTCTTCGAGTTCGATTTTTGGTTCAGTCATCTTTCAGTCCTCAATCGGTTGAAGGGTTTTCTCCAGCAATGGCCGCAAATGTTCATGCTGGGTGGGCAATTTGAGGCTTTGGCCAAGATGCGCCTTGGCTTCATCACGGTCAAAGCCGGGCTCGTTGGTTGCAACTTCAAACAGAACGCCGCCGGGTGTGCGGAAATATATCGCCCAGAAATAGTCCCGATCAATGACGGGTGTAACCTGGTATCCGGTATCCAGGAGCGCTTTGCGCACTTCCTTTTGGGCTTCCCTGTCATCCACCGAGAAGGCAACATGGTGTACTGATCCGGCGCCCTGAACGGAGGGTGAAGCCGAAGGGAGCCGTTCGAGGTCGACAACATGGGCGCCGTTGCCACCCTCAATGGCCATCCGGGTTATCCCGTTCCTTTCTTCAACCTGTTGATAGTTCATGAACCGGAGAAGTTCACGCATGCTGCCATCGTCCTGCAGGCGGATGGAGGCGGAGTGGAACCCCCTGATAGCGTGTTCGGAAGGTATGTTTGCGCCAGTCCATGGTGCTCTTGCATCATCCGTTTCCACGAGGGCAAAACGGTCCGTGTCTGGGGCAGCAAACTCAAGGCGGTTTTCACCGAAGCGTTCTTCGCGGCCGAGCAATTTCACATTGTTTTCCTCGAAATGTTTTTCCCAGAATCCAAGAGAATTTTTGGGAACCGAATAAGCGGTTGTTCCCACTTCGCCCGTACCGGGGCGGCCACGTTCCATTCCGGGGAACGGGAAATATGTCATGACCGAGCCCGGGGTGCCTTCCTCATCCCCGTAATAGAGGTGATAGACGTCCGGTGCATCAAAGTTGACGGTTTTCTTGATTCTTCTAAGTCCCAGCACCTGTGTGAAAAACCGGTTGTTTTCATAGGCATCGCTGGCCATTGAGGTGACGTGATGCAGCCCGTTTATCTGCTTCAGCATGGGTGTTCTCCAGGTAAATCGCGTGTCTGATCCTGAATATAGGGCATCATTCAGCTTCTGTAGCCGTTTTGATGTTGAACGCAGTGTTCACAGCTTGCCATCGCCGGGATGAGGGAGTAGACAGGCTTGCTTCTTGGAACAGGGATTACGGGACCATGGCTGGTATTGCAGCAATGTGTATGGGGTATGTGTTCAGCCAGTTTTTCAGGGCTTTCCTGGCGGTGCTGACGCCGGTGCTGCAAAGAGATCTGTCCATGACACCGACTGAACTGGCCTACGCATCCGGTGCCTGGTTTATTGCTTTTGCTGCAATGCAGTTTCCTGTCGGCACATTGCTCGACACGATCGGGCCAAGGCGGACTGCCGGAATAATTTTCACGATTTTTGCGGGGAGTGGCATCTTCCTGTTTGCCTATGCTTCGAGCCCGCTTGCCATCATTGTGGCAATGGCCCTGATCGGCATAGGCTGTTCTCCGGTACTCATGGCGCCGTTTTACATTTTTGCCCGTGAATTTTCACCGGCCCAGCTTGCAACGCTGGTATCGACTTTCATTGCGGTGGGTACTCTTGGCAATATTGCGGGTTCAGAACCGCTCGCTGCGGCCGTAGATGCTTTTGGATGGCGCACCAGCGCAATGGGGCTGGGTGTCGGTACAGTGGTTGTCGGTATCGCAATCCTGTTGCTTGCGCGTGATCCGGAAAAACTGGACGCGGCCGGGGCCAGGGGCAGTTATCTGGAATTGTTGAAAATTCGCGCGCTGTGGCCGATTTTCCCGGTTATTTTGATGGGGTACACGGTTGCTGCAGGTTTGCGCGGCTTGTGGATAGGGCCCTATCACGCAGATGTATTCGGGTACAATACGCTCGAAATCGGGCGGGTTACCCTCTACATGTCCATTGCGCTTGCACTGGGTACCTTGTGCTTCGGTCCGCTGGACAGGATTTTCAATTCCCGAAAGCGGGTTGTCATGGGGGGGAACTTCATTGTCCTGGCCTTGTGTATTTACATGGCGTTCGTACCCTCTGTTTCGGCCCTGACCGGTACACTCGTCTTTGTCGCGATCGGGTTCTTCGGTTCCAGCTATGCTGTACAGATGACCCATGGCCGGGCGTTTCTTCCCGCGCACATGACAGGACGCGGGGCAACCCTTCTCAATTTCTGTTCAATCGGTGGAGCCGGGCTTTTCCAGTGGGTGAGTGGTCCTGTCGTCGAGATGAGTGTTGATCCGGCCAACCCTGAAAGCCAGTATCAGGCACTGTTCATCTTCTATTCGGTTCTCATGGTAATTGCCGTTGTGGCCTATGCCTTTTCCCGGGATGTGAAACCGCGGGATGTGGCACTGTAAGTCACAACCCTTGCGCCCATTGCACAATCATCTGTGTTACAGGTCCGGTGTTTGCCGGGCTGAGGATGTCACCGGCAATGACATGATGATACGGGTCGGTTTCAGTTGTCATCCTGACAATTTTTGAAGGGCCTCCCCAGGCAGCAGCCACTTTTTCCACTTCACCGGGAACGATGACCTTGTCGTCCGGCGAGTAAATGAAGAGCGCAGGCGTTTCAATTGAAGATGTGTCGATACGCTTGAAGTCGCGCATCAGCGCAACCATGGGAAACAGGGCGCTGGTAGGGTACCGGCTGGTCCACCATTTTCCGTGATCTTCGTTCACCGGTTCCCAGGACCGTTCGTGTCCGGCAATTGCGGGCAGGATGGTTTCTGCCCAGGGAATGTTCGCGAGACTGGTTGAAATGGCCTGCAGCTCAAAATTCGGCGACAACATTACGATGCCGGCCAGGTTTTCGGAATATTCCGGTTTGTCTGCGGCCCATGCGGCAAGGGTACTTCCGGTTGATGTGGAGATCACCAGCGTTCGCTTGCCGATACGACGACCGATTTCCATTGCTTCCGCATAGTCATTGACCCAGTCGGCGGTTGTGACCCTGGCCATTGCTTCGCCGGACTGACCGTGTCCCGCAAGCCGAATGTAATAAAGGTTTCCCCCCAGTGCGGCAGCAACATTGTCCGGGACCGGACGGATTTCATGCTTGGTTGCGGAAAACCCGTGAACATAGACAATCGCCAGATCGGTTGCTGTACGGTTTTCAGGATCAAGCCAGACGATTTCCTTCTCGGTGCCTGTTCGCAAACCGGAGATGGCTGTTTCCCGCTTCTTGAGATAGCTGTCCGGGTTATCGCCAATATCCGAAGCTTCGAAACTGATACGGTCATCCATGACGGGTCTTGGTCCTGAAAAGAAAATGATTGAGCCCACTGCCAGGAGCGCCAGAGCATATGCTGCCAGTTTCTTCATCGAGCGGTTCTCCCGTTAAACCTGTCAGCCAGCCGAAAGGCTTGCCACATCAATATTTGCACGGTTCACGACGGTCCGCATGGCAAAACTTGATACAATTCTTGATACGCCGGGCAAGTTGGAGAGCCATTCCTTGTGAATGTACTGGAAATGGTTCATGTCGCGTGCGCTGACACGAACAATGTAGTCGTATTCTCCCGACATCAGGAAACAGGCATTCACGTAGGGGCAGTCTGCTACTGCCTTCTCGAAGCTTTCCATTCCGACACCGGACTGCCGGTCCAGTGTTATGTGGACGATGGCGGTTACATTCTGCCCGAGAGCCTCATCGGAAATTACCGCCTGATACCCCGAGAGTACGCCGCTGGCTTCAAGTTGCTCAAACCGGCGGGAGCAGGCAGAAGGCGACAGCCCCACCTTGGACGCGAGCTCGACATTGGTTATGCGCGCATTGTGCTGCACTTCTTTCAAAATGGCGATATCAATAGAATCAAGTTTCATTGTTCGAATAAATGCCGATAAAATATGAATTTCATGCAATATTCCACGGAAACGGGGATTTCACAAGAATATCTTTGCACGGACATTTCGCCAAAAAAGGAGTAGGTTCAAACCATTGTAATTCCTGTTCATGAAGTGGAAAAGTGCATGCGCGTTGGCGTCCCTAAGGAAATCAAGAACAACGAGTTTCGTGTTGGCCTGACACCAGGGGCTGCACGCGAATATGTATCGCGCGGACACGAGGTGTTCGTTGAAACCATGGCCGGCTCCGGCATCGGTGCCGATGATGCTGCTTATGAAGCGGCTGGTGCAAAGGTTCTTGCAACTGCGTCAGAAGTTTTCGAAACCGCGGAGATGATTGTAAAGGTCAAGGAGCCTCAACCTACCGAGTGGGTACAATTGCGGGAAGACCAGATCCTTTATACCTATCTGCATCTGGCTCCGGATCCAGACCAAACCAAGGGTTTGCTTGAAAGCGGCTGTACTGCTGTTGCGTATGAAACGGTTACCGACAATCATGGCGGACTGCCGCTGCTTGCACCGATGAGTGAAGTTGCAGGACGGCTTTCAATCCAGTGTGCAGCGACAGCGCTACAAAAGCCGAACGGCGGACGCGGCATTCTCATGGGCGGTGTGCCCGGAGTTCTGCCTGCCAAGGTTGTCATTATTGGTGGTGGTGTTGTTGGCACCCATGCAGCGAAAATGGCTGTCGGGCTGGGCGCAGAAGTCACAATCCTCGACCGTTCGCTTCCACGTCTGCGTGAGCTTGATGACATTTTCGGTGCATCCGTAAAAACCGCCTATTCAACAGGGGAAGCCCTTGAAGAAGCCGTACTCGCTGCCGATGCGGTAATCGGTGCGGTCCTTATTCCCGGAGCCGCTGCGCCCAAGCTTGTAACCCGCGACATGCTTCCCCGCATGAAGCCCGGATCGGTTCTGTGTGATGTTGCAATTGACCAGGGCGGTTGTTTTGAAACATCCAAAGCCACAACCCATGCTGATCCAACTTACGAGATTGACGGTGTGGTTCATTACTGTGTCGCGAACATGCCTGGTGCTGTTCCGCTCACATCATCCTATGCGCTGAACAATGCCACGCTGCCATTCGGACTTGCGTTGGCTGCGTCAGGAACAACGGCAATTGCCTCCGATCCGCATTTGCGAAACGGACTGAATGTTCACAAAGGACGCATTACCAATGCAGCCGTTGCCGAGGCGCTGAATCTCGAAATGAATGCGGCTGAAGAAGTGCTGAAAGTCGCCTGATTGAAAAAAAGACCCTGGGACTGGCCATCAATCCCAGGGTTCTATTTCCACATCCGAAACAGCAATCGGCGAAAAGCCCATGCGCTGGTAAAGCTGAAGTGCTGCCGGATGGTCCAGTGTATTGGTTTCAATTGAAACCTTTTCCGGCTTGTGAGCCCAGGCAGCCTTGATCGTGGTAGCCAGAAACCATTTTCCCAACCCCATCCCCTGATAGTCCTCTGCCAGACCGAAATACCGTATTTCAACTTTTCCGGGAAGGTGTTCGGTGTCGAGTTCATAAAACCCGGCAGGGCAGCCATCTGCATACAGCACACCAATTTCGCAGCACGGATCGTTTATCAGGTTATACAGTTCATCGGAATCCATGTTTCGGCGGTCATACCAATGGCAGGGTTTGCCAACGAGTTCGTACAGGAAGCTGTAAAATTCCGGTGGAATGTTGCGTGCCGCCATCAATGCGGTGACCGGTCTGGTCGGCACCGGATAAACGCGGGTCGGGGCATGAGACATTTCAAGATGGGTGACGTGTGCTGAGAGCTTGCGTTTCACATTGGTGTTTGCACAAGTAATGGGAGCGCTGTCGTCACGTTCATCGTTCATGACGTCTCGACATCCGGTCCGTCCGGACGTCCCCATTCTGCCCATGAACCATCATAAAGCCGGTGATTGGTCCTGCCGGTTTCCTCCAGCGCGAGCGTGAGGATTGCCGCACTCACACCGGAACCGCATGTGGTTATCACGGCAGTGTCCCGGGAAATGCCAAGATTGTTGAAAACCTCGTCGAGTTGGGCGGGATTTTTCAGTTTTCCCTCGGAAAGAAGCATGGTGAAGGGCAGGGCTTTCGAGCCGGGGATATGCCCGGAGCGCAGGCCGGGCCTTGGTTCCGGATCGCGGCCTTCAAATCTCGCCAATGGCCGCGCATCAATTACAACGGCTTCGGCATCTGAAATATTGCGCTCAACCAGCTGCATTCCGGCTACGCGTTCAGGCTCAAAATCGGTTACAAACCTGCGTGCCATAGCCGGATTGGGGTTGCCTGTTTCAACCGGAAGCGTGTTGGCTTTCCAGGTGTCAAACCCGCCTTCCAGAACAGAGACATCCCGGGCACCCATAATTCGCAATGTCCACCACACGCGTGGAGCAGAGAACAGGCCGGGGCCATCATAGACAATTATCTTGCGGTCATTGCTCAGGCCCAGAACGCTGGCAGCCTGTGCAAACTGTTCAGGGGACGGCAACATGTGGGGAAGATCTGTTTCCGGGTCCGCAACAGCGTCAATGTCAAAATATACTGCACCGGGTATGCGCATTGCGAGAAACTCTTCGGCGCCATTACGGTTATGCGCAGGCAGGTACCACGAGCCATCCACGAAAGAGACATTCTCGTCTCCAACCAGTTTTACCGCATCCATTTGCGAAATGATGTTGCTGTTACTCATCGGATTTTGTGACAACCAGTTTTTGCGATTCGTACCGGTTCATTTTGAACCTGAAAAGCTCATATACAACAACGGTTTTACCGTTGCGCAGGAAAATCTGCAACTGTCAGCCGGATAGGATCAGGCAGGCAATGGCCCGAAACGAATCCGGAAACGGCGGTTTTCACGCCCCTTCTTTTCAATCTTGCCAATGTGGATTTCGCCGATTTCAGCTGTTTCCGTTACATGCGTTCCACCGCATGGCTGGCTGTCTATCGAGGCGTTCCCGCCTATGCAGACCAACCGGATATTGCCCAGGCCGCGGGGAGGGCGAACGTTTTTCGATCGCACGATTTCAGGGTTTGCATCCAGTTCCTGTTCGGTGATCCAGCGGGTGAAAACAGGATGGTTTGCTTCGACAAGTTCCATCAGTTTTGCGCTGATATCCTCTTTCGCAACAGTGGCGCTGCCCATGTCGAAATCGACCCGGCTGTCATTTACATTGACAGCAGCTCCGGTGATGGGAAAGGGGCACACGACACTCAGCAGGTGACAGGCGGTGTGCATCTTCATCAACTGGTAGCGGCGTACCCAATCGATGTGGCCGACAACAACATGACCGACCGGGGGCAGTGTTTGCCCCTCGGTTGGGACCAGAACAATTTGCTGTTTGCTTTCACCATAGACCGTGGTTGCTATTTCAATCCTCGATCCGTCGCCTAGTTCCAGATAACCGGAATCGCCCGGTTGACCACCACTTGTCGCGTAGAAATTGGTCTTGTCGAGTATGATGCCACCACGGTCGGTTACAGCCCTGACCGTTCCTTCGCAGGCTGTCAGGTATGCGTCATCAGAAAAAGCCGGGTGTGTGGTTTCGGTCATGCCTGTTCGTAGGGAATGCGAATCTCTGTTTTGTCATCGAGCCATGCAGGTACCGGCAAATCCTTGGATCGCAGGAAGGCAGGATTGAACATTTTCGACTGGTAACGGCTGCCGAAATCACACAGGATCGTTACGATCGTGTGTCCCGGACCCATTTCCCTGGCAAGACGCATGGCCCCGGCAACGTTAACACCGGTTGAGCCACCCATGCACAGGCCTTCGTGTTCCAGCAAGTCAAACGCAACAGGTATCGCCTCGCTGTCGGGAACCTGATAGGCCATGTCTGGTGTAAAGCCCTCGAGGTTGGCCGTGATCCTTCCCTGACCAATACCTTCCGAAATGGAGCTTCCTTCGGCCTTCAGTTCTCCATTCTTGTAGTATTCATAGAGTGCTGCACCCATCGGGTCTGCTATGGCAATCTTGACGTCCTTGCTGTGTTCGCGCAGTCCTGCTGCAACGCCAGCCAGAGTGCCACCGGTTCCGACTGCAGAAACAAACCCGTCCACCTTGCCACCGGTCTGTTGCCAGATTTCCTGCGCTGTAGTCTCAATATGGCCGTCGCGATTGGCAGTGTTGTCAAACTGGTTTGCCCAGATCGCACCATGTTCTTCGGTCGCGGCCAGTTGTTCAGCAAGTCGACCGGACACCTTTACGTAATTGTTGGGGTTCTTGTAGGCTACGGCAGGGACTTCAATGAGTTTTGCCCCCATCAGGCGCAAGGTATCCTTCTTTTCCTGCGCCTGCGTTTCAGGGATTACAATAACCGTGCGAAACCCCATGGCATTGGCAACAACCGTAAGGCCTATGCCCGTATTGCCGGCAGTTCCTTCCACAATTGTTCCGCCAGGTTCGAGCAAACCCTTTTCAATGGCATCCTGAATGATGAACAATCCCGCACGGTCCTTTACAGACTGGCCGGGGTTCATGAATTCTGCTTTGCCCAGAATTTCACAGCCTGTTTCTTCAGAGGCTTTTTTCAGGCGTATGAGCGGAGTGTTCCCGATTGCGTCAAGCGTACCGGTTCTGATTGTCATGGCTGGTCATATCCGTTGGTGGGTCACTGTTTGCGACACAGTAATAAATGGAGTTCGATGCGGCAAGGTATTGAAGTTTCAGCACAGTGACTAATATGTGCAAGGAATTGCCGTGATTGAGAGGTTCGGCGAATTTATTTCCACAAACAAGGAAGACGACTTGGCTTTATACACGGCAAAACCTGAAGATGGCGCTGTATGGATTACCGGTGCCAGTGAGGGTATCGGGAAGGCAGTGGCCCGTAGCCTGGCGAGCAAGGGATTTATAGTTTATGCCTCGGCGCGTTCTGCAGACAAGTTGAAAGCGCTGGCCGACAGTGTTTCAGGCAGGGGTGAAATCGTGCCGCTTTCGCTTGATGTCACCGATCGTGAGGCCTGCGACAAGGCTGTGCGGAAAATTCTGGATGAAGCAGGCAGTCTTTCGGTTACGATTCTCAATGCAGGCACATATGTGCCGCAACGGGCGAATGATTTGAAGTTTGAGGATTTTGACAAGACGCTTGATGTCAATGTGGGCGGGGTCCTGAACGGCCTCTTACCTTCAATTGATGCCATGAAACAGGCCGGACGTGGCCAGATTGCAATCGTGGCATCCGTTGCAGGTTATGGCGGTTTGCCCAAGAACGGCGCTTACGGGCTTTCGAAAGCGGGGCTGATCAACCTGGCGGAAACCCTCAAGTTTGACCTGGACAGGATGAACATCAAAATGCAGGTTATCACGCCCGGTTTCATAGACACGCCGCTGACCGAGAAAAACGATTTTTCGATGCCCTTCCTGATGGACGTGGACGAAGCGGCTAAGCGCGTGGTGCGTGGCCTGGAAGGACAGCGCTTTGAGATCACCTTTCCCAGACGGTTTACCTATCTGATCAAATTGGTAAACCACTTTGCGTATCCGCTCTATTTCCTGGCTGTCAGGAAGATAACGGGCGGGTAGGGTCAGTGCCTGTTCAGCCGTGTTTGTAGAACATCTGCCGCACGTCTATCCCCTTGGTGTCAAAGCCTGCTTCGCAATAATGCAGATAAAACTCCCACATGCGTTTGAAGCGCTGGTCAAAGCCAAGTTTCTGGATGTCATGCCAGCTCTTTTGAAACCGTTCACGCCATTCACGCAAGGTGCGCGCATAATCATGGGCGAATTCAAGTTCCTGTTCCAGCTTCAGGCCGACCGTGGCGGTGACATCCGACAGTGCTGAAGGAGAGGGCAGCATGCCTCCGGGGAAAATGTACCGCTGAATGAAATCAGGCCTTCTGCGGTAAATGTCATATCCGTCATCATTGATGGTTATGATTTGCAAGCCGGCCGTTCCGCCCGGTTTCAGGCAGTCCCTGATTTTGGTGAAATAGGTGCTCCAGTATTTCTCTCCGACTGCTTCAAACATTTCTATGGAAGCAATCTGGTCATATTGGCCGATCTCGTCCCGATAATCCTGAAACTTGAATTTCACCAGGTCAGAAAGACCGGCATCGGCAATCCGCTTTCTGGCATAATTGAGCTGTTCCCTCGAGATGGTAAGCCCGGTTACCCGCGCGCCGATTTCACGGGCGACGAACTCGGCAAACCCGCCCCAGCCCGAACCGATTTCCAGGACATGGCTATCGCGTGTAACGCCCATGGTTTCAGCCAAGTTTCGGTATTTTGCATTCTGTGCAGCTTCAAGCGAATTAACCCCGGGTTTGAAGAGGGCGGATGAGTAGGTCATCGTCCTGTCGAGCCACAAGCGGTAGAACTCGTTTCCCAGATCGTAATGAGCTGCAATGTTGCGTTTTGATCCCGATCGGGTGTTTGAGTGTATCCAGTGCCTTACACTTTCGATCACGTTCGTGATCAGGCTTTGGTGGGCAAGGTCCTGATAGATGGATGCGTTGGCAAGAAAAAACGCAAGCAATTCAGATACGTCAGGGCTTTCCCAGTCCTCGTTCATGTAGCTTTCGGCAACCCCGATTGTGCCACGAAGCGCAACGTTTCTGGGAGTGGCCCAGTTTTTCAGATGTATTTTTGCCGAACTGCCGGGAATACCGGAATCGAAATGCAGGACTGTATCATCGGGAAGCCGAATGAAGATCTCGCCTTTTTCGATTTGCAGCAGCAGCTTGAACACGCTGCGCGCGAAAAAGGGAACTCGGCTTTTTGTTACGGGAAAGTTTTTGTCGGTAACGGTTGTTGCATTACCAAAAGTATTGTCCTGGCTGCTTGAAGCGCCCTCAAGGTGATCAACGCGTGCCTCCATTGCCAGACCTCCAGTCTACTTGCCTGCCACAAACTCCTCCTGCGGCGGGTAACTTGTTTTTTCCGGCGCTTCGGGGCGTTTGTGAAGTCTAGCGCCCTTTAACCAGAGAAAAAAAGCTTCAAAATGAATGCCTGCCATTATTTTCCACGTTAAACCGAGTGTTTTTGCAAGCTCTTTTGCAAAATTCCACGAGTTAACCGTCATGGAACGGCCCGAAAAGCTTGCAGAGAGTACCGGGCCTTCATCATCCGTTTCCAAAATCCGGATCTTCAACTGTTCATCCGGTGGGTTGATGCGGAAGTGATATCGCAATCCCATTTCCAGAAACGGAGAGACGTAAAAATGCTTGAGGGCGGTCTGGCGTATGGAGCCTGAATTCGTGTCGGGGGACGATACCCGGGCCACATAGGTGTGGTCCTCGCCAAAGGTGTTGTGCACCTGATAAACGAGCGTTGTTATCTGGCCGGTTGTATCGATGCAGTAATAGACGGACAGCGGATTGAAGGTGTAGCCAAAAACCCGGGGATTACACCACAGAAAGACCTGTGCCGGCCGCTCGATCCCGCCTTTGGCCAGAATACGGTCAATGTACGAACGCAGGCTGGAGCCATCTCTCGGACCATGGTCGCTTTCATGAAATGACAGCAGGTTGGGACGGTTCACCGAAAACAGCCTGGCTTGTTTGGATGCTTCCTCAAGCCTGTCCAGATCAACCAGTATCGAAAACACCCGGTAGGAAAACCTGTGATGCCGGGGTTTCAGGCGGGCATGCATGACCTTTCCCGAATAGATAGCCAGGGCAGGCAGTGAGCGGCATGTCGGAAGATCTTGCTTCATACAGCTATTCTGCAGCTTCGACCATCGGAATTTCACTTATCGGCACGCCCGCGGTTTTCCGCTCTTCATGGTTGTCTTCCCACGGAATGATCCCGCCAAGCTGGCGGGCTACTTCAAGGCCCGAAGCCAGTCCGTCCTCGTGAAAACCGAAACCGGTCCACGCGCCACAAAACCAGACACGGTTTTTACCCTGTATGCGAGGAAGTTTTTCCTGGGCCGCGATGGCATCATGATTGAAAAGTGGATGGGCGTATGCGTAACGACCAAAAGTTTTGTCCTGCCGGGGCTCCAGCAACGGGTTCAATGTCACAAAGACCGGGTGTGATGGATCTATACCCTGCAACTTGTTCATCCAGTATGTGACTGAAACATCGCGGTTGTCTTCCGCACTCATGGCTCCAAGATAGTTCCAGGAAGCCCAGGCATTTTTGCGTTTCGGCATCAGGGCCGGGTCGCAGTGAAGCCAGACATCATTGGTAACGTATTTTATCGTACCCAGTATACTGCGCTCATCTGGTGAAGCATCACCGATCATTTTCAGTGACTGGTCGGAATGGGTTGCCAGAACCACTTCATCGAAATGTTCGATCCCGCCATCTGCCAGGTGCAGTTCAACGCCATGCGGTGTGCGCCGAAGGCATGTAACCTCCGTTGCGAGGCGGTACCGGGCATTGGAGTCCCTTACCAGGCGTTCAACATAGTTTCTGCTGCCGCCGTCTACGGTCTTCCAGTCGGGGCGCTTTTTCTGGATCAGGGCATGGTTTTTCATGAAACGGATCAGGCTCTCGGCAGGGAACTCAAGCATTTTCCTGCTGGGAGTTGACCAGATGGCTGAGGTCATCGGTACAAGGTAGTCATTCTTCAAGCGGTTCGAGAAAGCTGATTTCTGGAGGTATTCATTGAGTGTCAGCCCGCACAGGGCGCCGCTGTCCAGGTCTCGTCTTGCCAGGCTGTTGAACCGCAAAATTTCCCTCAACATGCTCAGAAAACTGATGGAAAACAGGTTCCAGGGCTGTGCAAAAATGCCTTTCAGCTTTGAGCCGCACCATTCCAGCTTGCCATTGTCCAGCGAAACCGAAAACGTCATCGCTGAAGATTTTACCGGGACCTTCAGGTGCTCGAACAGCTTGACCAGAAGCGGGTAATTCAATTCGTTGTAGACAATAAACCCGGTATCAACGGCAATGGACTTGCCGTGATGGTCTATCGTGACAGTTGCGGAATGCCCGCCGATACGGTTGCGTTTTTCAAAAACGGTTACGTCATGGGTTTTCGAAAGGGCCCAGGCAGCCGCGTTGCCTGAAACACCTGAGCCAATTACCGCTATTTTCATATTTGATTATCCCGAAACTGCCTTGCCGGTCCGAAAACCGTAATATTGTTGTTTGAAAATGACATAGGGCGCCAACGTCGCCGGTCATCCCAAATAACGCGTTGTTTCAGATAATTGTTTCAGGCCATGGCATCATAATTTCACGATGTCATTTTCCCGGGCCATGGCAAAATCATATTCGTCAGCCTGCATGCTTTTTTCTATCCGGTCCAGTTCCTGGTCAGTGCGGAAAGGCATGTGGTGGACAGCGCGTACAGCACCGGCCCTGGCAAGCTTCGCCAGCCTGATGCCTTCCTCATAGGTGGAATGGCCATATCCGGCAAAATCGGGCAATTCTTCATCGGTCAGGCTGCAGTCATATGTAAATATATCTACGTTTTCGATCAGGCCGAGCACGTTTTCGTCAGGCTTTCCGGGTGTGTGTTCCGTATCCGTTATGCAGGCAAAAGAGCGGCCATTGAAATCAATCCGGTAAGCGGTTGCCCCGCCGGGATGATTCAGGGGAGCCGTGGAAACCTTCAGGTTCTCGGCAAAGTGAAACACTTCCCCCGGAACAACATCGTTGTAGGTTACGTCTGCAGTGAAGACATCGGGGGATACCGGAAAATAGGGCCGGCGCATGAGGTTCTTGACGGTCTCCTCGGTGCCTGAGCTTCCGTCCAGCGGCCCACTGTAAACATCAAGCTTGTCGCCATGTGAGAAAAACGGGGCAAAGAAGGGTATGCCTTCGACATGATCGTAATGCGCATGGGTGAGCAGCAGGTGAATATGCTGGTTTTCGCAGCTGGAAATGAGCTTGCTGCCAAGCTCCCTGATGCCTGTTCCTGCATCAATGACAATGGTGTGTGAACCGCAGGTTATTTCCGTGCAGTTTGTATTGCCGCCTGCACGTGCAAACTGTGGCCCGGGGGTGGGCAGGGTTCCGCGTGTGCCCCAAAAGCGGATTTCGAACTGTTCGTTTTGTGTGCTGGTACTCATGGAGCCTTTACGGATCTGCCCTTCAACAGCTTTTGGCAGCGGATAGTTCGCGCCGTGCTTCGCCGAGTTCGGCGGTTGTTTTGCTGAGGCGGGATGCAAGTTCACGCATCACCTCGACACCCAGATCCGGCACCTGGGTCACTAGACCGATAAAGTGTTCTTTCTTGATTTTCAGGGTTTCCAGAGTATCGCAGGAACGTACGGTGGCGGTTCGCGGAACGTCACAAAGGATGGATATCTCGCCTATGAATTCGTTGGCACCCACATGGGCGACAGCGACTTCGCCCTGATCTGAATCAACAATGATTTCCGCACTGCCACTGACAATCACGTAGGCTGCATCGCCGATGTCGCCCTGTTTGAACAGATCCTGTCCCTTCTTGTACACCTTGCGATCGGAAGCGAAGGCAAGAAGCTTGAGCTTGCCCGGATCGATTCCTGAAAACAGCGGAATTTTCCGCAACATTTCCACTTCTTCAGACAAGGTGGCCATTATTCTTTCGCTCCTCAATCCAGCCCTAGCTGATCAGTGACTGATAGGTTTCGTTGCTATTCTTCAGGGCTTCCGGTGTATCATCGGCGATCAGTACACCGTCCTCAAACACGAGCACCCTGTCAAACATTGCTGAATAACCGGCATTCATCGGAACCCAGATTACCCCGTTCATGTAGCTGTCGTCCATGCCTGCTTTCTCAAGCACCATGGAGATGATTTCTCCCTGCTCCCTGGTTCCCAGGTTGTTCATGGCCTGGTTGGCAATCAGGATATCGGGTTTTTTCAACATCGCTCTCGCCAGATGCATTTTCTGGCGTTGGGTGGTGGTAAGGCGTTTGCCTCCGGAGCCGATGTTGAAGGTCAGGCCGATATGGAAAATGTCATCCGTCAGGCCCATTTCGTCCAGAAGGTCACGAATGGCCATGGACACGCGCTCATTGCCTTCTGCCACGGTTTGCGAAACGCGGCCCAACAACACGTTGTCCTGCAGGGATGCAGCGGGATTGTATTTGTCCGGCTCATAAAAGGCGACCGGGTTTGCGTCCATTTTTTCAAGGCGCTCGTGCAATGAACGTCTTGCCTGAAGCAGTTTTTCCTTCAGTTCGTCGCTCAACAGGCCGAGACGGTTTTGCTCTTCTGTGTAGGAGAAGGACAGTTCCATGATCATCCGGCGATCTGCCTTGGTTGCTTCAGCAAGCGGTTTGTTGCCAATACGGTTGAGTGTGGCACGATATTCCGGAAGATCGTCAGCATTCATGTAGTTGAGCTGATCAAAAAACGGGTTGTCCGGATCAAGATCGCCAAATAGCTCGATTGTGGTTTCTGCAACCTCCTTGCCCATCTCGAACAGGGTTTCTTCGAGCTTTTGCTCTTTCAAAACGTCTGATAGCAGTTTGTTGTCCGGCAGCTTTTGCAATTTGAACGTGTCATCAAGGGCCGTACCAAACAGCAGGTTTTCTGCAATGGATGATTGTCCGTTGTAGCGGTCGGGGTCGAATGGCTCCACGAATTCGGAAAAGCCAAGCTCATCCAGCCGTTCACGGAAAGCCTTTCTGGCCTCGAGGAGCTTCTCGGCCAGTTCAGGATGCGTTTCAGGGTCGAGTGTGCCGCGAAGGCCGAGCGCATGGACATCGGCCTCCATGCCGACATCGCACAAAACAGCGCGTACATTGTCAACAAGTTCGGCTTCGCTGCCGAGACCCAGTTCCTCGTAGTTTATCCAGTTGAGATTGTAATCAACATCAAAATTTCCTGCCCGCTTTATTTCCGACTCTTCCAAAGAGCTTCGTTTCTCCATTGATACATCGAGAACAGCTTCGCTAACCGGCTGGTTCCTGAGAATGTAAGTCAGCACATCAATGATGGTGCCTTGCGGGAAATAAGTGTTGCCATCAATGTACCCAAGCCGGCGTCCTGTTATGTATTCGGGGTGTTCATGTATGGACTGGCCATCCAGAAGCGCCTTGCCTGAAGAAGGTTCGAGCACACCTGCAAGGATTTCTGCGAAATTCCGGGCGCCGCTGTTGAAATTGCCAACTATCGCAACCTTCTCGTCCTTGCCAATAGTGACTGTTGCGTTTTCGATCAGCTTTGAACCCGTATCATCCACAGCGGCTAGTTTTGTTACTTCATAGCCCCGGCTAATTCTTGGTACGCTTCCTTTTGGCATGGACTGGCGGGCAGGGTCCTGAAGGTCGTCGGCCGCAAACTGTTCGACGATCTGGGCGTATCTTGCTTCGACTGCCAGCCGTTTCTGGTCCTGGTCGATCAGGCCGCGGACCGGGGCAGGGAGGTCCTTGTATGCAACAATCACACCGATCAACTGGCCGATATCGAGTGTTCCGCGAATGGCAAGATAGCCCCCCACTGCGTAAAAGAAGAAAGCAAGGAACTGGATCAGCAGGTTGTTGATGAACTTAACACTGAACTTGCGCTGGAAAAGTTCGAAGCGAATGAAAAACAGCCGTCCCAGTATGCTGGTGATTTCGGCACGTTGGTAATTGGTGATGTCATTGGTATGTGAATCCTGGATGCCCTCGACAATTTCACCCAGGCGCCCTGCAAATTTCCGGGCTGCAATCTGGCGCTCACGCTGCAGTTCGATCAGCCGTCTCCGCAAAAGCGGAATGAGCCAGGCCTGAAAGGCAATCACCACGAGTGTTGCCAGACCAAGCCAGGCATTTTGAAGAAAAATGAAGAGCAGTGCGACAAGCGCCTGGCCACCAAGAAAAAGCGGCTGGGTAAATGCATCGCCGATATATTCACCCATCGGTTCGACTTCATCCTTGATCATGGTGGCGATCTCGGAAGCCTTTGTGCGCCGGAAGCGGGACAAGGGATAACGCAGTACACGATCAAACAACTCATATCGCAGCCGGCGCAATATGCGCTCACCCATGCGGCCTTTGTAGGTGTTGATATAGAGCTTGAACATGCCGTTTGCGAAAACAAGAAGCAGGAACATGCCTGAAAGCGTGAACAGCAGATCAACCCGTTCCATTGAAAAGCCGGAAAACAGGGTAAGCGGTTCACCAAACAGCCAGCCGGAAAACGGCAGGTCTATCTGCATGATTGTTTCGGTATCGCCGGGGTTCTCAAACCCCTTGCCCTGGATTGGTCCGTTTACGATCCGTTTCGGGAGTTCGAGACTCAGAAAATATGTCGGCATGGATGCGAGGATAACGACCAGCATCCAGAGCTGGTCACCTCTGGAATGCATCCAGATATACTTTAAAAGATTGCGTTCCATCCCGATCTTCTTGAGCTTGTATTGTTGTCTCGGCTTGGAAATCCCCGATGTCGGAGAATATCAGCAATATCTGCACAGAAAAGGCCCCGAGAACACATTTCCTTGATTTATTGTCAGTGACGGGTGTTAGATCGTGGTTGGCCGACCTAGATAGGGATGCTGCCAAGAGAGAGGAAACCGGCCGGAAATGAGTTTTGATGCGCTTTTAGCACCTGTTCGAGAATGGCTGGTGGAGCAGGCGCTTGGAAATGGTGATATTGTCAAACTGTTCGAAACCACATGCCTGCGGTTGAACAGTGTGGGAATTCCCATTACCCGGGCGCGGCTGTTCTGGCCGACGCTGCACCCGCTGTTTACCGGTGAGACCGTGTTGTGGGAGCAGGGGGCTGAAGCACGACTTGAGCAGTTCGAACATCGTGACAACCTTTCAGACCAGTGGATGAAAAGCCCGCTGAAATTCATGGTTGATCACAAGGTGGACACTTTCAGAAGGCGCCTTAGCGGACCTGATGCCAATGCGGACTTCGAGTTGCTCGAGGATTTGCAGAAAGAAGGTTTTACCGATTACCTGCTGCTGGGTACCACACTTGGAGGTACTGCATTCCGGGTTCACGAGGACGGCAATAGTCGTGGTGTGCTGGCAACGTTTGCGACCAAGGCGGAAAAGGGGTTTACGGAAGACCACATACTGGCACTCCAGAAGACGCAGCGCCGCCTCGCGGTTGCCTGCAAATCCGGCATCCAGTCACGCATTACGGACAATATCACCACAACGTATCTAGGTGAGCGTGCCGGGAAATATGTGCTTGAAGGTCAGATCAGGAGAGGGGACGGAAAGAGGACAAGGGCTGTTGTCTGGTATTCCGACATGAGAAACTCGACCCGTCTGGCAGAGACCATGGAGCCTGAAGCCTATTTCGACATGCTCAATGCGTTCTTCAGTGCGACAGCCGCTCCTGTAGTTCAGCACGGTGGTGAAATACTCGACTTCATCGGTGATGCGGTGTTGGCAATCTTTCCGTTTGAAAGCGATGAAGAATTGAAAAACGCTGCCCTGGCTGCCAATCATGCGGTTGCAGACGCAAACAGCATTTCCGTGAGTGTGAACAGGTTGCGGGAGGCAGAGGGCTTGCAGCGGTTCGGCTACGGTATTGCGCTCAACAAGGGAGAGGTCATGTTCGGGAACATAGGCATTCCTTCCCGGTTGAGCTTTTCTGTTATCAGCCCGACCGTTAATGAGGCGGCGCGGATTGAAAACAAGACAAAGGAGTTGGGCCATTCAGTGCTTGCTGACGCAAGTTTTGCGCGTCTGATCCCCGAGTTCTGGGAATCACTTGGTCAGCACCAGCTTGATGGCGTCGGGCACAAAACCGAGCTTTTCAGCTGGAAAAATGGCCAGACCGGTTGAAAGCCTGATTCCCGTTCTGCCCGTTTGTGGAGCGGTACAAAATTCCGAAAATGATGCAAAAATGCTCAAAAGCGGTTCATACCGAACCCAAATGCATGAAAACCGGCGTTTTTCTGCACTTTTCAGCTAGACGCAAGCTTCGCTAGGTACCGAATTACCTATTCGCCCCAGAAAAAAGGTGAGCAGAGTGTACGTTCACGAATTGCTCGAACAACGGCAGAAAACCGAAGTCAACAAGGTTGCTCCGGATTGCCCAATACTAGACCTGGCATCGCAGATGAGTAGCCATGGTTTCGGTGCTTCTGCCGTAGTGGATGCAGACGGAAAACTGGTCGGTATCGTCACCGAACGCGACCTCGTCCGGTTGATGAGCCGTTCACCGGAAAAGATGTCAAGTTTCACCGTATCAGACATCATGTCCCGCAATGTTGTTACCAGCGATCCTGATGATGAAGTCAGTGATGCAATGAACCGGATGAGCGAGATCGGTGTGCGCCATCTTCCTGTAGTGGAGAACGGCGAACTGATTGCAATCATCAGCATTCGCGATTTTCAGGTCATTTGCGATCATCTCGGCAAGCTTGCGAAAACCGATTCGCTTACCGGCCTGGCCAATCGGCGGGAGTTCATGAAATTGCTGGAGGCAGAGTTCAGCCGCTTCAACCGGTTTGATTCCCCTTTTTCGGTTGCCATGCTCGACATAGATTTCTTCAAAAACATCAATGACGAGCACGGGCACAATGCAGGCGATACCATTCTGGTCCGCTTTGCAGACATTTTCCGCACCCAATTGCGTGCGTATGATGTGGCGGGCCGGCTGGGTGGCGAGGAATTTGCCATTCTGTTTCCCAACACAAACCTTGAGGGAGCTGTGACTGCCTGTGAACATCTGCGGGAAGCAATCAAGAAGATTGCCCTGTTTGCAGATACAGGCTTGATTTCTTGTACTGCAAGCTTCGGCGTAACGATGGTTGTGCCGGAATTTGCCAAGCCAGAATGCATTCTCAAGTTTTCGGATGAATTGCTTTATCAGGCCAAAGAGCAGGGACGAGACCGGATTATCGGTGCCTCATACCAAGAGCATGCCGCGCAGGTGCTGAATGTAGCCAATGGCTAACCAGGCTGGAGTATGTGGCGAAAAGGGTTTTGATGGTGGCTCCCCGAGCAAGATTCGAACTTGCGACCAATTGATTAACAGTCAACTGCTCTACCACTGAGCTATCGGGGAACGGTTCGCGCATATAACAAGTTGTCATGTGCTTTGCCAAGTGGGATTTTGGCATTTTTCGATGTATTTTTTTATCCTGCCCGATCAGGCTTCCGGTTAGTGATAAATTTGAATAAATGGCATGGACCATCTTGCGCCGGACGATTTTATCCTCTAGCTGAAAGCCTGTTGAGGCATCGTGGCGGAGTGGTGACGCACCGGATTGCAAATCCGTGAACCCCGGTTCGATTCCGGGCGATGCCTCCAAAGACCTCCGGGTGGTGCTAAACAGACTGGTCTTGCCAAATGATGGATTTTGAAAAAGCCAGAATGAAGATGGTGGACTGTCAGGTGCGTACGAACGACGTCACCGAACACCGGTTGCTTGCAGCATTGATGGAAGTGCCCCGAGAGGCATTCGTTTCCAAACAGCTTGAAGAACTTGCTTACATTGACGAGGACCTGGCACTTGGTGGTGGTCGTTACCTGATGGAGCCAGCCCCCATGGCCCGTCTTCTACAACTTGCCGATATCGCTGAAAACGATATTGCCCTGGTGGTCGGTGCGGGTGCAGGATATTCAACGGCCGTTGTTTCGCTTCTGGCATCTTCCGTGGTGGCCGTTGAAGAGGATGAAGCGCTTGCTGCAAGCGCAAGCGAACGGCTTTCCGAACTTGGTTATGACAATGTGGCAGTGGTTCGTGGCAACCATGCGCAAGGCTATCCCAAAGAAGCTCCGTTTGATGTCATTTTTATCAACGGGGCGGTAGAATTTGTGCCGGATGCACTGGTTCAACAATTGGCGGAAGGTGGGCGTCTGGTTGCTGTTGAAGGTACCGGAAATGCGGCATCAGCCCGTGTATACGAGAAAAACAGGGGCATTGTGGGGTCACGCAACGTCATGAATTGCGCGATCAAGCCATTGCCCGGTTTTCAGAAAGAGGTCGAATTCACTTTCTGAAAGACTGTTCATAAAAACAGTCCATGGTTGCTATCCGGAGTGGATGGTTTCAAGTGATATGAAAGTCACAAGAAATATTAAATATTGGCAATGATCCAGCTTTTGTTTGACCTTTTGACGGGGAAGGATAGTTTGCCAGACAAGCGGTCATTCACAGAGCCGCAAGACAGGGTGTAGCGGGTAGAGTAATGGCTATAAGTGCATGCAGGCCGGGTTCATTCAGGAAACAGCTGGCTTCAATGATGATTTCTGGTGCCGTGGTAACAGCCCTGACCACGGCTTCCCTTGCGGAATCGATTGATGCGGCGCTGGTTTCTGCCTACCACAATAATCCGACCCTCAATGCACAACGTGCTGCAACCCGTGCAGTGGACGAAAGCGTGGCTATAGCCAAGTCCGGTTACCGCCCGACCATTACGGGCTCGGCAAATATCGGTCTTTCCAAATCGACCTCAAATGTGAATGCCGCGTTTGGTGCGAATCGCACAACGCGACTTGCTCCGGGCGGATTTGGCGTGACGGTCAACCAGACACTCTGGGACAGCTACCTCACACAAAATTCGGTTGATGCTGCCAGGGCTGCCGTGCAAGCGAGCCAGGAAGCGCTTCGCAATTCGGAACAGAACATCCTTTTCAATGGTGCTACGGCCTATCTTGATGTGATTCGGGACCGTGCCATTCTCGGTTATCAGCGCCAGAACCTTGAATTTCTGAATGAGCAGGTTCGTTCCGAAGAAGCCAGGTTCGAAGTCGGGGAGGCAACACGCACGGACACTGCACAAGCCCGCGCAAGCCGTGCCGAGGCCCAGTCAAACGTAAGCCTGGCCCAAGCCAACCTCAAAACCAGTGAAGCGGTTTACCGGCAGATTATCGGTAATGATCCTGCGAACCTCCAGCCTGTAAGAGGGGTCGGCAAGTTGGTGCCCAATTCCATCAACAGCGCAATGGCAGTTGCCGAGCGGGAGCACCCGGCTATCAAGTCCACCGAATTTCTTGTTGATCAGGCGATCTATAATGTGAAAACCGCAGAGAGCGGGATGTTGCCCCGCATTGACCTGCAGGGACAGGTTTCCCGGAATTTTGACCAGAGTGCCACTGCATCCGTCGTCGACAGTGCATCTGTTGCCGCTACCCTGACCGTGCCGATATACCAGGGTGGCTCACAGTCGGCGACTGTTCGGCAGAACAAGGAAACACTCGGTCAGCGGCGCATTCAGGTAGATGAGAGCGTCGACAATGTGCGGGCTGCCGTTGTCTCGGCCTACAGCCAGTATCAGGGTGCTACTGCTGCGGCCAGAGCCAACAATGAGCAGCTCAAGGCCGCACGGCTCGCCCTTCAGGGGGCTGTCGAGGAGCGCAATGTCGGCCAGCGAACCACGCTTGATGTCCTTGATACGCAAAGCCAGGTTATCGCTGCCCAGATTGCGCTGGCGAATTCAAGCAGGAATGTAAAAGTTGCCGGTTATGCAATTCTGTCGGCCATAGGCAGGCTTTCTGCAAAGAAACTCGGCCTCAGGGTTTCCAATTATGATCCGAATGATCATCTTGAGGAAGTCCAGGACAAATGGTTCGGACTGAGAATTCCGAGCGGGAACTGATTTACCAGTATATTCAACGCAGTCCAGAATTGTATCCTTGTGGGGTGCGCTGTCTAAACTGTTGAAAAATGCCGGGGCTACAGTCTCACGATTCCATTGCCGGGAGTTTTCGTACATTATGTATATTACGAGGGGGCGGGCCTTGATTCGATTGGCTTTTTGGCTCTGCCCGACAATCTGACAGTAAACGACCGGAGACCGAAATGGCGGAAGCGGCAGCAAAAGAACCTTCGATGGAGGATATTCTTTCTTCCATCCGCAAGATCATAGCGGATGAAGGAGGACCGTCGCGTGATGACGGACCGGCCACAAACGAAGCGCCAGCCCGTGCCCCAGTCCAGACTGCCCAGGAGCGATCACCGCAACCGCCTGCCGCCCAACAGCAAACGCCCCCGGCGCCCACGGCGTCGCCTGCAACGCCAGCACCTGCCAGCCAGGCTGCTCCAACACCTCCGCAATCACTAGCAGCACGGTCTGTCCCGGAAGGTAGCCAACCCGCTTCAGCCCCATCGGCCCAGCGCATGCCAGAGCCATCTGCCCGACCAGCGGCGCCTTCTACAGCCATGCCTTCCGAAACAGGTTCGGGTTTGCAGCAAGCTGCCCAGCCTGCAATGGACAATCGCCCGGTTCAATCTTCCGCATCGCCAGCCCCGGAGCAACATCGTCCGGCACCTTCGGCCATGAACAATGAACAGCGACCTGCAAGCCCGTCCGGTTCGCTTGCCAGTATTGCCGAATCCGTAAAGGCGCGTTCAGGGAATGAAACTCCTGCTGAACCCCGCTCTCCGTCATCCGGTTCTGCGATGGGCACATCAGCATCACAGGCGGAAACAATCGGTTTGAGCCGCACTGCGCCTGATGCCCGGCCAGAGCCATCACCTGAAAGATCCGTATCTCTCAATGCGGTTAGTGAAACTGCCGACGCACCGATGCAAAAGGATCCGGTTCACCGCATAGAATTGTCTGAAAGCGTGCCGGACAACAATCCGGTCAAACCTCAGGCCAGTGCTGGTGCCACACAAGCGTCTTCTTCTGCTGGTGGGGAAGCCGAAATCATCAAGCCGTCAGAAGCCAGTGAAAACGCCGCAAGTACCGAGCCTTCCGGAGAAGCTGTGTCCGTTTTTGCCGGTGCATCGACAAAGCAGGCCGATGAAGAGGCAAAAGCATTCAAGGGGGCCTTGATGTCTCCGAGTGCTGATAACGCTGTCAGCACCGCTTTTGACCGCTTGAAGCGCAGCACCATGGATGACATGGATGCAAAAACGGAAGCGATACTCCGTCCGATGTTGAGGGAATGGCTTGATGAGAACCTCCCAAAACTGGTTGAAAAACTGGTTCGCGAGGAAATCGAACGGGTTGCTCGCGGAAGCCAGTCGTAACCTTGTGGCAGGTTGCTGCCATTCAATCTGATCCTGCTTTTTTGACCCCGGCTATTTAGCTGGGTGCGCACATGCGCCTGTCATGGCACCAGACCTGTTGACTTATCTTCAGGCTTTGGCTTTACCTCCCGGACAAGTTCCAGTTCAAAACAGAGACCAACATGCTCGACAAAACGTATGATGCCGCGGCAATCGAACCCAAAATTGCCGAACAATGGGACAACGCCAATGCATTTGCAGCAGGCGCAGGAAAGCGGGACCAGGCAGAAACATACACGATCGTCATTCCGCCACCCAATGTGACGGGCAGCCTGCACATGGGCCACGCCCTGAACAACACACTGCAGGATGTGTTGATCCGGTTTGAAAGAATGCGGGGCAAGGATGTTCTCTGGCAACCGGGCATGGATCATGCAGGTATCGCGACCCAGATGGTGGTTGAACGCAAACTTGCCGAGAACAATGAGCCCGACCGCCATGCAATGGGTCGTGAAAAGTTTGTTGAGCGCGTATGGGAATGGAAAGCGGAGTCCGGTGGGACAATCTTCAACCAGTTGAAGCGGCTCGGGGCATCCTGCGATTGGTCCCGTGAACGGTTCACGATGGATGAAGGCCTTTCCAAGGCGGTTTTGGAAGTGTTTGTCTTCCTGTACCGGGAAGGGCTGATTTATCGCGGAAAGCGACTGGTAAACTGGGACCCAAAGTTTGAAACTGCCATTTCCGACCTCGAAGTGGAGAATGTCGAGGTTGACGGCCACATGTGGCATTTCAAGTATCCGCTGGCGGATGGCGAGACGTATGAGTATGTCGAGAAGGATGATGACGGCAATGTCACGCTCAGGGAAACCCGGGATTACATCTCGATAGCGACAACGCGTCCTGAAACCATGCTTGGAGATGGTGCGGTCGCCGTACATCCGTCTGATGAACGCTACGCGCCGATTGTTGGCAAGCTTTGCGAAATACCTGTGGGACCGAAAGAACATCGCAGACTGATCCCGATTATCACGGATGAATATCCTGATCCCGAATTCGGGTCGGGGGCAGTAAAGATTACCGGTGCCCATGATTTCAATGACTATGGGGTCGCCAAGCGCAACAATATTCCATGCTATCGCCTGATGGATATCAAGGCCGGCATGCGTACGGATGGCGCTGCCTATTCGGAAGATGCAGCGAAAGCGATCGAGATTGCACGATCAGGTAACCTGCCGGATGAAGCCGCAGTGGATGCGATCAACCTTGTGCCGGACGAGTACCGGGGGCTGGACCGGTTTGAAGCCCGCAAGCGTATTGTTGAAGACATCAATGCTGATGGGCTGGCCGTCACAGTGCTTGACGAAGAAGGCAATGCAGTACCGTTCGTTGAGAACAAGAAAATCATGCAGCCCTTCGGTGACCGTTCCAATGTCGTTATCGAGCCGATGTTGACGGACCAATGGTTTGCCGATGCCGAAACTTTGGCTAGGCCGGCGATTGAATCCGTGCGGAAAGGGCGTACCAATTTCGTTCCAAAGACGTGGGAAAATACTTATTTCAACTGGATGGAGAACATTCAGCCATGGTGTATTTCACGGCAGTTGTGGTGGGGTCACCAGATCCCGGCGTGGTATGGTCCCGATGGCGAGATTTTTGTAGCCAAAACCGAGCAGGAAGCGATTGACGGTGCTGTCAATTTTTACCTGAATTCAAACGGTCCGTGGAAAGCGTGGGTTCAGGAGAAGCTTGACAATTTCAAGCCCGAGGAAATTCTCACGCGTGATCCTGATGTGCTTGATACGTGGTTTTCTTCCGCCTTGTGGCCGTTTTCCACCCTTGGATGGCCTGACAAAACGCCAGAGCTGGAACGCTACTATCCCACAAACACCCTTGTAACCGGATTTGATATCATCTTCTTCTGGGTCGCCAGAATGATGATGGCCGGACTTCATTTCATGAAGGACGATCAGGGGAACAGTGTCGAGCCGTTCCATACGGTTTATGTTCATGCGCTGGTCCGGGACAAGCACGGCGCCAAAATGTCCAAGTCCAAAGGTAATGTCATCGACCCCCTGGAACTGATCGATGATTATGGTGCCGATGCCTTGCGCTTTACGCTCGCCATCATGGCTGCACAGGGCAGGGACGTTAAACTCGACCCCGCACGTATTGCCGGTTACCGGAATTTCGGAACCAAGCTGTGGAATGCCAGCCGCTTCGCCCAAATGAACGGGGTGGTTCATTCATCAGATTTCAAGCCGGAAGATGCCAAGCTCACTGTAAACCGCTGGATTTTGACCGAACTTTCGAATTGCATTTCGGAAGTGACCGCCAATATCGAAAAATACCGTTTCAACGACATGGCGGGCAGTGCCTACAAGTTTGTATGGAACACATTCTGCGACTGGTATCTTGAACTGCTGAAGCCGGTGTTCAACGGCGATGACCAGCAGGCCAAGGAAGAGGCGCAGGCATGTGCAGGCTATGTGCTGGACCAGATTTACAAACTCCTGCATCCGGCAATGCCGTTCATGACGGAAGAGCTGTGGCAGGAAACTGCAGATCGGGATGCGTTGCTCTGCCATTCCGAATGGCCATCAGCCACGTTTCAGGATGTTCAGGCGGCTGATGAAATAAACTGGCTCGTCGAACTGGTCAGCCAAATCCGTTCGGTCAAGGCGGAAATGAATATCAAGCCGTCCGAAATTCTTGCCATGGATGTCCTCAATCCCGATGTTGCGACACGTGACAGGCTGGATACCCATGCGGCGGCCTTGCGCATGCTTGCCCGAATTGAACCGGTCAGTATTTCTGAAAACGCACCCAAAGGGTCCGCGCAGATTGTGGTTGGCGAGGCAACCTATTGTCTGCGTCTTGAGGGTATCGTTGACTTTGATGCCGAGCGGGATCGTCTGGCCAAAGAAATGAAAAAGCTTGAAGGGGAGATCAAACGGCTGGAAGGGAAACTGGGCAATGAGAAATTTGTCAGCAATGCTCCAGAATCAGTTGTGGCCGAGGAACGTGAAAAGCTTTCGAATTACCAGGCACATCTAACCCGGGTTAAAGAAGCAGCCGAGCGAATTGGCGGGTAAAACCCTGCCGGTTTGTGGTTTTTTTGCAACAAGTGCAACTTTTACGTATACGTCAACCGTGAAAATGGCCGAATGTAGGTTTCTGCCTAGAGACAGCCTGAATCTTTGCTGGTATGTGTCGAAAGTATGACGACTACCTTGGAGGGTGTAATGGGGCGTTTTATGAACAAGGCAACAGGTCTTGGAATTCTCTCTTCGGTGCTGGTTTCCACTGCAGCACTGGCAGGTGGCTTTGATCGCGGAGCAGTCAACATTGACCAGCTTTTCGACAGGGACCGGTTTAGCGCACGTGCAGGTGTCACGTATGTAAATCCGCAGCGTACAATCAACAATATCCAGCGTCCGCCAGTCGGGGCCCCGTTTGCAGGTGCTTCCATTGATGTGGACGGTGACTATTGGGTGCCTCGCTTCGGAGTAAAGACCAATGTGGCGCAAGGAGTTGACTGTCTGGCGACCTATACTGAACCTTTCGGTGCGGATGCCAAATACGGTACCAACAACATCTATTCACCTTCAGCAGTCGAATTCTATCTCGATACCCAGGATTATGGCCTGACCTGTTCGTACCAACATGCAATGGGCTCCACAAAATACGGCGACTCATTCCTGCGGTTTATCGCTGGCGGTTCTTACATGGAAGTGCAAGGCTTCCTGTCCAGACAGAGCTTCTTTTTTGGCAGTGCCGGTCTTGGTGTACCTCCATTTAATGAGACAGGTCTTGGCACATTCAGTATTGAGGATGAAGCGTTTGGCTGGCGTGCCGGTCTTGCTTATGAAATTCCTGAAATCGCACTGAATGCGACTATTCTCTACAGTTCCGAATACGATCTAGATCTGACCGGTATTCAGGACAACAGGGGCTTCACAACACTGAATCCTGTTCAGCAGGCTGCGCTTGGTGGTCCAACCATTCCGATCAGGCTGCTGGGTGCTGAAATTCCACAAGCACTGGATATCAAGCTTCAGACCGGTATCAATGAATCAACGCTTGTCTTCCTCAACATGCGCTGGCAGGACTGGAGCCGTTTGAGCATTCTTCCTGTTATCAACCGGAACACGAATACGCCGACCGGCTCAACGCTCGATGTCAGCTACCGTGACGGATATACCGTTACTGCGGGCTTCGGCAAAAAACTGTCCGAGAAGGTTTCAACTCTGACATCCCTTACCTGGGACAGGGGAACTTCAACGATTGTCGGCACTCAAAGCGATACCTGGACACTGGCTGCCGGTATTCGCTACAAGGAAAATGACCGGCTTCGCTTCAGCTTCGGTGGTGCAATCGGTATCCTTGAAGGGGGTATGTCCAGTATCAACCCTGCAAACCCTGATCCTTCCAGCGGTATTACATACAGCTTCGATGCTGACTACGTATATGCCCTGACAACCAGCGTTAAATATCGCTTCTGATATTCAACAATCGTAAAAGCTTGCAAAACCCGGTCTAGTGGCCGGGTTTTTTCATGCCTGATCAGTGAAGCAATCACGGAGTTTCGGGCGCGGTGTCTGTTTCACAGATCGTCATGCTGCATCCTGAAAACGTGACAGATTTGCAACATTCCGGAACTGAACCGGGTTCAGGTGCTGCAGAGCAGGCGATCGCCGCTTTTACGCCATAAAATCCGGTCACCTGAAATTTACCTTTTTACGCGACTGGTTTAATTGATAACCGCATGCCCGTTGGGGGCAGGTTTCCCTTTATTGGCCAGCAAAAGGCATTCAATTACCATGAGCAAAACTGTAATCGACAAGTCCAAACTTCCAAGCCGCCATACGACAGTTGGTCCGGCGCGTGCACCGCATCGTTCTTATCTCTACGCGATGGGGCTGTCCGAGCAGGAAATCGCTCAGCCGCTGGTTGGCGTTGCTTCCTGCTGGAACGAGGCAGCACCGTGCAACAATTCACTCATGCGCCAGGCGCAGGTCGTGAAAAAAGGCGTTGCTGCGGCGCACGGTACACCTCGCGAATTCTGCACGATTACGGTGACAGACGGTATCGCAATGGGGCACCAGGGCATGAAGTCCTCGCTCGTCTCTCGCGATGTTATTGCAGACAGTGTCGAGCTTACCATGCGCGGGCATTGTTATGACGCGATTGTCGGTCTGGCGGGCTGTGACAAGTCCCTGCCCGGAATGATGATGTCCATGGTCAGGCTTAATGTACCGTCCGTGTTCATCTACGGGGGCTCAATCCTGCCGGGCAATTTCCGTGGAAAGCAGATCACAGTTCAGGATGTGTTTGAAGCGGTTGGCCAGCATTCCGTTGGTGCCATGTCTGATGAAGACTTGCAGGAGATCGAGCAGGTAGCCTGTCCGTCATCGGGTTCATGCGGTGCGCAGTTTACAGCCAATACAATGGCAACGGTGGCAGAAGCGATCGGTCTTGCCCTCCCATATTCATGTGGCGCGCCTGCACCTTACGAGATTCGTGACCGGTTCTGTTATGCAGCCGGTGAAAAGGTGATGGAACTCATCGCCAACAATATTCGTCCGAGAGACATCGTGACCCGCAAGGCTCTTGAAAATGCGGCAACGGTTGTTTCGGCGTCAGGCGGTTCCACCAATGCTGCGCTGCATCTGCCTGCGATTGCCCATGAGTGCGGTATCGAGTTCGACCTGTTTGATGTGGCGGAGATCTTCCGCAAAACCCCGTACATTGCCGATTTGAAGCCCGGCGGGAAATATGTGGCGAAAGATATGTTCGAGGCTGGCGGCATTCCGTTGCTGATGAAGACCCTGCTTGAACACGGGTACCTGCATGGCGATTGCATGACCGTGACTGGCCGTACTTTGGCCGAAAACATGGAGCATGTTGAATGGAATTCGGATCAGGACGTGGTTCGTCCTGCGAATAATCCGATTACCAAGACGGGTGGTGTTGTCGGCTTGAAAGGCAATCTTGCAGAAGATGGTGCGATCGTGAAGGTCGCCGGAATGTCGACGCTCAAGTTCAGCGGCCCGGCCAGATGTTTTGATTCCGAGGAAGCATGTTTCGAAGCGGTCAGCAAACGCGAATACAAGGAAGGCGAGGTTCTCGTCATCCGTTACGAAGGGCCAAAGGGTGGTCCTGGGATGCGTGAAATGCTGGCTACAACTGCTGCGCTTTACGGGCAGGGCATGGGCGACAAGGTTGCACTTATCACCGATGGCCGGTTCTCTGGAGCAACACGCGGTTTCTGCATCGGCCATGTAGGCCCGGAAGCTGCTGTTGGCGGTCCTATCGGACTGTTGCAGGACGGAGACATCATCACCATTGATGCAGTAGAGGGAACGCTTGACCATTCCCTTAGTGATGAAGAACTTGAAAAACGCCGGGCAAACTGGAAGCCGCGTGAAACCGATTACCAGTCCGGTGTGATCTGGAAGTATGCACAAACAGTCGGCTCAGCCCGAACCGGTGCTGTGACCCACCCAGGCGGAGCAAAAGAAATAACCTGCTATGCGGATATCTGACGTCAAGGCATTGATCATTGTTACCCTCGTGGGAGCCGGCATGGGTTTCATGCCTGCTCCTGCGCGGGCATTTGATGCTTCGCGTATCATCGAGAATGATACGTCCTCGACCAAGATTTTCGAGTTTTTCTATAATTTCAAGCGTGAAGGGCGTCCGCAGGAAGCTGTTGAAGTCCTGAAATATGCCGCCGGGATTGGCAATTCAGCGGCCCAGTGGAAGCTAGCCCGCATTTACCAGACAGGTGATGGGGTACAGGCGGACCACGAGCGGGCATTTGAAATGTACAAAGAAATTGCCGCCCAGTATCCGTTTGCGCGGCCCAATACGCCTAACTGGCAGTTCAGTGCCGATGCTCTGGTCGCTCTTGGTGACTATTACAAGAACGGGGTGAGTGGCACGAGCATCAAGGTTGATGTTCCCAAGGCTCAAATGATGTACACCACTGCTGCCATGGTGTTCCGTCATCCTGATGCACAGTTTGAACTGGGCCGGATGCAATTGCTGGATGAGCAATATTATGGCCAGCACAGGTTGGGCATACGCAATCTCAATCTTGCATATGGCAAAGGCCACGTGGGTGCCGAGGCGTTGCTTGGGTATTCGATTTTTGAAGGGGAACATACCAAGCGTGATCCGGTGCGCGGACTGGTAATGCTTGGAAATGCCAAGCGCAGGGCCAATTCACATGACCTGGAGTGGATTTCAACCTTGCATGATGATGCATTTGCGATTGCCAGTCCCGAGCAGCGTACAAAGGCGTTTGAATTGCTTGAGGCTTCTGCTTCCCCGTCTCCACTTACCCAGTAGCAGGCAAGGTATTGCGCTCAGGAGACCGGGCAGGGCTCTTCAAGAAATTTCCAGCTTGTATTGTTAAGTACCCGCACGCATTTGGCCATGCGTGAACCGCCGGGCGAACGCATGCAGATTGTGGAACCTTCAGCAATATCCGCACCCTCGTAACGGCACGTACAGTTCTCGCCTGCAGACAGGGGCAGAACCGGCATGCACAACAATGCGACTGCGATCATTCTGAACATGCAAGGATTTTTGGCCCAAAGAAAGGGTTTGTCAATGCTGGATGGCTTTCTGCAAGGGGGGCTGGTTGCGGAAAGTGTCAGAGGTGTAACGGCCGGGGTGCCGGGTCAGGCAGCAATTTCGGCCCATACCGGTACGTGGTCTGAAGGCTTTTCCCAGTCCCGAACATGCTTGTCGATATCTGCGCAAGTAAACATTTTCGCAGCCTCGGGTGACAACAGCAGGTGGTCGATCCGGATGCCGTTGTTTTTGGGCCATGCTCCTGCCTGATAATCCCAGAAAGTATAGGTTTCCGGCTGATCGGTTACAGAACGGATCGCTTCACTCATGCCAAGATTGCACAACCGCCTGAACGCGGTCCTGCTTTCGGGACGAAACAGGGCATCCCCTTCCCAGACTTCGGGGTCGTGGCAATCTTCAGGCATTGGAATGACATTGTAGTCTCCAGCCAGGATCAATGGTTCCTCGAGTTCGAGGCGTTGCCGTGTCCAGGCTTCCAGACGCTCCATCCAGGCAAGCTTGTACGGGAATTTTTCCGTATCCACCGGATTTCCGTTTGGCAGGTAGAGCGAAACAACACGCAGAACACCTTTGTCGGTTGAAAACACGCCTTCGATGAACCGTGCCTGTATATCCTCGTCATCAGGTTGGACGAATGGAAGGCCGCGATTGACTTCATCAAATGGCAGTCTGGACAGGATTGCAACGCCATTGAAGCTTTTCTGGCCATGCGTTTCAACGTTATAGCCCAATGCCTCGATTTCATCCCTTGGGAAATTCTCGTCAACCGACTTGATTTCCTGAAGGCAGGCGATGTCCGGTTCTGCCTGACGCAACCATTCAATCAGGTTGTCATGACGAGCCTTGATTCCGTTGATGTTCCAGGTTGCAATTTTCATATGGAAAAGCTGGTTCCGCATCCACAGGATGCAACAGCATTCGGGTTTTTCACCTGAAAAGACTGCCCCATCAGGTCGTCAACAAAATCAATTTCCGATCCGCCCATGTAAATCAGCGACATTTCATCAATGAGTATCCGGCCGTCATGGCCTTCAATGACGAGATCGCTGTCTTCCTGATCATTCACAAGATTGAACTGATAGGAGAAACCGGAGCATCCCCCGCCTTCAACAGTAATCCTGAGGGCGTTGTTATCCTGATCCCTGGCGATGATAGCCGCAACACGTTTCAGTGCAGCATCAGTGGCGGTGACAGTTGCATTTGGTAGAGTCGCATTCATGATGGCATCATCCGGTTTTCATGCGCTGCTGTCAAAGAATTTTGTACAGCTTTGCATAGTTTCGCTTATACCCGATGTGGGAATTTTGCCTATGGGCTTCAAGTCTGCCATAGGGGGCAAAAGGCCAGAGGGGAATCGCCTGAAACAGATGACAGACCTGAAACATAACGTCTTTGGCAGGGAAAACCTTGCCCCGTACGCCTGCCGGGCCTCGGAAACACGGGGGCGCTTGTTCAAAGAGCCCGAGAGTCCGACGCGTACGCCTTTTCAGCGCGACCGGGACCGTATCATCCATTCTACGGCCTTTCGCCGCCTGAAGCACAAGACACAGGTTTTTGTGCATCATGTTGGCGACCATTACCGCACACGCCTGACCCATTCCATCGAGGTTTCACAGATCGCGCGTTCACTTGCGCGTGCACTGGGAGTGGATGAAGATCTGGCGGAGTGCCTCGCGCTTTCCCATGATTTCGGGCATACGCCGTTTGGTCATGCGGGGGAGGATGTGCTTGACGTCGTGATGAAAGATCATGGCGGCTTTGACCACAATGCACAATCTTTCAGGGTCGTTACCAGACTTGAGCAGCAGTATGCCGATTTTGACGGGTTGAACCTGAGTTGGGAAACCCTTGAAGGGCTCGTCAAACACAACGGACCGCTGGTGGGCGATGATATTCCTGCTTCTATCAGGAATTTTGATCGCGAGTTCAGCCTGGAACTGGGTAGCCATGCAAGCCTTGAGGCGCAATGTGCTGCCGTGGCAGATGACATTGCCTATAACTCGCATGATATCGATGACGGATTGCGGGCCGGGCTTTTTGCACTTGAGGACTTGTTGGAGCTTCCGATTACAGGCGACCGCCTGGTTGAGATACGTAAATCCCATCCGGGACTGGAATTCCGGCGCACAAGACACGAGATCATCCGTTATCAGATTACCAGGATGGTCGAAGATGTGATCAGAACGGCCAAAGCCGGTCTGGCCAGCGTGAAGCCCCAATCAGCGCAAGATGTACGCCATTGTGGCAAAACCATCGTGCGTTTCAGTCACGAGATGCGGCTTCAGGAAAAGCAGATAAAGGCTTTTCTGTTTGAACGCATGTATCGTGCGCCAAGCGTAATGGTCATGAGAGAGGCGGCCGAGCAGATAATCCGCGACCTCTATGAAGCCTACCATTCCGGTATTGCATGCAGGCCGGACAGCCTGAAGAGAAATACCGACAATGCAAAGCCGGACGACATACCCAGGGCCATAGCCGATTTCATAGCCAGCATGACGGATGATTACGCAATCAAGGAACACCGCCGGCTGTTTGACGCAACCCCCAAATTGAGCTAGGCCAATCGCCAAAGGCGGATGTGTTGTTCCCGCCATCCCACATTCTGCTGATCGATCAAGATGAATATCTTTTCCCTATTTGAAAACCACATTAGAAAATCTGTTGAATCCATTGATTTGAAACTGGAATCTGTTGAAATCCTTTCCCGGGTTTCAGCAGAGCCGCCGCGCGATGCCAGTCATGGTGACATTTCCACGAATGCTGCAATGGTGCTTGCCAAGCCTGCAGGCATGAAGCCTCGTGATCTTGCTGAAAAACTTGCTGCAGAACTGGAGAAGGTTGATGGTGTTGACGCCATCAATATTGCCGGACCCGGGTTCATCAATATCAGCTTGTCTGATGCGTATTGGCAAGGTCATCTTGGCGAAGTCTTCAAGGCAGGGAACGATTTTGGCTGCGGACTTGTATCTGATGGTGCCAAAGTCAATGTGGAGTATGTCTCGGCAAACCCGACCGGTCCCATGCATGTGGGACATTGTCGTGGTGCTGTTGTCGGTGATGCCCTGGCCAATCTGCTGGCTTTTGCAGGGTTTGAAGTCACCAAGGAATATTATGTGAATGATGCAGGAGGTCAGATAGATGTTCTGGCCGGTTCCCTGTTTCACCGTTACCGGGAAGCTTTGGGAGAGGACCCGGGGCCGATGCCTGATGGCTTCTATCCGGGGGAGTACCTGCTCGAGCCGGCCGGCATGCTTGCCGAGGAATACGGCAACAAACTCCATGACATGTCAGAGGAATTGCGGATCAAACTGCTAAAGGAAACCGCAATTTCCTCCATGATGGCCTTGATCAAGAGGGACCTTGCCGCTCTCAACATTCACCATGATGTTTTCTTTTCCGAGCGTGACTTGCATACAGAAAAGGGAGGCAAGTCCACCATTGACAGCATGCTTGAACGCATGCGGGAGAAGGGGTTTGTCTACGATGGCAAGCTTCCGCCGCCAAAAGGCGAAGTGCCGGAAGACTGGGAAGACCGGGAGCAGACACTTTTTCGTTCAACGGAAGTCGGTGATGACATGGACCGGGCCCTGGTCAAGTCTGATGGTTCCTATACATATTTTGCTGCTGATGTAGCCTATTTCCAGGACAAGTATGACCGCGGCTTCAAGCGGATGATCTATGTGCTTGGTGCAGATCACTCCGGATATGCCAAACGTCTGAAAGCCGTTGCGCAGGCTGTTGCCGGTGACGAAGCGCAACTGGATGTGCTGTTTTGCCAGCTCGTGAAGCTGATGCGGGATGGTGAGCCGGTTACCATGTCCAAACGGGCAGGGAGCTTTGTCACCCTTCGCGACGTGGTCGATGAGGTGGGGCGGGATGCAGTCCGTTTCATGATGCTGTATCGAAAAGCCGAAGCGCCGCTAGACTTCGATTTTGCCAAGGTAACGGAGCAATCGAAGGATAATCCGGTTTTTTATGTTCAGTATGCCCATGCCCGCATTTCATCCGTCATGCGGCAGGTCAAGCGTGAGTTGCCCGAACTGGACAAGTCGGCAGAGGCGCTGGCCAAGGCTGATCTTGCCTTGCTTGAGGATGATGGAGAAATCGGACTGGTTCGCAAGCTTTCTGAATATCCGCGGATCATCGAGCAGGCAGCCCGTGCTGACGAACCACACAGGCTCGCATTTTATCTCTATGAACTCGCTTCAGAACTGCATTCTCATTGGAATAAAGGCAAAGAATCGCCAACATTACGCTTTATTAACCAAGAAAATCCACAGTTGACATTGTCGAGACTGGTTTTATTGCGCACTATTGCAACCGTCATAGCCTCCGGGCTCGCCATCATTGGCGTGGATGCACCAGAGGAAATGCGCTGATTACACATGACTTGACGCCCCCGGGTCCATCCGGTCAGTTATTGAGTATAGTGAGTTTTGCGCCATGAACGAGAAGTATCCATCAAATGCCGAAAGGCAGGATGAATTTGCCGATGATGGCGACCCGCTTGCCGAACTGGCACGGATCGTTGCTGGCGAAGTTGATTCTTATACCCAGACGTCTTCTGAACCACATGTGTATGAAGATGAACAGGCTGAAGTCGGGACAGGTGGTCCGGATTTGCCTGTAAGCTCTCAGGATGCGCCGGAAGTCGCAGACCTTGATCTTGTTCCAACTGGGGAACGTGCTGCCGAGACCGATATCACGGAAAGTGAGGCGGCGCTTGAAGCGGAATTGATGAACGAGTTTCAATCTGCACAAGAAATGCCGTCAAGTGTCCCTGATGCGGGCATGGACGAAGCAACCCTCAATGACATTGCGGCGGCACTTCAGGAAGATGCGCATGAAATCGAGGATAGCGCGGTCACTGCAGATGCTGACGAGCCGGACTTCGTTCGGGATATCAATGCCTCTTTTGCTGCCGAGCCGGATCACGCCCATGAGGAAGTTTCATCCGAGGTTCGCCAGGAGATAGATGCGCAGATAGCCGAAGCCGAGGCGGGAGAGGATTTCCAGTCCGAACTGATGAGCGCACTGGAAAACGAGCTTGAGCGTGCTGAAGAACCTGATTTGGTGCCAGAGAGCCAGCCTGAGGAAGACCATGCGGTTTCACCCCTTGCTGAAGACAGTGAAATGACTGAACCGGCCATTTCTTCGATGGTGTCTGAAGAAATGGAATCGCCCGTAGAGACTGCAGAAACCCACGGAGATGGTGCCGGTTTCGATGATCATGCGCTTGAGGCCATAGCGGAAATTCAGCCAGAACCGGTTGTGGCATCCAGTCTCGAAGATGATCTCGGGGCAGCCTTTGCCAATGAATTCGACCAGATGGTGTCAAGCACTCCGGTCGAGGAATCGCATATTCCCCAGGAGCCTTTGCTGCCTGCAGACCACGAGATGTATCAATCAGCTCCACCTGCGCCTGAGGACATGCCGGTGTCGACAGGACAGGAAGAGCCTGTGACGGGATTTGTTGCCGCCGATCACAACATGCCTTTGGGTGAAAGCGGTGAAAATCCAGTTGATGGTGAACTTGATTTTGCCCAGGCCTTTGCAGAAGAGTTGGGTGCTGAACAAACATCCGGCCAAAGCGGCTGGGCCGAGAGCGAGACTGCCGAAGCACATGCAGATTTTGCCGAGGCAGCAACCCCTGACCATGTTTCACTCGGGACTGTTGAAGACCCCGGGCATGATGGCCTGATTTCCGATCTTGATGACGGGTTCAGAAACGAGGCTAGAGAAACCGCGCTTCCGCAAGGAGAGGGCAGTCGCAAATATGCGGTTGCTGCCCTGGTCATTGCACTGTTTGCTGGCCTGATTGCGCTTGGATACGGATTTCTGGGCGGTGATACTAATATTGCTGCCACTGATACCCCAATCATCAAGGCTTCTGCAGATCCGGTCAAGGTGAAGCCGGAAGACCCGGGCGGACGTGTTGTCGCCAACCAGAACAATGCTTCGTATGAGAAAGTTGAAGGCAATGAGCTTGCGTCAGTGACTCAGGAAAACCTTGTCTCCCGTACTGAAGAGCCGGCCATTATTGATACCGAGGCATTGCAGGCAGCAGATGCACCAGAGGAGCTTTCCCAAAAGGCCGATGAGCGCCTCGAGAGTTCTGACGGGGAAGACAGCGCAGCAGATACGGCAAGGACATCGTCCGTTACCCCACGGGTTGTTCAGGTTGTTACTGTAAAACCTGACGGAACCATTGTCAGAAAGCCGGTTGCAAAACCTGAACCGCAGGAAGGCGTGAGCCTCGATGTGGCCAGTGCGGATGTGCCTGCAATTCGCACTGAGGTGAAACCTGTCCAGACCCAGAGTGTAAAGCCTCTTGAACCTCTGGAGGGTGCCAAAACCACCAATACACCAGGCGTCCCGACAGCCAGCCCGCTTCCAAAACCAAAACCGGAACCAAAGCCTGCTGCACAGGCTCCGGCTCCGGCACCAAAGCCCGTCCAGCTGGCTTCTACGCAGCAAGCGGCTGCAGAAGCCCCGGCTCCACAACCTGCTGCGAATGCGCCAGCCAGCGAGTGGGTCGTGCAGGTTTCCTCCCAGCGTTCAGAGGCTGCGGCGCGCCAGTCCTTCAACAACATGCAGCGGAAGTATTCCGCGCTGAATAACCGTTCAATGCAGGTTCAGGAGGCCCAGGTGAATGGCGCAACGTATTACCGTGTGCGGGTGCAAACTTCCTCCAAATCCGATGCGACACAGCTTTGTACCAGCATTGCAAATGCGGGTGGCAACTGCTTCGTCACACGATAAGTCGTGAATACAAGGGCATAGATGGCAGGCATGTTTCCCATCAAGGTGTGAATCAACTAGATTCATCGCATGGGAATCAGTGCATCCATTTTCGGCTGTTCGGGCCTTCGTTTGACCGACGAGGAAAGAAGCTTCTTTCGTGAGCTCCAGCCTTGGGGCTTTATCCTGTTTGGGCGCAATATCAGTGAACCAGACCAGGTTGCGGCGCTCGTAGACGAACTCAAGGCTTGCGTAGACCACGACCCGGTACCCGTTCTTATCGACCAGGAAGGGGGGCGGGTTCGCCGGCTGCGACCACCGTACTGGCCTGAATACGGTTCGGGGCGGGCATTTGGAGAGTTGTATGCGCGTGATCATGAGAAGGGATTACGGCTCGCCTGGCTTCAATCAAGGCTGATGGCCATTGATTTGCAAAAACTGGGTATCAATGTTGACTGTCTTCCGGTGGTTGATGTGCCCGTGGCCGGAAGTCATGACGTTATTGGTGACCGGGCCTATTCCAGCGATCCGGAAATTGTGGGCAAGATCGGACAGGCTGCTTGCGATGGTTTGCTCGACGGCGGTGTGCTGCCGGTTATCAAGCATATTCCCGGGCATGGCAGGGCGGGTGTGGACAGTCACAAGGCGCTGCCCGTGGTTGACACACCGTTTGCGCAACTGGAGAAGCAGGATTTTGCACCCTTCAGGGTGCTCAATGAAATGCCCCTCGCGATGACTGCCCATGTTGTTTATGAGGCGATCGACAGTGATGCCCCGGCTACCTCATCCAGAAGGGTGATCGACGAGGTTATCCGCAAGAATATCGGTTTTGACGGCTTGTTGATGTGCGATGACCTCTCCATGCATGCACTTTCTGGGGATTTCGGTGAAAGAACGCAATCGGCTTTTGCAGCAGGTTGTGATGTTGTGCTTCATTGCAATGGCGATATGGCGGAGATGACAGCCATTGCTGATGCGGCCAGGTCGCTAGAAGGAAAACCGCTGGCAAGGGCTATGCTCGCAACCGAGCTGATCAATGTTTCCCGGCAATGTGACGAGGCCGACCTGCGCGAAGAATATGCAACGCTTTCCGGCCATCAAGGCTATGGGGAAGATCCAACGGAAGCGGGTTTATAACGAGGAAAACAAGGTGTCTTCATCAAAGGCGCAAGATTTGACCGGTGAGCTTCCCCTGACAGGGAATGGCAATGCATCGGGCTGGGACAATGCTTCAGAAGAACGCTCGGTTTCAGACCCGCAATTGACGGTTGATGTTGAAGGTTTTGAAGGCCCGCTTGATCTTTTGCTCGAATTGGGCAGGCGGCAGAAAGTCGACCTTGCCAAGATTTCCATCCTGGCGCTCGCAGAACAATATCTTGAATTCATTGAGGAAGTCCGCAAATTGCGGATAGAACTTGCTGCCGACTACCTGGTGATGGCTGCCTGGCTGGCATTCCTGAAATCAAAGCTGCTTGTCCCTGCCGATCCGACTGATGAAGAAGAAATGAGCGGGGAGGAAATGGCAGCATTGCTGGCGTTCCGTCTTCAACGGCTTGAAGCCATGCGCGATGCCGGGAAACGGTTGGTGAACCGGAACCGGCTGGGGCGCGACTTTTTTGGCCGCGGTGACCCCGAGCCGGTTGTTGTAGAGCGGGAAAAGATATTTTCTGCAAGCTTGTATGACTTGCTGTCGGCCTATGCCGCGCAGCGTCAGCGCCGCAGTGTTTCGCAGGTTACAATTGCCAAGCGCGAAGTCTGGTCACTCAGCGATGCACGGGAAATACTTACCCGGATGATCGGGGAATTGGCAGAATGGATGCCACTCGAAGCCTTTCTGGCACCTTACATACCGCAAAAGTCAATTCGCAGTTCTGCGGTTGCAAGTTCGTTTGCCGCTTGTCTGGAGCTTGTACGTGAAGGCAAGCTCGAAATCCGGCAGGACAGTGCCTTTGCACCTTTATATCTGAAAGCCAATCGCAGTAGTCCGGCAAAACCGGTTTCTGTTGAACAAGGCGGGGGACATTGATCATGGGACAACCACACGAAGCTGAAATACTGTCTTTCGACCCTACAGGCGGAGGGGACCGGCAATCACAGGACTTGCGTGAACAGTTGCGAATGGTTGAAGCCATTGTGTTTGCATCAAGTGAGCCGGTTTCGGAAAAAGCGCTTCTTGAACGGTTGCCTGAAGACATCGAGCTGGAACCCCTGATGCGTGAGTTGCAGCAAGCTTATTCAGGCCGCGGGGTCAATCTGGTCAAACTCGGAGACCATTGGGCTTTCCGGACTGCGGATGATCTGGGCTTTTTGCTGCAAAAGGAAGCCGTCGACACGCGCAAGCTGTCGCGAGCAGCGCTCGAAGTGCTTGCCATCATTGCTTACCATCAACCGGTAACCCGCGCAGAAATAGAGGAAATTCGCGGGGTATCCACTTCCAAGGGTACACTGGATGTGCTGCTGGAAACGCAATGGGTCCGGATGCGTGGGCGGAGAAAAACGCCCGGCAGGCCTGTAACCTATGGGACAACATTGGCATTTCTGGACCAGTTCGGGCTTGAGGAACTCAGGGATTTGCCCGGTCTTGAAGAACTCAAGGGAGCAGGCTTGTTGCGTTCCCAAGTGCCGGCGAATTTCGTTGTTCCCGAACCCAATGACAGCGAGGAACTGGCCGAGGACGAGGACCCGCTGGAGCCGCAGGATCTGGAAGAATTGGGTTTGCTTTCACCTCTGGATTTGGACGAGTAGACCCGGCCAGGCATTGTCCGGGGCAAAATGCAGCACTGAGCGGAATTGCCATTCGGCAAGGTTTGCCGCTATAGCGTTGCCATGTGATGTTCTCTGCAGGTCGGTGAATGTCCTGTGATTGAGCAACTCCGTGAAGAGCAGTGCACCTGATGAGCAATACCAGTCCGAACAGTCAATCCGCAGCTCAGCAGAAGTCTGGCTCCGGCTGGTCAAACCGTTGGGGCAAGCGTAATTCTGCCGGGGTCACCATTGCTTCCAGCCTTGATTTTCAGAACATTTCCTACAGCATCAGGGGCAAACAGATACTCGACGATGTTACGCTCGGTGTAAAACCTGGCGAAGTGCTTTGCCTGTTGGGTCCTTCGGGCTCCGGCAAGACGACGCTACTAAGAATAGCCGCAGGTCTTGTCAGGGCGCAATCAGGCCGTGTGGTTGTCGATGGCAGGATCATTGCGGACGAAAGGCATTTCGTTCCACCTGACAAACGTGGAGTTGGCCTTGTCTTTCAGGATTATGCGCTTTTTCCCCATTTGACGATCCAGCAGAATGTTGAATACGGTCTGTCGGATCTGGGCCGCAAGGATGCAAAGTCACAGGCCTTGCGTGTCCTTTCACGGGTTGGTCTTGAGGACAGGGCGCAACAATATCCCCATGTGCTTTCAGGGGGCGAGCAGCAGCGTGTTGCACTTGCCCGGGCGTTGGCGCCCAGACCCGGCATCCTGCTCATGGATGAACCGTTTTCGGGCCTTGATTCCAGGCTGCGTGATGCCGTGCGGGACCAAAGCCTTGATTTGCTGCGCGAGACACGCTCCACATGCATCATTGTTACACATGATGCCGAGGAAGCGTTGCGGGTTGGAGATCGCATCGCCCTTATTCGCGACGGGAAACTGGTGCAATATGGCAGCGCGCACGATCTTTACTACCGGCCAAATTCACTATTTACCGCCGGGTTTTTCTCTGAAATCAATGTCATTCCGGCGCAAATGGATGAAACCACAGTTCGGACCGTATTCGGCTCGATGGCATCCGATCATGTGCATTCAGGCAGCCTTCGTGTTGCCATTCGTCATACTGACGTCACTGTGAATTCGTATCAGAATCAGGGTAAAGGGACGGTAGGCCGTATTGTGGCAAGACGTTTCATCGGAACGTCCGAGTTGCTCGAGATCATGGTTGAAGACCTGGATGAGCCGTTCAACGTCCGAATTCGTGCAAATGAACTGCCGAATGATACGTCATTGGTACTGTTGAACGCCGATCTGGACCGGATGATGATTTTTGATGATGAAGGCTGATTGTACCTGATCCGGATGCTGAATGATATTTTACTGGCATGAAGAGCGGCATTCGCCTATTTATCGAGAAGAGTACGGGTTGCGGTGGCATGGTCCTGCCTTTAGAACCTGATGGCATAATAAATGCGGGCAAGACCCGCAAAGCGTAACGGGAGTTGGACATGAATATTGGAGTTTGGCAGATTGTCATCATCGCTGTTGTTGTGGTGCTGCTGTTCGGTCGGGGAAAAATCTCCGAACTGATGGGCGATGTTGCGAAAGGCATCAATTCGTTCAAAAAAGGCCTGAACGAAAAAGAAGATGACAATGGTCGCACGATCGAGGCGCAAGCTTCTGATCCGGTCAACAAAACCGAGGACAAGACCTCAACCAGCTGACTGATGGCCTTGATTCAGTTGTTACCTGCGGGGCCGCGCCGGTTGCTGCTCTTCTTCTTACGCGGGATATGATCCTTGTTCAGTAATTTTGCATGGTCGGAAATGTTGGTGATTGCCTGTGTGGCAATTATCGTGGTTGGTCCCAAGGACCTGCCGGGAATGCTGCGCGGTCTCGGCAAGACCATTGGCAACGTCAAGCGCATGGCAAACGATTTTCAGCGCCAGTTCAATGATGCGTTGAAGGAAGCCGAGCTTGATGAAGTAACAGACCTTGCCAAGAACAAGACATTCGCCCCGCTTGAAGATGCAAAAAATGCGATGAACGACTTTACGGATTCGATCAATGAAGGCGTGAAGATTGATCCGGGGGCAGAAGCAACCGAAAAACTGAAGAAAGACCAGGGGGCGGTTGCCGAGGAGTTTCCCGACGATCCGGGACAACCTGAAACTGCGAAGAAGCAGGCTGCTGCCCGGACAAGCAAGGCGCCCAAAAAGACTGCTACCCGCAAATCAACAGCCAGGACCCCGAAGAAAACTGCAAGCAGTGGCCGCAAACCTGCCGGAACACGCAAGACTGCTAGCAGAACTGCGTCTACAAGCAAATCAGCCAAGAGCACAACATGAGCACTGATGAACTTGAAGACACAAGCGCGCCGCTTATCGAACATCTTGTAGAATTGCGTGACCGGCTGGTGAAGTCGGTTATAGCGATTGCTGTCTTTTTCCTGATCTGTTTCTTTTTCTCTGCCGATATTTTCAATCTGCTGGTCAAGCCATACCAGTGGGGAGCAGGGACGAATGACGTCAAATTCGTCTATACGGCACTTCAGGAAAAATTCTTTGTAGACATCAAGATTGCTTTTTTCGGAGCGATGTATATCGCGTTTCCGGTAATTGCCACGCAGATTTACAAGTTTGTAGCGCCCGGTTTGTACAAGAACGAGAAGGGGGCTTTTCTTCCCTTTTTGATCGCTACCCCAATACTTTTCACTATTGGTGCTGCGCTGGTTTATTTCCTGATCATGCCTCTTGCGACACAGTTCTTTCTCTCGCTTGAGCAGGTCGGTGGAAACGGCACTGCCGAAATCCAGAACCTTCAGGCTGTTGGCAGTTATCTCAGCCTGATCATGACCCTGATTTTTGCCTTCGGCCTTGTTTTCCAGTTGCCGGTTGCAATCACACTATTGGCAACGGCGGATCTCGTATCCGCGGAAACGCTGTCCCAAAAAAGAAAATATGCGATCCTGCTGGCATTTGTTGCTGCCGCTGTGCTCACGCCGCCTGATCCGGTAAGTCAGCTCGGATTGGCATTGCCGACAATTCTTCTCTATGAAATCTCAATTCTTGCCGCTCGACGTATTGAAAAGAAGCGCAAGGACAAGGCTTCCGAGGAAGAATCTGATACTACAGATGTGGCATCCTCCTGATCCGTTCCGGATCGCCTGAAATTTACAGTATTTTGGTGTAATAATGTTTGATATCAAGCAGATAAAAGAAAATCCTAAGGCATTTGATCAAGGTTTGGCCAAGCGAGGTGTCGAAGCCAGGTCTACGGAAATACTTGCGTTGGACGAGAAGCGTCGTGCGCACATTGCCAAGGTGCAGGAAGCCCAGACCAGACGTAACGCAGCCTCCAAGGAAATTGGCGCGGCCATGGGTAGTGGCGACAAGGAACGTGCGGAAGCGTTGAAAACAGAAGTGGCCGGGCTCAAGCAGTTTCTGCAAACCGGGGAAGACGAAGAGAGGCAGATCAGTGCTGAACTGACCGGGCTTGTTTCTGCGCTTCCCAACATCCCGCTGGAAGATACGCCGGTTGGTGATGACGAGGACGACAATGTGCTCTACCGCAGCCACGGTGAAAAGCCGGTTTTCGATTTCGAGCCGAAGGAGCATTTTGAAATCGGTGAGGCGCTTGGCCAGATGGATTTTGAAAGGGCGGCCCTTCTTTCCGGCAGCAGGTTTGTTATCCTGAGGAAGGATATTGCCCGGCTGGAGCGCGCACTTGGCCAGTTCATGCTTGACCGGCATACACAGCAAAACGGTTATGAAGAGGTCACACCACCATTGCTGGTACGTGACAATGCCCTGTTCGGTACCGGCCAGTTGCCCAAATTTGCAGAAGACCAGTTCCGCACGACAGACGACCGCTGGTTGATTCCAACGGCTGAAGTTCCGCTGACAAATCTGGTGCGCGAGCAAATTCTGGATGAAGCGGAGTTGCCATTGCGCTTCACAGCGCTTACGCCCTGTTTCCGCTCCGAAGCCGGCTCTGCAGGTCGCGATACAAGAGGAATGCTGCGGCAGCACCAGTTCATGAAATGTGAACTTGTATCCATCACCAGGCCGGAAGCGTCCCTTGCAGAACTTGATCGCATGCTTGATTGCGCCGAGCAGGTCTTGAAGGATCTGGGCTTGCATTTCCGCACTGTGACCCTGTGTACGGGAGACATGGGTTTTTCTGCCCGCAAGACTTACGACGTTGAAGTCTGGTTGCCGGGGCAGGGGGCTTACCGGGAAATATCCAGTTGTTCGGTCTGTGGAGATTTTCAGGCACGTCGCATGAATGCGCGTTACCGAACAGGTGAAGGCAAGACCATTGACTACGTTCATACACTCAATGGCTCGGGTGTGGCTGCTGGCCGTGCATTGATAGCGGTAATCGAGAATTACCAGAATGAGGATGGTTCAATCACGATTCCTGAATGCCTGCGCTCCTATATGGGTGGCGCAAGTGTAATCGGGAAGGCTTGATCATGCGCATACTTGTAACCAATGATGATGGCATCAATGCACCCGGCCTTGCTTCTGCTGAGAAGATTGCACGAAGCTTTACTGATGACGTCTGGGTTGTGGCACCTGAAACGGACCAGTCCGGGCTTGCCCATTCCCTGACGCTGTCACACCCGTTGCGTCTGCGAAAGATTGCCGACAAGCATTTTGCCCTTTCGGGGACGCCAACTGATTGTGTCATCATGGGGGTGCGAGAACTGATGCCCGAGCCTCCGGACCTTGTGATCTCGGGGGTGAATTCCGGCCAGAACATCGCTGATGACATAACCTATTCCGGTACGGTGGCCGGGGCTATCGAGGGGGCCTTGCTCGGCGTCAAGTCTGTCGCAGTTTCCCAGGCCTATGATTTTGAGGAAGGAATCCGGCATGTGAAGTGGGAAACCTGCGAAACCCTGGCTCCTGATATCATCAGGAAACTGCTTGATGTGGACTTTCCACCAAAAACCCTGATCAATCTCAATTTCCCGAATTGCTCAGCTGATGAAGTTTCTGGCGTCGAGGTAACCGTGCAGGGAGCCTTTACACATGGGCTGTTCATGGAGAAGCGCAGTGACGGACGCGGTTTTCCCTATTACTGGCTGCGTTTCGGACGAGAAGTCCCTGACCAGCGCAAGAGTTCCGACATCACGGCCTTGCGCGAGAACCGTGTATCCGTAACACCGTTGAAGCTCGACATGACTGATGCGGACTTCGCTCTCTCCCTGCATGAACGGTTCTGAACCATGAATACCAACCGGGAAGCACTTGCAAAATTTCTTCTGCAACTGCGCTCGAACGGTATTACGGATCACCGTCTTCTTTCTGCCTTTGAAGCCGTTCCGCGAAGGAACTTCGTCCCGGTTATTCATGTCAATGAAGCCTATGCCAAGGGACAGATGCCGATCGAGTGCGGCCAGACCATGACTTCTGCCAACATGGTGGCCCGTGTGCTTTCAGCGCTGGACGTTGATCCACGCCACCGGATTCTGGAACTGGGAACAGGTACCGGTTATCAGGCTGCTCTGCTTGGGCATCTCGGAGAGAAGATCGTCACGATGGAGCGGTATCGCACCTTGCGGGAAAAAGCCGAAGACCGCCTCAAACAGCTTGGTATCGACAATGTTATTGTCAAACTCATGGATGGTTCCGTGGCCGGTACCGAATTCGGGATCAGTGACAGGATAGTTTCCAATTTTTCCTTTCCCGAAGTACCGCGGCAATTCATAGACAACATTGCCGCCAATGGTGTGATGATCGCACCGATAGGTCCGCAGGACGGGCAACAAATCATGACCCGACTGTTGAAGATCGGTTCCCGGTTGCAGGTCGAGGAGTTGTTTCCGGTCCGCACCCAGCAGTTCATTGAAGGCGTATCCCGCGCCATATGACGGGTGCCGGTTGCATGCGCTGTGGCCGGAATGTCCAGTTTTTACAATCCTCTTAACGCTACAGTAAGATTAACAAGCTTTAATGCATCCAGTATTGAGTTTGTAAATGAGTGTTGTAATGCGTTCACGTGTACTGGGTAATCGCATCCGTCTGCTGCAAAAAGCCTGCTCCTTGGGAGTTTTGGGCATTGCCATTGCCGGTTGCAGTTCAGGGTTTCAGCGCTTTGATGACAACTTCTATCAATCCGCTGTTCCACAAGCTCAGAACCAGGCTGCCAATAATGAGTATCCCGGCGCCCAGGGTGATCTGGATACGATTACCACAGCCAGTGTCCGTTCACCGCAGTCTCGCGTGACGCCGCTCTCTAATGTAGCTCCTCCACAATATCCTGCCGGTATCAACCATGCGCCGGAGCCGACTTATGTTGCGCCTCAGGCGTCTTACAATCCTCCGCAGGCATACCGTCCGCCTGCTGCTGCGCAGACGGCAAATGGTCAGTCGGCTTCTTCAGGTCGTTCGCCAAGCTGGCAGTCTTCCTCAATTTCCGGGACCAAGCTGTCCGGTCCGTCAGCGCCGCAACAAAGCTACGCTGCTCCGGCTTACACGCCGCCAAAGCCTGAGGTTCAATCAAAATCCGTGTACATTCCGCCATCTGCGTCCGGCACGGACAATGTTACCACGGCTTCGGTTCGTCAGCCTGCAGTTCAGCCTGTGGCAAAGGTTTCTGCCAGCAATGCTGGCACTTCCAAGGAAGGTGGCTGGAGTTCAGTTGGTGCGACAACGATCACTGCCCGTGAAGGGGAGACACTGTACAACCTGTCAAAGCGGTATGGGGTTCCTGTTTCGGCCATCGTCAAGGCAAACGGCCTGAAGGATGCAAGCAGCTTGCAGGCCGGCCAGAAGGTTTTGATACCAAACTATATTTTCTCAGCCAGTTCGCCGGTATCTGCGCCTGACAACAATCCAAAGACACGCCACGCGCGGGCAACAACCGGTTACCTTGGTGAGGCCTCGCTGAACAATGTGGCGGTGCCGGAAAAACGTCCTTACAAGGTTGCTTCAGTTAATCCTTCGCAGGTGACAAATGATGTCTCGAAAACCGTTTCTGCCGAACGGTTTGGTCCTGCGAAGATTGCCACTCCTCCAGCAGCCGAAAAGGCTCCTGAAAAGGTGAAGCCATCAAATGTAGCCTCAGTGGATACAAGTGCGAAAGCGCCTGAAAGATCCGGTATCTCCAGTTTCCGCTGGCCTGTAAAGGGGCGGGTTGTCTCCGGTTTTGGCGACACAGCAGGTTCTGGAAAGAATGAAGGTCTCGATATATCGGTCCCGGAGGGTACAGCCGTCAAGGCAGCTGAAAACGGTGTCGTCATCTATGCTGGCAGTGAAATTTCCAGCTATGGCAACCTGATCCTTATCCGGCATGCTGATGACTGGGTTTCCGCATATGCCCACAACAAGGACTTCAACGTCTCGAAGGGTGACCGCGTAAACCGTGGCCAAACCATTGCAAGATCCGGCAAGACCGGCTCTGCAGACCGGCCCAAGCTTCATTTCGAGTTGCGCAAGAACTCAAAGCCGGTTGATCCCAAAAAATATCTGGCCGGCTAACCCTGCAGGGTAATCCCGGTTGAAATGGCATGCCTGCCGGACAGGGTGGGCATGATCATTACTTGACGCTGATCCCGCCTTGTCCGGCCAGGTCCTGCACAAATTGCCATGCAACGCGGCCGGAACGGCTGCCCCTCGTTGTAGCCCATTCCAGCGCCTGACTGCGCAACTGGTCGGTATCTATCTTGATGCCGTAATGATCGACGTAGCCTTGAACCATGTCGAGATAATCGTCCTGATCACATTTGTGGAAGCCCAGCCACAGTCCAAACCTGTCTGACAGCGAGACCTTTTCTTCTACCGCCTCGCTGGGGTTGATTGCTGTTGAGCGTTCATTTTCCATCATGTCCCGGGGTAACAGGTGACGGCGGTTTGACGTGGCGTAAAAGATGACATTCTCCGGCCTGCCTTCCACACCGCCGTCAAGTGCTGCCTTGAGGGATTTGTAGGAAGTATCATCATGATCGAATGACAGGTCATCACAGAACAGGATAACCCTGACAGGTTTTCCCCGCACTTCACTCAGAAGAAGTGGAAGTGAATCAATGTCTTCCCGGTGTATTTCAACCAGCTTGAGATTGCTTTGCGGAATTTCTGCCAGAACATGGGCATGGGCGGCTTTCACCAGGGAAGACTTCCCCATGCCCCGTGCGCCCCACAAGAGCGCATTGTTTGCGGCGAACCCCTTTGCGAAACGCTGCGTGTTTTCAACCAGAATGTCGCGAACACGGTCAATGCCTTTCAGCATTTCCATCTCAACCCGATTGACCCTGGGAACGGGTTGCAGGTTGCCGGTTTCCGCTTGCCAGACGAATGCGTCGGCTGCCTGGAAATCAACCGGTTCTGCCACACGTCCGAAGCGGGCCTCCAGAATGGATGCGATCTGGTCAAGTTTCCGGTTGAGTGTGTTGATTGCGTCTTCTGACACTGGCCGAGCTCCTGTTGATTGGTGACATGCCCGTATCATGGAGACCGGAAGGAGAAAAGCCTGTCGGGCCAACTGTCCTCAAAGAAGCAGGGATGGCTTTCCAAGACTGATTGCTTTTGGGCAAACTATTTGTATAGTCGCGACAATTCCGGCGGGATTTTGCGGATTCTTGAAATATCAAGGCACATGACATAAGTCCGCCAGATTGTTTCAAATTCGGACCGGCATTTCCGCTTCGGTCAAAAACAGGTTTCACAGGAGTGCAGTACATGTTCGTAACCCCGGCTTATGCCCAAACAGCTGCTGGCGGCGGTAGCATCATTCTCGATTTGCTGCCATTCATCTTGATTTTTGTGATCATGTATTTCCTGATCATTCGTCCACAGCGCCAGCAGGCCAAGAAACGTCAGGAAATGCTGACCGCAATTCGCCGGAATGACAAGATTGTTACAGGTGGTGGTGTTGTCGGGAAGGTGATCAAGGTTATCGACGACAACGAGGTTGAAGTGGAAATTGCTCCGGACACCAAGGTTCGTGTGATGCGCAGTTTCATTGCCGATGTCATGATCAAGGGCGAAGCTGCTCCCAAGGAACAAAACTGATCCGCTAACACTGCGGAACCCCGAGGCTAACAATGCTCTATTTCTCCAAATGGAAGATCGTTGCAATCCTGCTCACTGTGCTTGCAGGGTTCATCTTCGCCGTGCCGAACCTTTTGAATGAAAGGCAGTTTGCCGCACTTCCGGAAACCCTGCAGAACAAACTGACACTTGGACTGGATTTGCAGGGTGGAGCGCACCTGTTGATGCAGGTTGACGAGGAAGGCCTCGTCAAGGAGCGCATGGAGAGCCTTCGGGATGACATTCGCGTCAAGTTGCGGGAGGCTGGCGTTCGCGGCCGCCAATCCGTACAAAACGGCAATGCGATCCAGGTCAGGCTGAATGATGCCTCTCAAACCGGTGCCATGCGGACAGCGATGGAAGAAATCCTGGCTCCGACGCAAGGCAATCTTCTAGACGGTCTGGGTGTCGTGGAGGTTGAGGAAAGCAATCCTTCCGAAGGTGTGCTCGTCTATACGCTGACCGAGGACGGAATTGAAAACCGGGTACGCAATTCGGTGACACAGGCCATTGATGTGTTCCTGAGGCGGATCAATGAGCTGGGTACGGCTGAGCCGATTGTTCAGCGTGAAGGCACCAACCGGGTACTCGTCCAGTATCCGGGACTGTCAGCCGACGAGATTCCCCGCCTCAAGGGACTTCTCAATGCGGAAGCAAAACTGAGCTTTCATTCCCTCAGCAATGCAGCCTCGCCGGACGATTTGCTGAACAGCGGGCGGTCAGCGCCTCCGGGTACCGAAATCGTGTTTGAGGATTCTGATCCGCCGATCCCGTATTTGCTGAATGCAAGACCGGTCCTGACCGGTGACGAACTGGTTGATGCGCAATCAGGTTTTGACCAGAGAACGGGTGAACCACTTGTTTTCTTCCGCTTCAATGCTGCCGGCTCGCAGAAATTTGCCCGTTTCACTTCTGCCAATGTCGGGCAGCCGTTTGCCATTGTGCTTGATGAGACAGTCTTGTCTGCTCCACGGATCAATGAGCCGATTATCGGAGGTTCAGGGCAGATTTCCGGGAACTTTACACCACAAACCTCGAATGACCTTGCGGTATTGCTGAGTGCCGGTGCGCTGCCTGCAAGTTTTGAGTTTGTCGAGGAACGTACAGTCGGGCCCGGGCTGGGTGCAGATTCCATTTCTGCCGGTACCAGCGCAGCGCTCATCGGCGCAGTGCTTGTTCTGATTTTCATGATTGTCGCCTACGGGCTGTTGGGCGTCATTGCCAATCTCGCGCTCATTGCCAACATTGCAATGATGATTGCGCTTCTGTCGGTCCTGGGGGCAACCCTTACCCTGCCGGGTATTGCCGGTATCGTTCTGACAATGGGGATGGCCGTTGATGCGAACGTACTCATATATGAACGGATCCGAGAGGAGAGGGCAAACGGGCGTAACATCATCCAGTCATTTGATGCAGGCTTCAGGCAGGCGTTCACAACCATTCTTGATGCGAACATCACCACGCTGATCGCCGCGATCATCCTGTTTTTCCTTGGATCCGGCCCGGTTCGCGGGTTTGCCGTTACGCTTGGTATCGGGATATTTACAACAGTCTTCACCGCTTACACGGTTACCCGGCTGTTTGTTTCCCTTTGGGTCAAGTTCAAGCGCCCAAAAGAACTTCCAAGCCGCCTGTTCGGCATCATTCCGGAGAATACGTCCATCAAGTTCATGAAGGACCGGAAATTCAGCTTTCCCTTCAGTATTGCCGGCGTAATTGGTTCGATACTCCTGTTTGCCATTCTGGGCCTGAATTTCGGAATCGACTTCAAGGGCGGAACGCTGTTCGAGGTCAAGCCGATCAATCAGGCGACAGCCGAAGACGGCATTTCCGACATACGCGCCAAGCTGGCTGAAATTAATGTCGGCGAAGTGCAGGTTCAGGAATTTGGTGGAACGGATGACATTCTCATCCGGGTTGAAAGCCAGGGTCTCGGGGATGGTGCAGAACAAAGCGCCGAAGCCAAGGTCAGGGCGGTTCTTGAGGATGATTACCAATTCCGCCGTGTCGAGGTGGTTGGTCCCACGGTTTCAAACGAATTGCGTTTGTGGGGTTCGCTTTCCGTGGTCGCTGCGCTGATGGCCATCATGATTTATATCTGGTTGCGTTTCGAGTGGCAGTTTGCACTGGGTGCTGTTCTGGCAACATTGCATGACGTGATATTCACCATCGGGATATTTTCCATCCTGCAACTCGAATTCACCCTTGCAACGATTGCAGCCCTTCTGACGATTGTCGGTTATTCGTTGAACGACACGGTTGTTGTTTATGACCGGATTCGCGAGAATCTGAGAAAATACAAAAAGAAAACAATTCCGGACCTGATTGATCTTTCGATCAACCAGATGCTGTCGCGTACCATCCTTACTTCGTTGACGACGCTGCTGGCACTGTTTTCATTGTACTTCCTTGGAGGTCCGGTTTTGGAATCCTTCACATTCGCAATGATTTTCGGCGTCTTCATCGGCACTTATTCGTCAATCTTTGTTGCCGCGCCATTGCTGATCCTCTTCAAGCTCAGACCTGATGCGTTGTCCCGTGACAACAAGGCAAAGATTGATGCGGAGAAGAAAGCAACCGAGAACACATTGCCAGTCGACTTCAGCTGAGGTGTGATGAGCGAGACCAAGGGCATAGAAATCCGGGAAGCGCATTTTCCCGGACGTGCGCCCATTGATGCTTACGGAAATGGCGGTTTCAAGTTTGCCAACATGGCACATCAGGGCAGCCTTTTGTGTCTGCCTTCGGGGATCTATGCCTGGAAACCGGAAACACTCAGCGATCTGATCCCGGAAAATTTCAGCAAGCTTTTTGATGAGCCTGAAGACATTGAAATTCTTCTCATTGGCACGGGTGAGAACCTTGTTCCGGTTGACAGCGAATTGCGCGGCAAATTCCGGGACGCTTCTATCTCGACGGATTCAATGGCGACGGGGGCGGCTGTAAGGACTTACAATGTGCTGGTTGCGGAGGGCAGGGCGGTAGCGGCTGCCCTGCTGGCTGTTTGAACAGTGACCAAGGGCCACACAGACACAACCGACTGGCTTTCCGAGTTAAAGACACGTGATCCCGAGCGGTATACGGCATGCCTCTATCTGCCTTCAGCGATACGCAATGATGTAGCCTGTCTTTACACCTTTGACGCGGAAATTTCCCATATACCCGAGTTGGTCTCGGAACCGATGCCGGGTGAAGTCCGGATCCAGTTTTGGCGGGACCTGATTACCAATGGCTCTGCAAAAGGTGTCGGGCCAATGGCGGAAAGCCTGCTGGAGGTTGTCGAGCAACACTCACTGCCACGCGAAGTGCTCTACAATTACCTGAATGCCCGGGTTTTCGACCTTTATCATGATCCGATGCCGGACATGGCCAGTTTTGAAGGATATCTTGGGGAAACGCATTCCATTCTGTTTCAATTGGCAGCGTTTATTGCAGGTGGAGAACCCGGAACACGGATGGCAGACGCGTGTGGTCATGCCGGCGTAGCATTCGGCATCGCCCGTCTGTTGGCGTCCCTTGCGCGACATCATGGCAGTCAACGGATATATATTCCCGAAGACATTTTGGCCAAACACGGAATGGCTTCCAGCAACTGGCTTTCTGAACCCGTTGGAGAGACCCATTTGCAGGTCATTGGCGAGATGGTGCAGCTTGCCCGCTCACATCGAAAACTTGCAGACCAGGCCGTCTCTGGTCTTGCCGATAAAATCGCCCCGGTTTTCATACTCTTGGCATTTGTGGAACCGCTGCTGAAGAAAATCGAAAACACTGGTTCAGACCTTTTTGTACATCCGGTCGCACTGGGTAATTTGCAACGCCAGTGGGTCGCACTGAAACGCGCGGTTTTCTTCTGAGGCAAGCTGTCCGGCTGAATTCAGGATAGTGCTTGCAATATGCGGCGTTTTCGCTATAACGCCGCTCATTCCACACGCAGGATTACGCTTTTGAGCCACAGCCCCTGTTTTGGCACTGCTCATCTATTGCGTTCCGGTGACGGCAATTGCTGTTCATTCCCTGCGGAGGTTTAACCGGTAAAGGAGAAATACCAATGGCATTGCCTGATTACAGCATGCGCCAGCTTCTCGAAGCAGGTGCGCACTTCGGTCACCAGACATCTCGCTGGAATCCGAAAATGGGACCTTATCTGTACGGTTCCCGCAACAACATCCACATTATCGACCTTTCACAAACCGTTCCGCTTCTGGACCAAGCCCTGAAAGTCATTTCCGACACGGTTGCATCCGGTGGTCGTGTACTATTCGTTGGCACCAAGCGCCAGGCTTCCGAGATCATTGCCGATGCTGCAAAGCGTTCTGCTCAGTATTACGTGAATGCCCGCTGGCTTGGCGGCATGCTCACCAACTGGAGCACCATCTCGAATTCCATCAAGCGTCTTCGTGAACTTGAGGACCTTCTTTCAAGCGAGGCTGCACAAAAGCTGACCAAGAAAGAAACACTGATGCTTACTCGCGAAAGTGAAAAACTTGAGCGGGCACTTGGTGGCATCAAGGACATGGGCGGCACACCCGACATCCTGTTCATCGTTGACACGAACAAGGAATCTATTGCGCTGCAGGAAGCCAAGAAACTCAACATTCCTGTTGTTGCTGTTCTTGATTCGAACTGTGATCCCGACAAGGTTGATTATCCGATTCCAGGCAATGATGACGCTGCGCGTGCAATTGCCCTTTACTGCGACCTGATTTCGAAAGCGGCCATTGACGGGATTGCCCGCCAACAGGGTGCTTCTGGTGTTGACCTGGGTGCTTCGGAAGAAGCCCCGGTTGAAGAAGCTCTTGAGCCTGCTGCAGAAGCTGCCGAAGCAGCACTGGGAGCAGACACAGGCGAACAGGCATCTCCTGCCGCAGTTGTCGGTAATGACGACGAAGATGATGAAAACGCTCCATTGTTTGCAAAGCCGGAAGGCGATGCTGATGACCTCAAGAAAATTTCGGGCGTCGGTCCGGTTCTTGAGGGCAAGCTGAACGACCTCGGAATTACCAAATACGAGCAGATTGCCAACTTCACTACTGAGCAGATTGCCCAAGTTGATGAACGCCTGAGCTTCAAGGGCCGCATCGAGCGGGACAATTGGCTCGACCAGGCTGCCGAGTTGGCCAAGGGCTGACCCGGTTTTCCCGGCCTGTCTTTTATCAGGCCGGGTACATTCTTATATCTGACACAGAATCGGGATTAAGGCTGGGGCCAATCCCGCAGTTGCGGTGAAGGCACCGCTTGAAATTGGTTATCGCACCAGAAAAGAGGCAAACATGGCTATTACAGCTGCTCTTGTTAAAGAACTTCGCGAAAAGTCCGGCGCAGGCATGATGGATTGCAAAAACGCCCTGACTGAAAATGATGGTGACATCGAAGCCGCCATGGACTGGCTCCGCTCCAAGGGGATTGCAAAAGCGGAAAAGAAATCAGGCAGGGTTGCTGCCGAGGGCCTTATCGGCATGGCCGGTTCAGGAAAATCAGCTTCCGTTGTGGAAGTGAACTCTGAAACCGACTTCGTTGCGCGTAATGAACAGTTCCAGAATATCGTGCGTCGGGTTGCCGAAACCGCACTCGAAACCGATGGCAGTGTGGAAGCAGTAGCTTCTGCAACCATTTCCGGTGGAGACAAGTCTGTTGCAGACACGATTACCGAAGCTGTTGGCACGATTGGTGAGAACATGAACCTTCGCCGTTCTGCCAAGCTTGAAGTGGCTGAGGGCGTTGTTTCTTCCTACATGCACAATGCTGCCGGTGACGGCATCGGGAAAATCGGTGTTCTTGTTGCGCTTGAATCATCCGGCGATGCGGAAGCGCTCAATGCGATCGGCCGTCAGGTTGCAATGCATGTTGCAGCAACCAACCCGCTGGCATTGAACAAGGACGAGGTACCTTCCGACGTTGCTGATCGTGAGCGTGCGGTTTATCTCGAAGAGGCCAAGGAGTCCGGCAAGCCACAGGAAATTGCCGAGAAAATGGTTGAAGGCAAGATGAACAAGTTCTTCAAGGAAAGTGTTCTCCTGTCCCAGGCGTTTGTCATCAATCCTGACCTGACTGTGGAAAAGGCACTCAAGGAAGCCGAAGGTTCCGTTGGCGCACCAATCACCATGAAAGGTTTCGTGCGTCTTGCGCTTGGTGAGGGAATTGAGAAAGAAGAAGAAGATTTTGCTGCTGAAGTTGCTGCCACAATGAAAGGTGGCTGATGACAGCATGAAGTCTTAACTTTATGGTAGATGATGCAAGGGCGTTTCGTGACATCGGAACGCCCTTCGTGTATGGAAATTCCGGAATTTGCGGGGAATGTGAATCATGGGTTCTGAACTCAAGTACAAGCGGGTGCTTCTGAAGGTTTCCGGGGAAGCACTGATGGGTGCGGGTGGTTTCGGAATTGACCCGTTGACTGTCTCCAGTATTTGCGAGGATATCAAGGAAGGAATCAGCCTGGGGGCTGAAGTTGGCATTGTGGTTGGTGGTGGCAACATCTTTCGCGGTGTTGCATTGGCCGCAGGTGGTGCCGACCGTGTTTCCGGTGACCACATGGGGATGCTCGCCACTGTCATGAATGCGATTGCCTTTCGGATGGCCCTCCAAAACATGGGGATTGATTCCGTTGTCCTTTCCGCGATTGACATGCCGGAAATATGTGAGCCGTTCAGCCAGAGAGCAGCCGAACGGTACCGGGATGCGGGAAAAGTCGTTCTTTTCGCAGGAGGAACAGGAAACCCCTATTTCACAACCGATACGGCTGCCGCGCTCCGCGCATGTGAAATGCGTTGTGATGCCTTGATGAAGGCAACGCAGGTTGATGGTATCTATTCAGCTGATCCAAACAAGGATCCGGAAGCTGTCCGGTTTGATACGATTACCCATTCTGAAGTGTTGGCTCGTGGCCTTGAAGTGATGGATGCAGCAGCAGTCAGCCTTGCACGTGAAGCAAGTATTCCTGTTGTTGTTTTTGAGCTTGCAGACAAGGGCGGGTTTGCAAAGATATTGAAAGGCGAAGGCCGTTCGACTACGGTCTCGGGAAATTAGGAACGGCTGAAGCGTGGCTTCACCAGATACACGAGAGTAAGAAACATGTCCGATAGCATTGATTTGGCTGATATTAACCGCCGCATGGAAGGTGCACTCAATTCATTGAAGAGTGACCTGGCCGGATTGAGGACGGGCAGGGCCTCTGCAAGCATTCTCGACCCGATTTCCGTTGACGCCTATGGTCAGGCCATGCCGATCAATCAGGTTGCAACCGTTTCCGTTCCTGAACCACGCATGATCTCGGTTCAGATATGGGACAAATCCATGGTTGGTGCTGTTGAGAAAGCCATTCGTGAATCTGATCTCGGACTCAATCCGGTCACTGACGGTACAAACCTGCGTATTCCGCTGCCTGATCTGAATGAGCAACGGCGCAAGGAAATTGCCAAGGTTGCCCACCAGTATGCAGAACAAAGCCGTGTTTCCATAAGGCATGTACGCCGGGATGGCATGGATGCGATAAAGAAAGCCGAGAAAGATGGTGATCTGGGTCAGGATGATGCCAGATCAATGTCAGACAAGGTTCAGAAGTCCACAGATGAAAAAATCGCCGAAGTCGACAAGCTTGTTGCTGCAAAGGAACAAGAAATCATGCAGGTTTGACCAGAGGTCATCATGGATCCCGACGGCCGGAAATCATGTCAGACAGGGCGGGATGACCTGCCACGGCACGTAGCAATCATCATGGATGGCAACGGTCGATGGGCGGAAAAGCGTGGCTTGCCGCGCTCGGCCGGACACAAGCAGGGCGTGGAGACTGTTCGCAGAATTGTTCGGGCAGCAGGTGAACTTGGTGTCGAATATCTGACCCTTTATTCCTTTTCGTCGGAAAACTGGTCTCGCCCGGAAGCCGAGATATCTGAACTTTTCTCATTGTTGCGGATGTTTATTCGCAAGGATCTTGCCGACCTGCACAAGAACAACGTACGGGTTCGTATCATCGGAAACAGAGACGGGGTGCCCGATGATATTTGTGTCCTGCTTGATGAAGCTGAAAGCCTGACTGAACAAAACAGCGGCCAGACGCTGGTGGTGGCCTTCAACTACGGCTCGCGAAGTGAGATTGTCGGCGCAGCAAGGCTTTTTGCTGAACAAGTTGCAGCCGGCAAGCTTTCACCTGCAGTCATTAACGAGTCACTTTTCTCCAGCCTGCTTGATACGCGAGACATTCCTGATCCGGACTTGCTTATTCGCACCAGTGGCGAAATCAGGCTTTCGAATTTCCTGCTATGGCAACTGGCCTATGCCGAAATGCTTTTTGTGGATTGCCTGTGGCCTGATTTCAGCAAGGAGGAACTTGAAAAAGCCTTGCAAACCTATGCCACACGCACGCGCAAGTTTGGCGGTCTTGCCGTGGAGACGGGATCATGATGGGCAAAGCCGGCCGGGCCGGCAGGCAATCAAGGTGAGCCGCGAACTCAAACTCAGGATTGTTTCAGCACTTGTGCTGGCTGCTGTCGTTTTGGAGGTCACCTGGTTCGGGGGCAGGGCGTTTGCCATGCTTTGGGCGGTTGCATCCATGCTGATACTCTGGGAATTCAGCCGGATAGCAAGGGACTCTCTTCCCGAACTTCCAAAATATGTGTCCTTTGTTCTGCTTGGGGCGGTGATACTGCTATGGTTGGCAGGATATCAATCCGTTTCAACCAGGATATTTTTGCTTGGGTTGGCGGGATTGGCCGCCTGGGAGTTGTTGACGCGACGAACCATCTGGGCTGCCTCAGGGTTTGCCTATGCCGGTCTGCCATTCTTTGCAATTGTTGAACTGCGGGGAGGTGCGCAAGACAGTCTCCTTGCCGTCGTGGTGCTGTTCGCAAGTGTATGGGGCGCGGACATATTTGCCTATGTTGCAGGCAAGACAATCGGCGGGCCCAAACTTGCCCCGCGGATTTCCCCAAAGAAGACGTGGTCTGGCTTCATCGGCAGCCTTCTTGGTGCCCTGGGTCTTTCCTTTGCGGTGATCATCTTTGCCGGATATACGGCCGGCGCAGGTTTTGTTTTGCTTGTATTGGCACTGGCTGTCGTTTCACAGATCGGAGACCTGGTGGAATCGCGTTTCAAGCGCCGTTTTGACGTGAAGGATTCAAGCAATATCATACCGGGGCACGGTGGTGTTCTGGACCGTATCGACGGTCTGATTTTTGCCGGAATTCTCATGTGGTTGGTGTTGTGGATTACAGGTTCCGGATTTGAAAGAAATTTTTCAGCATCCGAAGTTTTTGTGAAGTCATTTTTGTCATCCGGCCTTTAGGCGACAGGCAAAATCAGATAGACAGATGGCGTCCCCAACGGGAAATGTTTGCCTGAGAACGCAAGGAAGCACACGATGGAATTTTTGACCGGCTTTATCAGCTATATTATTCCGTTTTTGCTGGTTCTGACGGTCGTCGTGTTCTTCCACGAACTTGGGCATTTTCTGGTTGCGCGCTGGAACAAGGTGGACGTTGAAGCCTTTGCAGTAGGTTTCGGCCCGGAGATTTTCGGGTTTAACGACCGTAACGGCACGCGATGGAAACTTTGTGCAATCCCGCTTGGCGGTTATGTAAAGTTTCTCGGCGATGCGAATGCCGCATCGGTTCCTGATTTTGAGGGCAACCGTGAGATGAGCGATGCCGAGAAAGCCGGAAGCTTTGAACACAAGACAGTTGGCCAGCGAGCCGCTGTGGTTGCAGCGGGTCCGATTGCAAATTTCATTCTGGCCATCATCATTTTTGCCGGTTCGTTCTACTTCATTGGTCGATATGTTACCGACCCTGTCGTTTCCAGTGTTCTGGAAGAAAGTGCTGCGGAAGCTGCAGGGGTTCAGCCTGGCGACCAGATTGTCGCCATCAACGGGCTGGATATTGAGAGTTTTTCAGACATCCCGCGCATCGTTGGCCCAAATCACGGTATTGAACTGCAATTTACCCTTTTGCGTGACGGGAATGAGTTGACCTTGCCGATAACTCCCAAACTGACAGAGCGTACTGACCAGTTCGGAAACAAGATCAACATGGGTGTGATCGGCATTACAAGCGAAACGCGCAGCGCCAACCCGCGTCGCAAGGAATTTGGTGTGGTTGAAGCGTTTTCTGCTGCCGTCGGTGAAACGGTTTACATTGTCCAGAGAACTTTTCAGTTTCTTGGGGGAGTGTTCACGGGCAGGGAATCTGCTGACCAGTTGAGTGGACCAATAGGAATAGCAAAGGCGGCCGGTGATTTTTATTCAATAGGCTGGCCCCAACTGGTTTATCTGGCAGGCCTGCTTTCCGTCAGTATCGGGTTGCTCAACCTGTTTCCCATCCCGCTTCTGGATGGTGGTCATCTAGTGTTTTATGCAGCCGAGGCAATTCGCGGGACACCAGTTCCCGAAAAGGTGCAGGAAATAAGCTTCAGGGTGGGATTCCTGATCCTCATAGGGTTCATGCTGTTTGCGACACGCAACGATCTTGTCTACCGGATGCCGTGGTCGGGATAAATTGTGATTACATTGTGTTTCAAGCAAGTGTTAACCAGGGATGCCTGTGTTCGGTTAACCATGTGCAATCAAAGAAATGGTCCAAAATGCAACACTCTGTCAAAATGTTAGGAAACGGGGCGTAAAGCTGTGCAATGTGGTTGCACGGCGACTAAAACTCTGTAAAACAATCGTTAATCTCAGAGGGATTCTGGATCCCGCTCACGCGCACCGGATACGGTGTCCAAAAACCGAATTTGAAGTTGAGACCTAGTTTATGCAGTTCAAAAGCGTAACAAAAACAATAATTTTCTCATTGTTTTTAATGTTTGGTGTTGTCGGCGGGCTATCGATTTCCGGCAACAATGGCGTGTCACAGGCGCAGGCTGCAGTTGTTTCCAGTATTGATGTGCGCGGCAATCAGCGAATTGATGATGATGTGGTCGCTTCCTACCTGAGCATCAGCCCGGGTAAGAGCTTCAGCAATTTTGATATTGATGATTCGATCAAGGCCCTGTTTGCGACCGGGCTTTTCAGCGATGTCAGCATTTACCAGCAGAGCAGGGTGCTTGTTGTTGAAGTGTCCGAGAATGCCACAGTCAACAAGGTGTTTTTCGAAGGCAACAAGCGCATCAAGGAAGATGTTCTGAAAACTTCGGTCTCGATGCGTGCACAAGGGGTTTACAGCGATGAGCAGGCCGCTTCCGATGTTGAGCGCATCAATCTGGCCTATTCCCGTGTCGGTCGACGCGGCGCGCAGGTTTCCTACGAAGTAATTCCCCTGGCCAATAACCGGGTGAATGTGGTGTATCGCATCAATGAGGGTGACAAAACGAAAATTGCCTCAATCATTTTCGAGGGCAATAGCGCGTTTCCAGACCGTCGTCTTCTTGATGTTATCGGAACCAAGCAGTCGACCATTCTAAGCTTCCTTTCAACGAATGATGTTTACGACCAGGCCCGTGTTCGCGCTGACGAAGAGCGCTTGCGCCAGTTCTATTTCAACAAGGGCTTTGCCGATTTCCAGATTATTTCTACGACTGCCGATCTTGACGAGGTGGCCAACGAGTACGTAATCGTCTTCACGATTGAAGAGGGACCGCGCTACACATTCGGAAATATTGCTGTTGAAAGCACAATTCCCGGTTTTGGCGAAGCTGATCTGTCAGGCTCAATCGAGACGCTCTCCGGTGAGCATTACAGTGCCAAGAAGGTTGAAGAAACCATTCTTGCAATGACCGAATATGTTGCTGCCACTGGGTTTGCATTTGTTGAGGTTGTTCCGCGCGGCAACCGGAACTTCGACACAAACACAATTGATGTGACCTATCTGGTTGACGAGGGCGCACGGGTCTTCATCGAGGATATTCGCATTATCGGTAATGATCGCACACGCGACTACATCATCCGCCGTGAGTTCGACCTTTCTGAAGGGGATGCCTTCAACCGGGTTCTGATTAACAAGACAAGGGACCGCATCGAGGGACTTGGTTTCTTCAAGTCGGTAAACATTACAACGCGACCAGGCTCTTCCCCTGATCGTGTCGTGGTGATTGTCAATGTGCTTGAGCAGTCCACTGGTGATATTTCACTTTCCGGTGGTTATTCTTCGAATGGTGGTGCATCGGCTGACATTTCATTCTCCGAACGCAACTTCCTTGGTCGCGGCCAGTATCTGAAAGTCGGCGCCAGAAGAAGTGAGGACGAAGACTCCTATGTCTTCAACTTTACCGAGCCGTATTTCCTTGGTTACCGCATATCAGCCGGCATTGCCCTGCAGGCAACCCGTTCGGATGACATTGATGAGCGGCGCTATGCCATTGATACGAACTCCGGCACGCTTACTTTCGGTGTCCCGATTACAGAGAAATTTGGAACAAGCGTGTTTTACACTTATCGTGACACGAATGTTGAGGCCAACCCTGCGATTATTGACCCCGGTGCCGCTCCTGTACGGCCTCTTACAAACAATAATGGCCAGCAAGGTGATGCTGTAAACGAGCTTTCCAGCGCTTTGGTGAACGGTTTGGGAGACTTTACGTTCTCCGGCTTCGGTTACTCATTGCTTTACAGCGATCTGGACGACAACAAGAAACCGCGTGAAGGTTTCCGCGCTGCTTTCAGCCAGACCTTCTATGGTGCAGGCGGTGATGCCCAATACATGAGCACAGAGGCGTCCATCGTTGCATACCATACGCTTCTGGAAGAAGAGGACATTATTCTCTTCGGCCGTGCCCGTGCTGGCCATATTGAGGTGTTTGGAAACGATAATGGAACGAATTTCCGTACGCTCGACAACTTCCAGGCCAGAAGCAATCACATTCGCGGATTCGAATCATTCGGTTACGGTCCGCGTGACCCTGTAACGAATGACCCGCTTGGTGGCCGGACCTACTGGAATGCGACTGCCGAAATGCGTTTCCCGATGCCATTTGTTCCGCGTTCACTTGGTCTTCGCAGTGCCCTGTTTGCAGATGTTGGACAGCTTACCAATGTTGGCCAGGACGCAATCAACCGGTTTACTGCTGTAAATGGACCTGACGCTACCGGTCAGCTTGATGATGACGGTATCCGTTCCTCGGTTGGTGCAAGTGTGATCTGGGATTCGCCGTTTGGTTTGCTCCGTGCCGACTATGCAATTCCATTGTCAGAAGAAACCTATGATGACACCGAAGAATTCAGCTTCGGTATCAGCAGGGATTTCTAGGGTTTCCGCTTTTGGTCGTCCTGTTGACGTCGCGGGGCATGTTTCGCGGTAAGGGCGCTATATTGCATGTTTTTCATTCCGACTGAGATTTCCATAAGGGAACTTGCAGAGGCAAGTGGTGCCCGTGTGGTGAACGGGTCGAATGAAAACCTGATCATCGGTGGGGCCGCGCCGATAGAACTGGCGCGGGCTGGCGATATCGCATTTGTTGATAATCCCAAATATCTCAAATATCTGCAGACAACACAGGCCAGCGCTGTGTTCTGTCATGAAAAGCATGTCGACAGCTTCCCGGGGAAATTGACGGCGCTTGTTCATGATGTTCCCTACAAGGCATATGCAACGGCATTGGGATTGCTTTATCCCACGGCTCTGCGTCCTCAACCCGTAACTGGGGAGACCGGTATTTCTCCCAAGGCCCATATTTCAGAAGGCGTGGAGCTTGAAGACGATGTGACGATCGAGCCTGGAGCGGTTATTGGCCGGGGTGTTTCAATTGGCAAGGGAGCATCGATTCTGGCCGGGGCTGTGGTTGGCGAAGGGGTTCAGATCGGCCGCAATTCCGTGATTGGTGCCAATGCTACCGTTGTTTGTGCACTTCTAGGCAATGATGTCATCATTCATAACGGAGTTCAGATCGGTCAGGACGGATTCGGGTTTTCCATGGGAGCCGGCGGACATCACAAGGTTCCGCAGATCGGTCGTGTGATCATTCAAGACCGTGTCGAAATCGGAGCCAATTCCACCGTGGACCGTGGTGCAAACCGGGATACCGTTATCGGAGAGGGAACAAAAATCGACAATCTTGTGCAGATTGGCCACAACGTGAATATCGGGTGCCATTGCGTGATTGTCGGATTGGCCGGTGTATCGGGAAGTGCTACCTTGGGCGACTATGTTGTGGTTGCTGGCCAGGCTGGCATTGTCGGTCATACAACCGTAGGTGACGGAGCCCAGGTTGGTGGCGGTTCGGGCGTGCATGGTGATGTTGAACCGGGTAGAAGGGTGATGGGATATCCTGCCGTTTCGGCATCCCGCTGGATGCGCTGGGCAGCCAAGGAAATGCTGGCAGACAAGCGTGAACGAAAGAAGAAGGGTTAAGCAGCATGGCCGAAGATCAGCTGGACCTTATTGAAATAAAAGAACTTTTCAAACTGTTGCCGCACCGGTACCCGTTTTTGCTGCTTGACAAGATTATCAATGTGGACAAGGACAGTTCTGCAACGGGCATCAAAAATGTCACTTTCAACGAACCGCATTTTGGCGGGCATTTCCCGGGCGATCCGATCATGCCGGGCGTGCTGATTGTTGAAGCGATGGCGCAAACCGCAGGGGCAATTTGTGCGCGTGAACACTCGCAGGGAAAACGCAAACTTGTGTATTTCATGACGATTGACGGTGCCAAATTTCGCCGGCCCGTTGTGCCGGGAGATGTTCTGGAATTACGCGTAGTCAAGCAAAAGCAACGCAAGAGCATATTCAAATATCAATGTGAGGCTTGGGTTGGCGATGAAAAAGCAGCCGAAGCCGATATCGGGGCGATGATGATCGACCCGGAAGAAAGAGTGTAATGTCAGTAAATATCCACCCGTCCAGCATCGTTGAGGACGGAGCAATTATAGGAGAGGGGGCAGAAATCGGCCCCTTCTGCCATATTGGACCGCGTGTGAAACTGGGCGCCGAAGCGAGCCTCAAATCACATGTTGTTATCGCGGGAAACACAACGATAGGTGAGCGCGCAAGGATTTTCCCTTTTTCATCTATCGGGCATGAACCCCAGGATCTCAAATACCAGGGTGAGGAAAACTCCCTGGTTATTGGCGATGACTGCATGATCCGTGAAGGTGTGACCATGAATCCCGGCACGGCTGGCGATGACAGTCAAACCATCGTGGGTAACCGTTGCACATTTCTGGCTTATGCCCATGTCGCGCACGACTGTAAGATTGGTGACAACGTGATTTTCTCGAACTCGGTGATGCTTGCCGGACACTGCAAGGTGGGAGACAATGTCATTATCGGCGGTGGTGCCGGTGTGCACCAATTCTGCCGGATCGGCCGAAATTCATTCATCGGCGGCCTTGCCGGAGTCGAGGCAGATGTCATTCCGTTCGGTATGGCGCTGGGGAACCGGGCATATCTCGGCGGATTGAACCTGATCGGCATGAAGCGCGCCGGTATTGCGCGGGACAGCATTCACAAGACCAGAAATGCGTTCAAGCAGCTTTTCTCCGGTGAAACAAATGTCACCGAGGCAGTTGAGAATGTAAGCACTGAAATGGGCGATGACCCTGTTGTCGCTGAAATCCTTGAGTTCATTCGCCAGTCAGGCGACCGGTCGTTATGCACACCGAGGCCGAAAAACGAGGGATAGGAAGCGATGCAGTCTGATAACGCATCGCAACAAGATGGCAATATTGCCATTGTGGTTGGCCGGGGACAATTGCCCGGTGAACTGGTTGCCGGTCTCATGGCCAAGGGAAGATCACCGGTTCTGGTCGGGATCGAGGGTGAAACAGAACCTTGGCTTGAAAACTTTGAGCACAAGGTATTTGCCTGGGGGCAGCTTGGTGCATTTTTCAAGCATCTCAAACAATCCGGTGTTCGGCAGGTTTTGCTTGCTGGCAGTGTAACCCGCCCCAAAATCGAGCTGAGCAAGATGGATATGGGCGCCATGGCTTCCCTGCCGCGTGTAATGGCTTTCATGATCGGTGGTGACAATTCTCTGCTGAGCGGTGTTATCGACCTGTTTGGAAGCAAGGGAATTGAAGTACTTGGCGTGCATGACGTTCTGCCCGAACTGCTTGCAGAAAAAGGGAAGATAGCTGGCGCAACCCCGTCCCGGACAGCGAAACGCAATATAGAAAAAGCGTTCGAAGCCTGTAAACTGCTGGGTAAACTGGATATTGGACAAGCAGCAGTGGCCGTTGGTGGACGTGTTGTGGCTGTAGAAGGCATTGAAGGTACCGACGGCATGCTGGAAAGGGTTGCAGGCATGCGTGCATCAGGAAGATTGTACGAGAACGGAACCCATGGTGTGCTGGTCAAAACGATGAAGCCCGGACAGGACATGAGAGCTGACCTGCCTGCCATTGGTCCGAAAACAATCGAGATGATTTCTGCTGCCGGCCTCAGGGGCGTTGCAATTGAAGCGGGCCATTCACTTGTTTTGGCGCGCAGTGAAACCCTTTCTGCAGCAAAGCGTGAGGGTGTCTTCATCCACGGGATGGAGACTGCGCAAGGGGCATGGGACGCATGACACAAGCTGCCCCTGTCAAAGTCTACTTTGTTGTCGGGGAAGAATCCGGGGATATTCTTGGGGCAAGAATTCTGCAGGCGTTTTCCGATCTGGGAGCGGAAATTGATGCGGTTGGTCTGGCAGGCCGCAACATGCAGAAAGCGGGCATGAAAAGCCTGTTCGAGACATCCGATTTGTCCGTCATGGGAATATCCGGTGTTGTGGCCCGCCTGCCGCAACTGTTGAGCAGGATAAGGCAGACGGCGGATGACATAATCCGCGAAAAGCCGGACGTTCTGCTGTTGATTGACAGTCCCGAATTTGCCTACCGGGTTGCGAAAAGGGTCAGAAAACAAAACCCGTCCATCCGGATTGTCAAATTCGTGGCTCCTTCCGTATGGGCGTGGCGACCGGGAAGGGCGCGCAAGATCGCCCCCTATATTGATCACATTCTGGCGCTGCTACCCTTTGAACCGGACTTGATGAAAGAGCTTGGCGGACCGGAAACCAGTTATGTGGGGCATCCGATTGCATCGATGCTATCCGATCTCCCTGCAACAGGGCGCAAAAAGCCCAATACGCCTGTCCAGCTGGTCGTATTGCCGGGGTCGCGGCGAAGTGAACTCAAGCTGTTGATGCCGGTGATCCGGGATACGCTGGAATTCTTGCAGCAGCGGAAGAAGGTTCAGTTTGAAGTGACACTTCCTGTCGTTGAGCGTTTTTCTGATGAGATTGCCAATGAAGTCTCCCAATGGCCGGTCAAGCCACGTATTGTATCGTCAGACGAGGACAAGGAGGCCGCGTTCCTGAATGCAGATGTGGCGCTTTGTGCTTCAGGAACAGTAACGCTTGAACTGGCAGCATATCGGGTTCCGATGATCTCGATTTACAAGCTGGACCGGATGATGATGTTGCTGCGTCACCTGATAACCGCATGGACGACATGCCTGCCAAACCTTGTAGCTGACTATCCGTTTGTTCCGGAAAAACTCAACGAAAACAGCCATCCTCACCATCTTGGCCGCATGCTGGAAAGACTGGCCACAGACAGCCCCGAACGGCAGGCGCAATTGGAGGGGTTTGAAGTGGTGGCAAGAAATCTAAGGCAGGATGAGCCGCCCCAGATCATAGCTGCCAGAAAACTTCTTGAGCTGGCAAACAGAAAAGCGGGCAAATAAAAAGGCCGGAGCAAAACCCGGCCTTTTAAAGTGTTTACACTGAAATTCAGCGATCCTTGACTTCCACATAATCGCGGGATGTGGCGCCGGTATAAAGCTGGCGTGGACGGCCGATCTTTTGTTTCGGATCCTCGATCATTTCCTTCCACTGTGCGATCCAGCCAACTGTTCGGGCAAGGGCAAACAGTACGGTGAACATGTTTGTCGGGAAGCCCAATGCTTTCAGAGTGATACCTGAGTAGAAATCAATGTTCGGGTAGAGTTTCTTTTCAACAAAATAATCGTCAGTAAGTGCAATTTTCTCCAGTTCCATGGCGACCTGAAGGATTGGGTCATCATGTATGCCGAGTTCATTCAGCACGTCGTGGGTTGTTTTCTGCATCAGGCGCGCACGCGGGTCGTAATTCTTGTATACCCGGTGGCCGAAGCCCATCAGCCTGAACGGATCGTTTTTGTCCTTGGCCTTGGCGATGTACTCGGGAATGCGATCGACAGAACCAATTTCCTCAAGCATGTTCAGCGCTGCCTCGTTTGCGCCACCATGGGCAGGTCCCCACAGGCAGGCAATGCCCGCAGCAATACAGGCAAACGGATTTGCACCAGAAGAACCAGCCAACCTTACAGTTGATGTTGAAGCGTTCTGTTCATGGTCTGCATGGAGGATGAAGATCGTATCCATTGCCTTGGCAAGAACCGGATTGACCTTGTAATCCTCGGCAGGCACGGCAAAGCACATTTGAAGGAAGTTTGCGGCATAGCCAAGGTCGTTGCGCGGATAAACAAACGGCTGACCTACGTGATACTTGTATGCCATTGCCGCCAGTGTTGGCATTTTGGCAATCATGCGCAGGGAAGCGATCATGCGCTGTTTTTCATCCGAAATGTCTGTTGAATCGTGGTAGAAGGCGGAGAGGGCGCCAACGGAACCACACATGATGGACATTGGGTGTGCATCGCGGCGAAAACCGGTAAAGAAGCGGTTCATTTGCTCATGCACCATGGTGTGATAAGTCACACGGTGACGGAATTCATCGCCTTGTTCCTTTGTCGGCAATTCGCCATAAAGCAGCAGATAGCAAGTTTCCAGGAAATCGCCTTTCTCTGCCAATTGCTCAATCGGGTATCCGCGATGGAGAAGTATGCCCTCGTCACCGTCAATATAGGTGATGTCACTTTCACATGCTGCTGTTGATGTGAAGCCGGGGTCAAATGTGAAACAACCCGTCTCCTTGTAAAGTGTTGTAATGTCTATGACATCAGGACCGACACTTGGCGAGTGGACCGGAAAGTCCCAACTCTTGTCCCCGATCGTAAGGGTCGCCTTATCATTTGCCATGTCAGTACTCCTCTCAAATTCAGGTAAGGCGATTGCGCTCCCGATAAAGTGTGGACTTCATCGCAAGGGAGGCACCCTGTCAGGGATTGACAGTTTTCGCCGCGGTTACCGGTTTTGCAGTAAACCAAGCGACCAGCTGGTACGCTTACGTGGTGTTTTTGCTATATGATTTATTCGTGTGACACAAGTGCGACAACAGTATACCCGCCGCCTCTTGACAGTTTGCCCCGTGTGCAAAGGGTCGCATCTTCACACAGTGTGTTTCAGGCGGCTCAGGGCTTCGTGTTTTCCCAGGATTCTCAACACATCGAATGCTCCCGGAGATGTGGCAAGCCCGGTTACTGCCGCGCGAAGCGGTTGTGCAACCTTGCCCAGTTTCAAATCCTGTACTTCTGCATATCCACGAATTGCCGTTTCTATGTTTTCCGGTGTCCAGTCCGTAATTTTTTCAAGTTCGGGAATCATTCCGGCAACAACATTTTTTCCGTCTTCATCCAGCAGTTTTGCTGCCTTGTCCTCCATTGGAAGGGGCAAGGTGGCAAAGATGAACGATGCCTTGTCCGCCAGGTCGACAAGGGTTTTTGCACGTTCCTTGAATGCAGACATGCCCCGCAACAACATTGTCCTCGTTTCTTCGTTCAGTCCCTTGAGAACAATGGAGTTGGGATCTGCTTCCCTCAATACATCAAGCATTGTTTCCAGAAGCAGCCCATCCTCGCAATTGCGGATGTAATGGCCATTGATCGCATCCAGTTTGGCAAAGTCAAACCGTGATGCAGCCTTGTTCATGCCATCAAAACCGAACCAGTCGACCATTTGGCTGCGGCTGATTATTTCATCATCGCCGTGAGCCCAGCCCAGACGCACAAGATAGTTGCACAGCGCATCAGGAAGGTAGCCCATGGCACGATATTTTTCAGCACCAATGGCACCGTGACGTTTGGAGAGCTTTGCTCCATCCGCGCCGTGAATCAGGGGAATGTGTGCCATTTCAGGTACTGACCATCCCATGCCCTCGAAAATAAGCGTCTGCTTAGCCGCATTTGTCAGGTGGTCATCCCCCCTGATGATGTGTGTTATTCCCATGTCATGGTCATCAACAACAACAGCCAGCATGTAGGTGGGGTTGCCATCTGAACGGAGCAGGATCAGGTCATCCAGATCCTTGTTGGGAAACCGAACCACACCCTGTACCTTGTCATTGACGGCAGTTTCTCCCTCCAGAGGGGTTTTGAGCCGTATGACGTATGACGTGTCGGGAGATATGGATTTCGGGTCGCGATCCCGGCACGTGCCGTCATAGTGGGGCGGGCGTCCTTCAGCCTGTGCCTTTTCACGCATGGCAGCCAGTTCCTCGGCCGTGCATGTGCATTTGTAAGCCGAGCCGTTGGCCACCATCTCATGGGCCACTTGCCTGTGGCGGTCCGCACCGGCGTACTGGAAATGAGGTTCGTCATCCCAGTCCAGCCCCAGCCATTTCATGCCATCCATGATCGCATCTATGGCTTCTTCAGTTGACCGGCTACGATCCGTGTCCTCGATACGCAAGAGCATTTTCCCGCCATTGGCCTTGGCATAGAGCCAGTTGAACAGGGCAGTCCTTGCCCCGCCAATGTGGAGAAATCCGGTGGGAGAGGGTGCGAAGCGGGTGACAACGTTTTGCGGCATGAATGTTCCAGATGGCTGGCCTGCCTTGCAGACAAGGGTGTTTCGGTATTTGATGGTTGCCGCTCATGTAGCACAAGCCGGGAAAGACACAAGGGTATGGGAGCCGGCGTCATGCACAGGGGCAGTGTGGGGAAACATGACGGAAGACAAGCTGCATCAGCAGAAGTTGCCATCCGGGAAAGCTGGTGCCTTTCTTTCCCGGAAAGTAATGGCGCATGCGGGCATTTCCAAGCTCACGCCATACCGAAAGTCTCAACTGCGACTTCAACATTATTTGGAAGACGCCAGGGACAGGGCAGGGGCTGCCTTCCTGCTGGAAACAGAAACCGGTAGCGGTTTCAATGTACTCCCTGTTTTTGTTGCGCTGGGTATTGCTGTTTACTTCCTGGCCCCGGCGGAACCGAATCCATGGGCGTTGCTGGTGAGCCTGATGGTTTCAGTCTGGCTATGCCTGAGAATGAACGGGCACGGTATCTCGTATTTCATGATGGTGGGTCTTGCTGCAGTTTTTGCCGGCATGGTAGCCGGAAAACTGGCTGTCATGCGTTCTCAAGCTCCAGTAATCGAACGCCAGATAACGGCTGAAATCAATGCGATTGTCATTGAAACGGATCAAAACAAAAGAGGCTCTGCACGCTATGTGGTGCAACCGGCAAGCCTTGGCAACATCAAGCCGCACAACATGCCTGCCAGACTGCGTATTTCAGCCTCGGCACGTCATGAACGTTTTCTCCCCGGGGAGACAATCCGGGGGATCGTGCGCTTGCAACCGGTTTCGGGACCGGTGATTTCCGGCAGTTATGATTTTGGCTTTTTTGCCTGGTTTGAAAGGCTTGGCGGAAGCGGGTTCTTCATGGGTGCTCCGCAGCACGGCAACGATGAATTCAAACCGGATATCACTGCCCGTTTTGCAATTGCAGTCAACAAGTTCCGCATTTCAGTAGAAAACAGGATACACGCTGCATTGCCGGGTACGAACGGGGCAGTTGCTGTTGCACTGGTTACCGGCAACAAGTCCGGTATTCCGGAAGATATCCAGAACGCACTCAGGCGTAGCGGACTGGCGCACATCCTTGCCATATCCGGCCTTCACATGGCGCTGGTTACTTTGACTGTTGTCTGGCTGGTGCGCCTGATACTTGTGCGGATACATTCGGTGGCGTTTCATTATCCGGTGAAGAAGCTTGCGGTCACGGCGGGGTTTTTCAGTTCGACATTTTACCTGTTTATGTCCGGGGCAGGTGTTGCAACCCAGCGCGCATGGATCATGATTACCGTAATGCTGCTGGCGGTGCTGATGGACCGCCGGGCCATCACCATGCGCAGCGTGGCAATTTCTGCCCTGATCATATTGGTGATAAGCCCCCAAAGCCTTTTTGCGCCGGGGTTTCAGATGTCATTTGCTGCTGTGGCATCCCTTGTTGCCGGTTATGAGCTGATCAATCGCAAGCGCATGGAGCGTCGGGAACATGGTTTGCAACCGGCATTTCACCACTGGTCATGGCGATTATGGAAAAATCTCGGCACTTACCTGGCGGGTATCACAATCACCAGCCTGATAGCAGGAACAGCGACCGGATTTGTTGCAGCATGGCATTTCAACCTGGTTGCACCCTTGGGGCTTGTTGCCAATCTTCTGGCCATGCCTGTGGTCAGCCTGATCGTGATGCCATTCGTACTGGCTTCGGTTTTGCTCATGCCATACGGGCTTGAAGCAATCGCGCTTATACCTGTCGGCTACGGAATTGAAACGGTAGTTGATATTGCAAGATTGGTTGAACAGCACTCGCCCAACGGTACGACCGGATTGTTGCCAACGGCTTCGATCGGTGTTTTCGGCCTGTTCCTTGCGTGTCTTACAATTCCCCGAACCCGGCTGCGATATTGCAGCTTTGCCATTCTTCCCCTGTTTTTCCTGCTGCCGCAAAGGTCAATTCCGCCCGATATTGTCATTGCGGAGAACGGACGGGCTGCAGCGGTGAGGAACGAGACCGGCGAACTGGTGCTGTTCAATACACGACTCGGCGGGTTTGTTACCGGTATCTGGGCGAAGGCATGGGCGGACGGATCAATCAAGCGGCTGAGCCTGGGCAAGGATCAATGCAATCGCGACCGATGTATCCATGTGCTGCCAAACAGCAAGGTTTTACATCTGGTGTATGATCCCGACCTGCTGCAATCCTCCTGCCGGAGAGCCGACATTCTGGTTGCGCCGAGATTGTGGTGGGTGAACTGCCGTGACAGAGTGCCGGAGCTGGTGTTGAAAAGAATTGATTTCGAACGCCACGGAACCCATGAAATCCGGTTTGTCAGCGGCAGCCAACCGTTTGAAGGGAAGGGCGCTTACCGTATCAGTACAGGCCTGCCGAAAAGCGCACGTCCCTGGAACAGGATTGTGCGCCCTGTGGAAACAGTCAGTGATATTGGCGGATAAGCCCTACCAGCTTTCCCTGTACCTGAACACGGTCAGATTGAAGGCGGCGGGTTTCATAGGCCGGGTTTGCGGCTTCCAGTGCGATTTCGGTTCCCTCGCGACGGAAAGTCTTGAGTGTTGCTTCCTCTTCATCGACAAGAGCAACAACAATCTCGCCTGTTCTTGCCGTATTGTCCTGGCGTATGATTACCGTGTCGCCATCAAGAATGCCGGCATTGATCATTGAATCGCCCTCAACCGTAAGCGCGAAATGGGTGCCGCCACCAATCATTTCGGGCGGGACTGCAACCGCATGCGTATTGTCCTGAATGGCTGAAATCGGAACCCCGGCGGCAATCTTGCCCATGACGGGAATGGAAATGCCTGCCTCTGAGGTGCCATCGCGACTGTTTTCATTGGCGGGCCGGCCGACGAAGCTGCGGGCAATGCTCTCGGACCCTGGTTGCTGAAAATCGGTCGAAACAACCGGGGAAGTATCCTGTTCGCCTGAGGTGCCACCCCATGATTCCGGTATCCTGATGACCTCAAGGGCACGCGCACGGTTTGGCAGGCGGCGGATGAAGCCCCGTTCTTCCAGTGCTGTTATCAACCGGTGAATGCCTGACTTGGATTTCAGGTCGAGCGCCTCCTTCATTTCATCAAACGAGGGAGGAACACCTTCATCCTGCAACCTCTGGTGTATGAACTGGAGAAGTGTTTGTTGTTTCTTGGTCAGCATGTGCCGCGATCCTGACAATAGTGTTTTCCGATATGCGTATGATTCATTAGTCGGCAAAACAACCCAGTTGCAAATCACCGAAACAAATCACGAACATCATACATGTTCTTCATATGTTCCGCAAGGTGTCAAGCAAATTTGCGCTGAAAGGGCGTATCAGCGGGTTGTAAACAACAGGCACAGGAGTGAAGTCATCGACCGGTCAATGACAGTAGATGTCACGGGTCGTGTATGTGCCGTCCGCGTTCTGCACGAACAGTTCGTCAATCTCGGGATGACGCAATGGCTCGTGAGATTGGTCGACAAGCAGGTTCTGCTCGGAAACATAGGCAACGTATTCCGTTTCCTCGTTTTCGGCAAAGAGGTGGTAAAAAGGCTGCTCTTTTGATGGCCGGATGTCTTCTGGTATGGCTTCATACCATTCGTCGGTATTGTCAAACTCCGGATCGACATCAAAAATCACGCCGCGGAACGGGAAGATGCGATGACGCACCACTTGCCCAATATGATATTTCGCGGTTCTTATCACGGTACTCGTACTTTCATTCTGTTACCCTGAAATATATTTGCACAGGCGCTGAATATCAACTCTCTAGTTTCAGCGCCGGGCGCGAAAACCGGGGGATATTCCGAAGCGCATCACGGTTTTCCTGAGGGCCGGGAACCCCGAAAGAAGATGAAATCCCATCCCCCTGACAAGGTGCACAGGCAGAAATGGCGAAATCAGGCTTCTGTTGAGAGTATCAACCGCCCTTGTTCTGAGGTTGACATCAGCCTCCCGGGCTTTCGCATATTGCGCTCCGCGGTTTTCCTGGGTTGTGAATCGGCCTAGAACAGTTTCAAGCGCGCTGATGTCACGCATGGCCAAATTGAACCCCTGTGCGCCGATCGGCGGAAAGACATGCGCGGCTTCGCCAACCAGTGCCCAATTGCCGTCACCAAGCCGGTTGGCAACCAGACCCCGCATTGGAAAGGCTCGAGGCGGGGATTGTAGAGTGATTTTACCCAAAAACGATTGCATTTTGCGTTCCAGAAGGTTTTCCAGGGCCGTTTGTTCCATCGCTACCGTCTTTTCCGCCTGATCAGGGCGTTCAAGCCAGACGAGACCGGCCGTGTGCTCGCTTCTTGGAACAATCGTGAAAGGTCCGGTTTCGGTATGGAATTCAGTGCTGGTTCCTCGTGAAGGGTGTTCGTGGCTGAAATCAAGAACGATTGCTGATTGCGGGTATTCCCATTGACGGGTGTCTATACCGAGTTCCCTGCGAACGATCGAGTTTCCTCCGTCTGCTCCGACGACAAACCCGGCAGTATATTTTGCAACGTCTCCATCTGCTTCGACATCAACATGCATGTCATTGCCCGAAACCGATATCTCGCGTGCCATGCCCTCAACCCGGGTTATCCGCTCCTCTGCAACAACATGCTGTTCGAGAATATCTGCAAATGCCTGGTTCTGGACATTGTATCCGAAACACTCGAGGCCAATTTCGCTGGCCCTGAAATCGGTTTGGGGAGCGCGCAACAGGCGGTTGCTGCCATCAACAATGCGCATTGTTTTTAACGGATAAGCTGAACCGGCCAGATATTGCCACAGATCAAGCTTTTCCAGATAGCGGATGCTGTCCATCAACAAGGCTGTTGTACGGGTATCTTTTCGCATTGAAAGAGGTGAACAAATGGCAACGTCCAGCCCCTGGCGCGAAAGAGCCAGGGCGCAGGTCAGCCCCACCAGGCCGCTGCCAACCACAATTACATCAAAACGAGTTTCACGACTGCTCATGATTCAATCCGGAACAAGAACCCCGCAATGGCGGGAAAAGGCTTTCATGCAATAATCTCCCCAACTATCGACATTGCACAGATGACAGTTCATCGCATGAGTGTTAGGCATTAATATCAAAAACGACACAGGTTTCACCATGTTTGGCTTGTCTCGCTCCGCGCTTTGGGCTTTTTCCATCCATATTCTGACTGCGTCAGGAGCCTATCTGGCATTCCTGTCGATTGTTGCCGCCGCTGAATATGATTTCCCGAAGGCATTTTTCTGGCTTGGAATGGCATTGCTGGTCGACGGCATTGACGGTCCACTCGCCAGAAAGCTGGAAGTCAAAAAATGGTGGCCCCACTGGTCAGGCGACACGCTGGACAACGTGATCGACTACGCGACCTATGTCATGATCCCGGCTTTCATTCTCTATCAGTCCGGGCTTCTCGATCATACGGATGCACTCGGTCGCAAGGATGAAGTGATCAGCAAATTCATGTCTTTCTCGGCCGCAGCGACAATCGTTGTCACCAGTGCGATATATTATGCAGACACGAGAATGAAAACCGAGGATTACGGTTTCAAGGGCTTTCCGATCTGCTGGAACATGGTGGTATTCGCGCTGTTTGTGGCATCGCCCAATTCCACCGTTTCCCTGATTTTCATCATTTTCACTGCGATAATGACCTTTGTTCCTGTCACGTTCATTCATCCGGTCCGGGTCAAGGTCTTGCGCCCACTCAGTATTGCCGTGCTCGCTTTGTGGGCAATCAGCGGCTTGTCAGCGGTATATTTCAACCTGGACAATCCGGCTTTGATAGATGCCGTTTTCATAGCCTGCAGCATCTATCTGTATTGTATCGGCTTTGTCTTGCAGATGGCAGGCAAACTGTCGTAATCAGCCATCTTCAAATGACGGGCTTTGCCAACAGGGGCGGCAATGATGACAAGCGACAAAACAGCGGCAACCTCATCCGTTTCACAAATGGACAGTGTGATGCTTGGTGTGAAGGGGCTTACAAAGCGCTTTGGTGAGGTGGTTGCCAATGATGATGTTGACCTCAACATCATGCCCGGAGAAATCCATGCGCTTCTTGGAGAAAACGGTGCCGGCAAGTCAACGCTTGTCAAAATGCTTTATGGCTCCCTTCAGCCAACGGCGGGTGAAATCATCTGGAAAGGCAAGCCGGTCAGGATCGCCAGCCCGTATGAAGCAAGACAGCTCGGTATCGGCATCGTGTTTCAGCATTTCTCTTTGTTTGATGCGCTGAGTGTTGCCGACAATATTGCGCTTTCCCTTGCTGGCGATGAAAACATCAAGTCAATAGCGGAAAAGGCACTCGAATTTTCCGGGCGGTACGGATTGCCGTTAAATCCCCGCAGCATGGTTGGTGACCTTTCTGTTGGCGAGCGCCAGCGTGTCGAGATTGTCAGGTGTCTGCTCCAGAACCCGGAACTGGTCATTCTGGATGAGCCGACTTCAGTGCTCACCCCCCAGGAAGCCGAGCGGCTTTTCGAAACACTGGAAATCCTGAAAGGCGAGGGGCGGTCTGTTCTCTTCATATCGCACAGGCTGGAGGAGGTTCGCCGGCTGTGCGACAAGGCGACCATTTTGCGGAATGCCAAAGTGGTCGGTGAATGCCTGCCCCGGGAAGAAACAGCGGCAAGCATTGCCCGGATGATGGTTGGGAGTGAAATTTCCCACGTCCGAAAGCAGACATCCGACAAACCGGAAAGCCAGCCGCTTCTCGAACTCAACGATGTTAACCTGCAGGCAGCAACACCGTTTTCTGTCACTTTGAAAGATATAAACCTGACTGTCGGTGCCGGTGAAATAGTCGGCATTGCCGGTGTGGCAGGCAACGGGCAGTCCGAACTGTTTGAGGCAGTATCCGGTGAACGGTTGCAGGGCCATGCAGGGGCGATCCGGATGCGCGGCATGGATGTTGGGCGGAAAGGCATCAATTGGCGCAGAAAACACGGTGCAGCCTTCATCCCCGAGGAACGGCTTGGGCATGGTGCCATCAGTGAGTTTCACTTGAGCGAGAACATGTTGCTGGCGCGCCACCAGTCAGACAAGGTCGCATTTCAGTGGGGGCACGGGCTTGGCATTATCTGGCAAGACCTGGTGCGCAAGGCAACAGACCGCGTGTGTGAAATGATGGATGTTCGCAAACCTGGCCGCAATCCTGTTGCCGCATCCCTATCGGGCGGAAACCTGCAAAAGTTCCTGGTCGGCAGGGAACTGGACCGCCAACCGTCGGTGCTGGTTATCAACCAGCCGAGTTGGGGTGTCGATGCGGGTGCTGCAAGCCGCATTCGCCAGGCAATCATAGATCTTGCCCGGTCCGGTTCCGCCGTTCTCGTCATATCGCAGGATCTGGACGAGATTTTCGAACTGTCCGACCGCATTGCGGTTATGTATGATGGCAGACTTTCAAGCCCACTTTCAGCGGCAGAGGTCGGGCGCGAGGAAGTAGGGCTGCTGATGGCCGGCATAGGCATCAGCGAGGATCGCCATGCTGCGTGAGTTCCCGGTTTCCATCCAGCTTGAAAAACGCAATGTACCATCCGTACTGTTTTCAGCCGTTTCTCCACTGATTGCACTGGCACTCACGCTCCTGGCAGGGGCTGTCCTTTTTACCCTGATGGGACACAACCCCCTTGAGGCGCTGTATTTCTATTTTGTGGAGCCGCTAACAGAAACATGGTCGCTTCATGAGTTGGTTGTAAAGGCAACGCCATTGGTGTTGATCGCGACGGGTCTTGCCATCTGCTTTCGTTCCAACAACTGGAATATCGGCGCTGAGGGGCAATTCATTGTGGGTGCGATAGCTGGTGCCGCATTTCCTGTGCTCTTGCCCGGTTTCGAGAGTTTTGCTGTCCTGCCGCTGATGATGATTTGCGGCATGCTGGGCGGTATGGCATGGGCTTTCATTCCTGCATTCCTCAAAAACCGTTTCGGGGCAAACGAAATTCTTACCAGCCTGATGCTGGTCTATGTGGCCGAACTGCTTCTGGACTGGATGGTTCGCGGACCGTGGCGAAACCCCGAAGGATACAATTTCCCCGAGACGCGAAGCTTCAGCGGGTGGCAGGTATTGCCGGAAATGTTGACCAGCGGAAGAGCCCATTATGGTGCCTTGTTTGCAATACTCGGCGTCTTGCTGATGTGGTTCATGCTCGCCAAGACCATGAAGGGATTCGAAATTTCCGTAATAGGGCAGGCACCACGTGCCGGGCGTTTTGCAGGTTTCAACCCCAAGGCCACAACCCTGTTTGTATTTCTCGTTTCCGGTGCATTTGCCGGTCTGGCAGGTATTGCGGAAGTTTCCGGAGCGATTGGCCAGTTGCGGCCCTCGATATCGCCGGGATACGGGTTTACAGCAATTATTGTCGCATTTCTCGGCCGGTTGAACCCACCGGGCATATTTGCCGCGGGGCTTGTCCTCGCGCTTTCTTACCTGGGCGGTGAAGCGGTGCAGGTGTCGCTTCAGATGTCCGACAAGGTGGCAAGCGTCTTTCAGGGCATGTTGCTGATCTTTGTGCTGGGTTGTGACACGCTTATCCATCACCGGGTGCGGATAAGCCGCACGGGTACCGATGCCGCTTCTGTAGGAGAGGTGAAAAATGGGACTGTTTGAAGCGATCCTCCTCTCCATTGTCACCTCCGCAACACCGCTGCTGATCGCTGCGCTGGGTGAACTTGTTACCGAACGTTCGGGCGTTCTCAACCTGGGTGTCGAGGGCATGATGATCATGGGAGCCGTATCCGGCTTTGCCTTTGGCATCATGACAGGAAACCCTTATCTCGGGATGCTGGGGGCAATTGTCACGGGCGCGCTGTTTTCGCTTGTATTTGCCTTCATGACGATCACGCTCGTTACCAACCAGGTGGCAACAGGGCTGGCATTGACAATACTGGGTCTGGGGGTCTCGGGATTGTGGGGGGAGGCGTTTGTCGGCATACCCGGTGTCCGGATGCAGCCGATTGAAATTCCGCTTCTGTCGCAGATACCGTTCATAGGCAAGCTGCTGTTTGCCCAGGACCTGATTTTCTACATTTCGATACTCTTGCTGGCAGGGGTCTCCTATTTCCTATTCAGGAGCAGGGCTGGCCTTACCCTTCGTGCGGTAGGTGACAACCATGTGTCGGCGCATGCCTTGGGCATTTCTGTTGCCAAGACACGCTATCTTGCAGTGATGTTTGGCGGCGCCTGTTCAGGCCTTGCCGGTGGTCACCTGTCGCTGGTTTACACAAGCCAGTGGATAGAAAACATGACATCGGGCAGGGGATGGATTGCGCTCGCGCTGGTCGTCTTTGCTTCGTGGCGCCCCACAAGGGTGTTGATAGGTGCCTATTTGTTTGGTGCCATGGGTATCCTGCAGTTGCACATTCAGGCCCAAGGCGTCAAAATCCCGTCACAGTTTCTTTCAGCGTTACCCTATATCGCGACGGTTGTCGTGCTGGTCATCATTTCCCGCAACAGAAGGCTGACCATGATGAATACACCCGCTTCACTGGGCAAGGGATTTGTTCCTGACCGCTAGAAAACAACAGGCTGTTTACTTGGAAGAGTACATAATCAGAGAGGATCATCCATGAAGAAAATTATTGCAGGTGCAGCCGGTATCGGCCTCGCCCTGCTTGCCATGGCAGGCAGTGCCCAGGCAGCAGATACCAAGGCTTGTTTCATTTATGTCGGCCCGATCGGGGATTTCGGCTGGACCTATCAGCATGAGCAGGGAAGGCTAGCGGTCGAGAAAGAACTCGGGGTTGAAACCGCTTACCAGGAGAGCGTTGAAGAAGGGGCTGATTCAGAACGCGCAATCGAGCGTTTTGCACGGTCGGGCTGCAATATCATCTTCACAACATCTTTCGGTTACATGGAGCCAACCAACAAGGTTGCCAAGAAGTTTCCTGATGTGAAATTCGAGCACGCCACCGGTTTCAAGCGTGAGAGCCCGAACGTTTCGACCTATTCATCAAAATTCTATCAGGGCCGTTACATCCAGGGCCAAATCGCTGCCAAGGTTTCTGAAAAAGGTGTTGCCGGTTACATTGCATCCTTTCCGATCCCGGAAGTGGTTCGCGGCATAAACGCGTTTATTCTCGGAGCCCAGTCGATCAACCCCGACTTCAAGTTGAAAGTAGTCTGGGTCAACACCTGGTTTGATCCGGGCAAGGAAGCGGATGCGGCCAAGACATTGATTGACCAGGGCGTGGATATCCTGACACAGCACACGGATTCCACAGCACCGATGCAGATCGCCGAAGAGCGTGGCATCAAGGCCTTTGGTCAGGCATCCGACATGATCAATTTCGGAAAGAATGTGCAGCTGACAGCCATTATCGATGACTGGGCACCGTACTATCTTGAACGTGTGAAAGCCGTCATGGACGGCACCTGGGAACAACATGATGTCTGGCACGGTTTGGCTGAGGGCAATGTTGCCATGGCCCCATACACCAACATGCCTGACGATGTCGCAGCACTTGCCAAGGAAACAGAAGAAAAGATCAGCAGTGGCGAACTTGAGCCGTTTACCGGTCCGATCAACAAACAGGATGGCAGTGAGTGGCTTAAAGCCGGAGAAAAGGCTGATATCGGAACCATGCTTGGCATGAACTTTTATGTTGAAGGGGTCGACGACCAGCTTCCACAATAAATCTTGCAAAGAAGTAGAGAAAGGGGAGGGTGTCTCCCCTTTTTTGTTTTTTTACGCTTGAAAAAGCAGTGTGAATATCGCATAGCCAAGCGATCAACCAAGGCATCTTTGGAGAGGTGGCAGAGTGGTTGAATGCACCGGTCTTGAAAACCGGCGTGCGTGCAAGCGTACCGTGGGTTCGAATCCCACCCTCTCCGCCATTTTCATTACATTGCTGTATAATCTGCCTGATCGGGGCCAGTCGGCCTAGTATCCGTCCGTTGGTTTGCGAGCAGGCATGCGGAATACTCAGTTCTGCCCAATGCTGGTGCAAAGTCTTTTCGCGCTATCGACAGCGGCTTGCCCCTGCAAGGGCCAACTTTGCGTAAGCCCTTCCAGCACAAGGATTATGTCGGTCTGCTTGCCAGGTAAATTCGCGATGCGCGAAACCTTGTCAGCTATCTCTGCCTTGTGACGGATCAGAAGGTTTCGCAAGCGGTCGTCAGCCGGCGCTGCGGCAACTGCCGAATGGAACAGGCAGCCGTGGCTTGCTTCCTTCTTCATCCATTCCGCAATACGCTCAATAACCGTATTGAGCGTTTCGGACTGGCCCTGCTCAAGATCATCAAAAATATGCGCCAGATAGCGATGATGCCTGTGTTCGAGCGCAGCGTAAACCATCTCATCGCGGGATGGCAGGTATTTATACAATGTACGAAGACTAACACCTGATGCATCCCGCAAATCTTCAACGCTGGGTTCTGCAAACCCCCGCGCAGCAAACTCCCGTTCCAGGCCGGCAGCAATTTTCGATTTCTGTTCACTCATGCTTGACGATGTAGAATAATCCCTCTACTTAGGCAAGTAGAATAAATATTCTACATCTGACGCAGGAGGCATTTATGCAGATACCCGAAGTGATGAAAGGGATCGTTCTGACAGGCCATGGTGGTCTGGACAAACTCGAATGGCGTGAAAATCTGCCGGTTCCGTCTCCGGACAAGAATGAGGTTCTTGTCAGGGTTGGCGCGGCAGCCCTGAACAATACCGATATCAATACCCGAACAGGCTGGTATTCCAAAAGTGTCTGTGGTGGCACGGATGCAGGCGCCTTGCAGGGTTATGATACAAACGCCGGTGCAGGGGGCAGTTGGGCCGGTGAAGCACTGTCGTTTCCTCACATTCAGGGGGCTGACGTTTGTGGCGAGATCGTTGCGGTCGGTGAAGATGTGCCTGCCGACAGGGTTGGGCAACGCATTCTGGTTCGAACGATGCAATCTGAGGAAGGCCCCGAAGGCAGAAAGGAAATTTTCACGTTCGGCTCCGAGTGCAATGGCGGATTTGCAGAATACACACTTGTGCGCTCCGCGGATGCACTGAGCGTGAATTCAGCACTGTCAGACATTGAGCTTGCGTCATTTCCATGCGCCTTTTCAACTGCTGAAGGCATGATCCAGAAAGCAGGTATCGGTGCAGAAAATGTACTCATCACCGGCGCTTCGGGAGGTGTCGGATCGGCGGCAATCCAGCTTGCAAAACGGCGTGGAGCCAAAGTAACGGCGGTCACCAGCAATTCAAAAGCGGAAGCGGTTCGCGAACTTGGTGCAGATGCTGTTGTGGAACGCGATGAACCGCTACCGGAAAACACGTTTGACTGTGTACTCGACCTTGTTGGAGGAAAGCGCTGGCCAATGTTGCTGGACGCCCTAAGGAGTGGCGGGAAATACGTCACGTCTGGTGCCATTGCAGGACCTGTCGTCGAACTCGATCTGCGTACGCTCTACCTGAAAGACCTGACGCTGATCGGCTCCACTTACCAGCCGGAAAACATATTCAGGGATTTGGTCGGTTACATAGAGCGAAATGAAATCAGGCCTGTGATTGCCGAAGTATTTGACCTCAAACAGCTTCGGCTGGCCCAGGAGGCTTTCTTGAAAAAATCCTTTGTGGGAAAGATAGCAATCCGCGTCGCAAGTTAGCTTTGTTGATACCAGTGGGTCAAAATGGGCAGGAAAGGGCTATCTGTCGCTCTGCGAAGGGGAAACGCGGCAAAAGTGTGGCCAATATACAAGAATTGGCGAAAATCAGGCATGTATGACGTCAGCACATAGCCGCGGCTATTGCTTTTCCTTTTCGCATCCCGGTATTGTTTTCCAACAAATGACCGGGTCCGGGGATGGGGCAGGCTATGAAACATTGGTGCATACCGCTGGTAGCAGTCGTAATTGCCTGCATTGCCTTGCCTGCAAATGCCATCAGCCTGAAACAAGCTGTGCGCCTGACCGTTCATGAGAACCCTTCCGGAAAAGCTGATGCAGCCAATCTCAGGGCGATTGCCAGTGAGTTGCGCGAAAGCCAGACAACCTTTGCGCCAACGGTTGATCTTTATGGAGATGTGGGCAAGCAACGCCGGGAAAGCCCAACGGCAACCACTGTCGGCGGCAGGGGTACGGACACTTTGTTGTCCCGTGAAATAGGTGTCCGGGCCAGTCTACTGCTGTTCGATGGTTATGAGCGGGCCAATCTCGTATATCGCAATGCGGCACGGTTGGATGGGGCTACCTTTCGACTGCTTTCAACATCGGAAACCTTGGCGCTGAGTGCGGTGGAAGCTTACATTGATGTCGTACGGCACCGTAATTTGGTTGCTGCAACCCAGCGCAATATTCGTCGCCATAGAGCTATTCTTGGGCAAATTCGCGAGCGTGTAGCAGGTGGAACGTCGCCTGCGAGCGACCGTACGCAGATTGAGGAACGGGTGTTTGCAGCGGAGGCTGTTTCCATTGAAGTCCGCAAGGCCCTCGGCGATGCTGAAATCAAGTTCAAAAAGGTTGTTGGTGTCAAACCCGAAGGGAAAATGAACGCAGCTCCCGTAAAGGGACTGCCGCATACGCTTGGCAGTCTGGTGGCAACCAGTGTTGCCAACAATTACACCATCAAGCAGGCCGACCTGAATATCCGTGATCAGGAATTTTCCAAGGCAGCAGCCCATGCCGGTCACATGCCGCGCATTTCACTGGACGGAAGGGCGTCGACCGGTGCAGACCGCAACGGAACACGCGGAACGGAAAGTGACCTTTATGTTGGCCTGTCCCTTACCTGGCGTCTCTATGACGGCGGGCTGGTCAATGCCAGAAAACGAACGTCATCAGAGCGCATTTCGGAAGCAGAGTACCGCCGGGATGTGGCCATTCGCGATGTAAAGGAAATTGCTGAACGTTCCTGGAATGCATATCAGCGCGGTATCCGGCGCAGCGCAGTGCTGACCAAACAATTGAGATCAAACGAACGCATAGTGGACAGCTATCGCGAAGAATATTCCCTGTCCAAGCGCAGTCTTCTCGATGTTCTGGATGCTGAGCGGGCCCGGTTCAACAACGAATTCCAGCAAATCAGTGTTGCCGCAAGTGCCCGTTTCTCTGCGTATCGAATGCTGGCTACAATGAGCAGGCTGACCAGGTATTTCGGAATTCAGGCGACACAGCTGGCGCCAACACCAAATGCGGTTGAGACATTTACGGCAAGCGATCCGCACAAGATATTCAATATTACGATCGAGCCGCTTGAGTAGGGGAAACGGGTAGCCGGAAAAACGGAATACCCGCAGGTAAAGAGTTTATGTCGGCATTGGGAAATCAGGGGACTAAACCGGCCCATACCATCACTCTCGTCGAATGGTTCGCCCGCCATTTTTCAAGACCGTTTTCTCGCGCAGCAATCGAACGGCAAATCCCCGCAAACATTGACCAGGATGCCTGGCATCATCTGCCTGATGCGCTGTCTGCGATCGGCCTCAAGTCAAGACATGAAACCCGTCGTCTGGCCCGGATTGATCCAATGGTACTGCCGTGCCTGCTTCAGACGAAGGACGGCAAACCTCTGGCACTTCAGGAAGTTTCTGCAAACGGAAAACAGTGTACCATTGTTCGTTTTGATGCGAATCCGCAAACCGAAACCGTCGAGACAGCGTCCCTCAAAAAGCACCTGACTGGCGAGATACTGCTGGTCTCCCTTGATACCAATGTTCTGGCTTCAAGACAGGACAGTGCTTCGAAAAGGCCGGACACCAGCGCAAAGCACTGGTTCTGGGCGCCTGTAAAGGAGCATTGGGGGGCCTGGGCGCAGATTTTCGTTGCGGCGCTTGGCACCAACATCCTCGGGCTGGCGCTGCCCATATTCGTCATGAATGTCTATGACCGGGTGATACCTTCGCTTGCCATGGTGACGCTCTGGACCTTAGCAGTCGGGGTGACACTTGCCTTGCTGCTGGACCTGATGTTGAAGCTGGTTCGGGCCAATGTTCTTGAAAGGGCAGGACGACGCATCGATCTCAGGATTGCTGCCTCGCTATTCCGTCATGCCATGAACATACGCCTGCTAGAAAGGCGGGGTGGCGCGGCAACCATTGCCAGCCAGATCAGGGATTTCGAGGCGGTGAGGGATTTCTTCACCTCAAGCAGCTTCATCGCAGTGATTGACCTGCTCTTCATCGGCATTTTTGTAGCTGTTCTCTGGATAATTGTAGGTCCGATTGCCATGGTTCCGCTTCTGGCGGTTCCCGTTGTCATCATTCTTGCGTTTATTGCCCAGATACCGATTGGTGCCTCGATCGAGCGCCTGCAACAATTGTCCGGGAAGAAACAACTTGTCCTTGTCGAGACGCTGCTCGGCATCGAGACCATAAAAAGCCTCAACGGTGAACGAGTAATGCAACAGGAATGGGAAAATGCCGTTGCTGCATCTTCCCAGATCAATGCACGCACGAAATTCTGGTCAAACTTTGCTGTCAACGGGACCATGCTGGTCCAGCAGACAGTAAGTGTTGTGATCATTCTGTGGGGGGTATATCTGGTTGCGGAAGGACGCATTTCCATCGGCGGACTGATCGCTGCCAACCTGTTGGCCGGGAGGGTTCTTGCTCCGCTAGGAAACATTTCCCAGACGCTTGTTCGTGCCCAGCAAGCCTTGCGTTCCATGTCGATGATTTCCCAATACATGCAACTTCCCACGGAATCGCAACAGGTTGTCGGCAGTGAATTGACGGTACGTGACGGTGACGTGAAAATGTCGGATGTTTCCTTGACCTATCCAGGAGCGCAGGTCAGGGCGCTTTCCGGATTTTCAATTGATATCAAGCAGGGTGAGGCCATCGGCCTGCTGGGCAGGGTAGGGTCGGGGAAAACGACATTCGGCAAATTGCTGTGCGGTCTTGTTCAACCTGATGAAGGCATCATTCTCGTCGATGGCCAGGAAATCTCCCAGTATGAAAGCGCCAGTCTGCGTGAAGGTATCGGGTACCTTCCGCAAGACCCAGACCTTTTTACAGGAACAATTCTCGAGAACCTCCTGATTGGCCGCCCTCATGCCAGTGAGGACGAGATCAATGCTGCCTTGTATTATTCGGGTATGGATTATTTCATTCAACAAAACCCGGAAGGGTTGAAGCAGTTTGTCGGAGAAAAGGGAAACCGCCTTTCCGGCGGGCAACGTCAGGCGATCTCCCTAGCCCGGTTGTTGCTGCGTCAACCAAAACTGCTGTTTCTTGATGAGCCAACCAACGCGATGGACCATGCTACGGAAGCTGTGGTTACCGCGCGGCTGAAGGAACTCAACGAAAAAGGTACTACACTCGTAATATCCACGCACCGTCACTCGCTTACCGATATCCTTGAACGCCTTGTGGTTATTGATCAGGGCAAGAAAATCATGGATGGCGGAAAAAAGGAAGTTCTTCAACGTCTGTCGAGGAGCGTGAAATAATGTTTGGCGGACAGGGAGATGATGATTTTACCAATGACATAACTGCCGGGACTGCGAGGCAGAGTGGCCCATCCCACTGGCCCCTGCTGATCGTGACCGGTGCCATGATCGCAATTTTCTGTTTCTGGGCCACGTTTACTGAAATCGAAGAAGTTACCAGCGGCGAGGGGCGGGTGATACCTTCCGGTCAGATACAACTTGTCCAGTCCCTCGAAGGTGGAATTGTTCGTTCGCTTGACGTGCAGGAAGGGGAACGGGTTGAAGCGGGACAACAACTTGCGCAGATCGATGACACCGGTTTTTCATCCCGTCTCGGTGAATTGCGGCGGCAACAACACGCGTTGCTGGTCGAGCGCTCACGACTGGAAGCCGAATCCCAACTTGTAGAAACGTTCACTCTGAGAGGTGATACGACTGATATCAGTGAAGGAACCATCCAGGCAGAACGCCAATTGTTTACATCCCGCCGCAAACAATTGTCCGATGAATTGAAAGTTCTGCAAAACCGTCTTTCCCAGCGGGAATTCGAGTTGCGGGAACTTGAGGCGCAGGAAGCAAAACTGCAGGCGACGCTCAAACCATTGAATGAGGAAGCTGCACTCACCCGCAAGATGGCCCAACGTGGTGTTGTCCCTGAAATCGAACTTCTCAGGCTTGAAAGCCGTTTGGCTGAGCTGGAAGGCGAACTGACCATAACGCGTGCTGCAAAGCCACGGGTTCAGGCATCCATGGAAGAAGCAAAAAACCTGATTGAAACAACGCGCAACAATTATCGTGTTTCTGCTCGTGAACGCCTCGCAAAACTTGAAACGGAACTCGCTGTCATTCAGGAAACCATCCGTGCAGCCAGCGATCGTGTCACAAGGGCAACGCTGGTTGCTCCTGTTCGCGGGATTGTCAACAAGATCAACGTAACGACGATTGGCGCCGTGATACAACCCGGGCACGAAGTCATGGAAATAGTGCCTGTCGATGACGGCTTGATGATTGAAACGCGCATTCGCCCTGCAGATGTTGCGTTCCTGAAGCCAAATGAACGCGCCTCAGTGAAACTCACGGCATATGACTACCTGATTTACGGTGACCTTGAGGGGGAGGTGGTCCGTATTGGCGCAGATACAATCAAGGATGCGGAAGGTGAGGCGTTCTATCAGGTCATAATCCGTACGGATGAAAACCATCTTTCTGTCGGAGATCGTCAATACCCGGTTATTCCGGGTATGGTTGCAATGGTTGACATCAAGACCGGGAAAAACACGGTTATGTCATACCTTCTGAAGCCAATTCTCCGGGCGAGGAAGGAAGCACTGCGCTAGCATTAAATCCGGCTGCCGGCCTGACAGGATGGAAAGAATTTCTTAACTGTTTCTGCTAACCGCATTGTAGGAAAGCTGCGCGTAAGCTTAATTTGGGACATAGTTGCCATCTTTTGGCCAAATGGTGTAGTCAAAACGGCAATACGGTGGTCAACACAAACAATAAACAGCGGGTTCAGTTTTGACATTTCTTGCAGCTAAAAATGCCGGCAAATGTGCTTTTGGCATACTGGCAGTCGGCGTTCTTGTCTCCGGATGTAGCAGCAGTGGCAAAGATTCTGTAGAAACAACACGCAGTTATTCCTATCACGAGAAGGAATCCTCGGCAGGCGAGGCCCTGCTCAAGGCACCGCAGAACATTGTTCAGGCAGTTGCCAAGGTGCTCCCGGGCAATAACAGTGACGATCACACGAATGACGAAACGAAATTCTCGTCCAAGGATTTTGGTGTAAAGGGCAGTCCGCGCATTTCCAAGGACAAGGCTGTTCGCAAGGGTGGTGGCCGGTACCAGATCGGCAAGAAGTACACCATTCGCGGACGTACCTACCATCCCAAGGAAGATCCTAACTACAACGCAGTAGGGCTAGCATCTTGGTATGGCCCCAATTTTCATGGTCGCCTTACTGCCAACGGTGAGGTTTATGACCAGTACGCGTTGTCGGCTGCCCATCCGACACTGCCACTTCCCAGCTATGTCAAAGTGACAAACATGGAAAACGGCAGTTCTGTCGTTGTGCGGGTAAACGATCGCGGACCTTTCGCTCATGATCGTGTCATTGATCTTTCTGCCAGAGCAGCAGAACTGCTTGGCTATACAAAAAAGGGCTTGGCGAAGGTCAAGGTGGAATATGCCGGGAAGGCGCCGCTGCATGGTCTTGATGAGGAAATGCTGGTTGCAAGCTACAATCCCGGCCAGCTTGACCCCTCGAATGTTCCGCCAAATGGCCGTGGTTACATACTTGTTGCCAGCGCAAATGAGGTAAATGGTGCCGAGGCGCCTGTTCTTGCCAACAGTTTCACTCCGCCTGTGCCGAGTTCGCGTCCGTTGCCGGGTGTCGCTCTGGTGAATACAACACCTGAAACAATTGTCAGGCCGAAAGTTCTTGTGAATTCTTATGCTTCGGATACCAATCCGAACGGCAAGGCACACAATGCCATGAACTGGTTTAACAACCCGGACGGGCAGATGCAGGCTCCCGACCAGGGCATGAATGACCTTCAGCGGATCAGGTTTGGTTCGTTTGAAAGTGCTGCTGAATTTTCCCGGGCAGAGAAACTTCTTTCCGGTTTCGGATATGTCAATACGCTCAAGGGTGGGCAGTCAGATACATCCCTTGTACTGACTACTGTTGCAGCGGATTATGAAAAAGTCATTGATATTGCAGCCCGGAACAACTTCACAATACTGCCTTCCAACTGAGTTGTTGGCTTGAACGCATAATCCGGCCATTGTAACCTGAAGCAGAAACATTTTCAGGTCACGATCGAAGTGCAAGTAATGGCTACCCTTTCACCTCCGCGAATCGTCTTTCATCTGGCTGCAATCCTTGTGACTGCAGTCTTTATGTTGTCTGCACTCCAGCAAGCACAGGCGCAGATATATTCAACGCCTGCCGAAGCGGCATTGCTGATGGATGCCGAAACCGGCACCGTTCTTTTCAGCAAGAATCCGGATACAAGGATTCCGCCTGCATCTCTGGCGAAGATCATGACGATGGAAGTTGTGTTTGACCAACTGAAACGCGGAAAGCTCAAGCTGGATGACCGTTTTTTTGTAAGCGAGAATGCCTGGCGCAATGGAGGCGCCAGTTCAGGCGGATCCACCATGTTTGCCAAACTCAATTCGGAAATCAGGCTGGAAGATCTGATCCGGGGCGTTGTTATCCAGTCAGCCAATGATGGCAGCATCATCATTGCCGAAGGGCTGGCAGGGTCCGAACAGGCATTTGCAAACCTGATGAACCAGAGAGCGCGGCAGATCGGACTGGATGCCTCCAATTTCACCAATTCCACCGGCCTTCCTGATCCTGAGCAATACGTAACCATAAGGGATCTTGCCAAGCTCGCCAGATACATCATTCGCGAATATCCGAACTATTACAGATACTACCGCGAAAAGGATTTTGAGTGGAACAATATAAGGCAACGCAACAGAAACCCTTTGCTGGCCAGCAATATTGGCGCTGACGGCATGAAAACAGGGTATACGGAAGAAAGCGGTTACGGGATTGTTGGCACGGCAAAACGCGAAGGCCGTCGCCTGGTTGCAGTCCTGAGCGGCATGACCTCCAAGTCACAGCGTGCCGAAGAAGCAAGGAAAATACTCGACTGGGGTTTTCGGGCCTTTGAAAAAATCACCTTGTTCGAGGAAGGGGAAATACTGGGGCAGGCCAGTGTATATGGCGGAGAAAAACCGGGCGTTGATGTAGTGGGAGAAGGGCCTGTTTCGATCTATCTGCCGATTGGTTACAGGGACAAGATGAAAGCGCGAATTGTTTATACCGGTCCCTTGATGCCGCCAGTAGCCAAGGGAAGTCAGATCGCCTCCCTCAAGGTCTGGATTGATGACGAGCTTTCCCAGGAAACCAAACTGTATGCTGCGGAAGATGTGAACAAGGGCGGTCTTCAGCGACAAGCCGTAGATGCACTCAAAGAACTGCTGTTCGGTTGGCTTTGAACACGACTCCATCCACAATACCGGCAGGCAAGGGCAAGACGGCATCTTCCGGCAGGAGTGGTGCAGCTTTGCGACGCGGACTTTTCATCACGCTTGAAGGCGGAGAGGGCGCCGGCAAATCCAGCCAGATCGAACTGTTGCGCAAAAAGCTGACGGATGAAGGACATGATGTCGTCATTACCCGTGAGCCTGGTGGCACGCCCGGTGCGGAAATCATACGCCATGTTCTGCTGTCCGGTGCTGCGGAAAAGCTTGGTTCCGAAGCTGAAGCCATGCTCTTTTCAGCTGCCCGCTCTGATCATGTGGAAGAGGTGATCAGGCCGGCACTGGAGAAAGGAAAAACCGTCCTTTGTGACCGCTTCATTGATTCAACCCGCGTTTATCAAGGGGGTGAAGGCAAGGTCGACATGGATTATCTGTATCAGCTTGAAGAGCTGGTCTGCGAGAATGTCTGGCCAGACATGACCCTGATTCTCGACATTGATCCGGAAATCGGTATGAAGCGTGCCAATTCGCGCCGGACAGGGAAACAGAAACCTGACCGTTTTGAAAAGCAACAGATGGATGACCACATCAGAAGACGAGAGGCTTTTCTTGAAATCGCACGCCGCGAACCTGAGCGATGTGTGATTATTGATGCAAAGGGTACGCAAAAACAGGTTGCCGGTCGAATTTGGCGTGCACTAAATCCGCTTGTTGGCAAACGTGGCCGGGGGCGCAAATGAGCGATACAGGGCCAATTATCGCAGACTCCATTGAAGGCATACCGCACCCGGCCCAATCAACCGGCCTTGTGGGTCACGAAAAAGAAATTGCACACCTTCTTCGCCAGTATGCTTCCGGCCGTATGCATCATGCCTGGCTTTTGACCGGACCGCGGGGAATTGGCAAGGCCACGCTGGCCATGCAGATGGCCGCTCATGTGTTTCGCCATCCCGATTACGCGCAAGCTCCAGACAGCTTTCAAAAGACAGGGGAACACGATCCGGTTGCGGGCAAGATATCTGCCGGTTCCCATCCCAATCTGCTTCACCTGACACGTCCGTGGGACCAGAAGGCCAAGAAATTCAAAACGCGGCTGACCGTCGATGAAATAAGGCAAACGGTTCCGTTCTTTGGTACGTCAAGGGGTGAAAACGGCTGGCGGGTAACGATCGTTGACCCGGCAGACGACATGAATGCGGCTGCGTCCAATGCATTGTTGAAAATTCTGGAAGAGCCGCCAGAACGATCGCTCTTTTTCATTGTTTCCCACTCCCCGGCCAAAATCCTTCCAACAATCCGGTCGCGTTGCCAGAAACTGGTCATGGAAGCGTTGCCGGAGAGTGATCTGGTTGAAGTTCTGGAGCGGATAGGAGCATGCGACGGGATGTCTGATGATGACCTGAAGCTGTTGGTTTCCCTTTCTCAAGGCTCCGTGCGGCAAGCTATCATACTTGCCCGTGATGAAGGGCTTGATTTGTACAGAAAGTTTGAAGCCACGTGCAAAGGGATAGAGGACCCTGACTGGCAACAGGTTCATGCACTTGCCGACACGGTTACCTTGCGAGGCCGTGAAGACCGGTACAGGCTGCTGATGCATTTTGCGCAGGAGTACATCGAAAAACGGGCAACAGGACGTGATGGCCAGGAAAAGCCGGTTTCCGCGCTTGCCCGTTGGGCAGAGGTATGGGAAAAGCTGCAAAAGTCGATTTCCCTGGCGGATAGCTACAACCTCGACAAAAAACAGGTGATCATCAATCTGTTTTCAAACATGGGCGAGGCTGTCCGAAGCTCCAAATGACGAAAAGTCGCAAGAAAAGCAATGAGTTCCAAAGACAAGTTTTATATTACCACGCCAATTTTCTATCCTAATGGCGAACCCCATATCGGCCATGCCTACACGGCGATTGCCACGGATGTACTGGCACGTTTTCAACGGCTTGACGGAAAGGATGTATTCTTTCTGACGGGCACTGACGAGCACGGCCAGAAAATGCAGCAAACGGCTGAAAAAGAAGGTATCAGTGCTCTGGAACTTGCTGATAAAAACTCCTCCGTCTTTCGCAGGATGGTCGAGGTCCTTGGTTGCAGCAATGACGATTTCATTCGCACTACAGAAGAGCGGCATGCGCACGCCTGCCAGGAACTCTGGAAGCGTATGGAGGAAAATGGCGACATTTATCTGGGTACGTATGGCGGCTGGTATTCAGTGCGCCAAGAAGCCTTTTTTGACGAGAGTGAAACAGGCTTCAATGAGGAAGGCGTTCGTGTAGAACCGCTTGGTTCACCAGTGGAGTGGGTTGAGGAAGAAAGCTATTTCTTCAAGCTTTCAGCCTATGGTGACAAGCTGCTGGAGCTTTATGAGCAGGATCAGGGTTTTGTCGGTCCCGACGCCCGGCGCAATGAGGTTGCCAGTTTTGTGAAGTCCGGATTGCGGGACCTCTCAATCTCGAGAACCACGTTTGACTGGGGTGTTCCTGTCCCGGGCAACGAGAAGCACGTCATGTATGTATGGGTTGATGCGCTGACCAATTATGTGACAGCGACAGGGTGGCCTGAAACCCATGACAGGAACAATTTCTGGCCTGCCGATGTTCACCTGATTGGCAAGGACATCGTCCGATTCCACGCGGTATACTGGCCAGCTTTCCTGATGTCAGCGGGACTGCCGCTCCCCAAACGTATCTATGCTCACGGCTTTTTGTTCAATCGGGGTGAGAAAATGTCAAAATCGGTCGGCAATGTGGTTGACCCTTTCAATCTCGTTGACTCCTACGGCCTGGACCAGGTCCGTTTCTTCTTCATGCGCGAGGTTCCATTCGGCAATGATGGAACCTATAGCCATGAAGCAATCGTGACCCGCATGAATGCCGATCTTGCCAATAATTTCGGCAATCTCGCGCAGCGTTCACTCTCCATGATTGCCAAGAATTGCGAGGGCAGGGTACCTGTACGGGGTGAAGCCACGGACGATGACAGGCAATTGCTGGAAATGACCTATGGGCTCATTGAAAAAGTGCGCCCGATGATGGAAACGCAGCAGATACACCGTATGCTTGAAGAGACATGGAAGGTGTTGGGAGAAGCCAACCGCTATGTTGATGAGCAGGCGCCGTGGACCCTGAAGAAAACCGACCCGGACCGTATGGCAACTGTATTGTGGACGGTTGCAGAGACGGTTCGCAACATTGCAATTCTGGCACAGCCGGTAATGCCTTCCTCTTGCAGCAAATTGCTCGATCTTTTGGGTGTCAGCGAAACAGAGAGAACCTTTGAGAATTTCGGTGCAGATTTTGCGTTGGAACCAGGTACGGAATTGCCAAAACCGTCCGGTGTGTTCCCGCGTTTTGTGGAGCCGGAAGGTAACTGATCGCATGCTTGTGGATTCCCATTGTCATCTCGACTTTCCTGATTTCGCAGAAGAACTGGATGCTGTTGTCGGGCGCGCGACAGAAACCGGCCTTGGGCGCATGGTGACCATATGTACGAGGGTCCGGAAATTTGAGCAGGTGCTTGCGGTTGCTGAGCGGTTTGAACCGGTTTTCTGCTCTGTCGGGACGCACCCTCACAATGCCCATGAAGAGCTTGATATCTCAACGGACGAGATTGTCCGCCTGAGTAAACATCCCAAGGTGGTGGCAATCGGTGAAGCCGGACTGGATTATTTCTACCAAAAGGAGCATGCCGCCGCACAGGCGGAAGGCCTTCGCAACCACATTGATGCTGCAAGGAAAACCGGGCTGCCACTCGTCATCCACAGTCGTGATGCGGATGAAGACATGATCCGGATACTTGAGGAAGAAACGGGGAAGGGGGCCTTCCCTGCCGTGCTGCATTGTTTTTCATCCGGCAGAAAGCTGGCAGAAAAAGGCATCGAGCTTGGTCTCTATGTTTCTTTTTCGGGCATTCTTACTTTCAAGAACAGTACCGAGTTGCGCGCCATTGCCGCCGACATGCCGACTGACCGCGTTCTTGTTGAAACAGATGCGCCTTATCTGGCCCCTGTTCCGTACCGAGGCAAGCGCAATGAACCGGCTTATGTGGCGCATACCGCAGATGTGCTGGCGGAAACGATGAACAAGAGCACGGAAGAAATTCACAAGATTACAACCGACAATTTTTTCAGGCTGTTCTCCAAGGTGCCGGACCCACGGGAAAAGGAATGAATTCTTCGCTGAAGTTCACCATACTTGGATGCGGTTCGTCACCCGGAACGCCACGCATTCATGGCGACTGGGGCGCTTGCGACCCCGAAGAACCTAAAAACCGGCGCCTGCGTTGCAGTCTGCTTGTAGAGCGCACCACTGATAACGGAACGACCCGTGTCGTGATTGATACGAGTCCGGATTTTCGCCAGCAAATGCTTGCAGCCAATGTTCCTGCCATCGATGCGGTTTTGTATACACATCCCCATGCGGACCATGTTCACGGCATTGACGATCTTCGTGGCTTTGCACTTGCACAAAGGCAGCGCATACCTGTATTCGCCGATGCGGCGACCATGCAGCGTCTGAAGGAAGGTTTTGGTTATTGCCTGTACCAGATTGAAGGCAGCATGTATCCGCCAATCCTCGAGCCAGTCGAGATTGATGCAGGTGTTGGCGTTGTGGTTGAAGGTGAGGGAGGCTCAATACACGCCCTGCCCATCCTGCAACAGCACGGCCCGATACATTCACTGGCATTCCGTTTCTCAACAGATGGCAATTTTGAAACCGGTGGTCTCTGTTATTCGCCGGATGTGAGCGATATTCCCGAAAACAGTATCCCGCACTTGTCAGATCTTGATTGCTGGATCATTGATGCCTTGCAATACAAACCCCACGTGAGCCATTTCAGCGTCTCTCAATCGCTGGAATGGATTAACCGGATGTCACCCAAACGGGCAATCTTTACCCACATGCACATTCCGCTGGATTACAACAAACTGCTGAGTGAACTTCCGGACAACATTGAGCCGGCATACGATGGTATGTCCTTTGTTATTTAATGATAACAGTGTGATATGAACGTTTCCTGATGTTCTTTGTTAGAATGAATACCGCTGATTTGTCGATATACCATTATCAAAATAGTTCCATAATATATCTTATGCAATTTATAGGTGGCGTCTGTCTGACTTGGCCGCGGATTACGATTGGACGGTGTCTGTCGTTTGTAGCGCCTGCTCCCTGAGAAGATTTGCGAGGATTTTTACTCCCGGACAAGCGCCTGCAACATCTCTGAAAATCAGAAACAGTTCCGCTGACCGATATGCGCGTTCTGCGAGCGGCAGAACCTTCAGCTTGCCAGTGGTGAGTTCATCCTCGATCAGTGTCTCTGCATACCAGCTAAACCCCAGACCGCTTCTGGCAGCTTCAATCGCTGTAGATATCTGCGAAAAGATAATCCTGTTCTCGGACACATTCCAGGCACCTTGATCATTCCTGTTTTCGCTATTGTCGCGAATGATCAGGTGATGATGATTTCGCAGATCATCCAGCATAATAGAATCAAGTTGATGAAGCGGATGGGAAGGTGCGGCAACAGGAAGAAAACGTACGTTCATGATTTGCTCACCCAAGAAGCCATCCGGTACTTCCGGGGCAATGGCCATGTCCACTCGGCCCTTTTTGAGCAAATCCATGGCACCGGTTACCGCAGTTTCATGTATTTCAAGACGTGTTGCAGGCTGTATTGCCACAAAAGATTTCAAGGCACCCACCAACATGTCTGCGGGAAACAGGATATCTACTGCAAGCAGAAGTTCCACTTCATGTCCCCGGGAGAGTTCGGAAGCCATTTTTTCAATCCTGCCCGCCTCGGCCAGCAATTGTTTTGCCCGAAGATAGAGCGCCCTTCCCTCATTAGACAAGACGGCCTTTCGGCCTTCAATCGTGAACAGTGTTACCCTTAACCGTTCTTCTATTTGTCCAATGGCGTAACTGATGGATGACTGGCTTTTCCCAAGCGAGTTTGCAGCTTGCATGTAGCTCCCATTATCCACCACCCCGACAAGGGCCCGCCATTGTTCTAGTGATATCATATTCATCTAATTACTCGATTAAATACGTCAAATATTTGCGCTTTTCTATGCAATGATAAAATGTATCTTCTTGGCAATAACATGCCAAAGGGTTTTCGACACATGGCCATACCAGATCAAGTCTGATCTAACGTACAACCAGCCGGATTATTTCAAACAATCCCGATTTTGTTCAACGCGCTTTTCCAGGTGAAGGCGTGCATGGCTTGTGACGTCCCTGCTCAAAAGAAAAAGGAGAATACAATGTCAGACAAACCAATCAATCTGGCAGTCATTGTCGGTAGCAACCGTGAAGGTCGTATTGCACCAGTAATCGCTAACTGGTTACTCCAGCAGCTTGAGAAAAATTCAGCATTTGCCGTAGAGGTGATTGACCTGGCTGAAATTCCCCTGCCCTCGAACATCAGCAACACGCCACATCCGGATGTTGTATCCTATTGTGAGCAACTGGCAGCGGCAGATGCATTCGTGATGATCGTTCCGGAATACAATCATAGTTATCCTGCCATTCTCAAACACGCCATCGATTTCGGATACAAGGAATGGCAAGCGAAGCCTGTGGGATTTGTGTCTTATGGCGGGTTCGCTGCCGGATTGCGAGCCGTGGAACATCTTCGTGGCGTACTGGCAGAATTGCACGCCATGACCATGCGTGATTGCGTAAGCTTTCAGAACGCCTGGGACCAGTTTGATGATCAGGGACAACCATTACGGCCAGAAGACTGTCAGGCTGCCGCTGAAGTGATGCTGCATCAAGTGAAATGGTGGGCTGAAGCTCTACGTTCGGCCCGGGCAAACCAGCCTTACACCGTTACTCCCACCACACAGGAATAACCCATACCCATCAAGGGGTTGAGTATTTTCAACCCCTTCAACTCTTGAAATATTGCGATTATTGGCATGTTTGAAACCAGAAACGACACTCAAACACGGTTCGATAAAAACCTGTGGGGCATGATATTCATCATATCGGGTGCAGGTGTTGTGTCCGCCTTTCAAGTAGGAAAGGCACCCATGGTGTTAAGTGCCGTACAGGCTGAGATGGGCGTCAGTCTTGGCGTTGTGTCATGGCTGATTTCTGCGTTTGCTGTCATCGGTGCGATTGCAGGAGCGCCAATCGGTCTTGCCGTGGACAGGCTTGGCGCAAAACACTTGGTAATTGCAGGCCTTCTCTTTCAGTCATTGGGATCAGCTCTTGGCAGCATGGCTGACGACATGGCGGTTCTCATGCTTTCCAGGGTTCTGGAAGGACTTGGTTTCGTCTCTGTACTGGTAAGTGCACCGGCATTGATATTTGCATCTGCACCACCAGACATTCGAGACCGGGCGATATCAGTGTGGGCAACCATTATGCCGGTCGGCATGACAGTTGTGATGCTTTCCTCTCCCCTGTTCGTATACCTCGAGTGGCGGGGTTTCTGGATACTGAATGCGGCACTTCTGTTTGGATATGCCTGGTTCTTCGCTGCCTTTGTTCCGGAACAACGCACTGAAAACAAAGACAACCTGTCCATTATCAGGCAATTGACCCTTGTAACATCTGCCAGGGGGCCATGGCTCCTGGCAATGCTTTTTGCAATATTTGCAGCGGCATTCTTTTCGGTTTTCGGCTTTCTGCCTTCCCTGCTGACAGAGCGGTTTGGTCTAAGCCAAAATCTCGCAAATACAATTGCAGCACTGGCCATTGCAACCAGCGGAATCGGAAACCTGGCCTCAGGAATGCTTTTGGCATCCGGTCACAAACCAGCCAGCTTAATGACAGGCGGCTTGATGGTGATGTCAGTTTCCGCGTTTGGAATCCTCTCATTGGACATAGGATGGCAGGCAACTGCCGGGTTTGCGATTGCATTTGCATTTGCAAGCGGAGTGATTCCAGTCGTTCTGATGAGCCATGTGCCCATACTGGCACCGCGCGCTGACCTGGCGGGAGCCACCATGGGGATTACCATTCAGGGAAACAATGTTGGCATGCTGGCCGGTCCTGTATCAGCAGGATTTATCGCCACAAGTTTTGGGTGGACGGCAGTGGCAACAATGCTCGTCCTGGCATTGTTGTTAGCTGTTGCCCTGGCACGGTTCACCTTTGTTTCAGGTCCGAAGTCTCCCATAAAGACGATTCCCGGGCCATAAGCTTCTAACGGGCTTTCACAAGCCGGTAGAGTGAATCATACGCTGCTCCGCCGGGGCGCAGGTCCCTTTTGTCAAACAGCTTGTGCAGGCGCTCATGCTTTTTGATCGCAATCGAGGTGCGGAATTTTTCGCCCAGCGAACGGCTCTTGCAGTCACTGGCACTGGTGCGCCGTGAACGTAGCAATGTACGTTCATAGGACTCCGCGAAACTGCGGGTAATCTTGACATGTTCTTTTTCATGTAAAATGGCGAGGCGCTGAAAGTCATTCCATGCCCGGCGTGTCTGGCTGGATGCCCCTCTCCTGTTGCGCCATCTTGGATAGGTAAAGGTCACGCCGACGATCACATCAACGCTTTTTATAACACATCGATGCCCACGGTATTCTGCATTGACGTTTTCTACGGCAAACGTGAACTGGGTCGAAGCCAGTATTTCCTTGGCCATGCCGCCATGGTTCGGTCCGTTAATTGCCATGCTGCGATAAATCTCGGCACCATTGCTTCCCGAAACATCGTAGTATCGGGTCTTTTCCTTGAAGATGACGCGTGCATTGGTTTCCTGCGTAACACACGTAAAACAACACACGGCCAACAACATGATTTTTGCGGTTGCCGACAACACATACAAACTCATCAATTCCCTCCCCCACAGGCTGATCAATTCTGGCAGAAAGTCATGGCACGGGCTATAGAATTATTCTTTCACGGTTAAGGCACTCAGCATTTGCAGAGGACGGATTTTACGCAATGATCACACCTTCAAGAGACATTTCACGGCTTCTGGAAATCATGGCCTTGTTGCGAGATCCGGAAAAGGGATGCCCTTGGGACAAGGAGCAGGATTTCAGAAGCATAGCTCCATATACGATAGAAGAAGCTTGTGAAGTTGCGGATGCCATTGAACGCGACGATATGGCTGACTTGAAACTGGAATTGGGTGATTTGCTGTTGCAATCCGTTTACCACTCCCGGATGGCCGAAGAAGGTGGATATTTTGATTTCGGCGATGTCGTGGAAGGCATCACGAAAAAGATGATCCGCCGGCATCCCCATGTATTCGGAACAGAAGATGCAAGTGCGGAGGAATATTCTGCAAAAGGGTTGGCAGATGGCACCTGGGAACGCATCAAGGCCGAAGAAAAAGCTGAATTGGCAGCCGAAAGAAAAGCTGCGAATCCAGCCCAGTATCAAGAAAAGGCAGGTTCATTGCTGGATGATGTTCCAGGAACCCTGCCAACACTTGCTTGTGCCCTGAAGCTTCAAAAGAAAGCCTCCAAGGTCGGGTTTGACTGGAATGACCCGCATGCCGTCTTTTCCAAAATACGGGAAGAACTTGATGAGCTTGAAGCAGAGATAGAATCAGATTGTTCATCCGAACAGGAAGCAGAACTTGGAGACATTCTTTTTGCCGTGGCCAATCTCGCCCGGCATCTTCGGATCGACCCGGACAGCGCACTGCGCCGCACCAACCAGAAGTTTCGAAACCGCTTCGCCTATATTGAGCAGAATATCGAACGAACGGGTGAGACCATGCAGAGTGCTAACCTGGAAACCATGGACATGCTTTGGAACGAAGCCAAAATCAAACTCCGGCGTGATTAGATTTCGTTGCCGAGTTTCCTGAAAACGATTTCGGTCTCACTGATCAGGCGTTTTACAAGGGATGTAACGTCTGACTGACGGTTTAGCCCGACGGCCTGCCCTGACCACATAGCCACGAAGTCCGGACTTCCCGCCGCTCCACTGGTCTTTCGCAAAGGACCGCTCAGCGTGTTCATGATCGGAAAATCAGGCAAATTCATCTCCTCGGCCATCATCTCCCTGATATACCTGTTGATTACGCCACGCGCCGGCCTGCCGGAAAATGCCCGGGTTGTTGCGGTGTCACTTCCCTGGGATTTGAGCAGGACTTCCTGATGAACCGGCGGAATGCCGGTTTCGCGCGTCGTCAAGAATGCCGTTCCTATCTGGACGCCTGCCGCGCCAAGGGCAAACGAGGCTGCGATCCCCCTGCCATCGGCTATCCCTCCGGCGGCGATTACGGGCACATCGACTTCATCGACCAGTTGTGGAACCAGTGCCATTGTGCCGACGGCAGCGTCATTTCCTTCCAGATAATAACCGTGATGCCCACCTGCTTCCCATCCCTGGGCTATGATTGCATCGCAACCGCGTGCCGCAAGGTCCCGTGCCTCGGCAGCGGTTGTTGCTGATGAGAGTATGGTCAAGCCTGTTTCCTTCAACCGTTCCACAATATCGGCATCGGGAAGGCCAAAGTGAAAGCTCACAACCGCGGGATTGGTCGCGATGACGGCTTCAGCCATTTCCATGTCAAAAGGGAAATGAACGGGTTTCGCATCGGGCATTTCGCCCAGGTCCAATTCGTCATAGAAGGGTTGCAAGCTGGCTACCGCCCGTTTGTTCCTGTCCTCATCATCCCCCGGTTCCGCATGGCAGAAAAAATTCATGTTCAAGGCGCCGTTTGTTAGCGCCCGTGTGGCATTGAACGTTTGTTGGTACTGCTCGGGCGACATCAATGCGCAGCCGAGCGATCCCAGACAGCCACTATTGGCAACGGCTGCCGCCATTTCAGGCGTAGAGGCGCCTGCCATGGGAGCCTGTATGATCGGGTGCTCAATTCCCAGAAGGTTGGCCAATCGATCGTCGGGCCACATGGTATCACTCCTGCATGAATCGGTGCAGTTTCGGGCGGATTTCACGTCCTGCCCGTATTTCCAGGATTACGCTGCCATCATCGGCATCCTGACGGCTGATAACGTGGGCATTTTCATAGATCCATGGCAGCATGGTCATCTCGTCGAGCGGGAGAACGATATTCATCACACTGTCTTCGTCAGACAGTTCGCCTTCAATCCGTGAGAGCAACTCATCAACCCCCTCGCCGGTAACCGCCGAAATAAGCAACGGGCCTTCCGTTGTCGTGCGAACCGTTTTCATTGCTTCGACGGCATCCCTGTCGAGCTGGTCAATCTTGTTCCAGACTTCAATTACCCTGTCATGCCCCTCCTCGGCGATACCCAGTTGATCAAGTACAGAGTATACATCCTCTGCCTGAGCTTCGCTGTCTGGATGGGCAATGTCACGGACATGCAGGATCAGTTCCGCCTCAATCACTTCTTCAAGCGTTGCACGGAAAGCTGCCACCAGATGTGTGGGAAGGTTTGAGACGAACCCGACCGTATCGGAAAGTATGGCATGTGTGCCCTGCGGCAGACTCAATTGGCGCAGGGTCGGGTCAAGTGTAGCAAACAGGAGGTCCTTTGCCATTACCCCTGCCCCCGTCAGCCTGTTGAACAGAGTGGATTTTCCTGCATTGGTATAGCCTACAAGGGCAACAACAGGATGTGGAACTTTCTTTCGTTTCGACCGGTGCAGGTCACGGGTTCGCCGAACCTTTTCCAGATCCCGTTCAAGGCGGTTTATGCGTTCCTGGATGAGCCTGCGGTCTGCCTCGATCTGTGTTTCACCCGGTCCGCCAACAAAGCCTAGTCCACCTCGCTGGCGCTCAAGGTGAGTCCATGTGCGTACAAGGCGACCTTTCTGGTAATTCAGGTGCGCCAGTTCAACCTGTAGGCGCCCTTCCTTGGTCTGCGCCCTTTCGCCAAAGATCTCAAGAATAAGGCCGGTACGGTCCATGACCTTGCAATTCCAGGCTTTCTCCAGGTTTTGCTGTTGTTTTGGGGATATCGTGTGATCAATGATCGCAAGGCCGATATCCGAGCTCTTGATGATACCCGTCAGTTCATCAACCTTTCCGCTGCCAAACAGGGTTGCGGGACGGGGCGCCTTTACAGGAATCACACCGGATTCAATCACATCCAGAGAGATTGCTTCGGCAAGGCCAATTGCTTCCTCAAGGCGGGAGCTGCGGGAGCGCTCCACTGGCGCATCGAATTCGGGCACGAGCACGATGGCGCGTTCAGGCTTTTGGGCCTCTTCCGCGGTCCATTGAAACTTGTCAGGTTTGCCCTTTTTTATCTCGCTCAATAATCACGTCCGGCGACCCATGAAGGCCGCACCTTGTGCCTATTCTTCATCAGTCTTGTCACCCATGAGCACAGGTGCTCCGGGCATGATGGTGGAAATGGCATGTTTGTATACAAGTTGTGAAATGCCGTCACGCCTTAGCAATACGCAAAAATTGTCGAACCAGCTGACGACACCGTTCAGTTTGACACCATTCACAAGAAAGATGGTTAGAGGTACCTTCTGCTTTCTGACTTCATTCAAAAAGGCATCCTGAAGGTTCTGCTGCCGTTCCGCCATTAGTGCATCTCTCTTCTTGTTTTTCTTATTGCAAAGCGCGGATGTGGAGTTCCCACCATACAATTAGAGAGTGTTCCAACACTCTCCCCCAAAATCCAAGTATAAATGCCTAATTGAAAGATGTTCAAGCCCAACTTACCGATTGCTGGCACAAAAAATTGTTCCGCGATCACAACTGGCGAATGGTACGCAGAACAACGGTTGCACAGGCAAAAACAGAAATGACTTCAAGGCGGCCGAGGAACATTGTGACCGTAAGAATAAGTTTTTGAATATCGGACATGTCAAAATATGCAGGCCATTGGTTGCTGAGCGTACTGGACCAGTCCGGCGTATACACCGATCCGGAATTTGTAATGGCTGCAATGACTGCCGTCAGGCTTGGCTGGAACGCGATACCGGTGATTGACAGTGCACAAGTGGCAATGGCAACCGTTATGATCAAAACTGCGAAAAGTGACCAGATGGCTTTCATAATACCAAGGTCAAACTTCGTGTTTCCAAACCGGGTCGGCTTCATGGAGCTGGGATAGATCAGGCGGTTCAATTCGTATTCAGACAGGGAGAACATGCCCCCGATACGGAAAAACTTGATTCCGCCAGAGGTGGAGTAGCATCCGCCCCCTATGAAAATCAGCATGAGGACCAGTGTTGAAGGCAAAAGCGAAAACACGCCCGGGCGCGATTGAAGCCCCGATGTTGAAATGATTGAAGCGGAGTTGAATACGCCTTCGCTCAACGCCTTTGTGTTCAGCAAGAAACCGGTCTCGCCAGTCGAAACCGAGATCTTGTAGGCGACGTAAAGTGCCAATGCCAGCCAGACCGTGAGGATGAAATAGCTTTCACGATGGGCACGCAGATCCTCGATGTTCAGTCTTGCCACGCTTTCGTGCCAGAACACGCTGGTAGCGCCGGTGATCATGAATGCAGCAAGGATGATCATGCCCCAGTTTCCAATCACCAAATCGATACTTTGGTCAGTAGGAGACATTCCTCCCGTGGAAAGTGCTGAAAAGCTGAGCACCATGGCATCGAAGGGCTTAACCTGGCAAAGCAGCAAGCCTATGAAGCACATCAAGGTCAGCATCAGGTACGCACGAAAGATTCTCCAGCAGAATTTTACCAACCGGCTTTGCGAGGCCACAATCGAGGCTGCCACGCTGGCACTGCTGACCTGTGGAAGTCCGCCGATTTCCCACGGCGCCAGAACCAGAACAAGCGTAATCAACACCCCTGCCCCGCCCAGCCACTGGAATTGTGCAAGCATGAAAAGCACTGAACGCGGCATGGTGTCCACGTTGTCAATGATCATTGCGCCACTTGTCGTAAAGGCGCTCATGGTCTGGAAAACCGCATCAATATAGCTGATATTCAACAGATCGGAGAGCGGCAATGCGGTTACGGCAGGAAACCCGATCCAGCTTGTAACCGCCAGAATGATGGCGGTGTTTCTTTCCATCCCACCCAGCCTGCCGTGGATAGCCAGAAGCGTTGCAATACAAAAAAAGCCACCTGATGCGCCATACAGGAGAATCCGGTAGCCAATCTGTATTTCCTGCACCCCGAAAGCGATAAGGGCCGGTATCAGGGTTGATGCGCAAAGTATTGCGCCCAATGCAGAAAAGTAGAAGACGAATGCAATCATCCGGACACCCGGGGTCTGAACCCTGCCGTGCCTGCCAATTCTTCTGCTTTGGGATCAATCCTGTCTTTCATGCCCCCGCCGACGAGAAAGTTGCTCAATTCAGTAATACTGGCTGACGCGGAACATCTGTTCCACTTCGTGAACCCTGTCGCTAAGCGCAAGAATGACAATCCGGTCATTTGGCCGGATTATGCTGTCACCCGTCGGACGGATCAGTGTTCCATTGTGATAGATCATTCCAATCCTGATGCCGGATGGAAGTTCAAGTTCCCTCAACGGCTTGCCGACAAGCGGAGAGGTTTCCAGCGCTTCAGCCTCAACAATCTCCGCAGCACCGTTTTCAATCGAATAAACACCGCGTATGCGCCCCCGTCGAACGTATTGAAGCACGCGGGATATGGTTATGCTGCGGGGATTGATGAAATCATCAATGCCAAGGCTCTTTGTGAAATCGTGATAGCCGACATTGTTCAGGAGGGCGAGGTTTGACTTGCAACCCAGTTTCTTTGCCAAAACACTTGCCAGAATGTTCACTTGGTCATTGTTCGTGATGGCAACCATCAGGTCTGCATTGCCAATGCCTGCTTCCTGCAAAACACCTTCATCGAGTGCATTGCCATGCAGTACCACGGTCCTGTTTAACTGGTCTGCCAGTTTTTCTGCCGCGGATCTGGAGTTTTCAATGATTTTTGTGCGCGCATTCGGCAAACGCGCCTCAATACGGTTCGACAGGTAGATCCCGATATTACCGCCGCCGGCGATGATAATCCTGCTTGCTTCGGGTTGATCCTTGCCAAAAATCGAAATGGTTCGCCGCAACTGTTGGCGATCAGCAATGACGTAAGCCGTGTCCCCGGTGCGAATCTGGTCAGACGAACGTGGCGTAATCATCTCGCCCTTGCGTGCGATACCTGCCACAACTGCATTCAGGTCAGGAAACAGCTCGCTAAGCTGAGTCAGTGGGGTGTCGACAAGTGGGCAGTTTTCATCACACTCGATAGCCACCATGGCCACAGTGTCTTCGTTGAACAACACAACATCACGGGCACCGGGCAATGCAATCCGGCGAAGAATGACGTCGCCTACTTCGACCTCGGGGGAAATGATCACATCAATTGGCATGTGGTCACGGGTGAACAGGTTTTGCCAATGGGCCTGCCGGTAACTTTGTGCCCGGATACGCGCAATCTTGGTAGTCACATTGAACAGTGAATGGGCAACCTGGCAGGCAACCATGTTCACCTCGTCATACAAGGTGACCGCAATAATCATTTCGGCATGCTCGGCCCCTGCGCGGGCCAGCACATCCGGATGGGAGCCATGGCCCACATAACCCCTGACATCCAGACGGTCCTGGATGTTTTGAATGAGTTCTGCAGAACTGTCGATGACGGTTACGTCATTGTCTTCGGCAGACAGCCGTTCGGCGATGCCATAACCGACCTGTCCGGCACCACAAATGATGATCCGCATTTAGACCTTTGCCCTCTCCTCTTCGGAGCGTTTCTCGGTAAGCCCCAGAGATTTCAGTTTCCGATGCAATGCAGATCGTTCCATACCGACAAATGAAGCTGTACGCGAGATATTTCCGCTGAAACGCCCAACTTGTGCCGCAAGGTAATCACGTTCGAAAGCTTCCCTTGCTTCCTTGAGGGGAAGTGACATGAGGTGCTCACCATTGGTTCCGCCGGTATTGGGCAGCATTTCACCAATCTCGCTTGGCAGCATCTCTGCTGTAACAACCGTACCTTCTTCAAACTTGGAGAGAATCATCAGGCGTTCAATATTGTTGCGCAACTGGCGAACATTGCCGGGCCAGGTATGCGCTTGCAGCACAGCCATCGCGTCATCACCGATTACGCAATGATTAGTGCCGGATTGGCGCCCCAGTTGTTCGATGAATGCGGCAGCCAGTTCAGGGATGTCCTGACGTCTTTCCGAAAGCGGCGGTACACGCAGGGGCACGACTGCAAGGCGATGAAACAGGTCTTCGCGGAACTTGCCTGCTTCGATCAGGGCTTCCAGATTCTGGGCTGTTGACGACAGAACCCTTACGTCCACCTTTACAGGGGTGGTGCCATTGACCCGGACAAATTGCTGCTCAACAAGAACCCGTAAAATACGGCTCTGGGTGTCCTGCGGCATGTCGGCTATTTCATCAATGTAGAGCGTGCCTCCATGGGCTTCTTCCAGCGCGCCGACTTTTCGGGGTTCGTTATCGACCTGCTCTGTGCCGAACAGTTCCATTTCCATGCGTTCAGGAGTGATGGTTGCCGCATTCAAAAGTACAAACGGCCCTTCCTGTCGCAGGGAATTGGCATGAATGGCCCGGGCAGCCATTTCCTTGCCGCTTCCAGATGCACCGGTGATGAGAATGCGTGAATTGCTTGGTGCAACACGCTCAATCGTTTGCCGCAATTGCTGCATGGCAGGCGATGTGCCGATCAGGTCAGGCATGTCTGCACTGCGTTCCTGCAACTCCCTCACCTGCTTTTTAAGGCTGGAATTTTCAAGCGCGCGCTGGGCAATCAGCAAAAGACGATCAGCCTTGAACGGTTTTTCAATGAAATCATAGGCGCCTCGGCGAATTGCGGAAACAGCCGTTTCAATATTGCCATGACCGGAAATCATCACGACAGGCAGCTCCGGATGCATGATCTTTATTTCATCAAGCAGTTCCAGGCCGTCAAGTTTTGACCCTTGAAGCCAGATGTCGAGAAAAACCATGGTTGGCCGGCGTTCCCTAACGGCGGCAATTGCCGTGTCGCTGCATTTTGCCGTGCGTGTGCCGTGGCCTTCGTCTTCAAGAATGCCTGCAACAAGCTCACGAATGTCAGCTTCATCATCCACGACCAGAATATCTGTGGCCATAAGCTACGCTTCCTCCTTCACGTTTTGATCCATGCTGGCCCCTTCTTCCTTCACAAGTGGGAATGTCAGCCGCATCATTGCCCCGCGACCGCCATTTGCCACTTCTGGTGAATCCATCAAATCAATCATTCCGCCATGGTCTTCGGCAATCTTGCGGACAATTGCCAGCCCAAGTCCCGTACCCTTTTCGCGGGTTGTCATGTAGGGTTCGAGCAATCGTTGACGGTTTGTTTCAGGCAAACCCTTGCCGTTGTCTATGATGTCTATCAACGCCTGATTGCCGACAACTCGGGCACGCACCGTAATCCGGCCATTTCCCGGTTTCGATGTGTCGGTCGTTTCCGGATTCTCATTGTGTGACGCTGAATGACTTGTTTCAACAGCCTCAATGGCTTCGGCAGCATTCTTGATGACATTAATAAGTGCCTGGGAAATCATCCGCTCATCATAAACGACAGGAATTGGCTGTTCGGACATTTCCAGTTCGAAAGTAATGTCGGGGAACCCGACCTTTTGCAGGAACACGGTTTCCCTCAAGGTCTTGCGCATGTCATGCAGTGCCATTTCGGGTGCCGGCATGCGGGCAAAGGCCGAGAATTCGTCTACCATTCGGCCAATGTCACCGACCTGTCTGATGATCGTGTCCGTACAATTGTCAAAGACCTCGCGATCTTCTGTAATCAGCTTGCCGTAGCGGCGCCGTATGCGTTCAGCGGAAAGCTGGATCGGTGTAAGCGGATTCTTGATTTCATGGGCAATCCTGCGCGCAACATCTGCCCAAGCAGTGTTTCTTTGAGCTGCAACAAGATCGGTAATATCGTCCAGCGTCAGTACAAAGGAGTGCGACGGTGTTTCCTCTCTCTCAACCGTTACCTGAACATTGAAGGTTCTTTCGCGTCCATCCCGCATCAGGGTGATTTGCTCATGATGCTGTGGTCTTCCGCTTGCCACGGCTTCGGCAAATACCCTGCCCAATTCAGGTACACGCTCGGCAAGACTGTGCCGACCGTCAAGGTCTTCACCATTTATGCCGAGAAGCGGGAAGGCAAAACGATTGGCAATCGTGATGTGGCCATCACTGTCAACGCCGATGACCGCTGCACTGACGCCAGAGAGAACAGCTTCGATGAAACGGGCCCGCTGGTCCATCAACTCCTTGGCATCGACCAGATCGCTTTGCTGGGTGCGAAGGTCTTCAAGCATGACGTTGAAGGTCTCGCTCAGGAAACGCAGGTCTCCTTCGGACTGTGCCATATCCACCTTTACGTTCAGATTACCGCTGCTGACCTCACCGGCGGCTGCCATCAGGCGCCTGATCGGAGTTACGATCCGCGTGGCAACACTGATTCCCATCCACATCGCGCAGAGTATGACGACAAGGCAAACCCCCAGGTAGAGCAATGCAAATGCAAGCTGGAAAGGAAGCCTGTTCTGTTCAAGCGCATTGTAATCAGCGCTGTTCATCTCCGTTTCCCTGACGGCTTCAATAACGGCAGGCGGAATGGCAATGATCGTGTAAAGATAGGTGTCCGTGATCTCGCGCAGCTTGAAAACGACACCTACAAAATTTGAATTTCCCGGTGGAATCGGCACCGGATCCCCTTTTTTGGCAAGTTCGAGCGCGATACCCGGAAGTTGGGGAAGGCTTTTCTGGGTTTCGAGTTTGGAAGCAAGGATTTCCTGGCCTTCACCATCTACAAGCGAGGCAGCAAGGAAACCGCGCCCCTTTGATTCGAGGGTGAAGACATTCTTGAAACCTTCCCGGTCCAGAACAAGCAAGCGGCGATTGCGGTCCAGATTGGCAGCCATGGACAATGTATTGCCCATCAGCACACGCGTACTTTCATTCTGGTACGCCCGGGCGATGCTGACCGAGGACTGGACGATGTTTTTGGTTCTCATTTCAAACCAGCGGTCAAGTCCCTGGTCAAGCGTTACACCTGCCACAACAGCCACCACAATGGCCGGAAAACCGGCAACCAGACAAAACAACCCAATGATCCGTACATGAAGGCGTGAAGCGGCCCTTCCCTTGCGCCGTGAGCGCAGGATTTTTGCAACCTCTTTCCCGATGAGGAATATCAGGATGGCGATCAAAAACCCGTTTACAGCAGCAGCAACCAGAACGCTGTTCTGATCCGGCTGGATTGGCAGAAGCCCGATCAGCATTGCAAACGTGACCGTGCCGGTAATCATCAGGGCGATTACCGTGGAAAACCCAAGGAGCCTGCTTCGGGAAGTGCGGTTTGTGTCGAACAGTTCCACATCGCCGGATTTGCCACCGGGAACGGCATCTTCCGCCTGGGCACGGAACAGGGGCTGGGGCTGTGATGTCATCGTCGTCAAAACGTGAGGTCCTGTTCCTAAAGGAATCCAGCTGTATCATCTCAAATACGTTGCAGATATGCAACACGGCTGTTGCAAAGGGGAAACACTGTTCTTTGACGGAATTTTGACAGAACCGGCGATGATGCAGTTATTTTCTGCAAGGTCTCCCGCGTCTTTTAACGGGCTGTTTTGATGATCCGGATATTATAGCTGCTGATTTTCTTGCGCAGTGTGTTGCGATTCAGGCCAAGAAGCTGTGCAGCCTTTATCTGGTTGCCGTTTGTGGCACTCAGCGCAGAAACGATTACCGGTTTTTCAAATTTCTCCAGAAACCCGGGATAAATGTTTTCAGGCAATTCCCTGCCATCATGGCTTTCCAGAAAACGATTGATGAAAAACCGGGTAGCCTCTTCCAGATCAGCAAATGCGTGTCCCGGCTCCTTGCGCTCTGGCTGATGGGCAATCCTGCCTTTTCCCAACTCTGATTCGGCAATAGCATCCGTAATGGTTTCCTGCGGATAAAGCGTGCAAATCCTGTTCACCAGGTTTTCAAGCTCCCTTACATTTCCGGGCCAGGCATAATTCTTCAAAACGCTGATTGCTGAAGCGTCGAGATGTTTGAACGGGTTACCCTGTTTCTCATTCAGCTTCACGAAATGTCTGGCAAGATCCGCGATATCCTCCCGGCGGTCCGACAGGGCCGGAAGCCTGAGCGGCACGACATTGAGCCGGTGAAACAGGTCTTCACGAAACTTGCCCGACTGGATCAGCGGGCCGATCTCTCCTTTCAATGAACAAATAATCCGAACATCCGGATGATGACTGTCTGTTGATGCAAGGGCCTCCATTTCATGATCGACCAGCAATTGAAGCAATCTGGATTGGGCAGCTTCGGGTAATTCATTGATTTCCTGGATATAGAGCGTCCCGCGGTCTGCCCTCTGCAACAATCCCGGTTCCCGGTAGGAATGTTCAGCCGGGTTCCCGAATATTCTTCCCTCGATTTCCTCTTTCGGAACAGCGGCAAGATTGACCGAAAGAAAGAGCCCGTTCTTGCGCCTGCTCAAATCATGAAGAACCCGTGCAACCAGACGTTTGCCTGAGCCGCTCGGTCCGCTCAACATTACCGGCAGGTCGGAGTTCATCAGTCTGGCAAGAGCCTGATAGATGTCCTGCATTGCAGGTGAGCGTCCGACCAGAGGCAATTCCTGGCCATTATCGGTTGAAACAGGATGTTTTGTTTCTTCCGTGAAACTTGATACCGCGCGTTGAACGGCGCGTGTCAGATCATCAAGATCGAAGGGCTTGGGAAGATATTCATATGCGCCTGCCTTTTGTGCCTTGACGGCGGTCATCAATGTGTTTTGGGCACTGATCAGAATAACAGGCAAATCGGGCCGCAATTTCCGGATTCGCGGCAGCAACTCGAATGCATCACCATCCGGCATGATGACATCGGAGACAACGACATCTCCCTGCCCTTCGGATATCCATTTCCACAGGGTCGAGACATTCGATGTGATGCGTACTTCAAATCCTGCGCGCATCAATGCCTGGTTCAAAACCGTACGGATTGCGGCATCATCATCAGCAACCAGAACAAGTTTCTTATCCATTATTGCGACTGCCCCCTTTTTCCGGACCTCTCCATGCAGGAAGGAGAATGCGGAATGTCGTTCCTACAACGCTGCTTTCACATTCAATAATGCCGCCATGCCGCTCGACAATTCTCGCGACCATCGAAAGACCAAGACCGGAACCGTTCTGACGCGTGGTCACAAACGGATCAAATACATGGGTGCGGATTTCATCGGGAATGCCGGGACCATTGTCGGAAACCGTAAATTCCAGCGGCAGGTCCTTGCGATGCGAGGAGCCACTGGCTGCCAGACGGATCCCCGAACGATAGGCAGAGGCAAGCATGATTGTTCCGCCAGACCTGTTCTCCAATGCCTCAGCTGCATTCTTCACAAGATTAAGAAAGACCTGGACAAGTTCATCGCGGGAACCGGACACCTCGGGCAGTGAGGGGTCATAATTCTCGATTATCTCAAGTTCGGAAGCAAAACCGTTGCATGCAATCTGTCGCACATGGCCGAGAACGGCATGAATGTTTACCGGTTCGCGCTCTATTGGAGTTTGATCAGAAAAGACCTCCATTCGGTCGACAATGCGAACAATTCGGTCTGTTTCCTCGGTAATCAGTTCAGCCAGTGCCTTTTCGCTTTCCGGAACGCTCGATCCAAGCAATTGGGCTGCACCGCGAATACCTGAAAGGGGATTCTTGATTTCATGCCCCAGCATTGCGGCTAGACCGCTTACGGAACGTGCTGCACCACGGTAGCCCAGTTGCCGGTCAATTCGGTCGGCAACACTGCGCTCCCGGAAGGTGAGAAGGGAAAGATGCGGCGTCTCGGCCATGGGGGCAGCATAAATATCGACAATCCGTTCTTCCCGCTTGCGGCTGGGCATGATGGATGCGTGATACTGGTTTACCGGAGCGCCATGCTCAAAGGCCTGTTCCAGCAAGGAAGAAACAGGCTCCGATGAGGAGATAATGGACCACAACCCCTTGCTCTTCAGATAACGGCTGGACCCGTGGAACAACTGCTCTGCAACAGAGTTGGCATACGCTATCTCACCACTACGCGACACGACCAGAACCGCATGTGGCAGGTTGTCCAACACATCCGATGCGTCGAAATTCGTACCGGAAACCATCCTCACGCCGCTTCCTGTTGGAGCTCGCCTGCAAGTTCATAAAGGCCGGTAATTGCACGATGAATTTCGCGGACCTCGAAAGAGGTCATGGCTATCCGCCGCAAGGATTGTGCCTGCGACGATGACGGAAGGTTGAGGTTGTCAGTATACCAGCCAAGATGTTTGCGAGCCTGCCGCACACCAGATTCGTGACCATAAAACTCAAGTATTTCAGAATGGTGCTGCAGGACAGGTTCGGCATTCTGCACCAGCTTTGAAAATTGCTCGGCAGTTTTCCAGCCAGCCAGATACCCGGGCAACCACGGCGCGCCATAAGCTGCCCGTCCAACCATCACAGCATCAGCGCCTGACTGCGCAATTGCCTCTTCCGCGTCCTCTCGGGATTTGATGTCGCCGTTTACCACAAGTGGCAAGCCGGTTGCTTCGCGAACCGCTGAAACGCGCTTCCAGTCGGCTTTGCCCTTGTAAAACTGGCAACGGGTCCGCCCGTGAACTGTTATCATGCGGATACCGGAATTTTCTGCCCGATGGGCCAGTTCAGGTGCATTGATTGAGTTATCATCCCAACCGAGACGCATTTTCAGGGTAACCGGGAGGCTGACACTTCCGACGACGGCATCAATCAGGCTTTGGGCATGGTCAAGGTCCCGCATCAGGGCGGATCCGGAATACCCGGTTGTTACCCTTTTGGCAGGACATCCCATATTGATGTCGATGATGTCTGCTCCGGCGTATTCAACGGCCTTTGCTGCCCGGGCCATCCACTTTGCCTCACGGCCAGCGAGTTGAACCATGTGAAGCGGCAACCCGGCTGACTGAACTTTGAGCTGCATCTCTGCTTCACCTTCAACAAACGCTTCACTGGCTACCATTTCCGATACAACCAGACCTGCACCATGTTCCCATGCAAGGCGGCGAAAGGGCACATCCGTAACCCCCGACATGGGCGCGAGTAAGATCCGGTTGCGTGCGGCAACAGGGCCGATCGGTAGTGGTGCTCCCAAATCATGTGCAGGTTTATCAGGCAAGGAATGTCTCCGTTCACATGCACAATATTTGTGCAACCTGCCGTCCTTTTACACATGGCAGCCATGCTGAACAAGCTTGATCGCCGTGCAACTCCGTGACAAGACAAGGCCATAACAAGGGGAAGCCATTTGTCCAGAAATGCTGTCGTGATTGTTGCTGCCGGTAGAGGATCGCGTATTGGAGATTCGGGCGGTCCCAAGCAATACCGTCTGCTTGCTGGCAAATCCCTTTTGCAGCATACAATTGAAGCATTCACTACCCATGATGACATCGATCTGGTTCAGGTTGTGATACATGCTGATGATGGCGACATTTACCGGCAATCGGTCATTCCTGATTCAAAGTTGCGGGAGGCTGTATATGGAGGAGCAAGCAGACAGGCTAGTTGCAAGGCCGGCATTGACGCGCTCAAGGACACGCAGTGCGAAAAGGTTCTGATCCATGATGCAGCCCGTCCATTTGTTTCCCATGACACCATTTCCAATGTGCTTGGGATGATTGCGCCTGGCCTGTGTGCCCTACCCGCGCGCGCGGTGGCCGACACAGTCAAACGGGCATCTTCCGAAAATGCTGTAACAGAGACAGTTTCGAGAAACGGACTGTTCCTTGCGCAAACACCACAAGGCTTCCTTCATGATGAAATCACGGAAGCGCATGACCGGGCTTCGGCTCAGTCAGATACGGAATTCACGGATGATGCTGCGGTTGCCGAATGGGCGGGCATGAAAGTCAGGCTTGTTGAAGGAAACCGCGAAAACTTCAAGATCACAACCTCGGATGACTTAAGGGAAGCGGAACGAATGTTATCACCTCGGCAGGTACCTGATGTACGAACCGGTAACGGCTATGACGTTCACACACTGGGGCCGGGTGACCATGTGATGCTGTGTGGTGTACGGATTGAACACCACCAAAGCCTGCAAGGTCATTCTGATGCTGATGTCGGTTTGCATTCCCTTACTGATGCGCTTCTTGGCACCATATCGGGCGGTGATATCGGTTCGCATTTTCCGCCTTCTGATCCCCAATGGAAAGGGGCCTCCTCAGATCGGTTTATCTCCCATGCCGCAAAGTTGGTTCGCGACCAGGGCGGCGTCATAACAAACCTTGACGTGACCATAATTTGCGAAACACCGAAAATCGGCCCTCACAGGGATGCCATGCGTGAACGGATTGGTGAAATATGCAATATTGATCGGTCTCGCATATCGGTAAAGGCAACAACCAATGAAAAGATCGGTTTTGTCGGCCGTGGTGAAGGCATTGCTTCAATTGCAACTGCAACGGTGGTGTTCACATGATGTTTGATGACGAATTGGCAACCTTTGCCAGCGAAACGGTACGCCAGTTTGCCGACGCAAAGTTCAGGATAGCGTCTGCCGAATCCTGCACTGGCGGTCTGATCGGCGCTTGCATAACATCGGTTTCCGGCTCATCTGCAGTATTTGATTACGGCTTCATAACGTACTCAAACGAAGCCAAGACAAGCATGCTTGGCGTACCTGCAGACTTGATCGAACAGCATGGCGCTGTTTCACCCCAGGTTGCTTCTGAAATGGCAATCGGGGCAATCAGGAACTCGAATGCAGATGCTGCTGTTGCCGTTACCGGTATTGCAGGACCTGGAGGGGCAACCGAAAGCAAACCTGTCGGTCTGGTTTACATTGCCGTGGCTACCCGCGCAGATGACGGCGCTTTTGTTGAGGACTTCAATTTCGGTGAGATCGGCCGGGATGAAGTAAGAAGGGAAACCGTGAAAGAAGCGCTTGAAATGCTGCTTGCTTATGGTCTCGATGACGAGCCAGACGTGACAACCGCCTGAAAATCATATTCCAATTCGGGATAATCCGGCTGATCATGATCAGAAAGAAGACCCGGGCTGCTGCAAGAACCGGAATTCTTCTTCTGTCGTTTCACGCCCCAAAGCTTCATTGCGATGCGGAAAGCGGCCAAACCGCTTGATAATGTCCCGGTGCCTGACTGCATAATCATGGGTTTCGGCATCTGTATATTTTTCAAAGAGAGGCAGAGACAATTCCTGTACAGCCAGGTCTTCACTGTGCATCATCGGCATCAGCAGGAAGATGCGCCAATATTCATCGAAGCTCTCCAGATAGCCTCTTTCCTGGCCTTCCAGACTCAATGCCAATGCCTTGACGTCACCGGCAAACGCCTTTGCCGTGTCGCGGTAAATGTTGCGTGTGAACTGGTCGAAAATGATGACAAGTGCCATCAGGCCGTTTTTGGATGCTGACCAGGATGCCAGTTTTCCATCAAGGGCATCCTCGATCAGGTCACCAAATCTTGAGCGGATGGTTTCGTCAAATGCCAGGTCTTTGGTAAAACGCTGCTCGGCAGAGGTCTGTTCAAACCAGAAATCAAGAACGTCATCAATTTTGTCTGTCTTCATTTGCCGTACACCTCGTTTGCACGTTCCTCAAAAGCAGCCGTGAATTTTGAAAAGGCCCTGTCAAAGATCGCACCTGCTGCAAGCTGGAGCATTTTTGACCGCAATTCGTAATCCACTGCAAAAAACACTTCACACCGGTCATCATCAAGCGCTTCGAAGCGCCACTGATTGTCGAGATACCGGAAAGGTCCGTCAATATATTTGACATCAATGGTGAGGTCTTCGCGATTCATCATGACCTGGGTTGTGAAGGTTTCACTGAGCATTTTGTATGCCATGGTCATGTCGGCGACGAGCAGGGTTTTCACGCCCTTGATTTTCCTCGACTGGACATTGAGGGATTCACACAGGGGAACAAATTCCGGATATGCTTCAACGTCGCAAACCAGATCGAACATGTTTTCTGCCGAATGGCTGACTATATGTTTTTTCTCTGCTTTTGGCATGATCCTGCCTGACGAGCCTTTTACCGGAGTTGAAAATGCGGAGCCAATAGTGCTTCATGCACCTTGATTTCTGGCTTCACGGGCCGTTTTCAGTCGGGCAAAGTCTTCTCCGGCATGGTGGGATGACCGGGTGAGCGGTGTGGATGAAACCATCAGGAAACCTTTGGCAAACGCAGTGGTTTCATAAGACTTGAATGTATCCGGCGTTACAAATTCAACAATCTCGTGATGCCGTGAAGTTGGTTGCAGATACTGGCCAATGGTTAGAAAGTCGACATCTGCAGCGCGCAAATCATCCATCAACTGCAAAACTTCATTTCTCGTCTCTCCAAACCCGACCATGATTCCGGACTTGGTGAATATGTTCGGATCCACTTCCTTGACGATCTGAAGAAGGCGGATGGAATGGAAATAGCGGGCGCCCGGCCGTACCGTCAGGTATTTGGAAGGTACGGTTTCCAGATTGTGGTTGAAAACGTCCGGTTTGGCGCGCGCCACCATCTCGATGGCCCCTTCCTTTCGCAGAAAATCGGGGGTCAGGATTTCAATGGTTGTTTCCGGAGCGGCCGAGCGGATGGCCTCGATCGTTTCGACGAAATGACGCGCGCCCCCATCATCCAGGTCATCACGGTCAACAGATGTGATGACAACATGGTTCAGGCCGAGTTTGGCAACAGCATTTGCAACATTCTCGGGTTCCTTGACGTCCAGGGGCTGAGGCATTCCGGTGCGCACATTGCAGAATGCGCATGCCCTCGTACATGTATCCCCCATTATCATCATGGTGGCATGTTTCTTGGACCAGCATTCGCCAATATTGGGACAGCCCGCTTCCTGGCAAACTGTTACCAGATTGTTTTCTGCAACAATCTTGCGGGTTTCCTCATAAACAGGAGAGCCACCAGCACGCACCCTTATCCAGTCCGGTTTTTTCTTTACCGGGTTTTCCGGGCGATGCGCCTTTTCAGGGTGCCTGGGTCTTGCCGTTGTTGTATCGAGAAGCGTTACCAAGGGAAATTATCTCCTGATCCTGTCAAATACCCATAAAAAGATAATGGCGCCGACTGTCGCAATAATCAGGCGCCCGACAAAGCCCCCTGCACTAATGCCAACCAGTGGGGCAAGAAATCCGCCAACAAACGAACCGATCACACCAACCAGCAGGTTCATGATGAGCCCGTGATTGCGGTTCATGGCCTTTTCGGCAATGAACCCGGCGAGCAGACCAATAATAATAAAACCAATCATGAAATCATCCTTTCAGGGTCAGCAATTTCGGACATAGGTGAAGACCAGTTCATCCGTTGCCATCTGGCCTGTTGGTTGGCAGCGTTTGTGAACTTCGCGCGTGCCACGTACCACAACTTGTAATTGGTCACCGCGAACGGGACCTTCAACGTAATATTCCAGCGGATTGCCGGGACAAAACCGCGAAAAGCGTCTGGCTGTGCCTGAATACCAGTTTCCGTTCTTGCGACCATTGAACAGAAGTGTACCGCGCCTGACCCCGGAATTGCGCAATGCCTGCCGCGGGTTTTCATAATACAGCCAGCGCTGGTTGCCGGAAGCCTTTAGGCGCATCAGTGATCCATTGTGATTCCAGCAGGAATCCGCACGTGCCACGCCTGAAGAAACCAGGTTGCCGGAAACCGCTGCAGAGGCGGCAAGCATCATCATTGCTACAAGCCTTGTTACCCCACCTTTCATGCCATTCTCCTTTTTGCGCCCCTGATTTGATTGCCCTGCACATGCAGAACGATGGTCACATATGAATAACACGGCCATAAGCGTCGAGTACACTCTCGTGCATCATCTCTGACAGGGTTGGATGCGGGAAAACCGCATTGATCAATTCTTCCTCTGTCGTTTCAAGATTCATGGCCACGACATAGCCCTGAATAAGCTCGGTAACTTCGGCTCCTATCATGTGGGCACCAAGCAATTGTCCTGTCTTTTCGTCGAAGACCGTTTTGACAAGGCCATCCGGTTCGCCCAGGGCAATTGCCTTGCCGTTACCGATGAACTGAAAACGGCCAACCTTGATCTTGTGGCCTGCCTCCTTGGCTTGTGCTTCCGTCATTCCGACGGAGGCAATTTGCGGGTTGCAATATGTGCAGCCTGGGATCAGCGCCTTGTCCATCACATGCGGGGACTGACCGGCAATCTTTTCTACACAGATTACCCCTTCATGCTCTGCCTTGTGCGCAAGCATGGGTGGACCTGCCACATCACCAATCGCATAAATTCCCTTGATGTTTGTCACACCATAACCGTCAGCAACAATACATCCCCGGTCGGTTTTCACACCAAGTTCTTCCAGGCCCAGGTTCTCGATATTGCCCTGCACACCCACAGCGGAAATCAGTTTGTCGGCTGAAATTTTCTGCGTTTTGCCATCCTTGTCTTTGACATGGGCAGTAATCCCCTTGGCCCCGTTCTCGACCTTGCTGACTTTGGCACCTGTCAGGATTTTGATACCTGCCTTCTCAAAGCGCTTCCGGGCCAGTTTGGATATCTCTTCATCTTCGACAGGCACAATGCGGTCCATCAGTTCTATAACTGTCACATCGACGCCCATGGTGTGATAAAAAGATGCAAACTCGATACCAATTGCGCCGGAGCCCATGACAACCAGTGATTTCGGCATTTCATCAGGCACCATGGCCTCGAAATAGGTCCAGATGTTCTTGCCGTCAGGTTCAATTCCCGGAATGACACGGGGCCTTGCACCGGTTGCAACAATCACATGTTTTGCCTTGTAAGTGCCCTCTCCCAGTGTGTTTTTGGGATTTGGATGCTGTGGTTCCATCGGTTTTTTCGAGCTTTTGGATACCTTGACTTCGCCGGGCTTGGTAATTTTCGCTTCACCCCAGATAACATCCACCTTGTTTTTCTTGAGCAGATGCCCCACCCCGCCGTTCAGTTGTCCTGACACGCCGCGGGAACGTTTAACGACAGCAGCAGCATCGAAACCGACCTTCTCCGCCACGAGGCCGTAATCCTTTGCATTTTCCATGTAGTGATAGATTTCTGCACTGCGCAGAAGTGCCTTGGTCGGAATACAACCCCAGTTGAGACAAATCCCGCCCAGGTGTTCCCGTTCGACTATAGCCGTTTTCAGGCCCAATTGAGCGGAGCGAATGGCGGTTACATAGCCTCCAGGGCCGGAGCCAATGATCAATACATCATATGAATTCGCCACGTTTCTTCTCCTGTCGTGCGTTTGTCTTCATGAGCCTCAAAGGGGCCGTGAAAGCATTAACCAGTTCCGGGACGCCGATTTTCCGCGAAACTCAATATAGGGTTTTGATTCCCGAACCTGAAACCCCTGTTTCCTGTACAATTCACATGCAGGCTTGTTGCCGTCTTCCACAATCAGTGTGGTCGTATCAGCACCAGACGCTTCTCCAAGTTCAAGACATCTGGACAAAAGCCGTTTGCCGACACCTGTACCCCTTGCTTCCGGGTACACAGCCAGACTGTCGACGAACCAGTGGCCCTGCGCCTTTTCAAACAGTTCGAAAAGGGGCCGAAAGGCAGGCGCTTCCCTCTTGATGTAGTCGGCTTCATCATCAGGTTGCGGCATGACATAGCAGCATACAGAGCCGACAATCATGCTGTCCTGCTCCGCAACAAGTGAATTTGCATAGCCAAACACGGCATCAGGATTGGAAAAGCGTGACCTGCCAAAGGCCATGGCATCCTCAACAAGGCCTGATGGCGTCTCTCGCTGCCAGAACCACATGGAGATGCCGTGACCGGCCAGATTGTCCAGAATGGCAAGGTCGGCAGCATCACAACGCCTTGCATCGCGGATCACGGGTTCAGCCATGCCCATTTCCCTTGCTTCGTGCCAGCTTCATTATATAAGCATGGCCAAAAGGCAGGATATCGTGACGATCATCGACTATCTTATCAACTCCATTTCCGCCCTACCGCTTGCAGTCTCGGGTACGGGGTTAGTGATTTGTGCCATTCTTGCGTTTCGCGCATTCGGCTTTTTTCTGTCACTGCGATGGATCCGGACTGTCACCAATCTGGTCTATATTCTGATTGTTCTGCTTCTTCTTGCCAGATATGGCGACAGGATTGCTGAATACCTGCTTGATGAAAAATCACAGCCCGGGACAGAGGAAAACCGCCCTTCCTGAACCCATCAAACCAGCATCCCCATCGGCTTCTGGATATAGTTCTTGAATGCACCTGCCAGTTCAGCACCAACGGCGCCATCAATAACGCGATGGTCGAAGGCAAAGGTTGCAGTCATTACAGTCGCGGCGACCAGTTCGCCGTCACGTACCACCGGCTTCTTCTCGCCAGCACCAATCGAAACAATGGATGCCTGCGGTGGGTTGATGATCGAGGTAAAGTTCGACACACCGAACATTCCCAGATTTGAAACCGCAGTTGAACCACCCTGGTACTCGTGAGGTTTCAGTTTCATTTCGCGCGCACGAGCAGCCAAGTCCTTCATTTCCAGTGAAATTGCAGAAAGGGTCTTGCCTTCGGCTTCACGTATGATCGGGGTGATCAGGCCATCTTCAATGGCCACGGCGACACCCACATCACTGTGCTTGTGGAGAATGCGGGCTTCCGAAGTCCAGGAAGCATTGGCCATCGGAACATCGCGCAAGGCCATTGCCATCGCCTTGATGATGAAATCATTGACCGAAACCTTGTAGGCAGACTTTTCGTCTTCACCAAGCGGAGCAGCATCATTGATATCTGCCCGCAATCTCAGAAGCACGTCCAGCTCGCAATCCATCGAAAGATAGTATGCCGGAATGCTTTGCGAGGATTCCGTCAGTCGGCTTGCGATGGTACGGCGCATGTTGTTGTGCGGCTTGAGCTCGTAACGATCTTCTTCAAAGAAGGCCAGGACCTTGTCGTCAGACATGCCCGGCGTAGGCATGGGCGATGCGCCATCCTGCTTTGCTGCGGTTTTCGGCGCACCTGACTGGCCTTCAACATCAGCCTTTACGATCCTGCCATGCGGGCCGCTACCCGACACCGATGTCAGATCGACGCCGTTTTGTTTGGCAATTCGACGGGCGAGCGGTGAGGCAAAGATGCGTTCACCGTCCTTTTTGGGTGCAGGACCCGCTTTCGGGGTGTCGGCCAATTGATCCTTGGCCGGTACCTCCTTTTTGGCGGAAGCGCTGTCTGCAGCAGGTTTGTTTGAGGCTTTTTCCGCTTTGTTGTCCTGGCTGTCATCTGCTGTGTCATTATCGGCAGCATCTTTGCCTGCAGATTGCCCGGCAGCATCCGATACGTCCTCTCCCTCTTCGGCCAGGATTGCAATCACGGCATTTACCTTTACCGCTTCGGTGCCTTCACTGACAACAATTCGGGCAATGGTTCCTTCGTCAACCGCTTCAACCTCCATGGTTGCCTTGTCGGTTTCAATCTCGGCAATGACGTCACCGGCTTCAACACTGTCCCCTTCCTTGACGTGCCATTTTGCAAGGTTTCCTTCTTCCATCGTTGGAGAAAGAGCGGGCATGGTAATTTCAATCGGCATTTTCTGCTTCTCCGCTGGCAAACAGGCCGTTGTTCATCAGCATGTTTGTCGTAATGTGTATCTTGCCATCATCGGCCGGTATCCACTGGGCCAGTCGTGTGAGCCTGAGGCGTTCTTCGGCAACCTTGAACATGGCCTCGTCGCGAGACAATGGCCGGTTGGCCAGGGTCTCAAGTGCCTCATGGCTGATTTCAACCGTCACGGCACGCCCGTCTATCAATACTGATCTCCCCAAACTGTCATAACGCAAGGTTTTGAGATCAAGGCGTTGCAAATCATCAATCCTTGTAGCAAACGCGCTTTACCGCATCGACGACTTCCTCGACGCTTGGCAACGCCAGCTTTTCCAGGTTCTCCGCATAAGGCATGGGAACATCCTTGCCGCAGATCGTCACAACCGGGGCATCAAGATGATCAAAGGCCTGCTGCATGATCTGGCTTGCGACATGGTCGCCTATTGAGGATTGCGGAAACCCTTCTTCGACAGTGACTAGCCGGTTTGTCTTTTTGACCGACTTGATGATGGTTTCCATGTCCAGCGGCCTGATGGTGCGCAAGTCAATGATTTCTGCATCAATTCCTTCTTCGGCAAGTTGTTCTGCCGCTTTCACGGCATAGGTCATGCCAATGCTGAAAGACACAATTGTTGCATCCTTGCCTTCCTTGTAGACGCGAGCCTTGCCGATCGGTAGCACGTGATCTTCAACGTCCGGAACTTCAAAGCTGTGACCGTAAAGGATTTCATTTTCCAGGAAGACAACCGGATTGGGATCCCGGATCGCCGCCTTGAGCAGGCCCTTTGCATCAGATGCGGTATAAGGGGCAACCACCTTGAGGCCGGGTATGTGTCCGTACCATGCAGCGTAACATTGTGAGTGCTGGGCACCAACGCGTGCAGCAGCGCCATTCGGCCCCCTGAACACCATGGGGGCGCCCATTTGCCCGCCAGACATGTAAAGTGTTTTGGCAGCCGAGTTGACGATGTGGTCAATTGCCTGCATCGCAAAGTTGAAGGTCATGAACTCGACAACCGGTTTCAGGCCGGCCATTGCCGCACCTACGCCAATGCCAGCAAAACCGTGTTCCGTAATCGGGGTATCAACAACCCTTCTGGCACCGAACTCCTCAAGGAGGTTTTGGGTGATCTTGTAGGCCCCCTGATATTCGGCAACTTCCTCACCCATGACGAACACGTCTTCATCACGGCGCATTTCTTCTGCCATGGCCAAATTGAGCGCCTCACGGACGGTCATTTTCACCATCTCGGTGCCCTCCGGCACCTCAGGATCATCAGCGACTTCCAAACGAGGTTTGTCGACGCTGTCCGCTTTTCCGGATTCACCGTCGTCATTTCCGGAGTCAGCCGAATCGTCTTGTTCATCATCTGATGGTCCTGCATCGGTCTCACCAGAACTTTTCTCTGCGATATCAGACTCGTCTTCATCCTCGCCAAGCAGAACGGCAATCGGCGTGTTGACCTTTACACCTTCCGTTCCTTCCTGAACAAGAATTTCACCAATCGTCCCTTCGTCGACAGCTTCCACTTCCATGGTTGCCTTGTCGGTCTCAATCTCGGCGATCACATCGCCCGGCTCGACCGTGTCGCCCTTCTTGACCATCCATTTGGCGAGGTTTCCCTCTTCCATTGTGGGCGAGAGGGCCGGCATCAAAATATCAGTTGGCATTTGGCGCTTCCTCACTCGGGTCAAGAAGTATGTCTGTATAAAGTTCAGAAGGATCGGGCAGCGGATCAGCCTGGGCGAATTCCGCCGCTTTGCCGACGACCTCGCGGATTTTCTTGTCCACGGCCTTGAGGTCTTCTTCTGTGGAGAATTCCTTTTCAATCAGGCGCTTCTTGACCTGCTCGATCGGATCCTGCTCGGCACGCATTTTCTGGACTTCATCCTTGCTGCGATATTTGGCCGGATCAGACATGGAGTGGCCCCGATACCGGTAAGTCTCCATTTCAAGTATGAAAGGCCCCTTGCCCGACCGCACCCATTTAACGGCATGATCGCCTGCGGCCTTGACCGCGCGCACATCCATGCCATCAACATGCATGCCAGGAATATCGAAGGATGCACCACGCTGGGAAAAAGCTGTCAAAGCAGACGAGCGCTCAACGGAAGTTCCCATTGCATAACGGTTGTTTTCAATGATGTAGATAACCGGCAGATCCCACAATGAAGCCATGTTGAAGCTTTCATAGACCTGCCCCTGGTTTGAAGCCCCGTCACCAAAATATGTCAGCGTAACGGCACCGTTGTCACGATATTTGTTGGCAAAAGCCAGGCCGGTTCCAAGTGAAACCTGACCACCAACAATGCCGTGCCCGCCATAAAAGTTTTTCTCTTTCGAGAACATGTGCATGGAACCGCCCTTGCCGGCCGAGTACCCGCTTTGACGCCCGGTCAATTCAGCCATGACACCATCCGGGTTCATACCACAGGCGAGCATGTGCCCATGATCCCGATAGCCTGTGATGACCTGGTCGTCCTCGGTGATTGCCATTTGCATGCCGGTAACAACGGCTTCCTGGCCGATATACAGGTGACAGAACCCACCAATATGACCCATTCCGTAAAGCTGACCGGCCTTTTCCTCAAACCGGCGGATCAGAAGCATATCTTCGTATGCTTGCAGTTCCTGTTCCTTGGAAAATTCGGCCGGTGCCGGTGCCTTTTGCACAGTGGATCGACCACCCGTACGGGAATTGCCACCCGCAGAGGAGGTTTTCTTGGGTTTTGCTGCCATATAATGCGCTCCGTTTGATCCCCCTATAATGTATAATCAGACGGAAAGTTCAATCGCTAATTTTGCGTATTTTTCACCATTCAAGTCATTGATATAAATGAATTTATCATGAATTAACTTGATTTATAGCAATAGTGCTATGGCAGATGTTTCAGTTCTGCAGGAAAACCAAGAACGCGAGTCAGCCTGATTGACGCATCAAAACTATCTCATCCTTGTGCAGCAAATTGAGTTGATAACGAACCTGCTCGTCAAGCATGTCCCGTTCAATATTTCCATCCTGCAGAAGACGAACACGGGAAGCCAGCTCTTCACGCTTGAGCTTCAACGTAGCCAGACGCTTTTCGAGCTGGGCTGATTTCTTGACCATCTGCTGCTGCGACTCCAAGCCATATCGCCCTGCATTGGCATGATGCAGGAAATAAAATGACAGGAGTGTGCAAAAAGCAGGAAACAGAAACCTGTATAATCGCGAGTTGCGTCGTTGACGGGTGGACACAGATACTTACCGGTAAGAACTCAACTTACCCGAAGCTATCCCAACAGGCTTAACAAGAGATTGAAAAGCGGGTCTTTTCCCTAATTTTTCAAAATGCTGCGCCCGGCATAACGACCTGCGTCGCCCAGCTCTTCAGCAATGCGGAGCAATTGATTGTATTTTGCCAACCGGTCAGACCGCGCCAGTGAGCCGGTTTTTATCTGTCCGCAATTGGTAGCCACCGCCAGGTCGGCAATTGTGGAATCTTCCGTTTCGCCCGAACGGTGAGACATTACAGCAGTGTATGAAGCCTTGTGGGCCATCTCTACAGCATCGAGTGTTTCCGACAGGGAGCCGATCTGGTTTACCTTTACAAGAATGGAATTCGCAACGCCCATGCGAATCCCATCAGAGAGGCGTGCGGAATTCGTCACGAACAGGTCATCGCCCACCAACTGGCATTTGTTGCCGATCAGGTCTGTGACAGCCTTCCAGCCATCCCAGTCATCTTCCGCCATGCCGTCTTCAATGGAAATGATTGGATATTTTCCTGCCAGTTCAGCCAGATACTCGGCCATGGCTCCGGGTTCTAGCGTGCGGCCTTCTCCGGCCAGTTCGTATTTCCCGTCCTTGAAGAACTCTGTCGAGGCACAATCAAGGGCCAGGTAGACATCTTCACCCGGCTTGAAGCCTGCCTTCTCAACAGATTTCATGATGAAATCCAGAGCATCGGGTGCGCTGGCAATGTTTGGAGCAAAGCCACCCTCGTCACCAACATTTGTGTTGTGCCCCTGGGCAGAGAGTTCTTTTTTCAGCGTATGAAAAACCTCTGCGCCCATCCGGACTGCATCGGCCATGCTGTCTGCCCCGACCGGCATGATCATGAATTCCTGAAAATCTATCGGATTATCCGCATGTTCCCCGCCATTGATGATATTCATCATCGGAACAGGCAGTACAGAAGCATTGGGCCCGCCAACATAACGGTACAGCGGAAGCCCGGAAGCCGTAGCTGCAGCCTTCGCCAGGGCCAGGGAAACGCCCAGAATTGCATTTGCGCCGAGCCGTCCCTTGTTCGGTGTTCCGTCAAGCGCAATCATTGCATGATCAAGCAGGCGCTGATCTTCAGCGTCCATGCCGCCGATTGTCTCGAAAATTTCACCATTGACTGCTTCAACAGCCTTTGTGACACCCTTGCCAAGATATCTTGCTCCCCCATCGCGAAGCTCTACGGCTTCATGAGCACCTGTGGATGCACCAGAGGGGACTGCAGCGCGACCAAGCGAGCCGTCATCAAGCAACACATCCACCTCGACGGTCGGGTTTCCGCGGCTGTCAAGAATTTCGCGGGCAGTAATATCAATGATGGCAGTCATAATCGGGTATCCCGTTGGCTGGTTGTCTCGACGATTACCTAGCGGCAAAGCTGCCTGCATTCAATGCATTGCAGGCAATTTCCAAAGCGCAGTCCTGAAGGTGTATCAGGAACGGTTCAAAGGCCCTTGATCGGGGCCATTTCTTTCACGATGCCGTCCACGGCCTTGACCTGCATAAGAAAGTCTTCGAGCAAATGGAGAGGCAAGGCACTTGGGCCATCACATTTTGCATTGTCGGGATCCGGATGAGCCTCCAGGAAAAGACCTGCAAGACCGGTAGCCATGCCTGCGCGTGCAAGTTCCACCACCTGCTCTCTTCTTCCACCTGAAGCAACAGAGCCCGCTGCACGCATTTGAAGTGCATGTGTGACATCAAAAATAACGGGTACGTTGTTGCAGGTTTTTTTCATGACCCCGAAACCGAGCATGTCAACAACGAGATTGTCATAGCCGAAATTGCTGCCCCGCTCACACAAAATGACCCGCTCGTTCCCGCCCTCGTGAAACTTGTCAACGATGTTCTTCATCTGCTCCGGGCTGAGAAATTGCGGCTTCTTTGCATTTACGATTGAGCCTGTCGCCGCCATAGCCATCACAAGGTCGGTCTGGCGGGCAAGAAACGCAGGAAGCTGTATGATATCTATTACTTCAGCGGCCGGTGCGGCCTGTTCAGGCGTATGAACATCCGAGATCAGGGGAACATCGAACGCATTCTTTACATCTTCAAGAATGCGCAATCCCTCTTCGAGTCCCGGTCCCCTGAATGAATGGATCGACGACCGGTTTGCCTTGTCGAAGGACGCCTTGAAAACATACGGAATGCCAAGCTTGCTTGTCACCGTACGGTAGTGATCGGCTGCTTTCATGGCAAAATCACGTGACTCGATCACATTGACGCCACCAAACAACACCATTGGAGCCGAGTTCGATATTTCAAAATCTTTCAGGGATATGGTTTGCATGGATCATTTCTCGGTAAATCTGATGATAGCCCCCTGCCCCGTGGCAGGATCGACAAGAATGCTGTTACCGATATGGCGCAGTGATACACCGTTCGTTTCCAGCAGTTTTTGGGTGTCGGCGACGGATTTCACCTGGATATCAAAGCCTATCGCCCTCAAACCACGGCTGGTGGAAACATTTTCCGTGCCGAGATATGTTCGCGCGCCCTGCGTGTTGAGTATCTTGAGCGACGCGTTAGGCAGTTTCATTTCCATGCCAAAGGAATGGGAGCGCACTTCCCGTTGTCCGGTCACCGTCTGGAAATAATACTGGAAGTCCTCGGGCAAATGTTCATGCACATAAACGGCTGAAATGCCTGTTGCGCCATTTTCGTGGGCGTTGAATTCAGCGGGAAATGCAGGCGGTCCGTCGGGCCGTTCGCAGTGAAACATCGTGAAGTCGGCTGAACGTTCATCAATGGCAAGCGCGATCCTGACCTTGACGTCCGGTCTTCGCACCGTGACCAGTTTTCCTGTTTCATAGCCGGCTTTTTGAAGCGCCTTGCGAGATTTTTTCGGGTCCGGCTCCCCGAAGACAATCATGGTAAAGCCGTCTTCCCCGTTTCTGAAACGAAAGGCAGCATCCCGGCGAAGAAACTGGTTGCGCTTCTTGATCGCTGCTTCAACCGTTTCCCGCTGGCCGATTGCAAGCGGCTCGATAAACGTACCGTTTTCAAAGAAAATGCATGCATTTTCCGTGCCGAACTTGTGCCGGGCATCAGGGGCGACAGTAAAACCCAGTGCTGAATACCTCGCCCGCGCGATCTCCAGATCGGGGACAGGAAGAACAACATGGTCCAGATGGCGCGGGGTTTGCTTGGTCACGGGTTTTCAACCTATCGGTAAATGTTGGACAAGATGTCAAAAAGCATGTTCAGACTTTCAAAACAACATTGCCATTCGCGTTTCCGCTTTCAACAAGTTCGTGCGCCTTTACAGCTTCCTCAAATGGCAGAACATGACTGATACGGGTTTTGGCCTTGCCACTCTGCATGAAAGCCCCAAGCCTTTCCACGGCCGCAGAACGTTCATGTTCCAGCAATTCGTATACCAGGAAAAATTTCAGCGTAAGTGATTTGAACAAGAGGTCGCGAAACGCTACGGGAATCTCGCCCATGTCGTTTGAGCCGTAACAAATAATGGTTCCGTGAGAACGCAAGCCACTTGAAGAAACCAGACGCGATGTTGAATAAAAATCCATGTCAATGACCGCATCCACACCCGCTCCGTCAGTCAGCTCAAGAATTTTCTCACCGACATCCTCTTTGCGATAATCGATCACTGAACTTGCACCGGCTTCCAGCACCGTATCAGCCTTGGCTTCCGATGCCGTACCGATTACCTGCTTTCCTTCCATGGAAGCCATCTGCACGACATAGTGACCTACCGATGAAGCGGCTCCGGTGACGAGTACCCGTTCGCATTTTGTCGTTGCAAGCAGGTTGACCGCGTGAGCGGCAGTCACCCCCGGAATGCCGAAACAGGCAGCGGTTTCAAAATCCACCGCATCATCAAGATGAACTGCCTGGGCTGACGGAACAGCGATAAATTCAGCCGCCGTTCCATACTGACGTTGCCATTGCCCATTCCAGATCCAGACCCTCTCACCAACCCTTGCACCGTCAACATTCGGTCCGACTGCCTCAATGATACCGGCACCATCCGAATGGGGAACCACAAAATCAAATGCAAACGGGCGCCCTGCCCTGGATTTGACATCGGACGGATTAACACCGGAAGTCTCCAGCTTTACGAGCACTTCTCCGTCTTGCGGCACCGGCTTGGGCTTGTCACGAAACTCCAGAACCGCATCAGCACGACCGTTTCTGGAATAAAGAAGTGTTTTCATGATTGGTGAGCCCTTTCGAGGTGTAGCCGGAAACCGTCAGAAGAATGCTTTCATGACCAAGGACCTGTCAATCAATGCCCATGAAATCATGTAGCATCATGATTGTTATACCAGACGGCTTTGTTCCTTGGCGGCCTCAATAAAGCTTGCAAACAGCGGGTGCGGGTCAAACGGACGGGACTTGAGCTCGGGATGATATTGCACACCTATAAACCAGGGGTGTACATCCCTCGGATATTCAATGGTTTCCGGCAACAGCCCGTCCGGCGACATGCCGGAGAAAACAAGCCCCGCCTCTTCCAGCCGGTCCTTGTAGGCAAGGTTTACTTCATAGCGATGGCGATGACGTTCCGATACCTGGGTTGAGCCGTATATTTCCGCAATATGGCTGCCCTCCTTGAGCGGATGGGGATAGGCGCCGAGTCGCATGGTGCCACCAAGATCGCCAGCCGCTTCCCGCTTTTCGAGCTGGTTGCCCTTCAACCATTCAGTCATCAAACCGACCACGGGCTCTTTCGCGCCCTCATCAAACTCGGTTGATGTTGCATTTTCTATTCCAGCAAGGTTTCGTGCAGCCTCAATACAGGCCATTTGCATTCCGAAACAGATGCCAAAGTACGGGATTTGGTTTTCCCGGGCGTGTGTTACCGCCCTGATTTTGCCCTCAGAACCACGTTCGCCAAATCCGCCGGGGACGAGAATGCCATCGATGTTTTCCAGATGGGCACTGACATTGTCTTCATCCGACTCAAAAATCTCGGATTCGATCCACTCGAGATTCACCTTAACATTGTTGGCAATGCCACCATGATGCAAAGCCTCGATGAGGGATTTGTAGGCATCTTTGAGTATGGTGTACTTACCGACAATCGCGATCGTCACCTCACCTTCAGGATTGTGTATCTTTCTGCTGATCTCGTTCCAGACATCCATGTTGGGCTTTGGCGCCGGATCGATCCCAAATGCATCAAGCACTTCCTGATCGAGGCCTTCCTTGTGATAGGTCATGGGAACATCGTAGATGCTCTTTGCGTCCAGCGCCTGGATGACTGCCGTTTCCCGGACATTACAGAACAGTGACAGCTTGCGACGTTCCTCTTTCGGTATTTCGCGGTCCGCACGCACCAGCAAAATGTCTGGCTGGATACCGATCGAACGCAATTCCTTCACCGAATGCTGGGTGGGCTTGGTTTTCAACTCTCCGGCTGCCCATATCCAGGGCATCAATGTCAGATGAACATAGATACAGCTTCCGCGTGGAAGGTCATTGCCAAGCTGACGGATTGATTCGAAGAACGGCAAAGCCTCGATATCGCCAACTGTTCCGCCTATTTCACAAAGAACGAAATCATAATCATCATTGCCGTCAAGCACGAACTCCTTGATGGCATTGGTCACATGAGGGATGACCTGTACAGTCGCGCCAAGATAGTCCCCTCGCCGTTCCTTGGCGATGATATCGCTGTAAATTCGCCCTGTCGTGATGTTGTCCTGCTGGTTGGCAGGCCGACCGGTGAACCGTTCGTAATGCCCGAGATCAAGGTCCGTTTCCGCTCCGTCATCCGTCACAAAACATTCGCCGTGCTGGTACGGTGACATCGTTCCGGGGTCTACATTGAGGTAAGGATCGAGCTTGCGCAGCCGCACCTTGTACCCACGTGCCTGCAACAACGCACCCAAAGATGCCGAAGCAAGACCTTTTCCGAGGGAGGAGACCACACCGCCAGTGATAAAAACATATCGCGCCATGGGAGTTAAGAACTAATCATTTCTGCTCGCGTTGAATACGAAAAAATTTGATTTTCCCAAAAAAAGTGCCCCGGAATTTCCGGGGCATCTGAATTTTCTGTCCTGCCGGCCAGCAAAACGGGAGTTATTGACCGGTGGGAACCTCTTCATTGGTATCTTCGCCGGGGATTTCCCCGCCTACGGGTCCACCAATCTGGTCGAGAATTCCGTCACCTTCACCAGGTGTATTGTTTTGTTGCAGCGGAATTTCATCGAGAATGCTCGAACCTCCGTCATAACCGGACAAAATTCCAAGCGTGATCGAGGTTGCAAAGAATGCTGCAGCAAGCACCGCTGTGGTCCTGGTCAGGGCATTGGCTGCACCACGCGCCGACATGAACCCGCCACCTGAACCGCCGCCGATACCCAGAGCTCCGCCTTCGGAACGTTGAAGGAGAACAACCACAACAAGGGCCACAACGACCATGAGATGGATGACGATGATTACGGTTTCCATATTGTTTTCCTGTTGGCCCGTCAGGCCTTTCATGAAATTTCCGGTCTTTTACACGTTCGATACAGACCTGCAAACCGGTTTTTATCGGGATTTTCTCAAGAAATGGTGCTTTTTGCGGGAATTACAATCAAATCAGTTCCCGGTAAACCTCGCAGATTCCCAGAAAATCATCAGCCTTGAGACTCGCACCACCAACAAGCGCGCCGTCAACATTGTTGACTGCCATCAGTTCTGCCGCATTTCCGGGTTTGACCGAACCGCCATAAAGAATGCGAATCCGTTCACCTTCTTCTGCAAAACTCTTTTTCAGCATTTCGCGAATGAATGTATGGGCCTCTTCAACATCATCCAGAGACGGCACAAGACCCGTACCGATCGCCCAAACCGGTTCATAGGCAACGATGATGCGATCAGCACGGGAATCATCCGGCATGGAGCCGGAAAGCTGTTCACCAAGCACGTCAAGGGTTCGGTCCTCTTTGCGTTCACTGGCTGTTTCACCAATGCAGACTATAGAGACCAGCCCTGCCCGGTTTCCGGCCTGCGCCTTCTCCCGCACCATTTCACTGGTTTCCGCATGGTCTGTTCGGCGTTCGGAATGCCCGACGATGACATGGCTGGCGCCTGCATCCGACAGCATTTCCGCAGAAAGGTCGCCGGTATGCGCACCACTCGCTTTTTGATGGCAGTCCTGCCCACCAATATCCAGCTTTCCGCTGGCACAGAGATGGGCTGACAGTTGGAGGATTGTTGCCGGCACACACAACAGAGCATCCATTCCTTCAATGTCCTGCTCATTCAAACCGGTATTGATCGAGATAATCTCCTGCAGGGATGTCTGGAGACCGTTCATTTTCCAGTTTCCCGCTACCAGTGGCCGTACATCCGGTGTCATTTGCAATCCTTCATCAATTTGTGACAGGCGGAGTATTGGAAACTCATTGTTGGCAATGCGAAATTGCTGCAAATGAACTGTCGGCTTCCGCTTGAGGTATGAATTTTCGACCGGTATATAGGCATACTCAAACCATCGCAAGAAAACCAAAATGTTACGGAATACTTCATGCTAGAGATAATACGAGGCTTTGCCAGCGGCCTGACAGCAAAAATTCTCATAGGCCTCCTGATTGCAAGCTTTGCCTTGTGGGGTGTCTCCGGCAGCATTTTGAGCGGTGGGAACACTGTGGTGCGGGTCGGCGAAACCACGGTGGACACGTTCGATTTCCGGATTGCCTACGAAAACCAGCTCAACAACCTTTCCCAGCAGGTACAACAACGCCTTACCCGGGAGCAGGCAAACGCCTTTGGCTTGCAGGAGACGGTTTTGTCCCAGGTGGTTGCAGGCGCAGTGCTGGATGAAAACACACGCAAGATGGGCCTTGGGCTCTCGGACAAGAACCTTGCCGCCGAACTTGCCAAAGACCCCATTTTCCAGGACCTTTCCGGCCAGTTTTCCGGAAACAGTTTTGCTGCATACCTTCGCCAGACCGGACTAAGTGAACAGGAATTCCTTTCCAACAGACGCAAGATTGCAATGCGCAACCAGATTCAGGAAGGTACAGCCGCTTCCTTCGAGATTTCCGACACTTTCCTTGAGGCACTGGCGACCTACAATCAGGAACAACGCGTGTTCGACTATGCGGTTATCGGGCCCGAGGCACTGGAGACAACACCCGAGCCAACCGACGAACAGGTGAAGGCATATTACGAGGAAAACAAATCACGTTTCCGGGCACCTGAATATCGTGCGGTTGACCTGCTGATCCTTCAGGCAAAAGACCTCGCGAAACCGGCAGACATCACGGATGAAGAACTGCAGGCTGCTTATGAGAACAGGAAAACATCCCTGCAATCTCCCGAGCGTCGCCGTGTTGAACAACTTGTCTTGGCCAATCAGGAAGAAGCTGATCAGGTAACCGAGCGTTTGTCGCAAGGCGAAGCATTCGACGAGATTGTCATTGATCTCGGGAAGAAAGTCGATGATCTGGACCTTGGCCTGATCCGTGCAGAAGAATTGCCTGCCGGTGATGTTCGCGATGCGGCATTTGCTGCTGAACTCAACAAGCCCACCCAGCCTGTCCAGGGTGTATTCGGGCCTGTCATTCTGCGTGTCACCGAGATTGAAGAAGCGCAGACAACGGCGTTTGACGAAATAAAAGACAAACTGCGGCAGGAACTGGCACTGGAGAAGGCCGGTCAGGAAATTTTTACACTCTATGACGCCATTGAGGACGAACGCGCCGCCGGCACTCCGGTTGCCGAAACAGCGGAAAAACTTGACCTTGAGATCAGGAAACTTCCAGGCATCGACGCACAGGGACAGGATCTTGACGGCAATTCGATCGTGGATTTGCCTGCAAAGCAGGAACTGGTGCAGGAGATATTCAAGTCCGAGCCGGGTGATGACACCCAGGCGGTCCCCGTCGGCAACAATGGCTACGTCTGGTATGGTGTTACGGAAATCATCCCTGAACGCGAGAAAACACTCGATGAGGTCAAGGACGAAGCCAAGGCTGCCTGGACCAATGCGGAAACGGGCAGACTGGTAGGCGAGATTGCTGAAACCGTGGCGGAGAAAATCCGGAATGGCGAGGCATTCAATGATGTACTTGAAGCCACCCTTGAAGCGGATTCACTTGGCAGAAATGTCAGTCACAAGACAAGTAACCCAGTGACCCGTTCCGATGAGCCGGACGACTTGGATAGAACTGCAATACAGACAGGCTTTTCCGCCGAACAGGGCAGCATTCATGTCGTTCCCTCCAGCTACAACCAGCACATTGTCCTGCGGGTTGCAGAAGTGCGTGAGCCGGACGAGAAGAATGTCGATGAAGCGGTCGAGGAACAGTTTGAAAACCTCGCAGCCAATGACATTCTAAACCAGCTTGTGCAGGACTTTCAGTCGCGAGAAAGCGTTTCCGTCAATCGCACGGCAATGGAACAAGCCTTTACCCTGGGTCGTGGCAGCGGTACGTATTGATGAACAGCAGTACCGACCGCGAATACTCCATGCACGACCTGAAAAAAACCATCGCGATGCTGGCTGACGGCAAGACGCTGAGCCGGTCAGAAACGCAGAGTGCTTTTGACATCATCATGTCAGGTGAAGCCACAGAGGCGCAAATCGGCGCCGTACTGATGGCGATGAGGGTCCGGGGAGAGACAGAAGACGAGTTTGCCGGTGCCGTTGATGCAATGCGGACACACATGCTGCCTGTGGATGCTCCTGCTGATGCAATAGACATTGTCGGCACAGGAGGCGATGCCAAGGGTTCCTACAACATTTCCACCTGTACGGCACTGGTTGTGGCAGGTTCTGGCGTCAAGGTTGCCAAGCATGGAAACCGTTCGCTTTCTTCCAAATCTGGTGCGTCGGATGTGCTAATGGCGCTTGGGGTCAATATCGAGCTGTCACCGGGTCAAATTTCGGATTGCATCAATGAAGCCGGAATTGGTTTCATGTTTGCCCCTGCTCATCATTCTGCTGTGCGCCATGTTGCTCCGGCACGCATTGAACTTGCGACCCGGACAATTTTCAACCTGCTTGGACCAATGACCAACCCGGCCAGTGTCAAACGGCAGCTTCTCGGGGTTTATTCTCCAACCTGGGTGCTCACGGCAGCCAAGGTCTTGCAAAAACTCGGTTCAGAGAAAGTATGGGTGGTCTATGGAGACGGATATGATGAAGTCACCATTACCGGAACCACCCAGGTTGCTGCACTTGAAAATGGTGAAGTCAGTACTTTTGAAATCAACCCGGCAGATTTCGGCTTCCAGGTACGGGATTCTGCAGCCATTGCAGGTGGCGACGCCGAAGTGAATGCTGCGGCTCTGCGCGCTGTGCTGGATGGGGAACCGTCGGCATACCGGGACATGGTGATCATGAACGCCGCCTGTTCGCTGGTGGTTGCTGGCAAGGCGGAAAACCTGGAAGAAGGGGCCTACATGGCAGACCAGTCCATCGAGAGCGGCGCAGCCAAGAATACTCTTGTCGACCTCGTCAGAGTCTCAAATCAGGGCAAGGCTCAATGACCGATATTCTGAAGAAAATCGAACTCTACAAACGGGAAGAAATTCTGGCAGCCAAGGCGAGTATTCCTGCCAGTGAACTGAAAGCCCGGATCGCGGATACTCCCCCTGCCCGCGGTTTCAAGAATGCGCTTCAGGAGAAAATTGCCGGGGGAAAACATGCCCTGATAGCAGAAATCAAGAAAGCCAGCCCTTCAAAGGGGCTGATACGGGAGGACTTCAATCCGCCCCTGCTTGCAAAAGCATATGAGGAAGGCGGAGCGGCCTGCCTGTCCGTTCTGACGGACCGGCCGAGTTTTCAAGGAAGCCCCGACTTCCTGACTGCTGCCAGAGAAGCATCGGCGCTGCCTGCCCTTCGCAAGGATTTCCTTTATGAGCCTTATCAGGTCTACGAAGCACGGGCATGGGGTGCCGACTGCATTCTGATCATCATGGCATCCGTCAATGATGACGAAGCAACAGCGCTGGAAGATACGGCATTGGAACTGGGTATGGACGTGTTGATTGAAGTCCATGACGAAGACGAGCTTGAGCGTGCACTCAAACTGTCTTCACCCATGATCGGCATAAACAACCGCAACCTCAAAACGTTTGAAGTCACGCTCGCAACAAGCGAACGCCTCGCACCACTGGTGCCGGAAGATCGTTTGCTCGTCGGTGAAAGCGGGATTTTCGTGCATGGCGACCTGGAACGGCTTTCGCGTGTCGGAATTCGCAGTTTCCTGATAGGCGAAAGCCTGATGCGGCAGGAAGATGTGGCCTCGGCCACACGACACTTGCTTGAAGCCAAAACCGAAACTGTCTGATCATGGCAAAGCTCACTCATATAAACCGTTCCGGCGAAGCCCATATGGTGGATGTGGGCGCAAAAGACAGCACCAGCCGGGAAGCAAGTGCGACTGGCTTTGTAAAAATGCAGGCGGAGACCTTGCAACTCATCCTTGAAGGCAATGCCAAAAAAGGCGATGTGCTGGGTACAGCGCGCATTGCCGGAATCATGGCAGCGAAGAAAACATCGGACCTGATTCCTCTATGCCATCCGATCGGCCTTTCGAAAGTCACTGTCAGCCTTGAACCGGATGAAACCTTGCCGGGGATAAGGGTGCAGGCAACAGCGGGCGTAACCGGACAAACCGGCGTCGAAATGGAAGCATTGACGGCCTGTTCCGTGGCATGCCTGACGATTTACGACATGGTCAAGGCTGCCGACCGCGGAATGGAGATTTCCGGAATCGTGCTCAGCGAAAAGAAGGGCGGAAAATCCGGACACTGGAAGCGGGAGGCGCTTTGAAGGAAATGTCGATTGACCGGCTCATTCCAGCCGATGAGGCACTCGGCATTGTTCTTGAGAACGCCCGCCCCGGCGTGACCGAAGAAACCCCGCTTCTGCAAGCTGCCGGTCGCATACTCGCCGAAGACCTGGTTTCCTTGAGAACCCAACCTCCTTTTGATGCCTCTGCGATGGATGGCTACGCCGTCCGGGCAAGTGATGTATCGTCTACACCCGCAATCCTGAAATCGATTGGCGAATCTCGCGCAGGCATGCCTTTCGAGGGCAGCTTGCAAGCAGGAGAAACCGTCAGGGTTTTTACGGGTGCCGTTGTCCCCGAAAATGCAGATACCATTATCATTCAGGAAAACACCACTGCCCGTCACGGCGATGTGGAAATTCATGAAGCATCACCCGCAGGCAAGTTCATTCGCAAGGCGGGGCTGGATTTTGGCAAGGGGGAAACCCTTTTGCAGCAGGGAGACATGCTTACGGCAAGCCGGATTGCACTTGCGGCAAGCATGAACCATGCAACGCTCAAAACCCATGTACGACCAAGGGTGGGGATTATTGCAACCGGTGATGAACTGGTGCAACCCGGTGAAGCAACCGGACCGGGACAGATCATTGCATCGAATACATTCGGTATTCACTCCATGGTCACCGATTGCGGTGGCGAGGCGGTAAACCTTGGCATTGTTGCTGATGAGGTTGCAGCCCTAACAAGCACATTCGAACAGGCCATCAGCGACGATATCGACATTATCCTGACAACAGGTGGCGCTTCGGTTGGCGATCATGATCTCGTCAAACCTGTAGCTGAACAGCTCGGCTTCCGCTTTGAAATTGCAAAAATTGCCATGAGGCCGGGCAAGCCTTTTCTGTTCGCGCGCCGTGAGATGAGCGGGAGAACAGTTTTTCTTGTCGGTCTCGCTGGTAATCCCGTTTCCTCGCTGGTGGCATTCAATGTCTTCGCCAAACCCCTGATACGCCGGCTGGCCGGATTTCCCGACCATGCTGCACATCCGGTTTCGGCCATACTGGGACGCGATCTCGGGCCAAATGACGAGCGGATGGAGTACATGCGGGCCACGCTTGAGACAAATCAAGACGGAACCCGGATTGTTACACCGTTCGACAAGCAGGACAGTTCCATGCTCGCCACGTTTGTAAGGGCTCAATGCCTTCTTGTCAGACCCGCAAACGCAAAAGCCTCACCAAAGGGCGAGGCTTGCAAGATCATTATGCTGGATTGAGCGGTTTCCTCAATCAGCCTTGATCTCTCCTGATTTCAACTTTTCTTCAAGCTGCTTTTTCAGTTTTTCCTGGCTTTCCTGGGCATCGTTTTTCGGAATCTCTGTCGGCGGACCGTCATACGCTGCCGTGAAACCTTTCAGGGTTACCGGAATCGGGTTTGGCTGGCCCTGGAAATTTATCGACGTGATTTCCAGGGAACCGCCTGCCTTGAAAATTTTCACCAGATCATCGGTCAAGGCTGCTTCAGCCGCACAAATGCGCGGGCGGCAAAATGCGTAAGGAACCGCGGTTGCCTGTTTGCCATCGACCTGGAGTTGCACGCCCTGTTGAAGTGACCTTCCGGTAGGAACAACAATGCGGAAAATACGCCGCTTTGCATCACCTGAAAGTTCAACAAGGCTTACAGCGGTGAGGATCTGGCCATCGTTTGAAACGACCTGATACTGGACATTGCAAACCTCGCCGGCGGCGCCTTCATTACAGGTTTTGATCCAGCCACTGGCACGGGCATTGATCTTGGCCTGGGCAGAAGCCTGCACGGATGTGATCATGGTTGCTGTGCATGCGAGTGCAAAAAGCGTCGTATATTTTGAAAATCGGGTCATGTTTTCCCTGGTCGTGCTATTTCGCGATTTTTTGGACTGTGCAGCCATCAGTTGCTGCTTTCCTTGGCCTTGTCCTGTGCTTCCTGAAGTTTTTCAGCAAGGGTTTTGGCCTTGTCAGAAAGCTGTTTTTGCAATTCTTCCTGCTTAGCGCGTAATTCTTCCTGTTTTATCGGAGGTCCGTCATAGGCTTCCGGAAAACCTTCAAGGGTTACAGAGATGGGAGTTTTTTGCCCACTGAAATTGACGGATGCAATTTCCATTTTCGAACCGCCCTTGAGGACAGCGACCAGCTTGGCATCAAGCTTGGTTTCTGCCGCGCAGATCGCACCAGTACAGAAGGTATAAGGGATCTTGGTCGGCGTTTTTTCATCAATCGTGATTTCAATGCCAGGAGGCACGCGACGGTCTGTCGGCACCGTTACCTGGAAAACCTGACGTTCAACTTCACCGGTTATTTCTGCAAGGTTGATGGAAGCTACAACCTGTCCGGTTGAAGCGACTGCCTGATATTGCACATTGCATATCTTGCTTTTGCCCTGGTCTGAGCAAGCCTTGAACCAGCCCTGTGAATTCAGTTCCTGTGCTGAAGAGATTGCAGGCGCAAACCCGGCAGTCAGAATCGCCAATGACGAATACAGATAGATGGAACGGTGTTTAAGCATATGGACGGTCCTTGTTTGATCCGCTGGCAAGCCATTTTCAAAAAGTCTTCGACAACATGAATAAGCCGAAATTTAGGCTATCGTGTCACCTCGCAAATTCAGACATCGAAATATACGGAATGACAGGGAATTTCCACCCCGTAATCCGCAAAACCCTTAATGCGTGCTAATCTGACAACATGAAGATTCGAATATTCCGGCATATTACTGCCACTCTCATGACCTTGCTCCTTGTTCTGCACCTGCCTTTGGCGCCTGAGGCCAATGCAGAACCTGTACATGGTATCGCAATGCATGGTGAGCCTGAGCTGCCGCCTGACTACACACATTTTCCTTATGCCAACCCGGACGCACGCAAGGGAGGCAGCATTACCTATGGTGTTCGTGGAACCTATGATTCCCTCAATCCGTTCATCGTGAAGAGCATACGTACAACTGCGCGGGGCAGCTGGGATGCAACATTCGGAAGGCTGACATTCGAGTCACTTCTTTTTCGAAACCGGGATGAGCCGTTCAGTCTCTACGGATTGCTGGCAGAAAAGGTTGAATGGCCCGATGACCGAAAATGGATCGAGTTCACCCTGAATGAAAAAGCAAAATGGTCTGACGGCACCCCGGTTACGGTAGAAGACATTATCTTCAGCTTTGACTTGCTGGGTGAAAAGGGAAAACCCAACTATCGCAACTATCGCAAGAAGATCGACAGTATCGTCAAGACGGGACCGGGAAAGGTACGTTTCAACTTCAACGATGAAGCTGACCGGGAATTTCCCATGATCATTGCGGTCAGTCCGATCTTGCCAAAGCATGCCACCAATGTGGAAACTTTTGACCAGACCACGCTTCAGCCAATGATCGGCAGTGGTCCCTATGTGATGGACCAGATAGAGCCGGGTAAATTCATCACTTATCGCCGCAATCCGGACTATTGGGGCGAAGACCTGCCTTCCCGACAGGGCTTTGGAAATTTTGACAAGGTGACAATTGAATATTTCCGAACAGACACAACCATGTTCGAGGCTTTCAAGAAGGGTATTATCGATGTGTATCCGGAAGGAAGCCCCTCTGCATGGCTGAGGGATTTCGACTTTCCCGCTGTGAAATCCGGTGATGTTGTAAAGGATGTCTTCAAGCTTGAAGGCACCCCTGCCCCCTTGCAGGGCTTTGTGTTCAACACCCGGCGAAAGGTGTTTGAAGACCGCAATGTCCGCAAGGCACTGGCAATGTTGTTCGATTTCGAATGGATCAACCGCAGTCTTTATTATGGCGCCTACCAGCGCACTGCGAGTTTCTGGCATGGTTCTGAACTCTCGGCCTACCAACGGCCCGTTGGAGACATCGAACTCGACTATCTCAAACCGTTTCCCGATGCCGTCAGCCCGGAAGTCCTGAATGGCACCTACAAGCCACAGGAAAGTGACGGAACAGGCCGTGACCGGAAGGTAATGCGCAAGGCGTACGGCATTCTGGTTAAAGCGGGCTTCAAACGCAATGGCAGCACCCTTTACGGGCCGGACGGAACCCCGTTCTCATTCGAGATACTGACCCAGAATGCCGGGCAGGAAAAGCTTGCTATCAGTTATCGGCGAACCCTGGAAAAGCTTGGCATGCAGGTCAGTGTACGCACAGTGGATTCTGCACAATACCAGCGACGTACACAGTCATATGACTATGACATGGTGATAAAAACCTATTCAGCATCGCTGTCACCCGGCATAGAGCAGATTTGGAGGTGGGGAAGCCGTTCGCGGGATGTTGAAGGCACCTTCAATTTTGCGGGCAGTGCCGACCCGGCCATTGATGCAATGATAAACAATCTGCTGCAAGCGCGGGAAAAACAGGAATTTGTTGCCGCTGTCAGGGCATATGACAGAGTTTTGATGTCCGGCCATTACATTGTTCCGCTATACCATACAGACGAACAATGGGTTGCACGGCGCAATTATATAAAACGCCCTGAGAAAACATCGCTCTACGGCTACCAGTTTGAAACCTGGTGGGATGACAGGGCCACCTCAAACTGACAAACGGGAGTACATCATGTCCCAAGCAAACAAAATCCGGATAGATGTGATCTCCGATGTCATGTGTCCCTGGTGCTATATCGGCAAGACCAATCTGGATGCAGCGATTTCTGAGGCCAGTGATCTTGATGTGGAAGTGAAATGGCACCCCTACCAACTTGATGCCACCCTGCCCAAGGAAGGTTTGGACCGTGCCACCTATCTCAATCGCAAGTTTGGTGGCGAAGCCGGTGCCAGAGAAGTTTACGACCGTATTCGTGAGGCTGGGAAACAACTTGGTATAGATTTCAATTTCGACGACATGAAAGTCTCCCCCAATACGCTTGATGCCCACCGTGTCATCCTCTGGGCTGGTGGCCAAAGTGCCGAGGTCCAGAACAAGCTGGTGGAACGGCTGTTCGAGATTTTCTTTCTGGAGGGCGGGCATATCGGGCTTGATGAAACCCTAGTCGAAGCAGCCAAGTTTGCGGGAATGGATGGCACCATTGTGGAAGGCCTGCTGACAGGAGATGAAGACAAGGACAAGGTCCGGGCCGAAATTTCCCGGGCACAGGAAATGGGAATAACGGGCGTGCCCTGTTTTATCGTCGACGAGAAATTTGCCGTGATGGGCGCTCAACCGCCCGGCCAGTTGGTACAAGCAATGCGCCATGCCATTGCTGAACGAGACAAAAACGGCTGACTTTTCCCGGTTACGCAGCCTGTTTCGCGGCCTCGTTCACAAACCCTGCGAGTTTGGACATGATGACCGCAGCACCTTTCAGACGCTTTTCGGGTGTTTCCCAGTTTCTCGACAGGAACACGGAATGATCCGATCTTATCTTGGCAAGACTGCCTTGCTCACCCAGCCATGAAACCAGAAGATCTGCTGCAGGAAAATCATTGTTCCGGAAGTTGATCACTGCTCCCTTCGGGCCTGCATCCAGCTTTTCAACATTCGCTGTCATGCAGAGGCCCTTGATATAAACAATCTTGAGCAAGTACTCGACTTCTGTCGGCATCTCCCCGAAGCGGTCAATCATTTCAGCACCGAATGCATCAATTTCATCAGGCTCACGAATATCAGAGAGTCTTCGATAAAGGCCCAGACGTAGCTGCAGGTCCGGCACGTAGGTTTCAGGAATAAGAACGGCGGTGCCGACCGAAATCTGCGGCGACCATTTTCCGTCACCGGAATATTCATCGCCACCCTTGAGTTCAGCCACGGCTTCCTCAAGCATTTGCTGATAAAGTTCATAACCCACTTCACGGATCTGGCCTGATTGCTCTTCGCCAAGAAGGTTGCCCGAACCGCGGATATCAAGATCATGGCTGGCGAGTTCGAAACCTGCCCCGATAGAATCGAGTGACTGGAAAACCTTCAGGCGCCGCTCGGCGGGCTTGGTCATCAACCGGTTCAACGGCAGGGTGAAAATGGCATAGGCCCGGGTTTTTGAACGCCCTACCCGGCCACGAAGCTGATACAATTGTGCAAGACCGAACATGTCTGCACGATGCACGATAAGCGTGTTTGCTGTCGGAATATCCAATCCCGATTCGACAATAGTGGTGGAAAGCAGAACATCGTAACTGCCGTCATAAAAGGCATTCATGACGTCATCCAGCTCTCCCGGCGGCATTTGTCCGTGGGCCACGGCAACCTTCAGTTCGGGCACATGTTCGGCAAGAAACGCCCTTCGTTCTTCCAGATCACTTACACGGGGGCAAACATAGAAACTTTGGCCGCCGCGATAGCGCTCACGAAGCAAGGCTTCACGAACCGTTAGCGGATCAAAGGGTGTGATAAAGGTTCTCACGGCCATGCGGTCCACCGGCGCAGTTGTGATGAGAGAAAGCTCTCGAATGCCGGTCAGGGCCAATTGCAAGGTTCGCGGAATCGGTGTTGCCGAAAGGGTCAGCACATGGACATCAGACCGGAATTCCTTGAGCCTTTCCTTGTGCTTGACGCCAAAACGCTGTTCTTCGTCGATAACCAGCAGTCCGAGGCGGTCGAAGTTTACAGAACTCGCCAGCAAGGCGTGGGTTCCGATAACGATATCAACCGTACCGTCTGCCAGTCCCCGTTTCGTTTCATTCAGCTGTTTTGCCCCCACCAGTCTGGATGCATGACGCACATTAACGGGCAATCCCTGAAAGCGTTCGGAAAATGTCTTGAAATGTTGCCTAGCCAGAAGTGTTGTGGGCACAACAACCGCAACCTGCTTTCCTGCCATTGCAGCCACAAAAGCCGCTCTTAGTGCAACTTCTGTTTTGCCGAATCCGACATCGCCGCAGACAAGCCTGTCCATGGGATGTCCGGATGAAAGGTCATCCATGACAGATTCGATTGCACGAAGCTGGTCTTCCGTTTCATCGTAAGGAAAACGCGCAGCAAACTCGTCATAAACACCGTCGGGCGGAGCCAGTCGTTCAGCTGTCTTCATGGCACGCTCGGCAGCGATGCGGATCAGTTGGTCCGCCATTTCCAGCAAGCGCTTCTTGAGCTTTGCCTTTCTGGCTTGCCAGGCAACCCCGCCAAGTTTGTCGAGCACAACTTCGGTATCCGAACTGCCGTAACGTGAAAGCAGTTCGATATTCTCAACCGGCAGAAAAAGCTTGTCGTCACCGGCATAACGCAACTCGAGGCAATCATGGGGTGCGCCCGCAGCCTCGATGGTCTGCAATCCGGCGAAACGTCCTATTCCGTGATCGACGTGGACCACAACATCACCTTCGGCAAGGCTGGAGGCTTCGGCGATGAAATCCTTGTCACGGCGCTTCCTGCCCCGCCTTACCAGCCGGTCGCCAAGAATGTCCTGTTCTGCCAGAACAACAAAACTGGGCGTCTCAAACCCGTGCTCAATCGGCAATACAGAAATGGACGGTCGTTTGGCATCGGCTGTACGAAATGCCTCGAAGGTATCAACAGGAGTGAAGGACGGAGCATCATTTTCTTCCAGCACCTGCCCCAGCCTGCTCATGGACCCTTCAGACCAGGCTGCAAGCAACACTTTGCGCCCGTTGTCCAACTCGGTCCGGATATGGGCTGCAACCGCTTCAAAAACATTCTGGCCACTTGTGCGCTCAACCACGAAATTGCGTCCGGCTTTGCCCTGTGCATCGAATATTCTGGTTTCTGCTGTTTCCGGCGCATTGAATGGCGACAGCGTTACACAATCTGTCCGGGAAAGTTCGCTTGTGATTTCCTCCAGGTCCAGGGAAACGGATTGTGGGAGCACGGGGTTGTACGGCGTACTTCCCTCAATGCTGCTCTCCATGTTCTGCCGACGGGCTTCATAGTGGTCCTCAATCTGTTCCACCCGGCTTTTCAGTGCTTCGGTTACATCCTGGGACATGGTGAAATGCCATCCCTCAAGATAATCAAAAACAGTATCAAGCTTGTCGTAGAACAGGGGCAACCAATGCTCCATTCCGGCAAAACGCCGCCCGTCACTGATTGCCTGATAAAGTGCATCCTCCCGCTTGGCTGCTCCAAAAGTTGCGAGATAGTTTGCCCTGAAGCGCTTTATCGCACTGTCATCCAGGTTCACTTCGCTCATTGGCTGCAGCGCAAACGATTTCAGCTGTCCCGTGGTTCGTTGATCAGCAGGATCAAACGTACGGATGGATTCAAGCGTATCACCGAAAAAGTCGAGGCGTACCGGGTTGTCATTGCCTGGAACGTAGACATCCATGATGCCACCCCGAACCGCAAATTCCCCTCGCTCGCGGACTGTTGAAACACGCTCGAACCCTTCCGCAGAAAGGCGTGCCACCAGTGTGTCCATGTCAATCCGGTTTCCCGGTGCCATGGCCATATGGCCATCCAGAAGGTTCTCCCGGGGGACATAGCGCTGGAGGACAGCATTTGCAGTCGTCAATACGAGCGTGGGGCGACCGGTTTTTTCCGTTGACGAAATCCGGCCAAGTGCCTCAACGCGATTTGCGACAACCGCAGTGCTTGGTGAAACCCGGTCATATGGCAAACAATCCCAGGCCGGCAGCACGATGATGTCGAGCCACGGCGCAAAATATCCCATGCTGTCTTCAAGCGCATTCAGTTCCTGGGGGTTGGCACATATGTGAACAAGCCTGTTGTCGACATTTTTGGCTGCAGCAAGTTCAGCGAGCACCAGACCAAGCTGACCCGACATGATGTTGGTAATGGTGGCAGGTGCGCCGGTTTCAAAGGCGTCTGAAAATCTGTCAGTCTGTGGCATTCAGGAAAACTTTTCTGCGAATGCACGATTGGCATGCGTGCAAACCATTTCAAATATCGGCTTCAATTCTTCTATTGGAAACGGAGCTTCTCCGGTTACCCAAACAATCAGGTCCCGGTCATGCTCCGCCATCAGGGCTTCGAATGCATCTATCTGGCTGTCGCTGAGATCATCAAGACACTCATTGGCGAACCCTCCGATCACAATATCCATTTCCTTGATGCCGCGGTGATTTGCGCGATACCGCAACCGCTTTATCCGGGTTTCCCGTGTTTCATCATTGTCCGTGTCGGCCATCAAGACTACCGCGTGTATTTTGTCAGATTTGCTGACGTGTTATAGGGCGAGTATGGCTGGTTGTCAGCCAGACAATGCCTACTGCCGCAGGAAAATCTTCAGCATGCGACCGGAAATTCTCAATCCGCTTTTTGTTCCGGTATCCGAGCTTGAGGGAATCGGTCCCAAACTTACCCGTAACCTGACACGCTTTTTCCACGGAGCGGAAAATGCGGAACCGGCCCGCATCGCAGACCTTTTGTTCCATTTGCCCCATACAGTCATTGATCGCAGAAACCAGCCCGGCATTGCAAATGCAATTGAGGGCCAGGTTCAAACCTTCAAAATTGTCGTGGACCGCCATTCACCACCACCAAGGGGAAACAAACGTGTTCCTTATCGTGTGGAAGTGCATGATGACACGGATGAAATGACGCTGGTCTTTTTCCGTGGCCATCAGGAATGGCTTTCAAAGTCACTTCCTGAAGGGGAAACCAGGTATGTAAGCGGGCGTGTGGAGCGCTTCAACGGCAAACTCAACATGGTTCATCCCGACCTGATGGCCAGTGAAGCGGATTTTGCCGAACTACCTCTTCTGGAACCGGTCTACCCGACAACCGCCGGAGTATCGGGCAAGGTGATGGCAAAATCCGTCCGAACTGCCCTTTCCTGCCTGCCCGATTTGCCGGAATGGGGTGATCGCGAACTGATACGCAGGGAAGGCTGGCCAAGCTTTCGGGAGGCGCTCAGTAAGGTGCACCGCCCACAAGAAGATGGTGACCTCAGTCCCGACAGCCCTGCCAGAAGAAGACTGGCCCATGACGAACTGCTTTCCGGCCAGATGGCGCTGGCACTCCTCAGGATGCGCATGCGGAAATCAAAAGGCATTTCACGAGTGGCAAACGGAAGGCTTGCAAGGGAAGCAACCGACCGCCTTCCCTACTCGCTGACCAACGCCCAAATCCGGTCTCTTGGTGAGATCAATGACGACCTGGCAAAGCAGGAACGCATGCTGCGCCTGCTTCAGGGTGATGTCGGTTCCGGCAAAACCATTGTGGCCCTGCTTTCCTGCCTGAATGTAATCGAGACAGGTGCGCAGGCCGCTTTCATGGCGCCGACGGAAATACTGGCAAGGCAGCATTTTGCAAATATCGAACCCCTGTGCAGCAGGATCGGCATCAATGTCGCGCTGCTTACGGGAAAGAACAAAACCGCAGAACGCAGGGAAATCCTTGCACGCCTCGAAGTGGGTGACATTCACCTGATTGTGGGAACGCATGCCCTGTTCCAGGGCAGTGTCGGATTTCATGACTTGGGACTTGCCGTTATTGATGAACAGCACAGGTTTGGCGTCCATCAAAGGCTGACGCTGGGCGACAAGGGCATGGCAACCGATATTCTCGTCATGACAGCCACTCCCATTCCCCGGACGCTGGTTCTCACTGCCTATGGTGACATGGACGTTTCAAAGCTTGATGAAAAACCTCCGGGACGCCAGCCAATCCAGACAAATGCAATCAGTTCCGAACGCATTGAACAGTTGCTTGAACGGGTGCGCTCGGCTGTGAACAGCGGTAGCAAGGTTTACTGGATCTGCCCGCTGGTAGAAGAGAGTGAAGAAATCAAGGCGATGTCTGCCGAAGACCGTTTCAGGGATATTGAGTCCCGGTTTGGATCTGTCGTCGGATTGGTACACGGTCGCATGACGGCAGAGCAGAAAACGCAGGCCATGGATGACTTCAAGCAAGGGCGGAGCCGAATTCTGGTTGCCACCACGGTCATAGAGGTTGGCGTGGATGTGCCCGATGCCACCATCATGATCATAGAACATGCCGAACGCTTCGGTTTGGCGCAATTGCATCAGCTTCGGGGGCGTGTTGGACGTGGATCGGATGCGTCCCATTGCCTGCTTCTCTATTACACCCCACTGTCTGAAAATGCGGAAGCCCGGCTTAAAATCATGCGTGAAACAGAAGACGGGTTCCGGATTGCAGAAGAAGACTTGAAGCTTCGTGGCGAAGGAGAAATTCTCGGCACCCGACAGTCAGGAATGCCCGGCTTCAACCTTGCCCAGATGGAACACCATTCTGATATCCTGGACATGGCCAGAGCCAGTTCACGACTGATGCTCGAGCGCAATCCCGGGCTTGATGACGAAACGGGAAATGCTGTTCGTATCCTGTTATACCTGTTCGGACAGGATCAAGCCGTCAAACTCTTGCGGGCAGGATAAACAGTTTCATCCCTGTTCTGCATGCTGTGCGGCAAGTTTCTCGGCTTCTTTCCTGTCCAGTGGGGCAACCAGACCGGCGGAGATCACCAGTTTTGCACCTTCCTCCACGCTCATGTCGAGATATGTAATGTCATCTTCGGGAACGAACAGCAGAAAACCGGATGTCGGGTTCGGTGTTGTGGGTAGAAATACACTCACCGTTTTCTTGTCCCTCGCCAAAAGCCTGCGATTGACTTCCCCGCGTGTCTGCGTGGCTACAAAAACAATCGCAAACAGGTCTTTTCGCGGATATTCGATAAGCCCGACCTTTTCAAAAGAAGATTCCTGGTCAGAAAAGACTGTCTGGAATATTTGCTTGAGACCGGAATATATGTTGCGAACCAGGGGCATCCGGTTCAGCAGGTTTTCCCCCATACCGACCACCGTACGACCAATAAAGTTGGCAGTCAGGAAACCGATCAGGGTGATAAAAATGAATGCGACCAGCAAACCTGAACCTGGAATGCTGAACGGCAGGTAGCTGTCCGGATTGTACACGTCAGGAACATATGGCTTGACCCACGAATCCACCCACTGGATGAACGTCCACACCAGATAGGCCGTGATCGCCAGTGGCGCACAGATGATAAAGCCGGTCAGAAAATAGTTTCTCAGACGCGTGAGACCACTGGTACCACCAGACCTGGATTTCGTTTCACTTTTTTTGTCGAGCATGACCTCTTCCCTGTTACCTCAAACAAATGAGCCGTAAGGGCGATCAAATCAAGCACGAAAAAAGCCGAAGTGAAAATTTATTCCACTGTGACCGATTTGGCGAGATTCCGGGGCTGGTCGACATCAGTCCCCATGAGCACTGCCGTGTGATAAGCGAGAAGCTGCACCGGCAAGGCATAGATCATGGGTGCAAGAATATCCGGTACATCGGGCAATACGAGTGTGTGCAGCGTGTTGACCGACGCAGCCTCCGCACCTTGCTGGTCGGTAATCAGGATGATTTTTCCGCCTCTGGCCGCAACTTCCTGCATGTTGGAAACGGTCTTGTCGAATATGCTGTCATGCGGTGCAATAACAACCACTGGCATTTCCTCATCAATCAACGCAATCGGCCCGTGTTTCAGTTCACCGGCCGCATAACCTTCTGCATGAATATAGGAAATTTCCTTGAGCTTGAGCGCTCCTTCCAGCGCCAGCGGATAGCTGGTGTCGCGCCCCAGATAAAGCACATGGTTTACCTTGGACAGGTCACGGGCAATCTGTTCAATGCTGGCTTCCAGTTTCAAAGCCTGATTGACGTATCGTGACACCTCGGTCAGGTCACGAACCAGTTTCTTTTCCTGTTCTGCATCCAGTGTCCCACGAGCCCTGCCTGCAGCGATGGCAAGTGAAGCAAGTGCGGATAGCTGGCAGGTAAACGCCTTGGTCGATGCCACACCGATTTCGGGGCCCGCCAAAGTCGGAAACACAATGTCAGCCTCACGGGCAATGGTAGATTCCTGAACATTGACGATGGCGCCGATATGCTGCCCCTGCTCCCTGCAATAGCGCAAGGAGGCCAGTGTATCGGCAGTCTCGCCAGACTGGGAAATGAACAGTGAGAGGCCATTCTTGGCCATCGGCATTTCGCGGTAGCGGAACTCGGATGCTATGTCGATATCAACCGGAAGGCGCGCATACCGTTCAAACCAGTACTTGCCTACCAATCCGGCAAGATATGCTGTGCCACAGGCAGAAATGGCAATTCTGTCCAGAGTGGCAAAGTCGAACGGCAAATCCTCTTGCAGGCGCACTTCGCATTTGCCGAAGTCGAGATAATGCGAAAGCGTGTGCGCCATTACCTCTGGCTGTTCATAGATTTCCTTCTGCATGAAATGGCGGTGGTTACCCTTGTCCACCATGAGGCTGGAGCCGATTGAAAGCTGCATTACGCGTTCAACGCGTTTGCCTTCCAGGTCGAAAATCTCCAGCTTGTCACGGGTAACAGCACACCAGTCGCCATCTTCAAGGTAGGTTACCTTGTTTGTAAACGGCGCCAGTGCAATCGCATCCGATCCGATATACATCGAATCCTCTCCATGACCGATTGCGAGTGGCGGACCGTTTCGTGCGCCAATGATAAGATCGGGATCATCAGCAAACATCAGGGCAATGGCAAAGGCCCCTTCAAGACGCTTGAAAGCCATGAACGAGGCTTTACGCGGATCATGTCCGTTTTTGAGGTTTCGTGCCACGAGATGGGCAACCACTTCCGTATCGGTTTCCGACAGGAAAACATAACCATCTGCTTCGAGTTCATCGCGCAACTCGCGAAAATTCTCAATTATGCCATTGTGAACCAGGGCAACCTTCTCGGAAAAATGCGGGTGGGCATTGATCTCATTGGGAACACCATGGGTTGCCCACCGGGTGTGACCGATGCCTGTGGTTCCCGACAGCGGTTGTGCTGCCAGCAATTCTGCAAGGTTGTTCAGCTTTCCCTTGGCGCGGCGCCTGTCGAGACCAGCCGTTTCCATGGTTGCAACGCCTGCGGAGTCATAGCCGCGATATTCCAGCCGCTTCAGTGCATCAACCAGCAATGGAGCAACTGCCTCATTGCCGACAATACCAACAATTCCGCACATGTATTTCAGTCCCCTGTTTGTCCCCGACAGACGGCATAGCCGAACAACGGTCCATCACAAAAACAAATAAGATTTCAAATCATTTCGCAAACAATGACGCAGAAAGGTTACGATTGCTTCAGCATGATTGGTAAACTGTCATTTAAGCGACAGTCAGGAATCCTTGCGAGCCTTCCTGATTTCAGCATTTCTGGCCCTGATCATCTCGGCAAACCCGGCCTTGTTGACCTGACGTCCACGAGCAATCCCCAGCGCGTTGTCTTCGACATCCATCGTGATGACGCTTCCCGAACCGACATAGGCGCCATTACCTATGGAAACCGGAGCAACCAGCGCACTGTTCGAACCGATGAAGGCGTTCTCTCCAATCCGGGTCAGGTGCTTGTTCATTCCGTCATAATTGCAGGTAATCGTACCGGCACCGATATTGGCGGCTCTTCCCACTTCTGCATCACCTATATAGCTCAGATGATTGACCTTTGCTCCGTCAGCAATCACTGCCTGCTTGATCTCGACAAAATTGCCAACCTTCGTATTTGCACCCATCCGGGTTCCCGGCCGCAGTCTTGCATACGGACCAATCACGGCTCCGGACCCTATTTCAGCGCCTTCCAGATGGCTAAAAGCCCGGATAGTTGCACCTGTATGAACCTTTACACCCGGGCCGAAGACGACATGGGGCTCAACCAGTACATCGGGTTCAAGCTGTGTATCCGCATGAAGAAAAACCGTATCGGGGGCTGTCATTGAAACGCCGCCCGCCATTGCTGCAAGTCTCGCCTTGTCCTGCCACAGGGCTTCCACTTCTGAGAGGCCTTGGCGGGTGTTCACACCGATCACCTCTCGTTCGTCCGCTTCCAGGGCCACTACCGGCAGGTTTCTTGAAGTGGCTATTTCCACGGCATCAGTCAGGTAAAACTCGCCCTTGGCGTTGTCATTGCCTATCGCATCAAGAAGCTCCAATGCGTGTGAACCGTTGAACCCCATGATACCGCCATTACAGAATGTGATGGCCTTTTCGTCTTCACTGGCATCGGCTTCCTCTCGAATGGCTACGAGTTTGCCGCCATCTTCAACCAGCCGGCCATATCCGTGTGGTGTCTCCGTCCGGAAGCCCAGAACAACAATTGCCGCCCCATCCGAAAGTTTTTCACGCATTCTCGTCAGGGTCGCAGGAGAAAGCAGAGGCGTATCGCCAAACAGTACCAGCAGATGATCACTGCCTGTTTCCAGCGCCTTTCGGGCAGCCAGTACTGCATGGGCAGTGCCCAGACGTTCGGTCTGAAGGAATACCTCTGCGGTTCCATCTTCCTTTGCAACGGTTTCGGAGACCTGCTCGCTGCCATTTCCCGCAACAACGGCTATTGCTTCGCATCCGGCCTTGCGGGAAACACGCATGACATGTTGCAGCATCGAGATACCGGCAACCTGATGCAACACTTTCGGAAGGCTGGAACGCATTCTCGTTCCTTCGCCTGCTGCCAGAATGAGGGCGAGGCAGGTAGAGGGCATCTGATATCTCCGGCTTTCGATTCGACTGGATAAGCTTTGGGTCTAGATAACCAAAACAGATGGACTTGAACAGGTTTTCTCCTTATCCATTCCCTACCTGCCCAACCAATGGAGCGTTCTCCTGGATATCACCAAAACACGACTACTCGCTTACGCGATGTTGTTTCTGTCGCCTGCATTTTTCTCAACCAATGTTGTTTTCGGCCGGGCGATCCTGTCCGTCGAGCCCTTCACCCTGGCATTTTTGCGGTGGGGAATTACGTCCCTGATATTGTTGGCATTGTGCCGAAATGACTGGCAGAAAATGCTTGATGTCTTTCAAAACAACAAACGTCTCTCGTTTGCTTCGGGGTTTCTCGCGTTCTGGGTTTGCGGTGGCATGGTTTATTTCGCGCTTCATTACACAAGCGCGACCAACGGAACGCTGATCTATACAACGCCTCCAATCCTGATCATGCTGATTGAAGCCATATGGAGGGGGCGACACATATCAGGCCGTGAAATCGTGGGTATTTGTCTGGCCGTGGCTGGTGTTTTTGTAATTGTGTTCAGGGGAGAAGCAGAAAACCTGGCCTCATTCGACTTCAACGATGGAGACCTCATCTTCATAGCTGCAGCCATCAGCTGGGCCATCTATTCGGTTTTTCTCAAGGCCAAGCCGTTCGAGCCGCTTGATACTGTTCCGTTGCTGGCACTGGTAAGCCTGTGCGGAACCGTTATCCTGGCCCCGTTTGCCGCTTATGAAATAATCACAACAGGCAAGTTTCCTGCAAGCAGTCATGAGTGGACTTTCATCGCCGGAATTGTTGTGTTCTCCTCGCTTCTGTCGTTCTCCACCTTTCAGTACGGGATCAAGATACTTGGAGCATCAATTGCGGGAATTTTCATGTATCTGTTGCCGCCCTGGGGCTTGCTTTTTGCATGGCTTGTTCTGGGAGAGCAGCTTGAGAACTTCCATGTGATCGGAACCCTGCTGATCATGGGCGGGATCGTGTGTGCAACACTACCGTTGAAACTGTTACGCGGCAAAAAGCTCAGCCGATAGTGCCAAGCACCGGGAAGGTTTCCAGCAACCAGAAGGCGAAGCGCTGCATCCCGCCGGTCAAAAACAGGATTCCTGTCAGGACCAGCAGCACGCCGGCTATTTGCTCAACCCGGTGAAGATGCTTTCTGAACCGCTCAAGGAAGTTCATGAACGGCCCGACAAACAGCGCGGCGAGTACAAATGGAATTCCCAGTCCGGCGGAATACACGCCGAGCAGGAATGCCCCCTCGCCCATGGTTTCCCGGGATCCGGCTAATCCGAGAATGGGCGCCAATATGGGCCCGATGCACGGTGTCCAGCCAAATGCGAATGCAAGCCCCATCACAAACGTGCCCATGGCCCCGCCCCCACCTGCCTGGAAACGGGCTTCCCTCTGAAGCAAAGCAAAACGAAACAATCCGAGAAAATGCAATCCCATCAGGATAATGATCACACCTGCAATCTGGGAAAGCACATTCGACCATTTCAGGAGGAACTGGCCGATAAAGGTTGCTGACGCTCCCAGGGATATGAAAACAACCGAAAATCCGAGCACGAACAGCAAGGCCCTGCCCACGACTTTCCGGCGCAGGTCTGCATCCACCGGCTGGACGTCACTGCCGGAAATCTCCGAAAGTGAGGCTCCCGCCATGTAACAAAGATACGGGGGAACCAATGGCAGGACACAGGGCGACAGGAATGATATGGCACCTGCCAGAAGGGCATAATATACAGGAATGTCGATCATTTGCCGCGTTCACAAGCTTGGGTCGGTATTGGTGCCCTACCCCATATCACAATCACGCGACAATCACAGTTGCGACAGTGCGTCTCCCTAACGGACAGCTTTTGATACTTCGTCAGCAAGTTTTTTCATCTCGCTTGCTCCGGGACCGGATGGCCTTTTTTCCGTAATGGCATAACCTTCATGCATCACTTCGGCATACAAGACGCGGTTTCCAAGTACTGTTTCTGCCAGTGTTCCACCGCTTTCCTGCAGTGCCTGCCGCGTTTCAGCAGTAATCCGCATGCGCTCGGATGCACGGTTCAAAACCATCAATACCGGTTTCTTTTCTGAAACTGCCATATCAATGGTAGGTGTGGTTGCCCAGATATCCACGGGAGATGGTGTCACGGGAATTACAACCAGATCGGCTGTTTCTATTGCCGGTTTGCCATCAATCCCCATCTTGGGCGGGGTATCGATCACCACAAAATCGTATTCCTTGGCGAGAGCATTTGCCTCGTAGCGGGCACCCCATGCACTGGCGGTTCTAAACCCGAGATCAATTGCATCCTCACCAAGTCTCTCCCGCCGGGCCATGAACCAGTGACCGAGGCTGCCCTGGGGATCGGTGTCGAGTATTGCGACGCGCTTGCCCTTGTTTTTCAAGCAAACTGCAAGATTGGCGGACAGGCTGGTCTTTCCTGTTCCCCCTTTTTGCTGCGCTACAGTGATTACTTTTCCCGTCATCTTCCGAATCGCCCAGTTTCAACTGGCTTTGCGAAAAAGGATAGAATGTTAAGGCCATGCGGGAAAGCACTTCATTCTTCCCCGTTTCCCGGCTCGGCAATCAAGCAGGCTGGATCAGAGCGCCATCGTTTTTACAAGTTCATCAAAGTCATAGGAATCGGAACGCTCCAGTCCCCATGAATCATATACCCGCTTGTCCACCGGCTTCTGGCTGATCAGGATGACACCGGAATGACGGTCGTCCTGACGGATCGTCTCATAGAGTTCCAGAACATCCTTTTCCTCTCCCTCAAGAACCTGCGCGAAGTTAAATCCGTTAAATGCAAGCACTCCGGATATCTTCTTTTCAATGTTGTTTTTTCTGGAGTTTTCAGTGATCTGTTCCAGCGTTTCATTGGTAACGCCCGGATTGGCAGTGCTGACGTAAAACAATCGATACATAAAAATCACCCCTTGAAAAATGTCGTTGAATATAACGCCTGATCCTCGTTCGGCATTAAAAAATGACATGATACAATCGCATAAAGCCGGGGCTCTTTATCAAAGGGCGAGCAGATAGTGCAAGTGACAAGACATCACAGCCTGAATTGTCTGCGAAAAAACAATATGACCGTTCCCTGATCTGGAAACATATCAGAATGCCGGAAAAAATCAGTGAAGCGAGAAATGGTGAGCCGTCAGGGATTCGAACCCTGGACCTACTGATTAAAAGTCAGTTGCTCTACCAACTGAGCTAACGGCTCCCAAACGGACGCATGAAATTTAGCGAACCTGAATTACCGGACAAAACACTGTTCGTCCAACTGGTATCCGTCAACCGAAGTTGGCGTGTTCGCAATCCCTGGCATGCCCCGGAAAGTTTGGGTTACATAGTCGGAACAAGCCTTTGCGGTCAACCCAAATAAACGCAAAAGCTTAAAATTATGTTGGTTGGCGTGCACAAAGACATTTTATGCTCATACGTTTAGCCCAAAGCCCGGATTACATCGTCTGTCCGGGTAACAACAGCAACGTTCTGCATGGCATATTCAATGGAAACCTTGTGCCATTCGGCATTCATTGTTGAACAGGCATCCTCGGGAATCACCATGATATAGCCCTTGTCCGCACCAGTCCTTGCGGTGTGTTCGACCGACATGTTGGTCCAGGCGCCACTTTCAATGATGATGTCGCGTTGTTCCGCTTTCAGGATGGTTTCCAGATTGGTTCCTTCCCAGGCACTCATGCGTTGCTTTTTCACAATATGATCACCGGGCTTTGCCGACAGACCGGTAACTGGCTCGCTGCCCCAGGTCCCGTCAATCAACGCATTGTTCTCCTCCACGCCTTCAAAAAGCGGGCAACTCATGGTCATGTCGTTCAGCGAGGCAGAACGTTGAAACCAGACATGAATGACCGGAATACCAAGCGAACGGCAGTGTTCTGCAAGACGTACCGCATTTGGTATGGCGTTTTGTTCCCGGCAGTGCGCGGGAGAGCCGGAATCAGCAAATGCGCCACCATCCATGATGACGTCATTTTGCATGTCCTGAATTATCAGCGCGCATCTTGACGGATCCAGTCTGAAACCCTCGTCTGTCATGATTGCATTTTCCGAAGATTTGCTTGCCTGTTGTTCCTGCCCTGCTGATGCTGCGGAAGTGCTGTTCGCAGATGCAGAAGGCCGGGCCCGACTGCTCATGAACGGTTCATTATTCGGACCAACCAGTGTCTTGACGCTGTACACTGAAGTGCAGGCACAAACGAACAGTGTCCGCCAGTCTTCACCACCCCAGTGAAAGTTGGCAGCCATTTCCGGGATGCTGACGGTACCAAGCAACTTGCCATCGGGCGCATAGACCCACAATCCGCCGGGAGCCGTAACCCAGACATTTCCTTCCGAATCGCATTTCATGCCGTCAGGGACACCGGCTTTCAGCGTATCCTTGATACCGGAAGCAAATACACGCCCGTTGGACAATGAGCCGTCAGTCTGCACTTCAAACACCCGAATGTTTGCCTGCTCTGTATCGTTGATGTAGAGCAGTTTTTCACCGGGTGAGAAGCAAAGGCCGTTCGGCATGTTGAACAGGTACCGGTCCACAACCAGTTCCGGATCCGAACCCTGACGCCCTGCCGGAATGCGAAATACACCTTGCCAGCCAAGCTGCCTTGGCCGTTCAACCCCGAATCCGTCCATGCGGCCGTACCACGGATCGGTAAAGTAGATATCACCGTTCGACGCCACGACAATGTCATTCGGGCTGTTCAGTTCGCGTCCGTCATAATGGGATGCAAGCACTTCGCGCGTTCCGTCCGGCCTGATCCGGGCCACACTCGAGGTTGAATGCTCACAAACCAGCAGGTTGAGATCAGCATCATATGTCAGGCCGTTCCCTTTGTTGGAAGGGTTCATGACCTCACGGACACCGGCCCTGTCCCAGCGCCGCCGGACATCGCCCGGCATGTCTGAAAACAACAGGTACTGGTCAACAGGGTGCCAGACAGGCCCTTCTGTAAATTCAAAGCCGGTGCCAGTCTGCATGACTGGTGCATGCTCGTCGATCAGTGACCGGAATGCCGGATCCAAAGCCTCATGTGCCATGTGATCTCCTCCTCAACCTTTATTGAACTGCCTCAGACCGGAAACCAGTCCCGCTTCGGCAATGTCTGGGTGATTGGCCCCGGCACCTGCATGTCCAACCGTCCAACAACCTGGTCAGATTCAATCTTGGCAGGCTTGTCATGGATGGGCAGCAGGAATTTCGAGGTGTTCAAAAGCTTCTTGATGGCTGCTTTCTCTTCACGCTTTGAAACAGAATGATTGCCGGTAACCCTTGGCTCGTGATCATGGATTTCGTTGAGCGGGTTCACAACCTGGTCGTTAAAGTCGTAGATAACATCGCCGCACACGGTTGCCCTGCCCTCGGCAGTTTCCACATGCACATTCATTGAGCCCTCTGTATGGGCACCTGCCCAATCAAGCGTGACGCCCGGAATTAGCTCGATTTCACCGGTAAGTTCCGTGTCTTCAAGCCGCAAGGCGCCCGGCGTGTGAAGACGCTCAACAAGATGCTGCACATCCGGTTTTGGATATTGGGGATGCATCAGGCCTGACACGGAATGTTCCATTTCCCTGCGGTTAAGAACCACTGTGGTTGTCATTGGAAAATGGTCATCCTTGCCGGCATGGTCGATATGGCAGTGTGTGTGGCAAATGTAGCGGATATCGCCCGGCTTCATGTCGAAACGGGCAAGTTGATTTTCAATCATGTTTTCGTGGAACTGCAGCCCCCGCATGCCAAGCGACTCCATGATCGCATTGTCACGATAGCCTGTATCAACCAGCACCGGATATTGACCACCCGTAATCAGGAAACCGTAAACCGGAACCCTCCTTGTGCGGCCGCACTCGCGTCCCAAAACCAGAAAGCTTGATTCCAGTTCGATGTCACCATAGTCCAGCAAGTGAATTTCGAGCGCCATGGATTATTCCTCCTTCAATCCTGAGATTTTTCAAATTTTGTAAATATGGCATGCATTGTCGTGAAAGATTGCCCGTCTGTCCGCGGCATCAAGGCCAGCCGTTGCGTGCAGAAAGCTTGCAATCAGCTCCGAATAGGATGTCCAGATTTTCTCAATTGGAAAATTGGAACCAAACAAACACCGGTCAGCACCGAATACGGAGACTGACTGATCAATCATCCACTGGATATGTGCTTCACTGTTCTGGTGGATGAAGGTCCCGAAACCGGAAAGCTTGCAGAAAACATTTTTCCTGCCAGCCAGTCTTTTCAGGCTTTCCAGCCATTTGTCCCTGCCTTCATCAGATGTGTCTTCCAGCATCCCGGCGTGTTGCAGGATGAATGGAACATTTGAACAAGCATCGACAAGTTCGCCAGCCGCGTCCATCTGGTCGTCAAATACTTGCAGATCGAAACTCCACCCGTAGTCTGCAAGTCTGGCAACATTGGCGATCAAGTTCTTGTCGCACACAACATCCGGGCCACTGGCGAAACGATAGAGCGGGTTTTCATGCCAGTGCAATTGCTGGCGTATACCTCTCATTGTTGTAAATTCGGCAAGTGCATCCAGCGCAGGGCGGGCATCGTCAACCGTCAGGTCTGCGAACCCAACTTGCGCGTGAGGCCAGCCAGTTTCCCGTGACACATCTTCAATCCATCGCGCTTCATCAAGATAGCGTTCCGGTGACCAGTTCACCTGAACATACACGGATTTCACGATCCCGCAGCTAGCGATATCTTCCAGATATTCCGTAACCGGATAATCACGCTTGATTGGATCATACCGCCCGAAAATACGTGGCTGGGTCGGTCCCTGAAGCCATGGCAGGTCTGCCTGGCGCCATATGTGATGATGGGCATCAACAATGTTCATTAGGCAGCCTTTCGGGAATAATTCAGGATTTCATCGCACAGGGATGCAATTGTCTGGCCACTGCCAAACCGGTCGACATACGGCGCAATCGCCTGAAGAGCCTCGGTTTGCGGCAGGAATTCTTCCTTCCCCGATACAAGCGGCGAGAGCCACAAAACCGACCATGCAAGCCGGGAAATTCTCAACATTGCATCGGTGATTGCATCGGGATCTCCACGCTCAAGACCGTCAGACAGAACAATCACCAGGGAGCCGCGAACAAAACCGGCAAATCGTGGCACTGAGAGGAATGACTGAAGTGCGTCACCCAGGCGCGTACCCCCGTCCCAGTCGGCAACAAGGTTTGCGACAGATGAAAGTGCCTGCTCACGGTGGCGTTGGCGCAATGCCCTTGTAACACGGGTAAGCCGTGTTCCCAGCGTGAATGCTTCCATCTGGTCGGAACTGCGCATCAACTGGTGTGCAAACCGCAAGCAGCTTTCCGTCTGTTCTTTCATCGACCCTGACACGTCGACCAGCAAAAGAATGCGCCGCTGACGGGTCTTTCGGGTCAGTGAAGGCAAGGTCAGCACTTCCCCATCCCGTTTTACCGCCTCCCGCAAAACCTTGCGCATGTCCGTGTAAACGCCGGTGCGGGAAGACTTGCGACGCCTCGAAACACGTTGCGGCAAAGTGCGGGGTGCCAGCCTGCGCAACCTGGTTAGGGCCAGATCGTCATCCTGCCGGTTGAACTGCCTTACACCCAGCGTTTCTAGAGTGGTTGCTTCCGCGCCGGATTCATTTTCCTCTTGTGCTTCCGGCGGTTCACTGTCGCCATCCCTTTCATCAAAGGCCTGAACCTCGTCATCCTCATCGTCGGTTACCCGTTCAGCAAGGGATTGGCCGAGAAACACAAGGCGATAGAGTGCATCAAACTGCTCGCGCCTTTCGGGAGGTGGTGCAAAATTTGCCAGGGCCGAGCGGTAAATGTCCCGCATGCTGCGTGGTCCAAGCAATCCGACAGATGCAATGAAAGAACGGGTCTGCTCCGGAGCCACGGCAAAACCGTTTTCCCGCAGGACCGAAGCAAATTCAACAAAGGGCCATGCCGCCCTTGGAAGATCATGTTCGGTATTTCCGGAACTTGCAGGATTCATGCTGCTGCCTCCTCAAGCATTGCATCAATCCTGCCATCCATGAAAACCAGATCATCCTGGTCTTTCAGGACAACACCAATCGCACGCTTGAAAGCCTGGGGCCAATCTGCGCCCTGCTGGTTGAGAACCGTTGCCGCTTCCGCCCATTCAACGGTCTCAGCAACCCCGGGCGGTTTTGCCAACGGTTCGGCACGCAATGCACCAACCGCCCGCACAACCTTGGCGGCCGTTTCCTGTGTTACGGCGCTAGCGCGCATCATGACAATCTGGGCTTCCCGCACGGGATCGGGATAATCAATCCAGTTATAGACGCAGCGACGTCGCAGGGCTTCGTGAAGCTCCCGTGTCCGGTTGGAAGTCAGGACCACGACCGGCCGGGATTCCGCCCGCAGCGTACCGCGCTCGGGAATTGAAATTGAAAAATCGGAAAGGAACTCCAGCAGGAAGGCTTCGAATTCGTGATCCGAGCGGTCGACCTCGTCAATGAGCAACACCGTATCCCTGGGATTCTTGAGCGCGTCCATCATGGGTCTCGCAATCAGGAAATCATCGGAATAGATGTTCACATACCGGTCTTCCGCTGCCCGGATAGCGAGCATCTGGCGCGGATAGTTCCACTCATAAAGTGCAGAAGCGGAATCAATCCCCTCAAAGCACTGCAATCGTACAAGTTGTCTGCCCAAAACAGAGGCAATGGCTTTCGCCCCCTCGGTCTTGCCAACGCCGGGCGCGCCCTCCAACAACAGCGGTTTGCCAAGCGCCAGCGCCAGGTATGCCGATGTCGACAGATCATCCCCCGCCAGATATTGCGCATCGACAAGCGCTCTTGCGAGCGTCTCCGGGCTGTCGATGCCAACAATAGTGGAGTTGATCGGCATCGGACCTATCTCCTGGCCTGAGGCCTTGCGCCGCCATTCTGGCGAATGCCACGCAGGACTTTTTCGGGTGTTATCGGCAAATCATCGACCCGGACGCCAACCGCATTATAGACAGCATTGGCCATTGCGGGCAGAACAGGGTTTGCACACATCTCCCCCGGCCCCTTGCCGCCATAGGGTGCGTCTTCGGCCGGGCGTTCAAGAACTGCTATATTGTGGGTACAAATGTCTCCGGGGCCAGGCATGACATATTCGTTGAAATCACGCGGCCCATGACTGCGATCAGGATAATTGGGCTCTGTTGTCTCCCAAAGCGCATGGCTCATTCCCATCCAGGCACCGCCAACAAGCTGTTGTTCCACAAGTCGGGGATTGAGCGCACGACCGACTTCGTAGGCTGAATTCATTTCCAGCACCTCGATTTCACCAGTCTCGTCATCCACCTCGATTTCCACCACCAGTGCGGCATGGGCAAAACACGATACCGGGGTCATTTCACCTGTATCCGGGTCAACATCTGACATCGGAATGAGGAAAATTCCCCGTCCCGAGACTGTCTTGCCCTGTTTGAACTGTGCGGCTCCACACGCTTCAGCCGTGGTGATTGAGCGGGATGGCGCGCCCTTGACGTGGATATTGCCCTTCCCGTCGGTTTCCAGATCCGCTGCATTGACTTCGAGTTCTTCAGCAGCCGCTTCCAGCATGACGCTACGCGCCTCGAGTGCTGCCTGAATGACCGCATTCCCGACCCTGTGTGTACCACGGGAGGCAAACGAGCCCATGCAATGCGGTCCCGTGTCCGAGTCAGCCGTGTCGACATAAACGTCCCCCACTGGGATGCCGAGTGTTTCTGCTGCTATCTGGCGGGTTACCGATTTCATGCCCTGCCCCAAATCAATGGAAGAAAGGGCAACCATGAACTTTCCGTCAGGATTGGAATGGACGAGTGCTTGTGACGGGTCGCCGCCAAGGTTCATACCGATCGGATAATTGATTGCTGCAAATCCCTTGCCACGGTGCAGTGTCATGATCCTTCTCCCTATCTTCGTCTCAGGCCGGAAATTGACGAGAACCGTCTGGAATGCCTGGTCCTGTCACGTAACTGGTCTGCATCTGGTGATGTTGCCGGAGGCGGTGGCGGCGGAACAGACGATGCCGGTGGTTGGGACGGCTGCGCTGCGGGCCGGTTTGCGGGAGCCGCAGTCTGTGAAGGTTGCGGGGCTGGTTGTGCAGCCGGCGTGGCCGGAATGGTCTGGTATTGCTCCATGGGAGACGGCATGCCACCCTTGTTGCCACCGGCATAACCGGTACCTTCAAAACCTTCCACACGGCCATTCTGGTCGGTGACAGTATGAGGTGGCAATTGCGCCCGGTCCCCGCCACCGTCACGCAAGGAAGATGCCTGCCTTGCCTGATCGGAAATTCGCCAACCCGACTTTTCAGCTGCAACCTGACAACATTCAATCAGGGCCGTATTCTTGGCAAGCCGCCGGTGCGCTTTCATGTCTCCGTCGCGGTAGGCGTTAAGGATGCGCAATTCAACAGGATCAATGCCCACGGTTTCGGCAACCTTGTCCATATGGGCCTCAATTGCGAAATCAACGCCGGTAATGCCAAATCCGCGCATCGCCGTTGCCGGGGTCCGGTTGGTGAAAACGCAATACACATCAGCATAGACATTGGGAATGGTATAGGGACCCGGCAAATGACCTACACACTTGATGATCGCGTAACTGGAAAGGCGCGTATAGGCACCGCTGTCAAAGTAACCGGTAAACTTGCGAGCCACGATGCGGCCGTCATTCATGACACCGTCCTTGACGTACCACCGTTCGGCACCGCGCGGGGCACCAACCTGCATCTCCTCTTCCCGGTCAAACATGAACTTGCAAGGTTTGCCGGTTACCATGCAGCCCAGAATAGCCATTGGTTCATGCAGGCTGTCGACTTTTCCGCCGAAACCGCCACCAACGGTGCCACCGATAAAATGCAACCGGTTGGATTGCACATTCAGAAGCTTGGCAGCGGTCCCGAGGGAGAAAAACAACGCCTGGGTGGAAGTGTAACAAACAAAGCGGTCATTGGTCTCGGGAGCAGCAATGGCACCGCAGGTTTCAGTGGGTGCCTGCTCGATGGGGGACATCTGGTATCGCCCTTCAACCACGTGGTCGGCCTGGGCAAATGCGGCATCCACATCCCCATAACGCAGTTTCTGGTGATCGTAGGAACCATGATAAACGAAAACATTGTCCGGATAGACATCGTTTACGGTAGGCGCATCTGACCTGACGGCTTCTTCCACATCAAGGACATGCGGAAGAACTTCCCAGTCCACCCTGATCTTTGCAACGGCATCGCGTGCCTGACGATCGGTTTCGGCGATTACTGCTGCAACAGGTTCGCCAATATAACTGACTTTCTTGTCGGCAATCAGAGGCTCGTCATCTATCCCGAAATCCAGAAGGCTCAACAATGTGTTCAGGTTGTTTGGCACATCCTTGCCAAGCAAGATCCTGCGCACGCCCGGCATTCTCTCGGCAGCGGATATGTCGATCGAGCGAATACGCGCATGATGATGCGGGCTGCGCTTGCATCGCATGTGATGCAGGTTGTCGAACAAATGGTCATCATAATACGGCGAGCGACCGGTGACATGTCCCAGCGCATCCTGTCGTTGCGTGGGTTGGCCAATCTCGTTCAGATTGTCATCACGTTCTTCGGAAAATATGTCCTTGCGGAATTCTACTGGCATTTAACGCACTCCATAGCGCTGGGGACTGTTGCCAGCGACGCTGAGAATTGCATTGATGATTGCTTCGTAACCCGTGCACCGGCATATATTGCCGGAAATTGCCTCGACCACTTCCTCGCGTGTCGGGTTTGGGTTGGTATCAAGCAAAGCCTTGGCCGCCATCAGCATACCGGGAGTGCAATAGCCGCATTGGGCAGCAAACTGCTCCATGAATGCCTTTTGCAACGGGTGCAGTTCAGCACCATTTTCAAGGCCGGCAGTTGTTGTGACACTCTTGCCCTCCACGGTTTCTGCAAGTGTCAAACAGGACATATGCGGTTGGCCATCGATAAGGACAGTGCAAGTGCCACAGGTTCCCTGCGCACAACCAAATTTGGGCGTAAGGTCCCCAACACCGCGTCGCAATACATCCAGCAGGTTTTGTCCGTCGTCGACAAACGTCGCCTTCTGGTCTCCGTTGAGTTGAAACTGAACCGGTTTCTTGGTCATCAGTCTGTCCTTATCCTTCGATCAACAGGCGCTTGAGGTGAACTCCGGCAACCTCCCGCCGATACCATTCACTGGCAATTGCATCAGAAACCGGGTTCAAGCCATCCAGGGCCGCTGCGGCAGCGGCTTCTGCCACTTGTTCGTTGATGGATTGTCCATCCAGTGCGCGTTCGGCCCCGCTTGAGCGCACAGGCTTCTCTGCCATGTTGCCGAATGCAATTCGCGCACCCGTAATCCGGCTACCGGAACCCGGCAGATAAGCAGCGATTGAAAGTATCGAAACGCCCTTCGGCTTTACCCTGCTTATCTTGCGAAAACGGAATGACCTGTCATCACTGACCCGGTCAAGGCTGACTGCGCGGACCAGCCGGTTTCTGTTCCGGTCACGATCGCGTAGCCAGTCATCGATTGAAGATTGCCCGCCGGAGCCGGCAATTTCCACCGATGCACCAAGAGCAAGCAAGGCGGTTGTAAAATCACCATAAGGCGCCTCAGCAAAAAGATTGCCACCTACCGTTGCCGCTGACCGTATGGCCGGGCCGCCAACCGAACGGGCCACAGGATGCAGGAAAGAGAGTTCCCGGTTTGCAAGAATTGCAGACATCGTAACGCCCGCTCCCAAGACAACCGAACCGCCACTCGAGCGTATTTCCCTATAGGCAGGATCTCGCGTCAGCACCAGTTTGCTGAATGGTTCATCGCCTTCATTGACTGTCCGCATGACCAGCGTACCACCGCCATGAAAACGTGCATTCTGGTCTGATGCCAGTGCCCGGGCAGCATCATCAAGCCGATCATGTGTTTCTACGGTAATTGCCATTATCCGGAGTCCTCAATTCAGATTCATGTGGTTGCGGATTGCATCAAACCCGGCTTCGTAAATTCCCTCACCGACGAGCGTTGCCAGTTCGCTTTCCCTGCCTGCGGGTGTGTCAAACCGGCATTCCCAATGCCAGAAACTCCGATCCCCATCAGTGACAGGCAGTACGCGGACATGGCTCACGTAGTTGAGTAGCGGAACAGGGGTCTCAAGCAGGCAATACGAGTAGGCCATGTCGATATCGGAAAGCGTCAACAATTGTTCCCTGAGATTTGAGCCGTCTTCCAGGTTGAAGTTCCTCACGCACCCGATGCGATCAGCCGTGTTACCGCGCTCGATATGACTGGTGGCGACAACCGGATGCCATTCTTCGTGACCATTGAAGTCCCGGATTACATCCCAGAGCTCTTCCACGCTGGTATTCATGATCGTGCTCTTGACGACTTTCACCATTGCCCTACCCGCTGAAATGCCGTTTCAGGGCATCAAATCCGGCCTGAAAGACATTGCTGCCAATGCCTTCGACAAGATCGTTTTCATTTTCGGGGGCGCACTCAAAATCCGCAGACCATTCAACAAACGTCCTGTCCCCGTCTGTCACCGGTGTCAGGCGCAATGTGGCCACATAATCGGTCAGGGGCATTCCGCTTTCCAGAATTGCGTAAGTGCAGAAATAGTCATAGTCGGACAAGCCAAGCAGTTTTTCCCGTATGCGGTCGCCGTTCTGGACAGTGAAATTTCGCACACAACCAATCTTGTCCGAGGGTTCCCCCTCCTCGATCCTGCTTTCCTGAATGCGCGGGTGCCAGCGAGGCAGGGCGTTAAAATCCCTGACCCGGTCCCAGACCTTTGCAACAGGTGCGCCTATTACGCTGGAAACATAGACACGTGCCATGACTACTTGTCCCCCTTGCCGGGCTTGTCCTTGCCGGAAGGTTTGGCGCCGGATGTGTCTCCATCACCCTTTTTACCGTCCTCCGGTTTACCGTCTGTCTGGTTTTTGTTGCGCCGTTCACTCTCCGAAATGATGCGATTGAGATCACTCGCTTCGCGAAGCAGCCCGCCCTGTTTGGCAATATTGCTGCCGTCTATGCCGATATCGGAGAGAAGCTCGTCAATCATGGGAGCCTGCACACGGTAGCGAAGTGCCGAATTGATCACTTCATCGGTCGGGCTACCACCACCGCCGCCGCCACCACGGCCTCCGGAGCCAGAGTTGCCGTCACCGCTGACATTCACACCGGAACCGTCAAGCTGCATGATGCGGATATCGCTGATTTTCTCCATTGGCTTGACAGACGCGGAGATAATGCCTTCGACATGCTCGAGCAGTTTGCGGCGGAACAGGCCGAAGCGAGCACCATCGCTGAGCGTGTTCTCTGCCTCGTACAGCAGACGTTGGGCTTCCGCTTCCACGGCCCGCCTGATTTTCTCTGCCTCGGCAGCAATTTTCTCTTCTTCGGCAAGCTTTTCAGCCATCAGGACATCAATGGTTTTCTTGCGTTTTGCCTCTTCTGTCTCGCGGGTTGTCTTGACCTTTTCTTCAGCCTCGGTTGCCTTCACGCGCTCGAGGTCTGCAGCAGCACGGGCAGCCGATTCCTCAAGTGATTTCTTGTAAAGGACGACAGCCTTTTCCATCTTGGCTTCTTCCACTGCCTGTTCGCGGGCCACTTCACGACGCCTGCGTTCTGTTTCGTGGTTGATACGGGCCTCATCCAGACCAAGTTCAGAAACAATCCGGGAGCGTTCAATCTCTTCCTGTGAAGCAATTTCCGCTTCCCGAAGCGCCTGAACCCTGGCAATTTCAAGTTGCTCGTAAGCACGTTTGCGCTCCAGCCTGGCAGCATCAAGGGCCTGTTCACGACTGACATCCGATGTCTCGATACGTGTCTTGGCCTCGATTTCGGCAGACTGGCGTTCGGCATCGGCGGATGCACGCTCGGCCTTTTTCGCTGCCAGTTCGATGACCCTTTGTTCTTCGGCTTCCTCGACAGCTTTCTGACGGTCTATGTTGACCAGATCACGTGACTGCTGTGATGCAATCCTGCCTTTCTCAAGCTCGAGCTCGGTCGAGATACGCTTGTGTTCGACCTTCTCGCGGCGTGTAATGTCTGCCGTTTCGACTGACTCATCACGGGCGATTTCCTTCGCACGCGTTTCCTGCTCAGCCGCAATTCGCTCTGCATCGAGTGAACGTTTCTGAGAAATGCGTGCTGCTTCAACAGCCTCATCTGCTGCAACCTGGGCCTCATCCAGCGCCTTGTTGCGTGCTATTTCCATGTTGCGCAGCTCTTCATCCCTGCCGATCTTCTCACGGGATGTTTCAAGTTCCTTCTCGATCTGAAGTTGCTCGACCACACGACGAGACTGGGTTTCCGTTTTCTGGATTGCCTCGTTGCGCTCGATTTCCTTCGCACGGGTTTCCTTTTCAGCCGCGATCCGCTCCGCGTCGAGAACCTTTTTCTGCGCGATGCGAACAGCTTCGACAGATTCATCGGCCTTCACCTGCGCCTGATCTAGAGTGCGGTTGCGTTCGATTTCAAGACTGCGAACTTCCTCGTCACGGGCAATCTGGTCGCGGGATGTTTCGAGTTCCTTTTCGATACGCAACTGTTCAACCGAACGCCGGGAATTGGTTTCGGCCGCTTCTATGGACTCATTGCGTTCAATCTCGCGGGAACGGATCTCTGTTTCAGCAACGATCCGTTGAGCATCAACATATTTCCGCTGCTCTATGCGGGCAGCCTCGGTTGCCTGCTGGGACTCGGTTTCGCGAAGCACTGTTTCTTCACGTTTGGCAATGCGCTCCTGATCAATCCTAGCCTCAACATCAATCCTGGCAGCTTCAACTGTTTGCCGTGTCGAGATTTCCGCAGTTTCCAGCGCTTCATTGCGGGAAATTTCAAGCTTGCGAGTTGCCTGTTCAGAAGCGATACGCTCTGCAGCAATTTTCTTCTCACGGGCAATTCGTGCAGCTTCCGTGGCTTCCGATGCTGCAATCTCTGCAGCCTCAAGCGCTTTCTGACGCTCGATTTCAAGCTCGCGAATACTGCGGTCGCTGGCAATCCGTTCTGCAGAAATTCCCTGGTTTTCAGCGATACGCAGCTTTTCTGTCGCCTCACGAGAAGCAATTTCAGCAGCTTCGACAGCCTGTTGGCGAGCAATTTCACGCTCACGTGTCTGGCGTTCGTTCTCAATGCGGCTTTCATTGACAGCACGTTCCTGTTCGATCCGTGCCTTTTCCGTGGTCTCGCGGGCTGCGATTTCCTGCTGCTCGGTTTCTTCGCGCGCAGCAATTTCCTTTTGCTCGAGGGCACGTTTTCTTTCGATTTCGCGCGCCTGGGTTTCCTGCTCGTTCTTGATACGGGCTTGAGTAACCGAACGCTCCTGCTCAAGACGGGCTTTCTCGATCTCCTCACGCGATTTGATTTCGATGGATTCTATCGTCTGGGTTCTGGCTATTTCCTGTTCCCGGATTTGCCGTTCAGACTCGATACGTGCCTTTGCAATAGCCTCGTCATTCGTGATCTTGGTTCGTTCGATTTCTTCTCGGGCTACAATCTGGGCACGTTCTGCTTCGGTGTCGCGCTCGGCTCTTTCACGAGCCAGTTCGGCGCGTTGTTGCGCCCGCTTGAATTCCACCTCACGCTCCTGGACAAGCCTTGCTTCTTCGCTTTCCTGCTCAATGGCAAGTGCCTGCTTTTCAGCTTCCAGATTGCGCGCACGGATCTGGATCATCGAATCCTGTTCGATATCGTTTCTCAGTTTCCTGCGGCTCTCGATATCCTTGATAAGGGTGGTAAGACCTTCAGCATCAAACCGGTTGGAAGGATTGAAATATTCCAGATCGGTCTGGTCAATATCCATGATCGCAACCGTTTCCAGTTCAAGGCCGTTGCGTGCAAGATCTTCCTGCGCAACCTCTTTCACGCGGCTGACAAAGTCACTGCGTTTTTCATGCAGTTCCGCCATGGTCATCTCTGCTGCGACGACGCGCAGGGCAGATTCGAATTTGCTGGAGAGCAAAGAGTGCAGATATTCCCGCTCGAGCGTACGCCGGCCCAGTGTCGAGGCTGCAATTGCCACATCCGGCCGGTTTGACTTCACGCGAACATAAAACTCTGATTCAACATCAATGCGCATCCGGTCTTTTGTGATCACCGCATCTTCCTTGTTGCGGATCACTTCCAGTGGCACGACGTTCATGTTTACCGGCGTGATGTCATGGATGATCGGCCACACGAATGCGCCGCCATCAATCACCACTTTTTCTCCGAGAAAACCGGTTCGTACAAAGGCAATTTCCTTTGTCGACCTGCGGTAAAGCCGGTTCATGACCCAATAAATGATGGCAATGACAATTACGGCCAGTATCAGCCAGAGTATCAATTGCCCGATGAGCTCTCCTGTCATCGATTTTCCTCCAAAGGTATTGCAGCCAGTTTACGCATTTCCATGATCTCGTTAATGACCCTGAATCTTTTTAAATTTGCGCGTTTGTTCTGTAAGCGCCACTTCCGTTGGCAACCTCTCCATGGATGAGGCACCATAAAAGCCGTGGCAATTATCAGTGTTCTTGAGAATGAATTCCGCATCTTCGGGCATTGCCACAGGTCCGCCATGCACCAGGATGATTGCATCCTTGTTGACTTTCAGTGCAGCATCCGCCCAGCTCTGGACAAGGGCCGGACACTCTTCAAGCTTCACGCCTGTCTCCGCGCCGATCGAACCGCCCGTGGTCAATCCAAGATGACAGACGATGATGTCTGCACCGGCCTTGGCCATGGCAGCCGCATCATCCTCATTGAAAACATAAGGCGTTGTCAGCATGTCCTTGTCATGGGCCTTTGCAACCATGTCCACTTCAAGACTGTATGACATACCGGTTTCTTCAAGGTTGGCCCGGAAATTGCCATCGATCAATCCGACCGTCGGAAAGTTCTGGATTCCGGAAAAGCCTGCCTCCCTGACCTGGTCCAGAAACCGGTCCATGAGGCGGAAAGGATCAGATGCACATACCCCGGCAAGGACCGGCGTGTTCTTCACGACAGGCAATACCTCGCCAGCCATCTCCATCACGACGCCGTTGGCATCACCATAGGGCATCAGACCGGCAAGAGAGCCCCTGCCCGCCATGCGATACCGGCCGGAATTGTAAATCACGATGAGGTCAATCCCGCCTGCCTCTTCGCATTTGGCTGAAAGGCCGGTTCCCGCACCGCCACCGATTATCGGCTCGCCGGCCTGTTTCATTGCCTGGAACTTTTCCAAAATCTGCTTTCGCTCAAATGCCATCGCGTATCATGCCCTTTGTTTTTTCTGGCGTCCGCCACCGTGAAACTGACGAAAGGTTTTTGCGACCTCTTCGGCAAATTCCGGATCATTGATATTGTATGGAAGCCGCACCAATTGGCGGTTTGTGGTCTGTACGACCGTTTTTTCCAATGCATCGAACAAGGCATTCAGTGCCTTGGGATCGTGGAAAGCCTCACCCGGCTTGTCGAGCATGGATACACCGCCTTCTGGCAGGTAAAAGCGAACCGGTGCTTCCATCTGGTTCAACCGGTTACCAATCCACCTCCCCATTTCCGCATTTTCTTCCGGCGTCGTGCGCATCAGCGTTATCTGCGGGTTGTGATGGTAGAAAAGACGGTCGGAAAACTTGTCCGGGACCGTGTCCGGCGCGGCGAAATTCACCATGTCCAATGCACCGCAGGAACCGATATAGGGAATGCGTTTGCGAATGATCGCGCCGAAACGGTCCTCGGTTGCCTTGAATATTCCGCCGACGATCATGTCGCAGATTTCGGTTGTCGTTATATCAACAACAGCCCGGATCATCCCGCTGTCGACGAGCTTCTCCATGGATTGGCCGCCTATACCGGTTGCATGAAACACGAGACATTCATGACTGTCTTCCAGCAATGAAACCAGTTGCTGCACACAGGGAGTTGTGACACCAAACATCGTCAGTCCGGCCACAGGTTTTTCATCGGCACCATCATGGCGTGAGCGTTCTGCTTCACGGTAACCACTTGCCATGCCGGCAATCGCATGGGCGCCGTTTGCCAGTACCCGTTTGGTAATCGAGTTGAGGCCCTGGACGTCAGCCACCGAATACATCATTGAAATGTCAGACGGCCCCACATAAGCGCTCACGTCACCCGATGCGACCGTTGAGACGATCATTTTCGGCACACCCACAGGGAGCGCTCGCATCGCGGGAGCCAGCATTGCCGTGCCACCTGACCCGCCTGCCCCGATAATGCCTGCAATGCCGGATTGCTGTGCCATCCAGCGTTCGAATGCGAGTGTCATGCCAGCCACAGATGCCCCACGGTCAGCGGAGAAAACCCCGCTTGCACCACGTGGATGAAAAGCGGCTATCTGGCTAGCCGGAATTTCCGCACCGGAATGTTTTCCTGATGTGGAGAGGTCGACCAAACGAACCGGCAGTTTGTAGCCGCGGATAATATCACGCATGAAACGCAATTCTTCACCCTTGGTATCAAGGGTTCCTGCCACCAGAACAACAGAATCGCCCCCGGATGTCAGCGGGCGGAATTCCTGCATGCTGGCAACATTGGAGGAAACACCGGGTATCGGCGAGACGGTACGTGCATTCTGTTCAATGACCCGGACGGGAACGGGTCTGGACCAGCGATTGGGAATGGTTGGATTGGAAAGGTAGATACGAACCGGTTTGGCTGCAGCTTTTTGTGACGGCTGGCTTGTTTCCGGTTCTGAACTCTCTTCTTCGGGAGCTTCGGAATGTCGACCAACGCCCAGAAGACGCTGCTGAAGATCCCTGTCTCCGGCCAGTTGCCCCGCATCGATTACCCGGTTGATCTGGCCGTTCACCATAATGGCGACCTGCTCGGAAACTGAAGTTGCAACACCGATATTCTGCTCAATGACCAGAACATCGATATCACCCTCTTCTCCCAGCCGTACCAGCATGTCCTCAACCTGGGAAACAATCACCGGTGCGAGGCCTTCGGTCGGCTCATCCATGACCAGAAGCTTCGGATTGGTAAGCAGTGCACGCCCGATTGCCAGCATCTGCTGTTCACCGCCGGAAAGCTGCCCGCCACCATTGTTACGCCGTTCGGCAAGCCGCGGGAAAACGGAATAGATACGTTCGGGTGACCATGCACCGCCCTTGTTGCCCGCCATCAGGCGCAGATGTTCATCAACCGTGAGCGAGCGCCACAGGCGCCTACCCTGGGGAACATACCCGATGCCCATCCGGGCAATCGAGGCAGGGTCCATGTTTGAAATATCCTGGCCGGCAAAGCGGATGGCACCGGATGAAACAGGAACAAGGCCCATGATCGCCTTGCACAGGGTCGTCTTGCCCATACCGTTCCTGCCGACAACCGACAGGACCCCTGACCCCAGCGTCAGGTCCACGCCCTGCAAAGCATGGGATGCACCATAATAGACATTCAACCCTCGCACATCGAGGATCGGAGGGCCGGTTCTGGCACGTTCAACCATGACCACCTCCAAGATATAGCTCCTGAACCTCGGGGTCCTCTTCGATTTCCTGGGGCAGGCCTTCCTTGAAAATACGGCCATTGTGCATCATCGTGACAGACTCGGAAACACGCAGGGCAACATCCATGTCATGCTCGATAATGATGTATCCGATATGCTCCGGCAGACTGGTCAAAATGGTAATGAGATCACTGCGCTCCGTGGGAGACAGCCCTGCTGCAGGTTCATCAAAAAGAATGAAACGGGGTGCTCCGGCAAGGGCAAGTGCAATCTCCAGTTGCCGCTGCTGACCATAAGAAAGGACATTGACCAGTGTTTCCCGGTGCTCTGCCAGATTTACCGTTACGATCAGGTCTTCGGCTGCTGCAACCAGCGCATCATTCTTTCGCGGACGCAACATGGAGAAACGGCCGCGGGATACGCCTGCACAGGCAAGATAGATATTGTCAAAAACACTCAGACCGCCAAACAGAAGAGAAATCTGGTAGGTCCTGCGCAACCCGCGGCGAATTCGTTCATGGGCCGGGAAAGTGGTAACATCTTCACCGAAAAGGCGAATACTGCCGGTTGTCGGCAGAAAGTCACCCGTAATGCAATTGAACAATGTCGTCTTGCCCGCACCATTGGAACCAAGCACGGCGCGGCGTTCGCCGGGTTTTACCGTCAGCGTGATGTCGCTGAGAGCAGCCAATGCGCCAAAGTATCGTGACATGCCCCGCAATTCGAGGGCGTTGGTACCTGCACCGGAAAGCCTGGAAGCGATATCGGTCATTTGCCGTCCCCTTCCAAGTCTCCAAGAAGCGGATCACGCTTTGCAGAACGTTCCCGCCATTTCCGCCATAAGCCGAGCAGCCCGTCATCCGACCAGAAGATGATAACGAGGAACCCTATGCCGATCAGCAACTGGAAACGTTCACCGGGAAGACCGAGTGTTTCCAGAACATCCAGGGCAAACGTTTCCAGTATGATGAAAACAGCAGCACCAAGAAATGCACCTACGGGATGGCCGAGACCACCGACAACCGCCATGACCAAGACATCAATTACAACGGCGATACTTACAGCGCCCGGAGAGATTGCCGTATTCATCCAGACCATCAGCACTCCGCCGACGCCTGCCACAAGACTGGCAAATGTATAGGCAGCAATACGGTGAGCGGTGACGTTGAAACCGAGAGCTGCCATGCGTCTCGGATTGTCCCGTATGCCCTGAAGGGCAAGACCGAACGGTGAACGCGAAACGTAAAGAACAAGCGCATAGGAAACTGCCGCAAGAAACAGGCAGAGATAGTAAAACGGAATCGTGTTGCCCCAGTTCACACCCACAAAAACCGGCGGAAGCACCTGATTGATACCGCTAAACCCGTTGAAGATATCGTAGTTCTGGTTTGCCAGAAAGAAGAATGCTGCCGAAATGGCCAGCGTGATCATGATGGTATAGATGCCTTCGGTACGCACCGACAGCGCCCCTACCATCGTTCCGAAAATCATCGCGATGATGATTGCAATGGGGACTGCAATCCACCATGTCAGGCCGATTGAAATTTCGGTTATCGCACTTGTGCCGAATACAGCGGTCATGTACGCGGCGACACCGGCAATCGTCAGTTGCGCAAGACTAACCATGCCGCCATAGCCGGCCAGAAACATCAGTGAAAGCGCGATCATGCCCATCACCAAAATCCTGCTGACAATGTCAGACAGGATGAATTCACCGGTAAAGGCAGGCAGAATTACCAATATCAAGCCGACCGCCCAGTACACGCCGGTGCGAGATGGCTCGGAAACACCTTCCTTGTCGGCATCGTTTGTATCGAAAGTCTTGTGATCCACCACTGCCATTGTCACCGCCCGCTCGTAATGAGGCCCTGCGGGCGGAATGCCAGAACACCAGCCATGATGACGAATGTCAGAACCGGTGCATAAGTTGGCAGATATACCGAGCCGAACTGCTCAGCGAGACCGATAATCAATGCGCCCAGGGCAGCACCCGGGATAGAGCCCATACCCCCCACGATCACCACAACCAGGGATGAGAGCAAGATGCTGGTATCCTCGCCCGGCGCGAGAGACTGGAAGGTTCCCCCCACTACCCCGGCAATGCCTGCAAGACCTGCCCCAAAGGCAAATACCAGAATGAAAATCCGCTGGATACGCACACCGGAGGCCGAGAGCATGTCACGATCATCAACCCCTGCACGAACCAGCATGCCCACTCGTGTACGGTTTAGTGCCAGCCACATGAGTACGCCGATAACAATTGCTGCTACCAGAATTAGAAGGCGAACACTGGGATATTTGAGGAAGACAACATCCCCGCTGCTCTTTACTGCTGTTGCAAGCGGCAATTGCGTGGGACCGGCGAGCCATTGCGGCGTGGCTATCGTGTAGAAATCGCCACCCCAGTACCACAGCATGAGGTCTGCTGCGACAATGGAAATCCCGATTGTGACAAGCGTCTGTTTCAGGTCATCCCCTTCCATTCGCCGAAACACAGCGTATTGGAGGAACATGCCGAATATGGCGCAAGCCAAGAATGCTCCAACGAAGGCAAGGAGCCACCAAAAGGTGTAATTCACAACATTGCCGCTCGCATCAGCAGTGGCAATGGAAATCTGGTACCCCACATATCCACCCAACAGGTAGAGTGAACCGTGAGCGAGGTTCACATTCTGCATGAGACCGAAAATAAGTGTGAACCCGCTTGCAGCAAGAAAGTAAAGCGCACCAAGCGTGACACCGCTGAACAACGCATTCAGAAAGACCTTTTTGCGTCCGAACATGTCGGTTATGCCGGAGGGCCAAGGGGCAAAAATTGCCCAAATGAAAACGGCAATCACCAGAACGATGATCAACGACCAAAACGGATGCCGTTCCCAGAATTTCGACATTCAAACCATCTGCCAGTTACGTTGTGACAACCGACGATCATCGGTCGCAAGAACTATCTTCAATCTGTCAGAATGGGTCTCCTCCCCATTGACTGCAGTAAACCTTATTCAACACTGCTCCAAAAGCACATACCTTTGAGTATTCTCTTTTCGGGCCTCCACCGGAAAAAAGACCACAGATCATGTGCTTACCCGCAAACCACGGTTGCCCGGCGATAGTCTGTCGGGGCAATGCCCACGTTTGAGGTGAAAAACCGTGTGAAACTCGCCTGTGAAGAGAACCCCATGTCCAAACCAATCGAGGTTATCGATTCTGTTGTTGTCGTCAGCAGATCAATGGCGTTTTCCATGCGAAGCATGTTGAGATACATGTTTGGCGTAAGCCCGACATTCTGCCGAAATAGCTTGTAAAAATGGGGCCTGGACAGACCGGAATCCCTGGCAATGTTATCCAGAAAAATCTCTTCCCCGAAGTTGTCACGCATCAGGCGGATCGAGTTCCGGATGCGAAAATCCGTTATTGATATTCCGGCCTGTGAATGCCGGATGTCGCAAACGTTATCTTCCCATGACTGATCGTAACATTCTTTCGTAAGCTGGTAGAGATAGTCAGAGAAAGCATCGCTGTGCTGCTCGCGCAACAAATGGGCGATGACAAGATTGCTGAGATAACGCATCTCATCCGTTACATAGATGTTTCCGCTGCCAAAACTCAGCCCCTTGCGGGTATCCTTGCCAAATTCGAGAAACCAGTCTGGTTGTATATACAAAACCAGATAGACCCCGCCTGCCCAATTGTGTTCTGCCCAGAACTGGTGAACCTTCCACGGATTGATTGCGACAGCGAGTTCTTCACTGATATCAAACAGATCCTGTTCAATTTTCATTTTTGCGTCGGCACCGGAAATCTTGAAGACCAGATGTCCTTCCCGGTGTGCGTGTGGCGAGAGCGGTTTGCTCAAATGACTTATGGTGGCGCGGCCGAACCTGCCCCTGTAGACAGTAAATGAAGCGCTCATTTTTCCTCCGGTTGCATGAAGGTCCTCCCAAACCGTTCTCCATGCTGGATGAAGGCTGGCACATTCCGCGGCGATTTGTCAAAATTAAAGTGAGAATTCAGACTCTTGCCGAAAGATCGGCAACTCTGTTCCGTCATGGTACCGGAACTTGGCCTGCATCGAATCTGTATGATCTATCTACCCTGGGACCCCTGGTGGAAACCGGATCGCCAATGCGACCCGGTTTGCCATTATTTTCAGTCACATTCGATAATGTCGCGGGATGGAAGTCCAAGTTTGCGGAACTCGGCTTCATCCTCCCCCAGTGTCTGGTTCACATTGTCTACCTTGGAAACCATTTTGGTAGCCAATGTTCCGTCATCCTGCTCGACCACTTCGATCACGAAGTTCGAACCGATAGCCTGACGGTTGTCATCGAGTACGATCGTGCCATTCGGCGCATCGAGTTCAATGGTTGACAGACACTCACGGAAAGCCTTCTGGCCATCAGAAAGATCGCCATTCACCTTGTCCATGCACTGTGCTGCTGCATGTGTGGCGTTGTAATAGCCAGTCGCAAGCAGTGACGGTGTTGGGAAACGCTGGTCCGGTTCAAACGCATCCTGATAGGCTTTCACATATTTCTGCCAGTCCGGATCATCCCATGTATCAGCCTGTGGGCCTGAAGAAGGTGTGCCGATCAAAGCGTTTTTCGCGTTGCCTTTCGCAGACAGCACTGTTCCGTCAACCATGATCGAACCGCCAATCAGGCTCGCATCACCACCAGCCTGCTGGTACTGGTTGAGGAAGTTGACAGCGTCACCGCCACCAAGGCCGACATAGATGGCGTCCACGTCATCCGGCAGGTTTGCAATGATCGAAGCAAAGTCCTTGCTGCCCAGTGGCACCCATTGACGTTCGGTAATTTTACCGCCTGCCTTGCAGAAACCATGAGCAAACCCAAGGAAATTGGTGTAGGCAAAGGAATAATCCTCGGCCACGGAAGCTACGGTTTTCCAGCCTTTTTCATTGTAAACATATTCGCCAAGGCCAACGCCCCATTGTGCACCATCCGTGTTGAAACGGAAAAAGTTTGGTGCAGGATCAACAAAAGTGGTTTCCTGGGCACCGGATACACCATTGATGATGGTAACTTCAGGGTGTTCTTTTGCGTAATCCCTGAGAGCAATACCTTCAGAACCTGACAACGGGCCAATCACGATATCAACCTTGTCCTGTTCAACCAGTTTGCGGACTGCGCGCAATGCGCTTTCAGGGCTGGCATCTGTCGCACCGACGATCACTTCAACATCGCGACCGCCCATCTTGTTCTCAAGCTCTTTCATTGCAAGCTTGAAGCCACGCTGACCGTCTTCACCAAGAATGGTGTAAGTCCCTTCCAGCGTTGCCATGAAACCAACCTTTAGCGGATGGTTGTCGGCCCATGCAGTGCTGGCCGAAAACATTGCCGAAACGGCAACGGTAGTCATCAGAAGCTTTTTCATATGACATTCTCCTCCCATTGAATTTTGCCGGCCAGACTAACTCCTATGGGTCTCGCCGATGAAGTGGATGCTAAGGCACAGATACAAACGGGTATATCCCTTAGTCTTATTATTTGGCGGCAACACACTTTCTGTCACACAGTGTAAGCTGTCTTTACAGTCGTGTAGAATTCACTTGCATAACTGCCTTGCTCGCGTGGCCCGTATGATGAAGCCTTTCTGCCACCAAACGGCACGTGAAAATCAACACCCGCGGTTGGCAGGTTCACCATCACCATTCCTGCTTCCAGGTTACGCTTGAAATGCGTGGCCATTTTCAGGCTCTCGGTACATACACCAGCCGACAGCCCAAACGGAATGTCGTTTGCCATGGCCAATGCCTCGTCGGCATCGCGAACGCGGATAACCGAAGCCACCGGGCCAAAAATCTCCTCCTGACATATTCTCATGTCATTCCTGCATTCTGTAAAGAGGGCCGGTTGCAGATAAAAGCCCGGTGTCGACCGATTGAGAAGGTCACCACCAAAAGCCAGATTTGCACCCTCGTTTTTTCCGATGGAAATGTAATCGACATCCTGATCAAGCTGGTTCTGGTCAACAACCGGTCCGATCTGGGTATCCGGTTTCAGCGCATCGTCGACAATTACCTTGCGCAACCTTTCTGTAAGAGCAGTAACGAACCGGTCGTGGATGCCTTCTGTCACAATCAGGCGTGATGAGGCCGTACAACGCTGCCCGGTAGAGAAAAAAGAACCGTTCAGGGCTACATCGACAGCAGTATCGAGGTTTGCATCATCCAGGATTACCAGCGGGTTCTTACCACCCATCTCGAGTTGAACCTTGCACATGCGCTCAACACAGGCAGCGGCAATCCGCTTGCCGGTACCCACCGAACCTGTAAAGGTGATCGCATCAATGTCGGGACTGTCCACCATGGCTTGGCCGACCACAGCCCCCTCACCCATAACAAGATTGAGCACGCCTTCGGGCAGGCCTGCCCTGTGCAGGATATCAACCAGGGTCCAGGCACAGCCCGGAACAAGTTCAGCGGGTTTGAAAACAACCGTATTCCCGTAACAAAGGGCCGGCGCGATCTTCCATGCCGGAATGGCTACGGGGAAGTTCCATGGCGTTATGATGCCAACCACGCCTACCGGTTCACGCGTCACCTCCACGCCAATACCCGGCCTCGCCGAAGGTACGGCTTCACCGTTCAGACGCAGGGCTTCACCAGCAAAGAAATCGAATATCTGTGCCGCCCGCAATGTTTCACCGACGCCTTCGGCAAGGGTCTTCCCCTCTTCCCGGGACAGCAAATAACCGATTTCATCACTGCGTGCGCGAATTTCCTGAGCCGTTTTGCGCAGAAGCGTGTGCCGTTCCATGATGCCTGAGCGAGACCACGCGGGAAAGGCCGCCTTGGCTGCAGCGATTGCCTGTTCCGCATCTTGACGGGTGGCGGACGAGAACTCACCCACCACATCATTCGTGTTTGACGGATTGATATCCGGACGCGTCTCCGTTCCCGTCCACTGTCCGCCAATCAGGTTTTGATGAATTGTCATCGTGGCACCTCCGCTACCGCATCAATTGATGTTTCGGCCAGCTTACACCAATGCAAGCAAGATGCATTACTGACAGTCTGTCCTGCCCGGGAGAAACTGCGCACAAGTCATGTCAAGGAAAGAAAAGGGCCACGTTAAGGTGGCAGGGGCAGCAGGATTTGAACCCGCGACCTACGGTTTTGGAGACCGTCGCTCTACCAACTGAGCTATACCCCTATGCGATGATCGCAAAGTGAAGTCTTAGTACGGGGCTTGCAATGATTTTTCAAGTGAAATCTCGATTGCCTTACCGGACAGTATTGTCTGCTCAATCCCGGTTCTCACCTGGATGAACGGAAGCCGGTGTTTCCTGTCTTGACTTCACGGCGGCACGGTCTTTCTGCAAGGCGCGATCTTCCATCAGGGCCGCGTTGAATTCTGCACCGAACAGGATCAGAACGGATAGATAGTAAAGATAGGCAATCACAATCATTATGCCGGCCATACCTGCGTACAACGCGGTATAATTCGCAAAACTGGTAAGATAAATTGCGAACAGCTCGGAACCCAGGAAAATGCCTGCAATCGTGATGATCACTCCCCAGACAAGGTCTCCAAAGCGATGCCTTCCATCCGGCAAAAAATAGTGAAAACTGTAAATAACGAGCACCAGTATCGAGGTTGCAAGTCCGTACTGGATTAATGCAACCGTGAAACTGAAGGGAGACAGGAACTCCAGTCTTGCAACCAGGAACGTCCAGACGATCGGGGTGCCGACAAGCAGGAAAGCTGACATGATCAATCCGACTGCACCAACAAAAACAAACAAGGTTCCCTGAAGACGCCGGCGAAAGAACATGCGGCTTTCAACCAATTTGTAAGCACGGTTCAATCCGTCGCGCGCGCTTTCCACTCCATTGGTAGCAAGCACAAGCGCAATCAGTGTGCTGAATGAAAACAGGCTTCCGCTGGCCTGCCCGAGCACCACTTTCATCTGTTCGGCAATGGGTGCCGCGCTTTCCGCAGGCCAGTGATCAAACACAAGGGCAAGAATTTCTTCCAGAAGTTCCGGCTCCCCCCAGATGTTCACCAGGGTGGCAATCAGCAACATAAACGGAAACAGGGAGAGCAACAGAGAAAGGGCAACGTTGCCTGCATTGGCAAGACCGCCGTCATACACGAGGCGGATAACCGCATTCCAGAAAATCAGGGCTATTCTGCGCAAGACTGGTTACTCAAAAATCAAAGGCGTAAACATCGACACGATATCCGTCCGGATCGAAAACCTGTACCCGGATGGTGCCCTGCTCCTGCCATTCCGCCTCTTCCACACCCGCATCAGCAAACTTCTTTCTTATCTCATATACCGCATCCACGTTATCTGCCTGAAAACCGAAATGGGTGGTGCGCGGAGGATGCGGCGGCACTTTGCCCTCGCTGAGCGCCAGATAGTCCCCGTTGCTGTTGGAAAGGATTAACAGATGATCATCTTCATGCACCGCTTTGGTCAATCCGAACCATGTACCATAGAACCCTGCTGACCTGGCACGATCTGAAACTGTCAGTGCCATGTGGTTCAATTTCATCCGACTGCTCCTGTTCCGGAATTCACGATCACAGTCTAGCACCTGATGCAGGAAACAAAACAGGTGACCGCACGGGTCGCCTGTAAAATTCACCACCATGTTTGCCTGTCAGACAGACAAGAACATGAAAGCGGGGCCGTCATCCGGCCCCACTCTACATTACTCGATAATTGAAGCTACGATTCCTGCTCCGCGCAAAGCACGCGCTTGCGCGTGTTTGCTTATATTTTCCGCCGTCGGACGTAGGGCAACGGCATGAAAGCGGGGCCGTCATCCGACCCCACTCTACATTACTCGATAATTGAAGCTACGATACCTGCTCCGACGGTACGTCCGCCTTCACGGATAGCAAAGCGCAGGCGCTCTTCCATGGCGATTGGCACGATCAGCTC